>NZ_JNYJ01000007.1 GCF_000716715.1 Dactylosporangium aurantiacum | reverse complement strand
TGATCAGCGGGGAGGTATCTGGCCGCCTATGGGGAGAACCGTGGCCACCAGCGGGGCGCTAAATGGCCGCCTGTGGGGAGTATTCCGTGGCCGCGGACAGCTTCACCGCAACGGGCGAATGCTCTTTTGGTCCTTACGACCATCGTGATCCCGCTGCAGGAGCGACGGTAAACAGCCCTCCGACCTGCAGTGTTACCTCTGTGACCGGTGTGATCTGGGTGATCGTCAAGCTGGGGACGACCTGGTCGACTGCGGGTTTAGCTTCGGTATTCATCGACACCGGTCAGCATGGAGCGCAGTCGCGATGCTTACGAGACGTCCGCACCACCACTTCGATCCGGTTCCGCATGCCATGCCGAGCAGTTGGTCGGCGTCTCAGCTGACCTGGCGACACCAGCCGAACCAGCGTGGCGGCCGTGCCGGCGCCGCGGTCCGTCAGTCTGCCAGCACTGTGGCGCTGCTCTGTGGCCTGCTCGGATTGCCGACCGCGGTGATCGCGTCGCGGCAGGTATGGCTCGACGCGTTGCTCGATCTTGATCTCGCCGCCGTCATAGTGGAGCCGTTGACCCCGCCGTTGCTGCTGCTCGTCACGGCTGCCGTGGTTGTACTGCTGTGGGCATGGCTGGCGGTTGCAACCGTCGCCGACGTGGCCACCGTGATCAGGCACGGAGATCGAGCGGCCCGGCTGCTGCTGCCGGCGCCGTTGCGGGCCACCATCACCTCGTTGGCCGGTTCACTGCTGATGGCGGCCACGACAGTAACCGCCAGTGTTTCCGCTGCTGGCACAGCATCTGCGGCGATGACGGCCGCGCACACAGCCAGCCCGCCGGCCACCGTCCTGCCGACAGCCGTGGTTTCGCCGGGCGGCGACGTGACCGCGCTTCCGGCACCTGTACGCATGTCCGCGGACACGGTCATAACCTCACCGCGGCAGATCACCGGTGCGGAACCGGCAGCGGGCTACCGCGCAGGACAGCCGATGACGGTGGTGGTGCGGCGTGGCGACACACTGTGGAGCATCGCCGAACGATGCTTGGGTGATCCACATCGATGGCGGGAGATCTACCGTCTCAACGCCAGCCGCTATGACCAGGCCGGACGTATGCACGGCGGCAATCACATCGAACCGGCCTGGACGCTTACCCTTCCGGGCGACGCTCAGGACCCGGCCGTAGAGAGCAGCCCCGACGACGTCTCGGCGACCGAACCGCCGTTGAGTCAGGTTCAGCCGAATAATCCGAGCACGACCACGCCCTCGGGTTCGCCGGCCGCGAGCGACCGTCCGAGTCCGGCGGTGAGCACGAACGAGCACGGAGTGCAGCTGTCGACGTCGAGCTGGCTGCCGTGGGGACTAGCGTTCGCGATCAGTGCCGCCGCCGTCCTGGTGTGGTTCCAGCGCCGCCGCCGCTACGCCGGTCAGCCCGACGACGATCCGCCAACCGAACTGCCGCCGGCGGTGGTCGCGCTGCGCCACGCCGTGAGTCGCAACCCGACACACCCCGCCCCCGGCACCGAGCGCCCAGAGATATCGGAGCAGGTACCCGAGCTGGCGGCCCTGCTGACGGGCGGCACGGGCGTCGTTGGCGACGGCGCATGCGCCGCGGCCCGCGCCGCGCTCGTCACCGTGCTGGCCTCCGGCGACCCGCAACACCCCGACGCACGCGGCGAGGTCGTCATCGACGCCGCTACCCTGACCAACCTGCTCGGTCCGGAGGTCGCCGCTCTCGGTCCGTGGCCACGGCTACACATCGCCGACAGCATCGACGACGCCCTAACTGTCGTGGAGTCCCAGCTGCTGCACCGCAGCCGCATCCTCGACGAGCACGTCCTGACCGACCTGGACGAGTTGCGGCAGGTGGCGCCCGACGAAGAGCCGCTACCGCAGATCATGCTCATCACCGACGCGCCGCCCGCCGGTGCCTGCATGCGGGCCAAGGTGGCGCTCGGCGTCGGCCAGGACCTGCACGTGTCCGCGCTGCTGCTGGGCGAATGGGCCCACGGCACCACCGTGGAGGTCTCCCGGGACGGGCACACCAAGCTCGTGTCAGGGCAGCCGGCCACGCCGGTGCCGCCGCGGCTGCCCGTCCTTGACCCCGACACCGCCGTGCAGATCTTGACCACGTTGCGCGAGGCACATACCGGCGAGCCGCCCATCATGACGGCTTCGGCAGTTCCGGTCTCGGTCGTGCCGCTGCACGCCAGCCGTACCGAGCTCGCGCCCACCGACACCCCCACACCGGTGACGATCACTCACCCCGCCGCCGCCCCGGGCCGCGCACGGCTGCGGGTCCTCGGCCCGCCGCGCATCGAGAACATCACCGCGGAAGGCCGGCCGCTACGAGCCAAGGCCCTCGAAATGGCGGTGTACCTCGCGGTGCACCCGGACGGTGCAGCCACTAGACAGATCGGCGAGTACCTCGAACCCGACGCCCGCGTCCACCAGGCCGACCAGCGCGTGCACACCAACGCCTCGAACCTGCGGCATGTGCTCGGCCGTGCCGGCACCGCAGAGGCCAAGAACGCCTACGTGATCAAATCCGCCGGACGCTACCGCCTCGACCCCGCCACCGTGGACGTCGATGTGTGGACGCTGCGGGATCTGATGCGCACCGCCACGCTCGCCACCGAGCCGCGTCGCCGCGAGCTGCTCACCGAAGCGTGCGACCTCTACACCGCGCCGCTCGCGGAAGGCCAGGACTACGAATGGCTGGCGCCGCACCGCGAGACCGTACGCCGGTGGGGCACCGAAGCCCACCTGCTGCTCGCCGACGACCTGCTCGACAGCAACCCGCAGCTCGCCTCAGACCTGCTCGACAAGGCGATCGGCCTGGACCGCTATAACGAGGCCCTCTACGTCAAGGCCATGCACGCCCGCCACGCCCTCGGCGACGCCGACGGCATCCGGACGCTGCTGCGCGCCCTCACCAAGACGCTGGCCGACCTGGACGCCGAGCCCCAGGAGGACACGATCGCCCTAGCAACGCGCCTACGCAACAGCCTGGACGAAACGTGACGAGCACCCTGGCACCCGGCGCACGCGGACAGAACCTGCTGCCCGCCCTGGCCACCGTACCGATCTTGCGCCAGGCCGTTGCAGTGCACGCCGTCCCCGATGACCAGCCATGGCGCTCGGCGGGTGCGTGCACCAGACCACTGCGGCCCGACGCCGCCCGGGGCGACGTGGCCATCGCCGCGCGGCTGGCCGCACTCGGCTGGCGCAGCCGCACAACCTTCAACGCCCGCCCTGCTTGGCTTGAGCGCCGACGCACCCATCGCCGTCACCAGAAGCAGGACCGGACGCCTCAACCCCGGCACACAGCTGCCCCTCGGTCCGTGTCTCATCGCCGCCGCTGGCGTCATCGCGCATGGCCACGGGTCCAGGCGGTGTGGCCATGACCGGTACACCGAACCGGCACAAAGGAGCTGATCGTGAACCTCGATGACCTTCGCGTTCTGGTCGAATCCAGCCCGCTCCACGTCAGCCTCGCGGTCCTGGCCGGTCTCGGCCTGATACTGGCGTTCACCAGCCGGCTGCGGAAGATGACCGAGCACCGAGCCACGCTGACGGTCGCGAACATCCTGACCATCGTCGCGGCGGCGCTGGCCACAATGGTCTCCGCATCGGGCATGTGGAAGTTCTTCACGGATATCCTCGGTGCGTCGCCGCTGCGCATTGCGTTCTTCGCCTACATCGAGGTCGCCCTGTTCGCCTCGGCGTTGTTGGCCCGCGTCCGTCTGCTCCGCGAACCGGAGAAGGGCTCCACCGGCATCGACGGTGTCGCCGTCTGGGTCCTCGCCGCGCTCACCGCCAGCCTGTCCGCCCTGGACGCCGGCAGCTTCCGCGAGGTCTGTCTGCGGCTCGTCGCGCCGCTGGTTGCTGCATGGATGTGGGAACGGGCACTGGCGGCCGAACGCAACGCCCGTCTCAGCAGGACCGCCGCCCGCATCCACTGGACCGTCACCCTCGAGCGGGTCTTCGTGTGGCTGCGGCTGGCCGAGACGCACGGCCGGGACGTGACTGAAGTTGACCGCGCCCGCCGGCGCGCCCGCCTCGGCCGGGCCCGCCTCAACCTGCACCTTTTGCAGAGCAAGAAGGACCCGGCGCATTGGCGGCTTCGCCGCGCCCACCGCAAAGTGATCCGCCAGTTGATGGCAGCCGCCGAGCACATCGGCCTGGCCGACTTCCCCGACGCCGCCGACGAACGTCAAGCCGTCCAGATGTACATGGCCACCCTCTACGGGTTCGTTGACGCCACCTCACCCAACTCCTTGGCGCACCTCGACGCCTGGCGCATTATCGAGACCCCGCCGGTGCCGATCGCCGTCTGCGACAGCGGCTCGTCGACTGTAAGAACGGTGTCACTGCCCGACCTACCGGCGGTGAACGGCCATACCGACGCCGACGGCGTTCCAGCGAACGGCAGCGCATGCCGTCACGCGGACGTCACCGACGCTGTCCCGCACCGTGCCGAACAAGACGATCGCGCCGAGTTCGGGGCCGAAACCGCATCCTGCGATGAGCGAGGGGCTCCGGACGGGATACCGCCGGACGGGATACCGCCGGACGGGATACCGCCGGACGATGACCCGCTCGACGGCGACGCGGACGAGCAGCAGGCCGACGAAGCCTCCGACCCGTCCTCAGTCGCGGCCATGCGCCGGTTCTGGGATGCCGAGGTCTCCAAAGGGCGCGTCCCCACCGGCGCAGAGTTGTCTCGTGCCGCCGGGGTGCTACCGAGCACCGGGCTCGGGCGGCGCAAGCGGCGCGAGTGGGAGAGCGAGTTGCCCGAACATCCCAGATCCGTCGTCGGCGCAGGCCGGTAGCCCCGGAAGCCTTCGAACGCTCATCGGCCCGTGGCTAAGCCGCACGGTGCCTGCTGGGAAGAACAGGCACCGTGCAGAGGACGGGTGGGCCGGGCTATCGGGTCGTTAGCAGGCTAGCGGCAATGGCGTGAGCAACTGCCATCAGATTCAGCCCGGTCACGAGGTGACAGTGAGCATCGGCGGCGAGGTCAGCGGCCCGTTCCAGGGCCTCACTGGTACCCGGCTCGTCGTCGTCGACGGGCGGCGCGGCCAGCTGAAGCAGGACGACGGTCAGCTCGCTCGTGACTGACACCGTGTCGAGGATTGCCGCGCCCAACTCCGGGCCAGGATCGGCCAGAAGCAACCAGTGGAATGAATACGATTACCTACTCACCGCCGAGCGGGCCTATCAAGGCGAAGCGGCCGGATCGATCGCCTATGCCATGGCATGGCTGCGTGCCAAGGCATTGGTCGCCCGCACACCGGACCAAACGTCGGAAGCTGCAATCTTCGCAACCTGGACGGGTCATCGCGTCGCCGTCAAAGACGCTCAGACATCCTACGCGAACGAGCGGCTTCAGTCCGCATTCAAAGGCGACGAGGCGCAAGTAAGGCCGCAGTTCCTCATCGGTCAATACGAGCTGGGCGTCTTTGCAGCGATGAGGGCAGAGGTCCCCGTTCGCGAGCTGGTTGGATTCGCGGATGAGACCGTCGGCATAGACCTGAGGGGCGAGGAGAACGGAATCATGGCGCCGTTCGCCGGCGGGCGTAGCGGCGCTGCGCGATTCCGCACGCCATTGTGAAGTCAACTACGACAACGTTACGGAGGCCGCAGAAGCAGTTCAGGCTGCGAGTCTCCCCATGCAAATTCTCCATCGAACAGAGGCAAGACTGTCGAGGCCGTAGCGTGCAGTCGAACAGGTAGGTCGACCACGATTGATCCGATTACCTCACAGAGCGCCGCAGACGAGTGTGCAGCCGGAGGTCAACCAGGTAGCCTTCGTTGCCGTAGACCACCAGCCGGATCCAGCACTACTCCTGCTCGAAACCTGGCCAATATTCACAACCGAACTCACCACAGCCCTTAACGCATGCAGCGGCGACCTGCTGGCCGAACGGGTGGATCGGCTATGCATCGTCGCCATCCCTCTGCTGCTGCAACTGGGCGAGCGATTGCGAACCAGACACATCACCCACAGCCCGACAACTCAGCCATACGATCAAGACCAACAGGCAAGAATTGCCTGAACGGTAATGGACGGAATCATCACCTGTTGCACCTTTCTCGGATGGTACTTAGTACGAAACTTCATTATCCCAACATGGGCAAGCGTTACGGCTACAACACGAGACACTGCCAGCACGTTGTGCACACCGACTGGTTACCGATGACCCACTCGGAAGCCCAACGATCATGTTAGTAGTCTTCCGATCATCGTTGTGCTGTGCGATCATGTCTTGACGCAGCGACAGAAAGGGCCGGAGCCATGAGCAGTGACATCGACTCGCGCCTCAGCATCGAGGAAGACGATCACCTGGCGCGCCTACCTTGGTCATTCGCGCATGCTCACGTTAGCGCGAAGGGCGACCCAGCCGATCCTACGATGAGCCCGGCAACCGGGACAGCAACACACACGGGCTACCAAAACGATGATCTAAACGCCGACGATCACTAGGCCGGCCTTGCTTCTCATCGTCAGTAGCCCGGAGGACGTCCACGCGCAGGCCATTCAGAATGCTCTACATCCGAAGCAAAGTGCAATATGGAACCCGAATTGGGAGAGCGAATTTTTCCTCTCGTCGACTTTTCGAAGCTCAGAGGCGCGAGTTGAAGTGCGGTCAACCAGCAGCGGGATCGATTTCGACAGCGTGACCGCTGTGTGGTATCGACGTCCGATCTCCGCTATGCCGCGACGACTGTTCCGCACAGAATCATACTTTGTCGCTAGAGAGCGAGACGACGCCCTAGAGGGTTTTTTTTTAGCGCTACAGCAACGAGGTGTTGCATTATACAATCTACCTAGCGCAAATTATGCAAGTGCGACGAAGCCGGCGCAGTATGCGGCGGCCGTACGACACGGTCTTCAAGTTCCTGAGACGTTGATATCGAATGATCCTCAAATGGTACGCGAATTTCTACAGCAGAACGAGCGCGCCATTCTGAAGGGCGTGTCTCTATCTGGACTGGACACCGGCGATAAGCACTACGCGATCTTTGTAAGTGAAGTCGACGAGCACGCATTCTCCACGTTGGACGAGAGACTGCCACCTTGCCCTGTAACCGTACAGCAACTGATCGATTGGGCGCATGCCGCTCGCCTTATTCTTGTCGACGACCGTGTTTGGTGCTTTACTACGGCTCGTGCTGCACAACTCGACTGGCGATTGGACACACGAGCCCGGTGGCAGTCTGCAGCGATTCCAGCAGAAATCAGAGGCTCACTGACCGCCCTCCATGCGTCGCTCGGCCTCCGATATGGATGTGTAGACATGCTGATCGACACCGCTGGAGTATGGTGGTTCCTGGAGACAAACGCGAATGGTCAATGGCTGTGGCTTGAAGAGTCTTCCGGGTTTCCGCTTTCTGCCGAGATGGCTCAGGCACTGCTTTCGCAACATCACTTTCCGCAAGCAGCTTGACCAGTAAAAAGCACTGCGTAATGTCCACCGTGGACGTTTTGCGAGGTAATATCCAACAGCTCTAGAAAATGCTAGCTGCTATCCATCAACACCGTGCATAGGGGGCACAAGGAAGACCCCCGGTCAGATAGTTCCTGCGGTCGCGGAAATAACTCTCGACGTTGGTCAATTCCACGTCAAGGCATGCAGTTACTTCCTGCTGCACTTTGGGGCATGAGATGACTATTGGGCCAATTGATCCACCTGAGCCATCGAGCGACAGCAGGTGGTTCGATGAGATCATATTGCGCCTCATAGCTGCTAAAGATCGCCACGACCTTGTGGAGATGGAGCGGCTTCGTGAGTACGTTCAGCGAGAAGGTACAAGCGGTCTTGTCCGAATGACGGACGAATTCATTCAATTGATGAACGGCACATTAGACTCTCAGCCAGTTCAAAAGCTGGTGCCGCACACGATTGGCGCGAACCTTCCAGGACAGAGGGTGTGCGACTTTTGCACGGCAGCCAGGACTGTCGCCTATTACCCATTCGAAGAGTTCGTACTGCGGGGGCCGGCCTACTCACTTTCGTCCGGAGACCGGATGTATGTATGCGGCAGGTGTCTACAGCTGATCGAGGCAAACGACTGGAAGGGGCTGAGAGACTGGGTTGGACCTGGCGCGCAGACGGAAGTCGTTAGGCAACTGTGGGTGGGATTCAGAATCAATAGGGTCGGCCCGCCGATCTTTTTTGAGTCGGGTACGGACCCCGAGCGGGAGCGCTACTAGCTTCGGATCAGAAGATTAGAGGTTCGAATTCCTTCGGGTGCGCAGCGTTAAAAAGCGGCCGACTGCGGAGACGCGGGGCTACCGCTTCTTTGTGTCCGTCCGTTGTGGACGGCGGATTTCGCAGTGGCGCCGGCGCACTTGCGCTGGGCGAACGGCAGGACTGGTATAGGTGTCGGCGGTGACCATCATGCTTGAATGTCCGAGCAGATCCTGCAGGATGTTGAAGTAGGCAACCGCCTCGTGGGCCAAGGACGCGGCGCCGCGCCGAAAGTCGTGGTGGAGGGGTGGAATGCGGCGCGTTGGCGAGGAGACGGAACCGGCAGCTGGCGCAGCCGCAATGAATCGGGTTGCCTTCCTTGCCGACGAACACGTACCCGGAGTCGGGGCCACACCTTCCGAGCGGCGATCGGGCGTTCGCGCTGCTAGACGTCCAGCGCGGGCCGGCCCGATTCCTGGCCGTCAAGGTGGTCGAGCCAGCCGTACGAGGCCATACTTTCTGCTAGTAACAGATCGGCGTCAGCTACTCCACCGCGGCGACCATCACCCGACCGTTGAAGTGCCGAAGCAAGTTCCGACCTTCAGCGCCATGAACTTCGTGTCGGCCTCGTCCGCAGCCGGGATCACCACGTAACGAGCCGGCGGATCGCAGCGACCTGACTGAGCCACCCACTCAGCGTCGTGATCTTGACGGCGTCACCCGTCTTTGGCGCGTGGATGATTTTTCCCTCGCCGAGGTACATGCCGACGTGCCGCGGGTTGGATGCGGTGCCTTCGCTGCCGGGGATGAGGATGAGGTCGCCGGGCAGCAGCATCGCCGGGTCTGCGATGCCCGTTCCGGCGCGGACCTGATCGGTGGTAACTCGAGGAATGGAAACCCCGCCAGCCCGGTACGCCTGCTGCATCAGCGAGGAGCAGTCGCACTGCTTGTCGGGGTTGCCGGAGTGCGGGTCGGTGCAGGATCCGCCGAAATGGTATGGGGTGCCGAGCTGGCCGACCGCCCAGAAGATGGCGGTCATGACGGCTGGCGGGGTGTTGGCCGGCAGGGTGAATCCTTCGGGTAGGGCGGCGAGCGCGTCGGTGGAGCAGTCCCTGATGGTGCTGGTGAGCTGTTCCACCAGGTTGAGCGCGTCGTCGGACCACTTCGCGTAGGCGTCGGGGTACGCCGACGCTTGAACGGCTTGCGCGGCTTGGGTGAGCGGCATGCGTTCCCACCCGCTGATGGTCAGCAGCTTGTCGTAGAACTTGCCTGCCTGGTACTCCGGTTCCGACAGCTGCTCGACGGTGCCCCAGCCCTGGCTCGGGCGTTGCTGGAAGACGCCGATCGAGTCGTGGTCGTTTCGGTCGCCGAGGAACGGTAGGTTCCGCAGCCCGGATTCCTGCATGCCCGTCGCGATAGCCACGACCCAGCCCCAACGGGGAACTCCCTTGGCGACGCCGATGTCGATGATGGTCGCAGCGATCTGCAGCTGCTCGGTGTCCCAGTTGCCGAGGCCGGGCGGTTGCCCGGAGAGGCCAGTCGGGGCGGTGGCGACGCCGCAGCCGCCGCCGGGGGCGTCCCCCATGATGGAGGACAGCAGCAGTACGGGCAGGCCGATGCAGCCGACGATGACGGCGGTGACGATGCCGATGACGGCTTTGGTCATGTGATTGCCTTTCGTGGAAACGAAAATAGCCGGTGCTCCGCGCGGTGCGCGGCCGGCAGCAGCGCGGTGGGAAGCGGTTAGAGCGGGTGGACCAGCGGCAGCAGCATGAGGTGGGTGTCGCGCAGGAACCCGGCGATCTGTGTGCCGACCTCGAACAGTGGGTGGCCGATGTTGACGGCGGTGGCGTAGCGCCAGTCCCAGTGGCCCGGTTCGAGCGCCTGGACGAACCACAGCGCGTTGTGGGCGTCGAGGAACAGGGCGCCGCCGATCTGCGGGGCGAGCACGGTCATGGGCTGGCTGGCGCAGGTGGCCAGGCAGTAGCAGCCGGGGTTGGTGTAGGTCGCGCGGGGCTGGCCGTGGTGGATCGGGCAGGTGCAGTCGCAGGCGCGTTCGTAGGCGTTGTGGTTGGTGCGGTACATGTCTGTCTCCTCAGGGTGGTGAAGCACGAAAAGGGCCGTGGGCCGCCCACATGGGCGGCCCACCTTGAGCTGGTCGGAGGTCAGTGGATGGCGTTGCCGAGCTCGTGCGCGGCCTGCCGCAGCAGGCGCTCGATGCGCACGCTGCTGTCGTCGAGGTTGTACCGGGTGTTGAGCTCTGCGGCGTTGGGCCAGTCCCAGTTGCCGCCGGGCATCGCGGTGACGTACCAGAGGTCGCCGTCTTGGTCGAGGAACAGGGCGCATCGCCACTGTTCGGCGAGCAGGGTCATGGGTTGGGTGGCACAGGTGATTGCGCAGGCGCAGTCGGACTCGTGGTAGGTGATGCGGGTCTGCCGGTAGTGCAGCGGGCATCGGCAGTCGCAGAGCCGTTGCCAGGGTGCTGTGTAGGTCATGGGATCGCTCCTGTCGGGGTGGACATGAGAAACGCCTCGCAGGTCGCCAGCTGTGGGCGGGCGTGCGAGGCGTGCGAGGGGGTCGGCCGTCGTCAGTGCGGCGGCGGCGTGATGCGGGTGCGGCCCGGTCCGAGGAGCGCATGGTGCTGGACCTGGCGGGTTTCGTCGACGGTGAGCAGGTAGGCGGGCAGCTCGGCGACGCCTTCGCGCCAGGCCCGGTAGAGGCGGTGTGTCCCGTCGATGAGCAGCGGCACTGGCGTCTGACCGTTGAGGGCGATAGTGGCGACGATGACGGGCTCGGCCAGATCGGTGGTCATGGCGTATGCGCGATTGAAGCTGTCGCTGGCCGGGCCGATGAGACTGACTCCGCGCCGGTCGTGTTCGTCGAGGTGGGTCAGGCCGTATGCCTCGGCCCACGTCGCGACGTCGATGCGCTGGATGCCGCGTGGTCTTGCGGCGATCAGCGCGTCGGCGGCGTCGATGGAGAATGTCCATGGCCCGAAGTGGAACCATTGCGGCGCGGTCACCGGTCACCTCGCGGGGAGGTGAGGCGGGTGTAGACCGCGATGCATCGCAGGATCAGCTCGTGCGATGGCAGGGTCAGTAGCCGCTGCCGGTGTTTGTCGTTGAGCCGGTCCCAGATGAGCACGGTGACGCTGGCCGACCACACGTCGACGAGGACTCCGTCGATCTTGGCGTGCTGGTGCTCGGTGACGATGCGGCGCAATGTGTCGATGAGGCTGGCGTCGCCGGGCGGGTGGTTCGCGTCGTCGGGCCGGGCGGCCTCGGGCAGCAGGGTGTGGCAGTCCTCGCACGTGTGCTCGACGCGGGGCGGCTGTTCGGTCTCCCATCGCCCGACGTCGGCGGCGGGTATGCCGCACACTGACTGCCTGGCGTCGCGCGGATGGCGGATGTGCCGGTCCATCGGCGGGTTCCTCCGTTCTCACGGACCGGGGGCGGCGATCATGCCGCCGCCCCCGACTGAGGGGAAATGGTGGTCAGACCGTCAGCAGGTCGAAGGCCGCCAGCTTGAGGTCGCCGACGTTGCCGGTCAGCACCCGGTTGGCGCGGGCGGTGTCGTCCTTGGCGGGCTGGTAGTGGTCGAGGTACTCGGTGATGGCCTGGTATCCGGCCCACCGGGTGCCGCGGATCGCCTTCTGGGTGTCGGCCTCGCGGATCAGGTACTTGAGCGTGCCGAGGCGCTGCTTGGCGTTGTTCTTGGTGACGTCCGAGGCGTTGTCCTTGACCGGCCACACCTGGCCGACGACCTTCTCGAACGTGCCCGCGGTCAGCGGCTCGTTGAGCATTCGCTCGGCGGCCTTCTCGAACGTCTCCATGTACTTCCACATCAGGCCGAGCGCCTCGCGGGCCTGGCTGATCTGGGAGGTGACCTGGCTGGTGTGCCGGAAGGTGTAGTGGCCGACGGCGTGGGCGAAGGCGGCGCGCTGGGTGTTGGCGCACACCACGCGGATCGGGCTGGCGTCCACGCGCAGCGCGGTCGTGCCGTCGTGGCTGGTGGTGCCGATCAGGTAGAGGTCCATGCGGTCCACCCCGGCGATTTGCATGGAGTCGGGCAGCTTCATGGTCACGAACACGCTCTTGCCCTTGCGCAGGCTGCCGGCCGTCTCGAAGTGGGCGCCGCCGGTCTGGTCCACGAGGCGGTCCAGCAGTTCGGCGCACTGCTCGTTCTGGACCACGGTGTAGTCGGTGCCGACGACGCCCAGATACTCGGTCTGGCCGGTGACGGGGTTGCGGCGCACGGTCATGCGCTTGTCGTCGGCGGGGATCTGGACCTCGACGCCGTTGACGATGTCGATGCCGACCGTGCGGATGGTGCGCACGCCCCAGTCGCCGAGCTTGGCGGCGGCCATGATCTCTTCGGCCTTCATCGTGTTCTGGGTGACGGTGCCGAGCTGGTGCCAGGCCGACACCCGGGCGCTGGCGAAGGCGGTGGTGCCGTCGGTGAACGTCTCGAGTTCGTGTGCCACGGGGTGCTCCTCTCAATACGGCGCGGGGGCCGAGCTATTCGGCTCGGCCCCCGCGAGGGATGGGTTGTGCCGGTGGATCAGGACTGCTCGGCGTCGTCCGTCTTCGGGAAGGTGAACGTCAGCGGCGCGTCGGAGACGAGGACCACGCGGCCGGTGGAGCCGAGCTTGGTGCAGTTGTTGCGCACCGCACCGGAGCTGACCGTCCGGCCGAGCGCTGCGCCGATTCCGGTCGCGATCTCCTGCGGGGTCAGCGGCTCGCCCGGGCGGGCGGCGAGGTACTCGAACGTCAGCCGCTCCAGCTCGCCGCGGCCGAACGGCTGGTTGCCGTCGCCGTTGGCGGTCGAGTCGGTGCGGCGGCTGACGGTCGTCGTGGCGCCCTGGGGACGCGGAGGCGTCTGCTTGGGCAGGGTGACGACGTGGGTGGTTCCGTCGGAGGCGACGACGTGCAGCGTGCCGTCGGGCCGGACCAGGGGCAGCACCGCCGTCGCGGCGCTCGACGCGTCCGCCAGGCCACGGATGACCTGGAAGCACAGCGGGCAGCGCGCCGGCGCCGGGTTCGGGTCGACCTCGCTGGCCTTGGTCGGCCCGGCGATCCACCGCTCCGGCGTGCTGTTGCCCGCCTCCTGCGGCAGGCGGCGAGCGGCGTTCGCCTGCTCCATCGCGACCAGCAGCCGGGTGGCGGTCGCGATGCCGATGCCGCTCTCCTGGACGATGACGTCGAGGGTCGCGCCGTCGTCGCCGTAGTCGCCCAGGACTGCCTTGATCGCCATGACCTTGCGGTCGCCCGGGCGACTCGGCTGGACGGCCGTCGACCCGCTCGCGTTTTCCTCCCCCGCGTCGCCGGTGTCCGCGTCGCCGGTGTCGGCTCCGTCGGTATCGGCTCCGTCGCCGTCTGCTTCGGTGTCGTCGCTGTCGCCGTCGTCCGTGTCGGCTTCGTAGGTGCCGCCTTCGTCCTGGTCGTCGCCGTCGTTGGCGGCGTCCTGGTCGTAGGAGCCGCCGTTGCCATCGATGGCGTCGTCGGAGTGGCCCGTCAGCTCCTGGCTGCCGCCGTGGTCGTCGGAGGCGTACTCGGCGTCCAGCTGATCTGTCGGGAAGTCCGCGTCCGGGTCGGGATCGGCGTACTCGTCACCGCCGGCGTGGTCCGCGTCGCCGAAATCGCTGTCGACGTCGACAGTGTCGGCCGGGTAGTCGGGCTGGGCCTCGATGTCGTCGGCCGGGTTGGCCAGCGTCCACCGGGTGGGGGTGCCTTCAGCCGGGTCGGCGTCGGTGTCGACCGCGACGATCAGTCCGGCGTCGGCGAGGGTCTTGATCGCCTTGTCGGTGGTCGACCGGGCCTTGCCAGCCTTGTCGGCCAGTTCGTGGACGTTGCCCTGCCCGAGTTCGGTCAGGGCGTCGAGGATCGCCTGCGTGGCAGGCGTCAGGGACAGGTGTTCCATGGGGTTCCCTCCTTGGGAACTGGTCGGTAGCCCGGCACCGTGCGGTGCCGCGCTTGTGGTGCGCCGGACCGCGGGCAGCCGAGAACGCGGCAGGCGCGTGGAGCTGGTGCGCTGCCGTTGGTGGCTGCTGGTCGCCTCGAGGGGGATGGATGGCGGGTATGGATGGCGGTCGTGGCTGCCGGTAGGTCAGCGGTCGGTGGCCGTTGCGGACTTGTCGGGTGGTGTGTGCTGGTGCGGCTACGGCCGGTCGAGGGGCAGTTCCCAGCCGCCGCCGAGCTCGCCGGGCTCGAACAGCTCGGCTCCGCGCTCGCGGTACACGGCGGTGAGCAGGCGGTTGATTTCGGCGAGTTCGGCGTAGGGATCGCCGTCGCGGTCGTCAAGCCAGAACCGCTCGCCGGGCTCGTCAGCGCTCTGGAAGACCTCGCCGTTTTCGTCGGGCCACAGCTGTTCACCGGCGCCGGTGAGGTTCCACAGGATGATGTCGTCGCCGTCGTCCAGCTCGCCGAGATGGGGGTGGTTGAGGTAGGCCATGACGGCGGTCGGGTATCGGCGGCGGATGCGGGCGATGGCCTCGGTGAGCAGTGCCTCCGCGATGCGCCTTGCCCTGGTGTCGGCCTGGATGGCTGCATCGTCGGTGGACTGCAGGACGTAGATCCCGCCGTCGGTCGGGTCAGGGTAGATCCCGGCGTCGATGTGCGGCACCCGCACCGGCTTGCCGCCCGGCAGGCTCACGTCGGCATAGGAGGCGCCGACGTGGATGCGGGCGGTCCGTCCGGCGAGGTGCCGGGCGCGGCAGGAGTCGGTGTGGGGCAGGACGACGAGGACTGTGTCGCCGGGGTTGACGTAGCGCCGGCGCAGCGGGCGCGCCGGGTTCGCGTCGGCATACTCGGTGCGGGCCTGATCTTCGATGAGCAGGTCGACTGAGTTGCGGGCGTTCCGGTATTCGTTGGCGCGCTCGTTGACCGTGATGAGTTGGCCGGCGAAGCTGCCGTCCGAGCCGGTCAGGTCTTCCTCGTTGATGAGCAGGGTCCGGAGCCGGTCGACGGCGAGCAGGAGTTCGGCGCGGGCGCCGCGCAGGGTGTGCGCGGCTTCGGGGAGGTGGGCGGCGGCGGGGACGGGGTCGGTGGCGTGCTGGTCGAGGGTGCGGCCGGTGGCGGTGGCGATCCAGCGGCCGATGGCGTCGTCGAGGTGCGGCACGGTTCCTCCTGTGTGGTGAGGGGTGGGCATGGCGAAGGCCGGTCGCAGCTGGGCTGCGACCGGCCTTCGGGGGTCGGGGTGGGTGGCGGTTAGGCGATGGTGATGGCGCATATGCGTGCGCTGGAGTTCAGGCCACGCAGGTAGGTGCACGCTTCGTTGAGGAAGCGGAACTTGTCGGCCATCGAGTCGCTGGCGGGTTCGAGGAGGCGGTCATCAGTGGTGATCAGTGCGTCGCCGATGATGGCGATGCGCCAGTGCAGACCGGCGTAGGTGGCCTCTCCGGCTTGGTAGGCGGCCAGCTCGTAGGGGTCGAAGGTGTGGCCGTGGGCGTAGGCGAGCATCGCGAGGATGCGCGGCTGCTGCTCGAAGCGGCGCCGGGCTTCGGCGAGGCTGACCTTGGCGGGATCGGCGTGGTGCTGGGCGAGGAAGTCCTCCCAGGCGCGGGCCGGACGAGTGGTGGTGGCGATGTGGGCGTTGAACGCCCGCCAGCGCTGGCTTGCCTGGTGGGCGGCCTTGGCGGCGGTGCCGGTCAGGTCGAGGCGGCTCTTGCGGCCTCCGGCGGCCAGGGTGATCGCGCCGAACCTGCGTGCGGCGTCGAGCAGGTAGTAGCCGAAGAAGCGGGAGAGCCAGCCGATGATGGCGCGGTGGCGGACGTGGAAGCGGCGCGCCGGGGTGCCGTTGGCGTTGAGGAGGTCGTTGACCTTCTCGCTGGCGGCGAACCAGTCGGCGTCGGCGCCGGCGTCGAAGCAGACGGTGACGATCTGGGTGGCAAGCGGCGTGTTGGTGGGCATGGTGGGGTGCTCCCTTCGAGCGGGGTGGGCGTTGGGTGGTTGCTGGTGGTGCCACCGGATCGCGGCGCCTGGGCCGGGAGGCTGCCGTGGAGGCGCGGGCGAGGATCACGAGCCGACCGGAGGTGGGCTCTGGGTGATCGCGTCAGCGCGAGGCAGGTCCGGGAGGACAGACGGGCGGCGGTGCGAGCAAGGAAAAGAGAGGAAGCTGCACCGTAGTTGCGCGACCTGACACCGCCACCGCTGTCAGGAACCGCGATCACGCTCTTGACCTGTGCTGACAGGAATGGCCCCGGCGGCTGCAAGGCTCTGTCAGAGGACGAAGACGCCGTCGTCGTCGTAGTTGGGGTTGTCCGCCACCGGTTGACCGTGATCGCTTGAAAGGTCCACGAGCCGGACTCGGCGGGTGCTGCCAGCAGGGAGCCAGACTGCTGCGGCCGGTTCTGTGTCGTGGGTGGCCGTCGCGGTCGGAACTTCGCCGCGCCGGCTGCGCAGCAGCTGGTGGAGGTGTTCCTCGCGCTGGTGGCTGCCGAGCCAGAACAGCACCGGGTATCGGGGGCCGCCGCGGCGGATCAGCGCGGCGTACCGGTCGAGCTTGGCGACCACCCGCCCGAGCGGTTCGCTGCCGGTGTCCGCCTCCAGGAAGAACCCCACAGTGGTGCCGTCGACGCTCCACAGTCCGTGCCCGTCAGCGGTGACGGTCCGGTACTGCTTAGTGGTGGCCGTCTCCGACCACCACCGATCGAGCCGTGTCGCGGCGTGCTGGCGAGCGTGGGTGGTCAGCCGGACGAAGAACTCGTTGGCCGTGAGCAGGTGTGTCAGGTTCGGGTTGGCCGACAGGCGCTGTACGAGCTGCCGGCTCGAACGGCTGGTGGGCTCGGCCCGGTCGTGGACGGCTGCCTGGAACCGGTGGCCGTGGTGGCCGAGCACCCAGTGCCACGGCTGGCTGCCGCCTCCGTCGCGGGAGAACCGGAACCGATCCAGCAGCCCGAGAGCTCGAAGCTCGCTGAGCCGGATCTGGCAGGTGCGCCGGGCGGAGAACAGCATGCGGTGGATCTGGTCGGTGGTGAGGACCTGGTGGTCGTCGAGGAGCTGGAGCAGGCGACGGTCACGGCTGGTGATGTGGGGATAGATGGCCAGCAGGCCAGCAGCACGCGATTGCGGCATAGGCGGGTTCACCCCTGCAGAGAGAGTCCCGGTAGGGAGTCTGGATATGTTGATCTTGATTTCGGCCCGCTGGCAGGTCGGGTATGAGCAGCTCAGCGACCTGACAGGGCTAGCGGATGGGGCTCGTCTGCGGTCTCGTGTCGCAGACACCCCCAGACGAGCCCCCGATGCAGCACCCGGCCGAGGCCCCGCACGAGGCGGCAGGGCGAGGTGACCGGTCAGCGTGTGCGTTCGGCCATCCGCCGTTGCATCGCCGTGCGGGCGAGCTGCTGCATCGGCGGCTCGGTCGTGGCGGTGGCGTGCGCGGCGGCGCATGCCTGCCGGATCGCGGTGGCCTCACCGACGACCGAAACCGGCGGGTTGGTGACGAACGTGAAGGTGGGCAGCTCTCGGTTGCCGACCAGCAGTCGGGCGGCGGCGGTGTAGATGTCGAGGTGGGCGAGGTCGTGCTCGTCCAGCTCCGGTTTGGTGTGCCGGGACAGTTCCCGCGCGTCGCCCGGGTCGACGTTGAAGTAGAGCTTGCTACGCGCGTTGGCCGACACCGCCGCGGCGACGTCCTTCGGCAGCTGCGCCAGGTCCTGGTGGGCCAGGACGAGGCCGAGCCGGAACCCTCGGGCCTCGGCCAGCATGTCGCCCACGCTGCCGGGCAGCGTCAGGAAGTTCTGGCACTCGTCCACGTACAACGTGGCGTCTTTGCGCTGGTCTTCGGGGATGTTCGCCCGTGCGATGGCGGCCTGCCACACCTGGGCGACGATCAGCGAGCCGAGGATGCGGCTGGTCTCCTCCCCCAGGGCGCCTTTCGGCAGCCGGCACAGCAGCACACCACCGTCGAGGATCTTGCCCATATCGAACGAGCTGTGCGCATTGCCGATCACGCTCTTGACGAAGTCCCTGAGGAGGAACGCCCGGAGCCGCGCCAGCACCGGGGCGATGACCTGGCCCCGGAACTGCTCGTTGATGCCGTCGTACCAGAGCCAGAACCCGCCGAGCCCGTCCGGGTCGTCCAGGCCGTGGGTGAACCTGGCCCGGAACTCCCGGTCCTGCAACAGCGACGGGACGAGGCTCAACGTCGGCTTCGCGTGCCGCATCAGCGTCAGGCACGTCACACGCATGGTGTCGTCCATGCGCGGACCCCACTGGCCCTGGAAGATCTTCGCGAAGATGCCGACGAGGTTGTCGACCGCCAGGTGCGGGTCGCCGCGGTCATCGAGGGGGTTGAAGCATCCAGGGTTCTCCTGGGCCGGGTCGATGATCACGATGCGTTTCGCGTGGGAGGCGGGTAGCCGGTCGAGGATGTCGGTGATCAGGTCTCCGCGCGGGTCGATGACCACCGTGCCGCGCCTGGCGTTGATGTCGCCGAGGATCATGTTCAGTAGCAGGGTGGACTTCCCGACGCCGGTCTTGCCGATCACGTGCACGTGTTGGCGGGCGTCGGTGACGTGCAGCCCGACGCTGTGGTGGCCGATCTGCGAGCGGCCGAGCACCTTCACGCCCCGGCCGCCGGCGGGCACCTGCACCGGCGCGGGCATCGCTTTGGCTCGAGCCCGGTCGAGTCCCGGCACGGCGAGGTCCTGCGGGAGCGCGGCGAGGGCCGCGAGCTCCGGCACGGTGGCCAGGAACCCGCGTCGCAGCCTGCGCCCGGCCACGGTGGCGACCGGCGCGGGCATCTTCATGCGCCGCAGCCGGTTCGGGCCGGTGTAGGTGGCGGCGGCCGAGGCGATCGTGTGCCCGAGCCCGACGAGCCGTTCGTGGATCTGTGTGGCCCGTTCGGCGTCTGGCGGGTGCTTGTCCGCGTCGGCGGCGACCGCGAACCGGACGGCGATCTCGTAGTGCGGCACCTTGACCGCCTTGTCGACCAGCGTGCGGGCATCAGCGGTGGCGACCGGGTCACGCTCCCCCGCCCGTGCCGCCGTGCTGGACGCGGTGGGGCGCGTCCGGGACGGGCCGGGGATGAACACCTCCAGCATCCACAGCAGCGGCTCGATGGCCAGCCGGGCCGCCCCTGACACGGCGCGGCCGGCCAGGTCGGACCGCGCATGGGGTTGGCTGCTGGCCGCTGCCGCCCGCCGAGCCGCCCGCACCCGCCGTGCGGAGGCGGGGCGGGCGAGGATCTGCACACAGGCGTGCTCGCGGTGGTGGACTTCGGCTCCGGCGGCCAGTAGCGCCCGCAGCGGGTCGGCGTCGTGCTCGGTGCGCAGCGGCAGCACGTCGGTGTGCTGCGGCCAGTGCGCTCCGCCGACCTCGTCACCGACGGTGGCCGGGATCGGCGCGGTGGCTTCCTGCGTGGTGAGGGTCGCGGCTGGCCAGGCTGCGCGGACGGCGGCCTCGACCGCGCCGGGCGGCACGGTGCCAGGCACCCAGACGCGGATCGTAAGGGCGCGGCCAGTCCAGGTGTATTCCCACGCCACGTGCGGGGTGCCGTAGACGCGTCGCCGCCACACCGCGGGTGTCAGGACGCCGGTGAGGGTGGTCCAGAACGCGGCGGCCGACTCCGGGGTGACCGCGGGCGGGGCGGCGATGGTCAGCCACCGTGCCCCGGCCGTGAACCGCTTGTGCCGCCAGGCGAGGAGCTGGTCATGGCCGAAGACCGCACCCACGACCGCGGCGGCAGCGATCAACCCGAGCCACGGTCGTGCGGCGATCCAGTACCAGAGGTCGCCAGGCCAGGTCGGTGTGGTCGTCATTCGGCCTCACCGATCCCGGTGACGGCGAGCTTGTGCTCGGCCGCTGAGCCGACGCTGCGGAAGGGGATGCGGGAGCGGCCCGCGACGAGCAGGCCCTCGCCGCGCGGCGCCGACAGCAGCAGCCGCGACTCACCGGCGGTGAGGTTGAACGCTTCGGACACCGCGTCGATGGACTGGGTGCTCTGCCGCATCAACACCTGGGTCGCGGCGTTGGACACCACGGCGAGGCCGAGGTCGGTCGACAGCACGTCGGCCGCGTCCTGGGTGATGACGCACAGGCCGGCCGACCGCTTCCGGGCTGCCTTCGCCATCCGGAACAAGAACCGCGCGCCCTCGCCGTCGCGCATCAGCAGCCACGCTTCGTCGACCACGACGAGCTGCCGGCGCCGGCGAGCGCCGGTAGCCGGCGTGTCGATGCCCGACCAGACCGAGTCGAGCGCGAGCAGCGTCCCGACCGTGCGCAGCTCGTCGGGCAGGTGCCGCAGCGACCAGACCACGAGGTGCCCGCGCGGGTTCGTGGTGGTCGGCCCGTCGAACAGGCTGGCGAAGTTCCCCCGGGTCCACGGTGCCAGGCGGGCGGCGAGCTGCACGGCGGCTGGGTCGTCGTCGGCGGCGAGGGTGTCGGCGAGGTCCCGTAGCAGCGGCGCGGGCCTGGTCCAGGTGGCCGGGTCGGCGTTGATCCCCGCCGCCGCGTAGGTGGCGGTGATCGCCCGGTCGAGCGCGGCCTTCTCGTTCGGCGGCGGTGTCGCGCCGAGCATGACCGCGATCAGTGTGTGCAGGTACAACCCGCGCCGGGTCAGCGTGTCCGCCCGTGTGCCGGCCCGTGTATCCGCTCGGTTGTCGGCGGGCAGGTCGAACGGGTTGACCCGGACGCCCGGCCGGCCGAGCTGGATCACCGTGCCGCCGACATGCTCCGCCAGCGGCGCGTACTCGTCCTCGGGGTCGATGACCGAGACGCCGGTGTCCTGGTAGAGGTTGCGCAAGACTTCCAACTTGACGAAGTAGCTCTTGCCCGCGCCCGACCTGGCCAGCACGACCGAGTTGTGGTTGTCCTGCGCCCACCGGTTCCAGATGACGACGCCGTTGGACGTGGTGTTGACCCCGTAGAGCACGCCCTCGGGCGGGACGACAACACCCGGGGGCGGGGCGGCGAGGTCGGCCGAGGCGAGCGGGAACGCTGCGGCCAGCGCGGTGGTGTCGAGGATGCGGCGCATCCGCAGCGGGTCCACACCGAGCGGCAGGGTGGCCACCCAGCCCTGCTGGTGGCGGAACGTCGCCGGTTGCAGATCCAGCAGCACCGACGCAGCGGCCGACTTCACGCCCGCGGTGACGGTGCGCAGCTCCTGCAGGTCGCGTCCGTGGACGGTGACGTAGACGCCGGTGTCGAACAGCTTCACCGCGCCACGGGCGACGCGTTCGGCGAGGTCGGCGGCGTCGGCTGCCGCCGCGTCGACCAGCGGATCGCCCAGCCGGCCCCGGTCGGCGTCGAGCCGCCGGGACGATTCGAGGCGGGCTCGCTGCCGCTTGAGCATCGGCGCGGCCAGCTGCGGGGCCACCGGGTCCACATGCACGGCGACGTCCACGCGTCCTGGGTAGGACAGCAGCGGGTCTAGCCACGCCGGGCCGACCTCGGCGGGATATCCGCACACGGCGTAGGTGGCGGCGTATCCGTCGCCGACCTGGATGTGCCACGGGGTGACCGACATCGAGGCCGGGGAGGGCATGCCCTCCCCGGCCTCGGCACTCTTCTTCTTGTGTCGCAACAGGCTCACGTGGGACTCCGTAGGGTGATCGGGGTTCCGGGCACCGCTCGCGGGCCAGGCACCGCCGGGGAGTAGGGATCGACCGCGTTGGCGAGCGCTGAGGTGACCGCCGGGCCGTCCAGGGCGACGGCCTCGACGCCGAGCCCGGACAGGGCACGGACCGCGGTGTCGGCGACGTGCTCGCCGGTGACGACGGCGAGGACCTGCCGGCGCAACGGATCTCGCTCGGTGTCGAGGTTGAGGAGGAATTCGGCGTAGTCGTCGGCGGCGGCCTGCAGCGCCGGGTGCGGCAGGCGCGGCGCGTTGTCGGCGATCGCCTGCGCATGGGCGGTGAGGTCGTGCCGCTGGGCGGCGACGACGATCTGTGCCGGGCCGGTCAGCGAGTTGAGGAACCGGCCGAACCCGTCCAGGAGTGCGCCCTGCTCGCCGCCGGTGCGCAGGTGGATGTTGGTGGTGCCGCAGGCGATGAGCACCTTCTTGCTGTCTTCGCTGGTCAGGACTCCGGTCGAGCTGACGGAGGTGACCGGCGAGCGCAGCGGCGCCGGGATGCTCGGTTTGCCGGCCACGACCGCGACCGAGGTGGCCCGGGCTGCGCCGGGTGTGAGGGTGCTCGGGCTGCGGGACAGCGCGACCCCGTGCCGGAGCCATACGTCCAGCGGCAGGCCGTCACGGCGGCCGAGGGCGACCACAACAGCGACGCAGCACCCGACGATCCCGGCGACGATCCAGACGACCGGCGGGAGCAGGTGACCGAAGGTGCGGTAGACGGCGAACCCGCCGAGGCCGACGCCGCCGATGATCGCGAGTTGCCGGAACGTGAGTCCGAACGCGATGCGGTCCGGCTCGTTGACGTTGGCCGGGACCACGGCGCGAGGTGTGGTGTCGTCGGTCATCGTCGACCTTGCACGGCGCGGCCGAGCGGCAGACGACTGGTGACGCTCTGGATGAGCACCGACCGCAGGATGATCCCAGCCACGTTGGTTGTCTGGCCCTGCCGCGCCGCGAACTTCCGCATCATGCCGGGGATCTTGATCGTGGCCCACAGCAAGACGGCGATGAGCAGCAGGTTCATCACGTCTGAGCCGGGCAGCAAGAGCAGCGTGGGCAGGTTAGCGTTTGGATCGGTGATTAGCTGGATGCCGGTGGAGAACGTGATGGCCTGCAGCGTCGCGGTACCGAGGCAGCCCAGCAGGCTTCGCCACCACAGCTGTGCCACACCCTGCGTCCACGGCAGGCTGTAGCAGGCCATCGCGACCGGTCCGATGCCGGCCAGGATCACCAGGACGCCGACTCGCACGATGCAACCGGTGACGAGGGTGAACATCAGGCCGACGATCAGCAGGCCGATGATCACAGCGAGCACCGCGTTGGAGGCGTCGCTGGATGCGGCGATCACGCGGGTGCGGGCCATGGTGACCGCCTCCGTGGTTGGTGCGGCCGTGCCGACCATCGACACCGTGAGGCTGTTGGCGATCTCGATGAGCACGCCGCACAGCGGTAGGGCAAAGTTCGACAGGACCGCGCCAACGACCAGGCGGGGCACGAGGTCTTTGATGTTGTATCGCATCTCGGCCGAGCCGCCGACCATCGTGGCGATGCCCACGGCGAGGATCGCCAGGATGTAGCAGGCGTTGACGACCAGCGAGGCTTTGCCCGCGATCGTGGTCACCTGCGGCAGGACGGTGACGTCCGGCGACAGGAAGATGCTGGAGGTGAGGAAGGCCAGCAGCCCGCCGAGCATGTCTTGTAATTGCTCGGCGAGCCAGCTGACCAGCCCGTTCATCAGCCAGTCGATCATGACGAATAGCCTCAGCCGCCGAGGATGCCCTGCAGGACCTGCAGGACCACCGGGGACAGGACCGCCAGCGCGTAGCCGATCAGCGCGGACTTGAAGTTGCCCTTGGCCTGTTCGACCTGGGCGGGGTCGCCTCCGGCGGCCATGTAGCGCAGGCCGGCGATGACCAGGAACATCGTCGCGACGACCGCGATGATGCCCATCACCCAGCCGGTGATGCCGGAGATGACCTCCGGGAGGGTTTTCGGGGCCGCCAGCGGCTGCGGCGCGGCAGCGGCGAGGTCGGCCAGTACGGAGAGAGTCGTGTGCATTGCGGCGCTCCACAGGGATGTGGGCCGCCGCGGTGGGACCGGGCGAAGGTCAGTTGGTCCGGTGGGGGCGCTCCTCCCTTGCGAGTTGCGAAGGGATTGCGGGTGTCAGTACGCCGCGCCTGTCGTGCCGGACCTGGCCTCGCCGGGCATTTCCCACCGGGCGGGCATGCCGTAGATGACATGCACCGCCCAGATCTCGGCTGTCAGGCGAGATGAACTCCGCTCGCGTCTGTCACGGCCTGACAGCACTACTAGGGGAGCCGACCGTGGCGAAGAACTCGGCGTTGACGGCGGTGAACACGCTGAACTCGGCGGGAAGGTCGTCCTCGTAGTAGATCGCCTCGACCGGGCACACCGGCTCGCAGGCGCCGCACTCGGTGCACTCGTCGGGCTGGATGTAGAGCATCCGGTCGCCCTCGTATATGCAGTCTATCGGGCACTCGTCGACGCAGGCCTTGTCCATCAGGTCCACGCAGGGCAACGCGATCACGTAGGTCATGCCGCGGAGGCTGTGAGCTCGACCTCGCTTGAGCGCAAGCCGCCGGTGGAGTGAATCTTGCGGTGAGCCGCCGCTGTGCGTCTCGCCGGGCGGCGCGCGACCGGCGACGCTGGTGGCATGAGTGATCACCCCAGGGCGGCCACCGCCACCTACGAGCTGCTGCACACCGGGTACGCGGGCGACGGCGTCGCCTCGACCGTCGGGTTCGTCCGGGACGGCGACGTCCTGCTCGTCACCGACCCCGGCATGGTCCGGGACCGGTCGTTGATTCTCGACCCGCTGGCCGGGCTCGGCGTCGACCCGGCGTCGATCACCGACGTCGTCTTCAGCCACCACCATCCGGACCACACCCTCAACGCCGCGTTGTTCCCCAATGCGCGCTTCCATGACCATTGGGCGGTGTACCAGGGCGACCGGTGGGACGACCGCGACGCCGAGGGGTTCGAGCTGACCGCGTCGATCCGGCTGATCCGCACCCCGGGGCACACCCCGCAGGACATCACCACCCTCGTCGGCACCGCGGGCGGGGTGATCGCCTTCACCCACCTGTGGTGGACCGCCACCTCGGTCAGCGACGACCGCGCCACCGATCTGGAGGCGCTGCACGTGGGCCGGGCCCGGGTCCTCGCGGTCGCCGACGTCGTGGTGCCGGGCCACGGCCCCGCCTTCCCGGCGACCCCGCAGACGCCCCGCTAACCCGGCACCCCTGCAAACCCGGAGGCGGCGACATGCTCAGGTGCCGGGTCGGCACGGCGAAGAGCCAGACCCGCGACGCGCTCGCCCGGCTGCGGGCCGTCGCGCCGGGCCTGCTGAGCGTGGCCACCGGCGGACGGCGGGTCCTCACCACCCTGCCGGCCGGTGCGCGGCTCGGCCGTGTCGGGGCGTACACGGCCGACGGCACCGGCATCGGGGGTGTTCACCGTCGTTACCGGGTGCACGGTCGACTGCGGCAACAGGGCGCGCAACGCCCGGTCCCGGCGGCTCACGGTGCTGTCCAGCGCCACCGGTGCCGCAGTAGTCGACCTCGTACCCGTCGGCGGCAGTCAGCTCATCGTCGGTTACCTCGAACACGACCCCCGGCACGCGGTCGGTGCTGTCGCCGGTCCGCACGACCATCGGGCGGCGGGTCTCGCCGCTGAGAGCGACGACGTCAGGGTCCGTGATCTCCAGCATCGTCACGGCGTAGCCGGGCAGCTCGTCGTCGCGGCCGGTGAACTCGCGGCCGAAGTTGGCGCGCTGCACCGCCGGGTCGCGCAACATGCCGTATGAGAAGAGCAGGGGCGTGCCAGCGCGTGGCGTTGGATGCGGCTGGTAGCCAGGGTGGGAGCGGATATGGCGAAGGCCGCCCCGGCGCGTGCCGGGGCGACCTTCAGGGTGAGGAAATGCGCCGGTCTATACCGCCGTGGCGGTGGTACGGCGCGTGGTCGCGCGGTCCGGACCGGACAGGTCCCCCCGTCGGACGGCGGCGGCGACAGCGTGCTCGGCGCGGCGGCGGCGCATCCGCAGCGCCGACGCGGTCACGCCCTGCTCGGCTGCCAGCTGCTCGATCAGCGCGTCACCGAACCGGGTTGCGCTGATCAGCTCGGCGGCCTCGGCGGAGATGACGCCGCCGGCTGCGGCCCGACCGAGCAACAGGTCGGGGTGCCCGTAGGGCAGTGACGGCAGCCGGGAGCCGCTGGTGAGGTCGAGCGGCAGCTCTTCGGTGTCGATGCCTTTGACGACGGCGACCCCGGACCGCCATGCCGCCCAGCACAGCCGCAGCCACAGTCGTGGCGGCTCCAGGTCCGCGGTGCGCAGGGCGTAGAGGAACGCGGCGAGGACTTCGGAGTCGACGTCGTCGGCGTGACGGGCGTTGCCTCGGCTGATCTTGGCCGCGAGGTGGGTGAGGGCGGGGAGCGCCACGCCGATCGCGCCGACGACCCAGGCCGGTCCCCATTCGCGTGCGTGGTGGGCCAGCTGCCGCCAGAGCGCGTCGGTGGTGTCGCTGTCGTAGTCCTCGAACAGCATCAGCTTGCGCAGCTCGTTGAGCGGCATCGTCCGGTTGGGCAGCCCCGGTACCGGGCGGGCGTCGAATACCAGCGGAGCCGGTTCGCACGTCAGCAACTCGAACGCCGTCTCGGCGGTGGTCAGCGCCGTGGTGGTGCTGTTCGTCCTCGCAGTGTTTGCCATGGTGAAGTCCCTTCGAGCAGGGCCTCCTCCACGTGGAGGCCCCGGAGACCTCGATTGGGGCATCACGATCTGACACCACGAGCGGTTGTTGGATCTCAGCAGGTTGTGCCAGGTCGTGTCAGAGTCTGCCCCCGCGAGCCGGCCCTGCTGTGGCTGTCAGACGGACGCGGCTGACTGGGTCTGTCAGGACCCGGGCGGGTTCGATCGGCCTGACAGACGCGCACTGTGCATCGTCAGTACGCCCGCCGGTCCGGGGGCCACGTGCCCATGACCAACCACACCCGCCCCGGTGCACCCGTCCCTGTGGGGGACGTGGTGCCCGGCGACCCGCCCGTGCCGATCACCGTCTGGCCGGTTCCTGCCCCGCGCCGGGGCGAGACCATGTCCAACGGCATGGGCGTGCGCCTCGTGCACAACCTCACCCACCCGACCGACCTGGTCATCGACCTCACCGCCGGGCCGCAGCTGGCCCGGGCCATCATCGCCGCCAGCCGCCGCAGTCACCTGCAGGCGGCTCGTCAGGTCGGCTGGGGCAAGGAGGCGGCGGCGCTGATCGTCACCGGCTGGCCCCTCGATGCCGACGCCGGTACGCCGGCCGAGTTCTTCGCCCGGTGCCACGCCAAGCTCCTGCCTGGCGGCTGCGTCGCGGTGCTGCTGGCCCACGGCGACCCGGTCTGGCCGGTCGACGTGGTCATCGCCGCGAAGCAGGCTGGGTTGGCCTACCTGCAACACATCGTGGCAGCCGACCGGCCGCCGCGGCGTGGCCGGCAGAGCAGTCTCGACATCCACACCGACGTGCTGGTCGTGACCCGCAGCATGACCGTGACAGCAGCCGCCGATGACTGAGACCCTGCCGGTCACCTCCGTGTGGCTGACCTGCCAGCAAGCGTCCCGCGACCAGCGTCGGGGCCGGTACGTGCCGGAGTCGTCCAGCCACCCGGGCAAGATGCTGCCCAACCTGGCAGCCCACGCCATCAGCTCCTATACCGCACCCGGCGACCTGGTCCTCGATCCGATGTGCGGATCGGGCACCACGTTGGTCGAGGCCATGCACCTCGGCCGGGAAGGGCTCGGCGTGGACATCGAACCGCGATTCACCGCCTTGGCCGCGGCCAACGTGGCGCTGGCGGCGTCGCAGGCCGCCGCCGGCACGGCGACGGTGCTCACCGGCGACGCCACCCGGCTCCTCGAGCTGGCGCCCGCATCCGCGGTCGGCAGGGTCGCGCTCGTGCTCACCTCGCCGCCGTACGGGCGCGGGACTCACGGGCTGGTTCAGACGACGAGTACCGGGGTACGCAAGCGGGACCACGTCTATGGGGACCGGGAGCGAGGCAACCTCGCCTACGCGGGATGGTCCCGCTTGCTCCATGGCTTCGCTGAGATCCTTGCCGCGAGCCACCAGCTGCTGCGTCCCGGCGGGACCGTCGTCATCACCTGCCGTCCCGTCCGACGCCAGCGGGACGACCTGATCGACCTGCCCGGCGAGTTGCTCGCCGTCGCGCAGTCGGTGGGTCTGGTCCCGGTGGAGCGGTGCGCCGCGATGCTCGCGGCGGTCCGCGACGGACAGATCGTGCACCGGGCCAGCATGTTCGGGCTGATGGCGGTCCGTAGAGCCCGCGCCGAAGGCGTACCAGTGCACCTGGTCGCGCACGAGGATGTGCTGGTGCTGCGCCGCTGCTAGTGCTCTGACCGGGAACGTTGGCCGGGTTGGGTGACACGCCGGTCGACGTTCCCGGGTCGCTGCTGGTTGGTGGTTCAGGCTGTCGGGATGGCGGAA
Source organism: Dactylosporangium aurantiacum (assembly GCF_000716715.1). Lineage (GTDB taxonomy): Bacteria > Actinomycetota > Actinomycetes > Mycobacteriales > Micromonosporaceae > Dactylosporangium > Dactylosporangium aurantiacum. The sequence goes on along the minus strand of NZ_JNYJ01000007.1, from coordinate 460,069 downwards.
CCTGTCCGGGCGCGGCGGCTTACTGATGACGAGGGCCGGCGATTACAGCAGATCGTTCGGCGTGGGACCGGGTCGCCGATCCGGTGGCGGCGGGCGATGGTCATCATGGCCTCAGCGAGCGGGAACACCGTCCCGGCGATCGCCCGCCTCGTCCAAGGTGACGAGGACGCGGTCCGGGACGTAATCCACCGGTTCAACGAGATGGGCCTGGCCTGCCTGGACCCTCAGTGGGCGGGTGGCCGTCCCCGCCGGATCAGTGAAGACGATGAAGCGTTCATCGTCGCGACGGCCAAAACTCGACCAGCAGCGCTTGGTCAGCCGTTCACCCGGTGGAGCCTACGGAAGCTCGCCGACTACTTGGCCCACAATCCTGGCCCGCGCCGGGTCGCGGTAGGCCGGGAACGACTCCGGGAGATCCTGCACAAGCATGACGTTACGTTCCAGCGGACGAAGACGTGGAAGGAGACCAACGACCCGAACGCCGAGGCCAAGCTCGCCCGGATCGAGGAAGTCACCGCCGCGTTTGCGGACCGGGTGTTCGCGTTCGACGAGTTCGGACCGTTGACGATCCGCCCGCAGCCCGGCGCGAGCTGGGCGCCGGCCGGGCACCCGGACCGACTGCCCGCGAACTACCACAAGCTGCACGGCGTGCGGCAGTTCCACGCCTGCTACAGCATCGGCACCGACACCCTCTGGGGCGTGGTCCACCGCCGCAAGTCCGCGGCGAACACCCTCGCCGCGCTCAGATCAATCCGCCGGGCCCGGCCCGACGGCGCCCCGGTCTACGTCATCCTGGACAACCTGTCCGCGCACAAGGGCAAGGCGATCCGGGCCTGGGCCACCCGCAACCGGGTCGAGCTGTGCTTCACCCCGACGTACTCATCCTGGGCGAACCCGATCGAGGCGCACTTCGGACCGCTGCGCATGTTCGTTGTCGCCGGGTCGAACCACCCGAACCACGCCGTCGCCACCAAGGCACTGCACGCCTACCTGCGGTGGCGCAACGCCAACGCCCGCCACCCCGACGTCCTTGCCGCCCAACGCCGCGAACGCGCCCGCATCCGCTCTGAACGCCAACGCCGCTGGGGCCAACCCGCGACCCGCGCAGCCTGACCCCAACCCGGCCAACGTTCCCGGTCAGAGCACTAGCCCGCCGACGGCGGCAGCCGCCGCAGCGCGAGCCGCGAACAAACCCACGCCGCCTCCAGCGGACATCCCCAGCTTAGCGGCGCTTCCGGCAGGTGGAGCCGGGTGACCGCAAATAGCGGTGTCGCTTGAGCTCGCGAAGCCCGGCGATGACAGGTCCCCCGACCGACAGATCGGCCGACCTGCCAGGCGCACGGCCCCCGATCCGAGTCCCGTGACGGTGGCCGAGGGAGCGCCGTCCCACAGACACACACCGAGAACTGGACGCCCGCCCCGGACGAGTCCCGCAGTCAGATCCCGCTGTCAGGTCCCGCTGCTCAACCAGGTAGCGGGACCTGACAGCGGTACCGTTCGGCGGCTCAGTCATGCAGTCCCGCCCTCAGTCCCGGCAAAGTCGCGCCCACTCCCGCAGCCGCCGCTTCGGAAACGGCATTGCCAGCACACCGCGAGCCGCCTGTTAGGTCCTGCCAGGACACCGAACCTGACAGCTCAGGTTCCGGGCGCTGCTGCACGGCTAGCCTAAAAGTTCTCCCTTTTCCCCATGTGCTGCTGACCTGACGCCCCGCGACGGCATCGCGCCCACCTTCCGGTCGGCCGCCGTCGCCACCATCAGTCCAGCACACCCCCACACGCCCCTCGCCTCGACGCGATCCCAGGGCGCGATATCCCAGTCGCAGGCGGCCACCAACCGGTGGCCGCCCTTTTCGCATGTCCACGGGAGGACAGCATGCTCGCACCCTCCTGGTACCTGACCGACGCCGACTGGTTCGGCCTCCTGCCCGACGCACCGCGCCTGGACAACGACAGCCGAGACGTCATCGGCAACGTCGCCCGCCTGTTCCACGACGAACTCGGGCTCAGCCCCGCGCAGACCGCCGCCGCAACGCACGTGATCCTGCTCGCCGTCGAGCACCTCAGCGACACCATCACCCATCTCGCCGACCAGTACGACCGGACGGAACTGGCCAGGCTGATATGCGGCCTCAACCTGATCCAGGCCCACCTCACCTAAACCATCCAGGCCGCCGCCGAACACATCGACAGGCGCAACGTCCACGCGCTGGACACCGCGCCCGCCGCGGCCGTGCGAGCCCTTACCGACAGCCTCAGCACCGCCGGCGCGAACGGAGAGCTGACCGCCGGACACCTCAAAGAGGCACATCTGACCCTCCACGGGCTGAGCAGGTAACCCAACCCATCCCCCGTGGCACGCGACCCGGCGACGGGACGCGGCCCCTTCACGTCGAGGAGACGCCATGAGCCTCTACACCCTGACCCCGGCAGCGAGCAGTACACGATCCAGGTCGGCTGGGCCCCGCACGGCGCGTTCTTCGCCACCGTCGTGGAGCTCCACTGGGACCCGACAACCGACGCGGACAACGAACCCGACAGCGTCCGATGCGCCGTGCGCCGCATGCGCGCCAGCCTCACCGCCGCAGCGGTGATGTCATGACCGGCCCGACTACCGGCCCAGCCATCGATGGTAAGGAGTTGCACCGGCTGTGCGTGTTCGCGCTGGCGCTGACCTGCGGCCACCGCGTCACTCTGGCTGTCAGCGGCTGGTACCCGGTCTCCGTCGCCTGCTGCGACCGGCTCGGCGGCACGATCCTGCACGGCAGCTACGTCCCCTACGCCTCTGACGTCGACTACGTCAGCGTCGTCTCCGAGGACTACGAGTACCGCCCCACCGGCAGCCCGCGAGAGCCGGACCAGCTCCTCGCCCGGCAGCCCCGCGCCGACGAACCCCATCGAGGTCCCGACGGCAGGTGGGTCAGCGCCGGACGGTATCCCGCCCGAGTCGGGGCGGCCGACAGCCTCGACGGCACGACCGCGCCGGCAACGGCCCACTGACCCTCGTTCCTCGAGGACGCCGCCAGCACCAGCTGCAGAACCGCAACAAACGGCCCGCCAGCGGCGGGCCGTCGTCGTATCCACAGAACCCGGGACGCAACGCCTAGACAACGAGAGCGTCCCGGGTCTCCTCCGGATTGGAGACCCCAGTGTTCATCACGATCCTCGTGATCGCCACCATCGCCGCGGCGATCCTCAGCATCGGCTTCGGGCTCGGCCGCCTCGCCGCCCGGCCAGCCCTCAACCGCGTGTACCGCGAGCTCGCCGACGCGGCCTGGCAGCTCGCCCACGACCCGCTCACCGGACTGTTCAACCGCACCGGGCTGCACGCCGTCTACTCCGGGTTCGCCGCGCCTGAGCCGCAGCCGCTCATCGTCATGCTCCTCGACCTCGACGGGTTCAAAGCAGTCAACGACACCTACGGCCACGACGGCGGCGACACGCTGCTCATGGAGGTCGCAGACCGGATCAGCTCGATCAGCGAGATCAACGGCGGTGCCGCCGCCCGACTGTCCGGAGACGAGTTCGTCATCCTCCTGCCCGTCGGCGACCAGCAGATCGCCAGCCTCGCAGACGCGTTCGTCTCGGCGGTCGGCAGGCCCGTCCAGGTCGACACCAATAGCGGGCCGGTCGCGACCGCCGTCACGGCCAGCATCGGCGTCGCCGTCATCGAGAGCACCGATCACCTGGAAGACGTCGCCCTGCACCGGGCCGACACCGCCATGTACCACGCCAAGCACCAGGGCGGAAACCGGCACATCATCTACGCGCCCGGCATGACCATGCCCGACCGGCAACACCGTCGCGGAGCCCGGCCGCGCGATGTGCGCCACAACCGCCCTGGGGTGACCGCATGATGCCGGTCCGCGACGAGATGGCGTGCGCTGTGTGCTTCGTACCGCTCAACGTCTTCAACGGCGAGTACGGGCACCCCCTGCACTACGACACCGACGGGCACCAGCCTGTCCCGGCACCGGTTCGCACCCTGGACACCGTACGGCGCGTCTGCGACTTCTGCGGCGACCCACAATCCGCGTGGGCGATCACGGGCGGCAACGTAGCCGTCCTCGGCGTCGGCGAGCAGGGCCTCCTACAGGACCTTGGCGCGGTCTGGGCGGCGTGCGTGCCGTGCACCATCGACATCGAAGCAGGCCGCGCCGGCGCGCCCGCTGAACGAGCCGCGCGCCGAGCAGGCCTGCACCGCGACGCCGTCGCCCGTGCCGCATACCGGGCGCTGCATGCCGGGTTCCTCGCCGACCGGCGTCCCGGCCGAACGCTCATCACCACCACCGCATGGCCCGACCTCAGCCTCGATGCTCGCCATCTACCCCGCATCCGCGACGGTCTCGCCCGGTTCTGCCGGGGCCCGCTCGGCCTGGCGGCGACAACGACAGTGCCGTCTCGCCGGACCGACCTGGCCGACTCACTTGACCGCGCACGCCTCTACTGGGTGGACGACGACTTCACCGGCATGGCCGAAGCCGCCGCACCCGACCTTCCAGCTGTCACGGCCACCAGCAACCTCGCACCGTGCGACGACGGACTGCTCATCTGGTCCCGATCCATCGCACCTCGCGGCATCACCGCCGCCAGTTGGACACGCCACGACAACGCCACCTGGATCGTCCTCTACCGCGCCATCGGAGGCGGCCTGCGGGACGAAGCCATGCAGGCACTCCGCGACGACGCCGGCTGGCTCGCCCCGATCCGCGACCAGACCCTGCACCCCGGCCAGCATCTCGGTGAAGGAGGGAACCACCCGCTCTCGCCGGTCCTGACAACCTGGCTCCTCATCGCTCAAGGCGCCGCCGAAACCGAACCCGCGGCGATCGACAAGAACGTCCGCAGGAAGTACGAACGAGCGAAACGCCCGCTACCCGACGTGCGAATCATCCACATCCGAAGCCACCACACGACCAACACCGGCAGCTCCCGGACGGCAAGCAGCAGGGCGTACACCAGCCGGGTCTGGGTAACCGGGCACTGGCGCGACCAGCCCTACGGACCAGGCCGGACACTACGACGGCCCGTCTACATCCACCCCCACCTTCGAGGACCCAAGGACGCAGAGATCAAGCTCAGCACCACGGTACGCATCCTGGGCAAGCAGAAGCCAGACGACGTGCCAACGGCCGACGTGCCAGAGGCCGACGTCTAGCGCAGGTCGATGCGGCGGCGGAGCACTTCCGCCGCCGCATAACAGGGCCTGTATGCGCATCGCTCACCACCGAACCGCCGGTGATGCTGGTCCCGGCCGTGATCGGGGGCTGCCAATTTCTTTGTGCAACTGGGTCTTGTTGGTGGTCTTGCGGGTTCGGGTAGTCCAAACGCAGCCGCGGGGCTGCGGAAGCCGCCAGGATGCAGAAGAGCCCGGCGCCTGCACCGCGAACTCAGCCACGTCTCACCCGCGGAACACGAAGCCCTACACGTGATGACCCACCGGTCACCGCAACCCTAGAAACCAGATAACCAACTCTCTATCAAGCCCGGGGCTTGACGCAGCTGACTGAGTCCCAGGACGGATAGGCGCCTCGCACCGAGGTCACCCACCCACGCGCAGGCCACTTGTTACCATATAGTCATCTGGCCCTATACTTTGCTATGTGCTAACTCCTCAAAGTGGCCAGGCCCAGTACCAACAGCTCGCCGACGTCCTGCGCAACCGCATCGACCAGGACTTTTACTACGCCGGCGCAACGCTCCCAACCGAAGCGGCGCTGTGCTTCGAGTTCGAGGTCGGACGCATGATGGTGCGCCGCGCCCTGGCCGTGCTGCGGGAAGAAGGACTCATCCTCACTCGTCGCGGTGAGGCCGCAATCGTTCGACCCCGAACAATACGGACGGAGGTTGGCTTGCGGCCAAGGGATAGCGTCATTGCCCGGATGCCGTCTCGACCGGAACGGGCAGCACTAGGCATGCAGCCTGGCGTGCCGCTGGTGGAGGTCCGGCGGGCCGGCGGCGGGCTGGAGGTCTTCGCTGCCGACCAAGCCGAGCTGGTGGCGCTGCCACTGGAGTAGCCAGCGGCAGCGAATCAGACTGGCTGCGGCACTGCTATCGGTGTGTGCTGGGCGTATGCGAGCAACTGGCCGAGCACGTCATACAGCTGCGCGGCTTGTTCAATGGTGAAGTCGTGCGGCAGAAAGTCGAGACGGTCGTCTGCATCGTCTTCGAGTAGCGCCAAATCCGCCGGCGACACCTCGATCGGCAGACGTTGGCCCGGCTGGGCAGGTTCGGCCACGTAGTAGCGGGGTGCGATCGGCGTGCTGCCCAGTTCGGGAAAGTGGGTCAGCCGCAGCTCGACGAACACTTGCCCATTGTTGCTGCACCACAACGCTGCGGTGGCGCCAATGCCGGAAACATCCTCACCCGGCACAACTAGTGCTGCTGACCGATGGCCCCGGCAGTCAACACAGCCCTCAGCCACGCCAACGCACCAGCTTGGATACATACGCCTGCTCACCGCTGTCCTCCTTCGCGCAACGAATGGGCGTTCGTTGGTTCGCTTTGGAGCGTATGGCTGAAGATAGTCGAGAGATAGAATCTTTCTCGATGTTTCTCGCAAAATTGTGGATGTGTCGATGCGTCAGAAATTACCAGGGTCATCTAAAGCCTCTGGCGCCAACTCGTCGATCGTCTTGGCTATGACTGCTCGGGCAGCACGGCCGTAGCTGGCGATATCTGCGAGTTGCGCAAAAGCGTTCGCATACAGCTCGACCTCTTGTTGCTGTCGCAGGTCGAGCACGGCGGAAAACGTCTCCACCAACACCCGGTCGTTGTCGTAGAGCCAGAAGCCGTGCCACGGGCCGGCAGCGCCGTACTGCGCGTCGAAGCCGATGATGCCGAGCCGGACGCTCGGCAACGCCGCCAAGGACATCAGGCGGTCGAGCTGGCCGAGCATGACCGCAGGAGGACAGAGACGCATGCGTAAGGCGGCCTCGGTCAGCACAAAGTGAAAGCGCTTGTCCGGCTGGTAGAGCACCTCCTGCCGCTGCATGCGGGCCTGGACAGCTTCGTTGATGTCGGTCACGCCCTTCACCCTGCGGGCTGTCTCGGTGAAGCGGGTGCGGGCGTACTCGCTCGTTTGGAGCAAGCCGGGGATTACCGTGGCCTCGAAGACACGGAAGCGGCGCGTTAGCTGGTCGAGCTTCGATAGCTCGTGCTGCCGAGGACGAAATCCGCCCCGCAGCAGGCGTCGCCACTCGGCGTGCTGGACTTCAAGGGTATGCAGCGACACCAACAGCGCCTCAGCCTCGTCGGCGCTGCCGGTGGCCTGTGTCCAGCCGCGGATGTCGTCGTCGCTCGGCGTTTGCTGGCCATTCTCCAGCTTGCTGATTTTGGACGGCGGCCAGGCCAACGACTCCGCGAGCCGCCGGCCGCTCAACCCGGCCTGTTGACGCAGCTCGCGGAGTCGTTGGCCAAGTGCACTGCGTGCCTCTTGGACATTGGAAACGTCAGATGCCTTGTTGGGCGGCAAAGTCATCCCGTTCGATGGCGTGGTGCCAAGCGGCATCCCGCCAGTAATTGTGCTGAACGATCTCGGCATCGTCCTCGATGACCTCGCCGCCGAGGAAGTGATTGCTGTCGTCGAAGTGCATACGTACCAGCTTGCGCGAGTCGAACAGCCAATAGTCGTGCGTGGGCAGCTCCTCGGCAACGGCGACGTCGCGCGTGACGTAGCGGATGTCCTCGCCGGCCTCGTTCATGAGTCGCGCGCACCAGACGCCAAAGCGGCTGTAGTCGGTCAACGGCACGGTGACGATCCGCACCCGTGTGAAGCGCCGACCATGGGAGGCGGCGTCGCGGAGCAGGTCAAGCCAACTCTGCATCCACGGCATGTCGTCCGGGTCGCCAGCCAGGTAGCGCTGGAACGAGTCCTGCTCATAACTGGCGTCGTAGTCGTTGCGTGTTTCCAGCCGGTAGACCGTGTGCTCGAACTCGTGAAAGAGCTGGCGGAACTCAGCGCCAGGCTGGATGAGGCGGGTCAGTGTTCCTCCCCGGTCTGGTTGCGCAGGTAAAACTTGAGGACATCTTCGGGAATCTCAACGATTGCCTCGCCTGCCGGTACAGGGCCAACATCGGCCAGCGCCTGGGGGTCGGTGACCACCCATCCCTGCGCGATGTAGGTCTTGCGGTCGGTGCGGTCGGTGGCGAACAGGGTGGGCGAGTTGTCGCCCTGGGAGTTGGGATCTTTGCCGAGGAACCGGACGCGCATCTTGGCCTCCTTGCGAGAAATTTGCTGAAGCGTTCTTACTCAGCCTGACCCATGACGGCGATCGCCGTCAACGGTTCGCGCTGGCAGTGCGCGGGAACCTCAGCGCTTGAGGCCGATGGGCAGCTCAGTCAGCCTCCCGCTGAAGGTGGTACTTTCAGATGTCTGCGCTGAGACGGATCTTCTGGGTGTACGTCGCCCATTGACGCGTGACTCCCATCTCCCACCCTTGGGCTTGACAACCGGTCGCCGGGCACTGCTTACGATCGGTTACCGGTACGCAGCCAACCACGCTCGAATAGCGGCAGAACGAAATGTGATCAGCGCCTGGTCGTCACTTCGACCAGCTGGTCAGTCGAAGTGGCGGAGTTTCTCGTCGAGCCACCCAACTGCCGCGAGGTCGGCGGCCAACCATTGGTAGGCGAGGTTGGTGGCTGGCCGGGTGGAGTGGAGGGGGAGTTCGATGTTCTGGACCGGGCTCTGGTCAAAGCGGGTCGGCGCCGCTCGCGCATAGTGCCCTCTACCGCGATCCCAGAAGTTGGGTGTCGTGTCGCCGCCGGTGAAGGTCACTGTCACGGTCGGCTCGGCGTCTCTCTCGGCACCGGGTCGGCGGTGCAGCATGGTCGTCATGTGTAGCGAGTAGATGTCGCTTCCGGGTTCAGGCCGGTCGATGAACCCTTCGACATGCAGCGGCAGCATGCCGTAGAGGCCGAGCGCGCTGCCGAACCGAGGGAAGTTGGTCTCGACGAGGTGCCGGTACCCGATGATCGCCTCGCGGAGGAGGTCGTTGGCCAATGTGCCGGTGAGGGCTTTGGAGTATGACTCCCAGAAGTACCGGCCGGCGTGCGGTTGGTCGGCCGGCGGCCACGGCCGCTCCAGGACGTCGCCTGTTATGCGTCCGAGGTAGGTGTCGAGCCACCAGACGTCAGCGGAGTCGACGTCGTCCTGCCATGTCGACCACTCCGACTCGTTCGCGCTATCGACCCACGTCGCGAGCTTCGAGCGCAAGTCATCGAGGTCGATGAGCGGGGTCCTGCGCATCGTCCCCTGGCCGGTCACGACCCGGGCGAGGTGGTAGGCCCGTTCCCTGGCAAGTGTGCCGTCCAGCGGCGTGTCCAATGTGCGCCGCCGGATCAGTTCGTGAAGCCGAGGCTGGAAGTGTCGCTGCGCGTGAGTCCACCGGCCGAGCGCTGACGTCGGAAACGGGAAGGAGGTCCAACTCTCCCAACCAGCCGCTATCGGGTGGTCTGGACGCGCCTCATCGAGCTCGATCACCGACGGCACCTCTCGCACCCGCGCGCGGGCAAGCGCCATGCGACCGTCCTGCAGCCAGACCCCCCACTGAGTAAGCCCACCACCGCGTCGGCGCAGCCGCTCGCCGAGCGGACTCAGGCCCACCATCAGCGCCTCTTCTGCCTCGCGCAACCACCGCCCGGCGCGGACCGCAAGTGTCGCCTCGGCGGAGATACCGGTGCAGTCCCGCGTGGCGATCAACGCTTCGATTGCGGGCGCATCCGGCGCCTGTCGGGACTCGCCGACCTCCGTGCGACCGATCTCACCGAGGAGCCAGAACACCGCGGCGGGATTGAGCCGGGCCAGGCTTAGCAGGAGCTGTTCCTGTCGAGGCGGCTCCGCGGTCGAGACCGCGAAAGCCAACGCGTACCGCCACAGGGGGAACGCGTCTCCAGATGCTGCTGTCTCCGTCGTGACCAGGCCTGCACGGATCGCCGCAGACCCGAAGTACTGCTCAAACACTGGCAGAGCGAACCGGAGAGCCCCGTCCTCCCGGACCACGAGGGTCGTTTCCAGGAGCGCGCATACTTGGGGTGGGGATGCGAATGAGTCGGCTGGTACGGGCGCCGCTCGGCCCAGGATCGTGGCCGCGAGGCGACCGAGTGCCTGCCAGGTCTCCTCGGCGAGGTCTCGCTGGCTCTGTTCGATGGCCATCGACGCGAGTTCGGACAGCAGTTCTGAACGTGAGATCCTGGTGTGGCGTCCGGTCTTGAGGCGCCGGGCCAGACCCAGGGTAGTTAGCGGGCTGGTGAGCAGGTCCAGCGTCTCGCTGTTCCAGTCCGGCCAATAGAAGTCCTCGCCGACGATAGCCAGCAGCAGCGAAGACCCTCGCTCGATCGGCCAAGGTTTTGCGACGATGCGTTCCTCATCGGCGAGAGCGACGGTTTCATGCCGCGCGGTAGCGAGGACGCTGACGTTCGGCCAGGTGTGAACCAAAACGCGAGCCTCGGTCAGCAGTCTCGATGCGTCCTGGCGGGACACGCTGTCGAGATCGTCGATGACGATCCGGCACGGGTAGGTCGGCTCATGGCCGAGGTCAGCGATAAGCGTCGACTCAAGGTTGCCGATCGTGCGGGGCGTGTAGAACGCTCCGATCTCAGCGGCTCCAGTGGAGATGGCCTCGTGCAGCCCTTCCTCCCACCAGCGGATCGCTTGCTCCGTCTTGCCGGCGCCCATCGCGCCGCTCAACACCCGGACCTGGCCGGGCGGAACGACAATCGGCGGCGACTCCATGGTGGCCATCCATATCATCGCCGTCTCGCGGTCCTCTGGGGCGACCAACGGGGCGAGCCGGGCGAGCCGCCAGCCCATAGCTCTACGCTTCGCGTGCTGCCAGGCCTGAGCCCTGGTGCGCAGGCCCGCGTGGAACGGCACGATGGCTGCGACTGCTTCAACGAACGCCTGAAGATCCACCGGGGCAAGCGCCGCATCGACATCTGCACTGCTCATCGCCACTGTGGTCTGGGCGTGGTCGGCTGCCTCGATCTGTTGCGTCTTCCATTCGCGGAGCAGGTCCGCGGGGAACTGATCGACGAGGTTGTCGATCTCCCAAGCATGGGGCATGCACAACAGCAGCAGGTTGGAAGCCGCGCGGTTGTCATCCTCGCTCATCGACGGATCCCACCGAGGGCCGCCCTCGCTACGTGCGTGGATGTGGGCGACGTGGGTGTTCAGGACCTGCTCGCCGGACTGATCGTTCAGCCGATACAAGGGCGCCCCGCACCGTGGCTTCGCGCAGCACACTGCGGTCCCGTACAACTGGCGCACCGTACCGTCAGTCGGCCGCGCGTGCTCGATCGTCTTCTTGCCCGTCCCTCGCGCCGCGGTCACCGGGTCATTATCCCGGCAGGGTATCGACGAACACGGAGCGGCCGTCACGACGGCGCATCAGCCATTGCCCGACATTCAGGCGCACTGCCCTGTCGTGGCCGTGCTGATCGACCTAGACATTGAACGCATTGCTGGCAGATCATCCCAGTCGGCGCCAGCGTCGCGATGCGACACCCCACTTCACGCGGTCCCCGTCGCCGTACGCCAGTGCCCGTCGCTGCACGCCGGTGACAGCTATCACTAAAGCGCGACAGATATAGCTGACCGTCACAGAAGGGCAAGTTCGGCGTGGTGGCGTTCTCCGACCCGGGGTGGGGGCACTGGGGCACGATCTACCAGGCTCGCTCGGCGATCGAGGCTGGAACGTCGACAGCCCGGATGTGGCTGGTCCTGCACGACGGCTCGGTGCTATCGGCCCGCACAAACAGAAGATCGTCAGGCGCGAGTCCGGCTGGGCGTACCCGGCGCAGCGGCTGATCGACAACGGCGGGCGGCCGCCGCGGGGCGGTGAGGATCTCCCCGGCTGGCTGGAGTCGCAGTTACCCGCCGCCGTGGCCCGCCGCGAGCGGCACGGTGGCAGCGTCTGGTATCTGCTCCCACTGGCGCACTTCGTCGCCGCGCAGCTGCCCCGGCAAGCGGCCGGGGCCTATCCAAAACGGCATCGCGACGCCCCACAGCACCGCAGCGCGGCCAAGCTGACGTCAGGGCGGCCGGCGCGGTGACGGCAAGCGCATGAGGAGCGACACGGTCAGGTCGGCTTGTCCGGCGCCCCGGCGTGCCCGCTCCGCCTTCCGGATCGGGCACGCCGCACCGTGCACCGGCGCAGGCAACGGGTCACTGCAGCAGACGACCGAGGGCGTTGAGCAGGGGCGCGACATCGTTGAGGTTGCCCAGCAGGGCGCCGGCGAGCATCCACAGCACCGAGCGGGGCACGGTGAGCTGCAGACGCACCAGCGGCTCGCGGTTGGGGTCGGTCGCCTTGTCGCTCATGCCGATGCTCCTGCGGTCGTGGTGGGCGCGGCCGCCTTCGCCTTGGCCGAGACCCGCATGATGCGCGCCGGCCTGTATTCGTAGAACTTCGTTGCGCCGGTGGGGGTGAGCGGCGCGGACTTGAACCGCGGCCGGCGCTCGATCAGGTTGAGTTCAAGCAGGGTCTTCAGGCCGCGCTCGGTGGTGTCGGCGCTCCATCCGTACCAGTCCGGCATCCGCTCGGCGGGGTAGTCCTCCCAGGACCTGGCGGAGCACACGGTCAGCAGCATGGCCAGCGAGGGCATGGTCATTTTGCCGTCGAAGCCCTTGAGCCAGAACGCCAGCGGCAGCTGCAGGTAGGCGTCCTTGTCCGTGACGCCGGGGCGGGTGTACGGGGCGCCGGAGCCGTCCTCGCGCAGCAGGGTGACCGAGATGCGCCGGCTGCCGCGGGTGCGGGTGCACGTGAGCAACTGCTTGGTCTGCAGCCGGAGGAGGGTGCGCCAGGCGGCCGTGCGGGCCGCCGAGTCCTCGGCGTGCAGGTGCACGTCGAACAGGCGGGCCCAGACCAGGCTGTCCAGCTCGGTGGTCCGGCCGCCTTCGCCCTGGCCGCTGCTGGCGGCCAGGACCATCAGGTAGGCGCGCATGCCACGGAGGTCACCGGCGGTGGCGAACGGTGCGAGCATGCCGTGTCGGGGGCTAGGGCTGCCCTGGGGCAGCTGGACGAAGACCTTCCGCAGCGGGACGGCCTTGCGTCCGGCGCGCTGCAGCAGTGCCGCACGCGTCTGTGGGCCGGTCGGCGTCGCCGGCTTCGTGCCGGACGAGTGGCGCTGTTTTTGCTGACTCATGGCGACAATCACGCCATACGACCCGCGAAATTCCAAGCGAAGAAGCCGGGCCAGATCTGCACGCTCCAGCGGGTGCCATATTAGTACCATCTGCCGATGACCAAGCTGACGAGTACCGGCTGGCGATGACCGTGCAAAGAGCCGCTGGAGGAAACAGACGGTCCAGCGGGGCGACTACGGTAACTCGCGCACCGACCCGTCGAGCATCTCAGCTCCAAGTGGGCACCATCTGAATCCAACTTGGGTTAATCGGATGCTAGATCCCATTCCAGACATAGGGCTCTAGGGCTGGCGGGTCCGCCGATGCCTGCCCACGGCACGCCCTCGGGCGGCACCAGGAGACTGCCGGAACCCCGGCGGGAGCAGAGATCCTGCGCCGCAACCGCCGAACCCAGGTCCCTGGCCGAGCCCGGAGACGCCCGGGATACGGCAAAATTTGCGCGGCCCGGCCGAAGGTCACCGGACACCGGCAGTGCCGACAACGTCAGCGCCTGAGCGCTCGCGGTGCCATCGCGCGGCGGCTCGAGCTTCGGTGCGAGCCTGGGTGCCGGGTAGCGCAGCCGGAGACCGCGCGATCCTCCCCGCACCCGCGGCGGTCATCTCTGAAACTTCACGACGTTGGCCTCAGTGTGGGCGTCCTCCCGGTACGCTCGGGGGTCATCCGAACTCCGCGCCGTCGACCGACCCCACGTTCATGTCCTCCCCGCGCACGCGGGGGTCATCCCTTCCCCCACGCCCCCGCCCTCGGCCTCGACGGGTCCTTCCCGCACGCGCGGGTCATCCCTTCGGGTGGACCGTCACCGTCCCCTTGGGGTCGTCCTCCCCGCACGCGCGGGGGTCATCCCGCGGGCAACACCAAGAAGACCACGTTCGCTGCGTCCTCCCCGCACGCGCGGGGGTCACCCGAAGACGCGTGCCCGGGCAGCCTGATCGGGGAATCCTCCTCGCACGTGCGAGGTCATCCACGCCGGGTGGCCGTCGTGGCTGACTGCGAAGTGTCCTCCACGGCGTACCGCAGCGCGTTGGAGAACACCGCCCGCTTCGTCACGGTCGCGGCGCCAGCTGGCTTGCCGTCCATGCTGAGCGCGATCGTGTCGAGCACCTTCCGGACCAGCGCGGCGTCGGTGAGCGCGGACAGGTTGACAGTGTTCGCCTGCACCCACGTGACCGCGCCCGCCAATTGGCCGGCGGCGGCCCTGCCGTCCGCGCCGAGGTGTTGAAGGCATACCCATACAGCGCGGCCCGCATGGTCTCGACGTCCGGCACGCCCCGGTCGCTGGACAGTAGCGGCGACCCTCGACCATGTCACCCCACCAGAAACGGCCCTTGGCTTGGTGTATGACCAGCTATGGTGCCGACAAGGCGAGTGCTCTGGCGGATCGCCTCGCCCGCGACGGACCTTAGTGGTGCCTGTCGTGCGGCAGCCGAGACCTTCATGGCTACGCCGCCGCAGGGGTACCCCTGATCTGCAGAAACCTTGAACTGATGATCACCAAGTGCATGCGACTCGACTCGCTGTGTTACGGGAGTGCAAGATGAGATGGATTCGATCCGCCTCACGTCTAGCTACACTGCGCCTCGATCACCATACTCGGACACATGTTCGAGGGGGTTGACGGGACGGCAGGACAGCTGGCTGCGTCCGTCCGAAGGGGATGCCGGTGGCATACCGCGAGTTCGCTCTGCCCCGTTTCGCTAGCGGTCAGCACACAGTTAATCACTGGATGGAGTGGATGATCTCCGAGCGGGTACTGCACGACGCTGCGCCGCGACCCATGGCGTCGTGTCAGATGTGTGGTGGCGCGGTAGGGATGAACTACGCCGGTCAGCCCTTTGACCGCTGCCCGCAATGCAGAAATTACGGATCGTATGTCGACGCATTGATTCCGATTACGTACAGCCTGGATGACGGCCTTGAATCTATGCTGCATCGGTTCAAGGATCGTGAGAACTATAACTGGTTGCAATGGCCGCTTGCCTCGCTCCTTTGGACCTTCATGAAGCGGCATATGTCGTGTATCAGAGGTCGTTACGGCGAAGAAGACGTCGCGATCACAGTACCGTCAGACAATTCGGCCCGGCGCTTCAACCACATACGCAGCATTATTGAAGGCGTACAGGGTGCGCCGCTGATCGCATGGCGAGATGATGTGGTTGTGCGGAATCGAACGGTTGGACGTCCTAGGCGGGGTCAAGTTGCGCCTGCTGCCTACCTCGTGCAAGCCGACCAGGTCGCTAGAAGATCCGTGCTTATATTGGATGACACCTGGACGTCCGGTTCTTCTATGGTGAGTGTTGCAGCTGCGCTAAAAAATGCGGGTGCCACAAAGGTGGTTGCACTTACGTTGGGCAGGCAACTCAACTGCTCAAGTGACTACCTTAATAATCAGGAACTCGTCGAGGAGGTCCGCGAGAGAGGCTGGGGGTTAAGCTGTGTCATCTGTGCACGCTAATACGAGAGCTGACGAGGCTGCACGTGTCCTGCTACTTCTCGATGCTCCGAGTATGGGGCCGCGCCGGGTCATAGACCTTCTCACTCGCATGGGATCAGCTGACGCGGTACTGGAGTATGTGCTGGAGAATCAGCGGGTACCGGAGCGTGTCCGTTCCTTTGTTGAAACCGCCTCTCCCGATCAATACGCGCTGGTGATAAAGCGCACGTTTGAGCTAGGCGGGGATTTTAAGCTCTGGAATGATGCCGACTATCCCTCAAATTTGTCAAAATGGGACGGCCGCCCGCCAGTCCTGTTCTATAAAGGCGAGATTTCGGGGATAGGTCGCCGCGCCCTGGCGCTAGTAGGTCGAGTGGACCCCACCGACGAAGGCCTGGCAGCAGCAGATCGGTTTGCGCGTAAATGTGTCGATGCCGGAATCTCTGTCGTTAGCGGCTTGGCGAAGGGCATTGATGGCGCATCGCATCGCGCAGCGCTGCGTCCTCCGGCTGGTCGAACCTATGCAGTTGTCGGTCATGGGATCGATTACACATATCCGCGGGAAAATATCGACCTGTACAAGCAGATGACTCATAGCGGCGGCATCCTGTCGCAATTTCCTACCGGTATGGGCCCTCAGCGGTGGACTTTTCCTGCGCGCAACGAGGTCATGTGCACGCTGGCCCTTGGAACTGTGATCATCGAGGGTAAAACCAGTTGTGGATCTATAATCCAAGCGGACTTTTCATTCAAGCACCAGAGGCCGGTTTTCCTGCTTGGCCGAAACTTGAAGGCTCCAGATTCGCAATGGGCCCATGATCTAGTGCGGCGTGGTGCAACGGTAATTGAGCGTTTCGATCAAGTACTAGAAATCGTGGAACGCGAGGTTGGTCACCTCTGGAGCGAAACTGAGGCCGCACAGGAAACGCTATTCGCCACCGGCGAGCTGTCGCTGCTTTCGGAGTCGATGACAGGGCAGGAGGGAACTGCGCGGATGTCGAAGCCCCCGTTAAAGGCCGCTGACCCCCCTGGCGCCATTCTTTTCGACATCGACGGTGTCGTCGTCGACACTCGCCACGCGTCCACCGTAGCTCTTGCCGCCGTGGCGTCCGCGGTTCTTAAGCGCGATGTATCACCGAATGAGGTTCGCGCAACCGGCAAACCTCACGAAGCGTTGGCATTGCTTGGCGTGTCAAATGCATACAACATCTATCGCCAGAATTACGATGCTGCCTTCAGGCGTGCATGTGCCGATGTGCGGGTATTCCAGAGAGTTGTCGAAGGAATACGCATGCTTAAGAATTCTGGCTACCGAGTTGGCGCAGTGACTGCTCAGCCGGCGCGGCGGATCAACGCAGCGCTTCCGCGAGACGTCCGCGATCTGTTCGACGTATTTTTGTGCTACAACGATACGCTCGGTAAGAAGGACGACGGGATTAGGCTTGCCCTCCAGCGTCTAGGGGTCGGACGAGAGCGAGCAATGTACATCGGCGATCAGGCGACTGACCTAGAAGCGGCTCGGCGGGCTGGGGTACGAGCAGTAGGCGTCCTTTGGGGCTTCAGCAGCGAGGACGAACTGCGCCGGTGGCCACACGACCTGCTGATCAGCGAGCACGCCGAGGTCGGACCCAATTTGCCTGGAGTTCTGTTTCAAGATCGGAAAGCGTGACGCACTGCTGATCTGCGAACCTGAAGAAACTTGCGCCCGAGTTGATCGCACGCACGTGGAGGCACGGAGCGCCATCAGTGAACTGATCCGGGTCGCCGGCCGGGGCACATCGCCAGGGCTGAGGGCGCTCGCCGAGCATGCCGACGCCCCGCACTAGCCAAACCGAGGGGGCTAACGGGTCGTGTCGCCATGGAGAGCCGGGAGACAGGCCCGTCGACGTCGTGCCGTCGCCGCATCGCGATCGACACGCCGACGCCAGCTGATGTGATGGGGATCACATAGCGATCGAATCGTTCCAGAGCAGGTGTTCCTGGCGAGGTTGTCGTCTCGCGTCGGCATGTGGCCAGTGGTTCCGAACCGACGCACGGCACTGTCCGATGCTGCGGCAGGCGTCACCTTCCGTGAGGTGCTTCATGATCGGCGGTGCGAGATGGCGCCCAATTTTGGTCGGGCAGACTGCGCCTCACACTCGTCGCGCGCCGGGTTCAGTCAGGCTCTCGCGGAGTTCGGCGGGGCCGGCTTACGGCAGGTGCCACCGGACACATCTGATAGAAATGTCACTCTATGTAGTTGCACTCTGGATTGACGGCGTCGTTCCGAGGGCGTCAATGACGACGCGACTCTCTCGCTGGTTGAGAGGCAAGTCGTGTTCCACCAAAGGAATGTGCCTCTTCCTGCGGTGACGATGTAGTGGTGATCGTCGCTTGAATGACGACCTTATCGTCGTGACGGAGCGTATGGTGTTGTCGTCGAGGTACCCAGCCCCGACGACAACGGAGGGGACGGCGGCATGCCGCCATCCCCTCCGCAATCCATCAACGCCCGCGTGGGCGCCTCGCCGGAAGCGTTGCAGCGCTCACGGCATGTCTAGCCTAGCTTGTCACCTGGTCTGTGCTGGTGCAGTGCAAACTGGTAGCTGGTAGATGTCGGCGTACGCCGGAGGCGCCTGGGCGACCCTTAGAAGAAAGGGCGCTATGCGTCAGTCGAACGACATGCCGTCCGAGGGCGGCATCCCGCTCCACCTCGTCGTGGTCATGATGCTCTGCGTCGCCATCGGTGTCGCGGTGTGGCACTGGCCGGATGCTCGGGGACCGGTTGCCGTTTCACTTCTCGCGTTCGGTGTTCTCTATCGCCTGATCCGGCGACGATAGTCATGCCGTTGTGACGCGGGTGTGACAACGCTTCGACCGTGTCTTGAGTTTCAGCAGGTAGAGGTGCCTGATCTCTACAGACCGTAATCCTCCCCGCACGCGCGGGGGTCATCCCGACAACTGGCGGCACTTGCGCCGGGACAGCAAGTCCTCCCCGCACGGGCGGGGGTCATCCCACGTTTCTGGCCGTGCTGATCGTGGGGACCGCGTCCTCCCTGCACGCGGGGGTCATCCCGGGCGGTCGCCGTTGCTCATGCCGCGCCACGTGTCCTCCCCGCACTCGCGGGGGTCATCCCATGGTCGTCGTCTCGATGTACCAGGTCCTGGCGTCCTCCCCGCACGCGCGGGGTCATCCCACAAACAACTACGCCGTCATCGCGATCCGGCCGGTTCCCCGCACAGCACGCGCGGGGGTCATCCCTTGTTGTTCTCCAAGAGCAGGCTGTGGTATCAGGTCCTCCCCGTACGCGCGGGGGTCATCCTGGCAGGACGAAAACGCCGTTGTCCGGGCCGCCCCTCCCCGCACCCGCGGGGGTCATCCCTGGATGGGCTTCAACCAGGACGCTCTCGCCATGTCCTCCCCGCACGCGCGGGGGTCATCCCTCGCCGTTGGACAGCCAGAACGGGGCGCCGGTATCTTCCCGCACGCGCGGGGATCATCCGTCCTGGTTGAACTGCACCTGCAGCGTGCTGTCGTCCTCCCCGCACGCGCGGGGGTCATCCGTCGACGCCGACGCTCATGCCGTCGAGTACGCCGTCCTCCCTGCACCGCTCGACCGGCCATCCACCACAGGCCCGCTGAGACGCCATCGGGTTCATGCCGCACCTGCCCGGTTCCTTAGAGCAGCTCGACCTGCTGCTTAGTAAATGTCGAACTGGCGTGGTGCCCGCCGGTCTCGTGTGCGCCATCTGCAATTTGGAGCATTCGGGACTAGGTGTTTCGGAATGCTTATTTCACTGTCATGGCGGTTGTACTCGAACCGCCTCGCTGCCGAATTTTGTCGGTGGTGCCCGGCATACTGTCCGACCGTGACCGCACCGTGGGCTAAGTGGGATGGGCGTAGCGCGCCGTACCCTGTGGCGGCGCATGCCTTGGATACCGCTGCGGTCGCGTTGGTGCTGTACCGCGATGTGCTCAGCGCCCCGGTCCAGGACCTTCTTGTCCGGGCGTTGCGCTGGTCTGCTGAGACTGCGGACCGGCGGTTCGCGTGGGTGGCTGGCGCTCATGATCTCGGGAAGGTCGGCCCTTTGCACCAAGGGCAGCTGCTTACCGTTGCTGCAGGCCGGTTTGCAGCGTTCGTGTCCGGGCTCGGCCTGCCGCGGCCAAGCCCGAAATGGTTGGCGCGTGCCGTGGCGCTGCCTTCGCAGGCGCGCGTCTTGTTGCGGCACGAGGCGCTGAGCGCGTACATGCTTGAGCGGGACGGGCTGCCATCGTGGGCATGTGCCGCGGTATCCGGTCACCATGGCCGGTTCCAGCCCGATGTGGATCGCATCCCCAGAGTGGTGGACGAGCATTACCGGTTCCTTGACGAGTCCGGTGGGTGGCGGGCCGAGCAGGATGCGGTGCTGATAGCGCTCGATGCCGCGGTGAGGCGGCCGACGGCGGCCGATGACCCGGAAGATGCCGGACCGGCGGTGCCGCTGCTGACCGGTTTGGTGTGTCTCGCGGACTGGCTGGCCAGCGACGCCACGTTCCTGGCCGACCACGAATGCCTCCAACTGCTGGCGGAGCCACAGAAGTACTTCGCGCGACGTGTTGCCGACGCGGAGGCATGGGTTGAGCGATCGATCGGCTTGCCGGTTCGCCGGCCCGGCAGCTTCGGGCAGGTGTTTCCGTTTGAGCCGGCACGGCCGGTACAGCAGTGGGCGGTCGACGCCGAGCACGGGCCAGGGCTGGCAATTGTGGCGGTGCCGATGGGTGAGGGGAAGACCGAGGCCGGGCTGTGGCGGCACGCCGCGGGTGGCGGGTGCCGCGACGGGCTGATTTGGGGTTTGCCGACAACGGCGATGGCTGATGCGATGCTGGGCCGGGTGCTGCGGTTCTACACCGGAACCGACGGTTTCGCGCATCTGGCCCACGGGCGGGCGTTGCTCAATGCGTTCTACCAGCAGTCACCTGCCATCCCCGCCGGTGTGTGTGATGACGAGGAGATGCAGTCGGGGCTACGGCCCGGGTCGTGGTTTCGTGGTCGTCACCGGGCGCTGACCGCGCCGGTGGGCGTGATGACGTGCGACCAGGTCCTCGCCGTCGGCGTCTCGCACAAGTTCGCGCCGGTGCGGCTGGCGGCGCTGGCCGGGAAGCATGTGGTGCTCGACGAGGTGCATACGTACGACCCGTACCAGGATCGGCTGCTGTGCCGGGTGCTGGGCTGGCTTGGGTTTGTCCGCGCCCGGGTGACATTGCTGACCGCGACCCTGCCGACCCGACGGCTGCGCGAGTACGTGGCCGCTTACCAGGCCGGATGGAACCGTTCCGGCGAGAACGCTGCGCCGCCCGTGCTGCCCGGGCTGTATCCGGCCGTCACGTCGGTCGACGACCGTGGGGTCGTACAGCAGCGGCTTGCAGCCCACCGGTCGTACGTGCATCGCCTTCACGTGCACCGGCTTGCAGCCGCCCGGTTCGACACCGCAACGGTCGAGCTGGTGCTGCAGGCCCGGGCCGGCGACCGGCAGGCGAGGCTCGGGGTGATCGTGAACCGGGTGGATCGCGCGGTGGCGGTGGCCATCGAGCTCGCCGAACGTGGCGAGCCGGTGCTCCTGCTCCAGGGACGGATGACGTTCGGGCAGCGGGAAGACGCGGTCCGGCAACTGCTGCAGCGGACCGGGCCGACCGCGCAGGCGGGTCCGGTGACGGTGGTGGCCACCCAGCTCGCCGAGGCCAGCCTGGACATCGACCTGGACGTCGTGTTCACCGACCTCGCGCCCATGCCGTCGTTGCTGCAGCGGGCCGGCCGGCAATGGCGGCACTCCATCCCGATCGCTGGCGGCTGGATACACCCTCTGGCCGTCGCCGGCCGACACGGCGACCCGGTGCTGCACATCCTGGTCCCAACAGCCGCATCCGGCGACCTGGACGCCGGCGCGCACTACCCGTACAGCCGGGCGGAGATCCGTCGCACGTGGCGGGCGACGGAGGCACTGGCCGGCGGAGACCGCGACCGGCTACGGATCCCCGAGGACGTGCAGGGTGCCGTCGACGCCGCCGACGTACGTCTTGAGGACCTTGACACGGACGACTGGTCCGACACGAACCCGGAATTGGCGCATCTACTGGCCGCGGGCGCGGCCTCGGCTGCCGCGCACCGTGTCGGCGTCGACGTGGCGTCCGTGGCGCGGGACTGGCGGACGGCGATGCGTGCGGGGGACGGGTGGGCTGGTGTGCCGGCGCTGGCGGCGTTGACTCGCGGGGAGCTGTGGCGCGAGGAGGCCGTCACCAGGCTCCGCGACGCCGACACTGTCCAGGTGCTGCTGTACGACCCGACCGGCCGCCACCAGATCGCGTGGCCGGGCGGTGTCGCGGAGCTGCTCGACGTGCGTGGGGGACGGACGCTGATCGAGGCGCTGCGGCATGTGATCCCGGTGTCCGGGAGGCTGGCCAGCCGGCTCCGGGCCGCCGCCGGTCAGCCACCGCACGGCTGGCATCCGGCGACTCTGCTCAACGACGTGCTGCCCCTCCCGGTCGGTTCGCTGCCTGCCGGCTACCGCTTCGACGAGTACGGGCTGCACAACCATCCGACAGGAGGTCAACCCTGATGCCCCAAACAGCGACTGCAGCAGCCCGCGAGCAGGTCCGCGTCGACAACGTCCGGGTCGAGCTGCGGCAGGCGCACGCCGCGCCGCTGTATGACCTGAAGGAGCTCGAGTGGGTGCCGGTCTACCGCGACGGGAGCCCGGTACAACTCGTCGGGCTGCAGGATCTGCTCCAGCGTGCGCACGAGTGGCGGGATCTGGCCGAACCGAACCCGCTGATCCGTGCCGGGCTGCGTCGCTTCCTCACCGCGCTCACCGCGCTCCTGGTTCGCCGCACCAACACTGACGCCGACCACTGGACGCAGCGGATGCGGGACAACAGCGGCTTCACCGTCGGCGAGGTGCGTGCTGTCCTCGACGAACTGCAGGACCGGCTGTGGCTGTACCACCCGGTGTCGCCGTTCCTGCAGGACCCGAGACTGATCGAAGCGTCGCTCAAACCCGAACTGAAGTCGTTCGTCGAGCTTGCCGCGCACCTACCGGGTGAAGGTGAGACGGCCTGGTTCACCAAGGGCAGCGATCCGGACATGACTGGCGGACTGCCGCCTATGGCGGCGGCCCGGGCACTCGTCGGGCGTTGGTATTACACCCTCAACGGCAACACCGCTGAGGTGCGCGCTGAGGGGCGAACGATCAGCTCCCAGCAGGGGTCGACGTTCGGGGAAGGCCCGGCTCGGCTCACGCACGTGTTCCGGGTTGCCGGCAGTCTGTTCGGCACCCTGCTGCGCAACCTCACCACGGACCTGGTCATCTATCCCGGCACGTCATCGGCTGGTGTGGCATGGGCGGACGGCGACCAGCCCGGCCCGTACGACGATCCGCTCTACCGGTACACGATGACCGGCACGTCGGTGCTGCTCGGCCCACCCGCCAGCGACGGGCGCGTCGTGCAGGTGCTCCGCGGCCCGGTACCCGCCGACCCGGACCGGGTCAAACTGCTGCGGGAATCCGCCCGCGACGCTGACCCTCACCGGATCCTTATCGAAGGCCGCACCCCCGGAAGCCAGCAGACGCTGCGCCTGTCCGCCGACGACCACCGTATCGAAACCCTCAACGCGCTCCGCCGACCCGGCTGGCCCGGCAACCCGCAGCTGTTGAGCCACGGTGTGATCAGCGAGGAGCGGCTGTGGCTGCCCGCCGGCCGGCAGGCCCGACACGCCGAGATCCTCGAACTGCTGCTGGCGGACAAGCAGGGCGCGGCGACCGCCCCGAAGTGGAAGCACACCGCGACCGTGACGTTGTCCAGCGTCCTGCTCGACCCGGAACTGACCGACCTCGACGGGCTACTGACCGCATGCTTCGCCGGCACCGGCGCGATCGAGGCACGACTCATCTGGGCGGTGCGGCTCGCGCTGGCTCGCATCGACAACAAGACCGGCAAGCGGGTGGCGGCACCGTTGAAGGACGGGCCGGTGGCTACCGCGGCCGGCACCGCCCGCCGGCTCTGGCTCGACGCCGCTGACCGCGCACTGGATCAAGTCCGCGCCGGGCAGCTTACTGAACTACAGGCGCAGGACCAGCTGTGGGCGGCGGCCCGCACCGCGCTGCGCACCGCGACCGCACCGTACGCCGCCACCACCCGCTACGCCGCCTCAACGATCACCGCTGACCGAGTGCTGTGGAGGAAACCCACGTGACCAGCCCATCCCCCAGTGCCGCGCCATCCCCGCCGGCCGAACGCACAGCCCCCGACAAGGACTACCTGCCGTGGCTGTTGCCGGCACTGCAGCGGGCCGAGATCCGGGCCGCGCTGCGTCGCGGCGACATCCCAGCGATGCAGGATCGCGCCTACCGCTACCTGGCCCGGTACTGGTCGGGGGCGGTCTGGCTCCGCACACCGCTGCTGCTGCACGCCGCCGCAACCGCGGCCCACCCGACGCTGCGCCACGCAGAGAAAACCGGCCTCGGCGACCTTGCCGCGGACCTGGTCGAACGGAACGTGCTGTCAGCGTCCACCGTCGCGGCACGGCTCCTCGCAGTGCAGCGCATGGACCTGCCGGTCGCCCACCGTCATCTGGCCGGCATCCTGCACGCCGGCGCTGTGCAGCGGCTGACGCTGGACTGGCACCAGCTCTACCGCCTCTACCGAAGCTGGGACTTCCCGACGGTCGACGGTCGGCGCCGCAACCGCCGCCGACTGCTCGAGCAGTTCCACACGCGTGTTCCCGGCTGAGCCGGACCGGACCGATCTACCGCACCTTCGCGCACATTCCTCACTCGAGTGCGGGCGAATCCCGCCCGCCAGCCGAACCCTGGAGCGCTCGTGTACCTGAACCTGCACATCCTGTTCAGCTTCGCCGCCGCCAATCCCAACCGCGACGACGCCGGATCCCCGAAATCGATCGACTACGGCGGGGCCACCCGCAGCCGGATCTCCTCCCAGGCCATGACCCGACCGAAGCGGCACAGCTTCGAAGCAGGATCCGACGCCGACAGAACCTTCCGGTCCGCGCTCGTCGCCGAGAAGATCACCGAACTGGTCGAGAAGCTCATCGCCGAAGCGGGCGACACGATCACCGAACAACAGACGGCTGCGCTGCGCGCCACCGCCACGAAAACCATCACATCACTGACCGCGAAGGACCGCGAGAAGGAACCGAAACAACCCAAACGGCGCGGCAAAGGCGCCGCCACCGAACCAGCGGCCGCCGACGGTGACACCGAGACCGCCGACGCTGACGAGGAAACCGTTGATGGGCCGAAGGCCACCCTCATCTGGCTGGCCGAGAAAGAAATCCGAGCCGCCGCACACAAAGCTTTCGCCGGCATCACGGCGGGAGAGCCACCCGCGCTGGCCATCGAGGACTTCGTGCAGTCACAGCGCACCGACTCACTGACCATCGCCGGGTTCGGACGGATGTTCGCCCAGCGCCCAGACCTGGCCATCGAGGCTGCCATCCAGCGAAGCCACGCGTTCACGACCCACGCCACCGTTTCCGAGGTCGACTACTTCACCGCGGTAGACGACCTGCGCAACGTCGATCGGGGCGCCGGCCACCTCGGCATCAACGAACTCACCGGCGGCGTCTACTACTGGCACGCCAACCTGTCAGTCCGGCAACTGGCCGCCGCGTGGGCAGGCATCGACAGGCCGGACGCCGCTGCCCGGCTCACCGCCCTCTTCGAAGCGCTCATGCTCGCCCTGCCGACCGGCCGGCAGGCCACCACCGCCTACCACACCCTGCCGGCCCTGGTCCTCGCCGTCCCGGCCAAACTGCCGGCCAGCCTGCAGACAGCCTTCGAAACCCCTATCGCCGCCCGCAACGGCAGCGGGTACCTCGCCCCGTCGGTCGACGGTCTGGTGCGCGAACACACCCGTACCGTCGCCGCCCTGCCCAGCCGGTTCCGGCCCGCCCGCTACGCCGGCACCGCTGCAGACACAGTCACATCAGGCGACCACGCCCAGCCGGCCGGATCCCTGGAAGACCTAGCCGCTTGGTGTGCCGAACAAGTCCTCGCTGCCGCCGCCCAACTGTCGTGAGCACCCTCGTCTGCCGACTTGCCGGCCCGCTGCAGTCATGGGGCGAGGAAGCGCGGTTCAACCACCGCGGCAGCCTGCCCTATCCGAGCTACGCCGGGCTGCTCGGCCTTGCCCGGGCCGCCCTCGGACACAACCGGTATGGCCGGAACGCCGCTACCGGTGAACCCGCCGACGAACAACCGCTGCGCGCCCTGCACATGGCCGTCCGGATCGACCAACCGGGCCGGACCCTGCTCGACTACCACACCGTCAACCCGCCCCCGATCAGCCAATACGCGTGGCTCTCCGAAGCAGACCAGGCCAAACTGGCAACGATCGCGATGGGCAACGGCAGACCGTGGGCCATCAAAGGCCAGCAGCAAACACTGCAGACGTGGCGCACCTACCTCACCGGAGCCGTGTTCACCTGGTTCCTGCATGGCAACCCGGCATACCTGCGGAATCTTGCAGATGCACTCATCGAGCCGTACTGGCCGCTCAGCCTCGGCCGGAAAGCCTGCCTGCCGGACCAGCCGCTCGTACTCGGCATCAGCCCGGACGAGCTCAACGACAGCGCCACCCGGACGCCCGCGACCGGCGCGGCCAGCTCCAGAACCCTGCACCTCTTTCACACCTCGGTCGACCCCCGCGACGCAGTGCAACTGCGGGGCCGGACCGTAACCCACGCCGACCTGCCGCTCGGCCCGCACCCGCACGACCGCTACGGCTACCAAACCCGAACCGTGACCCGCGTCGAGCCGCCGACCATGACCCGCGACGAACTGCTGACCTGGGCAAAGGAGAACCTCTCATGACCGCGATCGTCACCGCCCAGCCGACGCCGACACTCGCCGCTGTCCCACTGAACCATCCGGCCCTCATCAGGCACGTCCGCGACTGGAGCGACCGCGACCAGATCCACAAAGCGGTCATGACCCTCTTCCGACCCGATCTGCCCGGACCACAGGACCAGCGCCGAGGCACCGCCGGCATCCTGTACCGCGTCGAACACCGGCCGCATCCGCGAATCCTTTTGCAGGCCGCTGCACCGCCGGCCCGCACCGACTACGGCATCCGCGTCACCGACCTCACCGGCGTCATAGCCAACCTGCACCCGGGTGGACGTGTTCACCTCCGAGTCGACATCAATGCGGTGCGTTGCCAGTCCCGCACCGGCCGACGTCTGCCCGTCCCCGACAGCGAGCTTCAGGGCTGGCTCACCGCGCGGCTCGAACCGGGCTTGCGCAACGTTGAGATCCTCGATGCCCCGGTGACTGTCGGCCGCGCCGGCAACCATCCGCTCCGCGTCGCCCACATCGCCGCTACAGCGACAGTGAACGATCCGCTTGCTCTCACGGAATTGATCAACAATGGCGTAGGACGCGGCAAAGCCTACGGTTGCGGCCTACTCACCGTCCTGCCGGCATTGTGAAGAAAATCGGCCGAGTGGATCTCTAGCGGCCCAGGTCAACAAGTGTCCTCCCCGCACGCGCGGGGGTCATCCGCCATCGCCGCCCACCCCGCCGGCGCCAACGTCGTCCTCCCCGCACGCGCGGGGGTCATCCCGGCCCGAGCGCGTCGAGAATCCAACGGGGTGTGTCCTCCCCGCACGCGCGGGGGTCATCCCGTGCTCCCCGGGGCCACCATCGACCACGTGTTGTCCTCCCCGCACGCGCGGGGGTCATCCCTGGGTGGCTCTGGGATGACCGCCGTTCCGCTCGTCCTCCCCGCACGCGCGGGGGTCATCCGGAGACCCAGGCGCCGGCCGTGGCACCGTTCCCGTCCTCCCCGCACGCGCGGGGGTCATCCGTCTCGGCGCGTCGGGCACCCCAAAACCGGTCAGTCCTCCCCGCACGCGCGGGGGTCATCCCGCGTCGAGCACGGCGGCGCGCTCCCTGTCCGTGTCCTCCCCGCACGCGCGGGGGTCATCCGACGTGGCGTGGCGGCGCGAGGCCGGCTCATGCGTCCTCCCCGCACGCGCGGGGGTCATCCCTACCTCACGCCGGACTGGCCGAGCAGCGTCTTGTCCTCCCCGCACGCGCGGGGGTCATCCGAGCCTGGGGCAGGTGGCCTTCGAGGCGTACCGGTCCTCCCCGCACGCGCGGGGGTCATCCCTGATAGATGCCCTCGATGCGCACCCTAATCTGGTCCTCCCCGCACGCGCGGGGGTCATCCCTTCTGCCACCGTCGAGAGTGGACCGTTTACACGTCCTCCCCGCACGCGCGGGGGTCATCCCCAGTGGATCGCCACGCCCTCGCTGCCCGGGTAGTCCTCCCCGCACGCACGGGGGTCATCCCACGTACATCACCGCAGGGTTCACACCCGGAAGCGTCCTCCCCCCACGCGCGGGGGTCATCCGCTGTCCGGGATCGTGGCGCCGGGCTGGACGGAGTCCTCCCCGCACGCGCGGGGGTCATCCTGGAGTGCGGCTATGACCATCCACCGCGCGCTCGTCCTCCCCGCACGCGCGGGGGTCATCCCTGCGGATACGCACCGAACTGCGTGCCACCCTCGTCCTCCCCGCACGCGCGGGGGTCATCCGATGATGTCGAACAGGTCGCCGAGCAGGCCGAGGTCCTCCCCGCACGCGCGGGGGTCATCTCCCGGAGTACGTCGGTTCCTGCCTGATCAACTAGTCCTCCCCGTACGCGCGGGGGTCATCCGGGAACGCCCACGCCGGGTGCTTACCCACCGTCGTCGTCTCCGCATGCGCAAGGGGTCATACCCGGCCGTACACGCGGTCGAGCTGCCCGATCGAGTCCTCCTCGCACATGCGGGGTCATCCGCAGAGGGAGAGCCGATAGTGACAGATCTTGAGGTCTTCCCCGCACGCGCGGGGGTCATCCCTCGATGATGTTGCCGAGCGGGCCGGCACCGACGTCCTCCCCGCACGTGCGGGGAGCATCCCCTGGAGCCGATCGCCCGGATCGTGCTCGGCTCGTCCTCCCCGCACGCGCGGGGGTCGCCCCGACGACAAGATCGTGCTCGCTCAGAACGTCGGGTCCTCCCCGTACTCGCGGGGGTGGTCCTTTCCACGCCAAGCTGCTCCAGGGCGGTGAGGTGTCCTCCCCGCACGCGCGGGGGTCATCCCGGCACGCCGCGGGTGTCGGTGATCAGCGTCTTGTCTTCCCCGCACGCGCGAGGGTCATCCCCGCTCCGTCATGCGGATCAGCCCGCCGCCGAAGTCCTCCCTGCACGCGCGGGGGTCATCCCTCCAGCACGACGTGCGCGAGGATGCTCGCCCGTCCTCCCCGCACGCGCGGGGGTCATCCCATGGCGGCGTACGCCTCGACCGTCCGGCCGTCGTCTTCCCCGCACACGCGGGGGTCATCCATGCCGGGTGGCTGGCATGGCTGACCGCGAAGTATCTTCCCAAACTCTGCGCTACCGTCGAGCGGTTGCCACGCCTGGCGATCAGCATGCCGCTGGGCAGCAGGCCGTACGCATTACCCAAGCTGCCACGTTCCGCTGATGATCGCGACGTCGCTACGTCCGTCGGTCCGTTCCCATGTACGGTGGGACCCGCCTTGGACAGAGACCTGCGCGCTTCATCTCCGAGCAACAGCCATGACCTGCAGGTTTGCCTCCGTCAGAAGGTGCGCTCGGGGGCGCGTTTCGGGCTGTTGAAGATGGATCGCATCTGCGCCTGGCTTCGAACAGGCGCCGTCCCCCGTGATCGTTGACATGTCAGCTGGCTGCCCCATGCAGCAACAACGATCGCTCGCACTCGTTGGCCCGAGCACTTGTGCACCACCAGAACCACGAGCGGCACCATAGACGCAGGGACTCCCCCGCAGCCCGCGCCGGCGGTCAGGACGTACGAGACCCCAGTTCGGGACCCTCCACGGCAGGCCGCAACGCACCCATGTCCCGTGGCGAATGCCCGGGAGAACCAACACGGCTTGTCAATCATGGCTTGTCACGGCCTCCGCCACCGAGCCGCCACGCTCACCCTCCGTGACAGTGGGTCAACATTCTCGGGTTCAGCGGGTGAGCACATCTGCCGATGAGCGGTTATCCGATCTCGGTAAGCGGGTCTGAGATCCAGAAGCGGCGGAATGACGGCGGTCGCCGACCGTGCCCCGGTTCCGGTGAGGCGTCATCTGGCATGGTCCGCCCAACCCACTCGCACAAGAATCTCGGTAGCCACGTCGGCAGGGGCGCGGTCGTTGGTGATCGTGAAGTCCTCAACGTCGACCGACATGCGCCTGTCCTCGTCCAACGCTTTGAGGTGCTGCTCGAGCTTTGCGTCCGTGTCTCGTTGCCTCAGGCGGCTGCGTACGGTGTCGTCGTCAGCGGTCAATCCGACCAGGCGGATCTCGCAGCCCGCGAGGCTCTGGGCATACGATTCGCGCAGCGTCAGGCTGTCGATGACAGCGGCGACAACGACGAACCGCGCACCGGCGATCTTGAAGTTCGCCCACAGCGCCGCCAGGTTGGCGCATCTGAGCTCGATACCCAGCCGTCGGGACGAATCAGCTGATAACCCCAGCACCAGCCGAAGATCTCGTGACCGCGGGAAGCAACGAAGGCGAGAGCACCAGGACTTTCCAGGTATGGCAGGCCAGCACCGCGCGTCCCTCGAAACGTGCGCACGGCACGCTCGAAGAGCTCAACGTCTTCGGCCAGCACTCGATCGATCACGCACTATTCTGCCCCGAACAGGGCAAGACCCGCGGGTCCAACTTAGAGCGCACACATCTGCCGCAGGTCCCGCGCGGCCGCCGACGTGGAGATCGTCACGCTTCGTGGCGGGGTCCGGCGCGTCG
The DNA here is from genome assembly GCF_000716715.1 of Dactylosporangium aurantiacum. Lineage (GTDB taxonomy): Bacteria > Actinomycetota > Actinomycetes > Mycobacteriales > Micromonosporaceae > Dactylosporangium > Dactylosporangium aurantiacum. The sequence goes on along the minus strand of NZ_JNYJ01000007.1, from coordinate 429,694 downwards.
AACCACGGCCGCAGTGCTCGATCGTGCCGAATAGCGGACGTATCGCCGACGCGGTCGGTGCCATGATCTCCGTGTGGCGCATAACTTGCCTTCTTCTGGTCCCTCCGTGTTGACCGATCTGGCCGGGGTCGTGCATCTGGCGTATGTAGACGACCCTTCCTGGCTTGTGGCGATCCAGTTCCGCTTCGACGAGGGATACCTCCACGTGGAGGTTGATCCGGATGACGACACGGTCGAAGTTTCCTTCGATCCGCGGCAACCGCCGCCGCTTCGCCATTGGGTGTCGGATTCGGTGTCAACCCAAATGAATCAGCACTATGCCGGCCTGCTCGGCATGACCTCCGCCTGGCGGTGGGTGCTTCGCAATCAGCAGGGGTACGAGGATGCGTTCCAGATCGAACTGAGCACACCCTCGTCTACCACGACGTTGCAGTACCTCGCGATGGCCTCGCGCCTCCACCTCCGCCGCGTGAACGACGCACCAATCCCGTAGAGGGCCCTTCATCAGCTTGGTGGCGCCTACACCCAAGCCCTTGCCCAAACGCTCGCTCATGCCGCGAGGCGGTCGTTGCGCTGGGGATTGTCGTGCCGGTCGACATCCTCTCGGACGTCCGCCAATGCTTGGCGCCAGGTCGTGCGGCCAGACCTGCCCTCGACTACGGTCTCATCTGTCGCCGTCGTGAACCCCTACGCCACGAACGCGAACCACGACGGCGAGCCGGGAGAACTTCGGCCCTCGACATTCCGGCGGACACAGACCCGGACGGTGAGGGAAGCCGAATGCCGTCACACGGTTGTTCCCGGACATCCTCGGACGACAGTGACACGGCCGCGGAAGCCCTGGCAGTCACCAGCGAGACGGGGCCGGTCGACGCCGACGACGAGGAGGGCGTCGATCCGCTCGGAGCGGCGACGCGCGCGGTGCTGGCCAAGGTCGCCGACGAGGTGACGGAAGCCGGACCGGACCTTCCTTGCGGACAGCCTCGCTGAGGCGGCGGCCGAAGAGGCAGATGAGGAAGCGGCCGCGGAGGCTCAGCGGCAGGAGACGACGGACCGGGCGGCCGCCGAGCGTCGCGCCGGCGACGTGTTCGGGCATGGGTTCGGTCGCGGCCGGTCGACGCCGGTGTCGGGTGTCCGCCCGCCCGAGCCGGACGAGCGGGCCGCCGCGAACCGGTTGATGCATGTGCTGCGGCGCGCCCGGTTCCGGGAGCGGGCGAGCACAGTGGTCACGTCGGCGACGCCGCCGGGCAGGTTGGACGGTCGCGCGGCGATGCTGGGGGCGGCGCAGCGGGTGTCCGGGTCGATGGGCTGGGCCGCGCCGGTGCTGTCGTCGGTGGCCTGGGTGGTGGGGCAGGCCGTCCGCCGGGTCGGCGGCTGCGGCGCCACGGTCGCGTTCGGTGAGGCGGTAACGTCGATCGTCGCCCCGGGCGCCGACCCGGCCAACGTGACCAAGTTCGTCGCGAAGGACGGGTCGGAGGCGTTCGTCGAGGCGGTGCAGGCGCTCGATGGGGCGCTCGGGCTGGCGCGCGGTGACGGCGCTCGGCTGTTGGTCGTGGTCAGCGACGGGCACTTGGTGGGGCCCGGGCAGCTGGACGAAGGGGCCCGGCTCGTCGCCCGGCTGACCGGTCGTGGGGTGCGGGTGCTGCACCTCGACGTCGCCGAGCGGGGCACCAGGCCGCTGGCCGGGGCGACGTTGGTGCGGCTGCACACCCCGGACGGCGTGCTCGCCGTGATCAGCGATGCGATCCGCGACGCGTTGACCGGCGCCAAGTAATCCCAATGATAGGGCCATATGTCGCGTTGCGACGGGCCCGGCATCCCGACTGGACTGGAGGTTCCGTGGCAGGCCAGATGAAGGCGGAGCTGTACATCGTCTCCCCGAACGAGACGTTCACGGTCGACGTGGATACGGAGGTCAGCGACCCGCTGCTGATGTTGTCGCTCGACGGCCAGGCCGTCGTCGGCATCGACCTGGCGACCGGCACGGTCGGGGTGTGGCCGGACCCGGACGAGACGTGGACATCCGTCTTCAACTTCCGCAAGGCGAAGCGGGAACTGGCCACGACGGTTGGCGCCGTGCAGCCCGGCCTCGTCATTCCGCGCGAGCTGCTGGAGGCGTGGGCGGGCCGAATGCTCGGCGACGCCGAGGTGGCCGAGCTGGCGGGGGCGGTGACGCGCTCCCCCGACCTGCCCGCGGCCCTCGACGCGCTGACGCGCATGCGGTCGAGCTGACGGAGGAACTGGCCGTGTTGCTCGCGGACGCCGCGCCGGCGGCGGACCTGGTGATCGCCGGGCCAGGCGAGGTCGTCTCCCTGTGCGCCGGGCCGGGGGGCATGGACGTCGGCGGCCAGATCCTGGGACTGCCGCCAATGGTCGGGGTGGAGCTTGACGGCGACGCGTGCGCGACCGGGCGGGCCGCCGGGTTCGAGCGGCATCAGGTCGACATTCGGCGGTTGGACCCGGCCGCACACGTCGGCGTGCGGGGGGCGGTGGTGACGCCGCCGTGCCCGCCGTTCTCGCGCGGCGGCAAGCGGATCGGGGTGCAGGAGATGCAGCTCGCGCTCGACGCGATCACGTGCCTGGGGGCCGGCTGCGGCTGCGAGTGGGCGGACCTGCCGCACCGGTGTGAGGACCCGCGCACCGCGCTGGTGGTGGAGGCCGCCCGTTGGGCGCTGACCGCGCACGATCTTGAGTGGCTGCTGTGCGAGCAGGTGCCCGACGTCGAGCCGCTCTGGGAGGACCTGTGCGCGGAGTTGGCGGCCGCCGGGTGGGAGACCTTCGACGTCGTGCGGCTGGACGCCGCGGCGTTCGGGGTGCCGTCGCGGCGGTTGCGGACCTTCCTGTACGCGCGGCGGTACGACAGCACCCGGGTGAGCGTGTACGACGGCTCGGGGGCGGGGCTGGTGCAGCGGAGCATGGCCGAGGCGCTCGGGTGGGCGCCGGGACTGCGCGTCTGGACCCGCGGGGCACGGAAGACGTCCGGCGGTAACGCCTTCAACGCCGACGGGCCGTCGTGGTGCCTGACCGGCTCGACCCGCAGCTGGAAGATCGGGGCGCCGGACGGTCCCGAGCTGACGGCCGCCCAGGCCGGGCTGCTCAACGGCTTCACCGAGGCCTTCCCTGGAAGGGCAGTAGGACGAAGCAGTTCTTGCAGGTCGCGGATGTGGTGTCGCCGGTGGTCGCGGCGGTCATGCTGGGCACGGTGACGAATACCCCGTGGGTCGAGCCGGTCCGGGCGTACCTGGCGGACCTTTACCATGCCGGCCACGGCCAGGTAGGCCGCTGGGCGGCGTAGCAAGCGGCACGGCTCAACCCACTTGAATCCAGCTTCGCCAACTACCCACGTCTGACTGTGTTACGTCTGTCACTGTCACGTACTACGACAAGCGCCGCGAGATTCTGTGCACCGGCGCCGTGCACAGACCGATGGAGTACGCACCGTGACCATGCTGACTGTCCCAGCCGTACCAGCGACGATGGCTACTTCGTCCGTACATGTGTGGCGCGATCGATGAGGTAAGTGCCGTCGGGCACGTCACCGAGCGGCCTGATGGTCGACGCCCTCCACGTCACCATTTCCTCCACGGGGGTGAGGGCCAGGTAGATGTCCCGGCGGGAACCGAGCGGGGCATCTTGAAGATCAATGCTGACGACCTGCTTGTCAGCCGGAGCTGCGATCTCGCCTACTAGTTGGACGCCATCCTCGTCTCTGACGATAAGGATGTATCGCATTCGAGGATCCACCGGAACCGTGTTCACAACGACAACATTGATAAAGCCAGTCCAATCCGTGATGGCAGCGATGGAGGGGGGACCGACAACTGTGTTCGATGTTGGACCGCCGATGCTCGGATCGTACGTAGACCCACACAGGTTGGGTCCACCAGGCGACGGCACCATGCAGTCCTTTCCACTGGGCGGTGGGGCCTGTGCCGTCATAAAAGATGCGCCGGTCGATACCCAGATAGCCGCTGCTGTGCAGATCATCGCCACAGCGCTACTGCCGGCGATGGAAAGCCATTGCCTGGACCTGGGGGGGCGTGATGCCGCCCTCTGGTCGGAGGGCCGGGCGAGTACGGCAACGGCGAGGAGTGCGACGGCGGCTGAAACTGTGATCACCAGGGCCAATTTTGTGGGCATGGTGTCGAAGCCGACGTACAGCAATGCCGTCAGCAGCCCGGTTGCCCCGGTCAGCCATGCGGCAAGTGCACCGGCCTTCGGGGCATGACGCCGTGGCTTCTCGCGAAGGCGTTCGCTGGCGGCAAGCGACGGCACTTCAGCGGTGGCCATACGACGGTGCAGATCACGGAGGCCTGCGTCGGCGTCATGCTGGACGGCCAAGGCAATCGCCTGTGCCGCACGGTTGACGGCGTCGCGAGCGGCGGTTTCGCCGTCAAAGTCCTGGCCGGTCATATGGTTCCCTCCTGCGGCCGTGCAACCTCAGTCTCCACTTCGACGAACTCTGAGCGAAAGCGTTCCTTCAGCTTCAGCCGGATGCCGCGGACCCGTTCTGGGGAGAGCCCGACCTCAGCGGCGATCTGCGGGGAGGTCATGTCGCTGATCCACGCCATGACGGCGATCGCTCGATGCAGTTCGTTCTTGATGTTGGCAATCGCGCGGACTACCTCCCGGGTCAACACTTCTTCTTCCACGTGCGTGACCGCGCCGCTCTCGGTCCAGCGGACCCGCTGCTGAATGATCCGAACGAGCCGCGACTGACGGCGCATGTGGTCGATTCCGCGCCTGGCCGCGATGGCTTGCAGCAGTCGGTCCTGCTCGTCGGCTGGCTTGTCGAGCAGGGCGGTCACGTCCGCGCTCGTGAGGACTTCGATGAAGACGTTCTGTGCCACGTCTTCCGCGGTCTGGACGCTGTTGACAACCAGGCACGCGGCGGTGAACACGATCGGGTACTTCTCTTTGTAGAACTTTCCTGAGCGAGGGTCGCTGAACTGCCGGCGGGGCCGGTCGTTGCTCGATCTCCCCGGTCCCTCCGCGCTTGCGTCAGTGTCGTCCATCGGCACCGCCTCTGCGCCGCTGAGCGCCCGCACCCTTGTGCTGCCGACCCTTGCCCGCAGCAGCCCGGGTGGGTTCGGCGCTTGATTCGACGGCCCTGTCCTGGACTTCCTGCGGCTTTTCGGGTCCGGCTCCATGCCGACGGCCCAGAGCGGCGGGAGCGTCGATGCTGGTGAATTCCACGGACCAGCGGGCCCCGCCGTTCCGCATGACGATCTTCATGTCCGGACCACCCAGCTTCAACAGCTTCAAGAGCCGCTCGGCTCCACGTTGCTGTATTTCCTGACGGACGATGACGAGCACACCACGGACCCCGACGACTACCAGCGCGAGAAGCAGGTGCAACATCCACTCTTCAGGCATCGGTTCCCCCAGCCACAAGTCGCCTACTTGCAACCGTCATCGAACGGCGGGCGTAATCCGTTTGTGTCGTGTGCCCGACATCGCCACTTGGCGGTGCGCGACGAGGTCGTCGAGATCGCGGTGGCGGACGCGGCCAGCGCCCGGTTCGACGAAGCCGATCCCAATCCCACCCGCACTGCACTGAGTACGCTGCTGAGGTACGCCATGTGGAACCCGTCGCGCCTGGCGGCCTGCCCCCGGGGCCGGCGTGCTGTCGGCGGCTCGTCGACTAGGACAGCGTGGACGGGCTCAGCGACCTCGCTGCCCAGGCAGGCCCCGTGGTGAGCATCAGCCGCCTCGGCGAGCTCCGCCGCGGCATGGCACCGACCGCATCAAAGTCCGGACGTCGCCGCCGCGCTCGGCGTCGCCGGCGAGCTGATCGGCCCGCCGACCCCGACGCCGCGGCAGCCTCGGATCAACGACCTGGGGGCGGCTGCCGTACTAGGGGCCCACCTCGGGCGGCGGCCCGGAGCTGGCGGCCGGGCGCAGAGATGCGGCGGCCTGGAGCGCCTTCGCGAGGCCCGCTTCGTGCACCGCCGGGCTTGCCACGGCCAGGCGCCGGAAGAGGGTCACTGCCTCGTCCGACGCCTCGACCGCCGCTTGGTGCTGTCCCGTCGCGGCGTGCCGCTGGCTCAGGTTGCTGAGCGACGCCGCGAGGCCGGCCTCATACGCGGCAGGATTGGCCGCCGCGAGGCGGCGGTGGATGGATATTGCTTCCTCGGCGGCAGCCAGCGCGTCCAGTGCCGAGCCGAGCACGGCTAGCGTGGTGCTGAGGTTGTCCAGGGAGTTGGCGAGAAAGGGCTCGAGGGCCTCTGGGTTCTGCGCCGCGAGACGCCGGTGCAGCGCAGTCGCTTCCTGCCCCGCGGCGTGCGCCTCCGCCAGCCGTCCCGCCTCCCGGAGGAACACACCGAGGTTGCACACCGTCCGGGCGAGGCCAGGCGCGTTCGCGTCCGGCTCGGCAGCCACGAGCCGCCGCCACAGCGCCACCGACTCCTGCGTCACGGCCAGCGCTTCCGCCATCTGGTCCACCTCGGAGAGCTGGCCGCCCAGGTTGAGCAGCATGATGGCGAGGTTCCGCTCGTACACGGCCGGGCTGCGGGCGGCCAGGCGCCGGTAGACCTCCACGACCTCCTGGCTCGTCGCCACTGCGTCGCGGTTACGCCCCGTCTCGGAGAGGCGGACGCCGAGGTTGCCCAGCGCACGCACGAGACCGGGCTCGTGCGCGGCGGGCTCGGCGGTGGCGATGCGGCGCCAGAGCGTCACCGACTCTTCGACCGCGGAGAGCGCATCCTGCGCTTTGCCGAGTTGCGACAGACAGTTGCTTAGAGCATTCAGGGCGTGCGCGAGGTCCGGCTCGTGTGCGGCGGGACCGGTAGCCGCGAGGTGCCGCCACAGCTCGACCGCCTCGCGCACTGTCAGGAGGGCGTCCTGATGCCGCCCTACCGCCGATTGGAAGACGGCGAGGTTGCTCAGCGAACGGGCGAGGTCCGCCTCGTACGCGGTGGGGTCGGACTGCGCCAGCCGCCGCCGGGTCCTCACCGCCTCCTGTTCGAACTCCAATGCCTCTGAGTGCTGCCCCGCCTCGTAGTGGCCGACGCTGAGGTTGCTTAGCGAGCGGGCGAGGTCAGGTCCGTAGGTGGTGGGGTCGGTGAGCGTGAGCCGCCGCCGGATCCGGGTCGCCTCCCGGTCGGCCTGCAGCGCCTCGCCGCGCTGCCCGACCCGGGACAGGTGGACGCCGAGGTCGCTGAGCTGGTTGGCGAGGCCGGGCTCGTGCGCGGCGGGGTTGGCACTGGCCAAGCGTTGCCAGAGGGCCACCGATTCGCGGGCCAGCGTTAGGGCCATTTCGTGGTCGCCGGTGTCGGAGGTGGAGGCGCTCAGGTTGCCGAGGGCGCGGGCGAGGCCGGGCTCGTGTGCGGCGGGATTGGCGCCTGCCAGGCGGCGCCACGCGTCGACCGCCTCTTGCCCGGGGCGGAGCGACTCGTCGCGCTGGCCGGCCCGGTACAGCAGCACGTTCAGGTTGCTCAGCGCGCGGGCTAGGCCGGGCTCGTGAGCTGCGGGCTGGGCCTCGGTCAGCCGCCGCCACACCTCGACCGCCTCCCGCGCCGTGGCGGTGGCCTCCTCGACGTGCCCGCATGCGGATAGGTGGGTGCCGAGGTTGTCCAGCGAGTCGGCGAGGGCGGTGGACCTGTCCACGCCGGCGCCGTCCGCGGCGAGCCGTCGGTGCAGGGCAGCCGCCTCCCGCGACGCGGCGAGGGCTTGGTGGAGCTCGCCCACCCGCCCCAACTGGATGCCGAGGTTGTCCAGCATGCGGGCGAGACCGGGCTCGTTCGCTGTGGGCTCGGCGGTGGCGAGCCGGCGACGGATCGCGACGGCTTCCCGTACCGCGTCAAGGGCCTCCCTGCGCTGGCCTAGCTCGGAGAGGATGCTGCCGAGACTGCCCAGCGAGTCTGCAAGATCGGGCTCGTGCGCCTCGGGATCGCCGGCCGTCAGCAACCCGCGGATCCGTACAGCTTCCCGCGCTGAATCCGCAGCGGACCGGTACCGGCCAGCGTATGCCTGCCGCTGCGCCAGCGCGTGGCACAGCCGCGCCCGCTCGGCCGGGTCGGGGTCCGACGCGAGGCGGTGGCCGAAAAGGCGCTCGGCGATCGCGGCTATGCCGGGGTCGAGGTCGGCGTGGCGCCCTTCGGGCAGGACAGAGTGGACGGTTTCCAGCAGCTCGATCGGGAGCGAGGTGACCTCGGCCAGCGCGGAGAGCGCGGCGCTGCCGGCGTCGGGGGCCAGGTCGGGGTCGTTCTTCAGGATCTCGCTGAGGTGGATCGCGACGTGCGGCCACCGGTCCGGCGCCGCGGCGGAGGCGAGGAGGGTGATCGCCCGGGAGAGGTGAGCCGGAGGAGGCCCGCCCCGGTCCCGCTGGGTGAGGGCGCCGACGGTGGGGGCCGCCCAGGACGCTGGCGCGTACGCCGTGACGTCGTGACCCGGGAGCGTGAGCGCCACGAAGTCCTCGGCGAGGCGGTCGGGGTACATCGGCTCCAGCACGCTGCCTGGTGTGAGCGGCGGGTAGCAGGTGGCGTGGTCGGCCAGCAGCCGCTCGTGGTGCGCCCCGCCCTCCACCCGGCGCAGCGTCGCGATGCCGGCCGCGTGGGTAGTCGCCCCGGTCAGCGAGGCAGTGAACACCGCGCGTGCCATCTCGGACGGCGGGGTCGCGAAGTCGAGCCCTTCCACCCGGTTTTCGTACAGGCGGGTCCAGTGCTTGCGCTCGCGGTCGAGCAGGTAGACAGATAGGCCGGCCATGTTGTCCGGCGGCTTGAGCCCGCGGACGTGCGCGTCGACGGCGGTCAGTGCTGCCATGTGCAGGGTGAGCGTCAGGTCGAAGCCGGGGTGGCTGAGCGGAAGCGGCGGCTCGATGGCGGTGGGATCGGGGACGCCGTACCGCTCCGCCAGGCAGTCCCGGGCCACGCGGAACATCTCGGCCCTGCGCCGGGCTCGTTCCTCCGCAGTGCCGCCATCGCCGTCGAGGGGCCCCAGCGGGAACTCGTCCGTCTCCGCCCGCAGCTCCTCCAGTTCAGCGCGCACGGCGGACCAGGCGTTGACGGAGCGGGCCAGTAAGAGCAGGCGGGTGGGCACCGCTTGGTGGAGCAGGGCGTTGTGGAATAGCCAGCGCAGGTGCGAGACCGGCCAGCGGTCGGCGTAGTCGATGATCAGCATCAGGCCTGGCGCGCTGCCCAGGCGCAGATCCTGGCTGCCGGGCAGCGGCTGTCCCGGACCGTGCAGCGCGCGGACGGCCTTCCACCCAGCTGCCGTGCTCTGCAAGGCGAACTGCGCTGCCAGGCGGGTCTTGCCCTGGCCGCCGGGTGCATACATCCACCGGGCGGAGAGGCGCGGGGCGGACGCGCCGCGCCAGGCGGTGAGCTGCGCGAGTTCACGGTCCCGGCCCGTGAAGGCGACGACTGCCAGGTCGGCGCTGAGCATCCGGCTGGGCTGCGCTAGCAGCCACGCGGTGTCGACGGCGGGCGGCGGGCGGTGCCCGGTCAGCAGGTACACCGGGCCGCGGTCGCGGAAGACGTGCACGTCGGCGCCGATCGCACCGTATCCGGCCCCGCTCTCCACGTGGACCACCTGGGTGGCGTCCACGAGCTGACCGGATCCACCGCCCGGTGTGGTCACTCCGGATCGCCGTCGGCAGCGCTGGACCTCGGCGCTGGCGGTCGCGCCTGGTCCGGTCCGGCGCCGTGCACAATTACGTTGCCACCCTGTGTGGCGAACAGGGTGCCCGATCCGCTGACAGTGTTGATCTGCAGCCACCTCTGCTCGGCCGCCGGCAGCTGCCGGCGGATCTCTTCCACCAGAGCCCGCAGCTCCGGCTCCGCCTCAGGATGCTCGCGCAGCAGCGCCGCCAACCGGCGGCGCCACGGGCCGACCAAGTCCTGGCGTGCGCCGTCCACGTCCTCGTCCTGCGCCACTACCGAGGCGTCGCCCTCGAGCTGCGCCTCGACGACACGTGGATCGTGGCCCGGGCGGCGGAACAGCCGGGCGACGCCGTCGCGCGTGGACTGCCAGGCGTTGGTAGCCATGGCCGCAACGATCGTAGACGCGCCCGTCATCGCCAGCGCCGTCAGCACGTCCGGGGACAAATCGAGGTCTCCTTCCGGGTACCCGACGCAGGTGGGCCGTCGACCCACCCGTGACTATAGATCTGTTGGACACAGGCCGGAATAGAACCGTCAATGGCTGCAAATGGCGGGGCGAAGGCGGCGAGGTCGTGGCGGAGCTGGTCTACACGCGGGTGTCCGCCGACGAGGAGAGCACCCAGCAGCAGACCCACCTGCTCGCCCCGGGCATGCCTGGTCGACGGCACGAACGGCGTACGGCTGTTCTCCGACCGGCAACGTCGCCGAAGATCCCCGCGCTCAAGCGGGCCGGGTTCCGCGAGCTGTCCGGGTAGCAGCTGCGCGGGCCTCGACGCGGACGACGTCGAGCTCCACCTGCAGGGCAGCGGCACGGGCCTTGGCAGCGGCGCGCTGCACGTCTTGCTCAGTGCCGGCGGCGCGGACCTCGAGCAGCTGCGCATGGCGTGGCATACCGTCGGCGAGATGCCTGCGTAGGCGAGGGACCTATGCGGCGCTGGGCCCTGTCCAGGTTGCACCAACGTGTGCGGTACCACGCGCCGGGATGGCGGAGATTGCCGCTGAGTGCAAAAGGCTCGCCAGCGGTGTAACAGCGCAAGTGGCTGGTGCTTTCGGTCGGCCGCGCAGGGGCCGATCATCGGCGGGGTCGACCTACGGGAACGATGCGGCCGGGCTCACTGCGACAGCAGCAGCCGCCTTCGTCTTAGGTGGCGATTCGGTGCCGTTGCAGGTGGTGAAGGACCTGGAGGTTGGCCTGCCATCCGTCGACGCGGCGGTTGGGCTCGCCGACGATCACGGGCTCGGTGTCGACGTAGTCGTACATGAGATCCTCGACGCCGGCACGGCCCACGACGATGGCGCTGTGACGGTGGCGGGAGAGCATGACGCACATCCGTCCTGGATCGAGGTGGAACGGGGTGCTGTCGGCGCGGCCGGCCAGCGGGTGCCAGATCAGGGAGAGTGCGAACTCTTGGCCCTGGATGCGGTTGGCGGTGGAGACGGTGAAACCGCCGGTGGGAAGGCCAGCGTCTTCGAGCGCGACGAGGACGGCGGCGCGCTGGTCGTTGTGGGCGGTGATGACGGCGATGTCGGTGGGCTCGAGGGGCCGGCCGCCGCGCTCGGCGGGCAGCTCCGACACGATCGTGCCCCGGCGGGCCAGCACGGCGGCGATTAGTGCGGCGAGGGCGGCGGCGACCTCGTGGTCGCTGCGCACGGTGACGCGCTGGGGAAGTTCGGCGTAGGCCCAGCCGGTGGCGGCGGCTCGGTCGAGGGCCGCGTTGACGTCGAAGCCGACACCGTTGGGGTGGCGGTCGGTGAACCGCCGGTTCGCCAGGTGGAGGTCCCGGTCGGTGGGGTCGGTGCCGGCCTGGAAGGGCATGTCGGGGTAGAAGGCGCCGGCGATGAGGCTGGCTGCCGAGGGTGGGAGCCGCCAGGACGTGCCGAGGCTGTGGGTCGGCAGGTGGGGGTGGTTCGTGGCGAGGATGTCCATGGCTGGGCGGATCGGTGAGTACGGCAGCGCCTGCCACCGGTCGGTGTCGAGGACGCTGAACGGGGCGAGCTGGCCGGGGTCGCCGACGAACAGGTGCCGCAGGGCGAGGTGTCCGGTGTGCTGCAGCATGTCGGCGCGCATCTGGTAGGCCTCGTCGACGATGAGCCAGTCGAAGGTCACCGTGCCGCGGGCCAGGGTGGCCCATTTCGCTGCCGGCGCGACGATGATGCGGGCGCCGGCGGCTCGCAGGTTGGTCAGGTCGGTGCTGGCCGTGACGTTGGGCGACGCGGCGGCGAGCGCGGCGATGTCGGCGGTGAGTTTGCCGGCGCCGTGGAACCGGCCGACCGGCAGGCCGGGGTTGTCGCGGTGCAACCGGCGGATCAGGTCGTTGGCCTGGGCGTTCGTCTGGGTGATCACCGGGACGACGTCGCCGGCGGCGGCGAGGGTCCGGCCGATGTCGCAGACGAGGGTCGACTTGCCGGCGCCGGGCGGGGCCTTGACCCGGATGGCGGACTCCGGCCCGAGCTGGTTCATGAGGTCCAGGACGTGGGTGCGGTCGGCGGCGGCCACGGCGTCGAAGTTGGCGGTCATGCTGCTGCTCCGGTGGTAGGGCGGTGGGTCCAGGGCACGGGGCCGGCGCCTGGTCGGCCGAACCCGCCGCTGGCGGGTTCGAGCGCGGCGACGACGATCTCGTCGCCGGCGGCGGGGACGGTGGTGCCGTTGCGGTGACCCGCCATGACGGCGAAGGTGACCTCGAACGGGGTGTCGGTCGGGTCGGTTGCGGAGTGCGGCAGCGGACGCTGCGCCCGGAGCTCGACTTCGACGCTGGGGTCGTCGGCCCAGCGCATCCACGTGCCGGCCGGTTGGGCGGGGCGGCGGTCGGTGCGCAGGGTGAACAGCGGGACGCGGGTGCGGTTGGTGTTGCCGGGCTTCACCTCGCGGTTGGTCAGGTCGACCGTCAGGACGGTCCCGGCGATCGCCTCGCCGGCCTCGATGTGCTCGGCCATGATGAGTGGGTCGTCGAAGGCCATGACGGCTGGCAGCGCCTGGGCGGCGTCCTCGAGGTCGGCCGCGATGCGGGCGGCCCATTCGGCGCTGTCGCGGGTGGAGAACCGTGGGATGTCGCCCTGGGCACGCTGCTGGGCGTCGCGCTGGGCGTGCCAGGCCCATGCGTCTCGGTCGGTGTTCCGGCGGGCCGCTGCCCCTGGCGCAACCGGGTCCAGTGTGCGGAGCAGGGTGAGGGCGTGGTGGGTGCCACGGTAGGCGTCGCGGACGCCGGGCAGGACCTCGGCGGCGATGTGTGCGGCGAGCCGGGCGCGGTGCTGCTCGCTCGTCGCGCGGTTGTAGCGCTCGACGAGCGTTGCGAGGTCCTTGTCGGCTTCTGGGCGGCGCAGCGGGCCCCAGGCGAGCAGTTCGCGGCGGCCGATGGTGTCGAGGCGCTGCGGCTGGGTCGCCGTGGGCTCGGGGTCGATCCAAGCCAGCAGGGCGGCGAGGTTCTCGTTCTCCAGCTCGGCCTGCCCGGTGACCCAGTGCATGCCGAGCGCGCCGGTGGCCGGGACGAGAAGGGCTTGGCCGGCGCGGTCCGCCTGCTGGGCGAGGAACGTCGCGAACGCGGCGGCGCGGCGGACCTGCGTGGGCGCGGTGGGCGAGTACAGCACGCCGCGGCCGATCGCTTCGCCGAAGCTGGTGACCGACGCGGCGGTCGGCAGGACGATCTGCGGCGCCTCCTCGCACACGGGTCGCTCGTTGCCCTTCCTGTTCGTCTGCACCTCGAAGGTGAGGTACGGCTCGAGGTACTCGAGCAGCGCGTCGGCGAACGTGGTCAGCGCCAGGTAGCGCAGGTCGCGGTTGCGGGGCTCGGGCACCACGAGCTCCCCGGCGGGGGCGGCGGGGTCGGTGCCCCACACGATGGCCAGGGGCGCGAACGGCTCGCCGGCCAGCACCTGGAGCGCCACGACGAGCGGGGCGTCGTTGAGGTGCAGGTGCCGGACGGACGCCCGGGGGACGGCCTGACCACGGGCGAACGCGGCGGCTTGCCGGGCGGCGGTGAGGATGTTCATGCGGCTGCCCTCCGTCGCTGCGCCGCCGCCTGGGCGGCCTGTTCTGTGCGTCGGGCGCGGCGCAGCGCCAGCGCGACGGTGGGATCGATGTCGTTGTCCGCGGGGTGCGGCGTCCCGGCCGCGATCCGGGCGGCCTGCCGCAGGTCGTGGATGCCGGCCAGGGTCGTGCGCGCCTCGGGGCCGAGCAGGGCCGGGTGGCCGGCGTCGACGACGTCGCGGTGGCAGAGTTCGCCGAGCATGCAGTTCGACCGGCAGGTCGGCAGGTAGTTGGCCGGGATGCGGCGCAGGTTGGCCTTGACGGCCTCGTGCCGGTCCTCCTCGGATGCGGTGGGCGGCAGCAGGTCGATGACCGCCTGCGGGTCGAGGGTGAAGTCCGCCGGGTAGTGCTCGAGGAGGGTGTTGAGGTCCTCGACACGGTTGAGCTGCCGGCGCAGCAGGTTGACCTGGTGGCCGACCGGCACGATGTTGCCGACGGCCTCCGCCGTGGTCGTGTTCATCGGCGTGATGAGCAGCGCGTCCAGGTTGACCATCGTGATGTCGTGGCCGATCGAGGCGAGCAGCTGCTGCAGCGCCAGGACGTACACGGCGATCTGCCGGGCCGCCGGGCCGGCCTTGTCGCGCGGGACGACCCCGTCGACGTTCGCGAACGACTTGATCTCCACGACGGTGAGCTGGGTCCCGACGAGGACCGCCGCCAAGGCGTCCGGCTCGAGGAAGACCGGGCTCCCACCGATCGACAGGGTGAGCACCGGGTGGTCGAGGACCGTCGGCGCCGGATCGTTGACGATCGTGCGCAGGGCCTGCCGGGTGCGGAGGGCGCGCCGGCGCAGCCGCCGATACTCACGGTCCCGTGGACCTTCTCCCGCGATGACCGGCAGGGTGCCGTCGTCGCCGAGGTCCTCGAACCGGATGTCGTTCAGGGGCAGGCCGAGCGCCTCATGCAGGACAGCGAAGAGCTTGTCGTAGTTCGAGCCGCGCTTCAGCAGGTTCTCGAACCGGTTGCCACGATCGATCGCGAACGGCGACTGCCCGTAGGACGGGACCACGCCGGCGGCGTTCGACAGCTGCTCGAGGTCTGCGCCGGACACATCGCCGGCGGCACGGCGCCGGCACCCCGGGTTGTCGGCGAGCGCGGCGACCCGGCGGGCGTTGAAGCTCTGCCGATCGAGGGTGCCGCGCAGCGCGGCGAGACGCGGATGTTCCTGCGGCACGGCGCCGCGACGCTGGCGGGTCACGCGGTACCCCCGACGATCCGCAGTGGGGCGCCGAGCAGCCGACGGTGCTCGTCGGGCTCGTTGGTCAGCCGGGCGGCTGCTTCGTCGCGGGTGATGCGGTCCTGCGGTTCCACCAGTTCGAGCTGCTGACGGACGGCACGTTCAGCGGTGGGGACGTCGACCGAGTTGAACGTCACGCCGTCGATGCTCGAGCCGAAGCGGCGCACGAGTGCCTCGAGGTTCGTGCGCCGCGTGGCGGCCGGGCCGCTGGGGCCGGCGGTGCTGGCCTCGTCGAGCTCGGTGATGCGGCGCAGCATCACCTGGACGGCGTTGAGGTTGTTGACGCGCTCGCTGTAGGGGCCGACGATCCGTAGCCAGGCCGGCCAGGTCGACAGGGCCAGGAGCCCGCGCGCCGGGACGAGGCGGGTCGTGAGTGCGGGGACCACGAACACGTCGTGTCCGCCGCCGGACTTCAGGGCGCGTTCGTCGTCGCGACGCAGGCTCGCGAGCGCCTTGCTTTCGAGGCGGGAGTCGAACACCGCCCGGTGGTAAGCGGCAATCAGCGCCGGTGAGGCCGGCACACCGAGCTCGGTCAGCGCCTCGATCGCCTGCGTGCGCGCGCTGGGCTTGCCGAGCCGGGCGTTGCCGCCGCGTGCCTTTCGGGTGAGCTGTCGGGCGACCTGGCCCGCCTCGGCGATGCCCTCAGCGACCGCGTCGGCAACCGCGGGTGGGAGCGCGTCTTCGTCGCGCGCTTCTGCCAGGGCCGCGTGGAGCGCGGCGACGAGCTCCTCGACCTTGCGGGCGGCGTCGGAGCCGCCCTTTCCTTCTGTCATGACCGTCAGGGTACCCATCTCGTCCTGTATTCTCCAACCATCTTTGACTTTTCCAACTTTTCCAGAGTTGCAGAGCCCGGCAAACGAGGGCGTTGGCGCGTCGGCTGCCGGGTGTATGGGGTCTGGCCTTTGAGCGACGCCCGTGCTTTGGGCGACGCCCCGTGCCGGCGGAGGGCGGTCCGCCGACGGCCGCGGGTCAGGCGAGGAGCCGGTGGGCCGCGACGGAGACCGCCGCCCCGGTCGTGATGGCGGCGATCGGGCCGCCGGTCAGGTGGGCCACCGAGCCGGCGAGCCCAGCGATGAGGCCGATGACGGCCCAGCGCAGCGGCAGCCCCGGTTTCTCACGAGTGCGCGCGGGGCGTCGGGCCGGATGTGCAGGCCGAGTGTTACGCACGCCGGAACGCGTCCCCCAGGTCCGCGGAGGGCTTTGGGGTGCCGTCGTGCCTGTGGTGGCGGCTGCATCTCGGTGATCGCGGCACCGCGCGGTGGACTCCACGGTGTTTCTCCTTTCCGCTGGTTGAGGTGTCTGGTCGTCCGGTCTGCGACCTCCGGACAGCACCCGGAGGCCGTCCGCGTTGATGCGGCGGCCGATGGGTGCGAGGTTGGCGCCCGAGGTCCGTCCGGCAAGGCTGCCGGACACATTCGGTGAGGCGGCGCGCGGCGGGTTCCGCCTGGTTGACGGTGGGGCCCTTGGTCGTGATGTGCGCCGTGAGGCCATGATGCACCAAACTTCCAGCGACTGAAGTCGATCTTGCGGTATGCTCGACACGCTTTTGACCGCCCTCCGTGAGGCAGCCTCTGCCGAGGGACGGTCAAAAGCGTTCGTTGGAAAGCGTGTAAACTTGTGGGCGTGACCCGGACCGAGCCCCGCTGGCTTCCCAACGCCGACGCCGCAGGTCGGGTGTACAGCCGGTTGTGCCGGCTCGAGACGAAAACCACGGATCAATCAGTCGCTGACACCTCGGTCCGCCTGCGCACCGTGCTTAGAGAGGCCTCAGCCCTCACCATTCGGCTGCACGACGGCATCGTCGTCCGACCAGGCTTCGTGGTGTCCCGCGAGCCGAACGACACGGGCTCGGACCGCAAGCTGCCGGCCCGGGCCGACCGCCCACCCGCGACCCGCATCTTGGGTCGCAAGGGCATTGCGCTGCGCCTGATGCTCACCGCGCTGTTCGAGGCGCAGACGCGCACCGATCCAGGCGAGCAGCCGGGCACCAACGACCGCCCCCTCTCGCACGCCACCCGTGGGCAGATCGCGTGGACCGACCTGCTGGCCACCTCCGCCGAGGACGCCTTGGCGGGCAAGACCGCGATGACCCAGGAGGACAAGCAGCGCCGGCATCTCAACAGCGCCTTGGGTGTGTTACATCGCGCCGGTCTCGTCGCGCTGCCGCACGGCGGCGAGCCGCGCAACAACCAGCGCGAGTTCACGCTGATGCACGAGTCCAGCGTGCCGGAATCGGCCGCGCCGTACATCGTGCCCGCCAGCCCGCAGGAGGGCTTTGTCATCCCAACCACCCTGTTCACAAACGACTGGATCAGCGTGCTCTCCGACGCCGAGCTGGCGGTGCTGCTGATGGCGATGGCGATCTACCAGCCGAACGCAGAAGGGTTCGCGATCGCGGCCGGCACCCGCACGCGAGTGTTCGGCATCGGCCCCGAGACCTACGAGTCGCATCGGCTCCTGGAGGCGTACGGGCTGCTGCGGGTGGTCCGCCAGACTGGCCGGGCGCCCAACGGACGAATCGCCAACTTCCGTGCCGGCGAGCATGTCGCGCTGCCGGACAGCATCCAGTTCCTGCCAATCGGCCTGGAACGCGATGGATATGGCACGGTCTGCGACGCGCTCAGCAGCATGTTCTGCCGCTGACTGGCGCCACTGCGCAAACGTCGTGAGAGCGGACCTCCATTGCGGGAGCAGGTCACCGTCGCCAGCAACGCGTCATCGGCGACGGGCGACGTACCGCCGCGGCCAAGCCTCGGCCAGCGAGACAGCAGCCGCACGAAGAATCGCCGCTGACACTCGCCCGGCCCGGCCGCGCACAACGGCGGCCGGGCCGGGCGAGTGTGGCGCGGCGTCACGCGCCGCGCGCGGGGTCAGTGCCAGCCGGTGCAGACGATCTCCGGCCGGTCGCCCTCGCTGTGCACACCGTCTTCGACGACTTCGAGGCCGCGTGGGAACCGTCCCGCTCGGCGTCGGCCCGCCGGCGACTACGTGCAGACACGCGAGGCGTGGCGCGCGTGCTGCGCGACCCTGCTCCCGGCGGATGGCCCGACCGAGATCACCGTCACCGCCTGGACGGTCCTCGGCCGCGCGGCATCCGCGTCGTGAGCGCTCCCGGGCGAGATCCCGCGCGATGGTCGGCGCTGGAGGAGTACTGCTCGCCGCCGGCTGGGCCCGTTTGCCGCCGTGCTGCTCCAGTCGTGGATCTTCGACTGGCTCTGGCTGTTCGGCTACGCCGTGGCCGCGCTCGTCTACGGGGCGACGGCCGGCACGCTGGCCGCCGCGCCCAAGTTGTGGATGCGCCGCCGTGCCGCCTGGGCCGTGCCGATGCTGCCGTGCTACCTAACCTTGGTCGGGCGTTGAGCGGCAGCCACACCTGCTGCCAGGCAGCGGGCCGTATGCATTAGGCAAGCTGCCACGTTCCGCTGATGATCGCAACGGCGCCGCGTCCGTCGGCCCGTTCCCATGTACGGTGGGACCCGCCGGGGGCACACTTCTCGAAGTGGCTCTGATCAGCGAAAACGAAGCCCTTGACCAGCGTGCACGCGGTCAAGGGCTTCGCTCGTATGTCCGGCCGTCACCGGCGTCCAGCGGCGCTGATCGGCCAGCGGCGGAATGTCCGCGGTGGAAGGTTCCCGGCTGGTGACCCGGCGGCTTCGCCGTGCCTTGGCGTGGCTCCCGCGGCACGGCTTCGGTCGTGGGTCCGCTTGCGGCAGGTCGGGGTTGCCCGCGTCGGCGGGCGGGTTGAGGGGGGCACTCATACGATCAGCAACGACGGGCGAGGGGGTTCATGGCTGAGCGACAGGATGAGCTGCCGGGGTTGCTGGAGCGGCAGCTCAGGCACCGGCTGCGGGCGATGGCCGGGCGGGATCCGCGGCAGCGGGGCAGGGCGACCACGCCGTTGGAGTTGTTGTACGACCTGACCTACGTCATCGCGTTCGCGGCGGCGGCGGATCAGCTCGCGCATCACCTCAGTGAGGGGCACGTCGGGGCGGCAGTCGGGGCGTACGCCTTCGCGATCTTCTCCGTGACCTGGGCGTGGATGAACTTCACCTGGTTCTCCTCGGGCTACGACAACGACGACGCGGTGTTCAGGGTCGCGACGCTGGTGCAGATGATCGGGGTCATCGTCCTGACGTTCGGGCTGCCGGTGAGCTTCGAGGCGGCGGCGCGCGGGGAGAGTCCGAACAACATCCTGCTGGTCGTCGGGTACATCATCATGCGGGTGCCGCTGGTCGGGCTGTGGCTGCGGGCCGCCCGGCAGGACCGGCAGCGGCGGCGGACCGCGGTGGGGTACGCGGTCGCGATCGGGGTCGCGCAGACCGGCTGGCTGCTGTCGGCGCTCCTGCCGCTGCCGGTCGCGGTGACCGTCGGCGTGCTGGCCGGGCTGGCGGTCGCGGAGATGGTCGCCCCGGTGCTGCTGGAGCGGCGGCTCGGTGCCGCGCCGTGGAACGCGGGGCACATCGCCGAGCGGTTCGGGCTGCTGACGCTCATCACGCTCGGCGAGGTGGTGGCGGCGACCACCAACGCGGTCGCGGTGCTGATCCGGGAGCAGGGCTGGACGCCGGCCGCGGTGGTGATCATCGCGTCGGGGATCGTGCTGGCCACCGCGCTGTGGTGGGCGTACTTCCTCGTCCCGTCCCGGCCGATCCTCGAGCGGTGGCCGGAGCGGACGTTCGCGTGGCGGTACGCCCACCTGCCGATCTTCGGCGCCATCGCCGCCGTCGGGGCCGGGTTGCGGGTGGCGACGGCCGCCGTGGAGGACAAGCGCCTCACCGCGGTGCACATCGCGCTCTCGCTGGCGGTGCCGACGGCGGTCCTGCTCCTCATGATCTTCGCGACGTGGAGCCTGCTCATGCGGTCGTACGACCTGACGCACATCCCGCTGCTGGTGCTCTCGCTCCTGCCACTCGCGGGTGCGGTGGCCGCCCCGCCGCTGCTCGGCTCGACCGGTCCGATCGACCCGGCCGGCGGGCCGGGGCTGACCTGGCTGGTGGTCATCGTGGCGCTGGTGGCGCTGTCCGCGCTCGTCGAGGTCGTCGGGCACGAGCGGGTCGGCTTCAGGCACACCGTGCGCGTCCTGGATGCGCGGCGATGACCGCTTCTTGTATCGCCGAGTGACCTATCGCCGCGGGTTTGCGGCGTGGTCCGCTTGAGGCCTCATCGGCGTCGAGGAGGATCGATGTCCCTAAGCGTTCGAGCCCTGCTGGTCGGGGTCTGTGCCGCGCTCGTCGTGGCCACCACGCCCACGGTCGCGCACGCGGCGTTGCCGCTGACGCCGGACGTGCCGAACAACACGTTCAGTCCGTGGACGTGGAGCTTCAACGTGACCGTGCCGCGGTGGAACGCGGTGTTCATGCACCCCTACCAGGGCGGCGACGAGGACCTGAGCGTCAGCCGGCCCGGCGTACGGCTCGCGCAGACCGGGTCGACGCAGGTGAGCACCCAGGCCGGCGCCAGGATGGACTTCATCGCCCTCAACAACCACCATCTGCCGCTGGGGGCGTACACCGCGGACACCACGACGTACAGCGGCAGCCCGGCGTACCAGATCATCTTCCGGCAGTCCTCGGGGGTCATCACGCCGCACGCGTTCGGGTCGGCGCAGCGGTTCGTGGCGTCGAGCACGAACGCGAAGGGGTACGCGATGCTCGGGGTGATCTACGACCTGCAGACCAGGGAGCAGCAGGATCTCATCATCTCGGCGGACACGCCGGGTGGGGTGTTCCTGGTCGAGGACTACTCGACGATGCCGCTGCCGACCCCGCAGCCGCCGGTGTGCTGCGTGCGGATCTCGGCGATCTCGCGATGGTTCTCCCTGGAGTACCTGAAGGACACCGAGCGCTGCATCCGGGTCACCGGGGACGAATCGCTGCGGGGGCTGATCGTGCTGTTCCGGGACGGGCCCGGGGACGCGGCGCCGGCGACCCGGCGGTTCAACGTGGAGTACGCCACGCCGGCCCAGGCCGAGTCGCGCGGTTGCCGCTGGGCGACGATGCAGGAATGACGGAAACGGGCCGCCCCCGAAACGTGGGGGCGGCCCGTTCCAGGACAACCGTCAGGGGACGAGCTGCCAGGGGCCCCACTGGTCGCCGGGCGGCTGGTTGCGCGTCCACCACTTGGCCACGTACTTCTTGCCCTGGTAGAGGACGATGTTGCCCGCGGTGAAGACCCTCGAAGCGGTCCACACCGCCGTGCCGTCCGGGGCCGTCACGATCTGCTGCCACGGGCCGTACGGGTCGCCGGGGGTCTGGTTCTGGGTCCACCACAGGGCCTGCCAGACGGAGCCCTGGTAGGTGACCTTGTCGCCGTTGAGGTAGACCTTCGAGGCGCTCCACGCCGGGAAGGTCGGGGTCACCGGCGGGTTCAGGCCGACGACCACCGGGTCGTGGTCCGAGGCGGCGAACGGGTCGCCGCCGTTGAACAGCAGGGTCGCGTTGTAGTTGTACCGGCTGTACGAGTAGGCGATCGCCTCCTGGGCGTTGATCTGCCAGACGTCGGCGCCCGTGACCATGGCGCGGGCGGCCGGGTTGGCCAGGACGTGGTCGAGGGAGCCCTGCAGGCCGTCGAAGGAGTACGTGGACTGCGACGGCTCGTACGTGGCGCCGAGGTCGGTGTAGCCGGCGTCGTACAGGACCTGCAGCGGGTCCTCGTGGGTGTAGGCGTTGAGGTCACCGACCAGGAAGATGCGGTCGGTGCCGACGGACGCGGCGACCTGCGCGGCGAAGGCCGCGGTGGCCTGGGCCTCGCGGACGCGGGTCTCGTTGAACGAGCCCTGGTTCACCGCCGGGGAGGACGTGTCCTCGGCGTCGCCCGGGTACAGCGGAGCACCGCTGCGCCGCGACTTCCAGTGGTTGGTGACGACGAGGAAGGCGTCGGCGTCGGTGGCGCCGGCCTTCTTGAACGCCTGGGCGAGGGGCTCGCGGGCGATCGAGAAGGGCTGGCCGGGGCCGGACTGGGTGGTGAGGATCGTCGAGGTGCCGACGAGCGCGACCTCCGCGGGCTTGTAGATGAAGGCGCTGCGGATGACGTCCTCGGCGGCGACGGCCGGCACGACCGCCGGGGAGGGCACGTACGCCCACACGTTGCCGCCGGCCGCGGCGTTGAGGGCGTCGACCAGGCCGGCGAGGGCGAAGTCGCGGTCGAGGCCGAACTTCGCGGAGTTCTCGACCTCCTCGAGCGAGACGACGCTGGCGCCGAGCCGGTTGATGCCGGTCACGATCTTCGCCTGCTGCCGCTGGAAGCTCTCGGCGGTCGCGGCGCCGCGGGGTCCGGAGCCGGTGCACTCGTCGACGGCGATGGGGGTGCCGGCCCGGTCCTTGTAGTAGGTGCAGGTGCCGCGGCCCTGCTGGACGTACAGCTCGCCGGTCATCGGGAAGTAGTTCTCGACGTTGAACGTGGCCAGGCGGACGGTGCCGCCGACGTCGGCCGGCTGCTGGTTGCCGGTGCGGGTGTCGCTGAAGGTGGCGACCGCGGCGCCGTCGTCGGTGACCTGCTTCGTCGGCTGGAAGTTCCACAGCGAGAAGCGGTACTCGAGGATCACCGGCTGGTGGAAGGTGACCTTCGCGCCGATGCTGACGGCGTTGGTGGCGGTGAGCCACGGCAGCGGGGTGCCGGTGTTGGCGGCGCCGCTGTAGTTGACGCTCGCGCCGTCGTCCAGGGTCACCATGCGCGCGGCGTTGTCGGCGACCGCGGCGAGGGCGGCGGCGCTGCCGGGGCGGCCGGCGTCGGTGGGCTGGCGCAGCGGCGTGTCGCCGGCGGCCAGGGTGAAGGAGCCGTACCAGTTCGTGTCGTAGTTGTCCGCGACGGTGAACGTGCCCTGCGGCGCGATGAGCTCGCCCTCGTGGGCCTCCTTCTGCGCGCTCGTGGTGAGCGACGACCACGCGATGGTGCCGGGCGCCACGGGCGGCAGCGGGGTGGTGAGCTTCGTGACGGCCGGGCCGGTGATCTCGGTCGTGCCCTGGAACTCCGTCACGGTGCCGGTCACCCGCACGCTGTCGCCGGCGGCGACCTGGTTCGCGGCGGCCGAGCCGAAGACGAAGATCGCGTCGGAGGCGCCCGGGGTGTCGTCGTCGGCCTCGGTACCGCCGGCGCCACCGGTCTGCAGGTAGAAGCCGTTGAAGCCACCGGTCCTGTACACGGCGGTGACGACGCCCTCGGTCGTGATGTTGCTGCGGCCCGCGTACGGCGACGTGTCGGTGTCGGTGCCCTGGATCTCGGCGATCGGTACGACCGTCGTCGTGGTGGTGACCGTGAAGGTGAATGTCGCCGAGCCGCTCGCGCCGCCCGCCTCCGTCGCGGTGACGGTCACCGTCGAGGTGCCGGCCTCGGCAGGGGTGCCCGACACGACCCCGTCGGCGCTGATCGCCAGGCCGGCGGGCAGCCCGCTCGCCGTCCAGGTGTACGGGGCGGCGCCGCCGGACGCGGTGAGGGTCAGCGGTGCGATCGCGGTGCCGGTCGTCGCGGTCTGCGCGCCCGGGTTCGTGACCGTGACGGTGACGGTGCCGCCGTCGGACGCGGCGTTCTGCGGCTGCGGCGTCGCGGTGCGGAAGTCGGCGGCGTTGCTGTCGGTGTCAGCGCCGGACGGGTCACGCTGGTAGCTCAGCACCAGCGAGTTGCCGGTCGCGGCGGCGCCCTCCGGGGCGTTGCTGGTGCCCCAGCCGATCCGGTCGATGACCGACGCGTCGGTGGGCAGCACGCCGGTGGCGCTGGCCGCGATGTACAGCGTCCCGCCGCCGGCGCCGGGGTTGACGCTGGTGCCGGTGCTCAGGTCGGGCGTCGGCAGCGGCCCGCCGGGGTTGGTGCCGGCGTTGTTGCTCGGCAGCTGGATGAGGAAGTGCCCGTGCGCGGCGACGGTGCCGGTCAGCGTGAACACCTGCCCGCCGCTCGGCACGACGGTGCTGGTCGGCGCCCGGTACTGCAGCGTGCTGCCGGACAGGGGCACCGGGCTGGACGTCGGGTTGTACAGCTCGACGAACTTGTTGAAGTAGCTCGCGCCGGACGAGCCGCCGTTGACGTACAGCTCGCTGATGACCAGACCCGTGCCGGCCGGGTTGGCGGCGGCCGGGTCGGTGAATAACGGCCAGGCCAGACCGGCCGTGGACACGGCCAAGGCGACGCTGACGCGTTGTATGAGCGCACGGGACATTGACCCGGACCTCCCAGGTGATGTGGTTCGGCTCCGTTGATGACGCAGGCCGACCCAAAGACGCTAGTCGTTCCGCGGTGCCGCTGTCGCCGGACGCGAGCTGAACGGCGGGTTTCGACGAGGGTCGCGCCGGTCGATGGACGGGCGGGTCAGCGGTCGCGCAGGCGGTCGATGAACGAGCGGGGCGCCTGGCGCTGCTTGACGGCCGGGCGCACCGGCGCCGGCGTGATCAGGCCGCGGGTGCGCAGCTCCGCCCAGATCCACGGCGGGCACAGCCCCCGGTAGCCGCGGAACCGCTCCAGCGGTACCCGGGTCGGCCGCAGCCGCAGCCAGCTCTCCTTGCTCAGCACGCCCCGGCAGCGTTCCAGCGGCAGCGGCAGGTACCCGTCGTCGCGCGACCTGTCCTGGCTGGTGATCTGCAGTACCTCGGCGGTGTCGCCGTCGGCGCCGATCACCAGGACCGGGCGGTCCTTGCCCTCCTCCTCGTCGTCCTCGAAGGCCACGAAGGCGTTCCAGACCTCGTGGGCGGCGGGCACCCGGACGGCCCGCTCGCGGGTCGCGGTCCGCGGCGCGCCGCGCAGCAGGTCCGGCCGGACCTGGCGGAGCACCGCGAGGGTGAGGACCGCCGCGGCGAGGATCAGCAGCGGCAGCACCAGCAGCATGATCGCCACGGTGGTGGTGGAGGCGGTGCCCGGGTCCCCGGCGACCGGGACGTCGTTGGCGGCCGCCCACGCCCCGACCAGGGCGACGGCGGCGAGGGTGACGCCGGCCCGCACGTACAGGTGGACGAAGCCCTCGACGGCGGCGAACTGCCACACCGCGACGCACACCACCAGCGCCCCGAGCGTGACGGCGCCGCCGGTCCAGAAGTGGAACACGCGGAACCCGATCGCGTAGGCCGCGCACTTGGCGAGGGTGCAGCCGGCGAGCAGCACCCCCGCACGGATCAGCGCCCGCCCCGCGGAGTTGCCGCCGGGTGTACGGAAGCGGTGGCCGAGCACGAGCGCCACGACCGGCGCGGCGACCAGCCCGGGCCAGATCGCGCCCGCCCGGCTGTGCCCGAGCAGCACGTCCGCGGGCAGGCCGAGCACCGCCGCACCGCCGAACCAGGCGGCGACCACGATCGGCAGCAGCGCCCACCCCTGCGGGGTGAGCAGCAGCGCCCGGGACTCCCACGCCAGGACCCCCACCAGCGTGCACCCGATCGCCGCGGCGATGACCAGCAGCGCCCCGTTGCCGTCGAGCACCCCGGCCGCCAGATCCATGCACGTCCCTTCCCCGACACGGTCGGCATCAGCGTCCCACAGCCGGTCCGGTCGCGACCATGACCCCGCGGCGGGTGGGGCTGGGCTGATCGGCGGTCCGGGGGCCGGGGCCGGCGATACAGTCGGGCGGTGCCGGGCATGAACGAATACCTGACCTCAGAGGTCGTCGTGGACTACGCCGACGGCCTGATCAGCCGCCGGGAGGCGCTGCGGCGGCTGACGATGCTCGGGGTGAGCCTCGCGGTGGCCGCGACGATGCTGGCCGCCTGCGCGTCGCCGGGAGGCTCGACGCCGACGCCTGCGGGCTCGGGCTCCGGACCGGCCGGGCCCGCGCCGCTGCCGACGGAGGCGGTCACGTTCCCCGGCCCGCGCGGGATCCTGCAGGGCGCCTGGGCGGCGGCGGCCGACCCGCGCGGCTCGGTCCTGGTGATCCACGAGAACCGGGGCCTCACCGACCACATCCGCTCCGTCGCGGGGCGGCTCGCCGCGAGCGGCTACTCGGCCCTCGCCGTCGACCTGCTCTCCGAGGAGGGCGGCACCGCCACGTTCACCGACCCGGCCCGGGCCACCGCGGCGCTGAGCGCGGCGGCACCCACCCGGTTCGTCCCCGACCTGCGGGCCGGCCTCGACGAGCTGCTGCGTCGCGTACCGGCGAAATCTCCCGCGGCCATGGGATTCTGCTTCGGCGGCGGCATGGTCTGGCAGCTCCTCGCCGCCGGCGAGCCCCGCCTGCGCGCGGCCGTCCCGTTCTACGGCCCCCTGCCCGACCACGCCGACCTGTCAGGCTCGAAGCCCGCCGCCGTCCTCGGCATCTACGCCGAGGACGACGCCCGCGTCAACGCCAGCCGCGACGCGGCCCGGGCCGCCCTGGAGCAGGCCGGCCTGAAGCACGAGATCGTCACGTTCCCCGGTGTCAACCACGCCTTCTTCAACGACACCGGCCAGCGCTACGCCCCGGCCGCCGCGGCCCAGGCGTACCAGCGCGTGCTGGACTGGTTCGCCGCCAACCTCAGCTGACGGCCTCCTCGTCGTCGAGCGCGGCGGCCTCCGACACGGTCTCGTCCGACAACTGCGGCGCCGGCGCCGGCCAGGGCTTGATGCCCTGCACGACGGTGCCGTAGAAGACCTCGAGCGCGGTGAGCACGCTCGGCACGAACGCGCCCTTCAGACCCGAGCGGCGGGCGCCCATCGGCGTGCTCCGGCTGAGCTTGAACGTCGTGATGTCCAACGCGCGGTCAGCGATGAGGGTCGCGTTCTTGGCGCGGACGTCGCTGAGCCGCTCGCAGGTGGTGTCGCTGCGACCGGCGAAGCCGACCTCGACCGACACCTCCCCCGGCGCCTTGTCGAGCTGCCGCAGCAACCACGACACGCGCCGCTGGGCGCTGCCCTCCCCCGGCGCGGCGACCTGCGTGGACACCCGGATCTGCCGGACCTGCAGGTCGGCGGCGACCGTGACCAGGCCGGCGGCGCCCGGGATCCGCAGCGTCGCCTCGAGCACCCCGTCGACGGCGAGCCTCGACACGACGGCGGCCCGGCGGGCGGCGGGATCGAGGGCAAGCTTGCGCGGCAGCGTGTTGGTGACGGTGACACCGAGCTCGGCGGTGAGATGTAGGCACAGGTAGCGCACCAGCTGCAGCCACGCGTCGGCGATCGCCGGGACCTTGCGGTCGCCCGGGCGCAGCGTGCGGGCGAACGCGGCGTCCCGGACGGTGGCCCAGGACGGACCCATGTCGTCGAAGCCGGACGCCCCGGAGCGCGGGTGCTCCAGGTAGCGGATGAACTCCGCGAGGATCCACGCCTGCATGGGGGTTTCGACGCCGCGGTGGGTGAGCACCATCCGCGCTTCCTGCAGGACCTCGGCCCACGACAGGTGCAGCAGGGGCAGTGACCGCAGCTTGCGTTTGTCCACGTCGATGGGGTGCTCACCGGCGCCCGGTGCGATCTCGTTGGACAGGGTGACCACGGCGTCGTACCGGCGCGCGCGGGCCAGGTCGAGGTACTTCTCCACCTGGTCGCGACGCAGCGGGGTGGTGCCGGTCTTGACCTCCAGCAGCGCCGTCCACTGCCGGCTGCCCCGCGCGACCCGGATCGCGCCGTCCGGGATGACGGTCCGTTCGCCGAGCTTGAAGTGCACCTCGGCGAACGTCTCGACGGCGCCCGCGGGCGCACCGAGCCGGGCGACGATGCCGCGTGCGAACGGCCGCACCGCGTACATGGTCGCCAGCAGCGCCGACGTCGCGCGCTTCTCCTGCTCCTCGGACGCCCCGACACCGGCGACGGAGAACAGCCGGGCCGCCTGCCAGCCCGGTTCGGCCAGGGCCGGCACCGGCGGCATCACCCGGGTCACCTTCGGCTGGCGGGTCCGGACGTTCTTGGACCGCGCGGTGGCGGACGCGACGGCCGGCGTCCCGGGATCCACCGGCAGCGGACCGGCGTCGGGGGAAGGCGTTTCGAGGTCGGCAGCGGCCGGATCGGCGGCGAACGGCGCATCGCCGGGCGACGCGTCCGGGGACGACTCGTCCAGCACTGATACCGCGCCGTCCGCCGTCTCCGGCTCGTCGAGCACCGACGTGGTCTCGTCCAGCACCGATACCGCGCCGTCCGCCGTCTCCGGCTCGTCGAGCACCGACGTGGTCTCGTCCAGCGCCGTGGCGTCGTCCGCCGTCGCCGGCTCCTCGGCGGGCGGGGCCGCCTCGGCCTGCGTCGGCTCGGCCTGCGTCGGCTCGGCCTCCTGTGGCGCCGCTGAGTCGTCGTCGATCGTGACGCCGAAGTCGGTGGCGAGGCCGGCCAGTCCGCTGTCCCACCCCTGGCCGACGGCGCGGAGCTTCCAGATCCCGTTGCGCCGGTACACCTCGCCGAACACGAACGCGGTCTCGACGGTGGCATCGGTGATGTCGTACCGGACGATCGGTGCGCCGTCATCGAGGGCGACGAGGTGCAGACCGCTGAGATCGCCGAAGGAGCCGCGATCCAGGCTGGCCGCGATGACGATCGCGTCGACGTCCTCCGGCACCGATTCGAAATCGATCGCGATGCGCTCTTCGACGCCGTTCTCGGTGACACTGGCACCGAGGTGCCGCACCGATCCTTCCGCCGAGGTGGGCTGGTTGTAGAAGACGAAGTCGGCGTCGGAACGGACTTTGCCGCCGGCCAGCAACAATGCAGACGCGTCGATAGCCCGGTCACCGGATGAATCGAGCCAACCAACGACTATCTGCAAGCCACCTGCCTCGGCGGGGAGTTCGATATTCGCGCCTTTGCTGATTTTCCGGACCTCCATCCGGGCATTATTGAGCAATGCCTATCACGACGACACCGTGCCCGAGCAATCATCGCTGAAAAGATCGACCATCGACCCGATCCGACAATGTGCCGCGCCGATGAGACAGGTGCGGATGGATGGACCGCCGGGTGCCCGCCACGAACTCATGACGGGCACGGGGACGGTCAGTCGAGCGGGAATGCGATGTCGCAGACCTCGTCGGTGGGGGCGGCGTTGACGAAGTCGGCGAAGTACACCTCGCGGGGTGAGGAGCTGACCGGCAGGCCCTGGGCGGCGACCCACTGGGCGACGGCGTCGAAGGCGGACAGGATCTGCGGGTAGGCGACCTGCGCCTTGATGATGCGGGTGTACGCCTCGCGGTGGGCGGGCTCCACGCGCAGCGCGCCGGTGACGGGGCCGGACGGGGTGACGGGGAGGCAGATCTCGACGGGGCCGTCGCTGTCCTCGTTGACCTCGCCGTGGTAGATGATGAAGCAGGGGCCGGTCATGCCGTCGCCGTGGCCGGTGGCGGCCCGCAGCAGGCGGCCGGTCGCCTCGTCGATCCAGGTCTGCAGCTCCTGGACCCGCACGTGCCGCTGTTCGGTGAGCACGGTCTGTTCGGGCACGTCGCGGACGTGGACGTCGTACATGGTGAGATCCTCCGGATCGTCGAGCAGCCGGCGGCGCAGGTGGGTGACGAGCTCGCGGCGCATGGCCGTGGCGTGCTCCTGGGCGGACCAGTACCCGGCGATGAGGTCGGCCCGCGTCCTCGGGTCGCCGGCCGCGACGATCGCGGCGACGGTGGCCAGGGGCATGTCGAGGCGGCGCAGCCTGGCGATCAGCCGGGCCGTCCCCAGCTGCTCCTCGCGGTACCAGCGGTAGCCGTTGTGCCCGTCGACGGCGGCCGGCAGGAGCAGGCCCTGCCGTTCGTACAGCCGCAACGCCTTCGGTGACAGCCACGACCGCCGCGCGAACACCCCGATGCTCAGCAGGTCCTCGTCCACCCGCGCTCCTTTCCGGTCCGGGCCGGTCGGCCCGTCGGGTTCCACGTTCGGCGTTGCCCGAGGGGCAAGGTCAAGCCTGGCCCGGCCGGACCAGGCCGGTCTCGTAGGCGACGACGACCGCCTGGGCCCGGTCGCGCAGCGCCAGCTTCGCGAAGATCCGGGCGACGTGGGTCTTCACGGTGGCCTCGCTCAGGAAGAGGGCCGCGGCGAGCTCGGCGTTGGACATGCCGCGGCCCACGAGCGTGAGGACCTCCCGCTCGCGCGGCGTCAGCGGGGCGAGGGCCCCGCCGGGGTCGGCCGCGGACGGCCCGGCCGGCCGTGCCTCGTCCTGGGTGGCGAACCGCTCGACGAGCCGGCGGGTGATGGACGGGGCGAGCAGCGCGTCGCCGGTGCCGACGAGGCGGACGGCGCCGGCGAGGTGGTCGGCGGTCACGTCCTTGAGCAGGAAGCCGCTGGCACCGAGGCGCAGCGCGGCGTACACGTAACGGTCCAGGTCGAACGTGGTCAGCATCAGGACCCGGCAGGTGGGCAGCAGCTCCAGGATCCGGCGGGTCGCCTCCAGGCCGTCCATGACCGGCATGCGGATGTCCATGAGCACCACCTCCGGGCGCAGCTCGGTCGCGGCCCGCACCGCCTCGGCGCCGTCACCGGCCTCGCCGACCACGTCGATGCCGCGGGCGGTCAGGATGAGCCGGAACCCGGTGCGGATCAGCTCCTGGTCGTCGACGACGAGGACCCTCGGCGAGGGCGCGGCGGCGGTCACGGCGGGTCCAGTGGGATGCGGGCGCGCACACGGTAGCCGCCGCCGAGGCGCCGCCGGGCGTCGAGGTCGCCGCCGTAGACGGCGACGCGGGCCCGCAGGCCGGTCAGGCCGCGGCCGGTGGTGGCGGCCGGTGGTCTCGCGGGTGGGCCGGCCTTGAGCACGCTCGGCCCGGTGTTGAGCACCTCGACGCGCAGGGAGCGTTCGGCGTAGCGGACCGTCACCTCGACCAGGCCGCCGTCGCCGTGCTTCAGGGCGTTGGTCAGGGCCTCCTGGACGATCCGGTACGCGGTCAGGTCCACCCCGGCCGGCAGCGGCCGCGGCTCGCCGGAGACCCTGACCTCGACCGGCAGCCCGGCGAACGCGACCCGGTCCACCAGCGCCGACAGCCGGCGCAGGCCGGGCTGCGGCTCCAGGTCCACGTCCCCGTCGTCGGGGCCGGCGTCGGGGCCGGCGGCGTCGGGGGCGAGCAGGCCGAGCAGGTGCCGCAGCTCGGTGAGGGAGGTGCGGCCCGCGTCCTGCACGGCCTCCAGCGCGGTGGCCGCCTCCGCGGGCATCGTGGTCAGCACCTCACGGGCGGCGGACGCCTGCACGACCATGACGCTGACCGTGTGGCTGACGATGTCGTGCAGCTCCCGGGCGATCCTGGCGCGCTCCTCGTCGACCGCCGCGCGCGCCGCCACCTCCCGCTCCCGCTGCAGCAGCCAGCCGCGCTCGCCGAGCGCCCGCGCGTGCCGCCGCCGGGCGCGCACCAGCGCCGCGCCGAGCCCGGCGGCGACGGCGCACGCGCACAGCAGCGCGAGGGCGAGCCAGGTCGCGGCGGAGATCCACACCGGCACACCTTCGCAGACGCGGCCCCGGTGCCGCATCTGTCCGCTGATGTACGACCACAGGATGACCCCACGCACGCGCCGGATGCATCCGTGGAAGGACGCGCCGACCACGTGACCAGCTCTAGGTTCTGGAGCATGAGTGAAGACGGGGCGCGGGTGGTCGTGCGGCTCGACGGGGTCCGCAAGGAGTATGGCGACACCACGGCGCTGGACGGGGTGTCGCTGGAGATCCGGGCGGGCGAGGCCGTCGCCGTGATGGGCCCGTCCGGCTGCGGCAAGTCCACGCTGCTGAACATGATCGCCGGGCTGGACCGGCCGAGCGACGGCAGTGTCGTGGTGCACGACGAGGACCTCGGGCGGCTCACCGAGACGGGCCTGGCGCTGTTCCGCCGCAAGCGGATCGGCATGATCTTCCAGTTCTTCAACCTGCTGGACGACCTGCCGGCGCTGGAGAACGTGGCGCTCGCCGCCCAGCTCACCGGCGTCTCCGCCGGTCAGGCCCGGCGCCGCGCCCTGGAGCTGCTCGACGAGCTCGGCATCGCCGACCGGCGCAACGCCTACCCGGCGGTGCTCAGCGGCGGCGAGCGGCAGCGGGTCGCGGTGGCCCGCGCGCTGATGAACCGTCCGGCGCTGCTGCTGGCCGACGAGCCCACGGGCGCGCTGGACAGCCACGCCGGCGAGCAGGTGATGGACCTGCTGCTCGACCTCAACCAGATCGGCCAGACGCTGCTGCTGGTCACCCACGACGAGCGGATGGCGCAGCGCTGCGCGAGCCGGGTGGTGTCGCTCGCCGACGGCCGGGTCGCCGGCGAGCGCAGCCTGGAGCGCACCCTGTGAGCGGCCAGCGGAGCGGCTCGGGCCGCGAACCTTTGGCTCAGTCATGGCTCGCGGCGGCGCCGCAGCGCAGCGGAGGTGACGACGTGAGCGGCCAGCGCAGCGGCTCGGGCCGCGAACCATCGGCTCAGGTGTGGCTCGCGGCGGCACCGCAGCGGCCAGCGCAGCGGCTCGGGCCGCGAACCATCGGCTCAGGTGTGGCTCACGGCGGTACCGCAGCGCAGCGGAGGTGACGACGTGAGCGGCCAGCGGAGCGGCTCGGGCCGCGAACCATCGGCTCAGGTGTGGCTCACGGCGGCACCGCAGCGCAGCGGCTCGGGCCGCGAACCATGGCTCAGTGACGGCGCGCGGCGGCGCGGGAGCGCAGCGGAGGTGACGGCGTGAGCGCGGTGTGGCGGGCGGCCCGGGCCGCGGTGCGCCGGCGCCGGCTGCAGACCGTCGTCATCGGGATCGTCGTGCTGTTCTCGACCGCCACGATCGTGGTCGCGCTGCGGCTGCTGGACGCGTCGTCGGCGCCGTTCGAGCGGGTCTTCGACGAGCAGGCGGGCGCGCACGTCACCGCGGTCTACGAGCCGGGCACCGCCGGATCCGCGGCGCCGGCCGGGGCGGTGGCGGTGGCCGGGCCGTTCGCGCAGGTGGTGCTGGCCGCGCCGCAGGACACCGGGATGCTGTACCTGCCGGGCACGCTCACCGTCGTCGGGCGGGCCGACCCCGCCGGGCCGGTCGACCGGGTCGACGTGTGGGACGGGCGCTGGGCGACCGCGCCGGGCGAGATCGTCGTGGCGGACCTGCCGCCGGCCCCGGGCTACCACCCGCCGTCGCAGGTCGGCACCGTCGTCCAGCTGCGCGGCGCGCCCCCGCTGACGGTCGTGGGGCTGGCGTACAGCGTCAGCCGGACCGCCGACGCGTGGGTCGCCCCGGCACAGCTGGCGCAGCTCGGCCCGACCGCCGAGCAGGTGCTGTACCGGCTGCCCGGCGAGCCGTCCGAGGCGGCCGTCGACGGGTTCACCGCCGCGCTGCCGGCCGGTGGGCTGCTGGCGACCCAGTCGTACCAGGTGATCAAGGAGGCGGTCGCGGCGGGTCCGGGCGCCTACGTGCCGTTCCTGGTGGTGTTCGGGATTCTCGGGCTGCTCGTCGCGGTCCTGGTCGTGGCGAACGTGGTCAGCGGGGCGGTCGTGTCCGGGTACCGGCACATCGGCGTGCTCAAGGCGATCGGGTTCACCCCGGCGCAGGTCGTCGCGGTGTACCTGACGATGGTGTCGGTCCCGGCGGTGGCCGGCAGCCTGCTGGGCGCCGCGGCCGGCGAGGTCACCGCGCGGCCGTTGCTGACCAACGCGTTCCTCGGGCTCGGCTTCAGCGGCGCCGTCGGCAGCGGGTGGGGCGTGCAGCTCACCGCGACCCTCGGGGTCCTGGCCGTGGTGCTGCTCGCCGCGCTGCTGCCGGCGCTGCGGGCCCGCCGGCTGCCGGCCGCGGAGGCGATCAGCGCCGGCAGCGCCCCGCGCTCGGGGCGAGGGCTGCGGGTGCAGCGGTGGCTCAGCGGTGCCCGGTTGCCGCGGTCGGTGAGCCTGGGGCTGGGGCTGCCCTTCGCCCGACCCGCCCGCACCGCTCTGACCGTCGCCGCGGTCGTGCTCGGCGTGACGACGGTGACGTTCGCGAGCGGGCTCGCCACGACCGTCGCCCGGTTCTCCGAGATCGCCGACCGGGTCGAGACGGCGCCGGTGGCCGTGCGGCCGCTGAACCCCAGCTTCGGCCAGGGGCAGTCGGGCCGCTCCGACGAGGAGGTCGAGCGGCTCCTGCGGTCGCTGCCCGGCACCCGGTACGTGACCGCCGAGCTCGCCCTGGAGATTCCCGTCGTCGGGCAGACCCAGGCGATCACCGTGCTCTTCCTGCGGGGCGACCGCGACCGCGTGGGGCTCAAGGAGGCGATCGTCGCGGGCCGGTGGATGCGGGCGCCGGGCGAGGTGGTGGTGCCGTCGACGCTGCTGCACGAGCGGGGGCTGGCCGTCGGTGACCGGCTCACCCTGGAGGCCGGCGGCGGGCGGCGGGCCGAGGTGACGGTCGTCGGCGAGACCATGAGCGGCGGGGTGGGCGGCGCGCACCTGCTCACCGGCTGGGAGACCCTGGAGCGGTTGCGGCCGGAGCGGCCGGTCGGCAACCACGAGGTCCTGTACGAGGTCGCGCTGACCCCGGGCACCGCGATCCCCGCGTACCTCGCGTCGGTGCGCGCCGCCGACCCCGGCCTCAACGCGTGGGACAACTCGGGCCGCAACCCGTTCACGGTCACGATGATCGCGCTGTCCGGCGCGCTGTCGCTGATGCTCGGCACGGTCGCCGCGCTGAGCGTGCTCAACACGGTCCTGCTCAACGTCCGGGAGCGCCGCCGCGACCTCGGCATGCTCAAGTCGATCGGGATGACCCCACGGCAGGTCGTGGTGATGACGGTGACGTCGATGGCCGGGCTCGGGCTCGCCGGCGGGCTCGTCGGCGTCCCGGCGGGGGTGCTCGCCCACCGGTTCGTGGTGCCGCTCGCGACGAGCGCGGCGAGGGTGGACGTACCGCTGGCGCTGCTGCACGTGTGGCAGCCGTGGACGCTGCTGGCCCTGGCCGTCACGGGTGCCGTGATCGCGGTCCTCGGGGCGCTCGTCCCGGCCCGGGCGGCCGCCCGGCTCACCATCGCCGAGGTGCTGCACACCGAGTGACCGGCGTCACCGCCCGCGCGGCTCACGGACCGGCGCGCCGCCCCGTCCTGGTGGCGAGCGCGCCGGGACCCGGCGCCCAGCGGGAAGGAGCCGGCCATGCACCGGATCGTCGTCCTCGGAGCCGGGTACACCGGCATGATCGCCGCCATCCGGGTGGCCCGCCGCACCCGGCGGCTCGGCACGCGGGTGACCCTGGTCAACCCGTCGGACCGGTTCACCGAGCGGCTGCGGATGCACCAGTGCGCCACTGGGCAGCCGCTGCCCACCCGGAGCATCCCGGAGCTGTTGCGCGGCACCGGCGTCGGGTTCGTGCGGGCGCACGCCGAGCGGATCGACACCGCGCGCCGCGAGGTGGTGGCCGGCGGGCGGGTGATCGGCTACGACACGCTCGTGTACGCCGTCGGCAGCGTCGCCGAGACCGTGTCGGTGCCGGGGGCCGGGGCACACGCGTACACCTTGGACGGCATCGACGCGGCGGGACGGCTGGCGGCGCTGCTGGGCGCGCGACCGGACGCCACGGTCGCCGTCGTCGGCGGCGGGCTGACCGGCGTGGAGGCCGCCGCCGAGCTCGCCGAGCGGCACCCGGCCGCGCGCGTGCTGCTGCTCACCCGCGACGCGCCCGGGCCGCTGATGACGCCGCGCGCCCGGGCCCGCCTCGACCGGGCACTGGCCGGGCTCGGCGTGCGGGTCCGCGCGGGCGTCGAGGTGACCCGGGTGCTCGCCGACGGCGTCGAGCTCGCCGGCGGGGAGCGGGTCGCCGCCGACGCGACGTTGTGGACCACCGGGTTCACCGCGTCACCCCTCGCCGCCGAGGCGGGGCTGGCCGTCGACGGGCACGGCCGGGTCGTCGTCGACGCGACGCTGCGGTCCGTGTCGCACCCGGACGTCGTGGCGATCGGCGACGCGGCCGCGATCCGGCAGCCGTGGGGCATGATCCACGGCACCTGCCAGAGCGGCATCCCGAGCGGGGTGCACGCGGCCGACAGCATCGCGCGGGTCCTGGCCGGGCGGGCCGCGCGGCCGTTCCGGTTCGGCTACGTGCACCAGCCGGTGTCACTGGGCCGCCGGGACGCCGTCATCCAGTTCACGCACGCCGACGACAGCCCGCGGCGGTGGTTCCTCGCCGGGCGGGCGGCGGTGGTCTACAAGGAGCTCGTGACGCGCAGCCCGCTGCCGGCGTACCGGCTGTCGAAGCGGGTCACGGTGCCGGCGGCGATGCTGGGGTTCCGCTGAGCCGCTGCGGTGCCGGGCTCCCGCCGGGTTGCTCCGGCGCCGGGCTTCCGCCGGGCTGCTCCGGCGCCGGGCTCCCGCCGGGCTGCTCCGGCGCCGGGCTTCCTCCGCCGGGCTGCTCCGCTGCCGGGACTCCGCCGAGCTTCTCGGGGTTGGCGATGAGGTGGATCGCGCGGACCAGGCCGTCGACGAGGTGCAGGACGACGGCCGCGGACGGGACGCCCGCCGAGTCGACCACGATCGCCGGCCCGCCGTTGAGGTGCACGAGGCGGATGCCCGGCGCCTCCGGCAGCCGGCCGGCGAATGTGAGCAGCGCCCGGGCGACCAGCTCCAGCCCTTCGATCACCTTGCGCGGCGCGGGGGCCAGGCCGCCGCCGTCGCTGACCAGCTCCACGCCCGGCGCCAGCACGGCGAGCAGCTCGCGCAGGTCGCCGCCGGCGCAGGCGGCCAGGAACCGTTCGGTGACGGCGGTGCGGGTGGCGAGGTCCGTGTCGTACCGGACGCGGTGCGCCTCGACGTGGGCGCGCGCCCGCGCCGCGGTCTGACGGACCGAGGCCTCGCTGCGACCGACGAAGCCGGCGATCTCCGCGTGCGAGTAGCCGAACGCCTCCCGGAGCACGAACACGGCACGCTCCAGCGGCGACAGCGACTCCAGCACGAGCAGCATCGCCGTGGACACCGAGTCGTCGAGCGCGACCCGCTCCGCGACGTCGGGCGTGGTGAGCATCGGCTCGGGCAGCCACGGGCCGACGTACCGCTCCCGCCGGGCCTGGGCGCTGCGCAGCCGGTCGATGGCGAGGCGGGTGGTGACCCGTACCAGATACGCCTCGGGATCCTCGACGGTCGCCGGGTCGACGCCGCTCCACCGCAGCCAGGTGTCCTGCACCACGTCCTCGACGTCGCCGACCCGGCCCAGCACGCGGTACGCCACGGCGTTGAGCTTCTGCCGGTGCGCGTCGAAGATGTCGGCGGCGGTCACGCCGTCCACTGTCGCAGCCCCGGTTTTTGTCGGTGGGGGTGGTTAGGCTGGCGGCGTGGTTCGTTGGAGCGCGCCGCCCGCGGCGGTGCCTGGCGCGGCGGTGCGGGGGCGTGACAAGGTGAGCGCCGTGGAGGTCGTCGAGCGGGTCACGGTGGCGGTGGCGCCCGAGGTGGTGTTCCGGGCGGTGTCCGACGTGCGGCGGATGGCGAAGTGGAGCCCCGAGTGCTTCGCGACCTGGGTCGTCAGCCGGTCGGCCGGCGGGGTTCCGCGGCGGTTCGTGGGGTTCAACCGGCACCGGGCGTATGTCTGGTTCACCACGTGCCGGGTGGTCGTCGCCGAGCCGGGGGCCGAGTTCGCGTTCGACGTGACGACGTTCGGGTTGCCGGTGGCCAGGTGGGGGTTCCGGCTGGCGGCCGTCGACGGGGGCACCGGCGTCACGCAGTACTGGATCGACCGGCGCGTCAAGGGGTCGATGATCCTCGGGCGGATCTTCACGGGCAAGGTCGCCACGGAGCGGCCCGAGGCGAACCGGGAAGGGATGCGGGTCACGCTCGGCAGGTTGAAGCGGGAGCTGGAAGCCGCCGGATAGCGGCCCCGGAAGCCGACAAGCCCGAGAGCCGGCAGCCCGGCCACGAGGACCGGCAGCCCGGCCACGAGGACCGGCAGCCCGCCCACGAGGACCGGCAGCCCTCAACCGAGAACCGACCGCGAGAACCGACCGCGAGAACCGGCCGCCCGCACCGGCCGCCCGCACCGACCGCCCGCACCGACCGCCCGCACCGACCGCCCGCACCGAGGACGACAGCGACAGCGACAGCGACAGCGACAGCGACAGCGACAGCGACAGCGACAGCGACAGCGACAGCGACAGCGACAGCGACAGCGACAGCATGGAAGCCGGTGGCCGCGGCCTGGAAGCCGGACGGGCCGGGAGACGGCGGCCGCGGTCCCGGGACGCTCTTGGCGGCGAGGTCCCGGGACCGCGGGTCACGGCGGGGCTCAGCCCACGGCGACCAGGCGGAACGACTGCGCCGCGCCGCCGGTGCACGACCACTGCTGCAGCAGGGCGCCGTCGGCGGTGGAGACGTCACGGACGTCGAGGCACTTGCCGCTGTTGCGGGCGGTGAAGCGGAACGCGCCGCCGCTGAGGGAGGCCGGCAGCCACTGCTGGTTGGTGCCGCCGCCGTACGCCCACAGGTGCACCTGCGCGCCGTCGGCGGTGGCGCCGGCGCCGCCGTTGACGTCCCAGCCGAGGTTGGCGGCGTAGCGGTTGACGACCTGGTAGTAGCCGCCGCTGGTGGGGCGGAACTGCCACTGCTGGTTGGTCGCGCCCGCGGCGCCGCAGGTCCACTGCTGCAGGGCGGTGCCGTTGGCGGTGCCCCAGCCGGTGTCGTCGAGGCACTTGCCGCTGTTGGTGTTGACCACCTGGTACCACCGGGAGGGGTCGATGGAGGTCGCCGGCGGCTGGGAGGTCGGGGTGACGGCGCCGCCCGGCCAGGTGAAGGTGGCCATGGAGCCGGCGGGCAGGTTGTAGCCGAAGGACGAGCCGCCGTAGGAGACCTGGAAGTTCTGGGCGCCGCCGGAGTTCACCGCGACGAGCACGATCGAGCCGTCCGGGTTGCGGAAGGCGACGTTCTCGATGCCGCCCTGGCCGTAGCCGGTCGAGTCGATGCGGACCGCGCCGGGCTTGACGAACTTCGCGAGGTGGCCGAGCACGTAGTACTCGGCGTTGTACGTGACGCTGCCGCCGTTGACGGTGACCACGCCCATGCAGTTGGTGCAGCTGCCGATGACGGGGCCGTGCGACGGGTTGAGCGCCATGTTCCACAGCGTGACGGTCCTGGCCCAGTTGCGGGTGGCGCCGACCGCGAGGTTGCGGCCCTGCCACAGCAGCGAGTCGGCGAAGGTGTTGCCCGACTCGGTGCCGGAGCACTCGGTGAAGAAGACGTCCTTGTTCGGGTACGCGTTGCGCACGGTGCTCTGGCCGTCGGGCGCGCCGCCGTAGCAGTGCCACGCGGTGCCGGCGGTGTTGTTGCCGGTGGCGGCGAGCACCTGCTGCGGGAACGAGGTGTTGTCCCAGTTGTGGTCCCAGGCGAGGATCTTCGTGCCGAGGCCGGCGGCGGCGAGCTTCGGCGCGAGGTTGTTGATGATCGCGGCCTGCTGCGAGGCGGACATGAGCATGCCGGGGTAGCCGGGCGGGGAGAACTGCGGCTCGTTCTGGACGCTGAGGTACTGCACCGGCACGCCCGCCGCCTGGTACGCCTGCACCGACCGCACGAGGTAGTCGGCGAAGGTGGCCTCGTAGCTGGTGCTCAGCGAGCCGCCGACGAGGTTGTTGTTGGTCTTCATCCAGGCCGGCGCGCTCCACGGCACGACCATCGTGGACACCTGCGGGTTCAGCGAGCGTGCCTGCGTCAGCAGCGGCAGGATGTACGCCTGGTCGTGCGCGATCGAGAACCGGGACAGGCTCGGGTCGGCGGCGCCGTCGTCGTAGGTGTAGAAGTTCAGCGAGAAGTCCGACGCGCCGAGCGGCTGGCGCAGGAAGCTCAGGCCGATCCCGCTGGTGGGGCTGAACAGCGACGTCATGATGCTGTTGCGGGCCGAGGAGTTGTAGATCAGGTTCGCCGACGAGTCGGTGAACGACGCGCCGAAGCCCACCATCGACTGGTACGTGGTGTTCGGGTTGACGGTGATCGTCGAGCCGCTGCCGGCGGTGCCGAACGCGACGTCGGCCTTCTTCGTGAGCTGGTTGGCGCGGTCCGGCGTGGTGAGCCAGACGCTGGCGTTGGTGGCGGCGAGGGCGGGTGAGGCCTGGGTGACCACGAGCGCGGCGCCGGTGGCGAGCAGGCCCGCGGCGGCGCAGGTGGCGATGAGGCGTTTCCTGGTGACCGGGCGGTCGGTCATGAGGGGTTCCCTTCTGGGGGTGGTGAAGGGGCGGGGCTGGCGGGCCCCGCCCCTGCCGATGCACTGCCGGTGCTATGCGTAGAGGCGCAGGTCGGCCAGGCTCCACCAGCTGCCGCTGGTGCCGGTGTTCGTCACCCGCAGGTACCGCGCGCGGGCCTTGACGTCGACGTTGGTGAGCTGGCCGGTGCCGGTGCCGGACGCGAGCACGCGCCAGGAGGCGCCGTCGTCGCTGACGGACAACTGCCAGGCCCGTGCGTAGTCGCCGACGCTGCCGCCGCTGTCGATCGCGACCCGGCGGAAGCGGCGCTGCTCGCCGAGGTCGACCTGCAGGTACTGGCCGGGCTCCTGGGCCTGGCCGGCGGACCAGCGGGTCGAGGCGTCCTCGTCGACGGCGAGTTTCGCGTCCGGGTTCGCCGGCAGCGACGTGGCGGTGGCGCCGCGCAGCGGCAGCAGCCGCGGGCCGTCGTCGAGCACCCGGCTGCGGGGCCAGGTGAACGTGGCGAGGGAGCCGCCGGGCAGCGTGTAGTCGAAGGTGCGGCCGCCGGCGGCGACGGTGAACGTGCGCGGGTCGTCGTTCTCGTTGTGCACGACCAGTGCCGTGGAGCCGTCCGGGTTGCGGAAGGCGACGTCCATGATCTGGCCGTTCCAGCCGGTGGTGCCGAAGGAGGTGCTGGCGATGCGGACCGCGCCCGGCTTCACGAACCGCGACAGGTGCCCGATCGTGTAGTACTCGGCGTTGGTGGTGAACGTGCCGTCGGGCTGCACCGTGATCAACCCGGTGCAGGTGTCGCAGCCGCCGAGGTGCGGGCCGCCGGTCGCGTCGAGGGCGATGTTCCAGTTGACCACGGACTTCGCCCAGTTCCGGGTGGTCCCGATCGCGATGGTGCGGGCGTGCCACTTCAACGTGTCGCGGAAGAACTGCGCGGGCGGGTCGCTCGGGCCGTGCGACCCGGAGCACTCGGTGAACCAGATGCCCTTGGCCGGGAACGCGTCGTGCAGGGCGCTCTGCGCGGCCGGGTCGCCGTAGTAGCAGTGGTACGCGGTGCCGGCGAGCCACCTGCCGGCCGGCCCGGACAGCAGCTGGTACGGGTAGTCGGTCTCCGGGTCCTGCCCCGGCGGGACGTTGGCGACGTCGTTGGGGTGGGTGGCCCAGTTGTGGTCGTAGCCGATGATCTTCGTGCGGGGGCTGGCGATCCGCAGCAGCGGCCCGAGCGCCTCGATGACCTTGGTCTCCTGCGCGACCCGCATGGCGGTCGTCGGGTAGCCGTGCTCGCCGCCGTTCTGCGGCTCGTTCTGCACGGTGAGGTAGTCGACCGGCACGCCGTCGGCCGCGTACGCCAGGACGAACCGCACCAGGTAGCGCGCGTACGCCTGGTAGATCGCCGGGTCGTCGATGAGCGCGCCGCCGACGAGCGAGCCGTTGGTCTTCATCCAGGCCGGCGGGCTCCACGGCGTCGCCATGATCTTCAGCTGCGGGTTGAGCTGCTTCGCCCGGCGCAGCAGCGGCAGGACCCGCTCCTGGTCACGGGCGATGCTGAAGTGCCGCAGGGCGAAGTCCCGCTCCCCCGCCGGCACGTCGTCGAGCGAGTAGTGGCTGCCGGCGGCGGTGAAGTCCGACGAGCCGATCGGCTGGCGCAGGAAGCTGACGCCGTCGCCTTTCGCCGGGTCGAACAGGGCGCGCATGGCCTTGTCCCGTTCGGCCGGGCTCAGCCGGTACAGCACGGCGGCGGACGAGTCGGTGATCGACGCCCCGAACCCGTCCATGGTCTGGAACTCCCGGCTCGGGTCCACCGTGACGGTGACGTTCGGGTTGCCGGCGACCGGCCGGCCGAACGCGACCGGGGCCCGCTCGTGCATGAGCTCCGCGCCGTCGACGGTCGTCACCCACACCCGCGCCGCCGGGGCCGGCTCGCCCGCCCTCGCCTCCGTGAACCCCGTCAGCCCGACGGCGACGGCGGCACCCACCGCCGCCAGCCGCAACACCTGTCGCGTCATCGCGTCTCTCCCAGAGCTACGGATGTAACAAATGAAACATCAATGTAACGGAGCGGAGGACAGCACAGCATCGGCCCGCACCGATTGTCAAGACCGCTCAGCGGGCATGACGCTCCGGCCGCCGAGGTCTGAGCGGCAGTCCGGCGGCAGGGTGAAACACCGACGATGAAACACGCGTCGACCCGGCCGGAAGCAGGGCCCAGGGTCAACTTTCGAGTGACAAAGGTCGTGCAGCCGCGAATGTGACGGGCGTGAAATTTCCGAGCACCATTCACCTAACGCCACAGCCTGCGGCGCGCGCCTCCGGCGGTGCGATTGCCGTACGGCAAACGGTCCTGACCCGCGGCCGGGCAGCTTCAGCAGGTCCCCTACGATGATGCGCGGTCCAATGGCCACACGTATACATGCGCGTTTTACGGCACCGGAAGGAGGCATCGGCAATGCGGGTTGAGGGCGGCAGCGGAGGGAATTGATCCCCGCTCACCGACGACGCACGTCACAAAGTGGCCGCAAGATCTGCCCGGCGCGGATCAGGTGGCCCTTTGTATTTTCGGCGCACGCCGCCTATCTGCGCTCCGGCCACTTGAAGGCCAGACCGTAACTCTCTCTCGGCTGGCAGGCCACGTGGGTGAACGTGTGCTGGACATCATTACCGACGACGTCGACATACCGCCGGTCCTCGGGTGGCGGCGGGTCGTACCGTTCGATCTCGTTCAGTTCCGCGTACCACCAGACCGCCTCCGGCAGGCAGCCTTCGTCGAACCTGACGCGGATGGTCAGGCCGCTCACCGGAACTTTGCCGCCGTACAGCAGGTGACCGGGTGCGATTCCGTGGTGGTCGATGTCGACATCGATCCAGTACCGCTCCTCGGTGATGTTCTCGTCGATCACCTCGGAGGCGAAGTGCGCCTGCTCGCCCTTTCGCAGCGGGGCCGGGAACCACAGCCGGGTCACCGGCGGCCGGCCCGCCTGCCGCGGCTCGACGAACTCCGCGCGGCAGCCCCACAGTGCGCGGACCGGCACGTAGGTCAGGCGCGGCGTCTTCCCGGCGAACCCCCGTGCGGTGTAGTACGCGACGCCGTCCGCCTTGGCGGTCACGAGCCGTTCGGTGATCCGGCGGTAGACCGCACGACGGCGCATGAACACCGTGGTGACGAAGAGGTCGACGAAGACCGGCTGGGCACCCTTGGAGGGTTTGCGGAACACCGTGTCGGTGCCGTTGAGCTCGTCGAAGTAGCTCTGCCAGTCCTCGGGACGGCTGTCCTGGAACCGGTGCAGGTCCGAGGGATCCGGCCGGTACTGTCCCCAGTCGGCCGGTGCCGCCAGCTCGCCGAACCGGTCTTCGAGGTACCTGGCGAGGGCACGCACACCGCGCTTCCACGCCATCTCCATCGGCTGGGTCGAGGTCGGGTCGCCGAAGACGGTCTTGACGCTCCGCAGCTGCTTGAAGCGCTCGGTGAGCGACCCACCCCAGGGTCCGTGGATCTCCGCGTCGGGAAGGCGGAACGCGGCCTGCAGCGCGCGCCGCCGGCGCGACATCGCGGTCGGGCCGACGTCAGGGCTGTGCATTCCTTCGAGGATGAGCTGCCACAGCGCATGGGTGCGTTCCGCCGCGGTCCAGCCGTCGAGTCCGGCCACCGGTGCCGTCAGGGGCGCGAGACGTCTACCGGTGTCACTGTGCGGTCGTTCGATCGCGTGTCTGATGATCTCGGCGAGCACTCCGTGGCTCTGGATGCCGAGATATCGCAGCGCGGCTTCAATGGTCGGCGATACCGGTCCTGCCCGCCCTTGCCGCGTGCCCATCGCGTGATCAGCCCCAGACGTCGCGTAGCGCCGACGACGGAAAACGAAGCTTCACGATATCGCAACGACGCCGCGCCACAAACGACGGTCAACGAGGCCGGATTACTGGCTCGCAACCGCTGCGCGCACCGCTATTGCGCGCATACCGTGGTTGATGGAGCCGTGGCGTTCGCGTCACGGCCCATACCTGACTGCAACGGCGAGCGTCGATTCCGGAAGGAGCGTCTCCCCTGTGGAACCCGACCGAGAATACCGCAGGAGTCTCGACTCCGGCAGGCTCGAAAATGCAAGATGCAACATGATCGCACATGTGGCACGGCAATGTTCAGCTCGGTGATGCCGTGGCTGCCGCTTGCCGCATATCCGGTGTACGTACTGATGATGGCGCTGGTGCTGAAGATCTGCGGAGTGGAGCGCGGGGATATCGCCAAATGGGCCCTGCGACAAGCGGACCGCCAGCGTCTGACCGACCTGATCCGTGCCGCTCGCGGGCTCGCCGCGCCGGAGGCCGGCGGTCCGCGCCCGGCACCCGGGCCTCCCGAGCCCTGACCCAGGGATCGTGCCGCCCCGCCGGGATCGGTCAGCCGCGGCGCAGGAGGCGGCCGACGGCGGCCATCATCTCGGTCGCCATCTCCTCGCCCTTGCCCTCCTCGGCGCCGTGCTGCATGCAGTGGCGGGCGTGGTCGTCGAGCAGGCCGAGGGCGACCTTGTCCAGGGCGGCCTGGATCGCGCTGATCTGGGTCAGCACGTCGATGCAGTAGCGGTCCTCGTCGACCATCTTCTCGACGCCGCGGACCTGGCCCTCGATGCGGCGCAGCCGGCTCTGGAGCTGGTCCTTGGTCGCGGTGTATCCGCGGGGCGTGGCGGTCGTCATGTCAACCATCGTAGCGCACACCCCCTGGGGGTATGCTACGTTCAGCGGGTACCC
Organism: Dactylosporangium aurantiacum; assembly: GCF_000716715.1. Classification (GTDB taxonomy): domain Bacteria; phylum Actinomycetota; class Actinomycetes; order Mycobacteriales; family Micromonosporaceae; genus Dactylosporangium; species Dactylosporangium aurantiacum. The sequence goes on along the minus strand of NZ_JNYJ01000007.1, from coordinate 385,190 downwards.
ATAGGGGGTATCCGTACCGAAGGAGCCGACACATGACCACCACGACCTACGCCGTCAAGGGGATGACCTGCGGGCACTGCGTGCAGGCGGTGAGCACCGAGGTCGGCCGCGTGCCCGGGGTCACCGGGGTCGAGGTCGACCTGGCGTCCGGCGCGGTCACCGTGACCAGCGACGGGCCCGCCGACGAGCAGGCCGTCCGGGCCGCCGTGGACGAGGCCGGTTACGAAGTCGTCGGCACCCGAGCATGAACGCCCCGGTCAGGCTCGGGGTGTTCACGGCCGTCCTGGCCGTGGTGTTCGGCGTGGCGTTCGGGGCGGGGCGCCTCGTCGGGCCGGACGCGCTCGCCGGGCGCGCGCCGGCCGCGGACGGCCCGGCCATGGACGGGCACGCCGGCGGGAACGGCACCGATGGCGGCCACGGGGGCGACGGCGGCCACGGCGGCCCCTCCGGGAACGGCACCGACCCGTCCGCCCCCGCGCGGCACGGCTACACGGTGAGCGGTGGGGCGTACACCGGCGGCGACCTGAGCTTCAGGATCACCGGGGCGGACGGGCGGGCCGTCACCGCCTTCGACACGGTGCACGAGAAGCCGCTGCACCTCATCGTGGTGCGGCGGGACCTGTCGGGGTTCCAGCACGTGCATCCCGTGATGGACGCGGACGGCACGTGGCGGGCGCCGCTGGCGCTGCCGGACGGCGGGCCGTGGCGGGCATACGCGGACTTCACCGCCACCGGCGGGCCCGCGACGGTGCTCGCCGTGGACCTGGACGTGCCCGGGCCGCGCCGGTCCGAGCCGCTGCCGGCGCCGGCCACGACGACGGTCGTCGACGGGTACACGGTGCGCCTCGACGTGCACGACGGCGTGACGCTGCGCGTCGAGCGGGACGGCCGGCCGGTGACCGACCTGCAGCCCTACCTCGGCGCGGCCGGGCACCTGGTGGCGATCGCCCAGCGGGACCTCGCCTACCTGCACGTCCACCCGAAGGCGCCGCAGACGGGCGGGCCCGACGTCGGGTTCGCGGTCGAGGGCGCCGCGGAGGGCACGCACCGGCTGTACTTCCAGTTCCAGCACGCGGGCGCCGTGCACACCGCGGAGTTCACCGTGACCGGCATCGGAGGCGGGCATGCCCACAACTGAGCTCGCCATCGGCGGCATGACCTGCGCCGCGTGCGCCGCGCGCATCGAGAAGAAGCTCAACCGGCTCGACGGCGTCGAGGCGAGCGTCAACTACGCCACCGAGAAGGCGCGCGTGGTGTTCCCGCCGTCGCTGGTCGTGGCCGACCTGATCGCCACCGTCGAGCAGACCGGCTACACGGCGGCGACCGTCACCGCACCCGAGCCGGCCGCCGCCGCTGCCGACCCCCTGGCGGCGGCGCGGCAGCGGCTGCTGGTCAGCGCCGCGCTCGCCGTGCCGGTGATCCTGCTGGCGATGGTGCCGGCCTGGCAGTTCGAGTCGTGGCAGTGGGCGTCGCTGACCCTCGCCGCGCCGGTCGTGGTGTGGGGCGCGTGGCCGTTCCACCGCGCGGCGCTGCGCAACCTGCGGCACGCCTCGGCGAGCATGGACACGCTGGTCTCGGTCGGCACCCTGGCCGCGTTCCTGTGGTCGCTGTACGCGCTGTTCCTCGGCGACGCCGGCATGCCCGGCATGCGCCACCCGTTCGAGCTGACCGTCTCCCGGGGCGCCGGGGCCGACGCCATCTACCTCGAGGTCGCCGCCGGGGTGACGGTGTTCATCCTGGCCGGGCGCTACTTCGAGGCCCGGGCCAAGCGCCGGGCCGGGGCCGCCCTGCGCGCCCTGCTGGAGCTGGGTGCCAAGGATGCCGCGGTACTGGCACCCGACGGCACCGAGCACCGCGTCCCCGTCGAGCAGCTGGCGGTCGGCGACCGGTTCGTCGTGCGGCCGGGCGAGAAGATCGCCGCCGACGGCGTGGTGCTCGACGGCACGTCCGCGGTCGACGCGAGCATGCTCACCGGCGAGCCCGTGCCGGTCGACGTCGGCCCCGGCGACGCGGTCGTCGGCGGCTGCGTCAACGCCGCCGGCCGGCTGGTGGTGCGGGTCAGCCGGACCGGCGCCGACACGCAGCTGGCCCAGATGGCGCGGCTCGTCGAGGAGGCGCAGAGCGGCAAGGCCGACGTGCAGCGGCTCGCCGACCGCATCGCCGCGGTCTTCGTGCCGATCGTGATCGGTCTCGCCGTCGCCACCCTCGGCTTCTGGCTGGGCTCCGGCGGCTCGGTGGCGGCCGCGTTCACCGCCGCGGTCGCGGTGCTCATCATCGCCTGCCCGTGCGCGCTGGGCCTGGCCACGCCGACGGCGCTGCTCGTCGGCACCGGCCGCGGCGCCCAGCTCGGCATCCTGATCCGCGGGCCGGAGGTGCTCGAGTCGACCCGCCGCGTCGACACGGTACTGCTGGACAAGACCGGCACCGTGACCACCGGCCGGATGTCCGTGCTGGACGTGCGGGGCCACGCCGACACGCTGCGCCTCGCCGCCGCGGTCGAGCACGCCTCGGAGCACCCGATCGCCACGGCGGTGGCGGCCGCGGTGCCGGACCGGCCCGCCGTGTCGTCGTTCAGCAGCCACGCCGGGCACGGGGTCAGCGGCATCGTCGAGGACCGCACCGTCTGGGTGGGCCGCCCGTCGTTCCTGGCGGCGCAGGGGCTCACGCCGCTCGACCCTTCGGTCGGCGCGCCGGAGGGGGCCGGGACGGTCGTCGCGGTCGGCTGGGACGGCGCGGTCCGCGGCCTGATCGCGGTCGGCGACACCGTCAAGCCGACCTCGGCCGAGGCGGTCCGCCGGATGCGGGACCTGGGCCTGCGCCCGGTGCTGCTCACCGGCGACGCCGAGCCGGCCGCCCGGGCCGTCGCCGCGGAGGTCGGCATCGACGAGGTCATCGCGGGCGTGCTGCCGGCCGGCAAGCTCGACGTGGTCCGCCGCCTGCAGGCGGAGGGCCGGGTCGTGGCGATGGTCGGCGACGGGGTCAACGACGCGGCCGCGCTCGCCCAGGCCGACCTCGGCCTTTCGATGGGCACGGGCACCGACGCGGCGATCGAGGCGGGCGACCTGACCCTGGTCCGCGGCGACCTGACCGCGGTCCCCGACGCGATCCGGCTGTCCCGGCGCACCCTCGCCACGATCAAGGGCAACCTGTTCTGGGCGTTCGCGTACAACCTGGCCGCCGTGCCCCTCGCGGCCGCGGGCCTGCTCAACCCGATGATCGCGGGCGGGGCGATGGCCCTGAGCTCGGCGTTCGTGGTGGCGAACAGCCTGCGGCTGCGCCGGTTCCACTGACACCGCACCGGCGCCGGCCCCCGCCGGCGCCGGTCGGCCAACGGCGCCGGCCGGTCGAAGGCGCCGGCCGGCCGGCGGCGTCGAGGACGCGCCCGGTGGCGGGGACGTTCGCGTGGCGCGGCCGCAGGGCTAGCCGCACCAGCAGCTCTGAGTGCGTCTCCCGGACGTGCCGACCGGCCGCCGGAGCCACTGCGTGACCGCGATCCGCCACGCGCGCCAACGGGCCCTCGCCGCGGTCAACCCGCAGGCCCGCGCGGGCAACCGCCGCCGAGTCCCGGCCCGCCGGTCACAACACCGCGCCGAAACGCCGCCGCAATCTCTCATACACATTGACGTTTGTTTATTTTACTTCACTTACGGGCGGCATTGCTCAGCGGGGTTGACGATCGTCATTGACATCCACCACGATCGCAGGCGATCACTTCCCCGATGCAGTGAAAGGACGAGGTCCTTGACTGAGACCCCGCTCTGGTTGCAGGGCCGTTCCGCGGTCGTCGAGGCGGCCGACCCGCAGGAATGGCGCGACGGCACCCCCGACTACCACCTGTCCCACACGGTGATGCCGCAGCAGCGCACGCACCACTTCGCCCCGGACTCCCTGGAGGCGGTCGTCGAGCGGATCGTGCAGGTCTTCGAGATGGAGGTCTCGCACAAGAAGGACCCCGCGACCTGGGTCTCAATGGTCACCGACCGCTTCCGGACCAACGTCAACGGCGGCCCCTGGGCCACCCCGCAGGACATCGCCGACATCGGCAGCTACAACATCCTGATCGGCGACAGCGCCTTCTACAAAACCGGGCAGGAATCGTTCGAGTCGTCCCACCACATTTTCCACCAGGCATTTCCGACCGGGTTCTACTGGGAGGTCCTGGAGGTGCTGAGCCCGCCCCCGGTCGTCACGTTCAAGTGGCGCCACTGGGGCGCGTTCACCGGCGAATACCACGGTTTCCAGCCCAACGGCGAGACCGTGGAAATGTTCGGCATCAGCGTCGCCAAGGTGGACGACGACCTGAAGCTGCTGGAGGTCGAGCACTACTACGACCCCAACGCCTTCCTCGGCAAGCTGACCGGCGGCTGCCCGGTCGCGCACTGAGCGGCCCCCTCGGGCCGGGCGCGCGGGCGGGCCGGCCCGAGGGCGCGCCGGGTTACGATCGAGGATGGAGCGACTGTTCGAACGCTATATCCACGCCGGTGCCGTCTCCCGCGACGCGGACGCACTGGCCGCACTGTTCACCCCCGACGGGATCTTCGAGGCCCCGCTCGTCCCGCCCGGCGGCGACGTCCCGCACCGTCTCGAGGGCCGCGACGCGATCCGCGCCGGCATGGCCGCCTGGTACGCCCGCCCCGTCACCGACACCCGCACCGTCGACTTCGGACGGTCCCGGTCCGTCCTGCACGCCACCGCCGACCCGGACGTCCACATCGCCGAGATCGACGTCGCGTTCACCGACGGCACCGGCATGGCCCTCGTGCAGATCTTCCGCGTCCGCAACGGCCACATCGCCCACCTGCGCGACTACTTCGCCACCTGACCGGCGAGCGCCACCCGGCGGGCACCACCACCCGGCGAGCGCCACCCAGCGAGTACTACCACCGGCGAGCACGGCCACCCGGGCCCGCCCGACCGGCCGACCCCGGGCTCCGGGTCGTCCACCTGAAAACGGTGCGGGGGGAGTCGGCGGCCTCCCCCCGCACCCGGATACGGACTACTCGGCGGTGAACGTCACCCGGCGACGGCGGCGCAGGGTGGCGACCAGAGCAACCCCGCCGACGACCAGGGCGGCGCCGGTGCCCACGAGCGGCATCGTGCTGCTGGAGCCGGTGACGGGCAGGCTCGGCGTGTTCGACGCCGACGGCGTGACCGACTTCGACACCGACGGCGACGGCGACGCGGACGGCGACTTCGACGGCGACGGCTTCGGGCACGGGCCGGTCAGCTGGACCCAGCCGCTCGAGCCGGGGGCGCGGAAGTTGTCGGCCCACTTCGCCTTGTACGTGAGCTTCACCTTGGTCGCCGGCTGCGCGACGACGGAGGTGAAGCTGACCTCCGTCAGCGGGCTGTTGGCGGGACGGGCGTCGATCGACGTCGGCAGCGGCGTCTTCGACAGGGTCGTCTCGGCCTTCTTGTCCAGCTCGAGCTTGATGTCGCTGAGCGTGACGGCCGCCGGGTAGTCGTTCGTCAGTTTCCAGGTGATCTCGTACGTGCCGTCGACGGAAACGCACACCGCGGAGCCGGTCGCTCCCGTTGCGTGAGCACTGGCGGGCGCAGCGAACACAGTCGATAGCCCGACGGCCACGGTCGCGGCGGCGGCGCCCCCGGCAACCCTCCTGAACAGCATGTTTCCCACAACGACTCCTGCCTCAAGAAACTTGACGTCCGACAACATACGGCGGTCGGGCGGAGTGCGACAGCCGTTGCGGGGCAGGGATTTCGCAGCCCATCCTGATTTGGTCCGATTCATCCGGGAAAATACTGAAGATCGATCGCGGTTGGTGGTGACACACGGCGATCGGGCAGGTGGAAATGCGCGACGACCCCTACGCTGACGAGGCATGAGACGGGGACTCGCACTGTTCGCACTCGCGCTCCTGACCGCCTGCACGGCCGAGACGCCGGCCCCGGCGCCCAGCGGGTCGGCCCAGGCCGTCCGGCCCGGCGACCACACCCTGACCATCACCGTGGGTGACAAGGAACGGACGTTCCTGCTGCACGTGCCGGCCTCGTACGACCCGGCCCGGGCCGTGCCCGCGGTCCTCGCGCTGCACTACCGCCCCGGCAGCGGCGCGGCGATGCGCGGGCTGACCGGCCTCGACGCCAAGGCCGACGCGGAGGGCTTCCTGGTGGCGTACCCGGAAGGCGTCGGCGGGCAGTTCAACGCGTTCGACTGCTGCGGCACCCAGGACGACGTCGGTTTCGTCAAGGCCGTCGCCGAGCGGCTCGTGCGCCAGTGGCATGCCGACGCCGACCGGCTCTTCCTCGCCGGCGTCTCCAACGGCGGCGACCTGAGCTTCCGGACCGCCGTCGAGGCGCCCGGCGTGTTCGCCGCGATCGGCGTCGTCAGCGGCGGTTTCGCCGGCGGGCGGACCGAGGCCGCCGACTACCGGCCGGCCGCCCCGGTGTCCGTGGTGACGCTCGTCGGCGCCGACGACCCGCAGGCCGCCGCGCTGCGCACCGGCCTGGACACCTGGCGCACCAGGCTGCGCTGCACCCCCGCACCGGCGAGCGGCGCGCCGCCGTCGACCGGCACCGCACCGCCGCCGTCAGCCGGTGCCGCGCCATCGCCGGCGACCGGCACCGCACCGCCGGCTCCCGCCGGCACCGGCACGCCACCGGCGCAGCCCGCGGATCCGGCGGTACACCGGACGAGCACCCACTGCCAGGACGGCAGTGACGTGGACGCCTACGTCGTCGACGGCGCCGGCCACGTCTGGTTCGGCGCGGCGTCCGGCGAGCTCAAGGACACCACGGCGAAGGTCGACGCCACCCGCGTGCTGTGGGAGTTCTTCGCCGCCCATCCCCGTCGGCGCTAACCTTCGCTGGTCGACCGGCGTGCGCGAGGGACGAGGGCACAGACGTGAAGACGATGCTCGACCTCCTGTCCGGGCTGGCCGCGCCGAGGCTGGCCGAGCTCGCCGCCGCCCACCTGCCCGACGCCCCGGCGCCGGTGGACCGCCGCGAGCTGGCCGCGGCGCTGATGGACCCGGCCACGGTCACCGGCACGGTCGCCGTGCTGAGCCTGCCGGAGCTGCAGGTCGCCGAGGCCCTGTCGCTGCGCGCGGCCGGCACCCGGCGCACGGACCTGGCCCACCTGCTCGGCGTGCCCGCCGGCGACGCCGACCTGAGCCTGGTGCTGGGGCGGCTGGAGTGGCACGCGCTGGCCTGGCCCGACGAGGGCTGGATCCGCACGGCGCCGATCCACGAGGTGATCGTGGGCGGGTACGGGTTCGGCCCGTCGGCCCGCATCGAGCTCGCGCAGCTGCCGCTCGACCGGCTGCAGCGCATCGCGTACAACCTCGACGCGCCGGTCGGGCGGGACCGCGCGGGACTGCTCGACGGCATCTGCGCCGCACTCGCCGACGCCGCGACGGTCCGCGCCGCGTTCGCCGCCGCGCCGGAGGCCACCAGGGACCTGCTGCTGTCCATCGCCGACGAGCCGTTCTACTTCGACCCGCGGCAGATGGGCGCCCTGCGCACCAACCGGCCGACGCCGCTGCGCTGGGCCGTCGACCACGGCCTCGTCATGTGGAACCCGGCCGGCATGGCCGCGGTGCTGCCCAGCGAGGTGGGTGTGGTGCTGCGGGAGGGGTTCCGGGCGGACTTCGACCCGGCGCCGCCGCTGCAGGTGCCGGTGGAGGTGAGCGCCGAGATGGTGCGGCGCGACGGCGCCGCCGCGGTCCGGGTCGCGCTCGCGCAGGTCACCGCGCTGCTGGAGACGTGCGGCCGGGAGCCGGTGCCGATGCTCAAGGACGGCGGCGTCGGCACCCGGGAGCTGCGCCGGCTGGGCAAGGCGATCGGCGGCGACCCGCTCGACATGCGCCTGTGGCTCACGCTCGCCGGGGTCAGCGGCCTGATCGGGGTGACGGACAACCGGGTCGCGCCGTCGGCGTACTACGACGACTGGTTGAAGCTCGACCCGCCCGCGCAGTACGGCGAGCTGCTCACCGCCTGGCTGGTGATGGACGCCGCCCCGCTGGACACCGGCGCCCCGGCGCTGCTGCGCACGGAGCGCGACGAGGCGGTGAGCGTGCTGCGGCGCAGCCTCGTGTCGCTGCTCAACGGCCTGCCCGACGGTTACGCGCTGCCGTCGCTGGACGGGATCAACGCGCTGCAGATGTACATGCGACCGCTGCTGACCGGCCCGGAGCCGCAGGAGGCGTACCCGACGACCGCGATGCTGTGGCGCGAGCTGGAGCTGATGGGCGTCGGCGCCCTGCACGCGCCGACCGGGCTGTGCCGGGCCCTGGCCGCGGAGGCGGGGCTGGACGGCACGCCGCGGCACCCGGCGCTGCGGGCCGAGCTGGAGCGGCTGATCCCGGCCGCGCAGCGCACGGTGCTGCTGCAGAGCGACCTGACCGCGGTCGCGACCGGCGCCCCCGCGGCGTCCCTGGCCGCGCTGCTGGACCTGACCGCCGACCGGGAGTCGCGCGGCGGCGGGCACACGTGGCGCTTCTCGGAGGCGTCGGTGCGCCGGGCGTTCGACCGCGGCTCGTCCGCCGAGGAGCTGCTCGCCGCGCTGCGCGAGGCGGCGACCGGCGGCCGGGTGCCGCAGCCGCTGCAGTACCTGGTGACGGACCTCGCCCGGCGGCACGGGGCGCTGCGGGTCCGCCCGGTCGCGTGCGTGCTGCGCAGCGACGACCCGGCCCTGCTGGCCGAGTTGCCGCGGGTGCGGAGCCTGGCCGGGCTGGGCCTGACCGAGCTCGCCCCGACGGTCTACGCGAGTGTCCTGCCGGTCGCGGAGACCCTGGCGGCGCTGCGCGCGGCGGGCTACGCCCCGGCGGGCGAGCACGCCGACGGCACGATCGCCTTCGACCGCGTCACGAAGCACCGCGTGCTCCCGTCCCATCCGGATCAGGACAGATCCTGACCGGATCCGGCCGTAGCGTCATGGCCGTGAACCTCACCAGGCGGCAGCTCAACCGCACGTACCTGCAGCGCCAGCTGCTCACCACGCCCGACACCGCGCCGGACCCGCGGCCGGTCGAGGAGGTCGTCGCGCACCTCGTCGCCGTGCAGGCGCAGGAGGTCGACGCGCCCTATGTGGGGCTGTGGACCAGGATGCGGGGGCTGCGGCACGAGCAGCTCACCGAGGCGCTGGGCGACGGGCGGGTGGTGCGCGGCGGGCTGCTGCGCCGCACCCAGCACCTGAGCGCCGGCGCCGACTACCGCTGGCTGAAGCCCCTGGTGCAGGAGCGGCTCGGCCCCGGCGGGATGTCGCCCTTCGCGAAGGAGATCGCCGGGCTGGAGGTGGCCGACATCGCCGCGGCCGGCCGGGAGATCCTGCGCGGCCAGGTGATGACCCGGCCGAAGCTGGCCAAGCGGCTCGGCGAGCGGTTCCCCGGCCGGCAGGCGATCGCCCTCGCCTGGGTCGTCCAGCTGCACGTGAACCTGGTGCACCCGCCGCCGTCCGGGGTCTGGCGCCGCCGCGGGCACGTGACCTGCGCGCTCGCCGAGGACTGGCTGGGCGGTCCGCTGGAGGAGCGCCCGCCGGTGTCGACGCTGTTGACGCGGTACCTCGCCTCCTGCGGCCCGGCGAGCGTCGCGGACCTGCAGAACTGGTCGGGGCTGAAGCGGCTGCGCGACGAGGTCGAGCGGGAGCGGCACCGGCTGCGGGTGTACCGCGACGAGCGCGGGCAGGAGCTGTTCGACCTGCCGGACCTGCCGGTCGCCGGCGGTGACGAGCCGGCGCCGGTGCGCTTCCTGCCGGAGTTCGACAACCTGGTGCTTAGCCACGAGGACCGCACCCGGATCGTCAGCGACGAGGACCGGGCCCGGGTCTGCCCGGGCTACTCGATGGTGCACCCGACGTTCCTGGTCGGCGGGTTCGTCGCGGGCATCTGGTCGGTGCGCGGCGCGGAGCTGACCGTGTCACCGTTCCGCCGGCTGTCCGATGTGGACGCGGCGGCGGTACTGGACGAGGCCGGCCGGCTGCGCGAGTTCCTTCAGCTCGACGGGACCGTGCGGCTCGACCAGCGCTGAAGGGCGAGCCGGGCGGCGCCGAGCGCCGGGTCGTGGGCCGTGCCGATCTCGACGCCGCGGCCCCGCAGCACGTCGAGCACCCCGTCGCGGACCGGGGTGGCCGCGGTGAGCAGGCCGCCCGCCAGGACCACCGCCGCGTCCGGCGCCTGGAGGGCGTCGAGGGTGGCGACGAGGCGGTCGACGGCGTCGGCGACGATCGCGGCGGCGGCCGGATCTCCGGCGGCGGCGAACTCGCACACGACCGGGGCGAGCGCGGCGAACGAGCCGAGGGGCAGCCGCTGCGCCCAGTGCACCAGGTCGTCGGCGGACGTCACGCCGGCGTGCAACGCCACCCGGACGGCGAGCCCGGACGACGACCAGTGCCGGGCGGCGTGCCGGACCGCCTGCAGGCCGAGCCACAGCCCGGAGCCCTCGTCGCCGAGCAGCCAGCCGAGCCCGTCCGCGGTGCGCACCACCTCCAGGCCGTCCACGAGGGCCGCGACCGCGCCGGTGCCCGCGATGAGCGCCGCGCCGCGCGTGCCGGCCGAGCCCGCGGCGAACGCGGTGACGGCGTCGCCGGCCATCTCGACCGGGCAGGTCAGGCCGAGGCCGGCCCACTGCTCGGCGAAGCTCGCGGCGACGCCGGGATCAGCGAGGATGCTGACCCCGGCGACTCCCACCACGCCCGCCACGACCCCGCCCGGGTCGTGCGGGCCGAGTGCCTCGCGGACCGCCGCGCCGATGGCGACCGCGGCCGCCGACCCGACAGCGGACGGGTTGCCAGGACCGGCGGTCCCGCGCCCCAGGACCGTCCCGTCAGGCGCGACGACGACCGCTTTGGAGGCCGTCCCGCCGGCATCGACCCCGAGGATGAGCACCATGGCACGATCGAACCATGGAAAATGGTTGTTGACTAGAAGTTGAAGTGGTCGTAATTTTCATCGCCAAGACGCAACGATGAAAAGGATGACCGTAGTGACCGGTGAGAGCGGCGGGCTGCTGGGGCGGCTGCGCATCGAGGGGCCCACCATGCCGGAGGCCCTCGCCAAGATCGCCGAGATGATCCTCAGCGATCCCGAGACGGCGGCGCACGCCAGCATCGTCGACCTCGCGGAGCGGTCGGGCACGTCCACGGCGACCGTAACCCGGTTCAGCCGCACGCTCGGCTTCAAAGGCTACGCCAACCTGCGGGTCGCCATCGCGACCGAGACCGGCCGCGCCGAGCAGGCCCGCTGGGAGACCGACATCAGCGGCGACATCGCCCCCGACGACCCTCTCGACGGGGTGCTCGACGTGATCACGGCCGCGGACACCCGGGCGATCCAGGCGACCGCCGCCGGGCTGGACGTGGCCGCGGTCGAGCGGGTCGCGGCGGCGATCGCGACCGCCGGGCGGGTGGAGATCTTCGGGCTCGGCAGCAGCGGCACCGCCGGGCGGGAGATGGCGTTCCGGCTCGAGCGCATCCGGGTCCCCGTCTGGTACCGCTCCGACACCCACACCGCGCTGACCAACGCGGCGCTGCTCGGCCCGGGCGACGTCGCGATCGGCCTGTCGCACTCCGGCCGGACCCGCGAGGCGATCGAGACCCTCGCCGAGGCCGCCGACCACGGGGCGCTGACCGTCGCGGTCACCTCCTTCGGCCGCTCGCCGCTGGCCGAGGTCGCCGATGTGGTGTTCACGACCTCGGTCCACGAGACCACCTTCCGGGTCGCGGCCCTGTCCGCACTGCACTCGCAGCTGCTGGTCCTGGACCTCATCTACGTGGCGGTCGCGCAGCGCACCTACGAGCGGACCGCCGAGGCGCTCGAGCTCACGGTGCGCGCCGTCGACGCGCACCGGGTGCCCGAGGCGACCACCAACCGCAAGCGACCACGAAAGGGATAAGCCGCAGTGAGCATCAGCAGTGGGGACTACGTCCAGGTGATCCGCGCCGCCATCCAGCGCGTGAGCAGCACCCAGGTGGACCAGGTGGCGCGGGCCGCCGACCTGATCACCGGCACGCTGCAGGCCGGCGGGGTGATCCAGGCGTTCGGCTGCGGGCACTCCGAGGCGCTCGCGATGGAGATCGCCGGCCGGGCCGGCGGGCTGGTGCCGACGAACCGGATCGCCCTGCGCGACATCGTCCTCTACGGCGGCGACGCCGCCGGCGTCCTCGGCGACCCGCAGCTGGAGCGCACGCCGAGCGTCGCGCACCGGCTCTACGACCTGGCCCCCGTCAAGCCCGACGACACCTTCGTCATCGCCTCCAACTCCGGCGTGAACGGCGCCGTGGTGGAGATGGCGCAGCTGGTCAAGCAGCGCGGGCACGCCCTCATCGCGATCACGTCGCTGGAGCACTCCTCACGCGTGGACTCCCGGCACGACAGCGGAATGAAGCTCAGCGACCTCGCCGACGTGGTCCTCGACAACGGGGCACCCTACGGCGACGCGTCGCTGCCCCTACCGGGCGGCGGCGCCGTCGGCGCCGTCTCCTCGATCACCGCGGCCCTGCTGGCCCAGCAGATCGTCACCGAAGTGGTGGCGCGACTGCTGGCACTCGGCGTCACGCCGCCGGTCTACCTGTCCGACAACGTTCCAGGCGGGCGGGAGCACAACGCAGCACTCGAAGCGCGGTACGCCGGGCGCATCCGGCGTACCGCTTAGGAGAGAAGGCCCAGTCATGAACCCATCACCCTTGGTCCAACCGTACCCGAACAGACGCACGGTCCTGCGCGCGGCGGTCGCGGCGGGCGCCACGCTGCCGCTGCTCAGTGCGTGTGTGACCGGCGGCAAGGACGACAAGCCGGCCGTCGCGACGGGCGCGAAGAGCGCGGCGAACCCGCTCGGCGTCAAGGAGGACGCGGCCCTGGAGGTCGTCATCTTCAAGGGCGGCTACGGCGACGACTACGCCAAGAAAGCCGAAGGCCTCTACACGCAGAAGTACCCGAAGGCGACGGTCGACCACAAGGGCATCCAGAAGGTGGGCGAGGCGCTGCAGCCGCGGTTCGTCGCCAACACCCCGCCCGACGTCGTGGACAACACCGGCGCCGGCCGCCTCGACCTGGCCACCCTGGTCGGCGCGAAGCAGCTGGCGAACCTCACCGAGCTGCTGGAGGCGCCGTCGTTCGACGACCCCGCCGTGAAGGTCAAGGACACGCTGCTGCCCGGCGTCGTGGAGGACGGCACGTTCGACGGCGCCCCGCTGGTGCTCAACTTCACCTACACCGCGTGGGGCATCTGGTACTCCAAGCCGCTGTTCGCCAGCAAGGGCTGGACGTACCCGAAGACCTGGGACGAGATGCTCGCCCTGTGCGCCACGATCAAGGCCGCCGGCATCGCGCCGTGGACGTACCAGGGCAAGTACCCGGAGTACATCAACGACCCGCTGCTGAGCATGGCGGCGAAGACCGGCGGCACGGACCTGCTCAAGGCCGTGGACAACCTGCAGCCCAACGCCTGGAGGTCCGACGCCTTCAAGGCCGCCGCGGAGGCGTTCGCGGAGCTCGCCGGCAAGGGCTACATCATGGCCGGCTCGGAGGCGCTGTCGCACACCGAGTCGCAGGCCGCCTGGTGCCAGGGCAAGGCCGCGTTCATCCCCTGCGGCTCCTGGCTGGAGGCCGAGCAGAAGGACGTCGCCCCCAAGGGCTTCGACATGGTGATGGGCGCCGTGCCGGCCCGCACCGCCTCGGACAAGATGGGCGCCGCCGCGGTCCAGGCCGCGAGCAGCGAGTCGTTCATCGTGCCGGCGAAGGCGAAGAACGCCGCCGGCGGCATGGAGTACCTGCGGATCCTGTTCTCCCGGCAGTCGGCGCGCGGCTTCGCCGAGTCCGCCGGGACGCTGCCCGCGATCGCCGGCGCCACCGACGGCCTCACGCTCAGCAGCGGCCTCGGCTCGACCCGCGACGCGGTCAACGCCGCCGGCAAGGAAGCCTTCACCTTCCGCTTCCGCACCTGGTACGCGCCCCTGGCCAAGGCGGTCGACGACGCCACCGGCGAGCTGGTCAACAAGCGGGCCACGCCGGCGGAGTGGGCCGACCGGGTCCAGAAGGCCGCCGACGCGCTCGCCAAGGACAGCTCCGTCAAGAAGTACACCCGCTGATGAACCACGGTCGGCTCCGGTTCCTCATCGGTGCGCTGGCGCCCGCGCTCGTGCTGCACGTCGTCTTCGTGCTGTCGCCGTACGGGCAGGCGTTCTACCTCTCGCTCACCGACTGGACCGGCGTGGCCGGCGAGGCGCACTTCGTCGGGGCGGGCAACTACGCCCGCCTCGGCGGCGACTCCCTGTTCCTGGACGCCGTGCGCAACAACGCGGTGATGCTGGTCTGCGTGCCGCTGGCGACCATCGCGCTCGGCCTGTTCCTGGCCAGCATGCTGCACATCGGCGGGCGCAGCGGCCGGTCCGGCATCCGGGGCGCCGGCGCCTACCAGATCGTGTACTTCTTCCCCCAGCTGCTGTCGCTGGTGGTCGTCGCGGTGCTGTGGCAGTTCGTCTACAACCCGACCAACGGCCTGCTCAACGGGGCGCTGCGGGCGGTGGGCCTCGGCGGCCAGGCGCGCAGCTGGCTGGGCGACCCGGCACTGGCGCTGCCGGCGGTGATGGCGGTGCTGGTCTGGTCGTCGGTGGGCTTCTACATGGTGCTGTTCAGCGCGGCGATCGACGGCATCCCGAAGGAGCTGTTCGAGGCGGCGCTGCTGGACGGCGCCGGCGGCTGGGCCACCTTCCGCAAGGTGACGCTGCCGCTGGTCCGCGACACCGTGCAGGTCGCCTTCGTCTACCTCGGCATCGCCGCGCTGGACGGCTTCGCGGTCGTGCAGGTGATGACGGTCGGGCCGGGCGGCCCGGACGGGGCCACCGAGGTCATCGGGTTGTCGCTGTACCGCAACGCGTTCACCTACGGCAGGTTCGGCTACGCCTCCGCGATGGGGGTCGCGCTGTTCTTCGCCACCCTCACCCTCGCGGTCCTGGCGCTGCGCTCGGGTCGCAAAGAGCGGCTGGAGCTCTCATGAGGCGTTTCCCGGTACACCTCGCGATGCTGCTGTGGGGCGTCGTCACGGCGCTGCCGCTGCTGTGGGCGGTGGTCAGCTCGTTCAAGACCGACAACGCGATCCTCAACGACCCGTGGTCGCTGCCCACCGACCCGCAGTGGGGCAACTGGGGCCGGGCGTGGACCGAGGCGAGCATCGGCCGGTACTTCCTCAACAGCCTGATCGTCGTGGGCGGGGGCCTGCTGCTGACCATGCTGCTGGGCTCGCTGGTCGCCTACGCCCTGGCCCGGTACGAGTTCCGCGGCAACCGGCTCATCTACTACGTGTTCGTCGCGGCCATGTTCTTCCCGGTGTTCCTCGCCCTCGTCCCGCTGTTCTTCGTCGTGCAGCAGCTCGGCCTGCTCGGCACCTACCAGGGGCTGATCCTGGTCTACGCCGCCTACGCGGTGCCGTTCACGGTCTTCTTCCTGCACGCGTTCTTCAAGACACTCCCCACGGAGGTGGCGGAGGCGGCGTTCCTCGACGGCTGCTCGCACGGCGCGGTGTTCTTCCGCGTCATGCTGCCCATGGCCCGTCCCGGTCTCGTCGCCGTCGGCATCTTCAACTTCCTCGGGCTGTGGAACCAGTACCTGCTCCCCCTGGTTCTCAACCCCGACCCCGATCGGTATGTCCTGGCGCAGGGTTTGGCCGCCCTGTCGGTCAGTCAGGGGTATCGCAGCGACTGGAGCGGTCTGTTCGCCGGTCTCACCATCGCAATGCTGCCGGTGCTCATCGCCTACGTCGCGTTCCAACGGCACATCCGAGCCGGTATGACCGCCGGCGCGGTCAAGTAAGGTCCGTCCAACTCCTTTCCCCTCAAGGAGGACTGTGCCCATGTCCATCGGTAAACGTCGATCTCTAGCGCTCGCGGCGGGCGCCGCGGTGCTCGTCGGGGTGGGTGCCGTGGCCGTCACCGCGGCCACCGTTGGCACCGCCAGCGCCGCCGCCAACACCTGCGGCTACCTGTTCGACGACTTCAACTACAGCTCGTCGTCGGACGCGACGCTGAGCCAGCACGGCTGGGTGCCGCGCACCTACGCCGGCGGTCCCGGCGTGCCCGGCGCGACCTGGTCGGCCAACAGCATCACCTTCCCCACCTCCGGCGGGCAGAAGGTGCTGCAGCTGACCGCCTCGACCGACGGCACCGGCGCCGGCACCAACCAGGCCGAGCTGTACTCGGCGCAGAAGCGGTACCTCGAAGGCACCTACGCCAGCCGGGTCCGCTTCACCGACACGCCCGTCAGGGGCAACGACGGCGACCACATCAACGAGACGTTCTTCACCATCAGCCCGCTCAACGGCGACCTCGACCCCACCTACAGCGAGCTGGACGTCTCCGAGTACCTGCCCAACGGCGGCTGGGGCGAGACCGGCCCGATCAACTACCAGACCACCTGGTACACGTACCGCAACGAACCGTGGTACGCCGACAATGTCCACTCCGAGGAGCGGCGCAGCTTCGACGGGTGGCACGACCTGGTCGTCACCGTCGCCGACGGCCACGTCATCTACCACATCGACGGCGTGCAGGTCGGCGACCACTCCGGCAAGTTCTACCCGCGCCAGACGATGACC
The DNA here is from genome assembly GCF_000716715.1 of Dactylosporangium aurantiacum. Lineage (GTDB taxonomy): Bacteria > Actinomycetota > Actinomycetes > Mycobacteriales > Micromonosporaceae > Dactylosporangium > Dactylosporangium aurantiacum. The sequence goes on along the minus strand of NZ_JNYJ01000007.1, from coordinate 368,645 downwards.
ATCAACTGGAACCTCTGGTTCATCGACACGGCCGCGCACACCGGCGGGCTGTCGACCTACATCCAGCAGGTCGACTGGGTCCTGTTCGCCAAGAACCAGGTCCTGACCCCCTCGCAGGTCACCACCCAGGCCGGGGCGTACCGCTCGGCGGGCAACGCCTTCACCGACACCGTCGACTCGGCCGGCCCGTGCGTGACCCCGAGCGGCTCCGCCACCCCGACGACGTCGGCGTCGCCGTCGAAGTCGCCGTCCGCGTCGCCGTCGGTCTCCACCCCGCCGGCCACCAGCTGCGCGGCCGCCCCCGAGTGGTCGGTCAGCGCGGTGTACACGACGGGCCAGACCGTCAAGCACGAGAAGAGCAAGTACGGCGACCCCAACGGCCCGGCCTCGGGCCAGGGCAAGCACCTGTGGCGCGCCAAGTGGTGGACGCAGGGCTCCGAACCCGGCTGGACCGCCAACTGGGAGGACCTCGGCCACTGCTGAGCGCCTGAGCCGCGACAGGGCCCGCACCGGACCCCGGTGCGGGCCCCCTGTGCCGTCGGGCACGGCCGCCGTCCGAGCTGACCCGCACCCCTGACCCGGCACCCGGGGCGGGCGCCCGCCCACCCGGCGGCCAGGAACGGCCGGACGTTCGTCTCGTCCACGCCGTCGTCGGAGGACCGGCACCACAGCGGATACGCCAGGTCGTTGCGCTCCGGCTGCGGCCGCCGCACCTACGGGACGAACCGCGCGCCGAAGCCCGGACAGCGGGCCGTCCGCAGCACCCCGCAGACACCGAACGTCTCCAGGAAGGCGACCCGCTCGTCGGTGTTGCCGGGCAGCATCTTCAGCTTGCCGGCGACCTTCGAGGCTCTGGGCGTTGCAGTTGCCGCCCGGGACCGGGTCGACCTGCACGAAGCGGCCCAGCGACGGCGGGGACAGCCGGACGCCCATCAGGATGGTGTCGCCGAGCGCGTCGCCGGAGCGTTGCCTGCCGCCGAGCCAGCCGTAGCGGCGGTCGGAGGACGCGGTGTCCGGGACGCCGAACTCGTCGTAGCGGTACGCCTCCACGTCGGTGAGGGCGATGTCGGCGGACCTCGCCACGTCGCCGCGCGGGTTGGTCCTCACTACTGTGCATCAGCGGGGAGCCGCCCCCTGGCGATTGCATTGCGGCCGTATGTGACTGGGGGTCTACCGGCAGCCCTCGGCGCGGGCCAGGAGGAGGCCGCGCTCGGCCTCGTTGCGGGTCATCGCGGCGGCCCGCTCGAACTCGGCCCGTGCCTCGTCGCGGCGCCCGAGCTTGAGCAGCAGGTCGGCGCGGACCGTCGGCAGCAGGTGGTACGAGCGCAGCGACGGCTCGTCCAGCAGCGGGTCGAGCACCGCCAGACCGGCGGCGGGACCGTCGGCCATGGCGACGGCGACGGCCCGGTTGAGCTCGACGACCGGGGACGGCGGGTGCCGGGCGTACAGCTCGGCGATGCGGTGCCAGTCGGTGTCGGCGGCGGTCGCGGCGCGGGCGTGGCAGGCGGCAATGGCGGCCTGCAGCGTGTACGTGCCGCCGCCCAGCTCCTCGGCCCGGTCGAGGGCGGCCAGCCCGCGGCGGATGAGCAGCCGGTCCCACCGGCCGCGGTCCTGTTCCAGCAGGACGACCGGCTCGCCGGACGGGCCGGTGCGGGCCGCCGAGCGCGACGCCTGGATCTCCATGAGGGCGACGAGGCCGTGGACCTCCGCCTCGCCGGGCATGAGGCCGGCGAGGACCCGGCCGAGGCGCATCGCCTCCTCGCACAGGGCGGGGCGCATCCAGTCGTCGCCGGCGGTGGCCGAGTAGCCCTCGTTGAAGATGAGGTAGATGACCTCCAGGACGGAGGCGAGCCGTTCGGTGCGGGCGGCGCCGTCCGGCACCTCGAACGGCACCTTCGCCTCGGCGAGGGTCTTCTTCGCGCGGCTGATGCGCTGGCCGACGGTCGCGCCCGGGACCAGGAACGCCCGGGCGATCTCGTCGGTGGACAGCCCGCCGAGCATGCGCAGCGTCAGCGCGACCCGCGCCTCGGGGCCGAGCACCGGGTGGCAGGCGGTGAAGATGAGCCGCAGCAGGTCGTCCTCGATGGTGTCCTCGACGACCGCGTCGAACTCCCCCTCGACGGTGTCCGGCAGCAGCAGGTCGGGCATCCTCGCCGCGAACCGCTCCCGGCGCCGGATCTGGTCGATCGCGCGGCGTTTCGCGGTCGTCATCAGCCAGGCGCCCGGGTTGCGCGGCACGCCCTCGGCCGGCCACTGCTCCAGGGCGGCCAGCAGCGCGTCCTGGGCCAGCTCCTCGGCCAGGCCGACGTCGCCGACCAGGCGCGCCACCCCGGCGATGACCCGGCCCGCCTCGATGCGCCACACGGCCTCGACCGCCCGGTGCGTGTCCGCTCGCGTCACCCCGCCAACGTAGCGGCCGGCACCGGCGGGCGCGGTGCCGGCCACCGGGACACGCTCAGCCGGCGTCGGGCACCTTGCGGACCTCGATCTCGACGTCGTCGAACAGCGCGGCGAAGCGCTGCGCCCACTCCAGGGCCTCGGCGTGGTCGCGGACCTGGACGATGGCGAAGCCCGCGATGACCTCCTTGGCCTCGGCGAACGGGCCGTCGACGACGGTCTGCTGGCCGTTCTTGACGCTGATCGTGGCCGCGCCGGCCGAGCTGGGCAGCAGGCCCTCGGCGGCGAGCAGCACGCCCGCCCTGGAGACCTCGGTCATGAACTCGCCCATCCGGCCGAGGAACTCCGGCGTCGGCGCCCACTGCGCCGGGTCGGCGTCGTTGAGCTTGTGCATCAGCATGTACCGCATCTGTGTGCCCTTCCGGTGAGGTCGTCCGTCACCAACGCGTCGAACGGTGCCGGCCGGCTTCGACACGGTCCTGGAAATATCTCAGCTCGTCCGCGGCGTCGCCGACCTCGCGCCGCAGCACCGGGTCGAGCCCGGCGGTCGCCAGCAGCTCCTCCGCGAGTCTGAGGGATCGTCGCGTGTACCGGGGAAAGACCTGCCGGATCAGGTTCATCGCGAACAGCTGGTAGCGCCCCGCGACCATGGCGGGCGCGTCGGCGAAGAACCGCTCGACGTAGGGGTCGGTGAGCGCCTCCTGGCCGGGCTGCCAGAACCCGGCCGCGGCGGCCATCGCGACGCGGGGCCGCTCGTCGCGCACGATCAGCTCCCACGCCTCGGCCTTCGCGGCGGCGGCCGGCAGGGCGGCGCGGCACCTGACGGCGTGCTGGGCCCCGCCGGCGCTGGGGTCGCGCCGCTCCTCGTCCGCGATCGCCGCCACGGCGTCGAAGCCGCTCCCAGCGGCCGCGCCGCCGCCGGTGGCGCCGGTGGTGGCGGGCGCGCCTGGGGTGGCGGGCGCGCCTGGGGTGGCCGGCGCGCTGGTGGTGGCGGACGCGCCGGTGGTGGCGGGCGCGCCGGTGGTGGCGGGCGCGCCGTCGTAGCCGAGGGCGACGAGCCGGCCGAGCGCCTCCCAGCGCAGGTCCTGCGTGACGGCGAGGCCCGGCGGGCCGGCCGGGTCCGGGGCGAGCCAGCCCGCCAGCCGGGCCGCCCCGGCCGGCCCGGCGACCGTGGTCAGCGCCGCGGCCAGGGCGAGCTGCCGCCCGCTGCCCGGCTCCGCCGCGGCGAGGGCCGCCGCGCAGGCCGTTTCCAGCGGGCCGAAGGGCACCAGGCCGCGCCGGGCCAGGCTGTCCCGGGCGAAGCCGAGCACCTCCAGCAGCACGCCCGTCTCCGCCTCGCCGGGCAGCGCGGCCCGCAACAGGGTCAGGAACGCCTCCGGTGGCAGCTCGCCGTCGTGGGTCGCGTCCATCGCCGCCGTCCACAGCTGCGCCCGGGCGAGCGGGTCGGCGACCGCGGGCAGCACCTCCGGCAGCGCGGCCAGGCCGGCCGGGTCGAGGCGGAGCTTCGCGTACGTGTCGTCGCCGTCGTTGAGCAGCAGCACCGGCCCCTCGGGCAGGTCCAGCCCGGCGGCCCCGCCGGTCAGGGTGACCTCGGTGCGGTGGGTGGGTGCGCCGGTGCGGTCGTACACGGCGGCGCGGAACCGGTGCGGGCGCAGCGGGCTGCCGCTCTGGTGGACGGCGGGGCCCGGCGCCGGGCGCAGGGTGTTGACCCCGGCGGTGCGCAGCCACAGCCGGGCCCACCCGGTGAGGTCCACTGTGGACACCTCGGCGAGCACGGCGAGGAAGTCGGCGAGCGTGGCGTTGCCGAAGCGGAAGCGTTCGAAGTACACCCGCAGCCCGGCGAGGAACACGTCGTCGCCGAGCAGGACCGAGAGCTGGCGCAGGGCCGCGGCGCCCTTGGCGTAGGAGATGCCGTCGAAGTTGAGGAACGCGGCCGTGGTGTCGGCGACGTCGTCGGGGGCGACCGGGTGCGTGGAGGGCCGCTGGTCGGCGAGCATGCCCCAGCGCTTGCGCCACACCACGAAGTCGGCGGCGGCGCCCGGGTGCCGGCCGGTGCCGGCGGCGACCCGCCAGCCCATCAGCTCGGCGAACGCCTCGTTGAGCCAGATGTCGTCCCACCAGCGCAGGGTCACGAGGTTGCCGAACCACATGTGGGCCAGCTCGTGCGCCATGATCACGAAGCGGCGGCGGTGCTCGTGGTCCGGGGCGACACCGTCGAAGAGCAGCTCCTCGCGGTAGTTCACCAGGCCCGGGTTCTCCACGGCGACGCCGGCGAAGTCGGGGACGAACGCCTGGTCATACTTGGTGAAGGGGTACCGGACGCCGAAGAGCTCGTGGTAGCTGTCGAGGCTCGCGGCCGTGGCGGCGAACAGCTCCCCGGCGGCGGCGTCGAGGCGCGCGGCCAGGGAGCGCCGGCAGACCAGGGCGAGCGGGACGCCGTCGTGTTCGGCGGTACGCACATGCCAGGCCCCGGCGAGCACCGTGAACAGGTATGGGGCGAGCGGCGGCGTCGGCGCGAAGCTCCACCGCCCGTCGCGGGCCTGCCGCAGCGGCGCGTTGCCGAGCACCGTCCACTGTGCGGGTGCGGTGACGGTGAGCGTGATGGGCGCCTTGAGGTCGGGCTGGTCGAAGCAGGCGAACATCCGCTGTGCCTCGTCGAGGGGCGCCTGCCCGTAGAGGTACACCCCGCCGTCCTGCGGGTCGGTGGTGCGGTGCAGCCCCTCACCCGCGTGCGAGTACGGCGCGGTGAACGTCACCTCGAGCCGGTTGGCCGCCGCCAGGCCCGTCAGGGTCAGCCGGTTGCCGTCGAGCGCCGCCGGATCCAGGGGCCGGCCGTTGAGCACGGCCCGGTCCAGCCGGGCGCCTTTCACCTCGGCGAACGTGGTCGCGCCGGGGGCGGTGCAGCGGAACTCGACCGTGGTGTCGGACCGGTAGGTCTCCGGGTCGGTGACGTCGAGGTGGACCGTGTATCCGTCGACGCGGACGAGGCCGGCGCGGGCCTCGGCCTCGGCGCGCGTGAGGGCGCGGATCGGGCTGGGCATCCCCCGACGCTACCCGGGCGCCGCCGGCGACCGGGGAGTGTCCACATCCTGGCGGTCATGACCCGCCGCCCCGGCCGGGGCGCCCATTACCCGGGCACCGCGGCCCTGGGCGACGCGACGGCGGCGGGCGCGGCCGGGGTGCGGACCGTCACCCGGCCGGCGAGCAGGGCGCCCGCGACGGCCGGCAGCAGCGCGATCAGGAACGCCGCGAGGTAGGCGGCCGGACCGGCGGTGACCAGCGCCGCGAACACCGACCCGCCGACGGCGAGCACGACGGTGGTCAGCAGCGAGTCGGCGACCGACAGCGCCGAGCTGTTGACGCCCTGCTCGTCCGGCGGCGAGAGCTGCAGCACCAGCGCCGAGACGGTCGGCGACGCCAGGCCCATGCCGAACCCCGCGACGCACCACCCGGCCACCACCGCCGCGACGGGCACGGCCGGGGCGACCATCGCCACCGCCGACAGCACCCCGAGCGCGATGCCGGTCAGCCCGGCGCGCAGCCGGACGGCGGGGGTGAACCGCTGCCCCTGCCGGGCCTGGATCCAGGAGCCGGCGGACCACAGCAGCGCCCCGGCGGTGAGCGTCAGCCCGGCCAGCGACGGGGTGAGGCCGCGCTCGCGGGTCAGCAGCAGCGGGATGAAGACGTCCGCCTGCATGAACGCGGCGCCGGCGAACCCACGCACCAGGATGACGCTCGGCAGGCCGCGCCGGCCGGTGAACGTGCCGGCGGGCAGCAGCCGCGGGCCGCAGGCGGCGACGACCAGCAGCCCGCCGGCCACCAGCAGCAGCGCGTCGAGGCCGTGCCGCTGCCCGCCCCAGTGCAGCAGCAGCACCCCGCCGGCGACGCCGACCGCCCACGGCACGCGGGTGCCGGCGGCGGTACCCGCGCCGCCCGCGATCCGGCGCACGTGCGGGTGGATCACCGCGGCGACCGGCAGGGTGGCGGCCGCGATCAGCAGGAAGACCCAGCGCCAGCCGAGGTGCTCCACGATGAGCCCGGCGACCGCGGGACCGACGACGGCGGGCAGCACCCAGGCGGCGGACAGCGCCGAGAAGACCTTCGGGTGCTCGGCGGCGGGGTACGCCCGGCCGACGACGACGTACAGCGCGACGGTGATGAGCCCGCCGCCGAAGCCCTGCACGAGCCGGCCGGCGATGAGCGTCCAGATGTCCTGGGCGAGCCCGGCGACCAGCAGGCCGAGGCTGAACAGCACGACCCCGGTGAGCGTCGGGCGGGCCGGGCCCCGGCGGTCGCACCAGGTGCCGGCGGCGACGGTCGCGACGATGCCGGTGGCGAACGGGCCGCCGAAGGCGAACCCGTACAGGGCGACGCCGTCGAGGGCCTGGGCGACGGTCGGCATGGCCGCCGTCACCGCCACCGCCTCGAAGGCGACGAAGGTGACCAGCGTGACCATGCCCGCGGTCAGGGCGTTCCTGCGTTGCATCCCGCCACCGTGCTACCTCAACCGGGCTTCAGGTCAACCCAGCGTGACGGCGGTCATTTCATCACCCGTTGACATGTGCTCCGTCGAGGGGTCAACATGTGTTGGCCAACAGTTGTTGACTTTCAAGGAGGACGATCATGAGCACCGTCGTCGTCGGCGCCGGGCCGACCGGGCTGCTGCTCGCCGGTGACCTCGCCGCCGCGGGGGTCGAGGTCACCGTCCTGGAGCGGCGGACCACCGACTCGAACCTGACCAGGGCGTTCGGCGTACACGCGCGGACGCTGGAGCAGCTGGACGCGCGCGGGCTCGCCGACGAGCTGGTCGCGACCGGCACCCCGGTGTCGAAGGTGCGCCTGTTCAACCGGCTCAGGGTCGACCTGGGCGCACTGCCGTCGCGTTTCCCGTTCCTGCTCATCACGCCGCAGTACCACGTGGAGCGGCTGCTGCAGCGGCGCGCGCTGGAGCTGGGCGCCCGCATCGTGCGCGGCGTGACGGTCACCGGGGTCGAGCCGGGCGCGGTGCTGGCCGGCGAGGACCGGTTCGAGGCCGATCACGTGGTCGGCGCCGACGGCGTGCACAGCGCGGTCCGCGCGGCGATCGGCATGCCGTTCCCGGGCCGGGCGGTGCTGCGCTCGATCATGCTCGCCGACGTGCGGCTCACCGAGGCGCCCGACGACGTGCTCGCGGTGAACTCGGTCGGCGACGCGTTCGCGTTCGTGGCGCCGTTCGGTGACGGCTGGTTCCGGGTGTTCGCCTGGGACCGGCGCGCCCAGCGCCCCGACGACGCGCCGCTGGACCTCGCCGAGGTGCGCGAGGTGACCCGGCGGGCCCTCGGCACCGACTTCGGCATGCGGGAGGCGCGGTGGCTGTCGCGCTTCCACAGCGACGAGCGGCAGGTCCCGCGCTACCGCGAGGGCGACGTCTTCCTCGCCGGCGACGCCGCCCACGTGCACTCCCCCGCCGGCGGGCAGGGCATGAACACCGGCCTGCAGGACGCGGCCAACCTGGGGTGGAAGCTCGCCGCCGTCACGAAGGGCTGGGCGCCGGAGGGGCTGCTCGACACGTACCACGGCGAACGCCACCCGGTCGGTGAGCTGGTGCTGCGCAGCAGCGGCGGCCTGGTGCGCCTGGCGATGCTGCACTCACGCGCCGCGCGGGCCGGGCGGGACCTGCTCGGCGGGGCACTGCTGCACGTGCCGACGATCATGCGCAGGGCGGCCGGCACGGTCTCCGGGATCGGCATCGACTACCCCGACGCGCCGCGGCAGCCCGACGTCGTGCTGTCGTCCGGTTCGCGCCTGTACGAGCTGCTGCGCGCGGGCCGGCACGTCCTGCTCGGCGGGGGCACGACCCCGTCGGGGTACGACGACCGCCTGCTGTCCGCCGTGCCGCGCGGCGACGCTCCGTCCGGGCCCGACATGAACGACCGTTTTGTCCTCGTCCGGCCCGATGGCCACACCGCCTGGACCGGCACAGAGCGGGATCTTCCGGTCGCCCTCCGGCATCACCTCGGAGCGCCACGGTGATCCGCGACACCGCACATCCAGCAAGCTCTTGACATGGGAGCGGTGATCCATGTGTCATGCCGATCACAAAGCGGTTCTCGTTGGGTTGCCGCCGCTGCCCGGCCGTCACGGCGGTCCGGACCGCGGCGCTACACGGGGACGACGGAGACGCTTGCGAGACGTGCCGGGCCCCGCGCCGCCACGGGGGGCCCGGCACCTCGCCTCAGTTGTGGCTCAATCTCGGGGTGTCTCCCGGTTCGACGACCACGAACTGGCCCATCATCCCCTCGTCCTCGTGCCGCAGGACGTGGCAGTGGAACATGTACGCCGTCGTCGGGTCGGCGTAGTCGGCGAACTCGGCGATCACGGCGTACCGGCGGCGAGGCTCGAGGAACAGGGTGTCCTTCCAGCCGCTCAGCTCCGGCGGCGGCGCGTTGCCGTCGACGGTGAGCACCTGGAACTGCACGTCGTGGATGTGGAAGCTGTGCGGCGTGTCGTGACCGTTGGCGACGTTCCAGATCTCCACGGTGTCCTTGACCACGACGGCGTCGACGCGGCGCATGTCCATCTGGTCGCCGTTGATGCCCCGCCCCTGGAACGTGAACGTCCGCCGCTGCGCCGCCCGCTGCGGATCGAGCTTCGTGAGCGTGGCCAGCCGCGCGGGCAGCGCACCCTCGCGCAGCTCCCCGGCCGCCCGCAGCTGCAGCACGTCGAACGCGTCCTTGCCGCCGTGGACCACGCCGAGCCCGGTCCTGGCGCTGCGCAGCTCGACCCGCTCGCCGGGGCGCATCGCCACGACGATCTCGGCCCGCTCGCCGACCGACAGCCGCACCCGCCGCGTCGTGTACGGCGCCGCGAGCAGCCCACCGTCGGAGGCGATCATCGCGAACGGCCGCCCGTCGGACATCGTGAAGTCGTACACGCGGGCGGTGGAGGCGTTGAGCAGCCGCAGCCGGACCAGCCCGGTCCGCACGTCCAGGTACGGGCCGGGCGTGCCGTTGACGAGGATCTCGTCGCCGAGGACGCCGAGGTCGCTGAGGAACCGGTCGTCCATGCTGAGCTGGCCGCCGCTGAACCCCTTGTCCTGCACGACGACGGGGATGTCGTCGACGCCGTAGTCGTGCGGCAGCCCTGTCTTGTCCTCGGTCTCGTCGATCAAAAACAGCCCGGCGAGGCCGCGGTACACCTGGCGCTCGGTGCGCTCGCCCGGGTGCGGGTGGTACCAGAGCGTCGCCGCCGGCTGGTCCACCGTCCAGGCGGCCTGGTAGTCCCCGCCGGGCGGGATCGGGTGGTGCGGCCCGCCGTCGACCTTCGCCGGCAGGTGCATGCCGTGCCAGTGCACCGTCGTCGGCTCGTTGAGCCGGTTGTGCACGTTGACCGCGACCCGCTCGCCGCGCTGGGCGCGCAGCGTCGGGCCGAGGTACGCGCCGTTGTACCCCCAGGTGCGGGTGCCGGCGCCGTGGCCGAGGTCGCTGTCGCCGGGCTGCGCGGTCAGGTCGAACACCCGCCGGCCGTCGGCGTCGACCACCGACGGGGCGAGGGGCGGCACCTTGAGCGGCCGGTCGAAGGCCACCTTGCCGACGGTGTTCACGCTCAGGCCGCCGGTCACCAGCCAGGTGACCGCCGCGACGCCGCCCCCGCAGAGCAGGAGCAGCAGGCCGAGCCCACCGAGAAGCCACTTGCGCACCGTCGCCCGCCCTTCCATAAGTAGCTGTGCTACATGTAGCGTGGCTGCTCTGGACGGTTCCGGCGATGGGGGTTGTCCCTGAGGTTTTCCCGGATATCGGCGCCGGGCCGTCGCCCGCGCGTCCGGCGCGCCCCGATACTGGGCGGGTGGTAATCGACGCCTACGTGACCTCGCTCGGCGCCGCCCTGCGCGGTCCCCGCGCCGCGAAACGCGAGCTGCTGGCCGAGGTGCGCGACGGCCTGCACGACGCCGCCGCCCATCACGAGTCCGCCGGCCTGACCGCCGAGGCCGCCGCCCGGCTCGCCGTGGACGAGTTCGGCTCGGTGCGCGAGCTGGCCCCCGACTACCAGCGCGAGCTCGCCCTCCTCCAGGCCCGCCGCACCGCCCTCTTCATCGCCGCCGCCGTCGCCGTCCAGCAGGTCGTCTCCGAGATCACCTGGCGCTCCGCCGCCGGCGGCTGGAGCTGGCAACCCAGCCGCGGGTACGCCTTCCTCGCCCACACCGTCGACTACGCCGGCTACACCGTCGTCGCCCTGGGCCTGCTCGCCGCCCTCGCCTGCACCATCGGCAGCCGCTACGTCACCGTCGGGCGCTCCTTCGCCCGCGCCACCGGCATCGCCGCCATCACCACCTGCGCCTTCTTCGTCCTCGGCGGCATGGCCCTCTCCCTGCTCAGCCCCGCCTGGCACACCACCGCCACCGTCATGTCCCCCCTGGCCGTCACCTCAGCCACCATCACCGCCGCCACCCCCCTGTGGATGGTCCTGTCAGGCCTGAGCTGCCTGCGCGCCACTGAGCTTCTGCCCCACCGCTGACGCGGCGGGTCCCGGCGGGGGTTCCCACCCGCACCCCCATGCTCGCTGCGCTCGCACCGCCCGCGCGTCGCGCGGCGGCTTCCCGCGCGTGCGCGCCGCATCCGCCGGTCGGCCTCCACCGTCAGCCTCCGCCCACCGGCCGCCCCTCGCCGACCCCGTCCAGCCGAGCTGCGGTCGCTTCCGTCCGCCAAGCCACCGAGCGCCGACACCGAGCGCCGACACCGAGCGCGGCCCGCTGCACCACGCCACGAACACCGGGCGCGGACCCCGCACCACGCCACCAACACCGACTGCGGGCCCCGCACCACGCCACCAACACCGAGCGCGGACCCGCACCACGCCACGAACACCGAGCGCCACACCGGGGGCCGGGGGCCCGAGCCGGTCATAGTGCTCACCGCGACCGACGGCAACCACGGCCGCGCCGTCGCCTGGTTCGCCCGGCGGTTCGGGCACCGCACCGGGGCGGAGCACCAGCGCCGGGCACCGGCACCCAGCGGGGCCGTGCAAAAGCCGACACACATCGGCGGACCGGGCACACAGGCCAACACCATGCGGCGGGTGCCAGGACCGGCACCGGACGGCGGGCAGCACACAGGAGCGCACTGCGCGGTTGCCGCGCGCCCGCGCTGGCATGACCCCTCCGCACGACGTTCTGGCGGGGCGTCGGGTGGACCACGGATCCATCGCCGGTGGAGGTGGTCGGGGCGCGGCCTGAATGACGCGATCGCTGCGGTGCCCTGCTCGACGGCTCCTGTGGTTGCCCAGTTTCGACTGACAGGACCAGCCGGTGGGCCGAGGCCGCTCTCCCCTGCGGCAGGTGCGAGGCCCTGTGCATGACGGTCGCCGGGTGACGCCGGAGGACGTGATGGATGCCGACACGCCGGTCGATGCGGCGGCGGGGCTCCCGGACACCGGTGCTGAGGCTGCCGGCGCGGACGGCGGGCAGGCAGGCGCCGGTGGTTGGCAGGCCGGTGTCGATGGTGGGCCGACAGGCATCGGCTGCAAAGCCGGGCCGGCAGGTGCTACCTCAGCCGCCGCGCCGGCAGGCACTGCCCCAGACGCGGCGCCGGCAGATGCTGCTCCAGACGCCGCGCCGGCAGGAGACGTTGCCGCACCTGAGCACGGCGGGAGGGCCGTCGCAGGTGCCGGATCGGCCCACGGCGGGTTCGTCCGCGCGCCACCCGCGGGAAGTGGGCTAGCTGGGGTCGGAGGCTGATGCGGCGTCGCCAGCAGGCGTGCGGTCCGCAAGCGGGCCAGTTTCGTGGCGTGGCGGGCGGCCAGGCCATGCCGGCGGGCCTCGGCGAACTCCGCCCTCGTCCGGGCCATCGCCTCGCGGCGGCGCGTGTGGGCGGCCGCGGCCGCCGCCAGACGGGCGGCTGCGGCCTCAGCCATGCGAGTGCCGAGGTCCGTCGCAGCGTCCGCGCCGGCGGCCACCGCACCACCGCCGGCCACCGTGCGGCCGGCCGCCGCCGCAAAGCCGGCCGCCCCCGCAAAGCCGGCCGCCCCCGCAAAGCCGGCCGCCCCCACAAAGCCGGCCGCCGCCGTGCGGCCCGAAGCCGCGCCGGCGGTCACCGTGGTGGCCGTGGACGCCGGCAAAGCGGCCGGTGTCGTGAACCGGCCGGCATCCGGTGCGTCCAGCGAAAAGGATGGTCGTGGCACGTGCCGCCTCCCCCCGGTAGGCGCCACCCCATTCTCGTGGACGCACCAGACGCCGTCCAGCGCCGCTACCCTCAGCGACCTCCCCCGTACGCGATCAGGGTGCTACGGCTGTGCTGGTACACGGTCCAGAAAGCCGAGGACCCGGTCGATCCTGCCGTCCTCGGCGAGGGTGACGACGTCGAACCCCGCGACCGGGGCCTCCTGGCCCGGCAGGCCCATCTCCCAGCCGAAGCGGGCCTGGGCGTGGTGGCCGTCGACGGTGCCGAGGAGGGTGATCACGAAGCCGGGGAACTGTGACTGCACCCCGCCGATCATCCAGTCGACCTCGTCCTGGCCGCGGACGGCGGCCATCGGGTCGACGAAGGTCACGTCCTCGGTGAAGAGGGCGTCGATCGCCGCGCGGCGGGCGGTCGGGTCGGTCTCGTTCCACACGTCGATGTACCGCTGGGCCAGCTTCTCGTATTCGCTCATGGCGTCGAGACTGCCGGGCGGTGCGGGGGCCGGTCGATTCCCTGCGAGGTAATGGCCAGGGCTCCCGCGGCGCTTCTACGATCGGATCATGACGCAACCGGTGGGGGTGCTGCTGCGCGAATGGCGGGAGCGGCGCCGGCTGAGCCAGCTGGAGCTGTCGATCCAGGCCGAGATCTCCACGCGGCACCTGAGCTTCGTGGAGACGGGGCGGGCCAAACCGACGAGCGCGATGATCCTGCGCCTCACGGAGCAGCTGGACGTGCCGCTGCGGGAGCGCAACACGCTGCTGCTGGCCGGCGGTTACGCTCCCGTGTACCCGCAGGGCCGGCTCGACGGCCCGCAGCTGCGGGCGGTGCGCGACTCGCTGCGGCAGGTGCTGGTCGGCCACGAGCCGTTCCCGGCGGTGGTGGTGGACCGCTGGTGGACGATGCTCGACGCCAACGCGCCGGTCGGGCTGCTCACCGCGGGCGTGGCGGCGCACCTGCTGGAGCCGCCGGTGAACGTGCTACGCCTGTCGCTGCACCCGGAGGGGCTGGCGCCCCGCATCGCCAACCTGGAGCAGTGGCGCGCGCACCTGCTGAGCCGCCTGGAGCGGCAGGCCCGCAGCACCGGCGACGCGAAGCTCGACGAGCTGCTCGCGGAGCTCACGGCGTACCCGGGCGGCACCGGACCCGCGCCGGCCGAACACGACGTGGTGGTGCCCCTGCGGATCCGCCACGACGGCGGTGAGCTGCGGTTCTTCAGCATCACCGCGGTGTTCGGCTCACCGCTGGACGTCACCGTCGAGGAGCTCGCCATCGAGTCGTTCTTCCCCGCGGACGCGGCCAGGAGAACTACGACTCGCAGTTCGGCGTGTACGAGGCCGACCACAACTCGGCCGAGGCGACCAGCTTCGACCAGGGCCACAGCGTCGAGTTCACCGGTGCGGACGGCTCGCACTACGCCGAGCAGGACTTCACCTCCTACGACCACTCGGCCGCCGAGTCGGACCACGTCTTCGCCGCCGAGGGCTCCGAGTCCTACGACGCCAGCGAGTACCACGAGCTCGACGCCCTCCAGGCCCGCCTGGACAGCGCGTTCGCCTCGGCGACCGAGCTGCACACCGACGGTGGCCCGGCCATCGCGGCCAGCTGACATCAGCACGGCACGACAAGCTCCTGACGGTGTGGTTGACCACGCCGGCCCGCGGTATCAGCCCCGCGGGCCGGCCACCCACCAGAGCACCCCTCAGCGCACTCGGTTGTTCGACTTCGTTCGGGTGTCCGGGACTGTCCGGACATTCCCGGCCGCCCGAACGAAGTCGGCCGTCCGGGTGCGTTTTCCGTGTTTCCGGGGGACACGGCGAGAGTAAGAAACGCGACCGGTCCTTGATCACACCGGCGATCGGCCACACAATGCCGCCCATGGCGCGAATCGGAATCGGCGACGCCGTGGCGATCTGGCGGCACCGCCGCCAGCGACGCCGCCGGCAGGAACAGAACCAGCAGCAACACCAGCAGCGACGCCGGCGCGACAATGACGGCTGTGACTGCGACGGGTGCGACGGCTGCGACTGCAACCCGTTCATGCTCGGCTCGCTGCTCGGCCTGATGGCGATCGCCGCGCCGCGGCGTGCCCCGCGCGGCGGCACGACGGGCCCCGGCCGGGCCGGTGTCGCGGCGATCCGCGGCTACCAGCGGTGGCTGTCGCCGCACCTGCCGACCCGCTGCCGGCAGATCCCCACGTGCAGCAACTACGGCCTGGACGCGGTGCGGCGGTACGGCCTCGTCGAGGGCTCCCGCCTCACGGCCGCCCGGATCCGCCGCTGCAACCCGTCGACCCCGCGCGGCACCCACGACCCCGTGCCGTAGCACCGGCCAGCGGCCGGCCGGGCGACGACCCGGCCGGCCCGGCCGGCAAGAGCCCGGCGAAACGGCCGGCGAAACGGCAAAGCCGGCAGCGTCAGGCGACCGCCCCCGCGTGGCTGCGGTGGTACGCGCGCACCAGGTCCTCGACCTGCGCCCGCAGCGCGAGGAACGCCGGCGTCCGCTTCACCGTCAGGTCGCGCTCCGCCGGCAGGTCGACGGCGACGTCCGCGGCGACCCGCCCCGGGTCGCTGGCCAGCACGACGACCCGCCCGCCGAGGAACACCGCCTCCTCCACGTCGTGGGTGACCATGAGCACCGTGGTGCCCGTGTCCCGCCACACGCCGCGCAGGAACACCTGCATGTCCTCCTTGGTCTGCACGTCGAGCGCGCCGAACGGCTCGTCGAGCAGCAGCACCTCGGGTTCGCAGGCGAGCGCGCGGGCGATCGCGACCCGCTGCCGCTGCCCGCCGGACAGCTGTTTCGGCAGCGCCCGGCGGAAGGGTTCCAGACCGGTCTCGGCGAGGTACCAGTCGACCCGGGCCCGGCGTTCGGCACGGGGCAGGCCGAGCAGCTCCAGGCCGAAGGCGATGTTGCGCTCCACGGTGCGCCACGGGTAGACGGCGCCGGACTGGCAGACCAGGCCCCGCTCCGGGCCGGGGCCGACGACCGGCGCGCCGTCCAGCGTGACGGTGCCGGACGTCGGCGCGACCAGGCCGGCGACGATGGACAGCAGCGTCGACTTGCCTGAGCCGCTGGCGCCGACCACGCAGACGAACTCGCCGCGGCCGACGGACAGCGACACGTCGCGCAGGGCGACCTTCGCGCCGAAGGTCCTGCCGACCCGCGTCAGACCGAGCATCACAGCCACCGTCCGATCCGGTTGCGGGCCAGGCGGAGCAGCACGTCGGTGAGGACGCCCGCGACCGCGACGACGACGAGGATCGCGAAGATCTTGTCGGTCTGCGTGAACCGCTGGGCGAGCAGGATCCGCTTGCCCAGCCCGGTGTCGCTGTTGACCAGCTCCGCGACCACGACGAGGTTCCACGCGGCGGCGAAGTTGACCCGCACCGCGTCGAGCATGCCCGGCAGCGAGTGCGGCAGCACCACCTTCCACAGCACCTCGCGCCGCCGGGCCCCGAGCGTGCAGGCGACGTCGACGAAGTCGCGGGGCACCAGCCGCACCACGTCCGCCGTCATCAGCATGTTGAAGAACACGGTGCCGATGAAGATGAGCGCGATCTTCGGTGACTCGTCGATGCCGAGCCAGATGAGCAGCAGCGGGGTGAAGGCCGCGGCCGGGAGGTAGCGCAGCAGCCCGCTCAGCGGCTCCAGCAGGGCGTTCGCGGCGGCGAAGCTGCCCATCGCGACGCCGAGCGGCACCGACACGAGCACCGCGAGGCCGAAGCCGTACACGATGCGCCGCACCGTGGCCCACGTGTCGGTCCACAGCTGCCCGCTGGCGGCCATGTCGGCGCCCGCCTGCCAGACGCTGCCGAGGCTCGGCAGGTAGCGGGCCGGCACCGCCCCGGTGGCGCCGAGGACCAGCCAGACCGCGACCGGCAGCAGCACCGACACCGTGACCAGCAGCAGCCGGGTGCGGGCGGGCAGCGGCGCGCGGAGCGCGAACACCGGCCGCGGCGGGCGGACCGCGCGGCGGCGGGGCAGCGGCCCCCAGGACGCCCGCGTCGACGGCGCGGGCGTCGTGGGAGCGGTCACCGTCACCGCACTGCCTTCACGAACTTGGGCTCGAAGAGCCCGTCCAGCGGCGGTTTGGCGTCCACCAGCTTGGTGCTCACCAGGAACTCGGCGATCTTGTTCGCCTGGTAGTCGAGGTGCTTGGCGTCGCCGCCGGGCGTGAACGCCTCGATGTTCTGCTCCTTGGTGAAGATCGTGGTGCCGGCGTCGTAGGTCTTGTAGTCCGCGTCGGAGACGCCGCCCTTCTTCGCCATGATGCTCACCGCCTCCGCCGCGTTGTCCTTGATCCAGGCGGTGGTGTCGAACCAGGTCTGCACGACCTTCTGCACCTCGTCGGGGTGGTCCTTGACGAACTGCGCCTGGAACGACAGCGCGTCGGGGATCGCGCCCGGGAAGTCCTTCGACGTGCTGACCGCGGTGCTGCCGCTGCGGCCCAGCGCCGTGGTGGTGAACGGCGCGAAGACACCGACCGCGTCGACCTGCCCGGCCACGAACGCGGCCGCGGCGGCGTCGGTGAGCAGCGGGGTGAAGGTCACGTCCTTCTCGGTGAGGCCCGCCTTCTCCAGGGCGAGCAGCAGCAGATAGTGATCGACGGTGCCCTGCTCCGCGGCGACCTTCTTGCCTTTGAGATCCGCCACGGTACGGATGCCCGGCGCGGCGATGATCTGGTCGTTGCCCGTGGAGTTGTCGTTGAGCAGCACGATGGTCTGCTTCGACCCGCCGGACACCGACGACAGCGTGTCGTTGAGGGTCTGGCTGTTGCAGGTCAGGTTGCCGGTGGCGAGGGCGTTGAGGCTGTCGGTGTAGCTGTCGAAGTACTTCAGCTCGACCGTCACGCCGTTCTTGGCGAAGAGGCCCTTCTCCTGGGCGACCTGCCACGGGAACCAGCCGGGCCAGGCGCTGAAGCCGAGGGTGATCTTCGCGCCGGCCGTGCCGGTGTCGTCCTCGCCGGCGCCACAGGCGGTCAGGAAGGCGGCCCCCGCGACCGCGGTGAGGAAGGATCGACGCTTCATGAGGTCCTCCTGGGAAGGTGGCCGGCGCGCACCAGGCAGCCGAGGGTGTCGCAGATGACGCGGGTCGCGATGAGCGAGGTGATCTCGGCGTTGTCGTACGGGGGCGAACACTCGACGACCTCGATGCCGGCGAGGGGCCGCTCGGCGATCAGCTGGATGAACTTGAGCACCTCACGGGGCAGGAAGCCGCCCGGCTCGGGCCAGCCGGTGCCGGGTACGAACGCGGCGTCGAGGCAGTCGACGTCGAAGGACAGCCAGACGGCGTCGGCGCCGTCCCACGCCACCTCCAGGGCCCGCTCCGCAGCGGCCTCGATGCCCATCTCGACGCAGTCGGTGACGGTCATGATGGTGGTGCCGCGCTCGCGGCCGACCTTGACCCCGGGCCGGGGCGCCTGCCAGCCGCCGATGCCGATCTGCACGAGGTTCTTCGGCGGCACGTTCGGGATGTCCGTGGCGTGGAACCACGGGGTCGTGTGCATCCGCTCGTCGAGGTCGGTCTCCTGGGTGTCGACGTGCCGGTCGAAGTGGATGATGCCGAGGTTGCCCGTCATGTGCTGGGCGACGCCGCGGACCGTGGGGTAGCCGATGGAGTGGTCGCCGCCGAGCACGACCGGGAACGCGCCGGACTCGTAGACGTGGGCGACGGCCTTGGAGATCTGGTCGAACGTCTTCTCGATGTTCGCCGGGATGGTGAAGATGTCGCCGAGGTCCGCGATGGTGATCGACTCGCGCAGGTCGACGCCGAGCTCGAAGCTGTACGGCCCGTACAGCGCGGAGATCTTGCGGATGCCCTGCGGGCCGAAGCGGGTCCCGGACCGGTACGTGGTGCCGCCGTCGAACGGGGCGCCGAGCACGGCGACGTCGTACTCGCCGCAGCGGCGCACGTCCTCCAGGTAGGGCGCCTTCAGGAACGTGTTGATCCCGGCGAAGTGCGGCAGCTCGCCGCGGGAGAACGTCGGGATCCGCCGGTCGACGATGGAGTCCGCGCCCGGCAGCCCGTACTCGAGACCGCGGGCGATCTCCTCCTCCCACTTCGTGGTGGGCAGCTCGGCCTCGCGCTCGACGGCGTAACGCGCCTCGGGGCCGTAGTTGTCGTGCGTCGCGTGCTGGTGTGGATGGTGGTGGTGGTTGAAGCCCATGGACAGACCCCCTCGGGGTGCGTCCGGCACACAGCCGGACTGCGACGGCTGTCTCCCGGGCTTTTGTCCCGCCGTGGAACGCCGCGCGACCTGCGGCCGCGGGCGCCTGCACCTCTCGGACCAGCCGCCGGATCGCCCGGCGCGGAACCCTAGGCGCGCCTCACCAGTGGTGAGTCGATGGCAGTAGACGCCCGCGCGGTTACTGCCGCTTTGCTCCTCTATTGCGGCGGTGTAACCAGCGGGTCGGTGAACCGGCGGGTCTCGGTGAGGTCCCGGCCGAGCACGGTCGCGACGGACCCGCCCTTGGCGAGGGCCATCACGGCGGCCGTCGGCGTGCCCTGCGCCGGAGGAGTTCCGCCGGTACGGAACACCGTCGACAGCACCCGGGCGGCGCCGAGGGCGGCCGTGGTGACGTCGCTGCGGTACAGGGGACGGCCGTCGCGGCGCAGCACGGTGGACAGCGTGACGTCGCCGGGCGCCTCGCCGTGCCGGCCGCAGACGAGGTCCTCGCGCCAGATCAGCTCGGCGGTGCCGTCGAGGTCCACAGTGGACCTCGTGGTGTGCCGGCAGCCGGCGGCCGCGATGAGCGGCTCCGGCAGCCACAGCAGCCGGCCGCCGTCCGCGACGCTGACGCTGACCGACAGCAGCGACGGCTCGCCGAACCGGCCGGGCAGCGCGATGCTCGCCGCGACCGTGCGCACGACGAGCCGCGCGCCGGGGCCGACCTCGATCTCCATGGTGAGCTCGTCACCGCCGAGCGGGCCCGCCGCGCCACCGACGAAGTGCACCTCGTCCGGCCCGGTGCGTCTGGGCAGCAGCGGCGCCTCGCCCTTCAGCACCCGCAGCGCGGTGCGGCCGCGGTCGGACTCGGCGACGACCCGCGCGGCGGCCTTCACACGAGGCTCCGGACCCACTCCTGGACGGGCTTGGCGGTCGGGTCCTCCACCAGGGACAGGAACACCGTCGGCAGCGTGCCCCGCCGGGCCGCCGCGTCGCGGTCCATCACGCCCAGGTCGGCGCCGACCAGCGGGGCCAGGTCGGTCTTGTTGATGACCAACAGGTCGGCGGTGGTGACGCCGGGACCGCCCTTGCGCGGCACCTTGTCGCCGCCGGCCACGTCGACCACGAAGATCTGCCGGTCGATCAGGCCTTTGCTGAACGTCGCGGTGAGGTTGTCGCCGCCGCTCTCCACGAGGACCACGTCGAGCGGGCCGAGGCTGTCCTCCAGCT
This sequence comes from Dactylosporangium aurantiacum, assembly GCF_000716715.1. Lineage (GTDB taxonomy): Bacteria > Actinomycetota > Actinomycetes > Mycobacteriales > Micromonosporaceae > Dactylosporangium > Dactylosporangium aurantiacum. Next base: position 348,698 of record NZ_JNYJ01000007.1, on the reverse strand, counting down.
CCTCGATCGCGTCGAGGTTGGCGGAGATGTCGTCGCGGATCGCGGTGTGCGGGCAGCAGCCGGTCTCCACCGCACGGATCCGCTCCGCCGGCAGGACCCCGTTGCGCAGCAGGAAGTCGGCGTCCTCGGTGGTGTAGATGTCGTTGGTGACGACGGCGACGCTCAGGTCCGCCGACAGGGTCCGGCACAGCGCGGCGACCAGCGCGGTCTTGCCGGAGCCGACCGGCCCGCCGATGCCGATACGCACGGCCCGCCGGGCGTCCCGCACGTCGGCCAGCGGCGCGTGCGGGTCGACGTCGGGGTGCGGGTGGGTGTGCGGCGTCTCGTCCGGCCCGTGGGTGTGGTCTTCAGGATGCAAAGAGTCGTACCTCCCATGAGGCGTGGTCCTCGGCGGACACGTCCAGCAGCGGCGACGACGCCGCTGGGAGGTCCGCCGCGGGGCCACGCGCGGTTTCGGTGGCTTGTCCTGCGACGTCGTCGCACTGCGCGCCGAGCTCCGCGAGGAGCCCGTGCACCTGGTACGGGTCCAGGCCCAGCAGGCGCACGGCGGCGCTCGCCGGCCCGGACACCGCGTGATACGCGCTGACCCAGGCGGCCTCCGCGGGGGTGCAGCCCGCCGCCTGCGCCACCACGCCGAGCGCGACGGGCTGGTGCAGGCCGCCGCGGTACGTGCCGGCGCGGGTCACGTGCGGGCCGGGCCACACGACGGCGGCGGCCCGGCACAGGGAGCGGCCCTGCCGCCGGGACGCCAGGCGCAGCGCGGGTGACGGGGTCCGGGCGTCGAGCTCGTCCTCCAGCTCGTCCATCGTGTCCGGCCGGGCGCACGCCGCGGCGGTGAACGCGGCGCCGACCAGGCCGGCCGTGTGCAGCCGGCCGACCAGGAACGCGCGAAGCCCGTCGAGGTCGCGCACCCGCTGCCGCACGACGGCCGCCTCGAGCCCGCCGGAGTGCGCGTGGCCCCCGGACGGGAAGCGGCCGTCGGCCAGGATGAGCAGTTGCGTCTTCATGGCTTCAGAACAGGAAGTACCGCTGGGCCATCGGCAGCTCGGTCACCGGGTCGGGCTCGACGACCTCGCCGTCGATGCGGACGGTGAACGTGTCGGGCTCCACCTCGATGCGCGGCAGCGCGTCGTTGCCGGGCATGTCGGCCTTGCCCCGGCCGCGGGTGTCGGCGACGGCGGCCAGCCGGCGCCGCAGGCCGAGCCGGTCGGCCAGGCCGTCGTCCAGGGCCGCCTGCGCGACGAACGCGAGGCTGGTCGCGGGGGCCGCGGCGCCGTACGCGCCGAACATCGGCCGGGACAGGACCGGCTGCGGCGTCGGGATGGACGCGTTGGCGTCGCCCATCGCGCCCCAGGCGATCGCGCCGCCCTTGATGACCGCGTGCGGCCGGACCCCGAAGAACGCCGGGTCCCACAGCACCAGGTCGGCGAGCTTGCCCACGGCGACCGAGCCGACCTCGGCGTCGATGCCGCTGGCGACCGCCGGGCAGATGGTGTACTTCGCGACGTACCGCTTCACCCGCTCGTTGTCGGCGGCGCCGTCGCCCGGCAGCGGCCCCCGGCGCCGCTTCATGACGTGCGCGGTTTGCCACGTGCGCAGGACGACCTCGCCGACCCGCCCCATCGCCTGCGAGTCCGAGCCGATGATCGAGATCGCGCCCAGGTCGTGCAGCAGGTCCTCGGCGGCCATCGTCGAGGGCCGGATCCGGCTCTCCGCGAACGCCAGGTCCTCCGGCACGCTCGGGTTGAGGTGGTGGCACACGATGAGCATGTCGAGATGCTCGCTGAGGGTGTTGCGCGTGTACGGCCTGGTCGGGTTCGTCGAGGACGGCAGCACGTTGGGGTGCGACGCCACGGTGATGATGTCGGGCGCGTGCCCGCCGCCGGCCCCCTCGGTGTGGTAGGCGTGGATCGACCGGCCGGCGATGGCCCGCAGGGTCTCCTCGACGAAGCCGGCCTCGTTGAGCGTGTCGGTGTGGATGTTGACCTGCACCCCGGAGGCGTCGGCGACCCGCAGGCAGGCGTCGATCGCGGCGGGCGTGGTGCCCCAGTCCTCGTGCAGCTTGAACCCGCCGGCGCCGCCGCGCAGCTGCTCCCACATCGCGGCCTCGGACACGGTGTTGCCCTTGCCGAGCAGCAGCACGTTGACCGGCCACGGGTCGAGCGCCTCGAACATCCGCGCGAGGTGCCAGGCGCCCGGCGTGACCGTGGTGGCCTTGCTGCCCTCGGCGGGCCCGGTGCCGCCGCCGACGATCGTGGTGATGCCGCTGGCCAGGGCCTCCTCCAGGATCAGCGGCGCGATCAGGTGGACGTGGCAGTCGATCGCGCCGGCGGTGAGGATCCTGCCGTTGCCGGCGACGATCTCCGTGGACGGTCCGATGACCAGCGCGGGGTCGACGCCGTCCATGATGTCGGGGTTGCCGGCCCGGCCGATGCCGACGATCCGCCCGTCGCGGATGCCGACGTCGGCCTTGACGATGCCCCAGTGGTCGACGATGACCGCACCGGTGATCACGGTGTCTGGGGTGCCCTCGGCCCGGGTCGCCCGGGACTGGCCCATCGACTCGCGGATCACCTTGCCGCCGCCGAAGACCGCCTCGTCGCCGCCGGCGCAGTGGTCCCGCTCGACCTGGATCAGCAGGTCGGTGTCCGCGAGGCGGATCCGGTCGCCGGTGGTCGGCCCGTACAGGTTGGCGTACCGCCGCCGGTCGAGCTCGGTCACAGCGCTCCTCCAGCTCTGCCGCGCAGCCCCGGGACGATCCGGTTGCCGGCCAGGGGTACCAGGACGACCTCACGGGACACGCCGGGCTCGAAGCGCACCGAGGTGCCCGCGGGCACACCGAGCCGGTGCCCCCAGGCGGCCTCGCGGTCGAAGGACAGCGCCTCGTTGGCCTCGGCGAAGTGGTAGTGCGAGCCGACCTGGACCGGCCGGTCGCCGGTGTTCTCCACGGTGAGCGTCAGCTCGGCCCGGCCGGCGTTGATGACCACCGGGCCGTCGCCCGGCAGGATCTCGCCCGGGATCACGGGATCGGGTGGTGGACGGTCACCAGTTTGGTGCCGTCCGGGAACGTGGCCTCCACCTGCACCTCGACGAGCATCTCGGGCACTCCCTCCAGCACGTCGTCGCGGCCGAGCACGTGCCGGCCGGCCTCCATCAGATCGACCACCGTCCGGCCGTCGCGGGCGCCCTCCAGCAGGAACGCCGTGATGATCGCGACCGACTCCGGGTAGTTGAGCCGCAGGCCGCGGTCCTTTCGGCGTTGCGCCACGTCGGCGGCGACGTGGATCAGCAGGCGCTCCTGTTCATGGCGGGTCAGGAACAACGACGGCCTCCCGGGCTTCGGTGGTGGCGAGATGCTGCCAGACCGATGTTTCCTCAGCATTACGCGGAATTCCATTCGCTTTCGAAAATTGCACGGGAATGCCGATTCCGGCACCCTGCAAAGGGTGCAACCCGGGCGTGTTAGGCTCCTGACCTGGACTGCCCCATGGGGACTACCTAGAGAGTTGCGCATGAGCAATCACCGGTCCGTCGTCATCAACGGCGACCTCGGCAGTGGCAAGAGCACCGTTTCCGTGGAGCTCGCCGGCCGGCTCGCACTGCGTCGCATCAGCGTCGGCGACATGTACCGGCAGATGGCCGAGGAGCGCGGCATGACCGCGCTGCAGCTCAACCTCCACGCGGAGCTCGACGACGCGATCGACAGCGCGGTCGACGAGCTGCAGAGCAACATCGCCAAGTCCGGTGAGCAGCTCATCGTGGACAGCCGACTGGCCTGGTTCTTCTTCCACGACGCGTTCAAGGTCCACCTCATCACCGAGCCCAACGAGGCCGCCCGCCGGGTGCTCGCCCGCCCGCACAGCGAGGTCGAGCGCTACGCGACGCTCGAGGAGGCCAAGGAGCGGCTGCACGGCCGCAGCGAGAGCGAGCGGGTGCGGTTCCTCACCCGGTATGGCGCCGACAAGCTCCGCCTGCGCAACTACGACCTGGTCTGCGACAGCACCCGCGCCCGCCCCGACGAGATCGTCGGGATGATCGTGGACGCGTTCGAGGGCCGCCTCGGCGGGGACATCCTGCGCGAGCGCCCGCCGCTGCTGCTGCTCGACCCGATGCGGGTGTACCCGACCCGCCCCGTCGACCCGGCCGACCGCGCCTTCGTCGAGGAGATCGGCGACGCCGGGGCGCGGTCCCTGGAGCCGCTCACGATCGGCCACTGCGGCCCCGACTACTACGTCATCGACGGCCACCGCCGGCTCAGCGCCGCCGTGCAGAACGAGTTCCGCCTCGTCCCGGCGAGCCTGCTGGCCGAGGGCGAGGAGCCGGTGACCGGGCGGCTGAGCGCCAACGACTACTTCCGCGTCCACGTCACCGACGAGGTGGTCGAGGCCTGGCAGCGGGCCCACAAGATCGAGCTGCCGGTACCCGCCCTGAGTTGAGTAGGCCTACTCAGGCCCTTTCCTTCGGCGCCGCCGAGACTCGTGGCATGACAACACCAGTGCCCACGAAGACCACCACGGCGTTCTTCCTGCAGTCCGCGGTCTCGTTCGGGGTCGCGGTGGTCGGCCTCGGCGTCGGCATCGCCTATCTGCCGGTCAACACGTGGATGCGGGCGTTTCTCGCCATCGGCCTGCTCTACACCGTCACCTCGGCCTTCACCCTCGCCAAGTGCGTCCGGGACCACCAGGAGTCCACGGCGGTCGTGCAGCGCGTCGACCAGGCCCGCCTGGACAAGCTGCTCACCGACCACGACCCGTTCCGCGCGTGACCTGCCGCTTCATCCCGCTTCGACCGTATTTCTGACGCCCGGGGCCATCGCCCCGGGCGCCGTCGCATGGGTGATCGGCTACGTCACACCCGCAATGACTAGGCCGGACGGCTATCTGGCTGTATGGTTCAGCGCAGCGTGAGGACCTTGAGGACCGCGCTGTGTCACGTGCGCACGATCGAGTGATCTAGGCCACTCTCGGCGCGCGCCGATATGCCCGATCCGGGGCGATCGTGGCGTTTTCCAGTCGTGCTATTTCTTAGGCCCGACTTAAGAAAGCTAAAGGTGCCGACGACGGCACGCCCGAGGGTTTCACTCCCCCGGCGAACCGTGGCATGCTTCGACCCGGAAAACGTTACGCAAGGTTGTGAGCGACGTACCGAACGCCGATCTTGACGGCATTGCCGAAAATGAATCGCACCCGGTTTCTCGCAGGACATATGCAGTCGAAAGTAAGGAGCGGAATCACCAACCGAGCATTCACGCCGAAAAGCTACGACAGGCCTGAGGCCGCGTCGACTGACGGATGTCGACTGATCCGGGAGGATTCCCCGCACATGAACACGCACCACAACTCTCCGACCACCGTGACCCGCAGCGCGTTACGCCGCACCAGCGTCGGCATCGTCGCCGCGGCGCTGTTCGCCGGCGGCGCCCTGAGCGCCTGCAAGGACCTGCCGGCGACCGGTTCGGCCGGCCGCCCGACGACCAGCCCCGTCGCCGGCACGCCGTCCACCTCGACCAGCGTCGCGCCGGTCTCGTCCACGTCGCCCTCGGCGGCGTCGCCGTCGCCCTCCAAGAGCGCCTCGACGAGCCCGAAGCCGCCGGCGCCCGGCGGTGGCGGTGGCGGAGGGGTGCCGCCGACCTACACGGTCGCCGGCTTCCCGGCCGCGAACAACACCGGCTACCCGCAGGGCCTGCCCGGTGACACCCGCAAGAAGGTGACGCTGACGCCGTACACCGGCCCCATGACCATCACGGTCGCCGGCACGGTCATCGACGGCAAGGACATCAACGGCCACCTCGAGATCAAGGCCAAGAACGTGACGATCCGCAACAGCCGGATCCGCGTCGCCAACGTCCAGGCCGTCACGTCCACCGACGACAACGCGAACCTGCGCATCGAGGACACCGAGATCGACGGCCAGCTCAAGGACGCCTCGACCGGTGGCATCGCCCTCATCGGCCGCACCGGCTTCACCCTCCTGCGGGTCAACGCCCACGGCTCCGGCGACATCCTGCGCATCGACGGCCGCGGCACGGTCCAGGACTCCTGGCTGCACGACCCGGGCGGCACCGGCTCCGCGCAGCACAACGACGTCATCCAGTCGACGAACGCGTCCTACATCCGGATCCTGCACAACCGCCTGGAGAACCAGCACACCCAGACGTCGTGCATCCTGCTCAAGGCCGACATCGGCTCGATCAGCGACGTCGTGGTCGACAGCAACCTCATGAACGGTGGCGGCTACTCGTTCTACTGGTACGACGCCAACTACAAGATCACCAACGGCAAGGTCACGAACAACAGGTTCATGCGCCAGTCCGGCGGCGGTTTCTGGCCCAAGGGCGGCTACTACGGCACCCAGGCATTCCAGGCGTCGCAGCTTCCCACGTGGAGCAACAACACCTGGAACGACAACGGCCAGCAGATCAAGATGTGACGTAACGGGACCATCAGGCAGGGGCGCGGCACCGGTTCTCCGGCACCGCGCCCCTGCCTTTTCCGCTGCTTTCTTGCGGGTTTACCGGGGCCACCGCCGTCTCGGCGCGGCCCTTTGCGTGTCTGCCGGTCGTGCCCTTTGGCGGGTCGTCGCACTGACGGGTGATCGGGGCGCGGCCATTCACCTCCGCGCTTCCCCGCGCTTTCGAGGTTTCCACCCGACGCATCCGCCGCGCCGCTCAACTGCCGTGTTGCCGGCCCGATCCCGGCGGCAGCGTGTTCGCTCCACCCCGTCGCGCCCACCGGACGGCCGCGGCGGCGCGCCACGCCGTTCGGTGCGTCTGAGGTCCGCTCTCTCTGCCATTCTCCGGGGCGAATCCGAAATATCGGTTGCCGTGCGCGCTGACCGGCAACGGGGCGGCAAGGAGTTCCCGGCCCGGCCACCCCGAGCCAGGATGGGTCACGACAAACCCCGCGCACCCCTGACCCGGGTCCGGGCCCGGTCGGCTCAGCCGGCGTTCTGCAGACCGTTGACCTGCACGACAACCGACTCGGCGGCAGCCACGGCCGCAGCGGCGACGAGCACCTCGACCGCGGCCATCGGCTCGACACCCGTACCACGACCCGACCACCCGAGCCAAGACAGGCCACGACAAACCCCGCGGCACCCCTGACCCGGCTCCGGGCCAGTCGGCTCAGCTGGCGTTCTGCAGACCGTTGACCCGCACGACAACCGGCTCTCGGCGGCAGCCACGGCCGCAGCGGCGACGAGCACCTCGACCGCGGCCATCGGCTCGACACCCGCACCACCACCCGACCACCCGAGCCAAGACAGGCCACGACAAACCCCGCAGCACCCCTGACCCGGCTCCGGGCCAGTCGGCTCAGCTGGCGTTCTGCAGACCGTTGACCTGCACGACAACCGACTCGGCGGCAGCCACGGCCTCAGCGGCGACGAGCACCTCGATCGCGGCCATCGGCTCGGCGGCCGCGAGGGTCTCCATCGCCGTGCGGCGGCAGCGGCGGCGCACCGGCTGCGGCGCGGCGGCCACGACCGGCATGCCCGGTGCCCCGCGCATCGCCCGGCCGATGCCGGCCAGCGTCGCGGCCAGGCACGCGCCGACGACGGACCGCCCGCGAGAGCGGCGACCGGCGCCGGCGGCCGACGCCGCCCGCCCGTCCTTCCCACCGCCGGCCGGACCCCCAACGACCAAAGCCAAACCAGTCGAAGCGGCCGCCGCACCAGTGGCCGCCGAACCGGCGGCAACAGCGGCGTCCCGCGGCGCCGGAATGTCACCGGCGCGGGAAGCTGCCGCGTCCGTCGGCGCCGCCAGCATGTCCGTCGGCACGGCAAGCATGTCCGTCGGCGCGGCCAGGAAGGCGTCCCGCGCGGCAGCCGCCGTCGGCGCCGCGGCCGGGGGCTCGGTGGCGAAGGCGGCGACGACCGCCACGCCGGCCGGACCGGCGGCGGCAGCCGTGGCCGTCGCGCGCTTGCGCAGGCGGCCGGCGAGGCCCAGCAGCGGGGCACCGGCGAGGAAGAGCAGCGCGGCGGCGGCGACCAGGGTCAGCGGCAGCCACGACGAGTCGGCGATCGCCTCGCCGCCGAAGTGGCCGAGCAGGGCGCCGTAGGAGGCCCACAGGGTGGCGGCGACCACGTCGTACGTGGCGAAACGGCTGGTCGACACGCCGTTGCGGCCGGCGTAGATCGCGGTGATCATGCGACCGGCGGGGACGAAGCGGCACAGCAGCACGGCCAGGAAGATGTGCTTGCGCATGGCCTCGTTGAGGCGCAGGGTGATCGCCCTGGGCTTGCGGCGGGTCAGGCGCTGCGGCGCGTCGGCGTCGCGGCGGGCCAGCCGGCGGCCGACCAGGAACGCCAGGAGGTCACCGGAGACGGCGCCGAGCGCACCGGCGGCGACGAGCAGCAGCAGCTGGACGTGGCCCGTGGTGGAGAGGATGCCGCCGCCGATCATCAGGGCCTGGGCCGGGACGACCGGGATGAACGCGTCGACGGTGAGCAGAACCAGAATGGTGGCGTAGAGAACGGTGGGAGCAGCCACCAGATCCATGATCGCGTCTACCATGTCCCGCTCACCATGGTCCGCCCCCTACCCCGTTGTCAGTCGGCCATTCCCCGTTGACCATGGCAACACGAATGCACCCGACTCCATGCCCAACTGGAGATGATTGTGTCCGGCGTCTCCTTAGAAAGGGCTGAGAACACGCATACCCGCAGGTAGGACGTCACGACAGGGTCAACCGATGGTCTCGTCCAGGTAACACCAGCGCCAGAACTCGCCGGGCTCGATCGACTGCATGACCGGGTGGTGGGTGGTGAGGAAGTGCTGGGTCGCGTGCCGCCGCGGGGAGGAGTCGCAGCAGGCGACGTGTCCGCAGGTGAGGCACTGTCGCAGGTGGACCCAGTCGGAGAAGCCCATGGCCACGCATTCCGGGCAGCCGTCGACCTCCGGGGCGTCCACCTTCTCCGCCGCTTCGATGTGCGCGCAGGTCACAGATCTCCTCGCTCCAGCAGTGACTCTTCCAGGTCCATGTCGCGCTGCGCCTGGCGCAGCGTCTCCTCGGGAATCTTGCCGGTGTCGCGGGCCTGCCGGAAGACCTCCCGTTCGGCGTTCAGCATCTCGCGGCGCAGGCGGGCGTACGCGGCCGACGGCGTTTCCCGATCGGACCGGCCGAGGCGCTCCCAGGCGAGGTTGGACCGGCTGAGCGCGACCTGCCGCAGCCGCTCGACCACTCCTTCGGGGGCGTCCTCGGCCACCTCCTCCAGCCGGGCCTTGCCGGCGCGGCTCGCCTCGTGCTGCACCGACGCCTCCGCGAGCGCGTCCTCCTTCTCGTCGTCGCCGGGCACGTTCAGCCACCGGGCCACCGTCGGCAGTGTCGCTCCCTGCAGTACCAACGTCGCGACGATCACACCGAAGGCGAGGATCACGAAGAGTCCTCGCGGATAGTGCCCGGCCGCGGCGGGCGCGGGCAGCGACAGCGCGGCGGCGAGGGTGACCGCGCCCCGCATGCCGGCCCAGGATATGACGGCCGGGGCGGCCATCGCCGGGGCCGGGTCGCGGCGGCGGACGCGTGGGATGAGGCGGGCGAGGTACACGGTCGGGAACAGCCACACGATCCGGGCGACGACCACGACGCCGACGACCGCGGCGAGGCAGCCGACGGTGAACCAGAACGACCGCTCGACCTCCTGGATCAGCGCCCGCAGCTGCAGCCCGACGAGGAGGAAGACCGCCCCTTCGAGCAGGAACTTCACCATTCGCCAGAAAGCATCCATCTGCAGCCGCGACGCGGCCGACATCAGCGTCGGCATCCGGTGGCCGAGGGCGAGCCCGCAGACCACGACCGCGACGACGCCGGAGGCGTGGATGCGCTCCGCCGGCAGGAACACCAGCCACGGGGTGAGCAGCGACAGCGCGTTGTCGATGAGCGGGTTCTCGACGCGCTTGTGCAGGAATCCCAGGACGATGCCGCCCGCGACGCCGATGGCGACGCCGCCGATGACCGCGATCGAGGCGGTACGGGTGATCGACCACGCGTCGACGGCCTCGCCGATCGCGGCGGCGACCGCGACCCGCAGGGTCACCAGCGCGGTGGCGTCGTTGATGAGGCTTTCACCCTCCAGCACGGTGACGATCCGCCGGGGCAGGCCGATGCGCCTGGCGACCGCGGTCGCCGCCACGGCGTCCGGCGGCGCGACGACGGCACCCAGCGCGAAGCACATGGCGAGCGGCACCCGCGGCAGGAGCATGTGCAGGGTCAGGCCCACGGCCACGGCGGTGAACAGGACCAGCCCGACCGCGAGCAGCAGGATCGGCCGGAGGTTGAAGCGGAACGCGGGGACGGAGGTCTCCAGCGCCGCGACGTACAGGATGGGCGGGAGAATACCGAGGAGCACCACCTCCGGGTCGAGCTCGACCTCCAGCACCCCCGGGATGAAGGAGATCGCGATGCCGACGAGGACCAGCAGGATGGGAGACAGCACACCGATGCGGCGGGCCACCACGGAGGTGGCGACGACGACCGCGATCAGTCCGACGATGTTCTCGAGCCCGTGCACGCGCGAAAGCCTATCCACCGGTAGGACGCAGCAGGAGTATGTGACGGCGGCCACGGTGCCTGAGACACTGCACCCGCACGTGCAGCGAGCCGTCAGGTAGGGAAGGATCGTCCCCATGTGTGCCGCGCGACAACTAACCGCCCCTTTGGCAGGGGTGTGAGCATGGCCGACGTCGGCACGACGATCGACCTGCGCAACCGGCGGCTGGGCCTGCGCATGGGCGAGCGCATCCGGGTGCTGCTCATCGAGGACGATCCGGGGGACGCGTTCCTCGTCCAGGAGCTGCTCGCGGAGGCCGACGCGCCGTTCGACGTGCAGGTGGCGCAGACGATGCGGGAAGCTCGCCCGCTGCTGCGCGAGGCACACTGCGTCCTGCTCGACCTGGGCCTGCCGGACGCGAGCGGGCTGGACGGGCTGCGGCAGGTGCTGCAGGAGGCCGGCCGGGTGGCGGTCTGCGTGCTCACCGGCCTGGAGGACGAGCACCTCGGCACCGCCGCGGTCGCCGAGGGCGCCCAGGACTACCTGGTCAAAGGCGCCGTCGACGGTACGGGGCTGTCGCGCGCCGTCCGGTACGCCGTCGAGCGTAAACGCGCCGACGAGCAGGCCAGGCTGCTGCGCGAGTCGGAGCTGCGGCAGGCGGAGTCGGCCCGGCTCGAGCGGGGCCTGCTGCCCAAGCCGATCATGGCCGGGGTCGAGGCCGACCTGTGGTCCATCTACCGGCCCGGACGCGACCGGGGGCTGCTCGGCGGCGACTTCTTCGACGCCATCGGCGCCGACGGCACCCACCTGCACCTGCTCATCGGCGACGTGTGCGGGCACGGGGTGGACGAGGCCCCGCTCGGGGTGGCGCTGCGGGTCGCCTGGCGCGCCCTGGTGCTGGCCGGGGTGCCCGAGGACCACATCCTGGACTCCCTGGAGCAGGTGCTGGTGAGCGAGCGGCGCTCCGACGAGCTGTTCGCCACCGTCGCGGTCGCCACCGTGAACCTGGCCGAGGGCACCGCCCGCATCCGGCTCGCCGGCCATCCGCCGCCGATCGTCATCGCCGGCGACCGGGTCGAGCCGTGCGACGTGCAACCCGGCCTCGTGCTGGGGGTCATGCCCGGGGTGCCGCGCCCGGCCACCGAGGTGCGCCTGGGCGCCCCGGGCTGGCAGCTGCTGCTGTACACCGACGGCCTCATCGAGGGAGCCGCCACGCCCGACGCGTCCGGCGGCGAGCGGCTCGGCATCGAGGGCATCGTCGAGGTGCTCAAGGACCCGGGCCGCGCCCGCCCCCGTGACCTGCCGGTCTGGCTCGCGGCGCAGGCCGAGGGCCACAACGGCGGGCCGCTGTCCGACGACATCGCCGTGCTGCTGCTGGACCCGAGGAGCGCGGGATGAATCCCACCACGTGGTCCCTCTGGCGCCGCATCATCGCGCTGTGCGCGGTCGTCGCGGGCCTGCTCGGGCTCATCGCGGTCAGCGCCACGATCACCGCCGGCGCCAACCGGGCGGACACGACGAAGGTGATGGACCGCCTCACGCCCGCGCTGGTCAACACGGAGGTCCTGTACTCGCAGCTGCTGCGCCAGCAGACCAGCGCGCGGACGTACCTGCTGACCGGCCGGGACAGCGACCTCGACGCGTACCGGGCCGCGCAGCAGACGGAGACCGAGGTCATCGCCGACCTGGAGCGGCTGCTGGCCGACGAGCCCGACCTGCTCACCGCCGTGCACGACATCGCGGCGGCGACGTCACGGTACCGCCGGGAGGTCACCGAACCGCTGATCGCGCAGACCCGCAGTGATGGGCCGAGCGCGGAGCGTGCGACGCCGACGGACGCGTCGCGGGCGGTGTACACCGCGGCGTCTGACCGGATCAACGCGCTGCGCACCGGGGTGAGCACGCGTCGTGACGTGGTGGCCAAGCAGGTGCGCTCCACCGGCAACACGCTGATCCTGCTGCTGGTCTTCGCTGGGATCGTGATCATCGGGGCCGGCGCGGCCCTCGCGCTGCTGCTGCGGCGGCTGGTGACGCGGCCCGTGGTCGACCTGGCCGCGGAGGTGCGCATCGTCGCGGCCGGCAACTACGACCACGAGATCACCGGCGGCGGGCCACCGGAGCTGTCCGCGCTCGCCGCCGACGTCGACACGATGCGCCGCCGGATCAACACCGAGCTGCGCGACGTGGTCGAGGCGCGCCGGCTGGTCGAGGAGGCCAACCGGATGCTCGAGCAGCAGGCCGCCGAGCTGACCAGGTCCAACCGCGACCTGGAGCAGTTCGCCTACGTCGCGTCGCACGACCTGCAGGAGCCGCTGCGGAAGGTGGCGTCCTTCTGCCAGCTGCTGCAGCGCCGGTACGCCCGGCAGCTCGACGAGCGCGCCGACCAGTACATCGCCTTCGCCGTCGACGGGGCGCAGCGCATGCAGCGGCTGATCAACGACCTGCTCGCCTTCTCCCGGATCGGCCGGCTCACCTCGGGCTTCACCGACGTCGACCTGAACAAGGTCGTCCTGGACGCCGCCGAGCAGTTCGAGTCGCAGCGCCAGAGCACCGGCGCCGACATCACCTTCACCGGGCTGCCCGTGGTCCGGGGCGAGGAGCCGCTGCTCGGCGCCCTGTTCAGCAACCTCATCGGCAACGCCCTGAAGTTCCGCCACCCCGACCGCACCCCGCGCATCGTCGTGTCCAGCACGCGCGTCGACGACGAGTACGAGATCAGCGTGCAGGACAACGGGATCGGGATCGAACCGGAGTTCGCCGACAAGGTCTTCGTCATCTTCCAGCGGCTGCACGCCAAGGACGCCTACCCGGGCACCGGCATCGGCCTCGCCATCGCGAAGAAGATCGTCGAGTACCACGGCGGGCGGATCTGGATCGACCCGTCGCCCGCCGAAGGTACGCTGTTCCGGTTCACGCTCCCTGTGCCCGCGCTCGACGCGCCGCCCGCCCCGCTGCTTGAGGAGTCCGTTCAATGACCGCACCCAGGGAGTCGTCCCTGCCGATCGAGGTGCTCCTGGTCGAGGACGACCCGGGCGACGTGCTGATGACGCAGGAGGCGTTCGAGGAGCACAAGGTCCGCAACAAGCTCAACGTCGTGCAGGACGGCGAGGAGGCCCTGGCGTACCTGCGCCGCGAGGGCCCGCACGCCGACGCGGCCCGGCCCGACCTGATCCTGCTGGACCTCAACCTGCCCCGCGTCGACGGCCGGCAGGTCCTGCAGGCCATCAAGGAGGACCCCGAGCTGCGGCGGATCCCGGTGGTGGTGCTGACCACCTCGCAGGCCGACGAGGACATCCTGCGCAGCTACTCGCTGCACGCCAACGCCTACGTGACGAAGCCGGTGGACTTCGACAGTTTCATCGCGGTGGTACGGCAGATCGACGAGTTCTTCGTGAGCGTGGTGAAGCTGCCCCCGCGCGGGTGATTGTTCCTCTCCGCACGGGGGCTTTGTCGCCTTCTGGGGGCTTTGTCCTCTTCGTCAGGCCGTGTGCGCGACCCTTGCCACCTTGGCCAGCAGCAGCGCCTCGGCCACGCAGACCCGCTCGAACTCGCCCAGGTGCAGGCTCTCGTTCGGCCCGTGCGCCCGGGTGCTCGGGTCCTCGACGCCGGTGACCAGGATCGCCGCCTTCGGGAAGAGCTCCTGGAACGTCGCGATGAACGGGATCGACCCGCCGACGCCCATGTCGACCGGCGCCACACCGTCCCACGCCTCGGCGAACGCCTGCCGCGCCGCCTCGAACACCGGTCCCGTCGCGTCGATCACGCACGGCTCCCCGAGCTGCTCGAGCGTCACCGTCACCTGCGCCCCCCACGGCACGTGCCGCTGCAGGTGGGCGGTCATCGTGTCGTACACCCGCTGCGCGTCGTCGCCGGGCGCGATCCGCACGCTGAACTTGGCCTTCGCGGCCGGGATCAGCGCGTTCGGCGCCCCCTCCGTCGGCGGCGCGTCGATGCCGAGGATCGAGATCGCCGGACGGGTCCACAGCCGCTCGACCAGCCGCCCGGTGCCGATGAACTCGACCCCGTCGAGCATCCCGGCCTCCTCACGGAACCGGTCCTCCGGGTAGTCCAGCGGCGCGCTCGGGGTGCTGACCAGCCCCTCCACCGCCACGTCCCCCGCGTCGTCGTGCAGCGAAGCGATCAGCCGCGACAGCGTGATCAGCGCGTCGGGCACCGCCCCGCCGAACATCCCGCTGTGCACCGCCTGCTCCAGCACCCGGACCTCGAAGAACCCGTTGACGATCCCCCGCAGCCCGGTCGTCAGCGCCGGCTGGCCGACGTCCCAGTTGCCCGAGTCGGCGATCACGATCACGTCGGAGGCCAGCTCGTCGCGGTGCTCCCGCAGCAGCTCCTCCAGCGACTCGGACCCGAACTCCTCCTCGCCCTCGATGAACAGCACCACCCCGACCGGCAGGTCGTCACCGAACGCCCGCAGCGCCGCGATGTGCGCCATCACGCCCGCCTTGTCGTCGGCGGTGCCGCGCCCGTACAGGCGGCCGTCGCGCTCCTGCGGCTCGAACGGGTCGCTCAGCCACTGCGACCGGTCACCGACCGGCTGGACGTCGTGGTGCGCGTACAGCAGCACCGTCGGCGCCCCGGGCGGCGCCGGCCGCCGGCCCAGCACCGCGGGCTGCCCACCCTTGCGCACCAGCCGCACGTCGGGAATCCCCGCCCCGCGCAGCAGCTCCGCCACCGCCTCGGCGGACCGCTCGACGTGGCTGTGGTCGAACCCGGTGAACGCGATCCCCGGAATGCGCACGAGGCGCTCCAGGTCGGCCCGGACACCCGGCATCTCCCGCCGGATCGCGGCGCGGAGCTCTTCGTCGGTGAGCACTGTCATACCGGGAACTTACTGCGCCAGCCAGCAGCCCGTGCCGTGGGTCCCGGTTCCGGGACGCCCCGCCGGACGTTTCCGGGGCGCCCAGCCGGACCTTTCCGAAGCCTGGCACCGCTGGCTCCGGCACCGCTGGCTCCGGCACCGCTGGCTCCGGCACCGCTACAGTTCGGCCTGCCGTCGGCGCCGCTGCCGGCCCGCCCCTGGCGCTGCCGCCGGCACACCCGCGGCTTCCCCCGGTTTTAGGGCTGCTCTCACCCCGACCGCGCGTACTGTTCCCCCGTCTCCGACCTGGCTTGCCGCTGCTCTACTGCGGTGACTTGCCCTCCGTGCTGTCTGTGCCGTTGCTGTTGCCATTGCCGCGCATCCAGCCGCGCATCCTGCCGGCGCCGGCGCCGACCCAGTCGCCGACCTCCGACGCGCCGTCGCCGAGCTTGCGCAGCAACGCCACCAGCGGATCCTGCGACCGCGAGAACGCCTCCCGGTACGACGCGGCCGCCGCCTTGATCTCCTCACTCACCGACGCGTCCCCGTCGTCGGAGCGGCGCGGGTACTCCCCGCCGAGAATCCGCTGGTACTCCCCGCTGTCGATCCACGCCCGCACCTCGGCGGCCCGCGCCACCGGCATCGGGTGCGACCGCGCGGTCACCATACGGATCTTGATCAGGCTGTCCCGCAGGTCACCGGCCCGCTCGAACTCCGCCGCCTGCTCCAGGAACGCGGTCGTGTCGACCTCCGACAGGTCCCCGCCGCCGGCCAGCTTCATCGACAGGCGCAGCGACGCCGCCGGGTCCTGGCAGGCGAGCAGCCCCGCCCGGTCCGCCGACAGCTCAGCCTTGCGCCACCACTCCATCAGCGCGGCCACGATCGCCCGCAGCACCATCGAGCCGACCGGCAGCCACGACAGCCGCACCGCCCAGTCCGTCAGGATCAGCACCATCGTGCGGTACACCGCGTGCCCGCTGATCAGATGCCCGAGCTCGTGCCCGAGCAGGCAGCGCAGCTCCTCGTCGTCGAGCAGCTCCAGGCAGCCCCGGTTGATCACGATGAACGGCTTGGACATGCCGATGCACATGCCGTTGATCGCGCGGTCGCTCTGCACGTACAGCTCGGGCAGCTCGGCGAGGTCCAGCGACGCCGCGGCCTCCGCCATCAGCCGGTGCACCCGTGGGAACTGCCGGTGGTCCACGCGGATCGCGTTGCCGAGGAACTCCAGCCGCCACGCCCGCTCATTCCACAACGCGTGCAACGACTTCAGCGCGTCGTCGAACCCGCGCAGCTCGCGCAGCGCCACCAGGGCGCCCCTGTCCGCGGGGTGCTCCCAGGCCCGGGAACTGATCCCCGTCAGCACCACCCGCCGGCGTTGCACGTCGTTCGTGGTCATCCGCTCCGCCTCCCCGTCGCACCCGGGTCGTGCCCGGCCGCCTCTCGGATCGTCCCCCACCCGCGCAACCGGCGTCTACCCGCCCGTCAGGATGAAGTACTCGTGCTGTAGATCGTGTTCCGCGCCTGGCGCGCCGTCGACGTGCACGTCGACGGCCCGCAACGCCGTGCCGTCCGCGAAGAACCGGTCCTCGGCGGCCATCCACCGCTCCCACTGCGGCCGCAGCGCCTCACCGTCACGGATCAGCCCCCGCTCGAGCCGCAATTCCGCCGGCGCGTGGACGCACACCGCCAGCGTCAGGTCCGCCATACCCGCACTGCCCACGCCCTCCACGACCAGCACGTCGGGTCGCCGCAGCGGCTCCCACTCCTCACGCAGCCGCTCGGCGGCCCAGTCGTACCGCCGGTAGCGGGCGTCCTCACCCGCCCTGAACGGCGCGAACACCCACTCCTCCAGCCTGGGCCGCCACGCCAGCAGCTCCGCCCACCCGTCGAGGAAGTCGTCGGTGTGCAGCTCGGCGACGTCCGCGCCGGCGCGCCGCAGCGCCCGGGCCAGCCGCCCCGCGAACGTGGTCTTCCCCGACCCGGCCCGCCCGTCGACCGCCACGAGCCGCACGTCCCCGAGCCGCGGATCCCGGCCGAGGACCTGTCTCGCCAGCCCGCCGTACGTGCCCACCCCCTGGCTGCTCATCGCGACCCCGCCACGGCGGTGCGCAGGCCGGGCACCACGGTCGGCAGTCCGGCGGGCGCGCCGCCCTCGATGAGCCGCCACAGCGCCTCGGTGTCGAGGTGCTCCTCGACCAGGTCTCCCAGCACGTCCACGGTGCGCTCCCGCAGCGCGGCGAACGACGTGTCCGGCGCGACCTCGAACCCGTGCCGCCCGGCGAGGCGCGCCGCCTCGGTCAGGAACGCCCGGCGGAACCCGTCGGTCTCGAACGCCCCGTGCCAGTGCGTGCCGAACACGTTGCCCACCACGGCGCCCTCGCCCGTGCCGTCGGCCAGCCGGATCAGTGGCGTCAGCCCGTCCGCCGCCCGGCTGACCAGGCCGTGGTGGATCTCGTACCCGCGCACCGGCTGCGACCCGAGGCCGGTCCCCGCGACCCGGCCGAGCGTCTTCCGCGCGGCGAACGTGATCTCCACCGGCAGCAGTCCCAGCCCCGGCACGTCGCCGCGGCGGCTCTCCACCTCGTCGAAGATCCGCTCGGACAGCATCTGGAACCCGCCGCAGATGCCCAGGACGGGCCGGCCCGCCGCCGCGTGGGCCAGCACGGCGTCCGCCAGGCCCCGCTCCCGCAACCACCGCAGATCGTCCACAGTGGACTTGCTGCCGGGCAGCACCACGAGGTCGACGTCGGCGAGGTCGGCCGGCTCGACCGTGAGCCGCACCTGGACACCCGGCTCGGCCGCGAACGCCTCGGCGTCGGTCGCGTTGGAGACCCGGGGCAGACGGACCACCGCGACCCGCAGCCACTGCCTGCCGCGCGGCGCCGCCGGCCGGCCGAGGACCCGCCCGTCGTACGCGAGGGAGTCCTCACCGTCGAGCCAGAGGTCGTTGGACCACGGCACGACCCCGAGCGTCGGCCGTCCGGTCAGCTCCGTGAGCGAGTCGACACCCGGCTGCAGCAGCCCCGAGTCCCCGCGGAACTTGTTGATGACGAACCCCGCCACGAGCGACTGATCGTCGGCGTCGAGGAGGGCGAGCGTGCCGTACAGCGCGGCGAACACCCCACCCCGGTCGATGTCGCTCACGACGATCACTGGCAGGTCCGCCGCACGGGCGAGACCCATGTTGGCCAGGTCGCCCGCCCGCAGGTTGATTTCCGCCGGGCTCCCGGCCCCCTCGCAGATCACCACGTCGTGCTTGGCCCGCAGCTCGCGCAGCGTCTCCATGACCGTTTCGCGCAGCCGGTCCTTGATCTCGTGGTAGTTGCGCGCGCCGATCTGCCCGGTGGCCTGGCCGAGGACGACGACCTGGCTGGTGCGGTCGGAGCCCGGCTTGAGCAGCACCGGGTTGAACCTGACGCTGGGCTCCAGCCCGCACGCGTACGCCTGCAGCGCCTGCGCCCGTCCGATCTCCCCACCGTCGACGGCGATCGCCGAGTTGTTGGACATGTTCTGCGCCTTGAACGGCGCGACGTCGACGCCGCGCCGGCGCAGCCAGCGGCAGATGCCCGCGGTCAGCATGCTCTTGCCCGCGTCGGACGTGGTGCCGGCGACCAGCAGCCCGCTCACTTCATACTCCCGATCAACCCGGCACGACCTCTGCCCGTCGCACTTGTGTCCGCCACGTTGCCCGCCGCGCCTTTCCCCGTCGTGCGTCCGACATCTGCGCCCCGCCGCCGCACGGCTTCCGCACTCACAGCTCACGCCCCGCGGCTTCCGCCGTGGCGGCTCCCGCCCTTGCGGCTCCCGCCCTTGCGGCTCCCGCCCTTGTGGCTCCTGCCCTCGCGGCGCAGGCGAGTCCCAGGGCCGCGGCGCCGACGACGAGCGACAGAACCGCCGCCCGCCGCACGTCACGCGGGCCCGGTGGCCCGCCGTCGCCGAGGTGCGGCCGCTCCTCCACCCGGGAGCCGTACACGTTGCGGCCGCCCAACCGAACGCCCAGCGCCCCCGCGGCCGCCGCCTCGCACTGCCCGGAATTCGGGCTCGGGTGCCGCCCACCGTCGCGCAGCCACACCCGCAGCGCCGCACCGGAGCGCCCGCCGACGACCGGCGCCGCGGCCACCGTCAACGCCGCCGTGACCCGCGACGGCACCAGGTTGGCCAGGTCGTCGAGGCGCGCCGACGCCGTGCCGAACCTCGCGTACCGGGCGGACCGGTGCCCGACCATCGCGTCAAGGGTGTTGACCGCGCGGTACCCCACAATGCCCGGCAACCCGGCGACCGCGCCCCAGAACAGCGGACCGACCACGGCGTCCGACGTGTTCTCGGCGACGGACTCCACCGTCGCGCGGGCCAGCTCGGGCGCCCCGAGCGCCGACGGGTCGCGGCCGCAGAGATTGGGCAGCTGCGCCCGCGCCGAGTCCAGGTCGCCGCCGTCGAGCCGGTCGGCCATCACGCGCCCCTCCCGGGCGAGGCTCGTGCCACCCAGCGCGGCCCAGGTCGCGCCGGCGACGAGCACGGTGCGGGCGACCGGCCTGCGCCGGGTCAGCCATGCCGCCAGCGCTGCCAAGGTGACCGGCACGCCGACCGCCACGGCGGTGAACCGGGCGCCCGCCGGCCGCGCGTCAGCATACGTGTGCCGCTCGACCGCGCCCGCGAACCGCCCGAACCCGGCGACAGGGTGCCACCTGCGCGGATCGCCGAACATCGCGTCCAGCACGCCGCCCAGGAGCATGCCGATCGCGTCGGCCTGGAGTCGTCGAAGCACCATGCGCGGGACACTACCGACCCCCACCGACAATTTTTCGCGGCGGCCCACGGACGCACTAGCAAGCAAATAGTGCAAAAACAAGAGCTTGTCTCACATCGGTCACCGTCCTACTTTGCATGCGTGCAGCTCACGCTCCTCCCCGTTCTTGCACCGCTTCGCGACATCCGCCGCGACGACGTGCACGCGCCCGTGCTCGACGAGTTCATGGGCGGCCTCGGAGTGGGCTACAGCTACGGCCCGCCGTTCGGGGACCGTCTCGTCACCTGGGCCGACCTGCAGCGTATGGAGATGCCGAGGCGGATGCTGCGCCGCCAGGCCGCGCACAACCTCGACGCCCGCCTCGGCGCCGCGCAGGTCCACGGCCAGCCGCCTGCGCTGATGCTCCAGTTCGACGGGATCGCATCGACGCTGCTGCTCGCCGAGGCGTTCTGGGCGGGTCTGGAGCGTGCCGTGCCCGGCGAGCTCGTGGTCGGCGTCCCGGCGCGCGACGTGGTGATCGTGACCGGTTCGCAATCCCCGCCCGGCCTCGCGAAGGTCCGGCGCGCCATCGACCGTGTCTTCTTCGCCGGTGACCCGCATCTGCTGTCCCGCAAACTGCTCGTGCGCCGCCACGGGGCCTGGGAAGTGTTCACCCAGAACCTCGCCCACGCTGCGTTCTGATGCTGTACCGCGTGCGCGTACCACACCATCAACGCTGACGCGACGTTGTCCACAAGCGGTCGGTTATCCACAGATCCGGCCCCGGCCGCGAGCGCCGACGACCCGACCTGACCGATGCTCCATCCCGAGTCCAGAACACGGGAGGGAGACGGACATGAACGAGACGACCATGACCATCGTCGGCAACGTGCTCAACGAGCCTGAATGCCGGCGGATCGAGCAGGGCGGGCAGCTGGTCACCCACTTCAAGGTCGCCGCGACGGCCCGGCGCTACGACCGCCACCAGGAGCGCTGGGTCGACGGCGACCAGTTGCGGCTGCGCGTCAACTGCTGGCGCCAGCTCGCGGAGAACGTGATGCGCTGCGTCCACGTCGGTGACCCGGTCATCGTGACCGGACGGCTGTCGAGCCGGACCTGGGAGACCGAGGAGCACGTCAAGCGGGTCAGCTACGAGCTGGAGGCCGCCACTGTCGGGCACGACCTGACCCGCGGCCGGGCCAAGTTCGCCCGGGTCCGGGCCAACACGTCGACCAGCACCATCGACGACGAGCTGGCGGAGACCCGGATCGCGGGCCAGCCGTCCACCCCGGTGGCGGCGTTCAACGACCTGCCCCGCCAGCGCGACTACGACGCCGAGCTGGGCGGCTTCGTCACCACGGTGCAGGAGCCGGCCCCGGACCTCAGCCACGACCCGTTCGCCGACGACGTCCTGGCCGAGCTGGACAGCGCGGTCAGCGCCGCCTTCGACGGCTCGGCATTCGCCGCGATGGCGGGTCTCACCGCACCCGCCGACGCCGGCCAGCTCACGGCGGCCGACGCCGTCCCCGACGACGCGTCGCAGCTCATGGAGGGCGGTGTCGTCCCGCACGACGCATCGCAGCTCACGGAGGGCGGCGCGGCGGACGAGGAGGACGCCGACGACGAGTCGGACGGCTCGGGTGACCCGGACAGCGGCACCACGCCGGCCGAGCCGGGCGAGGCGAGCGGCAACCGGCGCCGGCGTAGCCGGGGCGGGCGGGTTCCGGTGCCCGCCTGAGGCACCAGGTGGGTCGTGACGCCGTGCCATCAGCCGTCACGACCCACCGCCGGCTCCCGCGTCGCGGCACCACCGGCCCAGCGTCGCGGCACCACCGGCCCAGCGTCGCGGCACCACCGGCCCAGCGTCGAGTGATGGCCAGACCGGCGTCGTGCACCGCTGGACCGGCGTCGTGGCACCGCCAGGCATGCGCAGAGCACGACCGTGGGCAATTGTCGGCTGGCGGACCTCCGTCGCTGCGACAATGCGCCCGAGAACCCGGGCGGCCTTGACCTGGTGAAGGCGAACGCGCGCTCACCGACGCCCGCCGCGGTAAGTCTCCACTCCGCCCTCAGAGATCAACAACGAAAGGTGATCCGAACGACCCGAAGCGTGATCGTGCCGCCTTCCGCTGCGAACCGCGCCGCGCGCCAACGGAACCCGCTTGTGCCCCAGGGCGATGAATGCTGTCCTGGGAACGTCGATTTGGCTCCCCACAAGCGAATCCTCCGCCGCAAGCGGTAGCCTGTCCGACGACATGCGCTCGTAGCTCAGCGGATAGAGCAGGGGACTTCTAATCCCAAGGTCGTAGGTTCGATCCCTACCGGGCGCACCGTACTGACCAGGCCATTTGTCCGGCCTGGACCAAATGAACGACGCCTCGCTGAGGGTGGTCGCAGGGGTGCCGGCGGCATCTCACCGACGCCGCACCGGGCTCGTCCGTCTCCGAGCCCGGTCACCGTCCACCGCACCGCCGGGATGACATGGCGTGACGTGCCGAGTGGTCAGGCAGACGCGGCATGGCGGCAGCTCAACTCGCCGAGACGTAGGCGAGGTACGACCCCCACCGCCAGATGCCGTCCTTGCTGGGGTACATCGGCGTCTGGGACGTCACCGGGGCGTTCGGATGGTACTGGCTGGTGAGCGTGACGGTCTGCAGGTAGAACCCGCTCTTCGGGTACAGGCAGTTCTGCCAGGTGTACCACGCGTGCTCGAGGTGGACGGTCGGGAAGAACGTCCCGGTGAACACGGTGGAGCCGCCGAACTCCCAGTCCCACCCCAGCTCGTAGGTCCCCTCGGCGAGCTCGATGGGGATGGTCACGCAGGTCGGGTCGTTGGCGTAGGTCGGGTACGCGACGAGATACTGGTTCGTGCGGTGCCATGCCGTGTCGTAGGCCTTCGCGGCGGCCGGCGTCATCGCCACGGCGATCACCACGGCCGTCGCCGTCACCAGCAGGCGCTTCAGTATGCGCAAAGTCGCTCCCAAGAACGTTCCGTCCGGCGGACGATCACCGTAGCCAATGACCCTCTTCGATTTCTATCACCTCGCTACGGCACCGCTGCGGCCGTACGGGGGCTAACCGGACCACGAAGACGGTGGCCAGGGGGTGTGCCGTACGGCTCGCGACGGCGAACAGTGAAGGGCATGACTCTTCTGTCGACCGGCCGGCCGCCCGTCGCGGTGCGCGCCTCCGCCGGGTTGTGGATCGCCGCCGTGGCGCTCGGTGCCGTCGAGACCGTCGTCGTGGTCGGTTCGGGCCAGGCGGGTGAGCACCCGCTGGCGGGGGTACTGTTCCGGTGCGCCGTGTACGCCGCGGCGATCCTCACCACGCTGCGGATGCGGGCGGGGCGCAGGTGGGCGCGGCTCGCCCTGGCGCTGGTGCTGGGCGTCGTCGGCACCCTGTCGCTCGTCATCGAACCGGTCTCGTGGCTCGCGGACGGCAACTCGCTGAGCGCCGCCACCGACGGCGCGGACCTCACCTGGTGGGCGATCGCCGGGGCCAGGACGCTGCACGTGGCCGCCGTGTGGGCCGCGGTGCCGCTGATGTTCACCACGCGGGCCAACGCGTATTTCCGGTAGCGTCGAACGGCGGTGGCGCCGCACGTCGAACGGCGGTGGCGCCGTACCTCGAACGCCGTGGCGCCGTACGTCGAATGCAGCCCGCGGATAGCTGCAGGACACCGCGCGTTCATTGACAGTGATAAAAGTATGCGGCATGAAGAGGCTCAGCCGCCGCACCTTCGTCCTCAGTGGACTGGCCACCGCAGGGGCCGTCGCACTGCCGTTGACCGCCGCACAGGCCGCCGTCCCGTTCCCGTTCAAGCTCGGGGTCGCCTCCGGTGAACCCGCCGCAGACAGCGTCGTGCTGTGGACCCGGCTCGCCCCGTCGCCGCTGAACGCCGACGGGCAGGGTGGCATGGCGAACGCCGACGTCACCGTCGACTGGCAGGTGTCCACGACCGACACGTTCAGCTCGCTCGTCGCGTCCGGCTCGGTGACCGCCCGGTACGCCGACGCGCACTCCGTCCACGTGGTCGCCGGCGGGCTCGCGCCCGACGCCGAGTACTACTACCGCTTCCGCGCGCAGGGGCACATCTCCCCCGTCGGGCGGACCCGCACGGCGCCCGCGCCGGGCACCGTCGGCCGGGACCTGGTGATGGCGTTCGCGTCGTGCGCGCACTACGAGTCGGGCTACTACACGGCGTACCGCCGCATGGCCGAGGAACGGCCCGACCTGATCCTGCACCTGGGTGACTACATCTACGAGGGCGGCACCGGCACCGGCGGCGTCCGCGCGCACGTCGGCGCCGAGATCGTCTCGCTGGCCGACTACCGGCGGCGGTACGCGCAGTACAAGTCGGACCCGGACCTGCAGGCGGCGCACGCCATCGCGCCCTGGCTGGTGGTGCCCGACGACCACGAGGTCGAGAACAACTACGCCAACATGGTGCGCAACGACAGCAGCCCGGCGCTGACCACCGCGCAGTGGACGGCCCGCCGTACCGCCGCCTACCGCGCCTACTACGAGAACATGCCGCTGCGGCCGAGCCAGGCACCGTCCGGCAACAGCATCCCGCTGTACCGGCGGGTCCGCTGGGGCACCCTGGCCACGTTCCACATGCTCGACACCCGCCAGTTCCGCGACGACCAGGCCTGCGGCGACGGCTGGAAGGTGTGCGCGGACGCGGACTCGGCGACGCGGAGCCTGACCGGCGCAGCGCAGGAGGCGTGGCTGCTCGACGGGCTCGCCCAGCACTACGGCACCTGGGACATCCTCGGCCAGCAGGTGTTCTTCGCCCGGCAGTTCGACGCGAGCGGCGCGGCCAGCATGGACGCCTGGGACGGCTACCGGGCGTCACGGGCCCGTATCCAGCAGGGCTGGATCGACCGGTCGGTGCGCAACCCGCTCGTCCTGACCGGCGACGTACACGCGGCGTGGGCGAACGACCTCAAGGCCGACTACGCCAACAGCGGCTCCGCGACGATCGGCACCGAGCTCGTCTGCACGTCGATCACGTCCGGCGGCAACGGCTCGGCGGCGACCGCGATCCCGAACGTGGCCACGAACCCGCACCTGAAGTTCCACTCCGGGCTGCGCGGCTACGTGCGGACCACGATCAGCCCCGCGCAGGTCAGGGCCGACTTCCGCGCGGTCGCCACGGTGACCGAGCACGGCGCGCCCGCCACCACGCTGAAGTCGTTCGCGATCCTCGACGGCCAGCCCGGCCTTCGGGCCCTGTAGGAGGACCCCGCATGGCAGTCATCACCTCGGCCACGGTCGCCGCGACCGTGACCTCGCTCGCAGCCGCCGCGTCGATGACGTGGACCACCGCCAACAGCGTCGCCACCGGCGACCAGGACACGCCCGCGATCGCCGCCAACCGCGCCGGCCAGGTCGCCGTGGTCTGGGAGGACGACCGGGACAGCGCCACGCCCGAGAACAACAACCACTCCGACGTCTGGCTGCGGCTGTTCACCGACGGCGTCGCCAAGTACGAGCTCAAGCTGTCGGCCGGCGGCACCTCCGGTACCGACTGGAAACACATCAGCCCGGACGTCGGCCTCGACGACAAGGGCAACGCCGTCGTGGTCTGGGCCGAGGACGCGGACGGCAACGGCGTGTTCAACATCTCCTACCGGGTCGTCTCCCCGACCGGCAGCGTCACGGCGTCGGGCCGTGCCAACGCCGACACCGCCGGTGACCAGATCCTGCCGAAGGTCGCCGTCGACCCGGACGGCGCGCCGAGCACCGGCGCGGTCGCGTTCAGCGTCGTGTGGGAGGACGTGCAGGGCAGCACGCACACGGTGAAGGCGGCCGGTTACACCGGGCCGACGACGAAGGCGTACGAGGTGACCGCCTCGCAGACCACCGGCAGCCACCACCGGCCCGACGTCGCCGCCTCCGCGTCCGGCGACGCGCTGGTGGTCTGGGACGAGGACGCCGACGCCAACGGTTTCTTCAATGTCGCGCTCGTACGACTGGCGAAGGCCAACGGCACGGTTAACCTCTCCCGCCGCGCGGCGAACAGCCTCGGCGACGGCCAGCAGCGCCACCCCGCGATCGCGGCGTCGTTCTCGGGGGCGTTCGGGGTCGCGTGGGAGTCCGACCACACGGGCACCGCGGGCGTGTGGACCCGCTCGTTCCTGGCCGACGGCACGCCGCGGCACGCCGAGACGCTCGTGGCCAACGGCGCGCTCGCGCCGTCCATCGGCGTCGACGACCAGGCGAACACGGTCGTCGGCTTCTCGGCCGGCGCCGACGTGTGGGTCCGCGGCTTCAACCCCGACGGCACCGGCACCGGGCGCCTGGCGTCCCAGGTGCTCTCCCAGACGGCGACGGGCCGGCAGGAGCAGCAGGCCGTCGCGGTGTCACCGTGGGGTGAGGTCAGCGTCGCGTACACCGACGACAACGACGGCAACACGTTCGACCAGGTCATCTTCGGGTACGGCGGCAGCAACTCCGACTGGTGACCCCGCTGGGCCTCGGCCTGGATCCCAGCGCGCGCTATTGTTGAACCGTCAACGAGTAAGGAGCGCGCATGATCCAGGTCGAGGTCTGGTCCGACATCGTCTGCCCGTGGTGCTACATCGGCAAGCGCCGCCTGGAGACGGCCCTGTCGCGGTTCGACGGCGAGGTCACCGTCGAGTGGCGCAGCTTCCAGCTCGACCCGTCCACGCCGGTCGGCGACCCGCGCCCGGTCGGCGAGTCACTCGCGGCCCGCAAGGGCCTGTCGGCTGCGCAGGTCAAGGGCATGTTCGCGCACGTCACGCAGATCGCCGCCGAAGAGGGCCTCGCGTACGACTTCGACCGCGCCCGCACCGCCAACACCTTCGACGCGCACCGGCTGCTGCACTTCGCCAAGCCGCACGGGCTGCAGGCGGCCCTGCAGGAGCGGCTGATGCAGGCGTACTTCACCGAGGGCGCCGACATCGGCGACCAGACGGTGCTCGCCGGGCTCGCCGCGGCCGTCGGGCTGGACGAGGTCGCGGCGAAGCAGGCCCTCGCCGACGGCTCCCACGAGGCCGACGTGCGCGCCGACATCGCGACGGCCCGCGCCTACGGCATCTCCGGCGTGCCGTTCTTCGTCTTCAACCAGCGCGTCGGCGTCTCCGGCGCCCAGCCGGCCGAGGTGTTCGACCAGGCCCTGCGGCAGTCGTCGCTGACGATCCTGGGCTCTCCCGCCGCCGATGACGCCTGTACCGACGACTCCTGCACCATCTAGCACGTGCACTTGCGGGTGCGAATGGTAGGACGAACGCCGGAACAGTCAAGTGACACTTGGACGATGCACGTGCACCCCGGACGTGAATGACTGCGCTCAAGACGACACAAACGGCCGCGCCGGTTCTACGCTGCATTCATGAGCGCTGACGTGCTGCACGCCTACCGTATGCAGGTCGCCCGCGGGGTGCGCCGGCTGTCCACCGACGATACCGAGCAGGTGACGATGCTGCTGGAGCAGTTGGGCTATGGGCAGGATGGGACCGACATCGCCGGGCGCATGCGCTCCTGGGTCGACCACCCCGACGGTGGGGCGTTCGTCTGGGACGAGCGCGGACGACTCCTGGGCGTCATCGCCGCGCACATCATCCCGTCGTTCGAGAAGGACGGCTCGTGGCTGCGGATCGTCGCCCTCGCCGTGGCCGACTCGGCCCGCGGCCGCGGGATCGGCACCAGCCTGGTCGCCGCGGCGGAGACGTTCGGCCTGATGCGCGGCTGCCACAGCGTCGAGGTGACCAGCCTGCGCACCCGCGAGGGAGCGCATGCCTTCTACAAGGCGCTCGGCTACCAGGACCGCTCAGACGCCGCGGGCCGCTTCCTGCGCCAACTCCCCTGAGATGTCCGGTTCGAGCGGTATGTGACTTTGTGCAGAGCGGGCGAGTTTAGGGTGCGCGGGGCGGGCTGACCGGGTGGGGTTTGGCCGCTGTTCGCCGGTCCGCGAAGGCGGTTTCCGCGTCACCTGGTCGCAGTCGGGCGCGAGCCTTACTCGCCACCATGTCCCGGGCCGCTCGTTCGTTCATCGGCGCGGATGGTCGCACGACGCGGCTGGACGCCTGTTGTCACGGTTCGCGACCGCCGTGGGCACACCGTAGGACGATCGGATCCCGCCGAGCGCCACCAACCCGCACTGCCGGCATGCCTAACCACTCCTGGCATGCCCGACTGCTCCCGGTATGCCGTACCACCGCAGCGGCCTGATCCGCGGCGCGTCCGCTTCCCCAGCGGCGGAGGGCGTCAGGTGTTCAGCTTGGCGGCGAGCGACCTGGCGACCTCGACGAGCCCCGTGTCCGCCGACGCGGGCAGCTCCCCACCCTCGAGGTTGGCCACCGACAGCACCACGATCAGGTTGCTGACCCGCATCGTGATGATCTGCGGCTGGCCGATCGCCTGGACCCGCTGCCGGATCGCCTGGTCGCCGACGCCGTCGAGCCGCTCCGAGCCGGAGCCGCCGACCACGTCGAGGTAGCGGGACGCGAGCTCCGGCGCGCCGACCGTGCCCTTCTTCGGCACGACGGTGAAGCCGACGTTGAGCTGCGTTTTGCCGTCGCCGGCGGTGCAGTTGTCGCCGTCGGCCTCGACCTTCGCGGCCGGCACGACCGCCGCCACCAACGACGCGTCGAGCACCGCGCAGCCGGGGGCGGCCTTGAACCGCCCCGCGTCGGCGAAGACACCGAGCGTGAGGGCCACGCCGAGCCCGGTCGCGCCGAACGCGGCCACCACCGCGACGACGATCAGGGCAATTCGCCAGTACCGCTGCATCGCGTCATTCTAGGCGGGCGCCTCCCGGTGGCTCGTGCGAGCATCTTGTGCGCAGGTTGAAGTCCGGCTTAAGCCCATGGCCCTTGGCCAGCGGGTTCTGATACGACCAATGGCAGTGGAACCGCATGAGACAAGATCAAGCATGACCGTCCCCCGGCAACAGCGTCAGGCCGGCAGCCTCGCCGCCCCGGCCGCACGACCCGTCGAGCACAACGGCGCCGGACGGTTCCTGCTGCGCACCCTGTTCTGGGGTGGCTTCGCGCTCGCCCTGCTGCCGTGGTGGCTGGGCACGAAGCCCGGCTCGATCGACACGACCGCCGAGATCTTCCAGTCGGCGGGGCGGGTCACGGGCCTCATCGCCGGCTACCTGCTGCTGATGCAGATCATCCTGATGAGCCGGCTGTCCGTCCTCGAGCGCTGGATCGGCGCCCGGCACCTCGGGCTGTGGCACCGCGAGCTCGGCGGCTCGGTGCTGATCACGATCCTCGCCCACGCGGCGCTGATCACGGTCGGTTACGCCTACGCCGACCGGGTCGGCTTCGTCAGCGAGCTCGGCACGATCCTCACCGAGTACGAGGACATGGTCACCGCCTTCCTGGCGGCCGGCATGCTGGTGTGCATCGGCCTGCTGAGCATCCGCGGGTTGCGCCGGGCCCTGCCCTACGAGCTGTGGTACTTCCTGCACCTGACCGCTTACCTGGCGTTGCTGCTCGGCTTCGCGCACCAGTTCTCCAACGGGCAGGAGCTGTTCAAGCCGGGCCTCGGACGGACGCTGTGGACCGTCTTCTACGTCGTCATGATCTGCGCCGTCGCGTGGGGGCGGGTCGTGGCGCCGCTGACGCTGAACCTGCGGCACCGGCTGCGGGTGGCGGACGTGGTCGCCGAGGGCCCCGACATGGTGTCGATCTACATCACCGGCAACCGCCTGCACGACCTGGACGCGCAGGCCGGGCAGTTCTTCCGGTGGCGCTTCCTGTCGCGGGGACTGTGGTGGCAGGCGCACCCCTTCTCGCTGTCCGCCGCGCCGAACGGGCGCTGGCTGCGGCTCACCGTGAAAACGGTCGGCAGCCACACCAACGCGCTGCGTGACCTGCGCCCCGGCGTGCGGATCTTCGTCGAGGGCCCGTGGGGCGACTTCACCGCCAGCCGGCGGGTCAAGTCGCGCACCGTGCTCATCGCGGCCGGCAGCGGCATCGCGCCGATCCGCGCGCTGCTGGAGGAGCTGCCGCCCGGCGCCGTGGTGATCTACCGGGCGTCGGCGGTGCACGACCTGCACCTGCGTGACGAGTTGGAGCACCTCGCGGAGCTGCGGCACGCCACCCTGTGGTTCGTGGTCGGCGACCGGCGCGATCCTGGCCCGCGCCGCCTGTTCACCCCGACCGGCATGCGCGAGCTGGTGCCCGACATCACCGAACGCGACATCTACCTGTGCGGCCCGGACGGGCTGGTCACGCAGTCGCTGCAGGTGCTGCGGCGGCTGCGCGTGCCGCGCCGGCAGATCCACCTCGACCCCTTCGAGTTCTAGAGCTGTGCTCCCGTTGCTGAGAGTTGGTTCTTCGTGAGACGCGCGATGATCGCCCTGTTGGGCACCGCGGCGGGCACGGTCCTGCTGGTGAGTGCCAAGGCCGGTTTCAGCAGCCCCACCGACCGGCCCGTGGACCCGCAGGCCGCCGGCGCGACCGGTCCCGTCCCGAGCGGCTCGGTGCCGCCGCCGTCCAGCGGCCCCGCACCGGCGGGGACGATGCCGCCCGGCAACGGCGGGGCCGGCACCATGACCACCACGGCCGCGCCGCCGGCGGGTGGCGGCACGAAGACCACGAGCGCGCCGAAGCCGACGACCGCCGCGCCGAAGCCGCCGCGCACCACCATGAAGGACGGCACCTTCGGCGGCAACAGCGTCTACGTCGAGTACGGCAACGTCGAGCTCTCGATCGTCGTCTCCGGCGGCAAGATCACCGACATCAAGGTGCTGGACTCGCCGAGCGACCACTCGCGGTCCGTGCAGATCAACAACAGCGCCCTGCCGAAGCTCAAGGCCGAGGCGCTGGCCGCGCAGAGCGCCGACATCGACACCGTCTCGGGGGCCACCTACACCAGTTCGGGCTACAAGCTGTCGCTGCAGTCGGCGATCGATCGCGCGTTGCGGGCCTGACCTGTGCTGGTGCGCGTCGAGCACGTGATGGGGATGGCGGTGAGCCTCGACCTCGCCGACCCGCTGCCGGTGCCTGAGCTGGAACGCCTCGCCGACGAGGTCTTCGACTGGCTGCGGCTGGTCGACACCACCTTCAGCACCTACAAGGCGGACAGTGAGATCAGCCGGCTCGGCCGTGGCGAGCTGCGGCGGGAGGACTGCTCGCCGATGGTGGGTGAGGTCCTCGACCGGTGCGCGGAGCTGTGGGACGAGACGCGGGGCTACTTCGACATCATGGCCGGCGGCGCGCTCGACCCGTCGGGCTACGTCAAGGGTTGGGCGGTGCAGCGGGCCTGCGACCGGCTGCGGCTGCTCGGCTCCGCCCACCACTGCCTGAACGCCGGCGGGGACGTCTTCGTCCGCGGCGCGGCGCCGGGCCGCTCGGCGTGGCGGGTGGGGGTGCGCCATCCGTGGGAGGCGATGTCGTTGGCCTGGGTCCTGGAGGTGACCGACATGGCGGTGGCGACGTCCGGCACGTACGAACGTGGTCTGCATGTCTTCGACCCCTTCACCGGTGAACCTGCCGCCGCTCTGCGCTCGGTGACCGTCGTCGGGCCGGAACTCGGCACGGCGGACGCCTACGCCACGGCGGCCCTCGCGATGGGTGAGGCGGGCATCGACTGGCTGGCCCAGCTGCCCGGCCATGAGTGCGCGGTCGTCACCGATGACGGCCGTGCGTTGCGCTCCGACGGCCTGCCGGTGGCGGTCGACGGCTGACAGTGCGCTCCGACGGCCGGCCGGTGGCGGCCGACGGCTGACAGTGCGCTCCGACGGCCGGCCGGTGGCGGCCGACGGCTGACAGCTGCCGAACGGGCCGGCGGCCTACGGGATGGCCAGGTCCAGATACTCGATCAGGTGCTCGTGGGTCGGCGCGGCGTCGTCGAGGGTGAAGTGCAGGTAGCGCAGCCGCTTGCCGGTGCCGCGCAGCAGCCCGTGCGGGTCGGGCATGCCGGCGCCGTGCTCGAAGCCGACCGACACGCCGTCGGTGCCGGGGAAGATGGCGGCGACATAGCCGCGCTCGGGATGGTGGAAACCCAGCCCGTGCCAGCCGCTGTAGACCCGCTCGGTCAGCTCGGGACGCGCCTCCACGATCACGTCACGCAGGTGGCGGGCGAGCGCGGCGACGTCCGCGCAGTGCTCGGCGAGAAGTTGGTCGAGGCCGGGGGGCTCGATGGCTATCATGCCGACACCTCACCACATGGGTACGACAATTCCGCCGGCTTTTCCTACCAGTCGAACTCGGGGCCGCCGGCCTCTCCTCCGGGCAGGATCGCCCGGTTGGTGTAGACCCATTTCTGCAGCACGAGGTACCGGTGACCACGCGGCGGGGTGGCGTCGAACGGGCCGCAGTCGTGGCTCGGGGCGAAGTCGGTGAACAGCTGCTGCGGGCACACGTGCGGCCCGTCCACGACCGCTCCGGTGTCCGCGTCGACGAGCGAGATCGAGATGTCGGCCTGGATGCCCGGCAGCGCCTGCGCGTGCCCGACCATGCGGACGGCGGCCGCACTGAGCTGATGACAGGGCTGGGCCAGCAGCGGGTGGCCGAGGTCCCAGGTGTACTGGTCCGCGCACTGCCAGCCGCCCCACACGATGGCCTCGACGAGCCCGGCGGACCGCGTCGGCGCGCTCGCGTCCATTCGCGCGCCGCCTTGTGTACGACTGCCGCCCGCCGCCGGCGCCGCGGTCGGTTCCCGCCTCGCCGCCTGGCTGTCCGGGCCGGCCTGGGGCGGGTCCGTGCGCTGGGTCGCGGTCTCGGCGCTCGGCCGGTGCACGACCCGCCAGGCGGGGACGGACACGACGGCGATCGCCGCCAGTACGACCGCCAGAATTGTCATACGTGAGCGCGATGATGTCGGCGGTCGGGGCTTCGGCACCGGCGGGTCGAAGGAGGGCAGCTCATGGATCACGGGTTGGGGCGGCAGCGGCGGGTCACCGGCGGTGCGTTTGGCCACCACGCGCAGCGTGTGCGCCAGTTCCTTCGCCGACGGGCGGCGGCCCGGGCGCTTGTCCATGCAGGCCTGCACGACCCGCCAGACCGGCTCAGGCATGCCCTCCACGGGCTGCGGCGACTCGTCCACGTGCCGGCGAAGGATCGCCCAGGCGGGGCCGCCGGCGTAGGGCGGCCGCCCGGTCACCAGCTCGAAGAGCACCACGCCGAGGGCGTAGACGTCGGCGGACGGTGCGGGCCGCCCGCCGTAGACGGTCTCGGGGGCGATGTAGTTCGCGGTGCCGACGAGCGCGCCCGGCGTGGTCATGCTGGGCGTGTCGAGCACCCGCGCGATGCCGAAGTCGGTGAGCCGGGTGTGCGGCTCGTCGCCGTCGCGGTCGAGCAGGATGTTGTCGGGCTTCAGGTCGCGGTGCACGATGCCGCGCCGGTGCGCCTCCGACAACGCGTCGGCGACCTGGGCGAGCAGCGTCGCGGCCGACGCCGGCGTCAGGGTGCCCTGTTCGTGCAGGTGGTCGCGGAGGCTGCCACCGTCGACGAGATCCATCACCAGGCCGAGCGACGTGCCGACGGTGACCAGGTCACGGACCCGCACGATGTGCGGGTGGCGCAGCATGAGCAGGATCGCGCGCTCCTGGACGAAGCGGTTGACCGCCTTCGGCTCCGCCATGAGGTCCTCGCGCAGCAGCTTGACGGCGACCTCGTCGTCGCCCTGCAGGGCGCGGGCCCGCCACACGGTGCCGGTGCCGCCGCCACCGATCGGCTCGATCAGCTGGTAGGCGTCACCGATGCGGTAACCGGTGAGGTCCTCGCCGAGCGACCGGAGGTGGTCGTCGGTGTCGTCGCGCGCTTCGGAGGGAGTACGCATCGGGGTATTCGTACAGAATGCAAGATGAAGGTCACAACCGTTACCAGGCATTACTCCCCTGTTGGGGGACCTTCCGGGCGGCGCGGACCTTTACAGCTGCCGATACATGATATGGAAGTCGACCAACCCGTGCTTCGTGCTGCGGAACCCGTCGGGGATCGTGCCGACGATGAAGAAGCCGAGCGAGCGCCACAGCCGCAGGGCCACGGTGTTGGTCGAGACGACCGCGTTGAACTGCATCGCGGCGTAGCCGAGCTCGCGGGCCCGGCCGAGGCAGTGCTCGCCGAGCGCGCGGCCCAGGCCGCGTCCCCGCGCGCGGGTCGACACCATGAAGCTGGCGTTGGCGACGTGGTCGCCGAGGCGGCCCTTGTTGGGCCCGACCTTGTAGGTGCCGAGCACCTCACCGTCCTCGACCGCCACCCAGACCTCGAAGGGCGGGGGAAGCAGCCAGTGCGCACGGGCGTCCTGCTCGGTGGACTCGGGGTCGTTGTCGTAGCTCTCACCGGCCGAGACGACCTCGTGCCACACGTCCCAGACGCCGTGCCCGCCACCGTCGTGCTCGCCGCCGCGTTCCCGGCCGTGCCAGTCGGTGTCGACAAAGCGCCTGATCTCCACGCTGTTCATTCAACACGTCAGGTGGCAGGCTCTGCATTCGTGTTCGATGTGTTGAGCGACGCATTCAGCCGCCTGCCCGCACCTCCGCGTGAGGTCGTCATCGCCACGGCCGTGGTGGCGCTGCTGGCGGTCCTGTTACGACCGGCGTGGCGGGTCATGCGCAACTTCATCACCATCGCGCACGAGGGCGGCCACGCCCTGGCGGCGGTGCTGAGCGGGCGGCGGCTCTCCGGGATCCGGCTGCACTCCGACACGTCGGGCCTGACCCTGTCGAAGGGGCGACCCAACGGGCTGGGCATGGTGGTGACCGGCCTGGCGG
This sequence comes from Dactylosporangium aurantiacum, assembly GCF_000716715.1. Taxonomy (GTDB): domain Bacteria; phylum Actinomycetota; class Actinomycetes; order Mycobacteriales; family Micromonosporaceae; genus Dactylosporangium; species Dactylosporangium aurantiacum. The sequence goes on along the minus strand of NZ_JNYJ01000007.1, from coordinate 313,967 downwards.
GGTACATCACGCCGTCGCTGCTCGGGCTCGGCGCGGCCGCGATCCTCGGCGCGGGCCGCATCACGATCCTGCTCTGGCTGCTGCTCATCCTGCTCGCCGCGATGCTCGTCATGATCCGCAACGTCTACGGCGTCGTCTCCGTCGTCGCCGCCGGCGCGATCATCTTCGGGGTCTCGTGGTTCGGCTCGCCGCAGGTGCAGGGCGCGTTCGCGTACGCCTTCTCGTGGTTCATGCTGCTCGGCGGGGTCAGGGCGGTGTTCGAGCTGCAGCAGTCGCGGTTCCGCCGCCAGGCGCCGAACTCCGACGCCGACCAGATCGGGCGGCTGACGCGCGTGCCGGCGATCATCTTCGTCGCGTTCTTCGTGGTCGTGTCGCTCGCCTCGCTGGCGTTCGGCACCCGCCTCATGCTGGGACCGGTGTCAGACCTGATCTCCGGCTGAGCGCCTCGCCGCCACCTGCCGGTCCTCGGCGCGGTCTGACGGGTCTCTGCGCGGTCTGACAGGTCTCTGCGCGGTCTGACGGTTCTCGGCGCTGGGGCTGCTCGACTTCCGTGGGCCGCGAGATGGTCGGGCGGGGCTCGGCGCGGTGGCGCTCGGGACGCGGCCGACCGGTCTGGCTCGTCAGGCGCTGACGCTTCGTCCGCCGCGAGCCGGACCTGACGCTCCTCCGGCCGAACCATGCGCAACCGTCTCAGGGCCGCACCCGGCGTGACGCTCCTTCGACACGAGCCGCACGCGACCGGCCCCTGGCACGAGCCACGACCGTCTCCTGGCACGGGCCGTGCGACCATCCGCAAGCAGGAGCCGCGACAGGCTTCTGGCACGAGCCGCGCGACCATCTCCGGGCCTGAACTCTGCCGGACGCTCTCCGGGCGCGGCGTGGCGGGCGGCGAGTTCCAGGCCGCCGGGAACCCGGCGTGCCCGCTGCCACGCCGGGTCTGGCGACGACCGTACTCGCGCGCTGCCGCAGGTCCTGAGACGACGCGCGCCGGACGCCACCTGGTGCGGGCGCCCTCCAGGGCGAGACGGCGTGCTGGTCCCTGGCTTCCCGTCGCGTCATGCGGGGACCGGGGTCCGGCTCTGGTCGAGCACCGCGGCGCCGACCCGGTGGGCCTCCTCCAGGTGCGGCCAGCCGGAGAGGATGAACTCGTCGACGCCCTCGTACTCGGCCAGGCGGGCCCGGATCTCGGCGGGGCTGCCGACCAGTGCGGTGCCGGCGCCCTCGCGGACCAGGCCGACGCCGGCCCACAGGTTGGGGGCGATGACCAGGCCGTCGGCGGTGCCGCCGTTGAGGGCCGTCATCCTGGCCTGGCCGACGGAGTCCATCCGGGCGAACCTGGCCTGCGCCGCCGCGATCCGCGCCGGGTCCATGCCGCGCAGGAGCCGGTCGGCCTCGGCCCACGCCTGGTCGGCGTCGTCTCGGACGATGACGTGGATCCGCAGGCCGAAGCGCAGGGTCCGGCCGTGCTCGGCCGCCTTGGCACGCATCCGGGCGACCCGCTCCGCGATCGCGGCCGGTGGCTCGCCCCACATCAGGTAGACGTCGGCGTGCCGGGCCGCCACGTCCTCCGCGGCCGGGGACGCGCCACCGAAGTAGATGGGCGGGACGTCGGCGAGCGGGGTACCGAGGCCGCCGCACTCGACGTGGTAGTAGTCGCCGTGGAAGTCGAACCGCTCACCCTTCCACGTGCTGCGCAGGACCTGCAGGTACTCGGCGGTGCGGGCGTAGCGGCCGTCGTGTTCGACGAAGTCGCCGTACGCCCGCTGCTCCTGCTGGTCACCGCCGGTGACGACGTTGAGGGCGAGCCGGCCACCGGAGATCCACTGGAACGCCTGGGCCTGCTGGGCCAGCAGCGTCGGCAGGGTGAACCCAGCCCGGAACGCCACCAGCATGCGCAGCGTGGTCGTGTGCTGTGCGATCGCAGTACACATGACGAGGGGATCCAGGCAGCCCGCGCCGACGGGCGTCAGGACCGACGCGAAACCCGCCTCCTCCGCCGCCCGGGCGACCTCGGACAGGTACGCGACGGTGGGGGCCCGCACGTGCGCGGCGGCACCCGCGGCGACGGTCGCCGCGCCGACCTGATCGCCGTCGCCGGCCGTCGGCAGGAACCAGTGGAACGTCGTCATGGCGCCCACCTTACCTACTTAAACGATGTGTTTCACAGACTGTTGCCGGCGACTGGGAAATGTCGCCCCGATCGATTAGAATGTGTGTACGAAAGTCGCTCTTGAGCTGGGGTTCTTGAGCCGGTTTCGTTGGCTGGGAGGAGAGCGCAAGTGACCGTGTCCACCGTCACCCCGGGGTCCGTTCCGTACGCAACCCTGTTGAGTTTCACGCGCTATGTCGGCCGCACCGGCCCGCGCAAGGCGAGCTTCGTGGGTGGCCTGCGCCGCCAGCGCGAGTCGGGCTCCGGCTTCAACCCGCACGGCCAGCTCGTCAAGGCGCTGAAGGCGGACATCCGGTTCCGGACCGGCGGCACCTACCTCAACGCGGTCGTCGACCAGGTGAACCTGCGGTGGCGCCCGCTGTACGAGTCGGTCGTCCCGGGCGCGCTGCGCTACATCGAGTCCATCGGCGACCTGTCCGAGGTGGAGATCACCCCGACCCGCGACACCCTCGGCATGCTGGGCAGCCTCCCGGTGAAGATCAACCCGCACTTCGGCCTGCGGTATGCGGACGGTCACGGCGAGGCGGTCCGGCTGCACTTCGACGAGGACCCGCCGCAGGAGGAGGCCGCCGTCGCCACCCTGCACCTGATGAGCCGCCACATGGACCTCGTCCTGCCCAACGCCACGCCTGTCCTCGTCGACCTGCGCCGCGGCGACGTTTTGCGGCCCGACCCGGCGCTCAAGCAGGGCGAGATCGAGCGCTGGCTGGCCGGCGAGGCGGCCGCGTTCGCCGCGATGTGGGGCACCACCGCCTGACCGTCCCGACCCGACCTCAGAGCTGACTCCGACACGGCCCACCGGACGCGGACGAGGCGCGCACCCCCTCTGGCGCGCCTCGTCCGCCGGTGTGCCGGGCCCGCTGACCGGCGGGCCCGCTGGTCGGCGCGCCCGTCTGCCGGCGGGGCGTCCGACCAGCGGGCCCGGCCATCGGCAGGACTGTCTATCGTGAGGCCCTGCCGGCAGCAGCCCAGCCGGCAGCAGCCCAGCCGGCAGCAGCCCAGCCGGCAGCAGCGCGGCTGACAGCAGCCCGGCTGGCAGCAGATCCAGTCGGCAGCAGACCAGCCGGCAGCAGCCCAGCCGGCAGCAGCCCAGCCGGCAGCAGTGCGGCTGACAGCAGCCCGGCTGGCAGCAGATCCAGTCGGCAGCAGCCCAGCCGACTGGAGGCCCAACCAGCAGCAGACCAGCCGGCAGCAAGCCCAGCCGACTGGAGGCCCAGCCAGCAGCAGACCAGCTAGTAGCAAGCGGCCAGCGCAAGTCCGCAGCAGGCCAGCCGGCAGGCTCACCCGGCACCAAGCCCGGCCCAGGCAAAGCAGCCCAGGCAAAGCAGCCCAGGCAAAGCAGCCCAGGCAAAGCAGCCCGGACAGAGCCGGCCCGGACAGGGGCCGCTCAGACAGAGGCCGTGCGGACATAAGCCGTGCGGACAGGGCAGCTCGGGCGCGTAGAGCCGCTGGGCGGACTGCCGGCAATGCAGGAGGGCATCTCCCCTTGCGCTCGGTCCGCCAGCGGGTATCTGTCCGTCGTCGGCCGGTGCTCCGCATGGTGTCGCGGCCGGCCCGACGAAAAGGGGGGGCCGAGGCAGCGCCAGGTCCGCCCGCCGCTGGGGCGTCCGCCGAGCGACACATCGCTCGACGCCGCGGCGGTCCGTGTCTTGCCGTCCGCCGTGTGCCGGTCGGGCGACGTCGCCAACCACAGCGGCCGATCACCGCCCTGGCCCAGTCCGGCAACGGCCGTCGTGGCGACCCGCCTCGGGCGCATCCCGGAAGCCTGGGGCTCATCCCGGAAGCCCGGGGCTCATCCCGGAAGCCCGGGGAGCTCAGGTCAGCGACGGTTCAGGGACGCACAGCGGAGCGATCTCCGCTGCCGGCAGCGGCCGGGCGAAGTGGAAGCCCTGTGCCAGGTGGTAGCCGAGCTCCAGCAGCCGCGCCGCCTGTTGGGCTGTCTCGACGCCCTCCGCGACGGCCTCCAGGCGCAGGGCCTGGGCGATCTCGCTGATGGAGGTCGCGATCGCCTCCTGTTCGACGGTGCCGGTGACGCCGTCGACGAAGGACTTGTCGACCTTGAGCACGTCGACGGGGCAGGTGCGCAGCAGGCCGAGCGAGGAGTGGCCGGTGCCGAAGTCGTCGAGGGCGATCTTCACGCCGAGCGTGTGGAGGGCGCGGACGGTGTCGAGGGCGCGGCCGCCGCCGAAGACGGCGGTCTCGGTGATCTCGATGGTGAGGCGGGCGGGGTCGAGGCCGGTCTCGGTGAGGGTGGCGGCGACGGTGGCGACGAAGGAGGGCTCCAGCAGCTGGCGGGCGGAGGCGTTGACGCTGATCTTCCAGGGGGCGCGGGCGCCGAGGGTGCGGGCCCATTCGGCGCCCTGCAGGCAGGCCTGGCGCAGGACCCAGGCGCCGATGGGGACGATGAGGCCGGTGCGTTCGGCGACGGGAATGAAGGTGACGGGTGAGACGAGGCCGCGGGTGGGGTGGCGCCAGCGGACGAGGGCCTCGACGCCGCGGACCTCGCCGCCGGGGAGGCCGACGATGGGCTGGTAGAGCACGTACAGCTCGTCGCGGTCGAGGGCCTGGCTGAGCTCGGCGGCGATCTGGGCGTGCTCGACCGCGTGGGCGTCCAGCTCGGGGCCGTACTCGACCCAGCGGCTCTTGCCGAGCTCCTTCGCCGCGTACATGGCCATGTCGGCGCGGCGGAGCAGGTCGCTGGCGTCGCAGTCGGCGGTGTGCCGGGCCAGGCCGATGCTGGCCTGGATGAGCAGCTCGTAGCCGGCGGCGCGGACGGGGGCGGCGAGGGCGTCGATGAAGGCCTCGGCGATGCGGGCGCTCTCGGCGGCGGTGGCGTCTGGGAGCAGGACGGCGAACTCGTCGCCGCCGAGGCGGGCCACGGTGTCGCCGGGGCGGACGCTGGCCCGCAGGCGCTCGCTGACCTCGACGAGGAGGGCGTCGCCGACGGCGTGGCCGAGGCGGTCGTTGATGGCCTTGAAGTCGTCGAGGTCGACGAGGGCGAGGGCCAGGCCGCAGGCAGAGGTCTGCGCGGCGCGGACGGCCTGGGCGGTGGCGTCGTTGAACAGGGTGCGGTTGGCCAGGCCGGTGAGCGCGTCGTGGGAGGCCTGGTAGCTGAGCTGGTCCTGGTAGCGGCGGGACTCGGTGATGTCGCGGGCGTTGCTGACGATGCCGCGGACGCTGGGGTCGTGCAGGAGGTTGCTGCTGACGACCTCGAACCAGCGCCAGTCGCCGTCGGCGTGGCGCAGCCGCAGCTGGACGGTGGCGGTGCCGGCGGGGGCGGGGCGCTGGCGGCGGACCTCGGCGAGGTCGTCGGGGTGCATGCGGCCGTCGATGGTGTCGCCGAGGAGCTGCTCGGCGGGCAGGCCGAGGAAGCGCAGGAGGCTGGGGCTGGCGTACGTGAACCGGCCCGCGGCGTCGGTGATGGCGAAGATGTCCGCGGAGTTCTGCACGAGGGAGCGGAAGCGGCGCTCGTGGCGGCGCAGCTCCAGCATGCTGGCGTCGACGCGGGCCAGGAGGGTGGTGTTCTCGTAGAAGGACACCAGCTGGCGGGCGACGACGAGCAGGGTGAGCACCACGGAGCCGCCGACGAGGATGCGGGTTTCGCGCTGGTCGGGGCTGATGCCGGCCAGGACGAAGCCGTCGGCGACGATCACCGCCAGGTACGGCAGCAGGCTGAAGGGCCGGGCCGGGGTGCGCGGGCCGGTGGGTGAGGCCGGCGCGGCGTGGCGCTGTACGAGGGCGGCGAGCACGATGCCGACGCCGCAGACCGGGACCGACAGGTGGCAGTCGTTGAGGTACGGCCGCGACTCCAGCAACGGCGCGACGGCGCCGAGGGCGGCGCCGCCGAGGACGGTGCCGCCGAGGACCCACAGCGCGGCGCGGTCGATGCCGCCGGTGCCGGCCAGCGCGACCTTGGCCACCGCGAGCAGGCCGGCGAAGAGCAGGACGACCACGCCGAAGATGGCCCACGCGGTGCCGGTCACCCGGGCCAGCTCGACGGAGCCCCGGGCGGCGAAGAACCAGGTCATGAGGCTGACGGCGCAGACGACGACGGCCAGGTCGAGCCCGAAGGTGATCAGGCGCCGGCGTACCGGCAGCCGCAGCAGTGCCCACACGAGGACGAGCACGGCGCCCAGGTACAGGGTCATGGTGACGCCGCTGGAGCGCTGGGTCGGCGCGCCGGGCCCCACGAGGGAGTCCACCGCGCTGCTGAGGATGCCGCCGAGCAGCATGAGCATGACGACGCCGAGGTGGCGCCAGAAGCGGGCGGCGGCGCCCGTACCGGTGGCCCGGCCGGTGCGGAAGCACTCCGCGGCGGCGAGGCCGGCGCTGATCGGCGCCGGGACCCAGCCGATCGCCGGGTGGACGATCACGTGCGGCAACTGGGCGACCAGCCAGCCGGCGCTGAGCACGGCGAGCACCAGCGCAGCACCCAGCGCCGGGTGCGACCGCACCGCACGTACATCGACCGACATCGACAGAGCCCTCCACCCGCCCGGACGTGCTGGTCATTCGGCGGACCGGCGCCAGATGTGAGAGGTTCCAGAAAAATGTCGGTTTTGCGCGATCCCCCAGATATCGCAAACCCACCTTGATCAGGCAGTAGCCACACGGTCACACATCGACGGTTCCCAGTGCTAGGTTGACCGCAGCGTGCTTCCTCATCCTTGCGCTGCGTAGCGGCCTCGCCGACGAGAAGGGAACTCGATGACCGAGGGCCGGCACCACAGGCGTCGCGACGACGACCACACGGAGGACGGGATCTACTTCCCGCCGCCGCGTGAGGTGCCACGCTCCCGGACAGCGCCGCAGCTCCGGCCGGTCGACCCCTCCCCCTGGGCACCGACCGCGCCGGACCGGCCGGCACCGCAGATCCCACCGGCCCCTCCACCGGCGGCGTCGCCGGCCCCGCGCCAGTCACCACCCCGGCAGCCGGGCGGTGACCCGCATCCCCCGGAGGCACCGGTCTACTACGCGCGCGCCGCCGACTGGACCGTCCGCCCCTCCCCCTGGGCGACCGTCGAGGACGACGAGTTCGCGGATGACGGCACGTATGCACCGGCGGAGGCACAGCCCCCACCTCCGCCGGTGCAGCCCCAACACCTCGGCGGCAGCGCCGCCGTCGCCACCCGCAGCGCCCCCGAGGCCGCCCCGAGGATCCCCGAGCCTGCCCTGCGGATTCCCGAGCCCGCCCCGAGGATCCCGGCGCCCCGCCCGACGACCCGCCCGACAACCCCGGCGCCCGCGCCGAGCACGCCGGTGAGCAGCACGACCGCCTGGTGGATCGCCGCCGGCGTGATCGTGGTGGCCCTCGCCGTCGCGGCCGGCATCCTCGTCGGGCTCAACCTCGCCCAACGCGGCGGCTAGCACCGACCCCGAAAAGCCCCGAAACCGCCCAGCGCGATGGCCGAGATCTTCCTGGCGGCGCACGCGCCAAGCGGACATCCCCAGGCGGAAATCACCAGGTGCATTCGCCGCGAATCGGGTAGAGACGCCGCGTTGCCATCTGGACGCGATTTGGGGGAAGAGTCCATGAGTGGACCGATCGTGGGCAAGCGTCGCCTTCGGGCCGAGTTGCGGCGGCTCCGGCGGGAACGTGAACTGACCCAGGACCTGGTGGCCGCCGAAATGGAGTGGTCACTGTCGAAGCTGATCCGGATCGAGAACGGCACCGTCGCCATCTCGGTCAGCGACCTGCGCAGCCTTCTGGCGTACTACCGGCTGCATGACACCCAGCTGGTCGACGACCTGCTGGAGCTGGCCCGGGCGGCGAAGCGGCGGATGTGGTGGGACGAGTACCGCGCCGTCCTGCCGGGCCCGCTGCTGAGCTACGTGGGCTTCGAGGCGGAGGCGGTGTTCGTCGGCACCTTCGAGCCGATGCAGTTCCCCGAGCTGATGCAGACCCGCCGGTACTCGAGCGCGACGACCGCCGAGCACAAGGCCGGCGACCATGAGCAGCGCGTCGAGTTCCGGCTGCGCCGGCAGAGCGAGCTGTTCGAGCGGGAGGCGCCGTCGCGCTTCCAGGCGCTGATCGACGAGTCGGTGCTGCGCCGGCTGCCGCTGCACGACGACGAGGCGGTGCTGGTCGACCAGATCGAGCACGCGGTCGAGTTCGCGCAGCGCCCGTACGCCGACGTCCGCATCGTGCCGTTCAACGCCGGGTACCACATCGGCTGGGAGGGCGCCTTCACGGTGCTCGAGTTCGGCGCCGACGACGGCATGCTGCACAAGGGTGGGCAGCTGCTGGAGGAGCCGGAGCTGATCACCACGCACACCGAGGGGCTGCGCGCGCTGGCCAGGATGGCCCTGCCGCATGAGGCCTCGATCGACCTCATGCGGCAGGTGGCCGCGGAGCTGAAACGGGGATGATCAGGCCGGCGGGTGGAAGAGCACCCCGTTGCCGCTGACCAGCACCGGCTGGTTGTTGGCGTACTGGTAGGCGACGGTCCCGGCGGCGTTCTCGATCCCGACGGTGGCGTTGCTGCCCTGCTCGAAGGCGTTGTCGAGGTCCTTGTACGCGAACGCGATGTCGCCGTTCTCGTAGAAGACCGCCTCGAACGTGAGGCGCCGCGACGTGTTGCCGTAGAGGAACACGTTGCGCCACTCGATGACGTAGGCCCGGTTCGGCGCCGCACCGGTGGTCGCGGTGCGGACGCTGGACTGGCCGTCCACGACGAGGTCCGACCAGAACGGGTAGACCGTCGCGTTCGGGGCGAGCGTGGTCGGCAGCGTCGTGTGGTCGGCGGTGGCCGCGCCGGGGTTGACGAAGCTCGCCTTGCCGTTGGTGTCGACCCAGACCGAGGTGTAGGACGTGCCGTACAGCTTGACCGGGAACGGCGTGGTCAGCTGCACGATGCCGTCGTCGCCGGTGAGCGTCAGCGGCGTGTCGGCGTCGATGAACGCCCTGGGCCCGTCGGCGCAGGTGTAGCCGAACGCGTCGGCGCCCTGGGTCAGCGCCAGGTTGACGGTGGTGCTGCCGGCCACGACGTTCACCGGGGCCGAGGCACCGCCGCCGCCGCACTGCCCGCCCGAGCCGAGCGCGGCGGTCACCGTGTACGTCCCGGCGGGCACGCCGGTGAACGTGTAGGTGCCGTTGGCCGCGGTGGTCTTCGTGGTCCCGCCCGGGGTGAGCGTCACCGTCGCGCCGGCCACCGGCGTGCCGGTGCCCTGGTTGGTCACGGTGCCGGTGACGGTGCCGGTCACGGGTGGCGGGTCGGCGGCGCCGCCGGGCGACTTGAACAGCACGCCCATGCCGTTCTGCAGCGCCGAGGTGTTGTTGGAGAACTGGATGCCGACGGTGCCGTTGGCGTTCTCGATGCCGACCGTCGCCGACGCCCCGGCCTCGGCGGTGTTGTCGATGCCGGAGTAGTTGGTGACGACGTCGCCGTTCTCGTACAGGATCGCCTCGGCGTTGATCCGCCGTGACGTGTACCCGTACTGGTAGGCGTTGCGCCATTCGACCACGAACTGCCGGTTGGGCGCCGAGCCGACCACCGCGGTGCGGACGCTGGCCGAGCCGTCCACGACCAGGTCGGACCAGTACGCGTAGACCGAGGCGTTCGGCGTGGCCGCCGACGGGATGGCGCCGTGCGTGGTGCCGGAGGTGCCCTGGTTGGCGAAGCTCAGCCGGCCGTTGGTGTCGATCCAGGCGGAGTTGTAGGTCGTGCCGTAGAACTTGAAACCGAACGGCAGCGGGATCTGGCTCATGTTGTCGTCGCCGGTGAGCGGCAGCACGGTGCCGTCGGCCGGGACGAACGCCCGCGGCGCCGCCGAGCAGACGTAGCCGTAGGGGTCCTTGCACGACGACGTGTAGCTCGCGGTGTACGTGGTGTCGGTCGCCGGCGCGGTGATGACGTGCGTCTGGGCGCCGCCGTCGGACCAGCTGCCGAACGCGTGCGGCACGTTGTTGTACAGCTGCGGCGTCTGCGCGCTGACCGTGTTGGTCGAGCCCTGGATGACGGTGCGGGTGAACGGCGCCGTCTGGGTCGTCGGGCCGACCGTCAGGTTGAGCCCGGCGGGGTTGCTGACGAACGTCAGGTCGACCGTCCTGGGCTGCAGGTTGACCGTGGTGGTGCTGGTCAGCCCGCCCGAGTCGGTCGCCGTCATCCGGAGCTCCAGATACGACGGGTACTCGTGGTCGGGCGCGGTGAGCGTCCCGCCGGCCACCCCGTTGAGCGTCTGCATCGGGTGCTCGTGGCACACGCCGGGCGAGGAGCAGTGGTGCAGGATGATCGTCCAGTTGAGCGCCGACGCGGGCAGGGTCCCCTGCTGCGGGTCGCTGGCGTGGCCGGTGAAGCTGATCGTGTTGCCGACCGCCCAGGTGTAGCTGGCCGCCGGGGTGTCGATGACCGCGGTCGGCGCGTCGTTGCCTGCGGTGATCGTCACCGTCTTGTCGTTGGTGACGCCGAGCGTGTCGGTGACCCGCAGCCTGGCCGTGTAGGTGCCGGGCGTGGTGTACGTGTAGCCGGCGGTGACGCCGTTCGCGTCGAACGTGCCGTTGTTGGTGAAGTCCCACTGGTACGTGAGCAGGCCCTGGTCGGCGGGGTCGGCGTCGGAGGACGTCGAGGCGTCGAAGGTCACCGCGAGCGGGGTGCCGCCGGAGGTGCGGTTGGTGGTGAAGGACGCGACCGGCGGCTGGTTGCCGGCGTAGTACCGGATCCGGCGCACCGTGCCGCCGAGGTCCACGTAGTACAGCTCGTTGCCGGGGCCGATGGCCAGGTCGACCGGGTTCGCGGCGCCGGCGGCGAACGTGATGATGTTCGACGTGGACGGCAGGCCGCCGGCGCTGGCGGGCATCATGGCCCAGATGCAGTCGCGGCTGTAGTCGGAGAAGAACAGCGCGCCCTGGTAGGCGGCCGGGTAGGGGCCGCTGTTCGGGTAGAACGCGACGCCGGAGGACGAGGAGCTGCCGCTGGGGCAGGTCTCGCCGGCGACGACCTTCGCGTTGTGGTTCCAGGAGAAGTACGGCTGGACGTTCGGCACCGACGGGGTGGCGCCGTACATCGGCTCGCACAGGTTGAGGTTGGCGCCGTCGTAGCCGCCCTGGACGTTCGGGCCCTCGATGCACGGCCAGCCGTAGTTGCCGATGGTGCTGGCGACCGGGTTCTGCACCCGGTTGATCTCCTCGAAGGTGGTCCAGCCGACCTCGCCGCTCCACAGCTCGTTGGTGCCGGGGCGGGTGGTGAACCGGAACGGGTTGCGCATGCCGTAGGCGACGATCCGGCGGGCGTTGGCGTCGGCCGAGGCGTAGTTCGGGTTGGTCGGCAGCGCGGCGCCGGTCGTCGGGTCGATCCGGATGATGGTGCCGTTGAGCTGCGTCGCGTCGGCGGCGGTACGGATGTCCTGCGCGCGCAGCGCGCCGCCCTCGGCGGTGGGCGCGGTCAGGGCGGTGCCGGCCGGCGACGGCGGGTCACCGCACGGGTTGGCCGGGCTGCCGAACTGGCCGTAGTCGGTGGCGCTGAAGCTGGCGCCGTCGCCGGAGGAGGCGTAGAGCGCGCCGTCGGCGCCGAAGCGCAGGTCGCCGACCGAGTGGCTGGGGAACTGCTGGCACCAGTCGGTGATCAGCACCTGCTCGGTGCCGGTCATCTGGTTGCCGCTGGCCTGCAGCCGCGACAGCCGGCCGGTGACGACGCAGTTGCCGTTGTTGGCGTCGGGGCAGACGTCGTTCCACTTCGGTGCGGTGCCGCCCGGCAGCGCGTCGTAGGAGTACAGGACGTAGACCCACGGGTTGGTCGGGAAGCCCGGCGCCAGGGCGAGGCCGAGCAGGCCGCGGTCCCACTGGTCGTGGACCTTGGTGCGCAGGTCGGCGAAGACGTCCGGGGTGGTGTCCGAGAGGCTGTCGTAGACCTTGATCAGGCCGCTCTTCTCGGCGATGAAGACCCGGCCGTCGGGGGAGAACTCGATGTTGGTCGGGTTCGTCAGCCCGCCGTAGACGACCTGCTCCTGGAAGCCGGTCGGCAGGGTCGACGCGACGGCCTCCGGCGCGCTGGTCAGGGGCACGAGCCCGCCGGCGGCGAGCAGGGCGGCGAGTATGGCGCGCACGGTACGTCGACGCATCGACATGAACCGTCCTCTCCTGGTGGGGGGATCAGAGAGGCGGGAGTCCCGCTGAAATTGCGCCAGCTTACCGGCCGGTACGACGCGAGGAACTGTCGCGTTGCCGACGGCGGGGCGCGTCACTCACCGCGAATCAGGCGAGTCCGGTACAAGATCGGCGCAAAAACGACCCGTTCGGCCAGTCGGCCGAACGGGTCGTCCCGCGGTCACCCGGGTGTCTAGAGCTTCTCGTAGCAGGGCTTGTCGAGCTTGTAGTCCTTGGCGACGGTGCCGGTGAAGTAGTCCTTCATCAGCTTGATGTCGTTCGGGCCGCCGGAGCCGACGGTCGGGTTGTAGATGAGCGACTGGCGGAAGATGCCGTCCGCGCCGCCGGCGTAGTTGCCGGCGCCGTCGGGCAGCATGCCCTCGTAGTCGACCTTGGTGAGCGACTTGGCGGCCTTGAGCAGGCCGGCCCGCGTCAGGTCACCGTCGGCCTGGGCCTTCTTCAGCGCGGCGAGCAGCGGGTACGACCACACCCAGCCCGACGTGTAGCCGTCGTTCGGCGTGACGGAGGAGCCCAGCGCCTCCCGCATGGCCTTGTGCCCCGGGGTGTCCGAGGCCCACGACTTCCACGGCGAGGACTGCAGGTACAGCGCCTTCAGCGCGGGTGCGGCGGCGGTCGCCAGCAGGCCCTGGTTCCACGACGGGCTGGTGCCGATGAACTTGCCGGTGAAGCCGCGCTGCGCGGCGCCGCCGACGATGGCGGCCGCGTCCGCCGGCCCGGTGGTCAGGATGACCAGGTCCGGCTTCTGCGTGACGATCGCGGTGACCGCGCCGGCCTGCTTGTCGGTGCCGGAGTCGGTCTTGACGTTGACGAACGTCATGCCGAGCTTCTCCGCGGCGATCTTCGCCCCGGCCGCGGCGTCGTCGCCGTAGTCGCCGGCGAGGTGCACCGCCATCACGGTCTTGGGCTTGAACGTCTCGTTGGCGTAGTCGACGGCGTTCATCGACTCGATGCAGTAGTTGGCGCCGGACTCGAGGATGTTGTCCTCGAAGGCGTAGGCCGAGGTCCACGCGGCGGGGGCGGCGAGGATGTTGTTGGCCTTCATGTCGGGCAGGATCGCCGCCGTGGTCGGCGAGCCGAGGCTCTGCGCGAGGGCCAGGACCTTGCCCTTCATCTCCTGGTACGCCTCGTTGTGGGTCTGCGGGTTGTACTTGTTGTCCCGCACGTAGGTCTCCGCGTCGATGTCGTAGCCACCGATGCCGCCCTGGGCGTTGACCCGCTTCCAGAACGCCTTCTGCGCGTCGGTGATCGGCACGGCGAGGACGTGGAACGGCCCGACCGTCAGGTCGGAGATGATGCCGAGGTAGATGCAGCCCCGGTCCTTGTGCTCGGACTTGGGGCAGGGCTCCTTGGTGATCCCGACGTCCGACTTCGGGCCCGACGAGCCTTTGTTGTCCGTGCTGTCCCCGCCGCGACATCCGGCGAGTGAGCCGACGGTGAGCACCGCGGCGAGGGCAAACATGCCCAACCTCTTCATTGAGGAGCTCCTTACGACGAGGTCAGTACGAGAACGGCCAGGCTTTCCAGTAGTTGCGGAGCCGGATCCAGATGCCGAACAGCCCGCGCGGCTCGAAGATCAGGAACACGATGATCAACACGCCGTACAGGACGGTCTCGAGCTGGTAGGCGTTGGGTGACTCCGCGGGCGAGTTGCTGATGAAGGGCAGGAACGACGGGACCTCGCGGATCAGCCGCGGCAGCAGCGTGATCAGGAAGGCGCCCAGGACGGCGCCGCTGACCGTGCCCGCACCGCCGATGAGGATCATCGCGATGTACTGCACCGACAGCAGCAGGTTGAAGCTGGTCGGGTCGAAGTAGCCGATCCCGACGTAGAGCAGCGCGCCGGCGCAGCCGGCGTAGAACGACGACACCCCGAAGGCGATCGTCTTGTACCTGGCCAGGTTCACCCCCATGACCCCGGCCGCGATGTCGCGGTCGCGGATGGCGGTGAAGGCCCGGCCCACTCGCGAGCGCGCCAGGTTGCGCGCCGCGAGAGCCGCGAGGACGAGCAGCACGAACATCAGCAGGTACAGCTTCTGGTCCCTGGTGAGGAAGGCGTCGCCGGTGTTGAGGTCGTAGCCGAGCAGGGTCGGCGCCGGTGGCTGCCGGCCGATGCCGGGCCCGCCGGTGAGCGAGGACCACTCGTTGATGACGTGGCCGCCGATGAAGACCAGGCCGAGCGTCACGATCGCCAGGTACAGCCCGCGCAGCCGGGTCGCGAGGGGCGCCACGAGCACGCCGGCGACCGCGGCGACGAGACCGGCGGCGGGCAGCCAGATCAGGATCTCGGTGATCCCGAAGCCGGTGGTGCGCGCGTCCGGGTCGCCGGCGATGGCGGCCGCGGTGTAGGCGCCGATCGCGAGGAAGAACGCGTGGCCGAGCGAGACCTGCCCGGCGTACCCGGTGACGATGTTGAGCCCGATCGCGCCGATCGCGGTGACGCAGGCCAGCCCGATCAGCTGCAGCAGCTGGTCCTCGACCAGCCAGGGCAGCGCGGCGCCGACGGCGAGCAGGACGCCGACCGCCACCTTCTTCGAGGTGGTGTCGAGCAGCGCCAGCTCCTGCGTGTAGGAGGTGCGCAGCAGTGGACGGTTTCTCATACCCTTTCGACCTCCCGGGTGCCGAACAGGCCGTAGGGGCGCACGAGCAGGACCAGGAACATCACCACGTAGGGGGTGACGATCGAGATGTTGCCGCCGAGCCACGGCAGCGAGCCCTGGTACGTGGCGGTGAGCTCCTGGACGGTGCCGACGGCGAGGCCGCCGATGACGGCGCCAGGCAGGGAGTCCAGGCCGCCGAGGATGATCACCGGCAGGGCCGTGAGCGCGATCAGCCACAGCGACTCGCTGACGCTGCCGCCGACGGCGGCGAACGTGCCGGCGACCGCGGCGAGGGCGCCGGCGAGGGCCCACGACAGCGCGAACACCGCGCCGACGCTGACACCCTGGGCGAGCGCCGCCTCCTGGTCGTAGGAGGCCGCCCGCATCGCCAGCCCGGTGCGGGTGTACCGGAAGAACAGGAACAGCGCGGCGATGAGCACGGCGGTGGTGACCACCATCGCGACGTGCCGCTGCTCGACCTGGACGCCGCCGGGCAGCTTCCACACCTTCAGCCCCCACGGGTCGCCGACCTGCCGCACGTCCAGGCCGATCGCGGCGTTGACGACGACCCGGACGGCGATGTCGATGCCGAGGGTGATGATCGCGACGGTGAACACCGGCCGGCCGATCATCGGGCGGACCGCGAGCCGTTCGACGCCGAGGGCGAGACCGCCGGTGAGCACGGCGGCCGCGGCCAGCCCGAGGAAGAAGCCGAGCGGCCCGACCAGGTACGTGGTGAGCACCGCGCCGGCCAGCATGAACGCCGGCTGGGCGAAGGAGATCACCCTGGTGGCCTTGTAGATGATCACGAAACCGAGGCCGAGCAGCGCGTAGACGCTGCCCGTGCCGACGCCGCGCAGGACGCTCTCGAGGAAGTCCTTCACACCCTGCTCCCGTACATGTCGTCGACGAGCGCCTCGAAGGCCGAGGCGACGGCGCCGCGGCGGACCTTCTGCGTCGCGGTCAGCTCGCCGTCGGTGTGGTCGAGCTCCTTGGGCAGCATCCGGAACGTCTTGACCTGCTCGACCGGGTTGTGCCCGGCGTTGACCGCGTCGACGACGCCCTGGATCAGCGCCACGACCTCCGGCTTGCCGGACAGGTCGCGGTAGGTGGTGTAGGGGATGCCGCGCCGCTGCGCCCACTCCCCCACGGTGTCGAGCTCGATGCCGATGAGCGCGGTCAGGTACGCGCGCCGGTCGCCGATGACGATCGCCTCCTTGACGAACGGGGAGGCCTTCAACGCGTTCTCGATCTCGCTCGGCGCGACGTTCTTGCCACCGGCCGTGATGATGATGTCCTTCGAACGGTCGGTGATCTTCAGGTGGGTACCGTCGAGCAGCACGCCGACGTCGCCGGTACGCAGCCAGCCGTCGGGCGTCATGGCCTCGGCGGTCGCCGCCGGGTTGCGGAAGTAGCCGGCGAACGTGCCCGGGTGCCGGGTCTGGATCTCCCCGTCGTCGGCGATGCGGATCTCGACGCCGTCGTGCGCCTCGCCGACCGTGCCGAGCCGGACCCGGCCGGGCCGGTTGGCGGTGCTGATCGCGGTGTTCTCGGTCATGCCGTAGACCTCGTACATCGGCACCCCGATGCCCATGAAGAACCGCAGCACGTCCGGCGCGATCGGGGCGGCGCCGCTGGCGGCGTAGCGGACCCGGCGCACCCCGATGCGCTCCTTCAGCGCCCGGTAGCACAGCAGCCAGCCGACGGCGTAGAGCAGGCGGCTGGCGGCGGTGTGCCGCCCGCCGTTGGCCTCCAGGGTGGCGCCGATACGGTCGGCCACCCGCAGCCACAGCCGGGCGTTGGACCGCTTCAGCGGCGACGCCCCGGCGAGCCGGACGGTGACCCCGGCCATCATCTTCTCCCAGATGCGGGGCACCCCGAACAGGATCGTCGGCTGCACCTCGCGCAGGTCGGCCTGCACGGTCGCGATCGACTCGCCGAAGTGGACGGTGACGCCGGCGGCGGCGTTGAACCAGACCGTGAAGACCCGCTCCGCGACGTGGCACAGCGGCAGGTACGACAGGGTCAGGTCGCGGGGGCCCGGCGGCGGGTCGGCGAAGCCGCCGCCCTCGACCAGCACCCGGATCGCGAAGTCCACGTTGGCGACGGTGAGCATCGCGCCCTTGGGCCGCCCGGTGGTGCCGGAGGTGTAGATGAGCGTGGCCACGTCGTCGTCCCGCGAATCCAGCTCGACCGGGCCGTCGTCCTCGTGTGAGGCGAGCAGGTCGCTCCAGGCGACCAGCTTCGGGTGCCGGTACCGGCCGCGGATGCCCCGGGGCTCGAGGTAGACGATCCACTCCAGGTCGGGGCAGGCGTCCAGCACGGCGAGGGCCTTGTCGACCTGCTCCTGGTCCTCGGCGAACAGGACCCGGGCGCCGGAGTCCGCCAGCGTGTGCCGGACCTCGTCGGGCGGGTTCGTCGGGTACAGCCCGACGGTGGCCGCCCGCACCGCGACCGTCGCCACGTCGACGAACAGCCACTCGGACCGGTTCTCCGACTGGATCGCGACCCGGTCGCCGGGCTGGACGCCGAGCGACCTGAGCGCCCGGGCGACCGTCTCCGCGGTGCGCCAGTACTCGCGCCAGGTGATCTCGCGCCAGATGCCGCGGTGCTTCTCGCGCATCGCGACGCCGTCGGGCGTGCGCTCGGCGCGCCGCCTGACCAGCTCAGCGATCGTCATGCCGCCACCTCCCCCAGGTACGCACGCAGAACGTCGGGGTGGTGCTGGATCTCCGCGGGCGTGCCGGTGGCCACCGGCACGCCGAAGTCGACGACCATGACCCGGTCGGCGAGGTCCATGACCAGACCCATGTCGTGCTCGACAAGGATCATCGGGACGCCGAGCTCCTCCCGGACGTCGAGGATGAAGCGGGCCATGTCCTCGGTCTCCTCCAGGTTCATCCCGGCGACCGGCTCGTCCAGCAGCAGCAGCTTGGGCTCCATCGCCAGGGCGCGGCCGAGCTCGACGCGCTTCTGCACGCCGTACGGCAGCAGCCCGACCGGCAGCCGGCGCCACTGCGCCAGCTCGAGGAAGTCGACGATGTCCTCGACCACCGCCCGGTTCGCGACCTCCTCGCGCCTGGCCCGGCCGAGCCACGCGATGGCGGCGAGGGTGCCGTACCGGATGTGGTGGTGCCGGCCGAGCATGAGGTTCTCCAGCACGGTCAGGTGCTGGAACAGCTCGACGTTCTGGAAGGTGCGGGCCACGCCCAGCTTGGCGACCTTGTCCGGGCGCAGACCGGTGAGGTCCACGCCGTCCAGGGTCACCCGGCCCTGCTGCGGCCGGTACACACCGGAGATCACATTGAAGATCGACGTCTTCCCGGCCCCGTTGGGCCCGATGACGGCGAAGAGCTCGTCCTTGGCGACGGTGAACGACACACCGTCGATGGCTTTGACGCCGGCGAAACTGAGCCGGACGTCTTCGAAACGCAGCACGGCGACTCCAGGGTTGTTGCGGCTCTATGACAGCCAGCGTTTGCGACGCTTGTAGTGCTTGACGTCGCGGAAGGACCGCTCGGCCCGTCCCAGGTAGAACTCGCGGATGTCGTCGTCGGCGAGCAGTTCGGCCGCGGGCTTGTCGAGCACGACCTTGCCCGTCTCCAGCACGTAGCCGTGCTCGGCGATGGACAGCGCCATGGTCGCGTTCTGCTCGACCAGCAGCACACCGGTGCCGGCCCGGTTGATCTGCACGATCAGGTCGCGGACCTGCTCGACCAGGCGCGGCGCGAGGCCGAGGCTGGGCTCGTCGAGCAGCAGGTACGCCGGGTCGGACATGAGCGCCCGCCCCATCGCCAGCATCTGCTGCTCGCCGCCGGAGAGGTATCCGGCGATGCTGCCGCGGCGCTGGGCCAGGACCGGGAACAGGGTGTACATGCGCTCCATCGCCTCCGCCCGCCCCTTCGGGCGGGTGTGGGCGCCGAGCCGCAGGTTCTCCTCGACGGTCAGCTCGGCGAACGTTCGCCGCCCCTCCATCACCTGCGACACGCCGCGGCGGACCACGGCGGCCGGCCGCAGCCGGTGGATGGGCCGCTCGTCGAGCGTGATCGCGCCCTTGGTGATGGCGCCGTCGTGCACGCCGAGCAGGCCCGACAGGGCCCGCAGCAGCGTGGTCTTGCCCGCACCGTTCGCGCCGAGCAGCGCGACGATGCGACCGGGTGGCACCTGCAGGCTGACGCCGCGAAGTACCAGCATCACGTCGTCGTAGACGACCTCGAGGTTCTGGACACGCAACACGGGTGACGCTCCTCCGGGGGTGTTCGGAGTGGGCGAACTATGTGCATCGACGGTGAATAAAGTTACGTGTATTTAACCGGGTCTCAGAGCAGAATCAAGCCCCAAATGTGTGTCCGTCAACACCGTCTTCGGTGGCGCATCACCGTCCGATGTGGACTCACGACCGGCGGTGATCCGGACTTTTAGGGCAATAGATAGACAACGACGCGCGCGGGTTTCGCTTCGTTGGTGATCACGTTAAGTTATGTCCTGGCCTGCACGGCAGTCCGTCGCCCACCCCGGGCGGCGCCGGGCAAGCGCCGCCGAGTCGAGCGCCGCTCTGGCGCTGTCGAGCCGGGGACCCAGGGTCCTTGGGGTGAATCCGCGAAGCGCGGTAGGGCGCACTCTTCCCGCCCGAACCCGTCAGCTAACCCGGTAGGCGGTCGGTGAAGAAGGGTCATCCCTTGTCCGCTGGACACCGCGCCAAACGGTCCGTGCTGCGCTCCCTGGTCATCGGGGCCGTCGCGCTGGCCGTCGTGGCGCCTGCGAGCGTCGCCAAGGCCGATCCCACCCTCGCCGAGATCGAAGCCCAGCTCGAGAAGTCGGGCAACGAACTCGAAGACCTGGTCGAGGCGTACAACAAGATCAATGTGGAGCTGGCGGCGACCCAGGCGGCCGCGGCCACCCTCCAGACCAAGCTCCAGCCACTGGCCGACAGCATGGCCACGGCCAACGCCAACGTCGACGTCATCGCCGTCGCGGCGTTCAAGGGCTCCGGCCCGCTGCAGAACCTCAACGTCGTGCTGCACGCACAGTCGTCGGACTCGCTGATCGACCAGCTCACCACGCTGCAGCAGATCAGCAAGCACCAGCAGCACGAGATCGCTGACGCCACGGCGGCCAAGTCGAAGCTGGACGAAGAGAAGAAGAAGATCGACGAGACCCTCGCCGCCGAGAACGCGCAGAAGGCGGAGCTGGAGACCAAGAAGAAGAAGATCGAGGGCGACGTCAAGAAGCTCGAGGAGCTCCGGCGCCGCGCCACCACGGCCGGCGGCACCGGCTCCACCGGTGTCAAGGTCGCGCTCGGTGCCGAGTGCACGAGCCCGGCGAACGCGCCCGTCGCCTTCGCCTGCGCCCAGCTCGGCGAGCCCTACCACTGGGGCTCCGCCGGACCGAGCAGCTGGGACTGCTCCGGCCTGACCATGATGGCGTGGAAGCAGGCAGGCGTCTCCCTGGACCACAACGCCGCGAGGCAGTGGAACCAGGTGACCCACGTGTCGCGGTCCGCGCTCTCCCCCGGCGACCTGGCCTTCTTCCGAGGCCTGGGGCATGTGGGCATCTACATCGGCAACGGCAAGATGATCCACGCGCCGACCACGGGCCGGAACGTCGAGGTCGCGCTGATCGACAAGCGCACGGACACCTACGGCTTCGGCCGACCGCACAAGTAGCGCGCCGTCCCGCTCGTCCGCCAGGAGGCCATGCCCGGCAAGATGGG
The DNA here is from genome assembly GCF_000716715.1 of Dactylosporangium aurantiacum. Classification (GTDB taxonomy): domain Bacteria; phylum Actinomycetota; class Actinomycetes; order Mycobacteriales; family Micromonosporaceae; genus Dactylosporangium; species Dactylosporangium aurantiacum. Next base: position 293,385 of record NZ_JNYJ01000007.1, on the reverse strand, counting down.
GCATGGCCTCCTGGGATCCCGAGCAGTACGCCCGCTTCGCCGACGAGCGGGCCCGCCCCTTCCACGAGCTGGTCGCCCGCATCCCGACCACCGCCCCGGTCGCGGTCGTCGACCTCGGCTGCGGGCCGGGCACCCTGACCGCGACCCTCGCCGCCCGGTACCCGGACGCGGCCGTGCTGGGCATCGACGCCTCGCCGCAGATGCTCGCCGCCGCGGCGCCCCTGGCCACGCCGCAGCTGTCGTTCCAGCTCGGTGACATCGCCGGGTGGCGGCCGCAGCGCGGCTCGGTCGACGTCATCGTCGCCAACGCCTCGCTGCAGTGGGTGCCCGACCACGCCGCGCTGCTGCCGGTGCTCGCCGCCGCCCTCGACGACGGCGGCACGCTCGCCTTCCAGGTGCCGACCGGCGGCCCGATCCTCGACGCCTCGGTGCTCGACCCGGCCGTGCCCGGCCCGCGCGGCGCGTCGCCCGTGCGGGAGCCGGCCTGGTACGTGCGCACCCTGGCCGGGCTCGGCCTCGCCGTGGACGCGTGGGAGACCACGTATTACCACGTCCTGCCGGGTGACGACCCGGTGCTGGAGTGGTTCAGCGGCACGGGGCTGCGGCCGTACTTCGACGCGCTGTCCGGCGCCGCGCTCGACGACTTCCGCGCCCGGGTCGCGGCCGAGCTGCGGCAGCGGTACCCCCGCGAGCCGTTCGGCACGATACTGCCGTTTCCACGACTGTTCGTGGTGGCGCACCGACCCTAAGATCACGCGCGTGAGCCAACCCCGCAGCCGCCGCAGCTCGATGAAGCTCGTGCTGGTCATCGTCGCCGCCCTGGTCGCGCTGTGCTGCTGCGGTGGCGGCGCGGTCGGGTTGTTCTTCTTCAACAGCGCCACGAAGGCGGCCGGCGAGGCGACCTCGGCGTTCCTGACCGACCTGGAGGCCGGCAACCTCACCGGCGCCTACGACCGGCTGTGCGCGGCGACGCGGTCCCGCTTCGAGCCGCCGGCGTTCGCCGAGGTGGTCGACCGGCGCAAGCCGGTCGCGCACGACGTGCACTGGGGCGGCGGGTACAACACCAGCAACGGGCGCGAGACGGCCAGCATCACCGCGGACGTCTCCTACGCCGGCGGCGGCCGGGACGCCCACACCTTCCAGCTGCTGAAGGAGTCGGGCACCTGGAAGGTGTGCGGCGACCCCTACTGACGCGACAGCCCCCGACCCGGGCGGGTCAGGGGCTGCGGATCGTCGGGGCGGCCGGATCGGCGACCCGGCCGGGTCGCTCCAGGCGACCTAGGCGGCCTGGAGACCTTCGGCGCGGGCCAGCTCGCGGAGCCGGCCGAGGGCCTGGATCTCCAGCTGCCGGATGCGCTCACGGGACAGGGAGAACCGGCTCGCGACCTCGGTCAGCGAGTGCTCGCGACCGTCCTCCAGACCGTACCGGGCGCGCATGATGCCCGCCGACCGGTCGTCGAGGTGGTTGAGCAGGCCCTCGATGCGCTGGCGCTCCAGGGCGGCGAGGACCACGTCCTCCGGCGACGGCGCGTCGGAGTCGGAGACCAGGTCGCCGAGGCTGGTGTCACCGTCGTCGCCGACAGGAGTGTCGAGCGAGACCGTGTCCTGGGACCAGCGCTTGAGCTCGTGGACGCGCTCGACGGGGACGCCGAGTGCGGTGGCGAGCTGCTCGGGCTCGGGGTCGTTGCCGAGCTCCCGGGTGAGCTGACGCGCGACGTTGCGCATCCGGTTGACGTCTTCGACGAGGTGGACGGGCAGCCGGACGGTGCGCTCCTGCTGCGCGATCGCCCGGCTGATCGCCTGGCGGATCCACCATGTCGCATATGTCGAGAACTTGTAGCCGCGCACGTAGTCGAACTTCTCGACGGCTCGGACCAGGCCGGTGTTGCCCTCCTGGATCAGGTCGAGCATCGGCATGCCGGACCGCACGTAGCGTCGCGCGATCGACACGACGAGGCGCAGGTTGGCCCGGATGAACCGGTCCTTCGCGCGCTCACCCTCGTCGACGAGGCGCTGCAGCTCGGCGGTGCTCACACCGTCGGGCAGCTCGCCCTCGTCCAGCAGGTGCTCCGCATAGAGACCGGCCTCGACCGCCTTGGAAAGCTCGACCTCAGAAGCGGCGTCGAGCAGCGGCGTGCGGGAGATCTCATGCAGGTAGACACCAACCAGGTCGCGCTCTTCGGCACCTGTATCGGGTCGCATCTCCACTTTCACGTTCTCCACCTTCGGGCCCCTCCCCGTCCATCCTTCGCCTTCCCCGTTTCACCCTGCTAAAACGGGTGCCCCCCGGGTATGCCCCCTACACAACGGCCACGTGGCCTGCGGAATTCCACCCTCGCGGGCGATTCCGGTGACGACCCGTGAGAGTTGCACCACTTACCTAGACGACTCGGGAGCAGCTCCGGTTCGCTTCGGTTCCAACAAGTGATACGTGGTATTCCTGCCCGTCAGACGCCTAAACTCGCTGTGAGTTCCCTGGGAACGGCGCTGACTGGGACCGGGGTCACGGCTGTTCATCGGCAACCGTCGGCCGGATGACAGGCAAATGCGCAGGTATCCGTAGAAATCGACGCGTGCCGCCGTCTGTCGAAATGCTGACGTGCTCGTCACACTCCCGCCTACCGAGCGTGCCATTCCCGCAACAGGCCGACTTCTTCCTCTTCGGTGAGACCAGTGATGTGGTGTATGTCACTGAATGACGCGAGGGTGTCGGCCGCCGTTTCCCGCAGCGGCCGGGTGCGCAGCCCGGCGGCGAGGGCCGCGGAGGTGTCCCGAGTCAGGAACCCGGCGAATTCGGGCAAAGGCAACCACAGTGGCAGGGATCGCGGGCCGGACCACGGCCGGACGTCGTGCTCGGTCAGGAAGTCCTGCGGGACCCAGGTGAGCGTGCCGTCGCCGCCGAACCCGGCGTGGAACTCCCGGCGGGTCATCGGGGCACCGATGCCGTTGAAGATCCCGGTCAGCCCCTCCTGCACGGCCCGCAGCGTCCAGTCGGCCAGGTCGCGGACGTCCACGTACTGCACCCGGTCGTCGGGGTCACCGGGAGTGAGGATCTCGCCGCCGCGGGCGTGCCGGGCGACCCAGTAGTCGAAGCGGCCGGTCGGGTCCTCGGGCCCGACGATGAGCCCGGCCCGGTTGACGAAGACGTCGGGGAACGCCTCCAGGATGAGCTGCTCGCAGGTGACTTTGCAGCGGCCGTACTCCTCGACACCGGCGGCCGGGTCGTCGAGCTCCGGCGGGGCCGGTGGGAGCAGCGGCGCGGTCGCCTCGGACAGGTCGGGGGTCGCGATGTCGGCATACACGGAGCAGCTGGACACGTACGTGACGTGCCCGACCCGGCCGGCCAGCTCGGCGACCATGTGCCGCACGTGGCTGGGGGTGCGGGCGACGTCCACGACCGCGTCGAAGGTGCCTTCGACGTTGCTCAGGCCGCCCGGCCGGGACCGGTCGGCGGTCACGAACCGGGCGCCGTCGACGGGGTCGCCGGACGTGCCGCGGGCCGCGCAGGTGACATCGTGGCCGGCGGCCAGGGCCTGCCGGGCGATCGCCCGGCCGAGGAACACGGTGCCGCCGAGTACAAGGATTCTCATCCGGCGATCCTTCGCCGCCGGCGCGCCGGCCGGCTGCCCTGTTCGCTCTCAGCGCGACGCGCGGACCGCGGGACCGGGGGTCAGGCGCGGTGCGCCGGCGGCGGGCGGTGCGGCCGGGTCTTGCGCAGCACGAACGCGAACAGCGCGACCGCCGCCATCGCCGTGGCCACGACCGCGAGCCACAGCGACCACCGGTGCCCGCCCGGCGAGCCGGGCACCGCGTTGTGCACCGTGGACGGCTGGGCGGCGCCGGCGGGCAGGGGCGAGTCCGGGGCGTAGGCGTACACGCGCAGGTAGTCGACCTCGAACTCGGCGGGCAGCGCCGTCGACGGCCCGGGGGTGCCCGGGCTGCCCTGGGTGCCCGGCCCGCCGGTGGTGACCGCGAAGCCGAACCAGCGGTGCCGGGTCGACACGCCCGGGTCGGCGGCGCGTTCCTTGCCGTCGACGAGGACGCGGAAGCCCGTGGGCGCCCACTCGATGGTGTAGGCGTGCCAGTCGCTGAACGGGCCCGGCAGCGGCCGCACCGAGGTCTGCGCGCCGGTGCCGTTGCGCACCAGCCCCTGCTCCCCGCCGGGCCGGGCGGTGATCTCCAGCTGCGAGGCGTCCTGCCCGGGCGGCTCGTCCACCGGGCGCAGCATGGCGACCGAGGAGATCCCCGCGCCCACCGCCACCCGGGCGCGGAACTCGTAGCGGCCGAACTGCTGGGCGGCGCCGAGGCAGCGCAGCTCACCGGTGACGAACTGCCGGCCTCCGTACGCGCGCCGGTGCAGGGCGAGGTGCAGCCGGCCGCCGGAGACGGTGACCGCCTCGGGCCGGAAGTAGCTGGCCTCGGCGCCACCGCCACCCTCGCCGCCGGCGCCACCGAGGGTGCCGTCGGCCACCCCGTCGTAGGCGGCGCACCCGGGCGGCAGGGCCCCGGGGTCGTCGAAGGACTCGGAGAAGACCGGCGTCCAGTCGCCGGGCTCGACGGCGAGGACCGGCGCGGGCGACACCCAGACCGCGGACGCGACGACGACCAGGACGGTCGCGGCTCGCCTCAGCATGGTGTCAGCCCCCTTTTCGAAAAACCTACCGGATACCTTGCGTCCGCACAGCATCGCGCAGCGTCGACGATCGTGCGCAGTCGGCGGCCCGATCGGTCAGCCGGACGCCGTCGATCCCGGTAGGACCCTCGCATTCACCCGCATGCCATCTGTACGCCTCCGGCAGACGCTCGTGCGGGATCGACCGCTACGGAAGGATGGCCGTCGACGCATGTCTTCCTGAAGGAGAGAACATGGCCCAGCCCCGCGCCCGCGCGTGGCGGATCGCTCAGCACCTCGCGGTGCCGACGCTCGCCGTCGCGGTTGTCGCCTTGCTGCCCTTAGCCAAGTCGGGCCCAGCCGAGCAGTCCGACCGTTGGACACCGCTCACGCCGGCGAACGTGTCGTTCAGCCAGAAGACCGGGCCGACGACGTCCGCGCAGCTGCTCGGGTTCAACGACTTCCACGGCAACATCGACCCGCCGCTGGGCAGCGGCGGGCTCATCAACGGCACCCCGGCGGGCGGCGCCGAATACCTCAGCACCTGGCTGACCAAGCTGCGCCAGGCGGCGGAGGCCGGCGGCGTGCACAACAGCGACACGGTCGTGGCCGGTGACAACATCGGCGCCACGCCGCTGGTCAGCGCCGCGTTCCACGACGAGCCGGCGATCGAGGTCCTCAACGCGATGGGCGTCGACGTCGCGTCCGTCGGCAACCACGAGTTCGACGAGGGCGTCGACGAGCTCAAGCGCATCCAGTTCGGCGGCTGCCACCCGGTGGACGGCTGCCAGGACGGCGACGGCTTCGCCGGCGCCCAGTTCCCGTACCTCGCGGCCAACGTGACCAGCAAGTCCACCAAGCTGCCGGTCCTGCTGCCGTTCACGATCAAGTTCTACGACGGCGTCCCGGTGGCGTACGTCGGCATGACCCTCGAGGGCACGCCGGGCATCGTCAACCCGGCCGGCATCAAGAACGTCGACTTCCGCGACGAGGTGCAGACGGCGAACCAGTACGCGACCGTCCTGGGCTGGCTCGGCATCAAGTCGATGGTGCTCGTCATCCACGAGGGTGGCCTGCAGAGCAGCCCGCCCGCGCCGCTGGACCCGTCCGGCTGCGCCAACTTCGCCGGCCCGATCACCGACATCGTCAAGGGCCTCAACCCCGCGTACGGCGTCGTCGTCTCCGGCCACACGCACCGCTTCTACACCTGCGAGCTGCCGAACTCCTCCGGCGCCAACTCGCTCGTGACGAGCGCCGGCACCGCCGGCACCCTGGTCACCGACATCCGCGTGACGCTGGACCGCAAGACGCGCAAGTTCGTCGACGCGTCCGCCACCAACGTCATCGTGGAGAACGGCGTGAAGAACGCCGACGGCACGTGGCAGAAGGACGCGGCGGGCAACTTCGTGCGCAACGCCGCGCTCGTCGACCCGAAGATCAAGGTCATCGCCGACAAGTACCGCACGGCCGTCGCGCCGCTGGCGAACAAGGTCATCGGCAGCATCACCGCCGACATCACCAACATCGCGCAGGCCAACGGCGAGTCCGCGCTCGGTGACGTGATCGCCGACGCGCAGCTCAAGTACACCGCCTCGGCCGGCGCGCAGATCGCGCTGATGAACCCGGGCGGCATCCGGCAGTCGCTGATCTACGCCAACTCCCCCGGCGGCGAGGCGCCCGGCCAGGTCACCTACGGCGAGGCCTTCACGGTCCAGCCGTTCAACAACCTGGTCGTCACCCAGCCGATCACCGGCGCCCAGCTCAAGAAGGTCCTCGAGCAGCAGTTCACGGGCTTCGAGGGGCAGACCACGCAGAAGATCCTGCAGGTGTCCGCCGGGTTCACCTACACCTACACGGCGTCGGCCCCGCTCGGGTCGAAGGTCAGCGACATCGCGCTCAACGGCACGCCGATCGACCCGGCCGCCACGTACCAGCTGACCACGAACGACTTCCTGGCCAACGGCGGCGACGGGTTCAGCAACCTGAACCAGCCGGGTGCCCCGCGGGTCTACGCGCCGGGCTTCGACGTCGACGCCCTCACCGCGTACCTGACGCCGGGTCCGGTCGCTCCGGGCCCCGTCAACCGGATCACGCGAATTGCCTGATCGATGACCGTGTGGGCGGGCAGCGGGTTTTCCTCCTGCCCGCCCACACGTATGCTCGCAGGCGCCCGAACACGAGCGCAGTCCGCACGACCGAGGTCGAAAGGTGTTGATCGGTGGAGCGACCGAGCTGGGCACCCGCGGACGTGGACCTCAACCGGCCGAGCGTGGCCCGCGTCTATGACTACTACCTGGGCGGCTCGCACAACTTCGCCGCCGACCGCGCGTTCGCGGAGCAGGTCCTCAAGGTCATGCCGGTCGTGGCGGCCCTGGCCCGCAGCAACCGCGCGTTCCTGCGCCGGGCGGTGACCATGCTCGCCGAGCAGGGCGTGCGCCAGTTCCTGGACCTCGGCTCGGGCATCCCCACGGTGGGCAACGTGCACGAGCTCGTGCCGGGCGGCAAGGTCGTCTACGTCGACCACGACCCGGTGGCGGTCGCCCACAGCCGCGCGATCCTCGCCGACGTGCCCGGCACCGCCGTCGTCGCCGCCGACCTGCGCTCCCCCGCGGAGGTGCTCGCCACGCCGCAGGTGCGGGGGCTGTTCGACTTCACCGAGCCGATCGCGTTCCTGCTCGTCGCGGTGCTGCACTTCGTGCCCGACGAGGAGGGCCCCGCCGACATCGTGCGCGGCTACGCCGACGCCGGCGTGCCCGGCAGTCACGTCGTGCTGTCCCACGCCGGGCTCGACCGGCCGCTCACCCCCGCCGAGGAGGCCGCCTGGGAGATGTACCGCACGTCGCCCAACCCGCTGATCCTGCGCAGCCGCGCGGAGGTCGCGAAGCTGTTCGGCGACCTGACCCTGCTGGAGCCCGGCGTCGTCGCGACCCACGACTGGCGGCCGGTCCCCGGTGCCGAGACCGCACCCGACGGCGACGCGTTCGGCTGCGCCGCGGTCGCCCGCAAGGACTAGTGCACCCACTGATCATGACCGCCCTCAGCCCCACGCCGACGTCGTGGGACCGCCCGCACCGAGCCGCCGAGCGGCTCGCCCGCAGCTGGTCGCTGGCCATCGCCGGCACCAGCTACGTGTCGATGAACGGGCTGGAGGTGCAGGACTTCCTCACCGCCCTGGCCTCCCGGCTCATCCACGCGCTCACGGCCGAGACCTTCGACCCCGCCGACGTGCGCGAGGTCGGCTCGACGCTGGTCGCCGCCCACTTCACCGAGCCGACCACGCTGGAGCGCACCGTCGCGGTGCTCAGCGAGCAGTTCGCGAAGGCGCCGATCAAGCGGGTCGCGGAGATCCAGGGCGCGCTCGCCGCCGGGTACGCACAGGCGCTGCGCGTCCGGGTCCTCGACGAGCAGGAGGAGATCCGCACTGCGGCGCTGTGGGCCCGGGCCCGGGCCGAGGAGAGCCGCCGGGTCAGCGAGGCCCGCTTCCGGGCCATCTTCGCCGGCGCCGCCATCGGCATGAGCGTCAGCACCGTCGACGGCCAGGTCATCGAGGTCAACCAGGCGCTGTGCGACATGCTCGGCTACTCCTCCGACGAGCTGCGGCTGATGACGTTCGAGGACTTCGTGCACCCGCAGGACCCGCCGATCGCCCCCGGGATGTTCGACGAGATGCTGGCCGGCCGGCGCGACCAGTTCCGCATCGAGAAGCCGTACACGCACAAGGACGGCCACCAGGTCTGGACCGACCTCGTCGCCTCGGTCATCCGCGACGAGGACGGCGAGCCGAAGTGGCTGGTCGCCATGTTCGAGGACATCACCGAGCGGTACCTGCTGCAGCTGCAGCTGCGGCACCAGGCGCTGCACGACCCGCTGACGCAGCTGCCGAACCGCACGATGTTCTTCGACCGGCTCGCGGAGCTGCTCGCCGGCGCCGACGACGAGCCCGGCTCGCGCGTCGGCGTGTGCTACCTCGACGTCGACGGGTTCAAGGTCATCAACGACACGCTCGGGCACGACGTCGGCGACCAGCTGCTGCAGACCGTCGCCCGGCGGCTGGCCCGCTCGATCTCCGGCGACGGCCAGCTGGTCGCCCGGATGGGCGGCGACGAGTTCGTGGTGCTCATCGAGCGCTGCGAGGGCCCCGACGACGTGGTCGCGGTCGCCGAGCGGGCCCTGGACACCGTCCGGGCGCCGGTCCACGTCGGCGGGCACGAGATCAGCATCTCGGCCAGCATCGGCGTGGTCGAGCAGCCGCTGCGCGGCACCAGCACCGCTGAGCTGATGAAGGCCGCCGACACCACGCTGTACTGGGCGAAGGCCGACGGCCGCAACCGGCTCGCGCTCTTCGACGCCGAGCGGCACGCCCGCGAGGTGACCCGCTACGAGCTGTCGGCCAGCATGCCCGCGGCCCTCGAACGGCGCGAGTTCTTCGTGGAGTACCAGCCGCTGGTCCGCCTCGGCGACGGGGTCACCATCGGCGTGGAGGCCCTGGTCCGGTGGCGCCACCCGCGCTTCGGGGTGCTGGGCCCGGACGCGTTCATCGGCATGGCCGAGGAGACCGGCCTGATCGTGCCGCTGGGGCGGTGGGTGCTGCACGAGGCGTGCAAGCAGGCCGCGCAGTGGCACCGCGAGCACGGCGACCGGGCGCCGTTCATGAGCGTCAACCTGGCGGTCCGGCAGATGCGTGACCGCACCATCGTCCGGGACGTGCAGGCGATCCTGGAGCAGACCGGGCTGGCGCCGCAGCGGCTGCAGCTGGAGCTGACCGAGAGCGCCGTGATGGGCAGCGGCGGCGAGCCCACGGAGGCGCTCAACGCCCTGGCCGCGCTCGGGCCGCGGATCGCGATCGACGACTTCGGCACCGGGTACAGCAACTTCGCCTACCTGCGGCACCTGCCCGTGCACAGCCTGAAGCTGGCGGGCTCGTTCGTCGCCGGGCTGCGCCCGCCGGAGGGCGCCGACCCGGTCGACCAGAAGATCATCGCGGCGGTGATCGGGCTGGCGCACGCGCTCAACCTGCGGGTCACGGCCGAGGGCGTGGAGACGGCCGAACAGGCCGACCGGCTGCTGGCCCTCGGCTGCGACACCGCGCAGGGCTGGTACTACGCGAGCTCCGGTCCGCCGTCCTCGATCCGGTTCTAGCTCGCCGCGTACGGGTTGACGTCCTCGTTCATGTCGACCATCAGCTGCGACCACAGGTCCGCCTCGTGCCGGTCGGCGCCGATCAGGTCGTAGGACCCGTCGGTGAAGCCCGGGTCGAAGTGGAACTCGGGCAGGTCGGTCTCGTCGACGTACTGTGACTCGTCGCTGACGTCGCCGAAGCTCGGCTGCTCGTCGTGCAGGTCACCGCCGACGTCGCTGATGTCGCCGTCCAGGGTGGCGTGCCCGCCCTCCTGGCCGCCGGCGTCGAACGCGTCGTGGTGCTCGTCGAACTGCTGGTCGGCGGAGAGCAGGTCAGCGCCACCGTCGTGGTCGACCTGGAGACCGTCCTCCATCTCCCAGTCGATGTCAAAGTCGCTCATGGCCCGCTCCCGGCTCGTTGGTTACCTGGAAAACGGTAGGCCGGTCCGCCGCCGGACTGATCCCCGAAACGTGCCATGACCAAGTTTCGGTGCCGCGACGCCGGGCGCGCCGCGGCGCCGGCGGGCTCAGGGCCGAAGCCACCAGGGGCTCGTGTACGCCAGCCCGAAGTCGTTGCACGGGTGACCGTTGGGCCCGGGGCTCGGGTCGGGCAGGGTGGGGTCCGAGACCCGCAGGACGACCCAGTCGCCGAGCGCCGCGTCCAGCGGCACCGTGAAGCGCACGACCTGGTTGGCGACGGTGTCGATCACGTCGGCCACCCACAGCCCGGTGCGGCCCTTGCCCTCGGGGAAGCCCCAGTCGGTGCCGTGCTCGTCGGGGACGCCGCTGATCCCGGTCCGCCAGCCGGCGTTGAGGCAGGCGTTGAGCGCCGACGTGCGCCCCTCGGACCAGCCGTCGAAGAGGTAGTCGTCGCCCCGGTTGAACATCTCCAGGCCGACCACCGCGGCGCGGGCCGCGGCGGTGAAGGCGAAGTTGCCGAAGCGGGCGATCTCCCGGCCCGGGTGGTTGAAGCGGGCCACCCCGCCGTTGTTGACGATCCAGTTGTACAGGCCGCCCATGTTGCCGGACCCGCCCAGGTCGGTGAAGCCGTTGGTGAACCAGACGTTCACGTGCCCGAGCAGCGGGTGCGACCACTCGAACCCGCGGACGGCGGTGGAGTTGCCCGGGTCGTCGGCGGCGTCGGCGAGGGCGCCGGCGCGGTCCCACTCCGACTTCGACAGGCCGCTGATGGAGCGCACGCGCCACCCGGCCCAACATGTCGATACATGTTGATGTCCGGCGGGCGAACTCCGGTCAGCGGGTGCGGCGGTCCAGCCAGCCGTCGCCGTTGAGGTCCTCGTACCGCTGGTCCATCACGCCGTCGTGGTTGGTGTCGATCTCGGAGGAGTTGATGAGGCCGTCCCGGTCGGTGTCGTGCCCGACGAACTCGGCCCGGCCGTCACCGTCGACGTCCACCACGATGTCGACGCCGCCGTCGGCCCGGTTCACGTACGTGTGCTGGTCCCACCGGCCGTCGCCGTCCCAGTCGACCCGGGTGTGGTACCCGTCGGTCGGGGCCTGCCCGGCACCGTTCGGGGCGGCGTCGTGCAGCGCGCCGGCGACGCCGCCGATGACGCCGCGGTGGCCGCCGTCGCCGGGCGGCGGGGCCGGGGTGCCGCCGTGCGACGGCGAGAGGCTGTCGAGACCGGCGGCGATGCCGTGCCGGCCGCTGCCCGCGGCACCGTCGGCCGGGCCGAACCCGGCCGTGCCATCCGTCGTGCCGCCGGCCGCGCCGATGCCGGCGCTGCTGGAGCGGTACACGGTGCCCTGGCTGCTGGTGTGGACCTCCGTCACGTGCCCCGCGACACCGTGCCCCGCGCCGCCGGCGTACGGGTCGGCCTCGGCGAGCCCGGCGCTGCCGCCCGCCGGCTGGTCCGGCGCCTCGGCGAGGCCCGCGCTGCCCTGCCCGCCGTAGCCGGCGGAGGCGTACACCCGCGGACCGTCGGCGGCCTCGGACAGCCCGGCGCCGGCACCGGCCGGCTGGTCCGGCGCCTCGGCGAGCCCGGCGCTGCCCGGCCCGCCGCTGTGGGCGTGGGCGTCGGCCAGGCCGCCGAACCCGCCGGCCGACCCGGCGGACGCGGACGCGCCACCGGGCCCGGCGTGCGCCTCGGCCCCGCCGGCGGCGGCGTGCGCGCCGTGCTGGAGGGCGCCCTGGACGTGCGCGGCGAGACCGCCGTGCGGCTCGGGCTGCTCGACGGCGGCGTGCCGGCCGCCGGACTGCTCCAGGGCGCCCAGGCCCCGGGCCACGCTCTGCCCCGCGCCGCCGCCCTGGGAGCCGGCCGCGTGCGCGCCTGCGCCGTGCCCGGCGTCGGCCGGGCCGCCAGTACCGCCCAGGCCGCCCGGGCCGTGCCCGTGGACGACGTCGCCGAGGCCCGAACCGATCGAGGACAGCAGACCGAACATGCTGGCCTTGCTGGTGCGCTGCTCGACCCGGGACTGCCCGGTGTCCCCGCCGCCGACCTGCGCCTGGAGCAGCTCCAGCTCATCGGCGCTGAGGTCGTACCCGGCGAGCGCACCCGCCGGGTCGGCGGCCAGGCGGGCCTGGAAGCCGGGGTCGGTCAGCAGTCGCTCCAGCACGTCGTCGAAGTCGCTCATCGGAACAGTCCCCCAGGTGTCGGTCGGTCAGTCGAGCTCGGGCATGGGCACGGGCTGTGGCCGGGGCCGGCAGGTGCCGCACTGCACCGCGTCCTCCACGACGAGGCCCTCGGCCCGCCCGCGGCTCTGCGAACGGTGCACCTCCAGCAGGTACGGGCCGAACTTCGCGTGGTCCTCACACAGCCCACGGGCGCAGAACCGGCACGACCCCCGCGCCGCCTTGGCGCAGAACCAACAGAGCACGTTCGACTCCCTCAGCCAGGAATGCATTGCGCGTTGTAGTGAAGCGTGATCGGCGCCGACCACGCGCTTGCGTTGCCCGCCGGATCGACCGCCCGAGCGGAGATGGTGATGTCGAAGTAGTTCTGCGAGACCACGTCGCCGAACGAACCGCTGAACGCGGTGCCCTTCAGGTACGTGACCGAGGAGGTGCCCTTCACGCTCGTACGCAACGTCACCGTCAGTGTGGACGACGGGTCCACGCGGTCGGCCGCGGTGATGGCGAACGTGATGGTCGACGGTCCTCCGTAGCGGCAACCGGGCGGGTAGAGGTCGGCTGCCCGCGGCTGGGTGATCGACACCGTCGGCACGGTCGTGTCGCGCGGGGGCGGCGGAGACGTGGTCGGCGGCCCGGCGGTCGTCGTGGTGCCGCGGGTCGGCGTCGGGGTCCTCGTCCTCGTCGGGGTGGTGCCCGGCGACGCGGAGGCCGACGGGCTGTCGGACGGCGACGGGGACGCGGACGGCGACTCCGACGGCGGGTCCGACGGGGACGGCGACCCGGTCGGGGTGCCGCCGGGCTTGGGCAGCGCGACGCCGTCGCCGCAGGTCAGGTCGGCCGACGGGTCCACCGTGACGGCCGAGCCGCCCTGGGTGACGACGCCCGAGCCGACCTCCGGCGTGCCGGTGCCGGCCGACAGGGCGTAGCGGGCCCGGCCGTCGTTGCCGACGGGGTCGCCGGCGCCGGTGACGGTGAGCTGCAGCGGGTCGAACGCCGTCGTGGTGCTCGTCGTGTCGACCAGGGTGCGGCCGGCCCGCAGCGTGAACGCGCCGGTCGGCTGGATCGGGCGGCGGTCGACGGAGCTGACCAGCTCGCCGACGTCGAGGCGGGCGCCGGCGCACAGGACCGTGACGCTGCCGCCGCGGAACGTCATCGTGGCGGTGGAGCGGTCGCCGATGGTGACGGTGTCGCCCCGCTCGACGTACAGCCTGCCGTCGCGGCGCAGCGTGCGCTCCTGGCCGTCGACGGTGACGACGGCCTGGCCCCGGGTCACGGTGACCAGGGCCCGGTCGGTCGGCATCTCGGCCCACACCGGCGCGGAGAACAGGTTGCTGCCGGTCAGGAACAGCGCGAAGAGCAGCAGCAGGACCAGCAGCCACCACAGCTTGCGCTCGAAGCGCTTGTCGACGGTGTCGTCCGAGGGGCCGTGGACGCCGGGCGGCGCGGCGAGCGGCGGGTACGCGGCCGGCGGGTGGGCGCCCGAGGACGGCGCCCGGCCGCCGGCGACCGCGCCGGAGGGTGCGGGACCGCCGATGAGCAGGGGCAGGCCGGCGACGGCGGGCAGCACCCAGACCCGGGCGGCGGAGCGGGCGGTGGCGACCTGGCCGGGCGCGCCGTCGCCGTACGGGCCGATCATCGCGCCGCGGCCCAGCTGCACGCCCTCGGGCAGCGCCAGCGTGCCGGACGCGACCACGATCGCGTCGGTGCCGCTGCTCAGGTGCACCGGCTGGCCCGGCGCCAGCTGCGCCGGCTGGGCGCGGGTCATGAGCCCGAGCCGGTCCTCCGCACCGAGGTCGGCGAGCGCCGGCGCCTCCGCCAGCAGCGCCTCCAGCTCGGCCCACTCCACCGGCGGCGGGCCGGGCAGCGGGCCGACGGCGGCGGCGACCGTCGACGGCGGGATCGCGAGCAGGGTGGTGCCGGCGGTCAGCCAGCCGAGCGCGGCGGGCGCGCCGGTGATCGCGTTGGCGAGGCCGACGACGCCGCCCTTGCCGACCCGCTCCCGGACGGTGCCGGTCGGGTCGCCGGGGCGGCGCGCCTCCAGGGCGCCGTCGACGACGACGTACACCGACTGCTGCGCGGCACCGGCGAAGACCAGCTGCTCGCCGGTGCGCGGGTGCACCCAGCGGGCCTGCTCGGCGAGCTTGGCGAGTGCGGCCGGCGGCAGGTCGGCGAGGCTGGAGCCGCGCAGGGCGGCGAGGCGGCGCGGCTCGTCCCGGGAGAGCTTGCGCTCCCCGAGCCGGTCACGCAGCCGGCGGGCGCGCCGGCGCAGCCACGAGAACAGCAGGTAGACCAGCGGGGCGAGCAGCCCGGCGACGATGACCGCGAGCAGCGCCCGGGCCGCCCAGCCGGCGTTCCACAGGCCGGTGACGACCCCCGCGACCCGGTCGGTGTAGATGCGGTAGATCAGGTTGACGGCGATGGCGAGCCAGACGACGGCGAGCATGCCGTACAGGGCGACGAGGCGGCCCTCCCGATCCAGCTCGTTGAAGCGCGGCGGGCGCCGGCGCAGCCGGGCGAGCACCCAGGCCAGGCCGCGGGCCCGCAGGTTGGGCACCTCCAGCCAGTCCATGAGCAGGTAGTAGCCGTCGAGCGCCATGAACGGGTTCAGGTTGAACAGCGCGTTGAGGTACCAGGCGAACGCCAGCTTGAACGTCCACGGCTGCAGCTCCGGGTAGAACAGCCCGACGAGCTGGCAGGCGCCGGCGAGCACCAGGCCGGTGGCCGGTCCGGCGACGGTGGTGACGATCCGGGCGCGCCGGCCGGCCATCCACACGTCGGTGGTGTCCACGAAGACCGACGGGATCCCGAAGTACACGAGGAAACCGGCGACCGGCACCTTCCGGCCGGCGTGCTTGGCGCCCAGCGCGTGGCCGAGCTCGTGGCAGGCGAGCGCGACGACGTTGAGGCCGAGCAGCACCAGGGCGCCGGTGAAGTAGGAGTCCTGGGTGAGGAACACCGACTGGTCGGCGCGGAACCAGTTGAAGACGAACACGCCGAGCCCGGCCAGCGCGACCAGCCCGGCGAGCACGGCGACGACCCGGGTGAAGAACAGCCGGCCGCCGGCCTTGT
Source organism: Dactylosporangium aurantiacum (assembly GCF_000716715.1). Classification (GTDB taxonomy): domain Bacteria; phylum Actinomycetota; class Actinomycetes; order Mycobacteriales; family Micromonosporaceae; genus Dactylosporangium; species Dactylosporangium aurantiacum. Next base: position 277,993 of record NZ_JNYJ01000007.1, on the reverse strand, counting down.
ACAGGAACGTGACGACGGGGTCGACACGGGCGATGACGACCCGGCGCCCCTGCGCGGTGGCCAGCAGCGCCTTGCCGAGCCGGATCGGCCACGGCCGGCGGTGCACGCGGTGCAGCCGGTGGAACGCGTCGACGGGCAGCTCGTCGAGCATGCGGTTGCCGGCGAGGTCGGCCACGACCCGGGTGACCTGGTCGGGCGCGAGCCGGCCGGAGATGCGGGCGAAGTCGGCGACGAGCCGGGCGACGGTGCGGCTGCCGTCCATGAGCTGCGCCAGGCTCCACTCGTCCGGCGTGAGCCGCAGGTAGCAGGCCTCGCCCCGGTCGGGCGAGCGGACCATGACATAGTCGACGCCGCGGGCAGAGGTGAGCGTGACGGCCTCGACCTCGGCGCGCAGCACCGGCCGGGCGCGGGCAGGGTTGAGCCGGTCGGTGACTGCCTGCCACAGACCCTGGTCAGTGGGGCCCCACGGGACCCCCGGGGCACGCCCGGCGAGGGCCTCCCAGACACTGATGCGCGTCTCGATGACGGCCACGATCGCTCCTGATAGGGCCACTGTTCCGGCAGGCAGCGTAAGGCTCAGCCGCGACCGCGCAAAGGTTCCGTCCCGAACGTGACAACTCTTCGGCGAAGATGGCAGGCGTGTACATCCTCGCCATCGACCAGGGCACGACCTCCTCCCGTGCGATCGTGTTCGACGCCGACGGCGCCATCGTGGCGCTCGACCAGCGCGAACATCACCAGAGCTACCCCCGCCCAGGCTGGGTCGAGCACGACCCCGTCGAGATCTGGCACCAGGTCCAGGCCGTGTCGACCCGCGCGCTGGACCAGGCGGGCCTCTCCCGCGCCGACGTCGCCGCCATCGGCATCACCAACCAGCGCGAGACCACGATCCTGTGGGACGCGCGGACCGGCGAGCCGGTGCACCCGGCCATCGTCTGGCAGGACACCCGCACCGACGCCCTCATCCGCTCCCTCGCCGGCGACGCCGGTCCCGACCGGTTCCGCGAACGCTGCGGGCTTCCCCTGGCGACCTACTTCGCCGCCCCGAAGGTCGTCTGGCTGCTGGACAACGTGCCGGGGCTACGCGCCCGCGCCGAGGCCGGCGAGATCCACTTCGGCACCGTCGACACCTGGCTCATCGAGAAGCTCACCGGCCGGCACGTCACCGACGTCACCAACGCCAGCCGCACCATGCTCATGAACCTCGCCACCCTCGACTGGGACGAGGAGCTGCTGTCCGCGTTCGGCATCCCCCGGGCCATGCTCCCCGAGATCGGGCCGTCGTCGCACGTGTACGGCGAGGCGACGACCATGCTGCACGGCGTGCCGGTGGCCAGCGCCCTCGGCGACCAGCAGGCCGCGCTGTTCGGCCAGGCGTGCTTCGCGCCGGGCGAGGCGAAGTGCACCTACGGCACCGGCTCGTTCCTGCTGCTCAACACCGGGGCGCAGCCGGTGGTGAGCACCCGCGGCCTGCTCACCACCGTCGGGTACCGCATCGGCGACGCGGACCCGGTGTACGCGCTGGAGGGCTCCATCGCGATCACCGGCGCGCTCGTGCAGTGGCTGCGCGACAACCTGGGCCTGATCGGCTCGGCGCCGGAGATCAACGAGCTGGCCGCCACGGTCACCGACAACGGCGGCTGCTACATCGTGCCGGCGTTCTCCGGCCTGTTCGCCCCGCACTGGCGGCCCGACGCGCGCGGCGTCATCACCGGGCTCACCGGGTACGTCACCAAGGGCCACATCGCGCGGGCCGCCCTGGAGGCGACCGCCTGGCAGGTCAAGGACGTCGTCGACGCGATGATGGCCGAGTCCGCGGTCCCGCTGGAGACGCTGAAGGTCGACGGCGGGATGACCGCCAGCGACCTGCTCATGGCGTTTCAGGCCGACGTGCTGGACGTGCCGGTGGTCCGGCCGACCGTGTCGGAGACGACGGCGCTGGGCGCGGCGTACGCGGCCGGTCTCGCCGTCGGCTTCTGGCCGGACACCGAGACGCTGCGGGAGAAGTGGCGCGCCGACCGGCAGTGGTCGCCGTCCATGTCCGCGGAGACCCGCGACCGCGGGCACGCGTCGTGGCTGAAGGCGGTCGAGCGCTCCTTCGGCTGGGCCTGAGCACCCCCCGAACGCCAGAGATCCGGTGGGCGCCCCGCCAGGCGCACCACCGGATCCCTGTTTTCTGGAGGGGAACCAGTCCGTAGCGGCGGTCAGCTCAGCAGGCGCTGCGCGACGGCCTTGGCGGTGTTGCTGCTGATGGCGAACCCGACGCCGATGTTGCCGGCGGCCTGGCCCGAGGTGGCGATCGCGGTGTTGATGCCGACCAGCTGACCGGCGGTGTTGACCAGGGCGCCGCCGGAGTTGCCGGGGTTGATCGCGGCGTCGGTCTGGATCGCGCCGGTGATCTTCGCGGCGGCGGACTGGCCGTCCTGCCCCTCGTCGATCGTGCGGTCGACGGCGCTGACGATGCCGGCGGTGACCGACCCGTCGAGGCCCAGCGGGCTGCCGACGGCGAGCACCGTGTCGCCGACCTTCACCGAGGAGCTGTCGCCGAAGGCGAGCGGCGTGTACGTGCCACCGCCCACGATCTTGATCACCGCGAGGTCGCTGGACGGCTCGGTGCCGACGATCTTCGCCTGGACGCTCTGCCCGGTGGAGAACGTGACCTGCACCGAGGTGCCGCGGGCCGTGGCGACGACGTGGTTGTTGGTGAGGATCGCCCCGTCGTCGGTGATGACGACCCCGGAACCGACGGCGTTGCCGGTGCTGATCGACACCACGCTCGGCAGGACCGCCGCCGCGACGTCGGACAGGGCGGGCGTCGCGCCGCCGTTGGCGCCGGACGAGTTCGTCGCGCTGACCACGTCGTGGGACGAGCCGGGCCGCAGCTCGAGCGCGGCGAGGCCGCCGCCGAACGCCGACACCGCCGACAGCCCGACCGCCGCGACGATGCCCGCCACGGCGAGCCCGAACCGGTTGCGCCGGCGGGCCTCGGGCGTCACGAACACCGACCCGGCCTGCGGCTGGTGCGCCCACTGCGCCGGGGGTCGCTGCATGTGCGGCACGTGCGGCGGCAGCTGCGCCGTCGGCAGGTGCGGCTGCTCCTGTACGGGGTGGGCGAAGTGACCCGTGCCGCCTGCGGCGTGGCCGGCGCCGGCGGGGTGCCCGGTGGCGCCGGCGGGGTGGCCGGTCGGCGCGGCGGCGTGCGGTGACGTGGGCCAGGCGTGCGTGGGCCCGCCGCCGGCGGCGGGCCGGGTGGCGGGGTGGGCGCCGGCCTGGACGATGGGCCAGGTCCTGTCGGCGGGGTGCGGCATGTCGTCGGCGTGCGCACCGGTCGCACCGGCCGCGCCGGCCAGGTGCCCGGTGTTCGCCAGGTGCGCCGGGTTCGCCTGGTGCGGCGGGTGCGCCGGGTTCATCTGGTGTGCTGCGTTCGCCGGGTTCGCGGGCCAGCCGTGCGTCGGCCCGGTGGCCGGCATCGTGCCCGGCGGCGTCACCGGCGCTGTGCCGGCGGTGTGCGCCGTGCCGGCGGTGTGCGCCGTGCCGGCGGTGTGCGCCGTGCCGGCGGTGTGCGCCGTGCCGGCGGTGTGCGCCGTGCCGGCGGTGTGCGCGGTACCGGCGGTCCAGGCGGCCGGCGTGGCAGCCGGCGGGATCTCCGGCGTGGCGGCCGGGGTGCCGGCCTGCGGGGCGTCGGCGCGCGACGCGGTGAACGCGGCGGCCGCGGCGGCGACGTGGCCGGCGACGTGGCCGGCCGGAGGTGCGGCGTGCCCGGCGCCCGGAGCGGTGGTGTGCCCGGCGCCCGGCGCAGCGTGCCCGGCGGCCGGAGCGGTGGTGTGCGCGGCGCCCGGCGCGGTGTCAGCCGGCGGGGTGGCCGGCGTGGTGGGGTCTGCCGGCGGGGTGGCCGGCTGTGCGGCCGGGCTCGACGCCCGGTCCTGCTGCTCGGCCGGGTCCGGCACCCATCCCTGCTGTTCGCTCATGACTTGAGCTTGGCCACGGCACCTTGCAAACCACTGGCCGCGGCCTGGGAACCGCCTGTGAGCGGAAGTCGTACCTGGAAGGTGGCGCCGCCGCCGGGGGTGGTGAACACGGACACGGTGCCGCTGTGCACCGCGACGAGGGCGGCGACGATCGCCAGGCCCAGGCCGCTGCCGCTGTGCGAGCCGCCGGCCTGGCGGCGGGTGCGGGCCTTGTCGACGCGGTAGAAGCGCTCGAAGACGCGGGCGGCCTGCTCCTCGGTGAGGCCGGGGCCGTGGTCGGCGACCTCGATGAGGGCGTCGGTGCCGTCGCGGCGCAGGCGCAGGGAGACGGGGGTGCCGGCGGGCGTGTGGGTGAGCGCGTTGGTCATGAGGTTGCCGACGACCTGGCGCAGCCGGGACTCGTCGCCGTTGACCTCGATCGGCTCGTCGCGCTCGATCTCCAGCTCCACCGTGCGGTCGGGTGCGACGGCGCGGGCGGCGGCGACCGCGTCGCTGGCGATGACGCGCAGGTCCATGTCGGCCAGTGCCAGGGGGCGTTCCTGGTCGAGGCGGGCGAGCATGAGGAGGTCCTCGACGAGCAGGCCCATGCGGGCGGCCTCGTCCTCGATGCGCCGCAGCAGCGCCTCGGTCTCGCCGGGCTGGCGGGCCGCGCCCTGGCGGTACAGCTCGGCGAATCCCCGGATCGTGGTCAGCGGGGTGCGCAGCTCGTGGGAGGCGTCGGCGATGAACTGGCGCATGCGGTCCTCGGACGCCTCGCGCAGCCGGAACGCGCCCTCGATCTGGGCGAGCATGGCGTTCAGCGCGGCGGCGAGGTGCCCCATCTCCGTCTCCGGCGGGCTCTCCGGGACGCGCCTGGTGAGGTCGCCGGCGGCGATGGCGGCGGCGGTGCGCTCGATCTCGCGCAGCGGCTGCAGGCTGGCCCGGACGATCGCGACGCCGACGGCGGCGAGGACGACGAGGACGCCGGCGCCGACGAACAGCTCCGCGGCGACGAGCTCGTCGACGGCGCTGTCGACCATCGACAGGCTCTCCGCGACGAGCAGCAGGGTGGCGTCGCGCTTGATGATGAGGATCCGCCAGCGCTCGTGGGTCTTCGCGGTCGTCGCCGTGTACGGCGTGCCGAGCCGCGACGTGAGCACCTCGACGTTGTCCGGGATGGGCGGCGCGTCCTGGGGCTGTCGGGTGCCGACGACGCCCTGCTCGTAGGTGCCGGGGCGCAGCTGCGTGACCCAGGCGATGTAGTAGTTGCTCTGCAGCAGCGAGTCGGTGTTGGAGGTGGTGGCCAGCCGGCTGAGGTCGACGGTCTCGGCCATGGCGCGCAGCTGCTGGTCGACCTTGTCGAACATGCTGCTCTTCATGACCAGCGCGCTGGCGACGCCGATCACCAGCAGGGCCATGGTGACGAGGGTGAGCACGGCCGCGATCAGCTTGACCCGCAGCGGCACGTCCGCGATGAACCGCACCATCGGCGGCCTCAGACGGGCAGGCGCAGGACGTAACCCACGCCGCGCAGGGTGTGGATCAGGCGTGGCTCGGTAATGTCCACCTTGCGCCGCAGGTAGGAGATGTACGACTCGACGATGCTGTCGTCGCCGCGGAAGTCGTAGTTCCACACGAAGTCGAGGATCTGCGCCTTGGACAGCACGCGGCCGGCGTTGAGCATCAGATACCGCAGGAGCTTGAACTCGGTCGGCGACAGGGCGATCGTCTGCCCGGCGCGGGACACCTCGTGGGTCTCCTCGTCGAGCTCCAGGTCCTGGAAGACGAGCCGGTTGGGGCCCGGGTCGCCGGCGGTGCGGCGCAGCACGGCGCGGATCCGCGCGGTGAGCTCCTCCAGGCTGAAGGGCTTGGTCACGTAGTCGTCGCCGCCGAGGGTGAGCCCGCGGACCTTGTCCTCGGTGCCGTCCCGGGCGGTGAGGAACACGACAGGAAGCCGGACGCCACCCTCGCGGAGCCGCCGGATGACCTCGAAACCGTCGAGGTCGGGCAGCATCACGTCGAGGACGACCAGGTCGGGCTTGCTGTCGCGGGCCGCGGTGACCGCCTCGGCACCGGTGGTCACCGCGTCAACCGCAAAACCCGCGAAACGCAGGCTGGCCGAGAGCAGCTCGCGAATGTTCGGATCGTCCTCGACCACGAGCAGTCTCGCCTCAGCCTGCGCAACGCCTGGCGACGGGGCACCCCCGGATTGTGCAACGCCGCCTCGTACCCCCATGCGCATATCTTTCCGCCTCCTGCTGGAGTGGGGCTGATGGTTGCCTGGGAAGTTCCTGAGCAACGCAGCCCTGACCCCCCAAAGCTAGCGCAGCAGGCGCCGCACCTGGTCGATCGCGCCGTCGAGGACGACGAGGGTGGCCCGCATCGTCTCCTGGCTGGCGCGGCCGGCGCGGGCCAGCCGGCGCACCTCGGCGAGCAGCTGGGCGGCCTTCTCCTCCAGCTCGGCGACCACGTCACCGGGCGGCGGCGCGGGCCGCGCCGTGTTCACGGCGCCGGGGCGCGGTGGGTAGCCCCAGCCCCAGGCCGGCGCGCTGCGGGCCTGCCGGCCGGCCTCCTTCAGCTCCTTCTTCAGGTCGCGCACCGAGCCGTGCACGCCCTGCTCGACCTCGTCGGCGAGGGTGGACAGGTCGGCGAGGGAGGCGTTGATGTCGGTCTCGAGCACCTCCAGCTCGGCGGCGCGCTGCTCCAGCTCGGCGCGGCCGGCGGCGGTGATGTCGTACACCTTCCGGCCGCCGGAGGCGGTGTGCGAGACCAGGCCGTCGGCCTCCATCCGCTGCAGGCGCGGGTAGATGGTGCCGGCGGAGGGGGCGTAGAGGCCGTGGAAGCGGTTCTCCAGCAGGCGGATCAGCTCGTACCCGTGGCGGGGGCCCTCGGCGAGCAGTTTCAGCAGGTACAACCGCAGCCGCCCGTGACTGAAGACGGCACTCATGCTGTTTCCTCTACGTCAAGGTCGACCGGGCGGCGCAACAGTGTGATCGTGCCAGATGTCGCGTTGGCGGCGACGCGGCCGGTCCCGGCGCCGAGCTGCCCGACGACGGTGCCGCGGCCGACCCGGTCGAGGCCGGGGAAGGCGCTGATCACCCGGCCCGAGGTGGCGTTGAGGTGCACGCGCAGGTCGCTGTCCTCGCGCAGGCGGGCGGTGATCTCGCCGGAGACGGTGTCCAGCCGCACGTCGGTGTCGGCCGGCGGGTTGTCCAGGTCGCAGGTGATCGAGCCGGAGATGGCGCGGGCGTGGACCTTGCGGGCCGTCGAGTCGGCGACCACGATCTCGCCGGAGACCGTCTCCAGCTCGACCTCGCCGTCGAGGGTGAGCGCCTCCACGGAGCCGGAGATGACCTTGGCCGAGACGCGCCCGTCGAGGCCGAGCAGGGTGACCCGGGCGCTGGTCGCGTCGACGTGGACGCCGGCGCGCAGCGAGGACACGACGACGGAGCCGGAGACGACGTTGAGGGTGGCCGGCGTCCGGACCGGGACCATGACCGAGACGTCGACCCGGAACTGCTTGTGGAAGAGCCACCAGAGCAGGCCCGGCCACTTCGGCACGGCGCCGTGCACGATGCGCAGCGTGCCGTCGTCGTGGGTGACGGTGACCGGCCGCTCGCCGATCGCGGAGACCTCGACGCGGGCGGGCCCGTCGGCGCCGACGACGTTGATCCGCCCGCCGACCAGCCGCACCGTGAGGTCGTTGACCTCACCCTTCAGCTCGAGCCGCGTGGGCTCGGCAACGTTCCACGTCGTCATGCCACCGACGGTAGCAGACAAACGCGATACATCGCGACTGTCGCGTGACGGTCGTCGCGGGCCGCGGTCAGGCGGTGACCGCCGAGGTCGCGGCCCGGGCGAGGACCCGGCGGGAGGAGGACGGCCGCGGGTACAGGGTGGCGTGCGCCTTGAGCTCGATCGACAGCCCGCGGGCGGCCACCACCCGCCGCAGCGAGGTGAGCAGCGTCTCGTCGCCGATGAACGCGGCGACCGTCGACGGCGTCCCGCCCTGGGCGAACGTCAGCCGCACCGGCACGACGGGCGCGGCCGCGTCGACCGCCGCCTGGAACATCGCGGGCCGGAACGTGCCGCCCATCCGGCCGCACCAGGTGGTGCCCTCGGGGAAGACCGCGACGACACCGCCGGCGGCCAGCTCGGCGCTGATCCGCCCGACGGTGGCCGGCAGGGTCTTCGGGCGGGAGCGGTCGACGAAGACGGTGCCGAGGGTGGCGGCGAGCCGGCCGATGAGCGGCCACCCGCGCACCTCGCGCTTGGCGAGCAGCCTGGCCGGCGCGTGCGCCAGGATGACGATCACGTCGAGCCACGAGACGTGGTTGGCGACCAGCAGCGCACCGTGCTGCGGGATCCGGCCGACGGCCCGGTGCGAGACGCCGAGGCCGGCCAGCACCGCGCGGGCGAGCCGGCGCTGCGCGGCGATCAGCCCGCGCTGCGGCAGCAGCGCGAGCAGCGGCACGGCGAGCACCGCGAGCAGCAGCACCGTGCCGGTCACGACGACCCGCTTGAGCATCGTCAGGGCCGGCACGTGCCCGTCGGAGCGTGCCGGCAGGCAGCTCACGTCGCAGGTGGAGCGGGGCAGCCAGAGGGAGTCGACGACCGCCACGGCGCTCACCCCTGGCCGAGGAAGTGCCGCAGGTACCGTGGGTTGACCCGGTCCAGCGACAGCAGCACGTAGAAGTCGGCGCAGTCGAAGTCGGGGTCGTGCGCGGGCTCCCCGCCGATCCAGGCGCCGAGCCGCAGGTACCCCTTGAGCAGCGGCGGCACGTCGACCTTCGCCGGCACGGCCGCGGTCGTCCGCAGCGGGTTGCGGGGGCGGACCCGCCAGGCGGGCGGCACGAGGTGCTTGCGCCGGGCCAGGTCCCACACCCCGGCGGCGGTCGCGCCGCCGTCGGCGAGCGGCACCGACGCGCAGCCGCCGAGCCAGCGGTGGCCGTGCAGGTGCATGTACCGGGCGATGCCGGCCCACATGAGGTTGATCACGGCGCCGCTGCGGTGGTCGGGGTGCACGCAGGAGCGGCCGGTCTCGACCAGTCCCCCGCGCAGCTGGTGCAGCCCGGCGAGGTCGAACTCGGTGTCGGCGTAGAGCCCGCCGGCGGCGGCCGCGCGGTCCGGCGGCAGCATCCGGTAGGTGCCGACGACGGCGCCGGTGCGCTCCTCGCGGATGATGAGGTGGTCGCAGTGCTCGTCGAAGGCGTCGACGTCCAGGCCCGGGGTGGCGGTGCTCAGACGGGCGCCCAGCTCACCGGCGAAGACGTCGTGGCGGAGCCGTTGTGCGGCCCGGACCTGATCACCGTCCGTGGCCACCAGCAGGGTGTAGCGATCGGTTTCGTCGACCCCGACCGGGTCGGCGGCGACGGCGAGAATCGTCATGCTTTCGGTGTAAGGCTCGACCCCTGCGGCTGGCTGACGGTGACTGGTTACCCGCATGGCTGGCGGGTGAACGATGACTACCGTGGTCAGGCATGGCGGGATATTCAGGGACTCCACTGCCCAAGAAGCTCGGCGTGAACGCCGGGCACCGGGTCCTGCTCGACGGCGCCCCGGCCGGGTTCGAGCTGCGTGAACTGCCCTCCGACGTGGTGCTGCACCGGCGCAGCGCCCCTGGCCTCTACGACGTGATCGTCTGCTTCTGTCCCGACCTGGCCCGGTTGCGGCGCCGCTGGCCGGTGCTGCACCGCTCGACGCCACCCGGCGGCGCGCTGTGGATCGCCTGGCCGAAACGCTCCTCGGGCTTCGCCAGGGACCTCGACGAGAACGGGGTGCGGGAGTTCGCCCTGGCGCACGGCCGGGTCGACGTCAAGGTCTGCGCGATCGACGACGTCTGGTCGGGCCTGAAGCACGTGATCCGGGTCGGCGACCGCCCGCACCACGCCCCGGCGTGACCGGGTCCGGCGCCGGCGCGTCCCGCGGCGTCGCGGGCCCGGCCGGCGCCGGCCGGCCACCCGGCGACGCCTGGACGGACCTCGCCGGTGCCGGCGCCGGCCGCGATGACGGCGCCGGCCGCGGTGTCGGCGCCAGGCGCAGCAGCCAGCCGGCGAGCAGCATGAGCAGCCCGGCGAGGGCGTGCGGCGCGGCCGGCGCGCCGGTGACGGGCAGGTCGACGGCGCCGACCATCAGCTCGACGGTGCCGGTCACGGCGGCGGTGCCGTCGCTGACCGTGTAGCCGAACGAGTCGGCGCCGGCGAACCCCCGGTCCGGCGTGTACGTGACGGTGCCGTCGGCGTTGAGCACGGCGGTGCCGTTGGCCGGCTGGGTGACGCCGACGACGGTGAGCGGGTCGCCGTCGGGGTCGGTGACGTTGTCGAGCGGGTTGATCGTCTGCGCCCCGCTGCCGGTCGGCGTGGTCACCGTCGGCGTGGTCACCACGACCGGCGCGCCCGGCGGCGCGGCCGGCACCCCCGGCACCCCCGGCGCGGCCGTGACCGTCACCGTCACCGTGCCGGTCGCGGTGTCCGGCGGTGTGCCGCCGTCGCTGACCGTGTAGGTGAACGTGTCCACGCCGGTGAAGCCGGCGGCCGGGGTGTACGTGACGGTCCCGTCGCCGCGCACCTCGGCGGTGCCGTGGGCGGGCCGGCCGGCGCCGGTGACGGTGAGCGTGGCCGCGGCGGGGTCGCTGTCGTTGGCGAGGACGGTGACGGTGACCGGGGTCCCCGCGGTGGTCGCGGCGGTGTCGGCGCCGGTGACCGGGACGCTGTCGCTGACGGTCAGCGTGACCGCCGCCGTGGCGGTGCCCCCGTTGCCGTCGCTCACCGTGTACGTGAACGCGTCCGTCCCCCGGTAGCCGGCGGCGGGCGTGTACCGCACGGTGCCGGCGACGACCTCCAGCGTGCCGTGCGCGGCGCCGGTGGCGGCGACGACCCGCAGCGCGTCGCCGTTGGCGTCGGTGTCGTTGGCGAGGACCGGCAGGGCGGCGGTGGTCCCGGCGGGGGTGGTGAGCGTGTCGGGCACGCCGGTGGGGGGTTCGTTGAACACGGTGACGGTCACGACGGCGGTGCCGAGCCCGCCGCGGCCGTCGGCGACGGCGTAGCGGAACGTGTCGATGCCGGAGTAGCCGGCCCGGGGCGTGTACGTGACCGTGCCGCCGGGCCCGGCCGCGGTCGTGCCGGCGGCGCCCGGCGTGACGGCGGCGACGGTCGCGGCGGGGTCAGGGTCGTTGGCGAGGACGGCGACGGTGACCGGCGTGCCGGTCGGGGTGGCGGCGGCGTCGGCGCGCGGCGCGGGCGGGGCGGCGCCGACGTGGACGGTGACCGTGCCCGTCGCGGTGCCCCCGGCGCCGTCGCCGGCGGTGTAGCCGAACGTGTCGGTGCCGGTGAACCCGGCCGCCGGGGTGTAGCGCAGCACGCCACCGGCGTGTGTCACGGTGCCGCCGCGCGCCGTCGTGGCGTCCCACGCGGCGACGATGAGGGTGTCGCCGGGGTCGGCGGCGGTGTCGTTGACGAGGACCGCGACGTCCACCGGGGTGCCGGTGGCGGTGCTGCGCGAGTCGGCGGCGGCCACCGGGGCGCGGCCGGCCACGGTGACGGTCACGGTCGCGGTGGCGTGACCGCCGTGCCCGTCGCCGACGGTGTACCGGAAGCTGTCGACGCCCCGGAAGCCACGCCCCGGCGTGTACGTGAGCCGCCCGTCCGCGATCAGCGCGACGGTGCCGCCCGCGGGTGCGGTGGCGCCGACGACGGTGAGCGCGTCGGCGTCGGCGTCGGCGTCGTTGGCGCGCGGGTCGAACGTCACGGCCGGCTCGCCGGCGGCCACGGTGACGGCGTCGTCGGCGGCGACCGGCGCGGTGCCGGCGGCCGGCCCGGTGCCGCCGGTGACGGTCACGGTGACGGTGGCCGTGGCGGTGCCGCCGAGGCCGTCGCCGGCGGTGTAGGTGAACGTGTCGGTGCCGGCGCCCGGCCCGGCGGTGTAGCGCACGGTGCCGGCGGCGTCGACGACGGCGTGGCCCGCGGCCGGTGGGGTGGCGATGCCGAGCACCCGCGGGGTGTCGCCGTCGGGGTCGCCGTCGTTGGCGGTGACCGGCACGGCGACGGTGCCGCCCGCGGCGACGGTCGCGGTGTCGGGGACGGCGGTGGGTGGTGCGTTGCGTACGACGTCGGCGGTGGCGGTGTCGTCGGCGGTGGACGGGTCGGGGGTCGCGGCGGCCACGGTCGCCGTCATGGTGGTGCGGTGCGCGGCCGCGGCGGTGACCGTGGCGGCGATGTCGACGGTGACGGTGCCGCCGGCCGGGACGGTGCCGGCGGCGCAGGTGACGGTCTGCCCGGTGATGCCGCAGGTGCCGGCGCCCGGGGTGGTGCCGGTGCCGGTGACGCCGGCGGGCAGGACCGCGGTGAGGGTGACGCCGGTGGCCGGGTCGGGACCGGCGTTGGTGAGCGTGACCGGGTAGACGACGGTGCCGCCGGTGGCGACCGCCGGCGGGCCGGCGGCGAGGCCGGGTGCCGGGTCCTGCGGCGTGCCGGGGGTGCGCGGCGGGCCGGCGGTGACGGCGAGGCCGGCGGCGGCGGTCGCGGGCAGCAGCTGCGTGGTGGCGTTGGACGGGGTGCGCAGCTTGACCCCGGTGCCGGCACCGGTGGCGGAGACGTGGGCGACGTCACGCAGGTCGGCGGCACCGGCGAGTGCCGGGGTGCCCGCGGTGACGCGGTAGGCGACGGTGACGGTCCCGCCGGTCGGGAGACGGCCGCCGTGGGTGGCGTCGCTGCCGGTACCGACGCGGAACTCCGCGACGCCGTCGACGATCTCGGCGCGGTCGGTGTCGAGCGGGTCGCTCTGCGTGGTCCCGTCGATCGACAGGCTGCCGGGCACGACGGTGGTGCCGGGCGGCACGGCGTCGGCGACCCGGGTGTCCTCGGCGGGCGCCGGGCCGTCGTTGCCGACCTGGATCGTGTACCGGATCTCGTCGCCGCGCTCCAGGGTGCCGCCGTTGACGTCGGTGGCGGTCTTGACGGCCGTCAGCCGGGGCGCGGAGAGGTCGGTCGCGAACGTGATCACCCCGGGGTAGAACGTCTCGCCGGTGACCTGTGCGGTCTGCAGCGTGATCGTGGCGCCGCTCGCGCCGTTGGGCAGCAGGCCGCTGGCGTCGACCTGGTCGATGTCCAGGCCGAGCAGGTTGGCGTCGGCGGGGTCGCGGGCGGTGACCGCGGTGCCGCGGTCGGCGGCGGTGCTGTTGAAGAAGTTGTCGGCGGGGTTGAGCGCGTCGGACAGCGGGGTGCCGTCGAGGCGGACGCTGTCGCCGCCGCTGCCGCCGTCGCCCTCGTAGACGACGGTGCCGAGGCTGGTGGTGACGGCGCCGGACGGCGGGGTCTGGAAGCCGGCGACCGGGATCGAGACGGTCGCGGCGTCGGGCGTGACGCCGCGCACGGAGCCGAAGCCGTCGTAGACGACCATGTTGCGCACCGGCTGCGCCGGGTCGTGCAGGACGACGGCCAGGGACCAGCCGGCGTAGCGGTCGTTCACGCCGGTGGCGGCCTGGATGTCGGCGACCGTGTAGGTGCCGGCCCCGGCCCCGGCGACGAGTGTGGAGACGTCGGCGTAGCCCTGGTACGGCCGGTGCCCGGGGAACGTGGTGACGTCGGTGAGTCGCTGGGCGGTGACGGTCCGGTACGCGCCGCCGGGCACCTTGAACCTGACCGTGTTCCTGGCGCTCTCCCGCGGCGCCGGGGTGCCGGTGCCCGGGTCGGTGTCGCCGCCCCAGAACAGCCCGGCGTACAGGACGGTCGCGCCGGCGGGGACGGCGAGGTCCGCGGTGCTGGAGTTGAACGACGGCTCGGCGTCGACGTCGACGTGGCGCATCCGGTAGCCGTTGTTGTTCAGCGCGCCGCCGGTGGCGGTGCCGGTCCTGGCGGCGGCGCAGCCCGGGTTGGCGCCGTCGCAGGTCAGGTTCGCGTTGCCGCGCAGGACGACGGCGCCGGTGGTGTTCACCGAGTACACCGGGCGGAACGGCGCGGCGATCTCGGCGGCCGCGGGCCGGGGCGCCGCCAGCACCGCCGGCAGGGCCAGCAGCAGCGACACGACCATGATCCGAGCGCCCCTGAATGCCACCTTTCGTGTATACGTGGATACGGTGCGCTATGGGCGAGTTTTCCTCGCCTTGATCCCGGGGCGGGGCGGGGCGCCAGATGTTGCCGGCACGTGCCATATTGACGGCTTCACTCTCTTGGAGGGAGCGGCACGTTGTCCAACGGACAGATCGTGGTCTCCGACCTGACGAAGCGGTACAAGAACGTCACGGCCGTGGACCACCTGTCGTTCGTGGTCGAGCCGGGCAGGGTCACCGGCTTCCTCGGCCCGAACGGCGCCGGCAAGACCACGACGCTGCGCATGATCCTCAACCTGGTGACCCCGACGTCCGGCTCGGCGACCATCAGCGGCCTGCGCTACTCCGACGCGCCGGAGCCGCTGCGGCTGGCCGGCGCGATCCTGGAGGCGTCCGCCGCGCACAAGGGCCGCACCGCCCGCAACCACCTGCGCATCGTCGCCGCCGCGGCGGGCCTGCCCGACGCCCAGGTCGACAAGATGCTGGAGCTGGTCGGGCTGACGCCGGCCGCGAAGCGCAAGTTCCGCGGCTACTCGCTGGGCATGAAGCAGCGGCTCGGCATCGCGCAGGCGATGCTCGGCGACCCGCAGGTGCTGATCCTCGACGAGCCCGCCAACGGCCTGGACCCCGAGGGCATCCGCTGGATGCGCGGGCTGCTGAAGGGCCTGGCCCAGCAGGGCCGCACCGTGCTCGTCTCCAGCCACCTGCTGTCGGAGATGGAGGTGCTCGCCGACGACGTGGTCATCATCGCCGCCGGCCGCCTCGTCACCCAGGGGCCGGTCGAGCAGATCGTCGGCGGCGGCACCAGCGCGCCGCGCACCCGGGTGCGGACGCCCAACCTGACGGAGCTGGTCACCGCCGTGCGCACCGCCGGCGCGACGATCCAGCCCAACGGCAACGACAGCCACGTGATCACCGGCCTGGACGCGCCGGCGGTCGGCCGCCTGGCCCTGCAGGGCGGGATCGAGCTGCACGAACTGGTCAACGAACGGCCCGACCTGGAGCACGTGTTCCTCGAACTGACCCAGGGAAAGGCGGCCATCCGATGAACAGCCCGCAGCGGAGCGAGGAGCTGGTCACCATCAGCACAGGGTTCAGGTCAGGCCGGCGCCGGAGCGCGGCGGAGGTGACGGCATGACCAGGCTTATCCGAAGCGAGCTGCTGAAGCTGCGCACCACGAACATGTGGTGGATCTTCCTGCTGACCTCGCTGGTCTTCACCGGTCTCGCGATCTGGATCAACATCGAGCAGACCGACTCGGAGCTGACCAACAACTACACCGCGTATCCGCACGGCGACCCGCCACCCGGCATGACCGAGGACCAGCGCGCCGAGTTCGAGGCGAACCAGCGGCAGTTCCAGCAGGAGGAGGAGGCCCGGGTCGCCAAGGCGCACGCCGCGGGCCAGCTCGCCAAGTACGCCGCGAACATCTACACCTCGGGGCAGTTCTTCGGGCTGCTGCTGGTGATGCTCCTGGCGATCCTGGTGATCACGAACGAGTTCTACCACCAGACGGCGACCGCGACGTTCCTCGCGACCCCGAAGCGGACCAGGGTCATCGCCGCGAAGCTCATCACGGCGTCGCTGGCCGGCGTCCTCTTCTGGCTCATCACGACGGCCATCTCGATCGGTGTCGGGGTGCTGTACTTCGGCGCCGAGGGGCTCACCAACAGTCTCGGGCACTGGACGGCGCAGCAGGCGGTCCTGCTCAACCTGCTGGTGTACGTGCTGTGGGCGGTCTTCGGCATCGGCGTGGGCGTGCTGATCCGCAGCCAGATCGGCGCGACGATCACCGCCGCCGTCCTCTACACCGTGGGCACCTGGGCCGCGGTCCTCTTCCTCACGTTGATCCACGAGCTGGTGATCAAGAAGGACTGGGTGCTGGAGAGCGCCGTCTACATCCCGCCGCTGGCGTCCTCGCACGTGGTGGGCGGCCTGGCCACCCAGCTCGGCGACACGGACCTGCCGCCGCGCTGGGCCGGCGCCCTGGTGCTGATCGTCTGGGCGGTCGGGCTCGGCACCATCGGCACCTTGATCACCCGGAAGCGTGACATCGCGTAGCGATGTAGCGGATCTACGACAGTTGTGGCCGCCAAATGGCGGCCACAACTGTATGGGACGGACCCATGCGGTCGTCTACATGGTCACTCCGGCGGCGTCGGCGACGAACGAGCGTTAGGCAGCGCGTAGCCTTGACGCGGAATCCGTGACCCTCAGGGTCTGGGTCGGGTAGGAATCGGGCTGCGACCCATGCCCTGGCAACTCCGTTTGGAAGAGGCGATCAACAGCCGTGTCGACCCAAGCGACCAACTCGCAGGAGAACCCCTTGGCGGGTTTCGGCCCGAACGAGTGGATCGTCGAGGACATGTACCAGAGGTACCTCGCCGACCCGGCCAGCGTGGACCCCGCGTGGCACGACTTCTTCGCCGACTACAAGCCCAGCGGGGACGGTGCCGAGGCCAGCTCGGCGGCGCCTGCCGAGGCGGCTGAGCCGGCGTCTGTCACCACCCCCGCTGCCGCAGCTCCGAAGGCCGCCGCTCCCGCCGCACCCCCGGCGCCCGCGGCCACCCCCACCGCTGCGGCGTCCCCCGCCGCCTCGGCACCGGCCGCCGCCGCGCCGGCGCCCGCGGTCGCCAAGCCGGTCCAGAAGGCCGTGCCCGCCACGAGGCCCGCGCCCGCGAAGCAGGCGCCCGCCACCCCCGGCGGCGCGAAGCAGGTGCCGCTGCGCGGCGTGGCCGCCCGCATCGTGCAGAACATGGACGCCTCGCTGGAGGTGCCGACCGCCACCAGTGTGCGCGCCGTGCCGGCGAAGCTGCTGTCCGACAACCGCATCGTGATCAACAACCACCTGGCGCGCGGCCGTGGCGGCAAGGTCAGCTTCACGCACCTGATCGGCTTCGCGATGGTCCGGGCGCTCGCCGCGCACCCGGAGATGAACAACGCGTTCGCCGAGGTCGACGGCAAGCCGCACCTGGTCCAGCCCGAGCACGTCAACCTCGGCATCGCGATCGACCTGGCCAAGCCCGACGGCTCGCGCTCGCTGGTGGTGCCGAGCATCAAGGCCGCCGACACCATGGACTTCCGCCAGTTCTGGTCGGCCTACGAGGAGATCGTCCGCCGCGCCCGGCGCAACGAGCTGACGATGGACGACTACGCCGGGACCACGGTCTCGCTGACCAACCCGGGCGGCATCGGCACCGTGCACTCGATGCCGCGGCTCATGGCCGGGCAGGGCACGATCATCGGGGTCGGCGCGATGGAGTACCCGGCGCCGTACGCCGGCATGTCCGACGAGACCCTCGCCGACCTCGGCATCAGCAAGATCCTCACGCTGACCAGCACCTACGACCACCGCATCATCCAGGGCGCGCAGTCCGGCGAGTTCCTGAAGGTCATGCACGAGCTGCTGCTCGGCGAGCACGGGTTCTACGACCAGATCTTCACCGCGCTGCGGATCCCCTACGAGCCGGTCCGCTGGGTCCGTGACGTCGCCCGCACCTCCGAGGGGCAGATCGACAAGGCGGCCCGGGTCGTCGAGCTGATCCACGCGTACCGGGTCCGCGGTCACCTGATGGCCGACACGGACCCGCTGGAGTTCCGCATCCGCCGCCACCCGGACCTCGACGTGCTCGAGCACGGGCTGACGCTGTGGGACCTCGACCGCGTGTTCCCCGTCGGAGGCTTCGCCGGCAAGCAGAAGATGAAGCTGCGGGCCGTCCTGGGTGTGCTGCGCGACTCCTACTGCCGCCGCGTCGGCGTCGAGTACATGCACATCATGGACCCCGAGGAGCGGCGCTGGATCGCCGAGCGGGTCGAGAAGCCGTACGAGAAGCCCGACACCGCCGAGCAGAAGCACATCCTGAACCGGCTCAACGCCGCCGAGGCGTTCGAGACGTTCCTGCAGACGAAGTACGTGGGGCAGCGCCGGTTCTCCCTGGAGGGCGGCGAGTCGCTGATCCCGCTGCTCGACGAGATCCTGCAGAACTCCGCCGAGGGCGGCCTGGACGAGGTCGTCATCGGCATGGCGCACCGCGGCCGCCTCAACGTGCTGGCCAACATCGTCGGCAAGCCCTACGAGAAGATCTTCTCGGAGTTCGAGGGCCACCTGGACCTGAAGTCCGCGCACGGCTCCGGCGACGTCAAGTACCACCTGGGCATGACCGGCAAGTTCACGCACCCCGACGGTGAGCACGCCACGACGGTGTCCGTGGTCGCGAACCCGTCGCACCTGGAGGCGGTCAACCCGGTCCTCGAGGGCATCGTGCGGGCCAAGCAGGACTCGATCGACCTGAAGCTCGAGGGGTACACGGTCCTGCCGCTGCTCATCCACGGCGACGCCGCGTTCGCCGGGCAGGGCGTGGTCGCCGAGACGCTCAACCTGTCGCAGCTGCGCGGCTACCGCACCGGCGGCACCGTGCACGTCGTGGTCAACAACCAGGTCGGGTTCACCACCGCGCCGGAGTACTCGCGCTCGTCGCTGTACTCCACCGACGTGGCCCGGATGATCCAGGCGCCGATCTTCCACGTCAACGGCGACGACCCGGAGGCCGTGGTCCGCGTCGCGCGGCTGGCCTTCGAGTACCGCCAGGCGTTCAACAAGGACGTCGTCATCGACCTGGTCTGCTACCGGCGCCGCGGGCACAACGAGGGCGACGACCCGTCGATGACCAACCCGCTGATGTACGCGATCATCGACCAGAAGCGATCGGTGCGCAAGATCTACACCGAGGAGCTGATCGGTCGCGGCGACATCCCGATCACCGAGGCCGAGGCGCTGCTCAAGGACTACCACGAGCAGCTGGAGACGGTGTTCAAGGCGACCCGCGACGCGTCGTCCAACCCGGCGTCGCGGCTCACCCGGCTGCGCGAGCCGGAGCCGGAGCCGGTGGTGGAGACCGCGATCGACGCGAGCGTGCTGCGCGCGATCGGCGAGGCGCACGTCAAGCTCCCCGACGGCTTCACCCCGCACAAGCGCGTCCAGCAGCTGCTGGACCGCCGCGCGAAGATGGCCGCCGCCGGCGACATCGACTGGGGCTTCGGCGAGATCATCGCCTTCGGCTCGCTGGTCAACCAGGGCGTCACCGTCCGGCTGTCCGGGCAGGACTCCCGCCGCGGCACGTTCGTGCAGCGGCACGCCAGCATCGTCGACGCGGAGACCGGCGCCGACTACATGCCGGTGTCCTCGCTGATCAAGGACAACGCGAAGCTGTTCGTCTACGACTCGCTGCTGTCGGAGTTCGCCGCGATGGGCTTCGAGTACGGCTACTCGGTGGAGAACCCGGACGCGCTGGTCATGTGGGAGGCGCAGTTCGGCGACTTCGTCAACGGCGCCCAGTCCATCGTCGACGAGTTCATCTCCTCCGGCGAGGTCAAGTGGGGACAGCGCACCGCGGTGACGCTGCTGCTGCCGCACTCGCACGAGGGGCAGGGCCCGGACCACACGTCGGGCCGGCTCGAGCGCTACCTGCAGCTGTGCGCCGAGGACAACATGCGGGTCGCGGTGCCGACCACCCCGGCGAACCACTTCCACCTGCTGCGCCGCCAGGCGCTGTCGCCGAAGAAGAAGCCGCTCGTGGTCTTCACGCCCAAGTCGCTGCTGCGGCACCGGCTGTGCGTGTCGCCGGTCGAGGACTTCACCTCGGGCACGTTCGCCACGGTCCTCGGCGACCCGGGCATCCAGGGCAACGCCGTCGACAAGGCCGGCGTGAAGCGCGTCCTGCTGTGCTCCGGCAAGGTCTTCTACGACCTGCTGCAGGCCCGCACCGAGCGCGGCATCACCGACACCGCGATCATCCGGGTGGAGCAGCTGTACCCGATGCCGGTCGAGGAGCTGCGCGAGGCCCTCGCGCAGTTCCCCAACGCGGAGGACTTCGCCTGGGTGCAGGAGGAGCCGGCGAACCAGGGTGCCTGGTCGTTCATCGCCCTCAACCTGCTGGAGCACCTGCAGGGCGTCGGGCTGCGCCGCATCTCCCGCCCGGCCGCGGCCGCCCCGGCGGTCGGCTCGACGAAGCTGCACGACGCCGAGCAGCACGCCCTGATCGAGGCGGCGCTGCCGAAGCGCTGACCCACCGTTGCGTCCGTTGACGTCCGCGGGGAGGGCCCACGCCCTCCCCGCCCGTTTGGGAGTGCCCATGTACTTCACCGACCGCGGCATCGAGGAGCTCGCCACGCGCCGGGGCGAGGAGGAGGTCACGATCGAGTGGCTGGCCGAGCGCCTGCGCGACTTCGTCGACCAGAACCCGGAGTTCGAGACCCCGATCGAGCGCCTGGCGGTCTACCTGGCCCGCCTGGACGACGAGGACTGACGCCATCCAGCGCGGTAATTGCCGGAATTGCGGTTATTTGCCGGGCCGTCAGGTCAGGTCGCATCCACCAAATGGGTCGTACAAGGACAACCTGGTGTAGTCCGGCAAGCCATTCGATTGTCCCCAGTCGGGTGATAACGGGGTAGCGCATCGCGCACCTACATTCTGTACGTGCCACCGAGTCGCAACCGATCCGCAACCGTGTCGCTCCTGGCCGCCGCCCTGCTCCTGCTGGGCGGCGCTTTTTCGGCCTCGGGCGCGGACCCGGCCGCCGAGCCCCTGACCGCCGCCGCCGGCGCGCAGGCCGCCGCCGGGATCGGCGGGCACGCCATCGGCGTGCGGCACTTCGCGTTCGCCCGCGGCAAGGACCGCCCGCTGCCCACCACCGTGTGGTACCCGACCCGCGGCTCGGCCCGCCGGACGAAGGGCCAGCCGCAGGGCGACGCCCAGCCGCTGCCGGGGAAGCTGCCGCTCATCGTGTGGAGCCACGGCTTCTACAGCAACCCGCAGATGCAGGAGGGCATGACCAGGTTCCTGGCCGAGGCCGGGTACGTGGTCGTCGCCGCCGCGTACCCCTTCACGAAGAAGGACACGCCGAAGTTCAACAAGCTGGACGTACCGAACCAGTCGCTGGACGCGTCGTTCGTCATCACGCAGCTGCTCCAGCCGGGCAACCCGCTCGCCGGCAGCATCGACCAGGACCGGATGGCGGCGATCGGCCACTCCGGGGGCGGCACCACGACCGACGGGCTCTTCACCGTGCACCGGGACCCGCGCCTCAAGGCCGGGGTCATCTTCGCGGGCCGGCCCGCCGGCGCCTACCAGGGCGCCCCCGTGCCGCTGCTGTTCATCCACGGCGACAAGGACCCGGTGGTCGCCTACGAGCAGGGCCGCACCTCCTACGCCGCGGACCCGTGGCCGAAGGCGTTCCTCACCATCGTCGGCGGCGAGCACGGCGCCGGCACCAACGACGCGGAACGCGGCCACCACCAGGCGATGGCGGCGCTGCTGGACTTCCTCACCTGGACGCTCGACGGCGACGACACCGCCCGGCTCCGGATGACCGGCGACGCCACGCTCGACGGCGTGACCCGCTTCGAGTCGGTCGGGATCTACAGCAGCGCGAGCACCACGACGACGACCACGACGACCGCGACCGCGGCGCCGGCCACCACGAGGCCGAGCCTGGCACCGCTCGCGGCGGGCTGAGCCGGCTGCTCGTTGTTGTCCACCCACGCCTGGAATGCCTGAGTGTTCTGACTTGGGTCAATGCGCTCATCGGGCATGGCCGACACAATACCGATGACCCGACCTGCGGACAGTGGCCGAACGTGTCGGATTGTGGCACCCTCCGTCAATGGCCGCCTGGCGTGAACGGTCCTGGTGGGGTTGGGGATGGGCGGACAGCGCGCTCGACGACGACGCGTGCCGCCGCCTCGCCGAGACGTCGCTGCGCCCGTGGCTGCCGATCGACGGCTCCCTGCTGCCCGTCCCCGACGACCCGGTCCTCCCCGCGCCCCGCCTGATCCCGCCGTCGATCCTGCGGGAGGCGTTCGCCGCCGACCCGGTCACGCGGGCCGCCCACACGTACGGCAAGGCGTTCCGCGACGTCGCGCGGGCCCTGCACGGCCGCCTCGACAACCCGCCCGACCTGGTCTGCCACCCGCGCACCGGGCACGACGTCGTCGCCGCCCTCGACTGGGCCGAGGCGGCCGGCGCGGCGGTCGTCCCGTACGGCGGCGGCACCTCCGTCGTCGGCGGCGTCGAGTACCGCGGCGACACCCCGTGGATCTCCCTCGACCTCAGCCGGCTCAACCGCGTCGGCGAGATCGACCCGGTCGACCGCGCCGTGCGGGTCCAGGCCGGCGTGTTCGGCCCCGCCCTCGAACAGGCCCTCGCGCCGCACGGGCTGACGCTGCGGCACTACCCGCAGAGCTTCGAGTTCTCCACCGTCGGCGGCTGGCTCGCGACCCGCTCGGCCGGGCACTACGCGACCGGCCCGACCCGCGTCGACGACTTCGTCGAGGCGCTGCGGGTGATCACACCGCAGGGGCCGGTCGAGTCGCTGCGGGTGCCGGGCAGCGGCGCCGGGCCGTCCACCGACCGGCTGTTCCTCGGCTCGGAGGGCACCCTCGGCGTCATCGTCGAGGCGTGGCTGCGGGTCACCGACCGGCCGGCGCGGAAGGCCTCGACGTCGGTGGCGTTCCCCGGGTACGACCAGGCGGTCGCCGCGGTCCGCACGATCCTGCAGGCGGGGCTGCGGCCCAGCAACTGCCGGCTGCTCGACCCGGTGGAGGCGATGCTGAACGCCGGCGCGACCGACGGGCGGGCGCGGCTGCTGCTGGGCTTCGAGGGCGCGACGACCGGGCTGCTCGCCGACGCGCTCACCATCTGCGCCGACCATGGTGGCGTCCCCTCCGCGCCGTCCGCCGGCGGGCCTTCCGTGGCTGCCGCGGAGGTCGACAGCTGGCGATCGTCGTTCCTGCGGGCGCCGTACACGAGGGACGCCCTCATCAGGCTCGGCCTCGTCGTGGAGACCGTGGAGACGGCATGCCCGTGGAGCCGCTTCGAGGCGCTGCACGCGGCCGTGACCGCCGCCGCGCAGGCCGCGGCCCCGGCCCGGGTCGCCGTGGTCACCTGCCGGCTCACCCACGCCTACCCGGACGGACCCGCCCCCTACTTCACCGTCATCACCCCCGCCCGCCGCGGCGCCGAGGTGACGATCTGGGACGAGATCAAGGCCGCGGTGAGCGAGGCCATCACCGCCAACGGCGGCACGATCACCCACCACCACGCGGTCGGGCGCGACCACCTGCCGTGGCTCGCGCGGCAGCGGGACCCGCTCGTCACCGAGGTGCTGCGGGCCGCGAAACGCACCCTCGACCCGCGCGGCATCCTGAACCCCGGTGCGCTGCTCGACCCCTGACCCACTCACACCTGCGCGACGCCCTCGACGCGGGGGCACCGCTCGGGCCCTCTGACCGCCTCATACCTCCGCGACGCCCTGGACGCGGGTGCGCCGCTCGACGCCGTGACCGGCTCACACCTCCGCGGCGTCCCCGACGCGGGTGCGCTGCCGCAGTGCCGCCCTGACCCCGGCCCCCAGGCCGATCAGCAGCAGCCCCAGCAGGAAGAACGCCACGGTGAAGCCGAGCGCGGCGATCGCCACCCCGCCGTAGCCGAGCTCCCCCGCGTCGACGAACGGGTACGGGTACCGGTGCACGATCGCCCCACGGATCAACGCGAACGCCAGGTACGCCAGCGGGTAGCCCAGCCACACGGCCGCGTACCACCACCGCACCGGCTCCCGGTCGATCAGCAGCCAGGTGACCGCGGCCAGGATCGGCGTCACCGTGTGCAGCAGGATGTTGTGCGGCGCGTGCGCTCCCGAGTCGGCCACGTGGAACGGGCTCGCCGGGTTCGCCAGCAACGTGTGGTAGACCGTGCCGGTGATGCAGCTGTACAGCGTCGCCGCCCCACGCACCCACCCGGGCACCGGCCGCCACGCCGCCACGGCCGACACCACCGCGATGATCACACTGCTCTGCACGGTGAAGTAGACGAACACGCCGCCGTCACCGTGGGTGTAGTCGAGCAGCAGCACGATCCCGGCCAGGGCACTCACGGCGGTGAGCACCCGCATGACGACGGACATGGGCCGCAACCTAGCCGGAAATCGCCCCGCGGGCCAGCCTTGATCGCGGCACGCCCCTCGTACGGTTGGAGCCATGCGCCGTCTCGCCCTCCTGATGGCCCGGGCCGCCGCGGTCACCGCCACGGCGACCGCCGTGCTGGCCGGCGTCACCGGCTGCACCGGCCAGCCGGAGCCCGCCCGCTGGGTCACCCCGTCGCCGTCCGTCGCGGGCACCGTCGCCCCGAGACTCGCCCAGGTCACGCCGCTGCCGCCGCTCTCCGTGCCGAAGGCCGCCCTGGACGTGTCGCGGCAGGAGGTCACGTACCGCCGCGAGGGCCGCGTCCTGCGCACCGTCGTCTGGCTGCCGTCCACCACCACGAAGGTCCCGGCGGTCGTGTTCAGCCACGGCCTCAACGGCACCCCCGAGGCGTTCGCGCCGCTGCTCACGGCGTGGGCGGCGGCCGGGTTCGCGGTGATCGCCCCCGCGTACCCGAACACGTCCCGCAACGCGCCCCGCCTCGACGTCTACGACGTGCTCAACCAGCCGGCCGACGCCAGCTACGTGCTCAGCCAGGTCCTCGCCGGCCCGCTCGGCGCCCACATCGACAGCGGCCGTCTGGCCGCCGCCGGCCACTCCGCGGGCGCCATCACCACCGTCGGCCTGTTCACCGCCGGCCGCGACGCCCGCCTGCACGCCGGCATCATCCTGGCCGGCAGCGGCCTCGGCGTCGGTACCGCCTTCACCGGCACCCCCGCCTCGCTGCTGTTCGTCCACGGCGACGCCGACCCCCTGGTCTCCTACGCCTCCGGCAAGGCCACCTACGACGTCGTGCCCTGGTCCAAGGCGATGCTGACCGTCGCCGGCGGCAACCACAACGACCCGTACCTGCGCCCCAGCGCCGCGTCCTTCACCGAGGTCCGTTCGCTGACCATCGCCTTCCTGCGCCTCGAGCTGTACGGCGACCCCTCCGCCCGCCGCCAACTGCCCCGCGGCCCATCCTTCGACGACCGCCTCTGACCCGGCGCCCTGCAGCCGCCCTTCCCGGCGATAGCCCTACGCTACCGATCACGGCTACCGATCACGGCTACCGATCACGGCTACCGATCACGGCTACCGATCACGGCTACCGATCACGGCTACCGATCACGGCTACCGATCAGCGCCATTGGTCACCATGGCTCGCTCCCGGCGAGGACCGCCGACAACACCGGCAGCGACCTCCTCCAATGCCCAGGGAGCGCGCCGGGCTGCAGCGGCGGACCACCGAGCCCTGTCCTCCGACCGCCGCGAATCCCGCCCGCGACCGCCTCGAATCCGTGCCAGCCAGCTTCAGATCCGCGCGAGCCCCCGTGGTCTGCACCGATCATCGCGCCTGTTCCGGGCTGCCTCCGCCAGGCACCGCGCCTCGGCACTCGACCACTTCGAATCCCATGCGACCCGTCCGCCGGCCCTGGGACATCCACCGGCCCTGGAGACAACCACCGGCCCTGGGACAACCACCGGCCTCGTGGCGCCCACCGGCCCTGCGGTCACCACCGGGCGCCATGAGTGACCGCCTCCGACCGACACCGCCGCCGTTCAGCCACCGTTCAGCCACCCTCGGCAGCCAGCCAAAGCGCGCCTCGAAGATCGCCGCCGACCAACGCCGCCGACCGACGCCGCCGACCAACGCCCGTCGCCGCATCCTTCCCAGCCGGCCACCGCGCGCGGCGCTCACCGACGATCGCGCCGGCGCACCAAGCCCGATGCCGGCGCCGTACCCCGAGAACCGTAATGCCCGACGCCGCCTGTGCGACACCGGCGGAAAGCCAGGTCGTCCAGGAGGCGTCGGGCAGCTTCACCTAACGCTAGCAAGGCATAGGAAATTGATGTTCGAACACCTCACCGTCCGTCATACGGGCTGCTAAGCGGTGTGGTCCAGCACCACCTTGCCGAAGACGTCGCCGGAGTGCAGCTTCTCGAAGGCGGCACGAGCGTCGGAGAACGGGACGACCGAGTCGATGACGGGACGTACGCCGGTCCTCGCCAGCAGCGCCATCAGGTCGGCGAGCTCGTCGGGGGTGCCCATGCTGGTGCCGAGGATCTCCAGCTGCAGCGCGAACAGGCGGCGCAGGTTGACCTTCGGCAGGTGGCCGCTGGTGGCGCCGGACACGACGATGCGGCCGCCCGGTTTCGCGCACTTCATGGAGTGTTCGAAGGTGGCCTCGCCGACGGTTTCGACGACCACGTCGACGCGTTCCGGCAGGCGGGCCCCGGAGTCGAGCGCGGTGGCGCCCAGGGCCTCGATCCGCTCGCGTTTGGCGGCGTCGCGGCTCGTGGCGTAGACCCGCGCGCCGAGGGCCCTGGCGAGCAGCACAGCGGCCGTGGCGACCCCGCCGCCGGCACCTTGCACCAGCGCCGACCCGTCGGCCTCCAGCCGGCCTTTGGTGGTCAGCATCCGGTACGCGGTCAGCCACGCCGTCGGCAGGCAGGCCGCCTCGGCGAAGGAGAGCTCGGCGGGTTTCGGCACGAGGTTGTACGCGGGCACGGTGACGCGTTCGGCGACCGTGCCCTGGTAGTGCTCGGACAGGATGGAGAAGTCGCCCTTGTCGGTGAAGACGACGGGGTACACGACGACCTCGGCACCGTCGGGGCCGATGCCGGCGGCGTCGCAGCCGAGGATCATCGGCAGCTGGTCCTCGCGGAGGCCGACGCCCCGCAACGACCACAGGTCGTGGTGGTTGAGTGCGCTGGCGCGCACGTCCACCACGGCCCAGCCGTCCAGTGGCGTCGGCTCCGGCGCGTCGCCGACCGTGAGGCCGGCGAGCGGGTCGGCATCGTTGAAGCTGGACGCGAAAGCGGCACGCATGACGGCTATCTCAGCACACCGTCGCGGCGGGCCGCGGCGGCGACCGCGGCGGCGACCGCCGGTGCCACCCGCGGGTCGAGGGCGCTGGGCACGATCGCGCCGGTGGACAGCTCGCCCTCGGCGAGGACTTCCGCGATGGCGTTCGCGGCGGCGACCTTCATGCCGTCGGTGATCCGGGTCGCGCCGGCGTCGAGGGCGCCGCGGAAGATGCCCGGGAACGCCAGCACGTTGTTGATCTGGTTGGGGAAGTCGCTGCGGCCGGTGGCGACCACCGCGGCGTACCGGGCGGCGATCTCCGGGTGCACCTCGGGTGTCGGGTTGGCCAGGGCGAAGATCGCCCCGCCGGGTGACATGCCGGCCAGGGCCGTCTCGCCGATCGTGCCGCCGGAGACGCCGATGAGGACGTCGGCGCCGCGCAGGGCGTTGGCGATGTCGCCGGTGATGCCGCCGGCGTTGGTGGTGGCGGCGAGCGCGGCCTTCTCCGGGTTGAGATCGGTGCGGCCGGTGTGCAGGCAGCCCTGGGAGTCCAGGACCACGATCTCGCCGGCGTCGGCGCCGCCGCTGATGAGCATCTTGGTGACGGCGACCCCGGCGGCGCCGGCGCCGCTGACGACGATGCGCAGGTCGCGCAGGTCGCGGCCGAGGACGCGGGCGGCGTTGCGCAGCGCGGCGAGCACGACGATCGCGGTGCCGTGCTGGTCGTCGTGGAACACGGGGATCGGCAGGGTCGCCTCGAGCCGGCGTTCGATGTCGAAGCAGCGCGGGGCGGAGATGTCCTCCAGGTTGATGCCGCCGAAAGAGGGTGCGAGGGCGGTGACGATCGCGACGATCTCGTCCGGGTCTTGAGTGTCGAGGCAGATCGGCACCGCGTCCACCCCGCCGAACTGCTTGAAGAGGACAGCCTTGCCCTCCATGACCGGCATCGCGGCGCGCGGGCCGATGTTGCCCAGTCCGAGCACGGCGGACCCGTCGGTGACCACGGCGACGGCGCGGCCGACCCAGGTCAGCTCGTGGACCAGCGACTCGTCGTCGGCGATGGCCTCACAGACCTGGGCGACGCCCGGCGTGTACGCCAGGGCGAGGTCCTCACGGGTGGCGAGCGGGACGCTGGACTGGACGGACATCTTGCCGCCCTGATGCAGGTCGAAGACTGGCCCTTCAAGGGCGTGATTGGTCACGGGTGCAGACACGGGGGCTCCTTTGCCACGTCTGACAATGCTGGTGTTTCCGCGGAGCGCGTGGGTGGTGAAAGCGCTCAAGATGCGATTCAGCGGGGGTGACCCGGTATCCGCATCACCTTACGCCGGACCGCGCCGCAACCGCACCGGTTGTGGCCACCAGCGAAATGTCACACGTCCGATGATGTCGGCGGTCCCGTACGTGGCTGAATCATCCGATCCGAAGGGATTATCGCCGGTCAGCCACCATCCGCCGGGCTCGGCCCGGGCCACGCGTTTGACCACCAGCAGCCCCGGCCGGCTGCGGAAACACCCGACGACGACGTCGCCGGGGCGGGCCGTACGGGCGCGGCGCACGAGGATCCGATCACCGTGGCGCAGCGTCGGCGCCATCGAGGGGCCGTGCACGAGTGCGGTGAACCACGGCAGGCGCATGAAATCCCCGGGCTTGGATAGGAGTAGGGTCAGCAACTGAGGATCATCGCAAATCACCCTGGAGGGTTCGATGCGACTGTCGCGGCTATTCACCCCGCGCACCGTGGTGAGCGCCCACTGCGACCTGCCGTGTGGTGTCTACGACCCGGCGCAGGCCCGTATTGAGGCCGAGTCCGTCAAGGCAATCAGCGAGAAGTACCAGGCCAGCAGCGACCCCGAGTTCCGTACCCGGGCCCTGCTGATCAAGGAACAGCGCGCCGAGCTGGTCAAGCACCACCTGTGGGTGCTGTGGACCGACTACTTCAAGCCGCCGCACTTCGAGAAGTACCCGGAGCTGCACAACCTCTTCAACGAGGCGACGAAGCTCGCGGGTGCCTCCGGCGCCAAGGGTTCGGTCGACCCGGCCGTCGCCGAGAAGCTGCTGGCGAAGATCGACGAGATCGCGAAGATCTTCTGGGAGACCAAGCAGGCCTGACCTGCGGCTGACAGGTTCGCCCCCCACACCGTTGACGCGGGTGGGGGGCGTTTCTTTATCGGAGGTACATAGATGAGCGTCGAGATCCACCCGGCCACCGACGAGGACGTGCCGGCGATCGTCGCGATGGTGTACGAGCTCGCCGAGTTCGAGAAGGCCGTCGAGGAGTGCCACCTGACGCCGGAGCAGCTGCGCGCGGCGCTGTTCAACCCGGCGCCGTCGGTGTTCTGCCACGTCGCCCGCGTCGACGGCGAGACCGTCGGGATGGCCCTGTGGTTCCGGACGTTCTCCACCTGGGAGGGTGTGCACGGGGTGTACCTCGAGGACCTGTACGTGCGACCGGCGGCCCGCGGCACCGGGGCCGGGAAGGCACTCGTGGCGGCGCTCGCGCGTATCTGTGTGGAGTCGGGGTACCCGCGGCTGGAGTGGGCGGTGCTGGACTGGAACCCGGCGCGCGGCTTCTACGAGTCGCTGGGCGCCCGGCACAAGTCGGACTGGCTGCCGTACCGGCTCTCCGGCGACGCGCTGCGGGCACTGGCGGGGAGCCCGGCGGCGTGACGCCGGTCCGTGAGGCGCGCAGGGTGTGGGTCCGTGGGATCCCCGGGGCGCGGGGCGCCGCCGCGGACGGTGCCCGCGGGCCGACGGGGCCCCGCCGCCGTGCCCACGGTCGTGTCCGCCGCGCCGGGGTGTGCGGCGACGTCGTAGAGTCGCGGGCAAGGGGGTTCATCGCGTGACTCAGGTCGTTTCGAAGAGGTCAGGCGCGGACGGCGACGACGTCGTCCTGCTGGCCGTCCCGGCGTCGCCCGCCTACCTGGGGGTGCTGCGCACCGCGACGGCGGGTCTGGCCGCGCGGCTGCAGTTCACCCTCGACGAGATCGAAGACCTGCGCATCGCCGTCGACGAGGCCTGCGCGATGCTGCTCGCGGTGGCGAGCGAGACCCCGCAGCTCGGCGACACCGTCGAGCTGGCCTGCCGGTTCACGGTCACCACCGACGCGTTGACCGTCGAGACGTCGGTCCCGCTGGGCTCCCCCACCGAGCGGCTCCCCGGCGGTGAGTCGTTCGCCTGGCAGGTGCTCAGCGCCCTGGCCGACGAGGTCTCCGCGACCGTCGACGGCCTCCAGGCGAGCATCCGCCTGACCAAACGCCGGCCGAAGTAGCCCTACAGTGGGCGCTCCTTCAGCGCCGCCACGCCGGGCACGGGGATGCGGGTGTGCTGGGGCGGCACCTCGGCCGGGCGGACGTTGTCGATGTGGCCGCGGGCGATCTCCATGGCGAGGTCGATGTCCTGGTCACGGATCGCGGCGAGCAGTGCCCGGTGGTCGCGGTCGATGACGCGCCACATCGGCGGCGGCGCGTTGTGGGCGGCGGCCTTGCGGTCGCTGACGGTGTAGAGCGGGCGCACGACCAGGCAGAGCAGGGTGTTGCCGGACGCGGCGGCGACCGCGAGGTGGAACGCGGCGTGGGCGGCGATGCGGTCGTCGAGGCTGGCGCTGTCCGGGTCGAACATGGCCGCTTCCAGCTCGCGCAGGTGGTGGGGTTCGCGGCGGGCGGCGGCCAGGCCGGCGGCGGGCACCTCGAGCATGCGGCGGACCTCGAGGAAGTCGTCGCCCTTCACGGCCCCGCTGGCCAGCAGCAGGCTGACCCCTTCGGTGAGGGAGTCGCCGAGTGTACGGGCGTCAGGCTCGGCGACGAAGCTGCCGCCGTTGACCCCGCGGGTGGTGACGATCAGGTGCTGGCTGCTGAGCAGGCGCAGCGCCTCACGGACGGTGGAGCGGCTCAGGCCTGACTGCTCGCACAACTGCGGCTCGGTCGGCAGTCGCGCACCCGGCCGGAGCTGGCCGGAAATGATCTCGACGCGGAGCCGGTCAGCGAGGACCTGGTAGGCGGGTGCGACCGTCACGACAAATCAGCGTATGCCACACCGGCCATCGGCGGGACCTGCAATGCCGCCCCGGCTCCTACATTTCGGCGGAGCTCGCTCCGCCACGCTCAGGAGCCCGGACCACCGCCGCCCAGCGGATGCCGAGCGCGGCTCAGCGGATGCCGAGCGCGATCCGGGTCGACGGCGCGAACAGCAGGATCGCGCCGGCGAGGCCGAGGGCGAAGAGCGGGACGCCGATCAGGGGCTGGCCGTGGGTCAGCATCGTCCAGCCGATCGGCATCTGCAGCATCTGGGCGACGATGCCGGGGCCGCGGGCCCAGCGGCGGCGGCGGTGCAGCGCGACGGCGACGGACAGGAAGAGCACGGTCATGAGCGCCAGGTAGCCGGTGGTCGACAGGGCGATCTCGGCGGCGGTCCACTCGCTGGTGAGGTCGAAGTACACGAACAGCAGCGTCAGCAGGGCGAGCCCGGCGCCTTCCACGAACAGCAGCCGCACCGCCCACCGCAGGGTCGCCGGCGCCTGTTCGGGTGCTGCCGTGCCGCTCACCTGACGTTCCTTTCGAAGAAAACCGCACGGGACCGTGCAGGGCTCCGTGTCCCGCGCGCCAACCTTATCGCGCTGGAGAGCGGGTACAGTGCCGCCCATGCGAGCCCTCCTGGTCGTCAACCCGAACGCGACGACCACCACCGAGCGCGGCCGGGACATCCTGGTGCGGGCGTTGCGCAGCCAGGTCGACCTGGAGGTGGCGTACACGCAGCGCAAAGGCCACGGGGTGGAGCTGGCGCGCGACGCGGCCCGGCAGGGGTTCGACCTGGTCGTGACGCTCGGCGGGGACGGCACCGTCAACGAGGCGGTGAACGGGCTGATGACGTTCGACGCCGGCCCGTCGGCGGGGCGGGCGCAGGAGCGGCCGGCCCTCGCGGTGGTCCCCGGCGGCTCGACGAACGTGTTCGCCCGGGCGCTGGGGTTGCCGAGTGACTGGGCCGAGGGCACCGGCGCGATCCTGGAGGCGCTGCGGGACCGGAGGGAGCGGATCGTCGGCCTCGGCCGCGCGGACGACCGGTATTTCACGTTCTGTGCCGGTATGGGGCTCGACGCGGAGGTCGTGCGGCGCGTCGACCAGGCCCGGCACCGTGGTTCGACGTCCACGCCGTGGCTGTATTTCCGTTCGATCGCGCAGCAGTACGCGTCGACGAACCGCCGGGTGCCGCTGCTCACGCTCGAGGTCCCGGGCGAACCGGCCAGATCCGGGCTAACGTGGATGTTGGTGCAGAACACCGCACCGTGGACCTACATCGGCGAGCGGCCGGTGGATCCGAATCCGCGTGCCTCCTTCGACACGGGGCTGGACGTGCTGGGCCTGCTGCAGATGCAGGTCGGCAGCACGGTCCGGACGATGTCCCAGCTCGTGCGGGGTGTCGACCCGAAGGGTAAGCAGGTGCTGCGGATGCACGATCTGGCCGGGTTCACGCTCACCGCTGCCAAACCGATCGCTTTCCAGGTCGACGGGGAGTACCTCGGAGAGTGCGACAAACTGGATTTCGCGTCCGTGCCGGGGGCGTTACGCGTAGTGTGTTGAGTCACCCCCGGCGACGTCCACCGAAGGGGGAGAAAGTTGCAGAGAGTCGCGACGGAGACACCGCGACCGCATCCCCCAAACCCCTCCGGTCGTTGACCAAACCGTACTACATTGGTAACTGACTGTTGCGATTCAGGGTCCCCAACCACATTAAAATCGGACAAACAGTACGTGAGCTTGCTCACCGACTTGGATTTTCTTGGTTTGGACCCCTTGACATCGCGGTAGTTCGTGAAAGCATTCACAAGCGAAACGAACACTGAGCGTTGCCCGCAGGCGCGTTACGGATCTTCAGGCTCCGCCTAGCCGAGACGTTACGCGAGATGCATATAGGGAATCATCAACAACGATCCGCGAAAACAACAAGGAGTGTTGCCGCCATGTCGGACTGGCGCCACCATGCCCTCTGCCGCGACGAGGACCCGGAGCTGTTCTTCCCCATTGGGACTTCCGGCCCCGCGTTGCTGCAGGTCGAGCAGGCGAAGGCAGTCTGCCAGCGCTGCTCCGTGACCAGTGACTGCCTGCAATGGGCACTCGACTCGGGTCAGGACGCAGGCGTCTGGGGCGGAATGAGCGAAGACGAGCGTCGCTTGATGAAGCGTCGCGGCGGCCTCCGGGTCCGCGCTCACTCCGCATAGCCTTGCCATAACCGCACACAAACAAAGCGCTGACGAAGCGCGAAGACGCAGACGAAAATGCCCCGGCCGGGTCGGCCGGGGCGTTTCGCATGCCGGAGCACTGACGAGCGAGGGCAAGAACGCTCAGTCGAACAGCTCCTCGAAGAAGCTCTCCCGGTGGTGCTTCTTGCGCTTCTTGTGATGGCCGTAATGACCGTAGTGGCCGTGCTGCTGCGGATAATGCGGCTGGCCGTGCGCCGGCTGGCCGTAGGCCGGTTGACCGTACGCTGGCTGGCCGTAGCCGGGCTGGCCGTACGGCTGCTGACCGTAGGCGGGCTGCTGCGGGTACGCCTGCGTGGCGCCGGGCGGCGGATAGCCCTGCGGCGCACCCGGCGGCGGAAACCCGGGCGGGACACCGGGGACACCCGGGGCGCCGGGCTGCGGAGCACGCCCACCGCGCCAGGCGTTCTCCGCGTCGACGAGCTTCTCCAGCTCGCCACGGTCGAGGAAGATCCCACGGCACTCCAGGCACTGGTCGACCGTGACACCGCTGCGCTCGTACTGCCGCATCTCGCCGCGGCACTTCGGGCATGTCATCTGCATGCGTCCACCGTAACCGCCGGCATCCACGGCGGCCCTCAGGCAGCCAGATCGACCGTCTCCGGTGAAACCGCCGCGACCCGGGCCACGACCAGCCGGGCCAGGTCCAGGGCGCGCCCCAGCGGCTCCGCGGCCGGCGCGAGGGCGCCCGCGGACACGGCGGAGGCGACGGCGGCCTCGTGCAGCCTGCCGGTGGCCAGGAAGTACGAGGCGATCGCGACCCGGGCGCAGCCCTGCGCGCGCAGCGCGGCCACGGCGACGGCGCCGGTGACCGGTGAGCCCGACGCGAACGCCGCCCGGCACGGCAGCCCCAGCTGCTGGCCGAGCGCGGCCGCGGCCAGGTCCACGGTGCGTCTGGCCAGGTCGTCGCGGGTACCGGCGGCGACCATGACGACCCCGTCCGGCGCCACGGCCGGCAGCTGGCGGCGCAGCCCGGCGACGAGCAGGGGATGCACGACGCCGCCGACCGGCCCGAGCACGTCGGTGGTGACCACCCGCATGGTCAGGCCGTCGGCATACGCGCGGGCGATCACCGCCGGCAGGTCGACCCGGCCGTGGAACGCGGACGTGAGCAGCAGCGGCACCACGACCGCCGAGCGGTGCCCGAGCCGCTGCATGTCGTGCAGGACCGCGTCCGGGCGGGGCCCGGCGTGGTCGAGGTAGGCGGTCCGCACGTCCAGCCCGGGGCGCTGGGCCGCGACCGCGCGGGCGAGGGCCCTCGTCGAGGCCGCCGCCCGCGGGTCCGCGGACCCGTGCGCCACCAGGAGCACAGCGGTCACGCCGGGCCCTTCGCGGCGCCGCCCTGACAGAACCCACACGGGACGCCCAGCCCTCCGCTGCGCTCCGGGCCGGTCATCCCGTGTGCAACCCGCACTCGGTCTTGTCGAACATCGGCCAGCGCCCGCCGCGCGGGTCGCCGCCGGGAGGGGTCCGCCGGGTGCACGGCCAGCAGCCGACGGAGGCGTACCCCTGCCGCATGAGGGCGTTGACCGGCACGTTCCAGCGGGAGATGTACGCGTCGACGTCGGCCTGCGTCCACTGGGCCAGGGGCGACACCTTGAACTTGCCGCGGGCCTGCTCGAAGCTCACGATCGGCGTGTTGGCGCGGCTGGGCGACTCGTCGCGGCGCAGGCCGGCGGCCCATGCGTCGTAGTCCTCCAGGGCCCGCTCCAGCGGCTCGATCTTGCGCAGGAAGCAGCACTCGTCGGGGTCGCGGGCGTAGAGCCGGGGCCCGAACTCGGCGTCCTGCTCGGCGACGGTCTGCCGCGGGCGGATCGAGCGGACGGTCACCGGCAGCGTCCGCTGCACGACCTCGCGGACCCGCAGCGTCTCGGCGAAGTGCAGGCCCGTGTCGAGGAAGATGACCGGCACGCCGGGCACCACCTTCGACACCACGTGGGCGAGGACGGCGTCGGCGAACGAGCTGGTCACACAGAACCGGTCGCCGAACTCGCCGGCGGCCCACTCCACGATCTTGTCGGCGGGCTGGCCCTCGAGCCGGGCCGACGCCTCCTTGGCCAGGGCGATGGACTCTTCTCGGGTACGTGCAACGGCTGTGCTCATCGCTTCGCCTCCAACAGGTGTGCCGCGAGCCCCAGGAATTTCAGTGCGAAGACCCGTGCGCAGCTGCGGCACTCCCATGCGCCGTGGGTCTCTTCGTGTGGCCGTAGGTCCTCGTCCCCGCAGTACGGGCAGTACAGCGGAGCCATCCGTTCGCTCATCGCAACTGCTCCTCGGGCGCCCGCATGACCCACTGGGCGAAGGACTCGCCGGACGAGCGTCCGGCCAGGTAGTGGTTGGCGACCCGCTCGACGTAGGAGGGCAGGTCGGCGGCGGTGGTCTTCAGGCCGCGCAGCTTGCGGCCGAAGCCGGCGTTCTGTCCGGCCGCCATGCCGAGGCCGCCACCGAGGTGGATCTGGAAGCCCTCGACCATGTCGCCGGTGGTCTCGTCGCGCACCAGCATGCCCTTGAGGCCGATGTCGGCGACCTGGGTGCGGGCGCACGCGTTGGGACAGCCGTTGAGGTGGATGGAGATGTCGGCGTCGAGCTCGGCGACCTTCGCCTCGAGGTGCTCGACGAGCTCCGCGGCGCGCGCCTTCGTCTCGACGATCGCGAGCTTGCAGAACTCGATGCCGGTGCACGCCATGGTGCTGCGCCGCCAGGTGGACGGGCGGGCCTCCAGGCCGGCCTCGCGCAGGCCCAGCACGACCGCCTCGGTGTCGGCCTCGGCGATGTCCAGGACGATCAGCTTCTGGTACGGGGTGAGCCGCACCCGGTCGCTGCCGTACCGCTCGGCGAGGTCGGCGACCCGGGCGAGCTGGGTGCCGGAGCTGCGGCCGGCGACGGGCGCGGCACCGACGAAGAACTTGCCGTCCCACTGCTTGTGCACGCCGATGTGGTCGATCGGCTTCTCCGGCAGCTCCGGCGACGGGCCGTCGATCAGGGCGCGCTTGAGGTACTCGGTCTCCAGCACCTCGCGGAACTTCGCCACGCCCCAGTCGGCGACGAGGAACTTCAGCCGGGCGCGGCTGCGCAGCCGGCGGTAGCCGTAGTCACGGAAGATCTGGATGACGCCGTGCCACACGTCGACGACCTCGTGCAGCGGCACCCACACGCCGACGCGCTGGGCGAGCATCGGGTTCGTCGACAGGCCGCCACCGACCCACAGGTCGAAGCCGGGGCCGTGCTCCGGGTGGATGACGCCGACGAAGGAGACGTCGTTCGCCTCGTACGGGGTGTCGGGCAGCCACGAGATCGAGGTCTTGAACTTGCGCGGCAGGTTCGACAGCGACGGGTCGCCGACGTACTTCGCGGTGATCTCGGTGATCGCCTCGGTCGGGTCGAGGACCTCGCTCTCCGCGACGCCGGCGATCGGGCTGCCGAGCACGACGCGGGGGGTGTCGCCGCAGGCCTCGGTGGTCGACAGGCCGACCGCCTCCAGCTCCTGCCAGATCTGCGGGACGTCCTCGACGCGGATCCAGTGCAGCTGGATGTTCTGCCGGTCGGTGATGTCGGCGGTGTCGCGGCCGAAGCGGGTGGAGATCGACGCGATGGTGCGCAGCTGCGCCAGGTTCAGCTGGCCGCCGTCGCTGCGGATGCGCAGCATGAAGTACTTGTCGTCGAGCTCCTCGGGTTCGAGGATCGCGGTGCGGCCGCCGTCGATGCCGGGCTTGCGCTGCGTGTACAGGCCGAACCAGCGGAAGCGGCCGCGCAGGTCGGCGGGGTCGATGGAGTCGAAGCCGCGCAGCGCGTAGATCGACTCGATGCGGGCCCGGACGTTGAGCGGGTTGTCGTCCTTCTTGCTGCGCTCGTTGGGGTTGAGCGGCTCGCGGTGACCGAGCGCCCACTGCCCCTCGCCGCGAGGGCGCCCACCGGCTCCGGTCCGTGCACCACCGCGGGCGGCGGGACGGGGAGCGGGTGCGGCGTTTGCTGCCGGGACGGTGTTCACCGTCATGTCGGCGTCCTCTCAGGGTTGAGAGCACGCGAACCAGCGCCGGCCTATCGCGGAAGATGCGCGATGGATGACGTCAATGTCATGAAGAATCCGGCGCGAAGTCGCGCGCCCGGGAAAAGATGACGGGCGGCGTTCAGCAAGCCGGACACATGGCGCTGCGCACGCGACCGTAGTCGACGTGTCGGCGGCTGACGAGCCGCAGAGAAGCAGCGTGCATAAGGTGCAGTGTTCCACGTCGACCGGTCCTTACGCCACGGCCGCGTGAGGGTTGTCTCAAACCCGCGTCACCAGGACGCAACAAAAACAAGACTCAGCCGATAGGAAATACAGAAGGGCATCACCTGGTTCGGAGGGCATGATGCCCGGCCGGTCCCACACTGCGGTAGGTTTCAGCGTTTCGCCAGTGGGACGACCATCACGGCCTCCGTGCCGCCCTCCGCGCGGCTGCGCAGCTCGATCGTGCCGCGCAGCTCCCCGGTGGCGAGGGTCCGCACAATCTGCAGCCCGAGCCGCTCGCTGTTGTCGAGGTCGAACGTGTCGGGCAACCCGCGGCCGTTGTCGGCGACGGTCACGTGCAGCTGCTTGCGGAAGCGGTGCACGGACACGACGACCTCCGGCGCGCCGGTGCGCTCCCCGCCTTCCCCCGACGGCTCGAACGCGTGCTCGACGGCGTTCTGCAGCAGCTCGTTGAGCACCATGACCAGCGGCGTGGCGATCTCCGCGGGCAGCACCCCGAAGTCGCCCTCGCGGCGCAGCGCGACGGTGAAGTCGGAGGCGGCGACCTCCACCGCGGCGGCGGCGACCCGGTCGACGATGCCGTCGAACTCGACCGCCTCGTCCGCGGTGTCGGAGGCGGACATCGACAGGGTCTCGTGGACCAGCGCGATCGACGCGACCCGGCGCACCGACTCCTCGAGTGCGTGCCGGGCGGCCGGGACGCCGACCCGCCGGGCCTGCAGCCGCAGCAGGGCGGCGACGGTCTGCAGGTTGTTCTTGACCCGGTGGTGGATCTCGCGGATCGTGGCGTCCTTCGTCATGAGCTGCCGGTCGCGGCGGCGGACCTCGGTGATGTCGCGGACCAGGACCAGCGCGCCGATCGGCACGCCCGCCGGCATCAGCGGCAGCGCCCGCATGAGCACGGTCGCGCCGCGGGCCTCCAGCTCCTTGCGGGCCGGTGCGTCGCCGCGCAGCGCGGAGTGGACCCGGTCGGTGGCGTCCTTGCCCTCCAGGGGGTCGTCGACGAGCCGGCCGGTGATCTCGGCGAGGCTCTCACCGACCAGGTGCGCGGCGAGCCCGAGCCGCCGGTACGCCGACTGCGCGTTGGGGCTGGCGTAGGTGACCTTGCCGGACGCGTCGAGGCGGACCAGGCCGTCGCCGATGCGGGGGGCGCTGGTGGTCTCCCCCGGGTGCCGCGGCGGCGGGAACGTGCCGTCGGCGATCATCTGCGCCAGGTCGTCGGCGGTGGTCAGGTAGTTGAGCTCCAGCTGCGCCGGCGTGCGGGCGGTGCTGAGGTTGGTGTCGCGCCCGACGACGGCGATGACCTGCGACTCGCCGCGCCGGCGGACCGGGATCGCCTCGTGGCGGGCGGGCATGTCGCCGTACCAGACGGGGTCGCCCTCGCGCCAGATCCGCCCCTGCGACCGCACGATCGCCAGGTGCGCGACCTCGGGCCCGCCGGAGACCCGGCCGACCTGGTCGTCCTGGTAGGCGGTCGGCGCGGTGGTGGGGCGCACCTGCGCGACGCAGAGGAACTCGCCGCGGTCCGCGATCGGCACCCACATGAGCAGGTCGGCGAAGGACAGGTCGGACACGATCTGCCAGTCGCCGGCGAGGCGGTGCAGGTGCTCGATGTCCTCGGGTGCGAGGGAGGTGTGCTCCTCGACGAGGTCACGCAGGGTCGACACCGCTACAGACTAAGGTGGGCCGGTGCGCCGCCTGCTGGTTCCCCTCGCCCTCGTGTTGTCGCTCGGTGGCTGCGGGTGGCTGGGCCGCTCCGGCGAGACGAGCAAACCCGACAACTTCCAGCTGCACGGTTACGCGAGCGTGGCCGGCGCGGCGGCCGGGTTGCCGGGCACGCCGTGCCTGGCGCCGGCGTCGGCGCCGGACATCGTGGCCGGCGCGCCGGTGAAGGCGGCCGACGCCGGCGGCAAGGTGATCGCCGTGACCACCCTCGCCTCGGGAGTGCTGGCCACCGCGTCGGACGGCTACCGCTGCAACTTCGCCTTCGAGCTGCTGAACCTGTCCGGGAGCCGGCCGGCGTACCAGATCGTGGTCGCCGAGCGGCCCCCGGTGTCGTTCGAGACGCGGGCCGTGCGCGAGGGCCGGCCCGCGGTCGTGGACGTCCCGGCCTCCGCCGTTACAGGGTCGCCGTCACCTTCTTGAGGCCGCGCGGCGCGTCGGGGTTCTCGCCGCGGTGCCGGGCGAGCGCGAGGGCGAGCCGCTGCAGCGGCAGGATGTCCAGCAGCGGCGCGTAGCGCTCGTCGACGTCGGGCGTGCGCACCCAGCCGGCGGCGCCGTCGACCGCGGACGGGCCGAAGACGACCACGTCGGCGCGGCGCTCGCCGAGGCGGCCGACGACGTCGCGCATCGAGGTGCCGGCGGGGCCGCCGCCGACGACGGCCAGGACCGGCACGTCGGGGTCGGCCATGGCGAGGGGGCCGTGCAGCAGGTCGGCGCCGGAGAACGCGAGACCGGCCACGTAGGAGGTCTCCATGAGCTTCAGCGCGGTCTCCCGGGCCGTCGGGTACGCGTAGCCGCGGCCCGTCGTGACGATCCGGTCGGCGAAGCGGTACCGGGCGGCGAGGTCCACGGCGCCGGTGTCGGCGAGGACGGTGGCCGCGTGCTCGGGCAGCTTGCGCAGCTCGGCGAGCTCCTCGGCGGGCAGGGTGCCGCCGCCCCGGATGCTCTCCACGAGCATGAGCAGGGCGAGCAGCTCGGCGGTGTAGGTCTTGGTGGCCGCGACGGCGACCTCGTGCCCGGCGACGACGTCGACGTGCAGCTCGGCGACCCGCGCGAGGGGCGACGCGGCGTTGTTGGTGACGGCGAGGGTGTGCGCGCCCTGCTCGCCGGCGACGCGCAGGACCTCGTGGAGGTCGGGTGAGCCGCCGCTCTGGCTGACCCCGACGACGAGCGTGTCGCGCAGGTCGGGGCGGGCGCCGTACAGCGTCATCGCCGACGGCGACGCGAGGCCGACGGGGATGCCGAGGCGGATCTCGGTGAGGTACGCCGCGTACAGGGCGGCGTGGTCGGAGGTGCCCCGCGCCGTGAAGATCACGTTGCGTGGCTGCCACTGCGCGATCTGCGCGGCGACGGCGGCGATCGCGTCGGCCTGCTCGTCGACGAGCCTCGCGAACACCGCCGGCTGCTCGGCGATGTCCGCCTGCATGCCGGCGCCGGGCTGCTCGGTCACGGCTACTCCCTTGGGTCGTCTGGTGCGCGTTACTGCTCAAATCTTCGCAGCTTCGCGCACCAGACGCCAGTTTTTCCGGCAAGTTCGCGCATACTGTGCGCGAAACTACCCTTCCTGCGCAACGAGCGTGCTTTCCGCCCGCTCCTGCGCCGTCTCGGGGCCGCCGCGCAGCGCGACCTCGCGGATGAAGACCGCGAGCAGCGGGACCAGGACCGTCGCCGCCACCGCCCACAGGAACACGCTGGACGTGGCGCCGGCGATCGAGTCGACGACCGCGGTGCGCACCTGCGCGGGCAGCGCGCCGAGCGTCGCGGGGCCGATGGTGGCGCCGCCGCCACCGCCGCCGGAGAGCCGGTCCGCCGCCTGCGGGCCGACCCGGTCGGCGAGCAGGTCGTGCAGCCGGTGGTTGAAGATCGCGCCGAACGCCGCCACGCCGAACGCGCCGCCGATCGAGCGCGCGAACGTCGCCGTGCTGCTGGCCACCCCGAGGTCCTTGAGCTCGACGCTGTTCTGCGCGATCAGCATCGACGTCTGCATCAGGAAGCCCATACCCAGGCCGAGGACGGTCATGTAAATGCCCGACTCGAGCTTGGAGGTGTCCGCGTCCAGCCGCGACAGCAGCACCATCGCCAGGATCATGACGAGGCCGCCGATGACCGGGTAGATCCGGTACTTCCCGGTCTTGGTGATCATCCGGCCGACCAGCAGCGAGGTCACCAGCAGGCCGCCCATCATCGGCAGCAGGAGCAGGCCGGAGTTGGTCGCGGACGCGCCCTGCACGATCTGCTGGTACAGCGGCAGGAACGTGATCGCGCCGAACATCGCGAACCCGACCAGGAAGCCGACGCCGGACACCAGCGAGAAGTTGCGGTTGCGGAAGATGCCCAGCGGCAGGATCGGCTCCGGGTGGCGGCGCTCGACGACCACGAAGACGGCGAGCGAGACCACGGCGAGGGCGGCCAGGCCCAGGATCTGCGCGGAGCCCCAGGCGTACTGGTTGCCGCCCCACGTGGTGATCAGGACCAGCGCGGTCACCCCGGCCGACAGCAGTGCCGCGCCGAACCAGTCGATGCGGTGCTCGGTGCGCCGCTTCGGCAGGTCGAGCCGCAGCGCGAGCAGCACCAGGGCGGCGCCGCCGAGCGGCAGGTTGACGAAGAACGCCCAGCGCCAGTCGGCGTGGTCGGTGATGAAGCCGCCGACCAGCGGGCCGCCGACCATCGCGACCGCCATGACCGCGGCGAACTGGCCCTGGTACCTGCCGCGCTCGCGGGGTGGCACCAGGTCGCCGAGGACGGCCATCGCGCCGACCATCAGGCCGCCGGAGCCGAGGCCCTGGAACGCGCGGAACCCGATGAGCTGCGGCATGTCCTGGGCGAAGCCGCACAGCACCGAGCCGAGCAGGAACAGCACGATCGAGGTCAGGAAGACCGTCTTGCGCCCGTACAGGTCGCCGAGCTTGCCCCAGATCGGGGTGGAGACGGTGGCGCCCAGGACGTACGCGGTGACGACCCACGACAGGTGGTCGACGCCGCCGAGGTCACCGACGATGCGGGGCATCGCGGTGCCGACGATGACGTTGTCGAGCATGGCCAGGAGCATCGCCATGAGCAGCCCCGGCAGGACGACGCGGATGTGCTTGTCGGGCATCGTGGGCCCACCTTACTTGTCGGCCGGCTAGTGAACTTACTAGCCGCACGGTAAGCTTCGTACTAGCCGATCGTCAAGTAGGTTGTCTCGTAGGATGGTCCCGATGGAGCAGAGCCAGCAGACCGCGCGGGTCGTCCGGGGGCGCAACCGGATCCGGACCGACGACGCCGAAGCCGAGGACGTGCGCGCGCACATCCAGCGGGTCGCGCTGGAGATGTTCATCGAGGACGGCTACGACAAGACGTCCCTGCGGGAGATCGCGGAGCGGCTCGGCGTCACCAAGGCCGCGCTCTACTACCACTTCCCGACCAAGGACGACATCGTCAAGAGCCTCATCGAGCACCGCATCGCGGCCGTCGACGCGCTGATGGAGTGGGCCGAGGCCCAGCCGCGCACGGAGGAGACCCGCATCGAGTTCGTGCGGCGCTACTCGGTCCTGCACGACGTCGCGAAGCACGAGCACGTGATCCGCTTCTTCGAGCGCAACCAGACGCTCATCAACACCCTGGCCGCCGGCAAGCTCATGAAGGACCAGATGGAGCGGGTCTTCAGCTTCCTCATGGTCCCCGAGGAGTCCACCGTCCAGCAGCTGCGCCGTGCGATGGCGATCTTCACCATCCACGCGGGCCACTTCGTGCTGCGCGGCCGCGACGACCTCACCCCGCAGGACCGCCGCGACGCCACGCTGATCGTCGCCGAGGACCTGATGCGCCTGGCCGCCGCCGGCGGCGAGTGACGCCGCCGGCGGCGGAAGCTCAGGTGACGGTGGTCGGCAGCTTCAGCCGCAGGCCGAGCAGGTTGACGCCCGGCACCGGCGTCCAGTCCAGGGCCGGCTCGCGGACGAAGCCGAAGCTGTCGTAGAGCGCGAACGCGGCGCTGTTGCGCTCCCGCGAGCAGATCACCAGCGACCCGCAGCCCAGGACGGTCGCCCGCTCCACGCAGGCGCGCACCAGCGCCCTGGCCACCCCGCGCCGTTGCGCGGCCGGGTCGACGGCCAGCATCCGGAACTCGGCCTCGCCCGGCCTGGACAGCTCCGCGAACCGGGTGCCGGGCAGCACGAACGCGACCGCGCCCAGCACCACCGGGCCGTCGGCGGCCACGAGCAGCTCGGCGTGCTCGGCGCGGTCCGCCACGTCGGCGAGCAGCTCGCCGTAGCCGTGGTCCTCGTCGAGCTGGCCGTCGGCCCGGTACGCGTCCACGGTCAGCCGGGCCACCTCGGCGAAGTCGGCCGGCTCCGCGCGGCGGACGATCGGTGCCGCGACGCTCACCCGATCACGGCGATGAGATCGCCCTCCTGCACGACGTCGCCCTCGTTGACGGCGATCCGGCTGACCGTGCCCTCGGACTCGG
The DNA here is from genome assembly GCF_000716715.1 of Dactylosporangium aurantiacum. Taxonomy (GTDB): domain Bacteria; phylum Actinomycetota; class Actinomycetes; order Mycobacteriales; family Micromonosporaceae; genus Dactylosporangium; species Dactylosporangium aurantiacum. The sequence continues at coordinate 234,584 of NZ_JNYJ01000007.1, read as the reverse complement.
CGACGACCGGGATCTCCATCTTCATCGACTCCAGGATGACCAGGGTGTCACCCTCGCTGACCTCGGCACCGACCTCCGTGGTGATCTTCCAGACGTTGGCCACCATCTCGGCGCGGATCTCGTCGGACATCCCGGTCTCCTTTGACGTCGGATTGCGCTTGGCAGCATATCGGTGGGAAACCCGCTCGCGCGCGGCCATGCGACGAACGCATCATGGCCGCGTGGAATCGACCGTCACGGTGACCCCGGCGACCCTGCCAGGCGTGCTGCTGCACGTCGCGGTCGTGCGTCCCGTGTTCGTCTGGGGCCAGCCCGGCATCGGCAAGAGCTCCCTGGTCAAGCAGTTCGCGGCCGCGCTCGGCCTGGACTGCGTCACGCTCATCGGCACCCAGCTCGCCCCCGAGGACCTCATCGGCGTGCCCGAGCTGCGCGACGGCCGCAGCCGCTTCGCGCCGCCGGAGTCGATCGCCCGCGACGAGCCCTACTGCCTGTTCCTCGACGAGCTCAACTCCGCCTCGCCCGAGGTGCAGAAGGCGTTCTACTCCCTCATCCTCGACCGGCGCATCGGCGCGTACGAGCTACCCGCCGGGTCGATCGTGATCGGCGCCGGCAACCGCTCCTCCGACAACGCGCTCGCCCGGCCGATGGCCTCCGCGCTGCTCAACCGGCTCATCCACGTCCACCTGCGGGCCAGCGCCGACGACTGGCTGCGCTGGGCGGTGGGCGCCGGCCTGCACGCCCACGTCACCGGGTACCTCGCGCAGCGCCCCGACCACCTGTGGTCGAAGCCGCCGAAGACCGAGGAGCCGTTCTCCACCCCGCGGTCGTGGCACATGTTGTCCGACGCGCTGCACTCCTTCGGCGACGACGTCGACGAGGAGACGCTGCGGGTGCTGACCACGGGCACGCTGACCCCGTCGCACGCGTCGGCGTTCTGCGCGTACGTGAAGACCGTCCGGCACCGCTACGGCCTGGACGCCATCGTCCGCGGCGACGCGTCGTGGCCCCGCGACCCGACGGACCGGGACCTGCTGTACTTCTTCGCCGAGGCGTTCCGGGCCCGGCTCGTCAAGGACCTGCCGGCCGGCCGCGAGCACGCCTCGCCGTCGGTGCGCCGGTTCGCGGTGCGGGCCAAGGGCCTGCTCGTCGAGCTCGCCGAGATCTCCCTGGAGTGCGCGCAGCTGGTCATCGCCGCCGACGAGGACGGCATGCCGGTGCTGCCGGCGTGGTTCCTGGTCGAGGTGACCCGCGACCTGCCCCGCCTCGTCGCCGCCCGGGTCTGACCCGATGGCCGGCAAGGGCAGGAACAGGACCGACCAGCGGCTGGAGACCGCCCGCAACGCGTGGTCGGCGGTCGCCGGCAACCCGATGTTCCGCGCCCTCAGCCACGACCCGACCGGCGTCGACTGGCGGGAGCTGCGGATGGCCTGGGCCGAGGACACGCCGCTGATCCGCGCCCGCGGCCACGCCAGGGTCGGCGCCGACGGCACCGTCACCGTCAACAAGCACTCGCCGCTGGAGCTCGACGAGTGGGTCTGGGTGTTCGCGCACTGCGCGCTGCACCTCGGCTTCGGCCACCTCGACGACCCCGGCGCCCCGGTCGACGCTGAGCTGGCCGTCGCCCGGTGCGTGGTCGTCGCCCGGTTCCAGCGGGAGCTGCGGCTCGGCCGGGCCCCGGTACAGCTGCCGGAGCTGCCGACGGCACCGGAGGAGCAGCTCGCCGAGCGCTGGCGGGTCTCCGGCGTCCCCGACGGCCTGGCCGGCTGCTGCGCCGGCGGCACCGGCGCGGACACCGACCCCGCACCCGTCGAGCCGCCGCGCCCGGCGTGGCGGCCACGCGGCGCCGCGGCCACGCCGACGGGGGCGCCGGCCGGGCCGATGAGCTGGCCGGACCGGCTCGCGCTGGGCCTCGGCCAGGCCGCGGCCGCCGCCGTCGACGAGGCCGGCGCGGTGCGGCAGAGCGACCGCGGCGGCCGCAAGCCCGACGAGCGGTGGGAGCCGGCGCGGCGGTGGTTCGTGTCGTCGTACCCGCTGCTGGCCGGGCTCGCCGCCGGGTTCACCATCGTCAGCGACGTCGCCGTCGCCCGCGACCTGTCGATCACCATCGCCGCCGTCGACGCGGCCGCCGCCGAGATCTACGTCAACCCGCTCGCCCCGCTCACCGCCGACGAGCGCCGGTTCGTCATCGCGCACGAGATGCTGCACGCGGCGCTGCGCCACGGCGACCGGGTCGCGCACCGCGACCCGTACCTGTGGAACATCGCCACCGACTACGTCATCAACGGCTGGCTGGTCGAGATGGCCGTCGGCGACCTGCCGGAGGGTGCCCTCTACGACCCGCAGTTCAAGGACGCCGGCGCCGAGGAGGTGTACGACCGCCTCGCCACCGACCTGCGCCGGCTGCGGCGGCTCGGCACCCTGCGCGGCCGCGGCCTCGGCGACGTGCTCAGCGACGCCCGCCGCGGGCACCGGGGCACCGAGCTCGACGAGTACTACCGGCGCGCCCTCGCCACGGGCCTGGCCTTCCACGAGTCGCACGGCCGCGGCCTGCTGCCGGCCGGTCTCGTGCAGGAGATCCGGGCGCTGGACCACCCGCCGCTGCCGTGGGACGCCCAGCTCGCCCGCTGGTTCGAGGAGCACGTCCGCGGCCCGGCGCCGCGCCGCTCCTACGCGCGCGCGTCGCGGCGGCAGAGCGCCACCCCGAATATCCCCCGGCCCGGGTGGCTGTGGCCGGAGGAGGAGGTCGAGCGGGCCACCTTCGGCGTCGTGCTGGACACCTCCGGCTCCATGGACCGCACCCTGCTCGGCAAGGCCCTCGGCGCGGTCGCCTCCTACGCCACCGCCCGTGACGTGCCGGCCGCCCGGGTCGTGTTCTGCGACGCCGCCGCGTACGACGCCGGCTACCTGCCGGTCGCCGACATCGCCGGCCGGGTCAGGGTCAAGGGCCGCGGCGGCACGGTGCTGCAGCCCGGGGTCCGCCTGCTGGAGCGGGCCCCGGACTTCCCGGCCGACGCCCCGATCCTGGTCATCACCGACGGCTACTGCGACGTGGTCAGGGTCCGCCGCGAGCACGCCTTCCTGGTCCCGGACGCCGCCCGCCTGCCCTTCACCCCGCGCGGACCGGTGTTCCGCCTACGCTGACGCCCCGCCGCCCCGGGCGTCCCAGCGCGCCGCCTCGCGGCAGGGTCGCAGGACGGACAGCCCGCGGCACGGCGGCGCTACTGAGCACGGACGGCCGCCTCGCGGCGGCGTTGGGGCCCGGACGGCCGCCTCGCGGCGGCGTTGTTGGGGCCCGGACGGCCGCGGCCCTGCGGCAATCAGTCCGTGCACGCCTTCCCGCTTCCGGACATCGCCCACCCGCCCTTCACCCCCGCGCGGGCCGGTGTGCCGCCTACGCTGACGCGCCGCCCGCCCCGGTGGCAGGCCGGGGCGGGGACGGTCGGCACAGCCTCGCAACGGGGGCGCGGGACGGGCAGCCCGCGGCGCGGCGGCGATGCCGGGAACGGGCGCCGCCTCGCCGCGGCGTCGCGGGCACGGACGACCACAGCCCGGCGGCGCTCAGTCCGCGTACGGCTTCCTGGTCCCGGACGCCGCCCGGCTGCCCTTCACCCCGCGCGGGCAGCCGGTGTGCCGCCTACGCTGGCGCCCTGGCGCTGCCTCGCCGGCGGCGGTCAGTCGGTGCGCAGCTCCCGGGCCTCGGCGTTGACGACCAGCTCGGAGAGCTTCAGCCGCAGGCGGTCCTTGAGCTCGGCCGGTGCCAGCTCCGAACCGCAGCAGCGGGCGACGAGCGCCTTGACCTCCTGCTCGATGCCGAACTCGCGCAGGCACGGCGAGCACTCGTCAAGGTGGTCGCGGATCAGCGACCGGCGGTCGTCGGCGCACTCCAGGTCGAGGTAGAGATACACCTCGGCGAGGACGTCACTGCAGTCTGTCTCGTGCGGGTCTCCACAGCTCATCGATCTCAGACCTCGCTCGGCTCAGCGGACGGGGTGCGGGTGAATCCCCGATCGGCAGCATAGGTCTCGAGCGAACGGCGCAGGTTGCGGCGGCCGCGGTGCAGGCGGGACATCACAGTGCCGATGGGCGTGTTCATGATGTCGGCGATCTCCTTGTAGGAGAAGCCCTCGACGTCGGCGAGGTAGACGGCGAGCCGGAACTCCTCCGGCAGCGACTGCAACGCCTCCTTGACGTCGGAGTCGGGCAGCCGGTCGAGGGCCTCGGTCTCGGCGGACCGCAGACCGCTGGACGTGTGCGACTCGGCCTCGGCGAGCTGCCAGTCGGTGATCTCCTCGGTCGGCGCCTGCACCGGCTGGCGCTGGCGGCGACGGTAGGAGTTGATGTACGTGTTGGTGAGGATGCGGTAGAGCCAGGCCTTCAGGTTCGTGCCCGTCTCGAACTGGTGGAACGCGGCATACGCCTTGAGGAACGTCTCCTGGACGAGGTCCTCGGCGTCGGCCGGGTTGCGCGTCATGCGCAAGGCCGCCGCGTACAGCTGATCGATGAAGGGCAACGCGTCGTGCTCGAACCGGATGCGCTGCTGCACCGCGCTCTCGCTACTGACCACTCGTGCGACTCCAACCCTCGACCGTCCTGCCGAGGATACGCCGAGTTGCTGAGCGACTTCTGAGTTTGTGGCGCCCGTCAACCGCTCCCGGGCGATCGGTTGCCAGGACGGATCCGGCTCCGCGTCGGTCGCCGCCGGCCATGCGGGGCTGAACAGCAACTCGCGGACGCGCTGGTCCTCGCGTTCAAGGATGGCCACGAACTTCCCTCCACAGGCGACGCCTCCGCAGCGTCGCACGGTCTGTGCAACAACCGCGGCGGCCCGGCAATTCCTACCCGCCTGCCCCGGCGGCCGGCCATGTGACATTGGGACCGGACGGCCGCCGGGAACAGGAAGGGCCTGGGAGGTTGCGGAACGACGTCGGTCCGCGGTGTGGAGAGTGTGTCCGATTTGCACCGGTCACATGCTGTTCAACGAGCGACCGCGGCGGTGGTGACGAACGCCACGGCGAGCTGTGCGAGCAGGTGCGGCGCCTTCGACAGGCTGTGGGTCTCGCCGGGCAGGACCTCGACGTGGACCGTCGGGGACGGCTCGGGCACCCCGAAGGCGTCCCGGTCGCCGCTGAGCACCAGTGTCGGCACGCCGGTGCGCAGCTCATCCGACCGGGTGACCTCCGGCCGGCCCGGCGGGTGCAGCGGGAAGGCGAGCGCCAGGACCCGTCCGGCACCGGCCTCGACGGCGGTGCGGCAGGCGACCCTGGCGCCGCTGGACCGGCCGCCGACGACCAGGGTGTCGATCGCCACCCGGCGGCGCAGCTCGGCGACGACGGCGAGCCAGGCGGCGTCGAGCTGCCTGGCGGGTGCGGGTGGGCGGCGGGCACCGGCGACCCGGTAGGGCTGGGTCACCATCGCCACCGCGGCGCCCGTGGCGAGCACGGCGGCGCGGACCGCCACCAGGTCCACGGCGTCGACGTCACCGCCGGCGCCGTGGCCCAGGACGAGCAGTGTGCCGGTGTAGCCGGCGGGCACGTCGAGGTTGTAGCGCGCCACCCCGAACGGGGTGTCGACCTCCTGCCCGACGACCGACCGCCTGGCCCGCGAACGACTCCGCCGCCCGGCGGCGCCACCGGCCCGGTGGCCGGCCGCGCCGTCGACCGCCCCACCGGACACGTCATCGGCTGCGTCGCCGATGGAGCGGCCGGTGGAGCGGCTGGAACGACTGGTGGAACGGCCGGTCAGCTGGCCGCGCCCACCGGATCCCTGCGGTCGGTGCGGCCGACCCGCTGGATCGGCAGCAGCGGCAGGCACGCCACCGGGCCCATCCGGTGATCGGGTCCCGGCGTCGCGCCGGTCAGGCTGGGACTGGGCACGTCGCTGCGCCATGCGACGAGCATCGCACGCCGCTCACGCGGCGTGGTCGCTCCCCACACCCCGTGGCAGTCGCCGACCTCCAACGCCCAGGCCAGACACGCGCCTTGGACATCACAGGTGCGGCACAACGCGACGGCAGCGTCGGCGGGCTCACTCGGGGCCGGAAAGAACGTCTCCGGATCAACGGTCTGGCATGCGCCGCGGGTCCGCCAGGCATCATCGCCCTGTTGCTCGCGAACGGCGCGCAACAGACGCGGATCGCGCTTGGCGGCAGCGACCTCATGCGGGCGTGGCATCCTCGCCCGGGTCATACACCCACCTCCCCCGTGGGTCAAACGAACACTAGGCAGGAAAACGTCGGGATGCCCCCATCCGACATTGACCTACCGGCGCTGTGTTCTATCGCACAAACGCCTGCAAATACAAGAGTTTTCACGCCGATCGACAAATTCTGCCGGGGATGAAATGGACGTACGCCCTAAAAGAGGGTCAGATCGATCGGCTCCACATCGCCCGGCCGCAGGGCCGGGGCCGGCACGCGGTCCAGCAAATCACGGCCGTCGTTACGTACGTCACCCACGCGCGCGCCGACCGGTCGCAGCTCCAGCCGCGCGACGTGCTCCGACGGCGTCGGGGCGAGCAGCCGCTCATCGACGGGGGCCTCCAGCCACTCCTCCCACCGCGACGGCGGCAGGACCAGCGGCATGCGGTCGTGAATGAGCGCCAGATCGTCGACGGCGGGCGCGGTGATGATGCTGCAGGTGAGCACCCGGCTCTCCGCTTTGCCCCACACGGTCCAGATCCCGGCGAACACGCACGGCTCGTCCTCGCCGAGGGTCATGAAATACGCCTGCTTCGTCTTGCCCTCGCCGCGCACCCATTCGAACCAGCCGTCCGCGGGGACCAGGCAGCGCCGCTTCGCGAACGAGGGCGCGAACGCCTTGGAGTCCGCGACCGTCTCCGCCCGGGCGTTGATCATCCGGGCGCCGCCCTTGAGGTCGGGCGCCCACGGCGGCACCAGCCCCCAGCGCGCCGAGCTCAGCACCCGGCCACCGGCGGACTGGGACAGGCGCACCACCGGCACCTGGTCCGTGGGGGCGACGTTGTAGTCCGGCTCGAGCCCGTCCGTCTCGTCGGCGGCCTCGAAGAGCGCGCTCAGGTCAACGTTGCTGCGGGATGTCGCATACCGACCACACATGCTCAATACGGTACCGACGCCGGCGGTGACTCCGCGAACGCCGCATCGTCAATGGTCGCTACGCAACGAAACGACCCGCACACTGAACGCGTGCCGAACCTGACCGCCCCCGCGCACCTGCCGTGGACCGCGCCGACCGCCCCAGGGCCGGTCACGGCCACCGTGCGACTCCCCGGCTCGAAATCGATGACCGCCAGGGCGCTGGTCCTCGGCGCGCTGTCGCTCGGCGCCACCACCCTGCGCGCGCCGCTGCGCGCCCGCGACACCGAGCTCATGGCGGCCGGCCTGCGCGCCATGGGCTGCCACGTGTCCACCGCCGACGACAACCTGTGGCTGCTGCGCCCCCGCCCGCTGCGCGGACCCGCCCGCGTCGACGTCGGCGGCGCCGGCACGGTGCTGCGCTTCCTGCCGCCGATCGCCGCCCTCGCCGACGGCGCGGTCGTGTTCGACGGCGACGGGCGCAGCCGCACCAGGCCGATGGCGCCGCTGGTCGGCGCGCTGCGCGACCTCGGCGCCCGGGTCGACTACGGCGGCGGCCTGCCGCTGACCGTGCACGGCATCGGGCGCCTCACCGGCGGCGAGGTGACCATGGACGCGTCCGCGTCCAGCCAGCTCGTCTCGGGGCTGCTGCTCGCCGCGCCCGAGTTCGACCGGGGGGTCGTCGTGCGGCACGCCGGGCCTCCGGTGCCGCGCGCGCCCCACCTGCGCATGACGGTGCAGATGCTGCGCGCCGCCGGGGCCGGCGTCGACGACGGCCGGCCCGACGTCTGGGTGGTCGAGCCGGGACGACTCAACGGCCGCGCCTGGGACATCGAACCGGACCTGCCGGCCGCCGCGGCGTTCCTCGCCGCGGCGCTGGTCACCGGCGGCACGGTGACCGTCGCCGGGTGGCCGCGCTCCGGCCTGCAGCCCGGCGGGCGCCTGCTGGAGCTGCTGCGGCGGATGGGCGGCGCGCCCACGCTCACCCGGCAGGGCCTCGTCATGCGCGGCACCGGCACCGTGCACGGCATCACCGCCGACCTGGCCGACGCGGCCGAGCTGATCCCGGTGCTGGCCGCGCTCGCCGCGGTCGCGGACGGCCCGTCGCACCTGCACGGCGTCGCGCACCTCGACGGCCACGAGACCGACCGGATCGCCGCGCTGGTCACCGCGCTGGGCGCGCTCGGCGCCGACGTCACCAGGGACCACGACGGCCTGCGGATCCGGCCCCGGCCGCTGCGCGGCGCCACGGTCGCCACCCGCGACGACCACCGCCTGGCCCACGCCGCCGCCGTCCTCGGGCTCGCCGTCGACGGGGTCCGCCTCGACGACGTCACATGCACCGCGAAGACACTGCCGGAATTCCCCCGGCTATGGTCGACGATGGTGCACGGAGCGGCTTCCTTCGGAGGGCAAGACTGACGCGCAAACGCGAGTACGACGAGGACGACGTCCGGGTCCGCCCGAGCCGGTCCTCGCGACCCCGCACGCGCACCCGCCCCAAGCACAGCGACGCCGTCCTCGGGTTCGTCGTGGCGGTCGACCGCGGCCGGTACACCTGCCACGTGGCCGGCACCGACATCGTCGTCACCGCCATGCGAGCCCGTGAGCTGGGCCGGCACGGCGTCGTCGTCGGCGACAACGTGCAGATCGTCGGCGACGTCACCGGCCGCCCCGACACCCTGGCCCGCATCGTGCGCATCGACGAGCGCCGGTCGGTGCTGATGCGCACCGCCGACGACGAGGAAGGCGGCACCGAGGGCCGCTTCGAGCGGGTCGTCGTCGCCAACGCCGAGCAGCTCGTCATCGTCAACTCGCTGCACGACCCGCCGCCGCGGACCGGCTTCATCGACCGCTGCCTCGTCGCGGCGTACGACGCCGAGATCGAGCCGCTGCTGTGCCTCACCAAGGGGGACCTGGCCGGCCCCGAGGCGGTGCTGGACTACTACTCCGAGCTGGACCTGCCGTACGTCCTGTGCCGCCCCGACGAGCCGATCGACGACCTGGTCGCCGCGCTGCGCGGCCGGGTCTCGGTGATGATCGGGCACTCCGGCGTCGGCAAGTCGACCCTGGTCAACCGCCTCGTGCCGGGCACCGACCGGGCCGTCGGCGTGGTCAGCGCCGTCGGCAAGGGCCGGCACACGTCCACCAGCGCCGTGGCGCTGCGCCTGCCGGGCGCCGGCCCGGAAGACCCCGGCTGGATCATCGACACGCCCGGGATCCGGTCGTTCGGGCTGGCGCACGTGTCGGCGGACAGCCTGCTGCACGGCTTCCCCGACCTGGTCGAGGCCTCGACGCGGTGCGCGCCGAACTGCGACCACACCGGCGCCGGCGGCGAGTGCGGGCTGGACAAGCTGGTCGCCGAGGGCGGCGCCGACCCGCGGCGGCTCGCGTCGTTCCGCCGGCTGCTCGCCTCGAAGGAGGGCGCCGCCGACCCGAAGGACGGCACCTCCGACCAGCAGGACGACGGCGGCTCCTAGACGGCGACCGGGCCGCCGGTGCGCCAGTAGGTGCCGTCGGCGCGGGAGAGCAGGTCGCTGTCGACGAGGTAGCGGCGCAGGGCCGCGTAGTCGTCGTGCCAGGCCCGCAGGACGGCGTTGACCTCGCGTTCCGGGTACCGGATGCCGGGCTCGAACGAGGCGGCGATGTGCTCCAGCACGACCTGGCGCTTGCCGTGCGCGGCCGGCAGGTGGGTGAGGCGGCCGTCGACGACGAAGGTGCGCAGGATCTGGTCGCGCTGGCGGTCGGGGTCCATCGGCTCGGCCGGGGGCGGCGCGGCGGCGTGCGCGCGCACGGAGTCCTTGAACACCTCCACGTCGGCGCGCAGGGCGCCGCCGGCGAGGCCGAGCAGGCCGCCCTGCTGGAGGCGGGCGACCGCGGCGGCGACGGTGCGGGCCGGCAGGCCCGTCGCGGACTCGATCTCGGTGAGACCCGAGGCGCCGAGCACGACGGCGGCGTAGACGCGCAGCCGGTCCTCCTCGGCGAGCAGGCCGCACAGCGCGGCGGGCGAGGCAGCGGGCGAGGCGGCGGACGAGGCGGTCACAAACGGCGACAGTACTGCCAGAAGATGGCGATCGTCGGCTAAGTTTCCGCGCATGGCGCGCTACGCGGACGACCTGGCCCTCGCTCATCTGCTTGCCGACACCGCGGACGCGATCGCCGTTCCCCGGTTCCGGGCCCAGGATCTGCACGTGTCGACGAAGCCCGACCTGACGCCGGTGACGGAGGCGGACACGGCGGTGGAGAAGGCGCTGCGGGCCACCCTGCAGCGGGCCAGGCCGCGCGACGGGGTGCTGGGCGAGGAGTACGGCGCGACCGAGGCCGCCGCCGGGCCCGGGACCCGGCAGTGGGTGATCGACCCGATCGACGGCACGAAGAACTACGTCCGCGGGGTGCCCATCTGGGCGACGCTGATCGCGCTGATGGAGGGCGCCCAGCCGGTGGTCGGGCTGGTGTCGGCACCGGCGCTGGGGCGGCGCTGGTGGGCCGCGCTCGGTCACGGTGCGTATGCGGGGCGGCACACGGCCGCGGCGACGCCGATCCGGGTGAGCGGCGTGGACCGGCTCGCCGACGCGAGCTTCTGCTACTCGTCGCTCGGCGGCTGGGAGGAGGCCGGGCGGCTCAACGCCATCCTCGACCTGACCCGCCGGACGTGGCGGCAGCGGGCGTACGGCGACTTCTACGGGTACATGCTGCTCGCCGAGGGCGCCGTGGACATCATGGTCGAGCCGGAGCTGTCGCTGTGGGACCTGGCGGCGCTGGTGCCGATCGTCACCGAGGCCGGGGGCACGTTCACGGACCTGCAGGGGCAGCCGGGGCCGGGCGGCGGGAGCGCGGTCGCTACGAACGGTCACCTTCATGAGGACGTTCTCACCCGTTTGGGCAACCCCAGACTGTCCGGTTTGTCAGGCTAAACCGAATAGTCCGCATGCCACTGCTCCGAACCGGGTCTATCCTCTCCGGGTGGCATCTTGGAGTTGGTTCTTCCTCGGCGCGATGATCGCCGCCTACGGGGTGGCCAACCTGCTGCAATCCGTCGCCGCCGCCCGCACCGACCTGCACCACGGGTTCCACCCGATGCTGCTGCTGCGCCTGGGCCGGCACAAGTCCTACCTCGTCGGCGTCGCCTGCCAGTTCGGCGGGTTCGCGCTGGCCTTCTTCGCCCGACGCGACCTGCCGCTGTTCCTCGTGCAGTCGGCCATGGCGGCCGGGCTCGGCGTCACCGCCCTGCTCGGCGTGCTCATCCTCAAGTGGCGGCTGCCCAGGACCGAGCTGGCGCTGCTGGTGCTGCTCGCCTTCGGGCTCGCCGCGCTGGTGCTGGCCGCCAAGCCGGCACCGTCCAGGCAGCTCGGCACCCCCGGGATCGCCGGCCTCATCGCCGCGCTCGGCGCCATCGCGGTCGTCGGGTGGTTCGCCGGTCGCCTGCACGGGGCGCCGGGCTCGGTGGCGCTCGGGGCGCTGTCCGGCGTGGCGTTCGGCGCGGCGGCGGTCGCGTCGCGGCCTCTCGCTTCGGCCGACAACCTCGGCCAGTTCTTCACCGATCCGCTGTCCTACCTGCTCATCGCCCACTCGCTGGTCGGCCAGCTGCTGCTGGGCCTGGCGATGCAGCGCGGCTCGACCACCGCCGCGGTCGCCGCCATGGACGCCGCCGGCGCGGTGCCGGCCGCGCTGGTCGGCCTGCTGTTCCTCGGCGACGGGGTGTGGCCGGGCCGGGAGTGGCTGGTGGCGGCCGGCTTCGTAATCACCCTCGGCAGCGTGATCGGGCTGAGCTTCTACGCCGAGCCGCAGCACCACCACCAGATCACCCGCGAGGCGAAGACCCTCGTGCTCAGGGGCGGCGTCCCCGTCAGCGCCCGGCGCCCCGCCGGCCGCTGAGCTTTTCGCGCCCCCGGGTACACCCGCCGCCACGCCACCCCCACCGGGCACCGGCTCCCCAGGTACATCGGCAGCCGCGACATCACCAGAGGCCACCTGCGTCACGGCAGTGACCACGCCGGCCGCTGTCAGCCGTCCGGCGGCACGTCCGGCAACTCGACCGACCCGACCCGCACCCCGGTATTCGTTCAGACCTCCACCGCGTGACCGATCTGGTCAGTCGCGGAGATCTCCGCACCGGCGAGCGGAATGGAGGCGGACGTGCTGACCCGCACACTCAGCGCGTGGTTCGCGGCCTGGATGGCGCTGCTCACCGTGGCGTTCTACCTGTGGCCCGGCCAGCACATGCTCTGGTGGGGCGCGATCGGCATGTCCAGCACGGCCGGGGTCCTCGTCGGCGTGCTCGTGCACCGGCCCCGGCGGCGCTGGCCGTGGCTGCTGCTGGCCGCGGGCCTGTTCGCGTTCGGCGCCGGCGACTTCCTGTACAACCTGCTCACCGACGTGTTCGGGATGACCAACCCGTTCCCGTCGGTCTCCGACGTGCTGTACCTGACGATGTACCCCCTCGTCGCGGGCGGCCTGCTCGGCTTCATCCGGTCCCGGACCGGCCGCAACGGCCGCGACAGCCTGCTGGACGCCGCCACGCTGACCATCGGCCTGGCGCTGCTGGCGTGGATCTTCCTGATCGACCCGTACGTGCGCAGCACCGAGCTGACGCTCGTGCAGAAGCTGGTCTCGATCGCGTACCCCCTCGGCGACGTGCTCACCCTGGCGGTGTTCACGCGGCTGATCACCGGCGGCGGGCGCCGCAGCCGATCGATCACGATCATCGGCCTCGGCACCGCCGGCCTGCTCGTCGCCGACGTCGCGTACGGCCTGATCCAGCTCAACGGCGCCTGGCAGGTCGGCGGCGCCACCGACCTCGGCTGGGTGCTCTGCTACGGGGCGTGGGCCGCGGCGGCGCTGCACCCGTCGATGGTGGAGCTCACCGAGCCGGCCAGGGCGCAGTCCGCCGAGGTCGGGGTCCGCCGCATCGCGCTGCTCGGCGGCGCGTCGCTGATCGCGCCCGGCGTGCTGCTGGTCGAGGCGAGCCTCGGCACGGTGCGCGACGCGGCCGTCATCGCCGTCATGTCCGGCGTCATGTTCGTCCTCGTCCTCGCCCGCCTCGCCGGGGTGATGGGCAACCACCGCCAGTCGACGGCCCGCGAGCGGGAGCTGCGGGAGGCCACGACCACGCTGGTGTCGGCCGCCGACGCCGGCGAGACGCTCGCCGCCGTGCGGCACGCGGTCGACCGGCTGCTGCCGGCCGGCGTGCCGCACACGGTCGTGCTGGTGCGGGCCGAGCGGGTCGACGACCCCGGGCTGGTCCGGGTGTCCGGGCTCGACCCGCAGGCGCGGGAGCTGCTGCGCGGGCACAGCTCGGCGCTGCGCCACCCGATGGGCGTCGAGCGGGACATGCTCTACGTCGGCGCGCCGACGGAGGCCCTGCAGGCGCTGCAGCCCACGTTCGAGGTGCTCGCGTCGCAGGCGGCGATGGCCCTGGAGCGCATGACGCTGACCGCCGAGGTCAACCGGCGCAGCAGCGAGGCGTACTTCCGGACCCTCATCCACAACACCTCCGACGTGATCCTCATCGTCGACGAGCACGACCTCATCCAGTACGCGAGCCCGTCGGCCGGCACCGTGTTCGGCGACGAGCGGCTCGCCGGCTACGAGCTGTGGGAGTTCGTCGCCGCCGACGAGCGGCCCCGCCTCGCCGAGCTGCTCACCCAGGTCCGCGGCGGGCTGCACGCGCACAACCGGATGGACCTGCGCGCCGAGCGCGTCGACGGCGGCGGGCTGCTGGTCGAGGTCGACTGCCGGGACCTGCGCGGCGACCAGACCGTCGGCGGCCTGGTGCTCACCGTGCGGGACGTGACGGAGCGCCGGCAGCTGGAGGAGCAGCTGATCCGCCAGGCGTTCCACGACGCGCTGACGGGCCTGGCCAACCGGGTGCTGTTCCAGGACCGGGTGGAGCAGGCGGTCGCCCGCGCCAAGCGCGACGCGCAGCTGGACAACCACCCGGCCCGCGGCCCGGTCGGGGTCCTGTTCATCGACCTCGACGACTTCAAGATCGTCAACGACACGCTCGGCCACGCGGTCGGCGACGCGCTGCTGATCGCGGTCGGCGAGCGGATCACCGCCGCGCTGAGCGGCACCGACACGGTCGCCCGTCTCGGCGGCGACGAGTTCGCCGCGCTGATCGAGGCCGAGTCGATGACGGAGCTGGAGCTGGCGGCCGAGCGGATCGTCCTCGCGCTCGCCGAGCCGTTCGAGATCGGCGGCCAGGACGTCAACGGCATCTGCAGCATCGGGCTGTCCACCACCGTCGACGCGAGCTCCGCCGAGGAGCTCATGCGCCAGGCCGACCTCGCGCTGTACGTGGCGAAGGGCGCCGGCAAGGGCCAGTGGCGGCGCTACCAGTCCGACCTGCACACGGCGGTGCTCGAGCGCCTGGAGCTGCGCGCCGCGCTCGACCAGGCGGTCAAGGAGCAGCAGTTCGTCCTGCAGTACCAGCCGATCGTGGACCTGGAGACCGGCTCGCCGCTGGGCTTCGAGGCGCTCGTACGGTGGAACCACCCGACCAGGGGCATGATCGCGCCCGGCCACTTCATCGAGGTGGCCGAGGAGAGCGGCCTCATCGTGCCGATGGGGCGGATGGTGCTGCAGCAGGCGCTGAACACCGTCGGGCGCTGGCAGCGCTCCACGGCGCCGGGCGCGCTGCGCTACATCAGCGTCAACGTCTCCGTCCGGCAGTTCCGCACCCCCGGCTTCGTCGAGGAGGTCCGGCAGCTGCTGCGGGCCTCCGGCGTGGAGCCCGGCACGCTGCTGCTGGAGATCACCGAGAGTCTCCTGCTGCGCAACGACGAGCAGGTCAGGGCCGACTTCGACGCGCTGCGCGCGATGGGGGTCCGGCTCGCCATCGACGACTTCGGCACCGGCTACTCGTCGCTGTCGTACCTGCAGCACATGCCGATCGACGTGCTCAAGATCGACAAGTCCTTCATCGACGACATGCTGGACTCCAGGCAGCAGCGGGCGGTCATCACCGCCATCGTCACCCTCGCCCAGACGCTCGACCTCGCGGTCGTCGCCGAGGGCGTCGAAGAGCCCGCACAGGCCGCGGCGCTGCGCGAGATGGGCTGCCCGTACGGGCAGGGCTACCTCTTCGCGCGGCCGCTGTCCGAGCCGGACGCCTTCGCCATGATCCCCAAAGCGGCGCCCTTCGCCGCGATGGCCTGAATCACCCAACCGGACCGCAACCCGGACGGAACCGCCGCGGCTCCGCGCGTCCATCGCAATGGAATGCACCACCCTTCGACGAAAGGCACCAGGAATGACCGTCAGCCCGATGCACAGCGCCAAGGCCAGCTACGTCCGCCGTGACGGACGGTGGGCCGACCTGGAGCGGCTGCGCACGAGCAGCCCGATGTACGACGCGACGATCGAGGAGATCGCCGGGCGGCGTATCCGGGTCGGCCGGCACTGGCTGTCGGACTTCGCCTCCTGCAACTACCTCGGCTTCGACCTCGAGCCGGAGATCATGGACGCGGTCGACCCGTACATCCGCACCTGGGGCACCCACCCCAGCTGGTCGCGGCTGCTGGGCAACCCGAAGCCGTACATCGAGATCGAGGAGCGCCTCACCGAGCTGCTCGGCGCCCCCGACACCCTCCTGCTGCCGACGATCACCCACATCCACATGTCGGTGATCCCGATCCTGGCCGGGCAGGGCACGATCTTCCTGGACTCGCAGTCGCACAAGACGATCTACGACGGCGCCATGTACGCCAAGGGCCTCGGCGCGACCGTCGTGCGGTTCCGCGCCAACGACCCGGAGCACCTCGAGGAGCTGCTGAAGGCCGCGCCGGCGGGCGGCGCCCGCCTGGTCGCCATGGACGGCGTCAACTCGATGACCGGCCTCGCCCCCGACCTGGCCCGCTTCGCCCAGGTCTGCCGCGAGAACGACGCGCTGCTCTACGTCGACGAGGCGCACGGCTTCGGCGTCATCGGCGAGCGCACCCCGGACGAGACGTCGCCCTACGGCTCCCGCGGCAACGCGATCGTCCGGTACGCCGGCGAGACCTACGACAACATCGTGCTGGTCGGCGGCTTCTCCAAGTCGTACTCGTCGCTGATGGCGTTCCTGGCGCTGCCGACGTGGCTGAAGAACCACCTCAAGGTGGCGGCCCCGCCGTATCTGTACTCGGGCCCGTCGCCGACGGCGTCGCTCGCCACCGTCATGGCCGGCCTGGACGTGAACGACAAGCGCGGCGACGAGATCCGCGCCGACCTGTACCGCAAGACGATGAAGGTGCTCGACCACGTGCGCGCCCTCGGCCTGTACACGCCGAACACCGGCACCACGCCGATCATCGAGCTGCCCCTCGCGGAGGGCCAGGACATCCAGCAGGTCGGGCAGTTCCTGTGGGACCGGGGCATCTACGTCACCCTGGCCGCCTACCCGCTGGTCCCCCGCGACCAGGTCGGCTTCCGCGTGCAGGTGACCGCGGCCAACACCGACGAGGAGCTCGACCAGCTCAACGCCGTGCTGTCGGAGCTGGCCGACCGGCAGCAGCTGCGCGACGCGGCCTGATGGCGAAGCACCGCGCTGCGCGCCCGCTGCCGGGTCTGCTCGTCCCCCTCCGGCAGCGGGACTTCCGCCTGCTGTGGACGGGGATGAGCACCTCGCTGATCGGCGACGGCATCCTGCTCGTCGCGCTGGCCTGGCAGGTGTACGCGCTGTCCGGCGCGCCCGCGGCGATGTCGGTCGTCGGGTTCGCCCTGTCGCTGCCCCAGGTCGCCACGCTGCTGTTCGGCGGCGTGATCAGCGACCGGTTCGACCGGCGGAAGATCATGCTGTGCACCGACCTGGTGCGGGGCGCGGTGCTCACCGTCCTGACCGTGCTCAGCCTGACCGGCGTGGTCCAGGTGTGGCACATCGTGGCGCTCGTGGCCGTCTACGGCGCCGCCTCGGGCTTCTTCGGCCCGGCGTTCGACTCGATCGTGCCGCAGCTGGTGCCGGAGAAGGACCTGGTCCGGGCGAACGCGCTGGACCAGTTCGTGCGGCCGGCGGCGCTGCAGATGGCCGGGCCCTCGATCGGCGGCATCCTGATCGCGATCGGGGGTAGCGGGTTGGCGTTCGCGCTGGACGCGGCCACGTTCGCGGTGTCGGCGACGTGCCTGTGGCTGATGCGGCCCGTGGTCCGCGAGCAGGACGACGAGGCGGCGGGCTCGGTGTGGGAGGAGTTCAAGGAGGGCATGAGCTACGTCCGCCGCAACGTGTGGCTGTGGGGCACCTTCCTCGCCGCGACCTTCGCCTACCTGCTGTTCATCGGCCCCACCGAGGTCCTGCTGCCGTTCGTGGTGAAGCACGAGCTGCACGGCAGCGCCGGCGACCTCGGCCTGGTCCTGGCCAGCGGCGGCATCGGCGCCATCGCGGCGGCCCTGGTCGTCGGCCAGCGCGGCGTGCCGCGCCGCTTCATGCCCTTCATCTACGTCACCTGGACCCTGGCGACGCTCGCCGTGGCGGGCTACGGCCTGGCGACCGCCTCCTGGCACCTGGCCGTCGCATGTGCCCTCGTCAACGGCCTGGAGGCGGCCGGCACCATCGCCTGGGCGACGGCGAAGCAGCGGCTCGTGCCGGAGGAGCTGCTCGGCCGGGTCTCCAGCGTCGACTGGTTCATCTCGATCGCGCTGGTCCCGCTGTCCTACGCCCTCGCCGCGCCGGTCGCCTCCGCGATCGGCGTGCACAACACGCTCGTCGGCGCCGGCGTCCAGGTGACGGCATGAGCGGCCCGCAGCGCAGCGGAGGGCTGCGAATCAGCAGCTCAGGGTGGAGCTCAGGCCGGCGCCGCAGCGCAGCGGAGGTGACGGCGTGAGCGATCCCATCGAGATGGTGGACCGGCTCGGTCTGGCGTTCCTGTCGCAGGATGTCGCCACGGTACTGGCGTGCTTCGTGCCCGACGACGACATCACGTACGTGGGCAGCGAGGCGGGTGAGTCCGCGACCGGCCGGGCCGAGGTCCAGAAGCTGCTCGAGGGCCTCTTCGACCGGCCGGAGTCGTACAGCTGGCAGGCGACCGCCGCGACCGTGCACACCGTCCCCGGCGGGGCGTTCGTCCTGGCCGAGGCCGACGGCGAGGAGCACCACCCGGACGGGTCGGTGACGTCCTTCCCCTACCGGGTGACGGGGCTGCTGTCGCGGCGCGCGTCCGGGGTCTGGCTGTGGCGGGCCGTCCAGGGAGCCGAGCCTACTACCGCCTGCCTAACAGTGTTAGTTTAAGGGCATGCGTGCCGTCTACTTCGCCGCCGCGCGGCGGACCCCGATCGGGAAGCTGCGCGGCGGCCTCTCCCACATCCGCCCCGACGACCTCGCCGCGGCCGTGATCCGGACCCTGGTCGAGGGCATCGACCCCGCCCGCGTGGACGAGGTCTACTGGGGCGCGGCCAACCAGGCCGGCGAGGACAACCGCAACGTCGCCCGGATGGCGGTCCTGCTCGCCGGGCTGCCCGACACCGTGCCCGGCGCCACCGTCAACCGGCTCTGCGCGTCCGGCATGGAGGCGGTGACCGTCGCCGCCCGCACGATCGCCGCGGGCGAGGCCGACGTGGTCGTCGCCGGCGGGTCCGAGTCGATGAGCCGGG
The DNA here is from genome assembly GCF_000716715.1 of Dactylosporangium aurantiacum. Classification (GTDB taxonomy): domain Bacteria; phylum Actinomycetota; class Actinomycetes; order Mycobacteriales; family Micromonosporaceae; genus Dactylosporangium; species Dactylosporangium aurantiacum. The sequence goes on along the minus strand of NZ_JNYJ01000007.1, from coordinate 215,971 downwards.
CGCCGTTCGTGCTGCCCCGCCCCGACGACGCCCTGCCCAACGCGATGGCGATCGCCGACACGCGGCTCGGCTGGCGCCTGGTCAACCCGCTGATGAAGGACCTGCACGGGCTGCTGTCCATGGGCGAGACCGCCGAGGAGGTCGCCGCCCGCTACGGGGTGTCCCGCGACCGGCAGGACGCGTTCGCGCTGCGCAGCCACCAGCTCGCCGCCGCCGCCCGCGACGCCGGCCACTTCGCCGACGAGATCGTCGCCGTCGACGGGGTCACCACCGACGAGGGCATCCGGGCCGACACCAGCCTCGCCAAGCTCGGCGGCCTCAAACCGGTGTTCAAGGCCGGCGGCACCGTGACCGCCGGCAACTCCTCCCCGCTCAACGACGGCGCCGCCGGCCTGCTGCTGGTCAGCGAGGACGCGCTGCACGAGCTGGGCCTGGAGCCGCTCGGCCGCTACGTGGCCGGCGCCTCCGCCGGCGTGCACCCCGACGTGATGGGCATCGGCCCGGTCCCCGCCACCGGGCGGGTCCTCGCCCGGAGCGGCTGGAAGCTCGGCGACGTGCAGTCCGCCGAGCTCAACGAGGCGTTCGCCGCGCAGGCCCTGGCCGTCACCGACCAGCTCGGCCTCGACCCCGACATCGTCAACCCGTCCGGCGGCGCGATCGCGCTCGGCCACCCCCTGGGCTGCTCCGGCGCCCGCATCCTGACCACCCTGCTGCACCGCATGCGGCGCACCGGCGCGGCCCGCGGGCTCGCCACCATGTGCGTCGGTGTCGGGCAGGGCTCCGCCGTCCTCGTGGAAAGGTGATCCGCACCGTGACATCGTCCAGATTCGCCGGCAAGACCGCCGTCGTCACCGGCGCGGCGCAGGGCATCGGCCTGGCGACCGCGCGCCTGCTCGCGGCGCAGGGCGCCCGCGTCGCGCTGCTCGACCTCGACGCCTCCCGGATCCCCGAGGGCGTCGGGACCGCGTACTCGTGCGACGTCACCGACCAGAGCGCCGTCGACCGCACCTTCGACGCCGTCGCCGAGGAGCTCGGCTCGCTCGACGTGCTCGTCAACAACGCCGGCATCACCCGCGACAACCTGCTGTTCAAGATGCCGTTCGAGGAGTGGAACGCGGTCCTCACCACCAACCTCACCAGCATGTTCCTGTGCTGCCACGCCGCGCAGCGGCACATGGTGCCGGCCCGCTCGGGGCGCATCGTGAACCTCAGCAGCCGCTCCGCCCTCGGCAACCGCGGCCAGGCCAACTACGCCGCGGCGAAGGCCGGCGTGCAGGGCCTCACCGCGACCCTGGCGATCGAGCTGGGGCCGTACGGGATCACCGTGAACGCGGTCGCGCCCGGGTACATCGCCACGCCGATGACCGCCGCGACCGCGACCCGGGTCGGCAGCACGCCGGAGGACCACCAGCAGGAGGTGGCGGCGCGCACGCCGCTGCGCCGGGTCGGGCAGCCGGAGGAGGTCGCCGCCGTCATCGCGTTCCTGGCCAGCGACGAGGCCTCCTACGTCTCCGGCCAGACCCTCTACGTCAACGGCGGCGCCCGCTAGCCCTCTGCCCGGCGGCCGCTACTTGACGACCACGTCCAGCTCGGCCACGTCGGACGGTTTCCTGGCGTCGCCCGCGACGTCGACCACGCGCAGCTTGTACGTGCCCGGCACGTACTTGAACTGGAACCCGAGGTTGCGCGCCGACGCCAGGTTCTCCGACCCCGACGACATCGCCTCGTTCGGGGCGGTCTTCGGGGCGACCTCGGTGCCGTCCGGCAGGCCGAGCCGGAAGTGTTCGGAGCCCACGTACTGGCTGCTCTTGCCGTTGTAGCGGATGTCGACCTTGCAGGTGAGGACCCGGTTGTCCTTGAGCGCCTGGCCGTTGTAGTCCAGGAAGCCGCCGCGCACGTCGCAGGTCGTGAACGCGACCTCCAGGTCGTGGATGGTGACCTTCTTGTCCTTGAGCACGTTCACCGGCTCGTAGGCGACCACCTCGCCGCCGCCGAGCGGGATCCTGGCCTGCGCCTCCTTGCCCTCGCCGATGAGCAGCGTGCCGGTGGCGATGCTGACCTTCAGCGGGTCGTACACGGCGAAGGAGACGTGGAAGTTGCTCTTCTGGCCGCCGGAGACCTGCGACGTCTCCTGGAACGAGCCCGGGTACTCCTGCCCGCCGATCTGGAACGCCATCCGCACGCCGTAGGACTGCACGGTGTCGTCGCCGAGGTTCTCCATCTGGACCTCGGCGACCAGCCGGTCTTCGTCGGCGTCGGCGTCGTAGACCATCTTGGCGAAGGTCAGCTTGACCTGGCCGTACCAGACCGACTTGTCGATCTCGACGGTCTGCTGCTTCGCGCCCGGCCTGGCGTCCCTGGTGCCGGCCGGGGCGGCGGCGGTGCCGCCGCGGTTGCCGGTCGCGGCGGTGGTGGCCTTGTCGGCCGCCTTGTCGTCGCTGACGGCCCGCAGGCCGAGGACCCCGCCGGTGCCGAGCAGCAGCACGAGCAGGACGGCGGCGCCGACCACCAACGCGGTCTTCCGGCCGCTCGACCGGCGCGGCGGCGCGGCTCCCGGGCCGCCGACCTGGCCGAACTGGGCCGTCGGCGCGGACGGCGGCGGGGCGCCGAAACCCGCGGGCGGGCCGCCGGGCGTCGCCGGGCCGCCGAACCCGCCGGGCGCTGCCGGGGCGCCGACGGGCGCGACGGGTGGCCCGCCGGCCGGTGGGGCGCTGCCGGGGGCGCCGCTCACCGGGGGCGCGCCGGGCGGCATGCCGCTGGTGGGCGGGGCCGACACCGGGACGCCGGACGACGGCGGGAGGCCGCCGATCCAGGTGGGCGGCGACGACGGCGACGCGGCCGGTGACATGGGGCCCGGCACCGGCGCCGAGACCGGGGCGGCCGCGCCGAGGCCGGTCGCGGCACCCGCCGGGCCGGAGACGGGGGCGCCGTGCGGGCGCTGACCGGACAGCGGCACCCCCATCGGCGCGCCCATGCCGGGCGGGCGCGGCCCGGTCTGCGGCGCGCCGGCCGGCGCGGGGCGGCCCGGCATCGCGGCGATCGCGCTGCCGAGCGCGACCACCAGCTCCGGCTGCTCGATGATGGTGGGTGCGACGCCGAGGCGCTGGTGCAGCAGCGTGCTGACCATCGGGATCCGGCTCGAGCCGCCGACCAGGAACAGCCCGGCGATCTGGTCGGGGCGCACGCCCGCGCGCTGCAGCGTGCCGGCCGTCAGGTCGACGGTGCGCTGCAGGTACGGCCGCGACACCTGCTCGAACTCCGCGCGCGTGACGTGCAGGTCGACCTCGAACAGGGGCACGTGCACGCCCGCCGACGAGGTGCGCGACAGCTGCTCCTTGGCCGTGCGCACGTCCTCGCGGAGCAGGAAGCTGCGCCGGCGCGAGAGGTCGTCGGCCGGCTCGGTGAGCTGCCGCCACCGCTGCGGGTCGGTCGTCGCGAGGGTCTGGCCGAGCTGCGCGACCAGCGCGGCGTCCAGGTCGACGCCGCCGACGTCGGGCAGGCCGTCGCTGGCCAGCACGTCCCAGCCGCCGTCGGGGCGGCGCCGCAGGACGGACGTGTCGAACGTGCCGCCGCCGAAGTCGTACACCACCAGGACCCCGCCGGGCGGGATCTGCCGGCCCATGACGGTGGTGAAGTAGGCGGCGGCCGCGATCGGCTCCGGCACCAGGATCGGTGCGGGCATCCCGGCGCGGGCCGCGGCGTCGGCCAGGACGGATCGGCGATGGGTCGCCCAGTTCGCCGGGTAGGTCAGCACCGTGCGCACCGGCATGATGCCCAGCACCCGCGACGCCTCGTCGGCGGTGCGCCGCAGGACGGCCGCGAGCAGGTCCGACACCGGGTACTCGCGGGCGCCGAGCAGCACCGTGCCGTCGTCGACGCGGCGCTTCGGGTTGGGCTCGAAGCGGCTCGGGTCGAGGCGTGCGCTGCGTTCCGCGTCCTTGCCGGTGAGCAGGTGCCCGTCGACCTCCGCGAACACCGACGACGGCAGCAGGAAGCTGGCGTCGAACAGCAGGGGCTGGCTGCGACCGTCGGCAGAGGTCAGCGCCGCGACCGTGTGGGTGGTGCCCAGGTCGACGCCCAACTGCGAGTCGGATTGCCTCGTCACGCCGACACGGTAACCCCTTGCATCAACGCCGGTTACTGGCCCCGGGGCTTGCCGACCTCCTTGATCGTGTCCTCGGTGCGCACGAGCGGCGTGTCGACCAGGTGCTCGGCCAGGAACCACGCCTGCAGCTCGCCGGTGCGGATCACCTGGGAGACGAGCAGGTCGTTGGTGCCGTCGTCACCCATGTCGGCGACCCGGTCCGCGGCGTCGTGCGCCTCGGTGAGGATCATCTCGTGCGCCTCGAGCAGCCGCGACAGCATCGCCGGCACCTCCTCCGCGCCGTCCGGCGGCCGCGGCACCCGGGTCAGCTCCGCGACGTGCCGCGGGTCGCCGACCGCGATGCCGCCCATGGTCTGCACCCGCTCGGCGAGCGCGTCGATCAGCTCCAGCTGCTCGGCCGCGTGCTTGTCCAGCAGCAGGTGCAGCTGGTAGAACGTCGGGCCGCGCATCAGCCAGTGGTGCTTCTTGTACAGGGCGTACAGGATCTGGGTGTCGGCGAGGACCTGGTTGAGCCGCTCGCACGAGTACGACCGGGCTTCCGCGGCCAGCGCGACCGGGAACTGCCGGATGGAGCCGAACCGCTGGATCTCCCGGCCCTGCTGGTGCAGCCACGGCTGGCTGCCGGTCTTTTTCTTCGCCGCCGTGCCGGCGCTCTTCGTCGCCGGGGTGGCGCTCTTCGCCGCCGTGCCGGCGCTCTTCGTCGCCGGGGTGGCGCTCTTCGCCGCCGGCATGGCGCTCTTCGCTGCTGGCATGTTCTTCGCTGGTGGCATGGTGGCGCTCTGCCCACCGCCGTCCCGGCGAACCTCACCCGGGGGCGGAACCGGAGGGTGGCCGGCGCCGTCAGAAGGGGTATGACTCAGCTGCGCGTGCTCGCCGCCATCCTGCTCCTGCTGGTCGCCGGCTGCGCCGCCGAATCCCCCGGCGGCCCGTCCGGCGGCTCGTCGGCGGGCGCCGTCTCCTACGGCCCCGACGAGCTCGTCCTGCGCGTCGACGTGTCCGGCGGGCTGGTCCCGGTCGCGATGACCGTCACCGAGGTGCCGGCGCTGAGCGTGTACGGCGACGGCCGGGTCGTCACCGACGGGCCGGTGATCGAGATCTACCCGGGTCCGGCGCTGCCCAACGTGCAGCTGCAGCGGATCAGCACCGCCGGCGTGGCGAAGCTGGTCGACCTGGCCGTCGACGCCGGCGTCGGCCGGCACGCCGACCTCGGCATGCCCAACGTCGCCGACGCGCCGACGACCCACGTCATGGTCCGCACCGCCGCCGGCGAGCAGGTCACCGACGCCCCCGCGCTCGGCATCGGCGAGGACTCGCTGCCCGCCGCGCAGCGCGCCGCCCGCCAGCGCCTGCAGCGCCTGGTCGAGTCGCTGTCCGACCTGCGCTCGACGCTCGGCAGGGACGCGGTGTCCGAGCCGGTGCCGTTCCCGGCGTCCGGCGCCGCCGCGGTCGCCGAGCCGTGGACGGAGCTGGGCGGCGACCAGGGTCTGGCCCCGCAGCAGCCGGTCGCGTGGCCCGGTCCGGCGCTGCCCGGCGAGGCGGTCGCGGACCGGCCGGGCGTGCACTGCGTCAGCGCCACCGGCGAGGAGGGCCAGCGGATCCTCGCCGCGGCCGGGAAGGCCAACACCCGCACCCCGTGGTCGTCGGCCGGGTCGTCGTGGCAGGTCACGTTCCGCCCGTTCCTGCCGGGCGAGTCGACCTGCGCCGACCTGACGCACCGCTAGGCCGCCCGGCGCGGCGTCAGGCCGCGGCGACCCGGCGGCGGACCTGCTCGGCGTCGGGGTGGCCGAGGTCCTCGAGGATGGCGAGGGCGGCCAGCCAGCACGCCCGGGCCCGCTGCTGGTCGCCGGCCGCGCGGTGCAGGTCGCCGAGGTGGGTCTGGGTCTCCGACTCGCCGTAGCGGTCGCCGATCTCGCGCCACAGGTCGAGGGCCTGGTGGTAGCACTCGGCGGCCGGCTCGTGCTCGCCGAGCTGGTGGTGGATGAAGCCGATGCTGTCCCAGCTGTACGCCTCGCCGGTCCGGTCCCCGATCCGCTGCTGCAGCTGCAGGGCCTGGTGGCAGTAGTCGAGGGCCTCGCGGTGCTCGCCGGCGGCGGCGTAGGACCAGCCGAGGTTGGCCAGCGCCGCGCCCTGCCCGGCCTGGTCGCCGGTGGCGCGCAGCAGGTCCAGGGACCGCAGCAGGTGCCCGATCGCGTCGCGGGGGCGCGACTGCCGGTCGGCGATGAAGCCGAGGTTGCCGTGGACCCTGGCCCGGCCGGCGTCGTCGCCGATGCGGCCGTACCGGTCCAGTGCCAGCTCCAGGTGGACGGCGGCGTCGTCGTAGTCGTGCATGCGGATGCAGGCCCGGCCGAGCTGGTGTGCGCTGACCGCCTCGCCCGCCGCGTCGCCGGCCCGTTGCGCGGCGGCGAGCGCGATGCGCTGCACCGCGAGCAGGTCCGGCCAGTGCCCGCGCCGGTCGAGATAGTCGACGAGGGTCCACGCCAGCCGCCACGCGTGCCCGTCGTGGCCGGTCACGGCGGCCTGCCGCACGGCGGCGAGCAGGGTGTGGTGCTCCACCGCGTACCAGGCGAGGGCCTGCGCCTCGGTGCCGGGTGAGGCGGCGGTGCCGACGTCCGGCAGCGGCACGCGGTGCGGGTCGAGCAGCAGCGCCGCGGTGTGCGCGGTGCGCAGGTGGTGCTCCAGCAGCCGCAGCGTCGCCGCGGCCCGCTCGGCGGCGCCGTCCAGGGTGCCGGACAGCTCGGCCGCGTACGCGCGGAGCAGGTCGTGCGCGACGAACCGGCCGGGTGCGTGCTCGCTCAGCAGGCTCGCGTGGGTCAGCTCGGCGAGGGCCCGGCGCGCGTCGGCCGCCTCGCCGAGCAGCGCGGCCGCGGCGGCCCGGCCGACGTCGGGCCCCGGCACCAGGGCCAGCAGCCGGAAGAGGGCCGCGGCCTGGGCGCTGAGCCGCTGGTACGACCAGGAGAACACCGACCGCACGTCGGTGGCCGCGGCGGCGTCGCGCAGCACGGCGAGCCGCCCGCGCTCGGCGCGCAGCTCGCCGGCGAGCACCCCGAGCGGCAGGTCCGGGTGCGCGGCGGCGCGGGCGGCGACGACCACCAGCGCGAGCGGCAGCCGGGCGCACGCCTCGACGATCGCCTCGGCCGCGGCCGGGTCGTCCTCGACGCGGGCGGAACCGGCGCGGGCGGAACCGGCGCGGGCGGAGCCGGCGCGGGCGGCCAGCAGCCGGCGGGCCTCGCCGGCGCTGAGCAGGTCGAGCGTCACGGGCACCGCGCCGTCGGTGGCGACGAGCCCGGTGAGCTGGTTGCGGCTGGTGACCACGACCAGGCTGCCGGACCGGCCGGGCAGCAGCGGCCGGACCTGCTCGGCGTGCGCGGCGTTGTCCAGCAGGATCAGGACCCGGCGGCCGGTCAGGACGCCGCGGTACAGCCCGATCCGGGCGTCGAGCTCCGCCGGGACCTGGTCGGGGGCGACACCGAGCGCGGTGAGGAACGCCCGCAGCGTCTCGTCCGCCGTCACCTCGGTGGTGCCGGGGCCGAAGCCGCGCAGGTTCACGTACAGCTGCCCGTCGGGGAACCGGTCGGCGACCTGGTGCGCCCAGTGCACCGCGAGGGCGGTCTTGCCGACCCCGGCGGTGCCGATGACGATGACGGTGCCGGCGGCCGCGGTGAGCCGGGCGATCGCGGCGTCCCGCCCGGTGAAGGACTCCGGCGCGGCGGGCAGCTGCCGCGGGATCCCGTCGCGGGCGGCGCCGGCAGCGGCGCCGGGCTCGTCGCCCCGGCTGTGCTCCTCGGCCCGGTCGCGGGCGTCGGCGAGCGCGCCGAGCTCGTCCGGTGACGCGTCGAGCAGCTGCACGAGCGCGTCGAAGCGGTCGGTCGGCGGCAGGATCTTGCCGGTGAAGTAGCCGCCGATGCTGCCGTGGGACCAGCCGGTGCGCCCGGCCAGCTCCCGGTAGGTCAGTGGCGGGTCGCCGCGCCGCCGCGCCTGCCGCCGGCGCAGGTGCCGCAGCAGCTCGGCGAGGTCGTCGACGCTGGAGACCTTCGAGGCGAGCGTGAGGACCGCCGCGCTGTCGCTGTCCACGGTGGACGGCGGATCAGCTCTGCACCGGTCTGCCCGCGTCCATCAGCCGGTAGTTGGACCGCCCTTGGCCGGGGTGCGCCTTGCCCGGGCCGGGCTGGATGACCGCGCCGGCGGCGAACAGTACACCGACGACGACAAAAAGTAAGGATCTGCGGGCCGCCACCTTGACTCCTTACGGCTCACCAAGCTGAGGCCGCAGGATACCAACCGCCGTCCGGCATTCGGCCAGGTGGATGTCCTGGGCCGGGGCGGCCGCCCCGCCGTCCGGGTCGCGGCCCGGGCGCGGCTAGGGTCAGCGGCATGCGAGTCGAGGAGCTGCTGGCGCTGGACCGGGCCCACGTGTGGCATCCGTACGGGCCGATGCCGGGGCGTGCCGCGCCGCTCGTCGCGGCGTCCGCGCAGGGCGTGCGGATCCGGCTCGCCGAGCCGTTCGAGGGGCACGACGAGCTGGTCGACGGCATGGCGTCGTGGTGGTCGGCGATCCACGGCTACCGGCACCCGGTGCTCGACGCGGCCGCCGTGGACCAGCTCGGCCGGATGAGCCACGTGATGTTCGGCGGGTTCACCCACGAGCCGGCGGTCAGCCTGGCGGCGCGGCTGGTCGAGCTGACCCCGGCGCCGCTGCGGCACGTGTTCTTCAGCGACTCCGGCTCGGTGTCGGTGGAGGTCGCGATCAAGATGTGCCTGCAGTACCAGCGCTCGCTGGGCCGGCCCGCGAAGCGGCGGCTGCTGACCTGGCGGGGCGGGTACCACGGCGACACCTTCCACCCGATGTCGGTGTGCGACCCGGACGGCGGCATGCACAGCCTGTGGACCGGGGTCCTGCCGGCGCAGGTGTTCGCGCCGGCGCCGCCGGCCGAGTTCGACCCGGCCTACGCGGCGGCGTTGACGGCGCTCATCCACGAGCACGCGCACGAGGTCGCGGCGGTGATCGTCGAGCCGGTCGTGCAGGGCGCCGGCGGGATGCGGTTCCACGCGCCGGAGTACCTGCGGGTGCTGCGCGAGGCGACCCGCGAGGCGGGCGTCCTGCTGGTGTTCGACGAGATCGCGACCGGGTTCGGCCGCACCGGCGAGCTGTTCGCCGCCGACCACGCCGGCGTCAGCCCGGACGTGATGTGCGTCGGCAAGGCGCTGACCGGCGGCTACCTGACGCTCGCGGCGACCCTGTGCACGAGCGAGGTCGCCGACGGCATCTCGGAGGGCGGCGTGCCGATCCTGGCGCACGGCCCGACGTTCATGGCCAACCCCCTGGCGTGCGCGGTGGCCGGCGCGTCGCTGGACCTGCTGGCGGCCGGGGACTGGCGCGGCGACGTCGAGCGCATCGGGACGGTGCTGTCCGCCGGGCTGGAGCCGGCCCGCGGCACGCCCGGCGTCGCCGACGTGCGGGTCCTCGGCGGGATCGGGGTCGTGCAGCTCGACCACGAGGTCGACGTGGCCGCGGCGACCCGGGCGGCCGCGGCGCACGGGGTGTGGCTGCGGCCGTTCCGGGACCTGGTCTACACGATGCCGCCGTACGTGACGACCGCCGACGAGCTGTCCATGATCTCGTCGGCGGTCGTCGCGGCCGCCGCGGCGGGGTGAGCGTCTACCGGCCCTGCAGCGACCTCACGTTGTCGCCGAAGGTCCAGCCCTTGGAGCCGTCCCAGTTGATCGACCAGGTCATCAGGCCCTTGAGCTGGGTGTTGTACGCCTGCGACACCAGCGACGGGCTCATGTAGCCGCCGCCCGCGCCGGTCTGCGCGGGCAGGCCCGGGACCTGCTTGTCGTAGGGCACCCGGATCGTGACGCCCTGGATGGTCAGGCCGCTGTTGAGGCAGTTGGTCTGCACCTGGAAGCCCTGCACGGTGCCGGCCGAGTAGGAGTCGCCGGAGCAGCCGTACATGCTGCCGTTGTAGTACTGCATGTTCAGCCACCACAGCCGGCCGTTGTCGACGTACTTCTTGATGATCGGCAGGTACGAGCCCCAGATCGAGCCGTAGGTGACGCTGCCGCCGGTCACGTACGCCGTCTCCGGCGCCATCGTCAGGCCGAAGTTCGACGGCATCTGCGCGAGCACGCCGTCGATGATCCGGATGAGGTTCGCCTGCGACGTCGACAGCGTGTTGATGTTGCCGCTGCCGGACAGGCCGGTCTCGATGTCGATGTCGATGCCGTCGAAGTTGTACGTCTTGAGGATCGGCACGATCGTCGCCACGAACCGGTCGGCGACGGTGCTGGAGCTCAGGTCGATGCCGGCGGCCGCGCCGCCGATCGACATGAGGATCGTCGCGCCGGCGGCCTTGGCCGCGCACATCTCGGCGGGCGTGGCGACCTTGACCCCTGCGTCCATGCCGTTCTCCCACAGCACGGTGCCGTCGGAGCGGATGACGGGGAACGCCGCGTTGATCACGTTGTAGCCGTGAGCAGCGATCCGGGTGTCGGTGATCGGGATCCAGCCGAGGCCGGGGTGCACGCCGTTGGACGCGCCGTCCCAGTTCTCCCAGTACCCCTGCAGCACCTTGCCGGCCGGCCGCGACTTCACCGCGCAGGTGCTGCCGCCGGGCGACGTGGAGGTGGTGGGGCTGCTGCTCGGCGTCCGGCTCGGCGTCGGGCTGGTGCTCGGCGTCTTGCTGGGCGTGGGGCTGGTGCTGGGGGTCCGGCTCGGCGTCGGGCTGGTCGTCCCGCCGGTGCACGCGCCGAGGTCCGTCCACAGCGACGGGGTCGACGCGGGGTTCCAGCCGGCGCCCACGTAGGCGGTGTGGGTGACGAGGGCCTGGTACAGCCGGCCGTTGTAGGTGACCTGGGTCCCGGCGGTGTACGTGTTGCCCTCCGCCCAGGCGGGCGCGGAGCAGGTGACCGCCGCGGCGGCGTTGCTGGCCGCCTCGGCCTGGGTGACGGTGGCCATGACCATGCCCGCCACGAGCGTCACCGCCGCACCGGCGATCAGGGCAAAGGTTCGACGTTGCGCTCTCATGGGCGAGCCCTCCACATCGATGGGATCGATGGGCAGGGACTGTATCAGTTAACTTTCTTTAACAAAAGAGCTACCTCTATGTACCCAGGTCATGGCGTTCCGCAGTGAAGGTTCCGTTACGGTTCGATCGTTTGAGTTCGTGAGCGGTTCTGTTGATTTCCGTGTGACATCGTTAGCATATCGATCAACATTCACCGATGGCCCGCCCGCCAGCGAGATGCCAAGGAGAACCCTCATGTCCCCATCGCGCCACCGGCGACGGCTGCTCGGCGCAGCCCTCGCCGCGCTGCTCGGCCTCGGGACGGCGGTGTCCGCCGCGCCGTCCGCGACGGCCGCGCCCGCCCAGCCCGCGCCCCTGAACACCCCGTGGACGAGCCAGGCGCTCGCCGACCAGCCGCTGCCGGAGTACCCGCGGCCGCAGATGACCCGACCCGACTGGCTCAACCTCAACGGTGAGTGGCAGCTGCGCCAGTCGACCACCAACGACAACCCCGTCTTCGGTCAGACGCTGCCGGAGCGGGTCAACGTCCCCTTCCCCGTCGAGTCGGCGCTGTCCGGGATCAAGCGGCCCGCGAACGACAACCGCCTCTACCTGTTCTACCGCCGCACGTTCACGGTGCCGGCCGGCTGGGCCGGGCGACGTGTCCAGCTGCACTTCGGCGCGGTCGACTGGCAGGCCACCGTGTGGGTCAACGGCGTGCAGGTCGGCGGGCACACCGGCGGCTACGACCGGTTCGAGTTCGACATCACGCCGCAGCTCAACGGCGGCACCAACGAGCTGGTCGTGCGGGTCTACGACCCGACGGACACCCCGGGGCTCAACATCGCCCGGGGCAAGCAGGTGCGCAACCCCGGCGGCATCACCTACACGCCGTCGTCGGGCATCTGGCAGACCGTCTGGCTGGAGCCGACGCCGACCTCGTCGATCTTCAGCGCCGACCTGTACCCGAACCTCGCGAACAACACGTTGCGGATCCGGGTCTTCACCCGGGGCGACGTCACCGGCCACTCGGTGCTCGCCGAGGCGATGGACGGCACGACCGTGGTCGGCACCGCGACCGGCGGCTTCACCGACTTCAGCGTCCCGGTGCCCAACGCGCGCCGCTGGTCGCCGGACGACCCGTTCCTGTACAACCTGCGGATCTCGCTGCGCAACGCGGCGGGCGCGACCGTCGACTCGACGATGCACTACTTCGGCATGCGCGAGGTCGGCAAGGCAGTGGTCAACGGCCGGCTCGTGCCGACGCTCAACGGCCAGTTCGTGCTCCAGACCGGCGTGCTCGACCAGGGTTTCTGGCCGGACGGGCTGTACACCGCGCCGACCGACGCGGCCCTCGCCGCCGACCTGGGCAAGATCAAGGACCTGGGGTTCAACCTGGTCCGCAAGCACATCAAGGTCGAGCCGCAGCGCTGGTTCTACCACGCGGACCGGCTCGGGCTGCTCGTCTGGCAGGACATGCCCAGCATGGGCGAGGCGCCCGGCACCGCGGCCCAGCACGCGCAGTGGGAGACCGAGGTCGGGCAGATCGTCGACGAGCACCGCTCCTCGCCGGCGGTCATCGCCTACGTGCCGTTCAACGAGGGCTGGGGCGAGTGGAACCTGGCCGACACGACCCGGGTCGTGCAGAACGTGAAGAACCAGGACCCGACCCGCCTGGTGAACCCGCACAGCGGCTACAACTGCTGCTCGTCGAAGGGCGACCCCGGCAACGGCGACATCATGGACTGGCACTGGTACGTGGGCCCCAACTCCCCCACCCCGACCAGCACCAGGACCGCGGTCCTCGGCGAGTACGGCGGGCTCGGCGTGCGCTCGGCCGGCCACGAGTACAGCCCGAACGGCCAGTACTTCATCTACGAGACGCACCCGGACGGCACGTCGGCCACCGACCGGTACGTGAGCCTGCAACGCCAGGCGCTCAACCTGATCTACACCCGGGGGCTGGCCGGGCTGGTCTACACGCAACCCTTCGACGTGGAGGGTGAGGTCAACGGCTTCTGGACCTACGACCGGCAGGTGCTCAAGTTCGACCAGGCCCGGGTCCGTGCCGCGAACCAGCAGCTCATCGCGGCCTCGAAGCGGCTCAACACCACCGGCCCGCCGCCCGGCGCCAACGTGACCGGCCCCGGCGGCAGGTGCGTCGACGTAACCGGTGCCTGGACGCCACCGGCAACGGCACCGCCAACGGCACCCCGATCCAGCTGTGGGACTGCAACGGCGGCGGCGCCCAGCAGTGGGTCCCGCAGGCCAACGGCTCCCTGCGCAACCCGCAGTCGGGGCGCTGCCTGGACTCCCCCAGCGGCTCGACCGCCAACGGGACCCGGCTGCAGCTGTGGGACTGCAACGGCAGCGGCGCGCAGACCTTCCGCCTCGGCGGCGGGTCGCCCGGCGCGACGTTCGTCAACGGCCCGGCCGGCCAGTGCGTCGACGTCGCCGCCGACGACACCGGAAACCGGTGCCTGGACGCCACCGGCAACGGCACCGCCAACGGCACCCCGATCCAGCTGTGGGACTGCAACGGCGGCGGCGCCCAGCAGTGGGTCCCGCAGACCGACGGCTCCCTGCGCAACCCGCAGTCGGGCCGCTGCCTGGACTCCCCGAACGGCTCGGTGAGCAACGGGGCCCGGCTGCAGCTGTGGGACTGCAACGGCAGCGCCGCGCAGACCTTCCTCAAGCAGTAGCACCCGTGACAGGGCGGGGGACGCGGTATGCGCCGCCCCCGCCCTCCGCGATTTGTCAAGAGTTGACAAAACTCGATATCGGCGCGAATCTCCGTAGGAACGTCCCGCCCCCTTGAACGGCGCCGCCCCGCCAGGTGTGCGCACGCCATCCCAGCGTCGACGGCTGGTGCTGGCACGCGCGCTGACAACGATGTCGGGCGCGGCGAGACGACCCTCACCGGAACGGCAGGTTGCCGCATGACACTCCCCCGACCCCGCACCACCCGCAGACGTGCCTGGCTCGCGGTGGCCGCCATCGCCGCGAGCCTGCTCAGCGCCACCGTGTTCACCGAGCCCGCGGCGGCCGCCGCCGGCGACTGGTCGACCGGCCTCGAGGCCGGCGACCCGCAGCCGACCTGGACCAACAGCGTCGAGAACAGCACCAACATCGGCGGCTACTGCTGCGCGCTGACCGGCATGGAGAGCATCCCGGGCACCGGCACGGCCCACACCGGGACGACCGCCCTGCTGTACTCCGGCAACGACCTGAGCGCGACGACGTCCTTCTCGTACAACCGGGTCTTCGACGTCGACATCCCGGTCGGTGCGGCCAGCACGTTGTCCTACTGGGTGTACCCCCAGTCCGGCGGGCACCTCGACGTCGCGGTCGACCTGATGTTCACCGACGGCACCAACCTGCGCGACTCCGGCGCGGTCGACCAGCACGGCGTGCGGGTGCACCCGACGTTCCAGGGCAACGGCTCGGTCCTGTCCTTCAACACCTGGAACTACGTCACGTCGAACATCGGCGCGGTCCGGGCCGGCAAGACGATCGACCGGATCATGATCGCCTACGACCAGCCGCTGAACACGGGCCTGTTCCGCGGCTGGTTCGACGACATCCAGATCCGCGCCGACGGCGGCACCGCCGGCCGGCTGTCGGACTACGTCGACACGCGGCGCGGCTCGAACTCGAGCTTCAGCTACTCGCGCGGCAACACGTTCCCCGGCACCACGGTGCCGAACGGGTTCAACTTCTGGACGCCGGTGACCAACGGCAACAACGACAGCTGGCTGTACGAGTACAAGGCCACCACGGTGCAGGGCTTCGCGATCAGCCACGAGCCGAGCCCCTGGATCGGCGACTACGCGCAGCTGCAGGTGATGCCGATGACCGGCGGGGTGAAGTCGACCCCGGACGCGCGCAGGTCGACGTTCAGCCACGGTAACGAGGTCGCGAAGGCGCACTACTACAAGACTTCTCTGGACACGTACGGGATCACCGCGGAGATCACCCCGACCGACCACGCCGGCGTGATGCGGTTCCGCTTCCCGTCCGCCGCGGACTCGGTGATCCTCTTCGACACCGTCGACAGCGCCAGCGGCTCGCTCACCGTGAACACCGCCGCGCAGACCATCTCCGGCTCGATCAACCACCGCGGCCAGCAGCTGTACGTCTCCGCGACCGTGGACAAGGCGATCGCCGCGTCCGGGACCATCACCGGCCAGGGCGCCACCAGCTGGATCCGGTTCGCGACCGCCGCGAACGAGCAGGTGACCCTGAAGATCGGCACGTCGTTCATCAGCGTCGCGCAGGCCGCGGCGAACCTCAGCCAGGAGGTCGGCGCGAAGAGCTTCGACACGGTCCGGGAGGAGGCCGCGACCCTGTGGGACGCGACCCTCGGCAAGGTCCGGATCGAGGGCGCCACCAGCGACAACCAGGTCACGTTCTACTCGAACATGTACCGGTCGTTCATGTACCCGAACAACCGCTCGGAGCTGGTCGGCGGGGTCCGCAGGTACCACAGCCCCTACGACAACACGGTGCACGACGGGCAGATGTACGTGAACAACGGCTTCTGGGACACGTCCCGCGCGGTGTGGCCGCTGTACACGCTGCTCACCCCGACGCGGACCGGTGAGATGCTCGACGGTTTCGTCAACGCGTACAAGAGCTTCGGCTGGACGCCGCGCTGGACCGGTCCCGGCTCGATCGACATCATGGTCGGCACGAACCAGGACCTGGCGTTCGCGGACGCGTACGTGAAGGGTGTCCGCAACTTCGACTACCAGGCGGCGTACGCGTCGATGGTGAAGAACGCCAGCACGTACTCCGGCGCCGGCAACAAGGGCCGCAAGGCGATCCAGACGTCGGTGTTCAAGGGGTACGTCGCCACCGACGTGCTCGGCGAGTCGGCCGCCTGGACCCTCGAGGACGCGACGAACAACTTCGGCATCTCCCAGATGGGGCAGGCGCTCGGGTACACCGAGGACGCCGCGTACTTCCGCAACCAGGCGCTCGACTACGTGAACCTCTTCTCGCAGTCGGTCGGCTTCTTCCGCGGCAGGCAGAGCAACGGCGCGTGGCGCACCACCGACGCGAACTTCAAGCCCAACGAGTGGGGGTGCGAGTTCACCGAGGGCGCGCCGTGGCACTACGCGACCGCCGCGCCGCAGGACCCGCAGGGCATGGCCAACCTGTACGGCGGCCAGGCGCAGCTGGCGGCGAAGATCGACGCGGTGCTCGCCGCGCCGCGGGACTTCCTGCCCGGCTGCTACGGCGGCACCATCCACGAGATGTCCGAGGCGTACGACACCAACATGGGCCAGTACGCGCACTCCAACGAGCCCATCCACCACATGCTGTACATGTACAACTACGCCGGCACCCCGGCCAGGACGCAGGACCAGGTCCGCCGGGTGCTCACCACGCTCTACAACTCGGGCGCCGGCACCGGCAACGGGTACCTCGGTGACGAGGACAACGGTGAGATGTCGGCGTGGTACGTGTTCTCCGCCCTGGGCTTCTACCCGGCGCGGATGGGCTCGACCGACTACGCGATCGGCGCGCCGCTGCACCCGAAGGCGACGATGACCCTGGAGAACGGCCGGACGTTCACGGTCACCGCCCCCGGTGTCAGCGACGTCAACCGGTACATCCAGAGCGCCACCCTCAACGGCATCGCGTACCCGAAGAACTACCTGACGCACGCGGACCTGACCGCGGGCGGCACGCTGAACTTCGTGATGGGCCCGAACCCGTCGTCGTGGGGCACCGGGGCCGGCAACATCCCTGGTTCGCTGACGAGCGGGACCGCCGCGCCGGTCCAGCTGAAGGACAGGGCGACCGGCAGCACCGTCACCGCCACGGCGGAGAACGGCACCGCCGAGGGCCGCGCGATGCTGGTCGACGACACCTCGATGACGAAGTGGCTGGCCTTCGCGACCACCGCGACGATCACCTGCCAGCTCACCGCGGCGGCGACGGTCAAGCAGTACACCCTGACCTCCGCCGACGACGTGCCCGGCCGCGACCCCAGGAACTGGGTCCTGCAGGGCTCGAACGACGGCGTCACCTGGACGACGGTCGACACCCGCACCAACATCGACTTCGTCGACCGGCGCCAGACCAGGGCGTTCGTCATCCCGAACACGACCGCGTACAGCCGCTACCGGCTCCAGGTGACCGCCAACCACGGCGCCGCCGAGACCCAGCTGGCGGAGCTCGAACTGCTCGCCTGACGGTGCGCTCCGGACGGTCGCCGTCCCTGGCCTTCGTGGCCGGGGGCGGCGATCGCCGTTGTGGCGGTCAGCGTCCCTGGCCTTCGTGGCCGGGGACGGCGATCGCCGTTTTGGCGGTCAGTGTGTGTGGGACGGGCTGAGGCGGTCCTCGAGCAGCGCGGCCAGGTCGGTGGTCTCGTCGTCGTGGCGCAGGGCGAACTGATGCCGCCCGCCGCCGGTGCTCTCCAGCAGGACGTCGACGCCGACGGGGTTGGCGACGAACGTGAGCCGCACCAGGTCCGGCGCGTGCCGCACGACGCAGTCGAACCACTGCAGGAACGGGTCGCTCTGCCGGACCCCGGGCACGGTGCCCTGCCGGACCTCGCAGTGCGGGAACGCCCACCCCAGCCGCCGCGCCGCGTCGAGCACCCGCCATTGCCCCGCCGTCGGGTGCACGGTCGCCGCCGTCACTCCCACGTCGTTCGGCCGCCCACCGGCGGTGACGGTGGTCCGCAGCCGGACCGAGACCGCCGGCAGCTGCCCGCCGGCGAGGTGCGTGAACGGTGTCTCCCACGGCAGCGGCTGCTCGAACGGGATCGCCCGGCTCCGCCCCGCCCGCAGCGTGAACCCGGCGGACACCTGGCAGCGCAGGAAGTCGACCTCGACCCCGCTGACCACGGTCATGAGCGTCACGGTCACCTCGTCGACGGCGACGTCGTCCCGCCCACCACCAAGATGGACCTGCCCGGCGGCCATCGTCCCGGGCCGCACCCCACGCTCGTCGAGCATCGCTGATCCGAACATTTTCGATGCTCCTCGCACGTGCCGTGACCGAAACCGACACTAGCACGTGCCACTGTACGGTTGTGCTCCACGCGGCCGATCGCCAGCTCATATACGGATCCACATTCCGCGAGCATGCCGACTCCAACGCGCGTCGCTGACATGGGCGGCTTTGCGATCTGCACCGTGCGGCCCATCACGCCGCGCCATCCCCGTCGCTGCACGGACACACCGCGCGAACCACCACGCCGCCCCACCACGCCGCCCCACCACGTCAGGCCGCTCCGTCACGCCGCCACGACGCCCCACCACGACGTCACGCGCCACCGCACAGACCGCCGCACCATCCGTCGGCCCGTCGCGAGACCTACCACGCCATCTCATCGCTGCGCAGACCCGCCATGCCGCCGCGGTGCCACCGCACCGCTGTGCCACCGCGCCGCTACGTCGCCGCACCGCTGTGCCACCGCTCCTCCGCGCCGCCACCCCACGCCACCGCGCCATCGCGGCGTTATGCCACCGCACAGATGGTTGCGTCATCCCGCCGCACCATCGCGCCACCCGCCACGCCATCACGCCGCCACGCCACCGCGCAGGACGTCGCGCCATCCCGCCAGACCCCCACGTCCGGCCGCGCAGACCGCTCGCCATCGGGCCGCCGCGCCACCGCGAGACCGGCCACACCATCGCACCGCCGCACAGGCGGCTCACCACCTGGCCGCCGCGAGCCCCAACCGCATCGCGAGACCGGCCGCGCCGCCGCACAGGCGCCTCGCCACCGGGCCGCCGTACAGACCGCTCGCCACCGGGCCGCCGCGAGCCCCGACCGCGTCACCCCGAGACCGGCCACACCACCGCACCGCCGCGCACACCGCTCGCCACCGGGCCGCCGCGAGATCCCACCGCGTCATTCCGAGACCGGCCACACCACGGCACCGCCGCGCACACCGCTCGCTACCGGGCCGCCGCGAGCCCCGACCGCGTCACTCCGAGACCGGTCACGCCATCTCGCTGCTGCGCGTGACTCCCTGCGCTGCGGTGCGCACCCTCCGCCGCACGCTCGCCGTCCCACCGCCGTCCCACCGCCGTCCCATCGCCGTCCCACCGCCGACCCGCCGCCTCATCGCCGCGCAGCGCTGGCAGGCCCGCTGCTGCGGCGACGCGCGTCCGCACGTCCCGGCCGCGCGGCGGGCTCCGCCGAAAACCGGCCCCGAGGCCGGTGAGCGGGTCCTCGCTCAGCCCCGCCCGAAAAGCAGAAACGCGGCCCTCCGGAGAGGAACCGCGCCTTCGTGCTAGTTGTAGCGGGGACAGGATTTGAACCTGCGACCTCTGGGTTATGAGCCCAGCGAGCTACCGAGCTGCTCCACCCCGCGTCGGCTTGTCCAGGTTAGCGCACCCCCGTCACCACATCCAAATCGCTTACGGGTGACCGTGTCCGCCGTCACGTCGGAGGGTGCGGGTGAACGTGCAAAGGGCCGCCGCACCGAGGTGCGGCGGCCCTTTGGTGCGCGGGGTCAGCCGGACGGGGCCGGGGTCACCGATGCCGACGGATTGGCGCTTGTCGACGCGCTGGGTTGGGCGCCGGGTGAGGCGCTCGTCGACGGGGCCGGTGTCGCCGCCTTCGATGCCGCCTCGTACCGGCCGATGGCGTCCTGCAGGGCCTTGAGCGCCCGGCCGTACGCCTCGAAGTCGCCGGCGACCTGGGCGGCCTTCAGGTCGGCGATCGCCTTGTTCATGGCGTTGATCGCTTCCTGTACCTGCGGCGAGCCGGTGGGGTTGCCACCCGGTGGGGTGCCGGGGTCGGTGTTGTCACCGGTTCCGGGGACGGGTGCCTGGCCGGTCGCCTGTTTCACCAGTTCGGCGAGGCCGTCGGCGAGGGTGTTGGCATACGCCTTGTAGTTCGGCCCGTACGCGACGAGGACCTTCTGCAGCGTCGGGAACGTCTTGTCGCTCTTCGTGCGCAGGTAGATCGGCTCGACGTACAGCATGCCGTCGGCGACCGGCAGGGTCAGCAGGTTGCCGTAGATCACCTCGGAGTTGTTGGAGCTGAACTGGGTGATCTCGCGTCTGGCCTCGGCGATGCCGGTCATGGTGCTGTGCATCTGCGCCGGACCCTGGACCGCGGTGTCCGGCGGCAGCTCCAGGATCTCGAACACGGGCTTGCCGTCCACGTAGGACGCCGACATCAGCGCGGCCAGGTTGCCCCGGCTGCGCGGCGCGAGCGCCGTGGTCAGCTGGAACCGGGACTTCTCCTGGTTGGGCAGCTTGGCCACGATGTAGTACGGCGGCTGGTCCGCGGTCGGGTTCGCCGGGTTCTTCGGCACCTCCCAGAAGTCCTGGCCGGAGAAGAAACCGTTGGGCGTGGTCACGTGGAAGCGGCTGAGCAGGTCACGCTGGACCTTGAACTGGTCCTCGGGGTACCGCAGGTGGTCCTGCAGCGACGCCGAGATCGCCGACCGCGGCTTGACCAGCTTGTTGCCGAACGCCTTGTTCCACGCCTTGAGGATCGGGTCGCTCTCGTCGAACGCGTACAGGGTGACCTCGCCCGTGTACGCGTCGACCGTCGCCTTCACCGAGTTGCGCAGGTACGACACGTCCTGGCGCGGCTCGGGGAACATCCGGCTGTTGGTCGAGGAGTCCTGGATCGCGGTGTTCCAGTCGAGGCGCTGCGAGTACGGGTACGTCGCCGACGTGGTGTAGCCGTCCACGATCCACTGGATCTTGCCGTCGACGACGGCCGGGTACGGGTCGCTGTCCAGCGTCAGGAACGGCGCGATCTTGCGGACCCGGTCCTCGGGGTCGCGCACGTACAGCACCTTCGAGTTGTCGTTGAAGACGCCGGAGAGCAGGAAGTTCGTCTCGCGGAAGTACGCCGCGTACAGCAGCCGCCGCCAGTAGGAGCCGACCGCGACGCCGCCGGAGCCTTCGTAGCTGGAGTACTGGTCGCCGGCGTTGGCGGTGGGACGGTCGAACTCGGCCCCGCCGCCGCCGCTGCCGGCCCGGCCGGTGATCGCGTAGACGTCGCCCATCTGCTCGCCGTAGTAGATCCGCGGCTGGCTGACCGGGATCAGGTCCGTCTGCGACGCGCACTGCTGGCCCTGGTCGCCGACCGGCTTGGTCTGCTCGGTGAGGAAGCCCGAGACGTAGAACGGCTGCCCGTTGCAGACGACCTGGTTGGCCGGCGCGGCGACGAAGCCGTAGCCGTGGGTGTACACCGAGTGCCGGTTCTGCCAGTTGTTCTGCTGCAGCGACGCGTAGTTGATCTCACGGACGCCGACGACGTAGTCCTGGGTCTTGCCGCCGATGGTGTACCGGTCGATGTCGAGCTTCGGGTTGAACTCGTAGAAGCCGCGGACCTGCTGCTGCTGCGTGTACGTCTCACCAATGACGGTCGGGTCGAGCAGGCGGATGTTGGTGACCGTCTCGTCCACCGACGGCAGGTTCGTCGGGGGTTTCTCCGCCCTCGACGCGTACGGTTTGACCTGCACCGTGTTCAACCCGTACGCGAGTCTCGTGGCGTCGATGCTGCGCTGGAAGTACTCCGCCTCCTTCTGCAGCTGGCTGGGCTTGACGGTGAACGACTGCACCGCGGCCGGGTAGATGCCGCCGACCGCGACCGCCGACAGGGCCAGCAGGCCCAGCGCCAGCCCGGGCCACACCAGGTTGCGCATGAACGCGTTGGAGAACACCAGGATCGCGATCGCCACGACGATCGAGATCCACGCGAGGATCTCCTTCGCCGGCAGCAGCGCGTTGACGTTGGTGTACCCGGCGCCGTACAGGTCCTGGGTGGGGAACTTGTCGAGCAGCAGCCCGCGCCGGTCCAGGTAGTACGCGGCGGCCTTGAGCAGCACGAACGTGGCGACCAGCGCGGTCAGGTGGGCGCGCGCGGCGGTCGTCATCCGCTCACCGGCGCCCTGCAGCCGGACCCCGCCGAAGAGGTAGTGCAGCGCCAGGGCACCCAGCAGCGAGAAGACGACCGCGGTGAAGGCGACGCCCAGCAGGTACCGCCAGAACGGGTATTCGAACACGTAGAAGCTCAGGTCGACCTTGAACTGGGCGTCGGTCTGCCCGAACGGGGTGCTGTTGCTGAACAGCAGCCACTCCTGCCAGTGCCCCTGCGCGGACAGCCCGGAGAACAGCCCGATGAGCCCGGCGACGGCGACGATCCAGATCGTCATGTGCGGCAGCAGGAAGAGCCGGTAGCGGTCCAGGGCGTGCTGCTCCGCGGAGTGCGGCCGCAGCAGCGGGCGGGTCCGGTACGCCAGGTACAGGTTGCCGGCGATGACGAGCCCGACCGCCGCACCGAAGATGAGGAACATCCACAGGCGGGTCGTGAGCACCGTCGAGAAGACCCCGGTGTACTTGACCTCGGAGAACCACAGGTAGTCGGCCCAGGCACCGACCACCCGGTCGAAGAGGGTGAAGAGCAGGAAGACGACCGCCAGCACGACGATCGTGACCCGACCACGTCGGCTCACCCTGGTCATCGGATTACGCATTACCACGGTCGGCTCCGCCCGTTCGCGTATGGAAACCCGTTCAGCGTAGTCATTTGCTGCACACGGGTGGTGTACGACCGGCCCGCAACTGCTCGAGCGCGGCGAGCGCCTCGTCGGCCGTGCTGACCTTGATCAATGGCAGGCCCGGCTGGGCATTGGCGACGGCCTCCGCGCAGTTGGCCGCCGGGGTGAGGAAGACCTTGGCCTTCGCCGCCTTCGCCGCGACCAGCTTCTGCGGGATGCCGCCGATCGGCCCGACGTTGCCTTCCTCGTCGATGGTGCCCGTGCCGGCGATGATGATCCCGCCGGTCAGGTCCTCTTCCTTGATGGTGTCGATGATGCCGAGCGTGAACATCAGCCCCGCCGACGGCCCGCCGATGCGGTCCAGCTGGATCGACAGCTCGAACGGGTGCGGCTGCGAGGACTTGACCGTGACCCCGAGACGCGGGTTGCCGTCGTCGCCGGCCTTCGTGGCGATGGACGCCGAACGCTTCTCCGTGCCGCGCGTGAACTCGACCTGCCGCGGCGTGCCGGCCGGCTTGGCCCGCACCAGCTCCGTCAGCTTCGGCAGCGACGTCACCGGCGTGCCGTCGATGCTGGTGATGACGTCGCCCTTCGCCAGCTGTCCCTCGGCCGGGAAGCCGGCGGACACCTCGTCGACCGCGACCAGGACCGGGTAGCCGAGCTTGCGCAGCGCGACGGTCTCCGCGGAGGACTGCGACGCCTGGAAGTCCTTCTTGTTGTCTTCCTCGACCTGCTGCTCCGTGCGGTTCGGCGGGTAGATCAGCTCACGCGGCACCACCGCGCGGTCGTCCTGCCACCAGCCGATCATCGCCTCGAGCAACGTCATCTGCGGCTGGACCGAGACCGTCGTCATCCGCAGCTGCCCGGCGGACTTCGTCACCGGCGCCCCACTGACATTGATGATCGGCTTGCCGTCGTCGCCGGTGCCGAGCGTGTTGTACGTCGGTCCGGGCCCCATTTCGACGTAGGGCACCTTCAGCACGGTCGTCTGCCAGGACAGGACCAGCAGCAGCAACGCGCCGACCAACACGGTCACGCCACGACGTCTCATGGCGGCGAGCCTAGCGCTCTCAGTTTTCGTGCATAGGAAGCGAGTACCTTTGGGACATGCCCGCAGACATCCCGTTCGGCTTCGGTCCGCCCGGCGGCGAGGTGCCGGATCCCAACGATCCGCGCCAGATGCAGCAATTCCTGAGCCAGCTGCAGCAACTGTTCGCCACGCCCGGCGGCGGCCCGGTCAACTGGGATCTGGCCCGTCAGCTCGCGCAGGCGCATCTGACCGGTGGCGGACCCGCCGGCGGCATCGCCCAGTTCCCGGTCGGCTTCGCGATGCCGGGCGCGGTGGTTACGCCACCAGCGAACACGGCCGACCCTGACGCGGCGAAACCGGTCGGTGACCCGTCGGTGACCCCGGCCGAGCGCGCCGCCGTCATCGAGGCGCTGCGCCTCGCCGACCTGTGGCTCGACCCCGAGTCGGCGCTGCCCTCGGGGGTCCGGTCGACGGCCGCCTGGAGCCGCGGCGAGTGGCTCAACACGACGCTGCCCGTGTGGCGCAAGCTGTGCGACCCCGTCGCGGCCCGCATGGTGTCGGCGATGACGGAGCTCGTACCAGAGGAGATGCGCGCCCAGATGGGCCCGATGACCTCGATGGTCGCGTCGCTCGGCAGCGCGCTGCTCGGCGGTCAGCTGGGCACCGCCCTGGGCTCCCTCGCCGCCGAGGTCCTCTCCGCCGGCGACATCGGCCTGCCCCTGGGCCCGGCCGGCTCGGCCGCGCTGATCCCCGCCAACATCGCCGAGTACGGCCGCGGCCTGGAGATCCCCGACGACCAGGTGCGCCTGTACGTCGCCCTTCGTGAGGCCGCCCACCAGCGACTCTTCGGCCACGTCCCGTGGCTGCGCGGGCACGTCTTCGCCGCCGTCGAGGCGTACGCGGCGGGCATCCACGTCGATCGCGAGGCGATCGAGGAGGCGATGAGCCGCATCGACCCCACGACGCTGGGCAGCGACCCGCAGGAGCTCGTCCTGGAGGGCATCTTCACCCCTGAGGACACGCCGCAGCAGCGGGCCGCCCTGGCCCGGCTGGAGACCGCGCTGGCCCTGATCGAGGGCTGGGTCTGCCACGTCGTCGACCGCGCCGCCGGCGACCGCCTCCCCGACGTGGTCCGCCTCTCCGAGGCCTTCCGCCGCCGCCGGGCCGCGGGCGGGCCGGCTGAGCAGACCTTCGCCGCCCTGGTCGGCCTCGAGCTGCGCCCCCGCCGCCTGCGCGAGGCGACGGCGCTGTGGGCCGCCCTGGCCGAGCACCGCGGCGTGGCCGGCCGCGACGCGCTCTGGGACCACCCCGACCTGCTGCCTGACGAGGAGGCGTTCGCGGACCCGGACCTGTTCGCCCGGACGCAGCTGGACCTGAGCGACCTCGGCTTCGGCGACGACGTGTTCGCCGACGGGGGCGCGGCTGGCGGGCCTTCCACGGGTGGGCCTTCCACGGGTGAAGCGTCCACCGACGAGACGCCTGCGGGCGGCGCCTCGGCTGGTGGAGCCGCTGCGGGTGAGACCTCCGCGGGCGGGCCTTCCACGGGCGGTGCCTCCTCCGGTGGTGCCTCCTCCGGCGGTGCCTCCTCCGGCGGTGCCTCCTCCGGCGGTGCCGCTGCCGGCGCGACCTCGCCCGACGCGACCGCCGGCGACGGCACGACCAGTGACGGCACGACCAGTGACGGCACGCCTGGCGATGCGACCGCTGCCGGTGGGCCGGGCGAGTCGCCGAAGGACGGCGACGGGCCGAAGGCGTAGGCGGGCGACAGGGCCGAAGGCGTAGGCGGGCGACAGGGCCGAAGGCGTCGGCACTCGGCCTAACAGGAATGCGTTGTCGGGGCACGGTCGGAGGAACAGGCGTTTGCGGGGTCGTCCGACCCGGGTGGCGCTGGGCAGCTCTATCAGCACCCTAGCTCACCGGAGCAAGTTGATCTCCGACCGTGTCGCTCTCGGTAGTTTGCGCTGCTTGCGTTTGCCGTCGGCCTAGTGGTGGCGGGATGGCGCGGCGCCGTGTGGGTCGGCAACGCCGGCGGTTCACGATAGCAGCCCGCCGGGGATCGTCCGGTGGGCGGAAACTCGACGAGACCCGGCGGCGAGGAGCGGCGGGCGGCAGAAGCTGGCCGGGTCGGACCAGCGGGGGCTTGTACGAGTGTGAGCAGACCGGCTGGTCCCGCGTAGACCGTCCGCGGGCTGAACTCAGAAAGCCGGTGGAAAAGACCGCCGAGCGAAAGACCGCTCAGGACAGCAGCGACCGCGTCGCGTCCCAGCCGTCGAGGCCCATGTCCAGGCGGCGCAGGTCGTCCGGGCCGCGCAGGCGGTGCCAGCTGGGGGCGGCCGAGACCATGGTCGGTTCGGGGGCGGGACGGCGGGCGGTCGCCACGTCGGCGGTCTCGGGGTCCAGGTCGGGCAGCCAGGAGGGCACCGGCAGGCGGGTCGCCACGCCCAGGAGGCCGCCGCCGGTGGCGGGGGCGACCGCGACCGTCCGGGTGGACAGGGGGCGGATCATCTTGCCGATGAGCATGGCCGGCAGGTCGGGGGCGTCGGCCATGAGCACGACGGCGCGGGTGTGGCCGTCGGCCTCCGCGGCGGACAGGGCGGCGCGGATCGACAGGGACGGCAGCTCGTACTGCGGCATGCTCGGCCACGCGATCTTCGAGGCGAGCGGCAGGTCGGCGGGGAGCGCGGCGATCGCCGGCTGGATCAGCGGCAGCGGGGCGACCAGGTCGACGACGTCCTCGGCGAGGGCGGCGCGCCACGAGGACGGGTCGATGCCCGGCGGGGACCAGGGCGTGGGCACGAGCAGCACGATGACCGCCGCCGAGACGGTCATTCGGTGATCCCGAGACCGGCTGCCGCTGACACCCCCTCAAGATACCCCCGTGCCCGCTCCGACTTCGGGTAGCGGCCGACGAGTGCCCAGAAGGCGGCGCTGTGGTTGGCGATGACCAGGTGTGACAGCTCGTGCAGCAGGACGTAGTCGATCACCCAGTCCGGCATCTCCTGCACGCGGTGCGAGATCCGGATGGTACCGTCTGCCGGCGTGCACGAGCCCCAGCGCCCGTTCTGGTTCTGCACCCAGCGCACGCTGGTGGGGCGGGCGGCGTTGGGGTGATCGGGCAGGTAGCGGGCGGCGAGGCGCTGCGCGCGGGCCGTCAGCTCGGTGTCGGTGCGTCGGGCCCGTTGCTCGCGGACGGCCAGGCGCTCCAGCATGCGATCGACCCACTCGCGCTCCTCCGCCCGGGAGAACTGCGCGGGGATCAGCACGACGACCCGCTCACCATCACGGTAGGCAGACACCGTGCGACGGCGGCGCTTGCTGCGCCGCACCTCGATGACCGGCTTGCGTGTCATGCCGGCCCCCTCAGGGTACCGCTCACGGAGGAACGCTAGCCGGAAACGGCCATCCCTCCGCAAGGCCCAATCTCGCGGAGCGTGCCCGTATGTCACCCATTCGTGGCGGCTCGCCGGAAAGATTCCACCGGTTGTCGGCCTGGTGGGGCCACTCGGCGGCATTTCATCCACAGCAACCCACACCGTTGCCCACACAGTTATCCCCAGGCTGTGCATAGTGTGTAGCGTGCGGTTAGAGGAAGATCTTCCGATTACGCTCGGCGTGTCCCGTCTTACCGCACTTTCCCCGAGTGTCCGACAAGGCACACTCACCACGTCGACCTAGCTGGTCAGCACCGGTGCGTGCACCGGACCGAGATGAGGAGGGCATCGTGGCCGAGACATACAACGGCTACTGCGTCAAGTGCAAGGAGAAGCGGGACTTCGAGGGCGAGATCGCGGTTTCGAAGACGGGCATGAAGATGGCCAAGGGCCCTTGCCCGGTCTGCGGCACCACCGTCAACCGGATCCTCGGCAAGGCCTGAGGCCGGCCCGCAGCTCGTCCTTGGACCCGAGCGGGCCCGTAACCCGACGCTCCAGACACGCAGCCTGATGATGCAGGCTGTGACGCAGGCACGGCCGCCGTCACCGGGCCGTACAGCATCGGCTCCTCGCCGCCCCCCGCCCGGCGCGTGAGCCCCGAGATCGTCGCGCTGGAGCAGCAAGGTTGGCCCGCGCGGTATGTAGCGTTTGCGCCTTTCGCTGTGGAAAACTCGGCGGCTGGCTGTGGACAAGTCCGGCCGGCGGTGGATATCCCTGTGGACAACCACCCCGGCCGGAGCCCGCGGCGGTGGCAGTCTCACCGGTCATGACGTCGCGTCCGCTGCGCTCCGGCGCCGCCCTGACCCAGCAAACTGCGCCGATGATGACCGACTCCTCGCTCCGCTGCGGGCCGGTCATGCGACCGACACTCCTGCCGAACCTGCGCCGCCTGTGGCGGGACGCGTCCACCGTCCAGCTCGGCACCGACCCCGCCGGTGCCGTGGTGCTGCACCTGCGGCGCCCGGAGCTGGCGCGGGTGCTCGACCTGCTCGACGGCGCGCACACGGAGCCGGCCGTCCTCGCCGCCGGTGAGGCGCTCGGGCTGGCCGAGGCCGACGTGCGTGGCCTGGTGCAGGCGCTGCGTGACGAGGGCCTGGTCGTCGGGGCGCACGCGCTGGTCCCGGTGGGCCTGCCCGAGCGGGTGCACCGCCGACTGAGCGTCGAGGCCGCCGCGATCGCGCTGCGGCTGCGCACAGCAGGGCCGGGCCGGCGCGGGATTCCCGCGGAGGTGTTGCGGCGCCGGTACGCCTCCCGCGTCGTCGTCGCCGGTGACGGACCGTTGCTCGCGCCGCTGGCGGCGCTGCTCGCCGCGAGCGGGGTCGGTCATGTGGACCCGGTCGTCGACGGGGTCACCGGCGCCGGTGACGTCCTGGTCGGTGGGCTACGGGTCGACGACGTGGGAGTTTCACGGGCGGTCGCCACCGGTGACGCGGTGACCAGGTTCGCGCCCGGGGCGGACCTGTCGCCGGCGAGGATGGACCAGGTGGACCTGGTGGTGCGGGTCGGTGACCGGCACCCTGCGGCCCTGGGCCGGCGTGGGCTGCGCCTGGTGGGGCTGCCGCGGCTGGACCTGACGGTGCGGCTCGGCACGGTGGTTGTCGGTCCGCTGGTACGTCCGGCCGGCTCGCCCTGCCGGGCCTGCCTGGAGCTGCACCGGCGGGACCGGGACCCGGTGTGGCCGGTGCTGGCCGCCCAGCTGGCCACGGCGCCGCCGGGTGACGGGGAGCCGTGCGCGTCGGCGACCGCCCTCGCCGGGGTCGCGTTCGCCGCCGACGAGGTCCTCGCGTTCCTCGACGGGGCGGCGCCGCGGACGGAGGCGGCGATCGTCGAGATCCCCCGGGCCGGTGAGCTGAGGCGGCGGGAATGGGTAGCACATCCGCGCTGTGACTGCCGTCGCCGTCGTCGTGTCGCCGGAACCGGGTAAGAATGACGTGTGACCGAGATCCCGAGGGGCGCCGTCGCCCGCACCGCACGACTGGCGTCGCTTCCTCTCGGGCTGGCCGGGCGGGCCGCGCTCGGCCTGGGCAAGCGCGTGACGGGCATGGCCGCCGACGTGGTGTCCGCCGATGTCCAGCGCCGCACCGCCGAGCACCTGTTCAGCGTGCTCGGGCAGCTCAAGGGCGGTGCGATGAAGATGGGGCAGGCGCTGTCGGTGTTCGAGGCGGCGCTGCCGGAGGACCTCGCCGGGCCGTATCGTGCGGCGTTGACGAAGCTGCAGGAGGCGGCGCCGCCGCTGCCGGCCGCGAGCGTGCACAACGTGCTGCGCGAGTCGCTCGGTAAGGACTGGCGGGACCGGTTCAAGGAGTTCGACGACAAGCCGGCGGCCGCGGCCAGCATCGGCCAGGTCCACCGCGGGGTCTGGGCCGACGGGCGGGACGTGGCGGTCAAGGTGCAGTATCCGGGCGCCGGTGAGGCGCTGCGGGCGGACCTCAACCAGCTGGCCCGTTTCGCCGGGCTGTTCAAGGCGATCCAGCCGGGTCTGGACGTGAAGCCGCTGGTGCAGGAGATCCGTGACCGGGTCACCGAGGAGCTGGACTACGAGCTGGAAGCCAGCTCGCAGCGGGCGTTCGCGGCGGCGTTCGACGGCGACCCGGACATCTGCGTGCCGCAGGTGCTGGCGTCCTCGCCGCGGGTGTTGGTCACGGAGTGGATCGAGGGTGTGCCGCTGTCGACGATCATCGCGTCGGGCACGGTGGAGGAGCGTGACGCCGCCGGCACGCGGATGGCGTTGCTGCACTTCTCGGCGCCGGCGCGGGCGGAGCTGCTGCACGCGGACCCGCACCCGGGCAACTTCCGGATGCTGCCGGACGGGCGGCTGGGGGTGCTCGACTTCGGTGCCGTCGCCCGGCTGCCCGGCGGGCATCCGGAGGTGATCGGCCGGCTGACCAGGCTGGCGCTGGCCGGTGACGCCGACGCGGTGCTGGCGGGGCTGCAGGACGAGGGGTTCGTCAAGCGCGACGCGAAGATCGACGCGGCGGCGGTGCTGGCGTACATCCGGCCGATGCTGGATCCGGTCGCCGAGCCGCGGTTCCGGTTCACCCGGGCGTGGCTGCGCGCCGAGGCGGGGCGGCTGGCGAACCCGAAGAGCCCGGCGTACGTGATGAGCCGCCAGTTGAACCTGCCGCCGTCGTACATGCTCACCCATCGGGTGACGCTCGGATCGATCGGTGTGCTGTGCCAGCTGGAGGCGGAGGCGCCGTACCGGGAGATCATCGAGCAGTGGCTGCCGGGTTTCGCGGAGCCGAAGGACGTGCCGAAGAAACCGCGCCGGCGCAAGGCGGAATAGCCGAGGGGCGGGCCTCCCGATCGGGGAGACCCGCCCTTTTTCCGTGCGGTCGGTATCAGTGTCGGCTCAGCTGGCGCTCCTGCTCGCGGCGGGCGCGCATCGCGATCTGACGGGCGGACGAAGAAGCCTCAGAGTGACGGACAGCCTGAGGCTGACGCATTCGCGCTCGTGAGAGTGCTTCGTGGAGAAGTTGCAAAGACACGGCCATGCTCCTGATCAGGTTGGTACGAACGTCGGTGAGTTGAAGCCGGGTCGGCTGCGCGGCGCGCAGTCCTCGGCTGGCTGGCAACGGATGTGCGCTCATGTCATGCCGCCACGGTCGCCGCGACGGCGGCGGTGCGAGCTGCGACCTCGACCCGCAGGACGGCGTCGCGAGCGACGTCCTCCTTGCGCGGACGGCCCCGCGGACGCTTCCGCGGAACGACCGCGCCACGCTCGAAGATCTCGCCACCCCAGACACCCCAGGGCTCGGCGCGCTCGATCGCACCGGCAAGGCACTCGACGCGCAGCGGGCACTCCGCGCAGAGCGACTTGGCCAGCTCGAGCTCGGCCGGCGAG
Organism: Dactylosporangium aurantiacum; assembly: GCF_000716715.1. Taxonomy (GTDB): domain Bacteria; phylum Actinomycetota; class Actinomycetes; order Mycobacteriales; family Micromonosporaceae; genus Dactylosporangium; species Dactylosporangium aurantiacum. Next base: position 185,066 of record NZ_JNYJ01000007.1, on the reverse strand, counting down.
TCGGCGAACCACAGGTCCGGGTCGAAGGTGCGGCACGGCAGGTCGGACTTCACGCCTCGCGCAGCGACAAGGAGGCGCTCGTCGGCACCCTCAACGCGCACATCGCGCGATGCCAAGGCCAGGCTCATCCCGGTCACCCCTTTCTGTTTCTCGATCGTTTGGTGGTGATCGTCGGTGCAAATGACTGAGGCCGCGGATCCCGGTGTCGGGTTCCGCGGCCTCGAGGTGAGCCGGTAAGTCGGTCTGTTAGACCGGCCTGCCTCGAGGTGGTGTGCCGCGGACTCCGCCGTTGGGCTTCGGAGCCGTCAGGTCGTGCTTGTCGTTCGCGGTGAGCCCACTGGTCCCCTGAACCTGGACTTCCCGCCGGTCGAGCAGCGCCACGCCAACGGCGGGGACCTGCTCGACGATGCGGACGCGCTCGATGGTGCTGACGTGCTGGTCGGTGCCGCCGACGCGATCGGCGTCCATGTCGACCGTCAGGTCGACCTGGAACGCACCGGCCATGGAGCCACCGGTCGCCGTGCCGCCCTGGACTTCGACGCCGCCCGGAACCTCGACGCCGCCCAGGGCCGCGACGCCACCCGTGACCGCGAAGGACGCGATCGGGGCAGCAGCCGGAGCGGAGGCAACGGTCGGGATCAGGGAGGCGGCCGACGCCGGAGCGGCGGACAGTCTGCGGGCCGGGGCCGGCGCGGCAGCGGCACCCGCGAAGGCACCGTTGACGGCAGCCTCCTGCCACAGAACCGAGACGGACGACGGCGGGACACGGCGCGCCGACACCGGGGACGCGGCACAGAGAGCGCGCAACGCCGGCTGCAGCTCGGCTGAGATATAGAGCTTCACGGGTCGCACCTTCTCTCCACACTCGTCATGGGTCGGTCGCCGGGGCTCCGGCGTTCGTGCTCGCAGGCTATGTCGCCTCTTCAGGGTAGGGCAATCGAATTTCCGGGAAAAGTTCTTGTCACTTTTCCGCGCATCGAAATCAGTCGCTGCCGACGAGGTCCTCGACGGTGGTGCCGGACACCAGCGCGAGCACGTCGTCGCCGTAGAGACCGAGCTTGCGGGGGCCGATCCCGGCGATCACGGCGAGCTCCTCGCGGCGCCCGGGACGTCGTTCGGCGATCGCCGCGAGCGTGACATCCGTAAATACGACGAACGGCGGGACCTTCTGCACGGCGGCGAGCCGGGCCCGCCAGTCGAGCAGCCTGGCCAGCAGCTCCTCGTCGCGGTCGGCCGGGCAGCCGGCGCAGCGGCCCAGCTTGCGCTCGGCCCCGCTGAGCAGCCCGGCGCCGCAGACCCGGCAGGAGACGGCGACGGTGCGGCGCACCCTGGCGGCCACCTCCGCCTTGCCGAGGCCCCTGCCGGCGGCGCCGGCGTGCCGGCCGGAGCCCTGCTGCGCGGCCCGCCCGGGCTCCAGCATCGGCAGGAACCGGCTCGCCCGCCGGGGGCGCCCGCCCGGCGCGCGGGCACCGGCGTAGGACAGCCACAGGGTGTGCCTCGCCCGGGTGACGCCGACATAGAGCAGCCGCCGCTCCTCCTCGACCGCGTCGGGGGTGCGGGCGTGGATGACGGGCATCGTGCCCTCGGCGAGGCCGACCAGGAACACCGCGTCCCACTCCAGGCCCTTGGCGGAGTGCAGCGACGACAGGGTGACCCCGGCGACCGTCGGCACGTGCTGCAGGGTGGCGCGGCGGGCCAGCTCCTCGTTGAACGCCTCCAGGGTGAGCGCCGGCATGCTCTCGGCGAGGGCGACGAGCGCCGCCACCGCCTCCCACCGCTCGCGGGCGGCGCCGCCGGCGGGCGTGTCGCCGGGTCGCCAGCCGACCCCCTCCAGGGCACGCGCGACCGACTCGGTCAGTGGCGCGTCCGCGTCGGCCGACCGGGTCGCGGCCCGCAGCGCGATCATCGCCTGGCGCACCTCGACCCGCTCGAAGAAACGCTCGGCGCCGTGCACCACATACGGCACCCCGGCCTCGGCGAGGGCCTCCTGGTACACCTCGGACTGCGCGTTGACCCGGAACAGCACGGCGATCTCCTCCGCCGGCGTGCCCGCCGCGACGAGCTCGCCGCAGCGGGCGGCGACGGCGGCGGCCTCCTGCGCCTCGTCGGGGAACGAGCGCATGACCGGCTCGGGCCCGGCGGGGCGCTGGCCGATCAGCTCGAGCCGCAGCCGGGCCAGCTCGCCGCGGGCCTGCCCGATGACCGTGTTGGCGAGGCCGACGACCTGCGGGGTGGAGCGGTAGTCCCGGATCAGCCGCACGACGGTCGCGGCGGGGTGGCGGCGCTTGAAGTCGACGAGATACGACGCGCTGGCGCCGGTGAACGAGTAGATCGTCTGGCTCGCGTCGCCGACGACGGTCAGGTCGTCGCGGTCGCCGAGCCACGACTCCAGCAGCCGCTGCTGCATCGGGTTGACGTCCTGATACTCGTCGACGACGAAGTGCCGGTACTGCGAGCGGATCTGCTGGGCGACGTCCTCGTGCTCCTCCATGGCCCAGATCGCGGCGCGGATCATGTCCTCGAAGTCGATCACGCCCTGGGCGCGCTTGACCCGCTCGTAGGCGGCGTAGACCTCGCCGACCTTCGCCGCGTCGAACGGCGGCTCGCGCAGCGCCTTGGCGGCGGCGACGGCATAGTCGGCGGGCTCGATGAGCGAGGACTTGGCCCACTCGATCTCGCCGGCGAGGTCCCGTGCGCCGGTGCCGTCGATCTTGACGCCGACCCGGGTGGCGGCGAGGCCGACCAGGCGGGCCTTGCTGTCCAGCAGCTCGGGCATGTCCCGGCCGGAGAACAGCCGGGGGGCGAAGTAGCGGACCTGGCGCAGCGCGGCGGCGTGGAACGTGCGGGCCTGCACGCCGGCGGCGCCGAGCTGGTCGATGCGGGCCCGCATCTCGGCGGCGGCGCGGGCGGTGAACGTGACGGCGAGGACGTGCTGGGCGCGGACCTGCCCGGACCGGACACGGTGGGCGATCCGGTGGGTGATCGCCCTGGTCTTGCCGGTGCCGGCGCCCGCCAGGACGCACAGCGGCCCGGCCGGGGCGGTCACCACGGCAGCCTGCTCCGGGTCAAGACCGGCGAGTGGGTTTGAGGAGTCCGCCACAGGTAGGCATCATTCCAGCCGGGTATGACGTTTCCGTCGGAGTACCTACCGAGAACCGACGGAGGAGACCACCCGATGCTGACGATGTACTCGACCACGTGGTGCGGCTACTGCCACCGCCTGAAGTCGCAGATGGACCGCGAGGGCATCCAGTACCAGGTCGTCGACATCGAACGGGACCCCGCCGCGGCCAAGTTCGTCGAGAGCGTCAACGGCGGCAACCAGACCGTCCCGACCTTGAAGTTCGACGACGGCACGGCCCTGACGAACCCGACGATCGTCCAGGTGAAGGCGCAGCTGGCCAACGCGGTCAGTAGCTGACCCTTCACACGGTGCCGCCGGCGCCACTACGGTGGCCGGCATGCGGGTTGCGCGCGACTTCGCCGTCGGCGGCGCCCCGGGAGCACCGGCCCACCACGCGCCCGAGCGGCCGAGGGTGGCCGACCCGGGACGCCGCCGGCGCATCGCCGACTACCTGTCCGCCGGCACCGTGCTCGGCCACGGGCACGGTGGGCTGCACACCGACGGGTTGTGGCTGTGGCCGGAGCGGTTCGCCGGCGAGATCCTCGACCGGGGGCTCGCGCCCGAGCCGGACTTCCTGGAGCACATGCGGCTGTGCGGCTACCGGGCCGCGGCCCCCGAGCCGGACACCCGGCTCACCGGCGACGCGCTGCGGGCCTGGCGGGCCGGGCCGCCGCCGGCGCCGCGGCTGCTGGTCACGTACTTCGTCCGGGTCGACGGCGACTCGACCCCGCAGGCGCCGCTGTCGCTGCTGCGCCGGACGGTCGACCCGGCCGGCGCGGTGACCGAGGAGGCGCTGTGGCGGGACCTGGAGTGGCACCCGACGCAGGCCTTCGGCGCGCACAAGATCGACCACGACCTGCGGCAGGTGACCGCGGCGCACGCCGCGGGGGTCCTCGACCGCTGGTGCGACCGCTGGCACCGCGAAGCGCTCAGCCGGGCCGCGCCGTGAAGCGTCGCGGCCTGACCCGCGACGTCGAGGCACCGTGCGACGCCGCCGGCCGGCCGGCGGCGTGACACGCGTCAGCCGAGCCACTCCGTGATCAGGTAGTGCGCGATCGACGCGGGGAACGGCAGCCCGAAGTCCTGCGACTCGCCCCGCAGCACCGCGCCGATCTCCGCGCGGGAGAACCAGCGCCCCTCGAGGATCTCCTCCGGGTCGACCACGATCGCCGCGCCGACCGGCGCCGTGGCGTGGAAGCCGAGCATGAGCGAGCCGGGGAACGGCCACGGCTGGCTCGCCACGTAGGCGACGTCGTCGACGACGACGCCGACCTCCTCGAGGACCTCCCGGGCGACCGCCATCTCCGCGGACTCCCCCGGCTCGACGAACCCGGCGAGCGTCGAGTAGCGCCGGATGCCGCCCATCTGCGGCCACTGCGCGTTGCAGCCGAGCAGGCAGCGCCCGTCCGGGCCGTCGACGCCGTCGTGCACCAGCATGATCACGGCCGGGTCGGTGCGCGGCCAGAGCGTCTCCGTGCCGTCCTCGGTGGTGCGGACCCACCCGCCCTGTGCCGGGACGGTCAGTTTGCCGCTGAGTGGGCTGTACGGGTGCCGCGAATGCCAGTTCGCGAGCCCCACGGCGGTGATGAACAGCCCGGCCGGCAGGTCCGGCAGCGCGTGGCCCACCTGGCGCAGCGTGACCCGCCGGGTGTCCGGCAGCGGCGTCACGTCCGCGGCGACCGCGAAGTACACGGTGCCGTCGACGTCCTCGCCGAGGAAGAACCGCTCCCCCTGCGGCGCGTCACCGGGCTCGAAGTACACCAGCTCCGGCGGGTCGTCGCCGCGCACCAGCATGTGCCCGTCGTCGACGACCACGACCCTGGCGCGGGTCCATGCCTCCTCCAGCCAGGCGGCGTCGGTGCGGTGGTGCGCCGCCCGGGCCAGCGCCCCCCGCGCCAGCGGAGGCCCCGGCCGGGCCCCCCGCGGGAGCGGGAGCCCCGGCGGGGCGGCTGCCACGTCCGTCATGACGCCGCTCGGGTGACCGCCGTCAACGCCGAGAGCGGCCGCTCGATCTGCTCCGCGTCGCCGAGGACGACCGCGGCGACCCGCGACGGCGCCAGGTACTGCGCGGCCGCGGCCGCCACGTCCTCGCGGGTGGCCTTCGCCAGCCGGGCGGCGTGCTCGGCGAGGTAGTCCAGGCGCAGCCCGAACCCGGCGTACGTCGACACCAGCCCGGCCAGCCCCGCCTGCGTGGACATGCCCAGCTGCAGGGTGCCCAGCGCGTACTGGCGGGCCTGCTCCAGCTCCTCCTGCTCCGGCGGGAGGCTGGCCAGCCGGCCCAGCTCGTACAGCGTCTCCAGCAGCGCCGGGCCGGTCACGGCGGTCGCCACCTCGGCCGCGACGACCAGCGCCGAACCGGCGACGGCGTGCTCGACCAGGGAGTGCGGCCCGTACGTGTAGCCCTTGTCCTCCCGGATGTTCTCCACCCAGCGGGAGGAGAAGTAGCCGCCGAAGACCAGGTTGGCCAGTTGCAGCGCGGCGTGGTCGGGGTGCCGGCGCGGCACCGCGGGCAGCGCCAGGCGCAGCGAGGACTGCACGGAGCCGGGCCGGTCGACGAGGGTCAGCGGCCCCGGCCTCAGCTCCGGCGTCGGCGGCAGCTCGACCGTCGAGCCGGCGCCGTCCCACTTCGACAGCATCTGCTCGGCGGCGGCGATCGCCTTCTCCGGCGCGATGTCGCCGACGATGACGAGGGTCGCGCCGGCCGGGTGCAGCCGCTCGGCGTGCAGGGTGCGCAGCGTGCCGGGGGTGACCGCCTCCACCTGCTCCGGTGCCGGGGTCTGGATCGCGTACGGGTGCTTGCCGTACATCCGCTTCAGCAGCGCCGCGCGGGCCAGGTGGCTCGGCTGGCTCTGCGCGACCCGGATCCGGTCGACCAGGCGGGCCCGCTCGGTGCTGACCTCGTCGGCCGGGTAGTTGGCGTCGGTGAGCACCTCGGCCAGCAGGTCCAGCAGCCGCTCCAGGCCGCCGACGAGGGCGTTGCCGGAGATCAGCAGCCGGTCGGGGTCGGCGCCGGCGGACAGCCCGCCGCCGACCTTCTGCAGCTCGGCGGCGATGTCGACGGTCGACATGGCGGTGGTCCCGGACAGCACCGTCTGCGTCAGCAGCGCGGCCCTGGCCAGGTGGGCCTTCGCGAACGGTACCCGCAGCCGGATCTCGACCAGCGGCACCGACGAACGGCGCAGCGCGATCACGGTCAGCCCGTTGTCGAGGGTCCGCTCGACGGTCTTCGGCAGCTTCAGCGGCCGGTTCGGCCCGAGCACCGGCATGGTGCGCGGCAGGGTTTCGACAGTCACTTGGCTCCTCCGGCAATGACCTCGACCGCGGCGCGGCGCGACGGGACCAGTTCGGCCGCCGCGGCGACGACCTGCTCCTCGGTGACCCCACCGATCAGCGTGTGGAGCTGGTTGAGCAGCTCGGGCTCGCCGCGCTGCTGCTCCAGCACCGCCATCTGCAGGGCCCGGCCGAGCACCGCGTCGGTGTCGCGCAGCAGGTGCGTGGCCATGCGGGCCTGGGTGCGGCTGAGCTCGTCCGGGGTGAGGCCGTCGGTGGCGATGCGCTGGCACTCCTCCTCGACGCTGCGCAGGACCTTGTCGACGTCGCCGCCCGGGGGCAGGTGCGCCTGCAGGACGAGGGCGGTGGGGTCGCGCACCGCGAACGGCTCGCCCATGAACCCGACGTACCCGCCGACGCTGGTCACCGTCCGGTCGCGCAGCACGAGCCGCTCGACCAGCCGGGACGCGTCGCCGTCGGTGAGGACCTCGGCCAGCACCACGTACGGCAGGTAGGCCTCGAGGTCGGTGATCGGGTCCGGGACCCGCCACGCCGCGGCGACCGCCGGCAGCGGCGCCAGCCGGTCCTCGTACGACGAGCGGCGCTCCGCGGTCAGGTCCGGCTCGGCGAAGTCGGGGCGCACCGGCGCCGGCCGGGCCGGCACGTCACCGAAGTGCCGCTCGATCAGCGCGGTCGCGGTCGCCACGTCGAAGTCGCCGGAGACCGCGAGGACCGCGTTGCCGCAGGCGTAGTACCGGTCGAAGAAGTCGGCGGCGTCGGCGACGGTCGCGGACTCCAGGTCGTCGAACGAGCCGTAGCCGTCGTGGGCGTTGGCGAACGTGTCGAACATGACCGGGGGCAGCCGCAGCCAGGGGAAGCCCCCGTACGGCCGGTTGAGCACGTTGACCCGGATCTCCTCCTTGACCACGTCGACCTGGTTGCGCAGGTTCTCCTCGGTCAGCCGGGGCGAACGCATCCGGTCGGCCTCGAGGAACAGCGCCCGCTCCAACGCGTTGGACGGCAGCGTCTCGAAGTAGTCGGTGTAGTCGAAGTGGGTCGAGCCGTTGAACGTGCCGCCGGAGCCCTGCACGTACCGGAAGTGGGCGAGCTTCTCCAGGCTCTCCGAGCCCTGGAACATCAGGTGCTCGAAGAGGTGGGCGAAGCCGGTGCGGCCCTGCGGCTCGGAGCGGATGCCCACGTCGTAGACGACCGCGACGCCGACGACGGGTGCGGCCCGGTCGGGTGTGAGCACCACCCGCAGGCCGTTGGGGAGGGTGAGGCGCTCGACGGGATACTTGGACGCGGGGATCCGCACAGCGGGACTACGACGAGGCACCCAACGAATCTATCCCGTCGCGCGCTGTTCGCCCGAGGCGACCGTCGACTCGGATCGCCGCAGGCGGTGTTCGGCCCGCAGCGCGTACCAGAGCAGGACGCCGATGAAGGCGATCAGCGGCAGGCTGAGCAGCCACCCCAGCGGGCCCCGGGAGCGGGCCGGGGCGGGACCGGCGACCGGCGCGGCCACCGACGCCGCCGGGGCCGAGGGTGACGGCGCGGCCGAGGGCGCCGGCGGGTGAGCCAGCGGGATCGTCCTGGTCAGCGCGGGCACCAGGTCGACCCGGCCGACGCCGAACTGCGGGTCGGTCCCCTTGTCCCCGGCGTCGACGGCGGTGACGGAGAGCCGGTGGACGATCTCGTCGGCGGGCAGCTTCGGGTACGCGGCACGCACCAGCGCCACGACCGCGGCGAGCTCGCCGACGGAGGCGCTGCCGGCGTCGACGCGGTAGCCGCCGCCGGTGTTCGTGGTCATGATCTCCTCGCCGGGCACGCCGAAGCCGAGCCGGCGGCCGCTGTCGGAGGTGACGAGCACGTCACCGGCGCGCGACAGCGGGACCGCGGCGAGGACCCCGTCGTACGCCGCCGGGTACGGCTCGAACGCCTCACCCGCGCGGTTGCCGTCGGACGCCACGACGATCGCGTCGGCCGCCTGCGCCTCCCGCACCGCCTGCGCGAGCCGCTCGCTGCCGCCCACCGAGTAGCCGACCACGATCACCTTCGCGCCACGGACGGTAGCCAGCTCGATACCCTCGGCCAGCTGGTCCGGGGTGACGGTGCGGACGCCGGTCGGGTCGGGCGTGGCCGGGCCACCCAGGACCACGGGCAGGATGTCCGCGCCCGGGGCGATGCCGAGCACCCCGTACTGCCGGTTGGCGCCGTGCCCCTGCCCGGCGATCAGCCCGGCGAGCGCGGTGCCGTGCCCGTCGGGGTCGCCGGACGGCACGGCGACGCCGCTGGTGGAGATCGCGGGCAGGACGCTCGCGCTCAGGTCGACGTGGTTGCGGTCGACGCCGTTGTCGACGATCGCGACCGTGACCCCCTCGCCGCGGGTCCTGTCGTTGGCCTCACTCACCCGCAGGTACTGCAGGTGCCACTGATCGTCACGGATGCCGTCGGCGAACGCCGGGCCGGCCGGGCCGGCGGGGACGAGCACCAGCACGACGCCGAGAACCAGTGCGGCCTTTTTCATCGCGCTAGCGTGACGGATCGACGCAACCCGCGCCAGTCGTGCTGGTTCCCGATGGGGGTTGCCGCGCCCGGCCGTCGCGGCCTTCCGCCCCGCTACAGGGGGCGGACGGACTCGGGGGCCTCGTCGGCGATGTAGTCGAACTGGCGGTGGGTGTCGGGGATCGACACGTACAGGATGGCGGCCTCGGGCTTGCCCAGGTCGATGAGGGCGATCGACACCAGCTCGCTCTTCGCCTTCAGCCCGGGTTGCGAGAAGTGCAGCCGGAACTTGATCAGGCGGGCGGGGCGGCCGCCGAGGGTGAGGTCCTTGGCGGAGATCGGCTCCAGCTCGTTGTTCTTCGGGTAGAAGCTGATCCGCACGTCGGCGGCGATCTGGTCGCCGGCGCACTTGAGGTCGAGCACCGAGCCGTCGTTGACGGTGGCCGGGACGTGGCCGGACAGGATCGTCGCGTGGTAGTCGCTGCCGGCGACGTAGTCGGGCTCGGTGACGAAGTGCTGGCCGATCTGGTAGGTGACCTTCAGCTCGCCCCGGTCGACCCAGGCGGCGTCCCACGGCTGCCACGGGTCGCCGTACTCCTTGTAGGAGATCCCGGCCTCCGGGTCGGTGGTCCGCGGGCCGGGCGGCACGTCGGCGCCGCCGGGTGGGACCTCGGGTGGGATGGTCGGCGGCGGGCAGCGGCGGGCCAGCTCGGGGCGGGTGTCGCTGGGGCCCTTGGCCCGGTTGTCGAACAGGCCGCCGGGGGTGGTGGCGTTGCCGGTCATCACCGAGACGAGGATGACGACGAGGCCGATCAGGACGACGGCGACGGCGCTGCCGCTGAGCACCTTGAGGATGCGCTTGTTGCGTTTGACCGGGTCGTCATCGTCGCCGCCGCCACCGCCGCCGGACGGCCACGACGGGGGCGGCACGACCGGCGGCACGCCGGTGCCCGAGACCCGGCCCGACCGGTAGCCCGGCGCGGCGCGCGGCGGCTCGGCCGTGCGCTGGATCGTCGGCGCCGGCCCGACGGGCGCCAGCACGACCTGCGTGTCCGGCTGAGCCCACGGTGATTGCTGCTCGGTCATCTCAACGGTAAGTGTCGCAGCCCGACGCCAGTCTGCCAAAACCGCTACGGCTGCGGCTGGATCGGCGTGCGGACGTCGGTGACCTGCGGATACCTCGGGGAGTCGGCGGCGGCCACCGGGCCGATGACGAGCAGGGCCGCGGTCAGCACCCCGGCGGTCGCGACCCCGACCACCAGTGCGACCTCGCGCGTCGGCGATGTCTGCATCCTGCGCACTTCCCCTCGCATGCCTGTCCGCATGCCCCTTGGACAGCTTCGAGGACGGCGCGGTTGCGTGGACAGCGAGGTGTCGGAAGCTTGACGCGACCTTGCTGTTGATCAGACCGGCAGCGAGGCGATGAGGGCGAGCAGCCCCGCCTCGTCGAGCAGGTCGGCGGGGCGGACCGTGACGCCGTCGCGGACGTAGAAGAACGCCGCGCCGACCAGGTCCAGCGGCACGCCCTTGAGCTCCGCCCACGCCAGCCGGTACGCGGCGAGCTGCACCGCGGCGGCCGTAGCGTCCGCGCCGGAGGGCTGGGCGCCGGTCTTCCAGTCCACGACGTCGTAGCGCCCGTCGGGGTACGCGTACACGGCGTCCATCCGCCCGCGCACCACCACCCCGGCGATCACGGACGCGAACGGCACCTCGACGTCCAGCGGCACCCGGTCGGCCCACTCCCCGGCCAGGAACCGCTCCTGCAGGTCGGCCAGGGCCTCGTCCGGTGCGGCGCCCTCGTCGGCGGCGCCGGGCAGCTCGTCGAGGTCGATCAGGCGCTCGGCCTTGAACCGCTGCTCCAGCCAGTGGTGGAACGCGGTCCCGCGGCGCGCGTACGGGTCGGGGCGCGACGGCAGCGGCCGGCGCAGCGCACGGGCCAGCCGCTGCGGGTCGCGGCGCAGCGCCACCAGCTGCGACACCGACAGGTGCCCGGGCAGCGCCACGTCGACGGGGGCGTTGAGCTGCGGGGTGAGCCGGGCCCGCTCGGCCAGGAGGAGGTCGGCCTCCGCCGCCCACCGCCGGCCCGAGCCGTCGCGGAGCACCTCCTCGGGCCACGCGACCCGCGCCGGCGCACCCGTGTCGTCCGGCCGCGGCGTCGGTACGGCCACCGCGCCGCCGTCCGCCGGCACCGGTCCGGCCGCGGCGACGTCGTCCGAAGGCGCCGGACCGGCCACGGCGACGTCCGAGGGCGCGGCGCCGGTCACGGCACCGTCCGGCGGTTCGACGCCGGCGGCCGGGTGCGCCGCAGGGGCGATGCCGGCGGCCGGGTGCGCCGCAGGGGCGATGGCGGCGGCCGCCGCACGGACCATCCCGGCGGCCGCCTCCAGCAGCGGCCGGCGGGCGCCGAGCGGGTCGGCGGGCCAGCTCGCGCTGGGCACGGCGTCGGCCGTCGGGTTCTGCGCGTCCGGCGGCGGCGGGGCGGCCCACGCGTCGACCACCCCGGCGCCGGACCGGCAGCGGTCGCGGATCTCCTCCAGGAACACCGACGGGCCGCGGGCGCGCTTCACCCCGTCGCCCCACCAGTACCCGCTGGCCAGCAGGAGCCGGCGGGGGCGGGTGACGGCGACGTACGCCAGCCGCCGCTCCTCCCGCACGTCGTGCTCGCGCCAGTCGGTGGTGAACGCCTCCAGGCGCCGCACGACGCCCTTGACGTCCTCGACGGCCGACAGGTCCAGCACCGGCAGCCCGTCGCTGTCGCCGCGCAGCGGGAACGGCAGGACCCCGAGGCCGCGCAGCCAGTGGTCGCCCGCGTTGCTGGCGCCGGGGAACACGTCGACGCAGAGGCCGGCGACGGACACCACGTCCCACTCGAGACCCTTCGCGGCGTGCGCGGTCAGGATCTGCACCGCGCCCGAGACGACCTCGACCTCGCCCGGGGCGAGGCCGCGCTCCTCGTTCTCCGCGGCGGCCAGGAACGCCAGGAACGCGCCGAGGGTCGCGCCCTCCGACTCGCCGGCGAACCGGGCCGCGATGTTGCTGAACGCGTCGAGGTGCCCGCGGGCCAGGCCGGCGTCGCCGGGCCGGGCGGCGACCTCGACGTCGAGGCCGGTGGCCCGCTCGATGTCGGCGACGAGGTCCGGCAGCGGCTGGTCGAGGCGCCACCGCAGGCGGCGCAGCTCCGCGCCGAGCGCGGCGAACCGGGCGTGGCCGGCCGGTGAGTACGCGTCCGGGTCGCCGAGGTCGTCCAGGGCCTCGACCAGCACGGCCTCGTCGAGGCGGTCGGCGAGGGCCGGCTCGTCGTCGACGGGGCCGGCCCGGCGGGCGGCGGCGAGCGCGCGGGCCCGGCGGTACAGGGCGACGAGGTCCCGCGGGCCGATCCGCCAGCGCGGGCCGGTCAGGATGCGCAGCAGCGCCGCGCCCTCGGCGGGGTCGGCGAGGACCCGCAGGACGCTGACGACGTCACGGACCTCGGGGGTGTCGAGCAGGCCGCCGAGCCCGACGACCTCGACCGGCAGCCCGCGGGAGCGCAGCGCGTTCTCCAGGGCGGGGATCTGGGCGCGGGTGCGCACCAGCACCGCGGTCGTCGGCCGGTCCTCGACGGGGATGTCCATCGGGAACGTCTCCGGGGCCACCTTCGCCGCGAGCCGCCACGACGCGACGATCCGGTCGGCGATCCAGGCGGCCTCGTCGGCGTAGGTGTCCAGCAGCGCACAGTGGACGGTCGCGGTCGACGCGGGCTCGGCGAGGACGTCGGCGGGGGCGAGCTCGGCGACGCGGGCGCCGTGCGCGCGCAGCGGGGCGGACAGCGCGTTGGCGACGTCGAGGATCTCGGGGCGGTTGCGCCAGCTGGTGGTGAGGCTCAGCTGCGTCGCCGGCGCCCCGGCCGCCGTCGGGAACTCGGCCGGGAACCGCTCCAGGGTGCCCGCGGAGGCGCCGCGCCAGCCGTAGATGGACTGGCACGGATCGCCGACCGCGGTCACCGGGTGGCCGCCGCCGAACAGCGAGCGCAGCAGGACCACCTGCGCGTGGCTGGTGTCCTGGTACTCGTCGAGCAGCACCACCCGGAACCGGTCCCGCTCGACCGCGCCGACCTCCGGATGGGCGAGCGCGACCCGGGCGGCCCGGGACAGCTGGTCGCCGAAGTCCATGGCCTCCAGCAGCTGCTTCTTCTCCTGGTACTGCCGGATCAGCGGCAGCAGCTGCAGCCGGGCCTGCTGCCGGGACAGCAGGTCGCGCACCGGCTTGGCCATCTTGCCGGTCTTGGCGCTCACCTCGGCGAAGAACCGGCCGGTCCAGGCGGCGACGTCCTCGGGCGCGCGCAGGTGCTCGGCGAGGTCGCCGGCGAGGTGCAGCACGGCGTCGACGACCGTCGACGGTGCCGACGACACGGCGGTCATGTCACCGTCGTAGCCGCGCACGACGGCGTCCGCGAGCTGCCAGCAGGCGGCCTCGGTGAGCAGCCGGGTGGAGGGTTCGAAGCCGGCGCGGACGCCGTGCTCGCGGACCACCCGGGCGGCGTAGGAGTGGTAGGTGGCCACGGTCGGCTCGCCGGCGATCAGGTCGTCGCGGCCGAGGCGGCGCACCAGCTGCCCGAGCCGCTGCCGGATGCGGTGGGACAGCTCGCCGGCGGCCTTGCGGGTGAAGGTGAGGCCGAGGATCTGCTCGGGGCGGGCGTGGCCGTTGGCGACGAGCCAGACGACCCGGGCGGCCATCGTCTCGGTCTTGCCGGATCCGGCGCCGGCCACGACGAGCAGCGGCGCGACGGGCGCGGCGACGACCGCCGCCTGCTGCGGGGTCGGCGCCGCCTGCCGCAGCAGCCCGGCGAGCTCGACGGGGGTGTACGCGACGGCGCGCCCCCCGCCACGCGGGGGGACGCTCACGCCGGCGTCACGCGGTAGCACGCTCACGTGACGTGCCGGCCCTTGCCGGACACGGGGCAGGAGGTCTTGACCGGGCAGACCCGGCACTTGTTGTTGACGACGGCGTCGAACGTCGAGGCGGCCATCGTCTTGGCGGTCTTCTTCACCAGCGCCTGCGCCCAGTTGGGGTCGCCGGCCTCGCCGAGCGGCGGCTGGACCTGCTCGCGGGCGGCGCTGGTCTCGCCGCCGAGCTGGACCAGCGCGGCCCCGCCGGGGACGGTCGACTCCTCGAAGGCGCCGAGCTCGATCGCCGCCTGGTACGCCGCGAGCTGCGGATGCTCGGCCAGGTTGGCGTTGGCGGGGATCGACTTGCCGGTCTTGAGGTCCACGACCACGAGCCGGCCCTGCTCGTCGAGCTCGAGCCGGTCGACGCGGCCCTTGATCTCGACCGGCGCCTCGGGGTCGGCGAGCTCCACCAGGAAGTCCTGCTCGATCGCGACGAGCCGGCGCGGGTTGCCGGCGAGCCAGCCGATCAGCTTGTCCAGCATGGTCTCGGCGCGGTCCCGCTCGCGGCCGGCGAGCCACCGCGCGGACAGCTCGATCGCGTCGAAGCGGTCGGCGACATACGCGACGAGCTGGGCCCGGTCGGCGGTGGCGTCGGAGGCGAGCATCGCGGCGGCGTGCACGAGGTTGCCGATCGACTGCTCCGGCGACGGGGTCAGCTGCCCGCCGTGGCGCTCCAGCAGCCAGCGCAGGCTGCACCGGTCGACGCTCTCCACGGTGGACGGGGTCACCGTCACCGGCTCGCCGGGGTCGACGAGGGGCCGGTCGTCCGACAGCGGCTGCAGCCCCCACCAGCTGTCGGGGTCGGCGCCGGGCACCCCTTCGGCGGCGAGCCGGGCGAGGATCGCGGCGGCCGCGGCGCGGCGGTCGTCGGTGGCGTCGGGGTCGACGAGGGCGACCCGCAGCTCGGCGACGAGTGTCGGCAGGGTCAGCGCGCGGGGCGGCTCGAACATGACGGCACCGTCGAGCTCCCCGTCGGCGCCGGCGTCGGCGTTGGTGAGCTCGGTGAGGAACCGGCTCGGCTGCTCCTCGCCGTCGCCGGACGCGACGGCGGTGACCAGGACCTGCTCGCGGGCCCGGGTGACGGCGACGTAGAAGAGGCGGCGCTCCTCGTCCAGCAGCGCCGACAGCCGGCCGATCGTCTCCATGGTGCGGCCGGCGAGGACCTCGACGAGCAGCTCGGAGCCCAGGACGCTGCCGCGCAGCCGCAGGTCGGGCCAGACGCCCTCCTGCACGCCGGCGACGGCGACGACGTCCCACTCGAGGCCCTTCGCGGCGTGCGCGGTGAGGATGCGCACCGCCTCGCCGCGGTCGGCGGACGGGGCCAGGGAGTCGGCGGGCAGGTCCTGACCCTCGACGTGGTCGAGGAAGACGGCGGGGCCGGCGCCGGGGAGCCGGTCGGTGAAGCGGGCCGCCGCGTCGAACAGCGACACGACCGCGTCGAGGTCACGGTCGGCGGCGGCGCCGCGGTGCCCGCCGCGGGCGCTCAGCGCCGCCCACCGATCGGCGAGGCCGCTGCCCTGCCAGGCGGTCCACAGCACCTCCTCGGCGGTGGCACCGGGCCGGGCCGCGGCGGCGCGGACGTCCTGCAGCAGCCGCCCGACAGTGCGCGCCGGCGCCGCCCAGCGCCGCTCGACGTCGGCCAGGTCGCCGGGGTTGCGCAGGGCGTGCAGCAGCAGCACGCCGGACGGGCGCCGGTCCCCGGCGGCGAGGGCGAGGGCCCGCAGCCCTTGCCGGAGGCGCCGCTCGGCGAGGGGGTCGGCGCCGCCGAGCGGCGAGTGCAGCAGTGCGATCGCGGCGTCCTCGTCGAGCCGGTCGTCGTCCAGGGCGCAGCGCAGGAGCAGCAGCAGCGGCGCGATCGCCGGCTGCAGGTGCAGCGGCAGGTCCTCGGCCTCGGTGACCGTCGGCACGCCCGCGGCGTGCAGCGCCCGCTGCAGCGGCGCCAGCTGCCGGGCGGTGGAGCGCACCACCACCGCCATGCGGGACCACGGCACGCCGCGCAGCAGGTGCGCCTCGCGCAGGCGGTGGGCGAGGAACGCCGCCTCGGTGGTCTCGGAGCCGAACGTCGCGGTCTCCACGCTGCCGCCGGGGCGCTGCGCCTCCAGCTGCCGGTGCCGGGCGGGGCCGCGCAGCCGCGACGCGACCCGGCGGGCCGGCCCGAGCAGCCCGTCGCCGAGCCGGCGTGAGTGCGGCAGGACGACCTGCGGTGCGGGCCGGCCGCCGGCGGTGCGGAACCGGTCGGGGAACTCGCCGACGATGCCGGGGTCGGCGCCGCGGAACGCGAACGTGGACGAGTCCGGGTCGGCGAACGCGACGAGGTGCGCGCCGGCGCCCGCGACGAGGTCCAGCAGCTCGATCTGGGCGGGGTCGGTGTCGGGCAGCTCGTCGAGGTAGACGCACTCGATCCGGCGCCGCTCCGCGGCGAGGACGTCGGGCTCGTCGACCAGCAGCCCGGCCGCGGCCCGCACCAGCTCGGCGTAGTCGTAGGCGACCGCACCCCGGCTGGTGGCGTCGCGCAGGGCGAGGACCTGCAGGTACTCCTCGAAGAACCGGGCCGCGGCGGCCCAGTCGGGGCGCTGGTGCACGGCCGCCAGCCGGGCCAGCCCCGGCGGGCCGACGCCCCGCTCGACCGCGCGCAGCAGCAGGTCGCGCAGCTCCGTGGCGAACGCGCGGGTGCCGAGGGCGCCGCGCAGCGCCTCCGGCCACGGCGCCGGCGAGCCGGCGAGCAGCTCACGGATGACGAGGTCCTGCTCGGGGCCGGTGAGCAGGCGGGGCGAGGGCTCGCCGCGCTCGACGGCGGCGCGGCGCAGCAGGCCGAACGCGTAGCCGTGGAAGGTGCGCACCATCGGCTCGGCGGTGGTGCGCAGCCCGGCCGCGCGCCCCAGCCGGGCCTCGATGCGGTCGCGCAGCCGCACCGCGCCGCGCCGGCCGAACGTGAGGACCAGGATCCGCTCGGGATCCACCCCGTCGGCGACCCGGGCGGCGACGGCCTCCACGAGGGTGGTCGTCTTGCCCGTGCCGGGCCCGCCGATGACGAGCAGGGGGCCGGCGCGGTGCTCGACGACGAGCCGCTGGAACGGGTCCGTGTCGATCGGGACGGCCGCCGGACCCGGCCGCCGGACCAGGCGGTAGGTCCCGCGCCTGGCCGACTGGGGGGAAGCGGTCGCGGTCACGCCGCTATGCAATCACGCCCGTCCGACAGTTCCGCCGCGAGCACCCACGACCCGCGGCGGCGGGTCGCGGTCCGGCGGGCGCGGCGGTGGCGGCCGTGCCCCGGCGGCGGTCGCCCGGTCGTCCACCGGCCGTTTCCGATCGTTCATTCCGGACGACTTCGTGGCGCATTGGCGACGGTCCGGCCGAGCATCCGCAACAAGCGGGTCGCCGGGCCGGTCGCCGGGGCCATACGCTGATCGTCGGGACCATCGGGGAGACCGCCGACTTCGCGATCGGTCGCACTGTGGAACGCCCCCGGCCAAACCCGACGCCGGCACCGCCGAATTCCTTGTCAGATATGCAGGAACACCAGCTCAGAGGCCATGCGCGGCAGTAACCGAGGGCTTCTCGGAATACTGTCGGAAATTCATCGTCAGCAGTTGACTTCAATTGCCGGACCACGTTTGACAGAATGCGGATCGGGGGTCAATCAAGATCCATGAGGGTCAAGGTCGAGGTTGTTCGCCATGGCACTGCCATGCGATCCTTGGCACTTGACGAAACTTGACATGTCGGCACGGGTTTCGGAGCGTACTGCGTGGTGATCCAGCTTCCCGATCCGGTTCAGTTGCCAGCTGGACCACATCGGGACCTCGTCGTCGCCATGCACTCGCTGTACAACGACGCCGGCAAGCCCGGTTCCCGGATCATCAGCGTCGGTATCCGCAAGAACCTCGAGCTGGACGAGACCGTCTCCCACGAGACCATCACCGCCACCCTCGGCGGCAAGTCGGTGCCGTCCTGGGGCAAGGTGCGCTCGATCGCGGTGCAGCTGGACCAGATGTCCGACCGGCACCACGACATGACCACGTTCCTGGAGAGCCTGCTCGGGCTGTGGCTGGCGGTGCCGGCCGCGCCGCCGAAGTCCCCGGGCCGGATCGCCGGCGGCAGCACGCCGCCCACCGCGCGCGGCACGCCCGTCCCGCCGGACCCGCGGCGGGCACGGCCCGCGGCGAGCTCGGCGCCGGTCCCGCCGGGCGAGCGGATCCGCGGCGAGTTCCCGCAGCGCAACCCGTACTTCGTCGGCCGGGAGATCCTGCTGGACACGATGGCGGCCCGGCTGCGTTCGCAGCGGCCGAGCCCGCTGGTGCTCTACGGGCTGGGCGGCGCCGGCAAGACGCAGCTGGCGCGGGAGTACATCGAGCAGTACGCCGACGCGTACACGGTGATCTGGTGGATCCCGGCGACCCGGGCGGGTTCGGCGCTGACCGAGCTGGCGGAGCGGCTCGGCGTGCCGGCGCAGGCCAACGTCAAGCAGACCATCGACAACGTCATCTCCCGGCTGGAGTCGGCCGGTGCGCCGTTCCTGCTGGTGTTCGACGGGGTGGAGAACGAGCAGGTCCGCCCGTTCTTCCCGTCGATCGGCGGCAAGATCATCGTGACCACGCGGGACCCGGCGTGGGCCAACGACAGCTCGTACCTGGCGATCGAGGTGCCCGACTTCGACCGGGCCGAGGCGATCCAGTTCCTGCGCAAGCGCTTCCCGGAGCTGCGCGGCGACGACGCCGACGAGCTGGCCAGCCGGCACGGGCGGCTGCCGCTGGCGCTGGAGCAGATCGCGGCGCTGAAGCTGGCGTCCGGGCTGAGCTGGGAGGAGCTGCGCGACCGCCTGGACGAGCCGGGGCCGGGCCTGCTCGCGACCGGGCAGCCGGCGCACTACCCGCACACCGTCGCCGCGCTGCTGCAGGTCGCCCTCGACCAGCTGCGCCAGACGAACCCGGTGGCGGTCGGGGTGTTCGAACTGTTCGCGTTCCTGGGCTCGGAGCCGGTGTCGGTGACGCTGCTGAGCGTCGACCACGGCGACGAGCTGTCCCCGGACCTCATGCGCACGATGCGGCACCGGCTGGAGCTGAGCAAGGTCATCCAGCAGATCAGCCGGTTCGGCCTGGCCCGGCTGCACCAGGAGACGCAGCGCATCGAGGTGCAGCCGCTGATGCGGCTCGCGCTGCGCGACGCGCTGAGTCCGGAGGCCCGCGACCGGGCCCGCCGCAACGTGCACGCGATCCTCGCCGCCGCCGACCCGGGCTGGCCCGACGACCTCGCCTCGCACGACATGCACCGGGAGATCGCCGCGCACGTGCTGCCCTCCGGGCTCGTCGGCTCGGCGCTGCCCGCCGCCCGGCAGACGGTGTTCCACCAGATCCGCTACCGGTACCTGATGGGCGAGTACGAGGACGCCATCCGGCTCGCCGAGGCCGCCGTCAGGCGCTGGAGCGCGCCGGACTTCCTCGGCGCCGACGACAACCTGGTGCTGCTGAGCACCCGGGAATGGGCCAACGGGCTGCGCGCCGTCGGGCAGTACCAGCAGGCGCACGACCTGACCAGGGACACGATGCCCCGGCTGCGGGACAACCCGGCGTTCGGCCCCGACCACCGCGAGACCCTGGCGCTGGCCACCAGCCACGCCGCCGACCTGCGCATCGCCGGGCAGTACCGGGCCGCGTACGACATCGACCAGGACACCTACCACCGGTACCTGGACTCCCCGCAGCACGGCGAGCGGCACGCGCTCACCTCGGCCAGCCTGCACAACCTGGCGGTGAGCTGCCGGCACCTGGGCCGGTTCGCCGAGGCGGAGGAGATGGACCGCTTCGAGCTGCTGCGGCACCTGGAGCGGCACGGCACCGAACGGGACAAGACCCTGCTGACGGTCAACGCGCTGGCGGAGGACCTGTACGGGCTCGGCCGCTACCGCGAGGTGATCGAGCTGCAGCAGCACTACGCCCCGACGGCGTTACGGGTCCTCGGCGAGACCCACCGCGGGGTCCTGCGGGCGGCGCGGACCGTGGCGCTGGCCCGGCTCGGCATGGGCGAGACCACCGAGGCGCTCAACGCCCTGCGCGACCACTACCACGACTGCATCACCTCCCTCGGCCCCGCGCACGAGTACACCCTCGCGGCGAAGATGAGCTACGCCAACGCGCTGCGCCAGCAGGGCCGGCAGGAGTCGCTCTCCGACGCGTTCCAGCTCGCCGCCGAGGCCGTCGGCTCCTACCAGCGCACGTTCGGCCCGCGCAACCCGCTCACCCTCGCCGCCGAGGTGAACCGGGCCTCGATCCTGCGCGCCAAGGGTGAGTACCTGCGGGCCCGGGCCGCCGACACCATCGCCTACGACGCCCTGCACGACACCGTCGGCAAGGACCACCCCTACACGATCGCCACGCTGGTGAACCTCGCCACCGACATGTCGCTCACCGGCGACGCGGTCGGCGCCCGGGGCCGCTCCGAACAGGCCTACCTGCTGGCGAAGCAGACCCGCGGCGACACCCACCCCGACACCCTCACCGCGGGGGCCAACCTGGCGCTGGACCGGCACGCCGCGGGCGAGGTCGACGCCGGCCAGCGGCTGCTCGAGAAGGTCCTCGCCGACCTGCGCAGATCCCGCGGACCGGCGCACCCGGCGGTGGCCGAGGTGGCCCGCGGCGCACGGCTGGACGCCACCATCGAACCGCCACCGACCTGATCGCGGGCCGGCGTCAAGAATTGTCAACCGGTCCCCGCGGCATTGCCAGGTGCTGCTGAAACGTCCAGTCTCACACTACGGCGAGACCGGTCGGGGGGCCGCGCGACGATCCGTGATCGCCCTCTCGGAGCCCCTCGCACGCCACCCGCGCGCCGACGGTCCCTTACCCCGTCGCCGCTGGTCAGCGCGCCCCCATTCACGTCAAGAATCGTCAAGCGACGAACGTGGGATTGTCAGAGCCGTGGGCGTGCCGACACACTTCTGTACGCTCGGGGTAGCGGGGGTGCGACAATTCGGACTTTTCGACGCCCGCAAGCTCATTTTGTCAAACGGCTCGCAGCCCTTTGAGTGGAGGCCTACCGGTGGATGCCGTTTCCGCACCGACAGCTGGCGACCAGCATGCCTGGGCGCCCCTGATCGACGTGTCGGACCTCCCGCTCACGGAACTGCTCAGCACCGGTGACTCGGTGCTGGCCCGCTCCGTGCAACGGCTGGTCCGCAGTCTCGACGATCCCGATGGCATCATCTCAGCGTTCCAGTCCTACGCGTCGTCGTGAACGGCGCGGCCACCACCGCCCGGCCTGCCGTCACCGGCAGCGCCGGGGCCGGCGTGGCCGCGGCACGGGACGTGCACCGGGCGGCGGCGCCCTGGCCCTACGCGACGCTCGACGTGGCGGCGGCCCGGGCGCACGGTTGGCGACCCGCCCCGGTGCACGACATCGTGCTGAAGATCCATCAGCGGTGCAACCTCGCCTGCGACTACTGCTACGTCTACGAGACCGTCGACCAGAGCTGGCGCGACCGGCCGGCCGCGATGCCGCAGGACGTGTGGGAGGCGGCCGTCGACGCGATCGGCCGGCACGCCGCGGCGCACGGCTCGCGGGGCGTGCGGGTCATCCTCCACGGGGGTGAGCCGCTGCTGTTCGGCACCGAACGGATCGGCGCACTGACCACCCGGCTGCGGGGCGCGGTGCCGGACACCTGCGCCGTCGAGGTCGGCATGCAGACCAACGGCGTGCTGCTCACCGAGCGCCGCCTGGACGCCCTGCGACCGCACGGCATCGCCTTCGGGGTGAGCATCGACGGCGTGCCGGAGGTGCACGACGCGCACCGGGTCACCCGCAGCGGGCGCGGCAGCTTCGCCGCCGCGGCGCGCGCCCTGGACCTGCTGCGCCGCCCCGAGCACCGGGCGAGCTACGCGGGCATCCTGTGCACGGTGTCGGCCGGCACCGACCCGATCGCCTGCTACGAGCAGCTGCTGGCGTTCGACCCGCCGACGGTCGACCTGCTGCTGCCGCACGCCAACTGGCAGCACCCGCCGCAGCGGCCGCACGACGACGCCCGGACCGCGTACGCGGACTGGCTCATCGCCGTGTTCGACCGGTGGTACAGCGGCGGCGAGACCCGGATCCGGCTGTTCGAGGACGTGATCAGCCTGCTGCTCGGCGGCGGCTCCCGCTCCGAGCAGATCGGGCTCAGCCCCGCCGCCGTCGTGGTGATCGAGTCCGACGGCGCGATCGAGCAGGTGGACGCGCTGAAGTCGGCGTACCCGGGCGCCTGCGCCACCGGCCTCGACATCCGCCACGACGAGCTGGACCGCGTGCTCGACGACCCCGGGGTCATCGCCCGCCAGCTGGGTCTGGCGGCGCTGTCGGACACCTGCCGCGCCTGCCCGGTGCACCCGGTCTGCGGCGCCGGGCACTACGCGCACCGGTTCCGGCCCGGCCAGGGCTTCCACAATCCCTCGGTGTACTGCGCCGACCTGCGCAAGCTCATCGAGCACGTACACGGACGGCTGTCCGAGGATGTCAGAAGGCGAGTGGCAGGACAGGTGACAGGAGCATGACGACGACGGCCGAGCACCGGCTGACGCAGGAGGAGTTCGACCGGCTCGCCCGGGGCGCCGGCGGCACGCAGGCCGTCCTGTCGCTGCGGGCCGCCCAGCTGAGCAAGCATCTGCTGCTCATCTCGCGCCTGCTGGAGCACTGGCCCGGCGACACCGCCGAGCGCGACGCCGTGGTGCGGGCACTGGAGGCGGCCCGCGCCGCCGACGCCGGCGCGTTCGGCGAGGTCATCGGCGCGCCGCTGGTCGGCGCCTGGTCCTCGATCGTCAACCGGGCGGTGCTGCACGGCGGCGCCGGGTGGCAGGACGTCGCCCACCTCAACGGCCTGGCCGTGGTCGCCTGTGCGGCGGCCGGGGTCGACGCCGACGCCGCCGTCCCGGTGCGCGACGGCGTCGTGAGCATCCCCGGCGTGGGTGCGGCGACGGTCGCCTCCACCACCGCCCGGCTGGTCGCGAGGGCGGGCCGGCTCACCGTGGCGGCCGACGGCACGACCCTGGACGAGCGGTCCGAGGACTGGTCGCCGGTGCGCCACCTGACCGGCGACGCCGCCGGCCGCCGGATCCGCCTCGGCCTCGACGACCTGGACCCGTTCCGGCACGGGCACCACGCTCCCCCCGCGACCCGCCTGCCGGTGCCGGAGCTGGAGCGCTGGCAGGCCCTGTTCGAGCAGGCGTGGCGGCTGCTCGCCGAGCTGCTGCCGGTCCGGGCCGCCGAGCTGCAGGCCGGCCTGCGGACCCTGGTGCCGCTGGCGCAGACCGACGAGCGGGCCGCGCGCAGCGCCACGATCCGGCACGCGTTCGGGGTGTTCGGCCTGACCAGGCCGCCGAGCCCGGCGGAGTTCGCGGTGACGCTCGTGCACGAGTTCCAGCACTCGAAGCTCAGCGCGATGCTCGACCTCATGACCTTGACCGACCCGGCCGACAAGCGGCGCTTCTTCGCACCCTGGCGCGCCGACCCGCGGCCGATCGCCGGGCTCCTGCAGGGGGTGTACGCCTTCGTCGGCGTCGCCGAGACGTGGCAGGCGCTGCGCGCCGACGCCAGGTTCGGCCCGCACGCGCAGCTGCAGTTCGCCGAGGCCCGCCTGCAGGTGGACCGCGGGCTCAGCGCGGTGGAGGAGTCCGGCGCGCTGACCCCGCACGGCGAGTCGCTCGCCGCCGGCCTGCGCCGGGCCACCGACGCGATGCTGTCGGAGCCCGTGCCGGCCGCGGTCGCGCTGGAGGCCGAGCAGCGGCTGGAGCGCACCAGGCAGCGCTGGCTGGCCGCCCAGGCCTCCTGAGCGGCCGCCGCCCGCCCGGCGGCGGACCCGCGGCCTACGTCGGCGGCGGCTCGATGTCACCCTCGGGCCGCTGCCGGCGCTCGATCGCCGCCACGTCCGGGTGGTTGGGGCCGAGCGCCTTGCGCAGCCCGGTGACCGCCCGCCCGAACACCCGGTCGGCCTCGGTCTGCTCGCCGAGGGCCCGCAGGTCGTGCGCCAGGCTGACCTCGCGCATCAGCAGGTAGGGGTGCTCGGCGTTGTCGCGGGCCTCGTGCACGCCGCCGTAGGCGCGGCTCATCTGCAGCATCTGCCGGGACATCTCGGCGGCCCGCTCCCGCTCACCCGCGAGGGCGAAGTCCGCGGCCAGGGACGTGCCGGCGCACAGCGTGTACGGGTGGTCCGGCGACAGCACCGCGCCCAGGGCGGTGAAGCACCGCTCGTCCAGCGTCCTGGCCTCGGCGTACTCGCCGCGGGCCCGGCGCAGGATGGCCTCGTTGACCCGGGCGACCAGGGTCAGCGGGTGCTGCTTGCCGAAGTACTGGTCGTAGCGGCGCAGCGTGTCGTCGATCAGGGCGAGAGCCTCGTCGTACTCGCCCACCTCCCGCAGCGCGTTGCTGAGACTCATCGCGGCCGCGAGCGCGAACTCGTGGTTGGAGTCCGGCTTCGAGCCCTCCCGCAGCCGCTCCTGGTTGGGCCGCGAGTCGAAGCGCTCCTTGACCCGCTCGTAGTGGTCGCGCAGGACGCCCACCGCCTCCTCGCGGCGGCCGGCCTTGCGCAGCATCACGCCGTAGGTCCGCCCGGCCAGCAGCACCTGGCTGTGCTGGGGGCCCAGGCTCTGCTGCAGCGGCTCGCGCCACAGCTCGATGACGTCGAGCCCGGCCTGGTAGGCGCCCATGCCGTAGTAGTCGCGGGCCATGTTGAGATACGCCGACAGCGCCCGCGGGTCGGTGCCGCCCATGCTCTCCCAGTGGGTGGCGATCTCCCGGTCGAGTGCGAGCGCCTTCTCGAACTCGCCGACCATCCGGTAGTCGACGGCGAGGTTGGCCTTGGCCCGCAGCGTGTACTTCTCGAAGGGCCCGAACACCTCGTCGTGCAGGCCGACCGAGACCAGGTCGAACTCCAGCGCGTCGCGGTACAGCCCGGCGATGCGCAGGTCGGCGCCGACCTGGTTGCCGGTGATGAGCTTCGACTCGTGCCGCTCGCCGAAGCCGGACGAGCGGGACATGACCGTGTACGCGGTCTGCGCGAGCTCCCGGGCCTTCTCGCTGTCGCCGAGGGTCCGCGTCGCGTTGGCCAGCAGCGCGATCGCCTGCACCGTGAAGTCGCCCTCGGGCCCGTACAGCGGGTCGGTGGTGTCCTGCGACCAGACGTCGACGGCCCGCTGCGCCAGGTCGCGGCTGTCCTCGTAGTTGCCGGTCAGGTAGAGGTAGCGGGCGTGGTGCAGGATGACCTGCCGGGCCGCGGCGTTCTCCGCCGAGATCATCCGGGCCGCGGTGAGGTGCGCGCCGAGGTCCCGCTGGCGGGACAGCTCGCCGACCTCGTCGGGATCGCCGGGGTTGGCGGCGGCGAGGATGTTCTGCGCGTTGAGCAGGGCCCGGCGGCGCTGCTCCTCGCTGAGGCTCTCCTGCAGCACCCGCTGGACCAGCCGGTGGACCTGCAGCCGCTCGTCCTGGTCGACCTTGGCCAGACCGTACCGGCTCAGGTCGCGCACCACCCGGCTGCGCTCCAGCGGCACGGCCAGCGTCGACTTCAGCGGCTCGGCGATGTCGGCGTCGCGGCCGTACCGCAGCAGCGACACGGCGACCGGCTCACCGCCGAGGAACGCGAACAGCTCGAACATCTGCGCCGTGGCGGGCGCGACCTCGCGCAGCCGCTCCACGGCCAGGTTGACGAACGCGGCGACGGTGACCGGGTAGCCCTGCGGGCGGCCCTCCGACAGCAGCTCGCGGCTCATCTGGTTGTCGAGCAGCTCGAGGTAGTCGCGGATGGGCATCGCGGTGGCCAGATACCACGACACCGCCTGCTCCAGCGCCAGCGGCAGGTCGCCGAGCTTGTCGGCCAGCTCGTCGGCCTCGACGTCGCTGATGCGGGCCTGCCCGTGCGGGTCCTGGCTGCGCCGCTGCAGCAGCTCGACGCTCTCGCCGCGCTCGAACACGTCGACGGCGATCGAGGACCAGCCGCTGGCCAGCTCCTGGTTGCGGGTGGTGACGATGACGTGGCCGCCGTGCGACGGCACGAACTGGTCGAGGATCACCGCCTCGTCCACGTTGTCATAGACCAGCAGCCACGACAGGCCGCTGTCGGCGAGGGAGTCCAGCACCGTGCGAGCGGTGCGGCGGCGGTCGTCGGTCGTGGTCAGGCCCAGCCGCTCGGCGAGCTGGGCGAGGGAGTCCAGGACGGTCGCGGTCTGCTCGGCGGCGATCCACCAGATCAGGTCGTAGTCGTCGATGTTGCGGTAGACGTACTCGACCACCAGCTGGGTCTTGCCGACACCGCCCATGCCCTGCAGCGTCTGCGGCAGCACCGAGGCCTTCGAGCCCTGCCGCAGCGCCGAGCCGAGGCGCTCCAGCAGCGCGACGCGGCCGGTGAAGTTCCTGTTGCGGATCGGCACGCCGCCGCCCCAGATCGGCTGCGAGCCGTCGGCGCGGCGGGAGCGCACCGGCCGGCCACCCACGGAGGGCCGCTCGACCCGCACGTCCGGCGCCGGGCGCCCGGCGTCCACGGACAGCACCGACGCCGAATGCCCGAACAGCAGACCGCCCTTGACCGAATCTGCCCACTGGCGCAACTCGTCCGCATTCGGGGGCCCGGCGACCACTTCCAATGCATCGATGAATGTCAACAGCGAAGGAATCTCGCCGGACGCATTCTCGAGGCCGAGCACGGCGGCGCGAATGTCGCTCCAGCCGGCCTTCGTCGACAGCGGGCCACCGGCCTGGACCCGCTCGCCGGCCGCGGCGAGCTGCTCCACCGGCACGTCGCGCAGGATGTCCAGCAGCGCGTCGCGGTCCGGCCCGGACAGCAGGTCCGGACCGGCGATGCGGTCGGCGATGGCCACGGCGTCGGCGGTGAACACCGTCGGGTAGATGCCGTGCAGCACGCGGGCGAGGCTGCGCAGCCCGCCGGAGCACGACTGGCAGGCCCGCAGCACCGACTGCACGTCGCGCCGGTGGTCCGGGAAGCGCCGGGCCTCCAGGTCACGGTCGAGCCGGCGCTCCGTCTCCTCCACCGCGGCGTCCCACGCGTCGGGGTCGGACAGCTCCGGCACCAGCAGCAACACGTTGACCAGACCGTCGAGTCGGCCACGGCCGGATTGCACTTGTGCCACGGACACTCATTCCCCACGCACGACGAATCCCGAGCGCAAAGAATATCCGATCCGCTCGCCCGCGGAAATGCCCGAACTCGAATGGCGCATTCTTCCGGGGGGCCCGGAGTAATTGATCACCGTCGCACTCGTGACGCGAGTTTGTTTCGCCGGAACGCGGCGTTCACCGCAGCAGCGACTCCTCCAGCAGGTCCAGCGCGGCGGTGACGTCGCCCGCGACCAGCAGCATCGCCAGCGCCGAGGTGCGGACGAACTCCTGGTCGACCAGGCCGCGCAGCCACCCGACGAGACCCGCGTAGAAGCCGTCGGCGTCCAGCAGCAGGATCGGCTTGCGGTGCAGGTCGAGCGTCGCGGTGGTCCACACCTCGAACAGCTCGTCGAGGGTGCCGAGCCCACCGGGCAGCACCACGAACGCGTCCGCCCGCTCGATCATCATCGTCTTGCGCGAGGCCATGCCGTCGGTGACCACCAGCTCGTCGGACTTGGTGTCGGCGACCTCCAGGTCGACCAGCGACTGCGGGATGACACCGTACGTGCGGCCGCCGCCGTCGCGGGCACCGTCGGCGACCGCGCCCATCATGCCGACGCAGCCGCCGCCGGAGACCAGCTCGTGGCCGCGCCGGCCGATCTCGACGCCGACCTGGTGGGCCAGGTCGAGCCAGCGCTGGTCGAGCCGCTGCGAGGAGGCGCAGAACACCCCGATCGACGCCATCAGCCGCTCGCCTCGCGCGCGGTGCGGCGGGCCGAGGCGGCCTCGACGTCCTCGCCGGCCTTCACGATGTGCCGCACCGCCTCGTCGACGTCGTCGGTGAGGTACAGCAGGTCCAGGTCCTCCGGGCCGATCTTGCCGGCGTCCTGCATGGTGTCGCGCAGCCAGTCGACCAGGCCCCGCCAGTACGAGGTGCCCATCAGCACCACCGGGAAGCGGGTGACCTTCTTGGTCTGCACCAGGGTCACCGCCTCGAACAGCTCGTCGAGGGTGCCGAACCCGCCGGGCAGCACCACGAACGCCTGGGCGTACTTGACGAACATCGTCTTGCGGGCGAAGAAGTAGCGGAAGTCGATGCCGAGGTCGACCCACTCGTTGAGCCCCTGCTCGAACGGCAGCTCGATGCCGAGCCCGACCGACAGCCCGCCGGCCTCCGCGGCGCCCTTGTTGGCCGCCTCCATCACGCCGGGGCCGCCGCCGGTGATGACGGCGTAGCCGGCCCGGGCGAGAGCCCCGCCGAGCTCCTCGCCGAGCTTCCACTCGGGGCTGTCGGCCTTGCTGCGGGCCGAGCCGAACACGCTCACGGACGGCGGCAGGTCGGCGAGGGTGTCGAAGCCCTCCACGAACTCGCTCAGGATCCGCAGCGCCCGCCAGGCGTCCTTGGTCTTCCACTCGCTGCGCAGGTGCGAGTCGAGCAGCCGCTGGTCGGCGGTGCTCGGCGGGATGGAGTCGCGGCGCAGCGTCACCGGTCCGCGGTGCCGCTCGGGCGGCTGGGGGGTCCTACCCTCGGTCATGGCCCCCACCGTACGTGGATCTCATGATGCAATGCACCGATGGGGCGTCGTCGGGGGCTGGTCGCCGTGCTGGCGGTCGTGCTCGCCGCCGGTGCCGGCGGGATCTGGTACGGCTCGCGCACGCCCGGCGCCACGAGCGTGTCGCAGGCGGCACCGCCGCCGTCGCCGACGCCCACCTCCCCCGCACCGCCGTCGCCGTCCCCGTCGCCCTCCGCCGCACCGTCGCTGTCCCCGTCGCCGGTGGTCACCGCGGTCCCGGCCCGCGGCACCGGGACGTTCGACTACAGCGGCACCGGCGGCGAGCGGGCCGGCGGCGCGGGCCGGCTGGTGCGCTACACGGTCGCCACCGAGCGGGGCTCCGCGGTCGACCCGGAGGTGTTCGCGGCGGCGGTGCACGCGACGCTCGCCGACCCGAGGAGCTGGATCGCGGGCGGGCGGGTCTCCTTCCAGCGGGTGCCGGCCGGGCAGCCGAGCGAGCTGACCGTGCACCTGGCCACCCCCGGCACGACCGACACGATGTGCGCGCGGCGCGGCGTGCGCACCCGCGGCGAGGTCTCCTGCCGCGGCGGGCGGGACGTGATCATCAACCTGAAGCGCTGGCAGCTCGGCGTCGCCTGGTACCCGCGGCTGGCCGACTACCGCGACATGGTCGTCAACCACGAGGTCGGACACTTCCTCGGCAACGGCCACGTGGTGTGCCCCCGCAAGGACGCGCCGGCGCCGGTCATGGCCCGGCAGACGTTCGGCCTGGAGGGCTGCGCGCGCAACCCGTGGCCGTACCCGGACGGCCGGACGTACGTGACGGGACCCGCGGCGCCGCGCTGACGCATCCCGGTGAGAAATCGGGTGCGGACGACAACGTTTGCCGGTGTCATCGCGTCGTTCCCGATATACCGGACGGCAGGGTGTAGGGGGTGACCGGAATGACACGCGCCGAGCACGACCGTCGCAAGCGGCAGATGAACCGGCGGATCCGCGAGGTGCTCGCGGTGCGCCGGGTGCTGGCCGCGATGGGGCCGCAGGCCGAGCCCCCGGAGCCGGCGACGCCGGAGGCCTGAGCCGGGCCGGGTAATACGGCGTTATACGGCGCCGGTGAGCCAGCGGCGGACCACGGCCGCGCCCTCGACGATCTTGTCGATCTCGACGTGCTCGTCCTGCTTGTGCGCGAGGTTCGGGTCGCCGGGGCCGTAGTTGAGCGCCGGGACGCCGAGCGCGGCGAACCTGGCGACGTCGGTCCAGCCCAGCTTGGCCCGCGCCGGCTGCCCGATCGCGGCGAGGAACTCCCGCGCCGGCGGCGCGTCCAGGCCCGGCAGGGCGCCCGGCGCCGTGTCGACGACCTGCAGCTCGAAGCCGTCGAGCACCTCCCGCACGTGCTCGGCCGCCTGCGACTCGGAGCGGTCCGGCGCGAACCTGAAGTTGACCTCGACCACGCACTCGTCGGGGATGACGTTGCCGGCGACCCCGCCGCTGATCCGCACCGCGTTGAGCCCTTCACGGAACTCGCAGCCGTCGATGGTGACGGTGCGCGGCTCGTACGCGAGCAGGCGCTGCAGGATCGGGGCGGCCTTGTGGATCGCGTTGTCGCCCAGCCAGGACCGCGCCGAGTGCGCCCGCCGGCCGCTGGTGCGCGCCAGCACCCGCAGGGTGCCCTGGCAGCCCGCCTCGACCAGGCCGTGCGTCGGCTCCAGCAGCAGCGCGAACGACGCGTCCGCCAGCAGCCCCGGCCGGCTGTCGGCGAGGATCTTCAACCCGTTGCGCGCCGAGTCGACCTCCTCGCACTCGTAGAAGACGTACGTGACGTCGTGCCGCGGCTCGGCCTCGGTGACCGCGAGGTGCAGCGCGATCGCCGTGCCCGACTTCATGTCGGACGTGCCGCAGCCGTGCATGACGCCGCCCTCGGTCCGCGACGGCCAGTTGTCGTTGAGCGGCACGGTGTCCAGGTGCCCGGCGAGCACGACCCGCTCGGGGCGGCCCAGCTCGGTGCGCGCGACGACGGTGTGACCGAACCGCTCGACCTTCAGCGCGGTCTCGCTCAGGGCCTGCTGGACCTGGTCGGCGATGTCCGCCTCGTTGCCGGACACCGACTCGATGTCCACCAGGGCACGGGTCAGGGCGACGGGATCGGCGAGCACGTCACGGGAGAGCATGCCCATACCCTAGATGCGGTAGCGTTCGACCACGTGACGACCGCCTACATCGACTCCCCCGCCTGGGGACTTGGCCTGGCCACCGTGACCGGATCCGGGCAGGTGCTGGACGCCTGGTTCCCCACCGGTCAGCTCGGCCTCGGCACGCTGCCCGCGCTGCCGCCGGTGCTCGACATCCCGGCCACCGGGCCGCTGCCCTCGCTCTCCGTCGAGGTGGTCCAGGTCGAGATCGGCTCGCTCGGCGACGCCCCGGCCTCCACCGCCGACGTGTACCTGCGCCTGCACCTGCTCTCGCACCGCCTGGTCCAGCCGCACCAGGCCAACCTCGACGGGCAGTTCGGCCTGCTGGCCAACGTCGCGTGGACCTCCGCCGGCCCGTGCCTGCCGGAGCAGGTCGACGAGCTGCGCCTGGCCGAGCGGCTCGCCGGGCGGCGGCTCACCGTGTACGGCATCGACAAGTTCCCGCGCATGGTGGACTACGTCACGCCGTCCGGCGTCCGCATCGCCGACGCCGACCGGGTCCGCCTCGGCGCGCACCTGGCCCCCGGCACCACCGTCATGCACGAGGGCTTCGTCAACTTCAACGCCGGCACCCTCGGCACCTCGATGGTCGAGGGCCGCATCTCCGCCGGTGTCGTGGTCGGCGACGGCACCGACGTCGGCGGCGGCTCCTCGATCATGGGCACCCTGTCCGGCGGCGGCAAGGAGGTCATCCGTCTCGGCGAGCGCTGCCTGCTGGGCGCCAACGCGGGCATCGGCATCTCCCTCGGCGACGACTGCGTCGTGGAGGCGGGCTGCTACATCACCGCCGGCTCGAAGCTCACCCTGCCCGACGGCACCGTGGTCAAGGCCCGTGAGCTGTCCGGCGTGCCGAACCTGCTCTTCATCCGCAACTCGGTCTCGGGCCGCCTGGAGGTCCGCGAGCGGGCGGGCCGCGGCATCGAGCTCAACGCCGCGCTGCACGCCAACTGAGCGCGCCGCCGGATCCGGCCACCGGGCCGGATCCGGCGTTCGCTGTCCGCCTCGCGGCGGCCGTTCGGGGCCGGCACCCGCGCGGTCGTGCCGGCCGTTCGAGGCGGCCTCGTGTCGTGCTCAGGCTTCGGCGAGTCGCTTGGCGGCCTCGGTGACGCGCTCGTCGTCGGCCGTCAGGGCGGCCCGGACGTGCCGGCCGCCGGCGGGGCCGTAGAACGCGCCGGGGGCGGTCAGGATCCCGCGCTCGGCGAGCCAGGCCACCGTGTCCCACGAGTCCTCGTCGCGGGTCAGCCACAGGTACAGGCCGGCCTCGGAGTGTTCGACCGTGAAGCCGGCGCCCTCGAACGCGGCGCGCAGCACGGCCCTGCGGGCGGCATACCTGTCGCGCTGCAGCCCGACGTGCTCCTCGTCGCCGAGGGCGGCGACCATCGCGGCCTGCACCGGGGCGGGCACGATCATGCCGGCGTGCTTGCGCACCGCGAGCAGCTCGTCGACCAGGGCGGGGTCGCCGGCGACGAAGCCGGCCCGGTAGCCGGCCAGGTTGGAACGCTTCGACAGCGAGTGCACCGCGAGGACGTTGTCGAAGCGGCCGTCGCAGACGGACAGGATCGAGACCGGCTCGGCCTCCCACGGCAGCGGCAGGTAGCACTCGTCGCTGGCCACGACCGCGCCGCGCTCGCGCGCCCAGTCGACCACCTTGCGCAGGTGGGCGGGGGGCAGCACGCGACCCGTCGGGTTGGACGGCGAGTTGACCCACACGAGGCGTACCCGCGCCGGGCCGAGCGACGTCAGCGCGTCGGCCCGCACCACGGTGGCGCCGCTGAGCTGCACGCCGACCTCATACGTCGGGTAGCAGACCGGCGGGATGACCACGGTGTCGCCCGGGCCGAGCCCGAGCAGCGTCGGCAGCCACGCGACCAGCTCCTTCGAGCCGATCGTCGGCAGCACCCCGAAGCCGTCGCCGCCGGGGGCGCACCAGCGGGTCACCCACGCGCGGATCGCGGCCCGCAGCTCGGGGGTGCCCGCCGTCAACGGATAGCCGGGCGCGTCCGACGCCGCCGTCAGGGCAGCACGGATCGCCGCGGGCACCGGATCGACGGGCGTGCCGATCGACAGGTCGACGATGCCGCCCGGGTGCCGGGCCGCTGTCGCCTTCGCCGGCTCCAGCCGGTCCCACGGGAAGTCCGGCAGCCCGGCAGCGAGCGCTCGCCGGGCGCCGGGCTGGACGGTGCCGGTCAGTGGTCGTGCTCCTGCGGCGGCAGGCCGGCGACGAACGCCGCGTCCTTCTCGACCTTGCCGACCTTCGAGGCGCCACCGGGCGAGCCCAGCTCGTCGAAGAACGAGTAGTTGGCGCCGACGAAGTCCTTCCACTTCTCCGGGACGTCGTCCTCGTAGAAGATCGCCTCGACCGGGCACACCGGCTCGCAGGCACCACAGTCGACGCACTCATCCGGGTGGATGTAGAGCATGCGGTTGCCCTCGTAGATGCAGTCGACAGGGCACTCCTCGATGCACGCCTTGTCGAGCAGGTCCACGCAAGGTTCGGCGATGATGTATGTCACGGGTCGCCCTCTTTCGCGCCTGAGGCTGCCAACGTGATTGGCGAACCCCGCCGCATCCCTACCGCGGCGGTACGAGCCTAGTATCCCGTCCGGCTGGAGGTGCATCGTGCTCGGTCCACAGCACGTGGGAAGTCGGGTCGTCGTGCGCCGCATCGTGGGACATCGCGGTGATCGGCCGGTGTACTCGGACATTCTGGGCCGTCTCGTCGAGGCGGCCGAGACACATCTCACAGTACATGCGCGCGACGGAGACGTCCGCGTTCCAACGGCTGAGATCCACCGCGCCAAGCCCGTCCCGGACCGGCGGCGCCTGACCCCGACCGAGTCCCTGGAGGTCGCCGCGGCCGCCGGCTGGCCCGCCGGCGAGCGCGAGCGGCTCGGCGACTGGCTGCTGCGGGCCACCGGCGGCTGGACGATGCGGGGCAACTCCGCGCTCGTGGTCGGCGACCCCGACCTGCCCCTGCCGGCGGCCGTCGACGCCGTCACCCGGTGGTACCAGGACCGTGGCCTGCCGCCGTCGATGAGCGTGCCGCTGCCGCTCTTCCACCGCGTCGACGCCGAGCTGGACCGCCGCGGCTGGACCCCGATGCCGCTGACGCTGGTGATGACGGCCCGGCTGGCCGACCTGACCGCCGCCGCGGACGAGCGGGTCACGCTCGACACCGCGCCGTCGCCGGCGTGGCTGGCCTCGGTGGCCGGCCGCAAGGGCGCCCTACCGGCGGCCGCGGTGCGGGTCCTCACCGGCGTGCCCCAGGTCCGGTTCGCCAGCCTGCGGCAGGCCACCCCGCACGGTGCCGAGGGCCCGCTGCTCGCGACCGGGCGGGGATGTGTCGCCGACCCCGAGGGCCGCTGGCTGGGCCTGTCGTTGATCGGCACGGAGGAGCACGTCCGGCGGCAGGGCCTGGCCCGGCGGGTCATCGCCGCGCTGGTCGCGTGGGGTGCCGAGGTGGGCGCCAGCGACGTGTACCTGCAGGTCGAGGAGCGCAACACGGGCGCGGTCGCCCTCTACGAGCGGCTCGGCCTCACCACGCACCACGTCTACGTGACGCGCCGCCTGCTGCCGCCCGGCTAGCGCCCCCGACGGCCCGGACGCCCGACGGCCCGGACGCCCGACGGCCCGGACGCCGACGGCTATCGGCGCACGATGCGGCGGGGCTTGGTGCCGGCGCGGTCGATGTAGCGCTTCCAGGACTGCGACCGGTAGTCCAGCCCGAGCGTCATCAGGGCCAGGGTGCCCAGGACGGCGCCGATGGCGGACAGGCCGACGAAGTAGAAGAACTGGCGGAACACCAGCCCGACCCCGTTGCCGAACGGGGTGGCCCCCGACACGAACGGCCCGACCAGCACGGCGAGCACGCACGCGCTGACCACGGCGATGCCGAGGTCGGCGACGACGCGGAGCATCGGGTGGCGCCGCCCGTACCAGAACGCGACGGGAATCATCACGGCCCCGACGGCGAACAGCGCCCACAGGCCGATGGTGACCTGCTTGTCGTCGTCACTGCCGGCAGCGAACCTGACCACGAGCCTGGCGATCACGTTGACCAGGAAGAGTGCCCCCGCGACGATGCCGACCGGCAGCCACCGCTCCTTCATCCCACGCCTCCGCTGGTGCTCGTTCGCCGCGTGACGCCCACGGTCACGGACGGTGCGGGAACGTGTCTACCTCTCCACGCTCCGTGGCGCAAGAGGCGTTGGCTTGGAGTTGGCTGGGGCCGCCGCCCGCTGGCGGAGCGCCATGACGTAGAAGCCGATCGCGAACGCCAGCGGCCCGGTGAACAGCGTCAGCAGGCCGACCCAGTTGTCGCTGGTGATGAGCAGGTCACCCTCGGTGGTGCGGCCGGCGGCGAGGATCCACACGACGCACCAGGCACCGGCGGGCAGCAGCGCCGCGAACCGCCGTCCGCTCGTCGTGACCGCGAACCAGCCGAGCATCGGGTTGGTCACCACCGCCAGCACCAGGGCCAGCGGGATGCGCATGTTGCCCTTGCCGGGGGCGGAGAACCCCAGGTCGGAGACGCGCAACGGGGCGAGGAACGCCTCGACGACGGCGAGCGCGACCGCGAGCAGCACGGCGAGGAGCAGCCCGCCGACGGTGATGGCGATGTCGAGCGGCCCCCCGGGCAGGTGCGCCGCACGCGGCGCCGCCGGCGGCCCGCCGGGCACGGTGAACCCCGTCTGCGGCACCACCAGGTCGTCGCCGTCCGCACCGGCCACGCCGGCCGTCCCCGGAGCGTCCGACCTCTGAGCGTCCGACCTCTGAGCGTCCGTCCCCTGAGCGTCCGTCCCCTGAGCGTCCGTCCCCTGAGCGTCCGTCCCCTGAGCAACCGGATCAGAGCCGGCCGCCCCGGTGGGCTTCTCCAGCGAGGGCTTCTCCAGCGAGTGCCCCGCGGCGCTCGACGCCCCGGCCGCGGGCGCCTCAGCGGCCGCCCCGGCCGGCTTCTCCAGCGACGGCCGCCCGGCCCGTGCCGCCGTGCCCGTCTTGCGCTTCGTCACGACGCCGCGGTCTCCAGCTGCGGGGTGGCGGCCGCCTCGAGGTCCAGGCCGGCGAAGAGGTCCTCCTCCCAGCCGTGCGGCCCCACACCGGGCCCCTTCACACCCCGGGCGAGCTGGTAATACTCCACGCCCATGAACTCGGCGCCGAAGTTGCCCGCGATCGCGAACAGCCACGACGACGGCGGGATCTGCGTCGCGTGGGCGCGCAGCGCGGCCGTCTTCTCCTCGGCGAACTCGTGCCCGTCGAGCCGGGCCGCGATCTCGTGGTCGGGGGTGCCGAACGGCAGGTCCTCGGCCCGCTCCACGTCGGCGAACGGGTTGTCCGACGAGTCGCGGAACTCCGCCATCCCCGCCTCCAGCACGCTGCGCGGCACCGCGGTCCAGTACACCTTCGCGGGCGCGATGCCCTCGGCGTCGGCCAGCTCGACCGCCCGCGTCAGCACCCGGTGCGCCTGGATGTGGTCGGGGTGCCCGTAGAAGCCGTTGGGGTCGTAGGTGACCGCGACCTGCGGCCGCACCTCGCGGATCACGTCGAGCAGCTCGCCGGCGGCCACGTCGAGGTCGGCGCCCCAGAACGCGCGGGGGTGCGCATTCGGCGCGGTGCCCATCATCCCCGAGTCGCGGTAACGCCCGGCGAAGCCGAGAAACCGGTGGTCGGTGACCCCCAGCCGGCGGCAGGCCTCCTCCAGCTCCGCGATCCGGTAGCCCCCGAGCTGGTCGGCCGCGCCGGCGGCGAGCCCGGCGAGCTCGGGGCGGTGGATCTCGCCCTCCTCGCCGAGCGTGCAGGTGACCAGGGTGACGTGCGCGCCGGCGGCCGCGTAGTGGGCCATCGTCGCGCCGGTCCCCATCGACTCGTCGTCGGGGTGCGCGTGGACGAACAGGATGCTCCGAGCACTCACGGCGCCAACTCTACGACCTCGGTATGACACTTCCCCCGCGGCGCGGCGCCCGTGGAGCATGACAATCGCGCCGCTTCGGGTAAACATTCCGGGGTGGACTATCCGGAGCTGGCCGCACGCACCCGACGCTTCTCCTACGGCGCGCCCCGCGCCGTGACGGTGACCTCCGACGGTGCTCGGGTGGTGTTCCTGCGCTCGTCCGGGCCCGAGGACGGCGCCGACGCGCTGTGGGTCTACGACGTGGCGACCAGGGCCGAGCGCCTCCTCGCCGACCCCGCCGCGCTGCTCACCGACGACGTGGACCTGCCCCCGGCGGAGCGGGCGCTGCGCGAGCGGTTGCGGCTGTCGGCGGGCGGCATCGGGTCGTACGCGACGGACAGCGCCGGGCTGATGGCGGTCTTCCCGCTCGGCGGTCGGCTCTTCCGGGTCGACCTGCTGACCGGGGACCTCACCGAGCTGCGCACGGCCGGTCCCGCCGTCGACCCGCGGCCGGATCCGGCGGGGCGCCGGGTGGCGTACGTGACCGGCGGCGCCCTGCACGTCATCGAGCCCGACGGCACCGACGCGCTGCTGGCCGGCGAGGAGGGGGTGACGTGGGGGCTGGCCGAGTTCATCGGCGCCGAGGAGTTCCACCGGTTCCGCGGGTACTGGTGGGCACCCGACGGCCGCAGCATCCTCACCGCCCGCGTCGACGAGTCGCGGGTGCCCCGCTGGCACCTGCAGGACCCGTCGCAGCCGGACCAGGCGCCGACGGCGGTGGCGTACCCGCACGCCGGCGCCACCAACGCGAAGGTCACCCTGCACGTGCTCGACCTGGACGGCGGCTGGGTGGACGTGCACTGGGACCGGGAGACGTACCCGTACCTGGTCGACGCCTCCTGGACGGAGCAGGGCGGTCCGCTGCTCACGGTGCTGCGCCGGCTGCAGCAGCACGGCCTGGTGATCGCGGTCGACCCGCGCACCGGCGAGACGCAGGTGCACGCCGAGCTCGCCGACCCGCGCTGGGTCGAGCCGGTGCCCGGCACCCCGCAGCACCTCGCCGACGGCCGGGTGCTGGTGGGCGGCGAGCTGGCGCACGACGGCTACGACGCGCGCTGCCTCTTCGCCGACGGCAGCCTGCTGACCCCGCCCAACCTGTACGTGCGGCGGGTCGCCGGCCGGCTCGGCGGCGACCTGGTGGTCGAGGCGGGCGAGGGCGAGCCCAGCGAGCAGCACGTGTACCGCATCCCGGTGTCGCACGCCGGCGCGCAGGCGCAGCGGCTGACCACCGAGCCGGGCTGGCACGTCGGGCACGCCGCCGGCCGTACCGTCGTGATCGGCTCGCAGACGCTGGAGCACGCCGGGTGGCGGTACACCGTCCACCATGACGGCACCGAGATCGGCACGATCCCCTCGCTGGCCGCCGCGCCGCCCTTCGCCCCGCGGCCCGCGCTGGAGCGGGTCACCGACCGCCGGCTGCCCTCCGCGGTGCTCTACCCGCGCGGGCACGTCGCCGGCCGGAAGCTGCCGGTCCTGGTGGCGATCTACGGCGGCCCGGGCCACCAGGAGGTCGTCGCGGCGCGGGCCCGCTGGCTGGAGAAGCAGTGGTGGGCCGACGCCGGGTTCGCGGTCGTCACGATCGACAACCGGGGCACGCCGGGCGTGTCGCCGAGCTTCGAGAAGGCGATCCACCGCCGCTTCTCCGACGTGATCCTCACCGACCAGGTCGACGCGCTGCAGGCCCTCGCCGAGAAGCACCCCGACCTGGACCTGGAGCGGGTCGCGATCCGCGGCTGGTCGTTCGGCGGCTGGCTGTCCGCGCTCGCGGTGCTGCGCCGCCCCGACGTCTACCACTGCGCGGTCGTCGGCGCGCCGGTCACCGACTGGACGCTGTACGACACCGCCTACACGGAGCGCTACCTGGGGCTGCCCGCGGACGCGCCGGAGGTGTACGGCCACAACTCGCTCATCGAGCTCGCGGCGGAGACGCCGGTGCGCCCCGAGGACGCCCGGCCCATGCTGCTCGTGCACGGCCTCGTCGACGACAACGTGGTCGCCGCGCACACGCTGCGGCTGTCGGCGGCGCTGCTCGGCGCCGGCCGCCCGCACTCGATGATCCCGCTGACCGGCGCCACCCACATGGCCGCCGGCGGCCTCGCGGAGAAGCTGCTGCGCATCGAGCTGGACTTCATCCGGCGATCCGTATCGTGACGTCGCCGCCGAGGCGCCCGTCCTGCGGCTGCCTGGTCACCGCGCCGCTCTGCAGCAGCGCGGTGACCACCTTGACCGCGTCGGCGGCCCGGTAGACCGTCTCCGTGAGCGCGAACCGCTTCAGCTGCGTCACGGTCCTCTCGCCGGTACGCAGCACCGCCAGCAGCTCGCGCCGCAGCGCGCCCGGGTTCGGCTGCAGGGTGATGTCCATCAGGTGACCCTCGGGGTCGTTCGGGTCGCGGTACCGCACGCCCGCGTACTCGTCCAGGGCCCACATCTCGTTCTTGAACGCCTCGAGACTCTTCGCGGACCTCGTGCCGAACCCGATCGTGCGCTCCCGGTCGCCCTCGACCAGCGTCACGTGCGTGGTGAGGTCGAACCCGCCGAGCCGCTCCCGCGGCACGTCGACGGTGATCACCTCGGCGGGCTTACCGGCCGCGACCTGCGCCGGGTCGATCCCGTCGAGCATCGACAGCAGCGGGCCGGAGTGCGCGCCGAGCGCCTTCAGCAGCACCGGCACCGGCCCGGGCATCACGTGCACCGCCAGCTCGACCGGGGTGCGCAGCTCGCGCTGGACGGCGTCGAGGCGGGCCTGCAGGTCCGGCGGGTCGGGCGTCACGTAGAGCAGGGTGAGCCGGCGCCGGGTCAGCCGGTCGCCGAACTCCGCGCACGCCCGCAGCGCCGCCTCCGCCACGTCACCGTCCAGCTCGCCGGCCGCGGCGTGCAGGAACGTCGCGCCGTGCGGCGAGTGCACCGCGCCCGGCACCCACAGGTCGAGATAGCGCACGAGCAGCTCACGGGTGACGCCTGCGATGGACATGCTCCCTTTGTACCGGCACCGCCGACCCGGCCGGCAGGGGTAGCGTTCCCGGTATGACGGCAGTGCTCGGCAGCGACGAGGTGGCGACCGCGCTGGCGCACCTGAGCGGGTGGTCCGGCGACGCGCGAGGCATCGAACGCTCGGTGACCGCCGAGACGTTCCTGGACGGCATCCGGCTGGTGGCGGAGGTGGCGCACCTGGCGGAGCGGGCCGACCACCATCCCGACATCGACGTCAGGTGGCGGACGGTGACGTTCCGGCTGAGCACCCACAGCGCGGGCGGGGTCACGGAGAAGGACATCACCCTCGCCAGGCAGATCAACGGGTTGTTGTAGCCACCGCCGCCCGTTCCGGGTCGTGCCCGTTGCGCTTCGTCCGGCCAAAATGTCGTAGCCAGTCGGTAGGGTCCAACCATGACCCACTTCGACGTGGCGAGCGCGGCGGTTGAGGCGGCCCTGGCGGCAGGGGCGCGATATGCCGACGCGCGCGTGATGCACCGGCGGTCCGAGTCGATGAGTGCGCGCAACGGTGAGATCGAGGACCTGAGCCAGGCCGAGGACGCCGGGGTCGGCGTCCGGGCGCTGGTCGGGTCGAGCTGGGGCTTCTTCGCGGTGCCCGACCTGGGGCGGGACGCGGCGCGGCGGGCGGGTGAGCGGGCCACGGCGATCGCGCGGGCGTCCGCGTCGGTGCCGGCGCCGGCCGTCGACCTGGTCGAGGTGGAGGCGCGCACCGACTCGTGGGCCAGCGCCTGCGAGGTCGACCCGCTCGGGGTGGCCCTGTCGACCAAGGGTGACCTGCTCACGGCGGCGACGGCGGAGGCGCACCGCGGCGGCGCCGACATCGCCGAGGGCATCTACCAGATCTGGGACACCCGCAAGTGGTTCGTGTCG
Organism: Dactylosporangium aurantiacum; assembly: GCF_000716715.1. Taxonomy (GTDB): domain Bacteria; phylum Actinomycetota; class Actinomycetes; order Mycobacteriales; family Micromonosporaceae; genus Dactylosporangium; species Dactylosporangium aurantiacum. The sequence continues at coordinate 144,663 of NZ_JNYJ01000007.1, read as the reverse complement.
TCGCAGGGGCACCGCATCGACCAGCACATCCGCGAGGCCGGCGCGGGGATCTCCGCGACGGTGATCGGCGACGGCGAGACGCAGCGGCGCTCGTATCCGTCCTATCGCGGGCAGTATGGGACGCGGGGCTGGGAGCTGGTCGACGAGCTCGACCTGACCGCGCACGCGGCGCGCATCGCCGAGGAGGCGCGGGCGCTGCTCACGGCGCCGCAGTGCCCGGCGGGCGAGACGACGCTGATCCTGGGCAGCGAGCAGATGGCGCTGCAGATCCACGAGTCGGTGGGGCACGCGATCGAGCTGGACCGGATCCTCGGCTGGGAGGCGGCGTTCGCCGGGACCAGCTGGCTCGACCTGGCCAAGCTCAACCAGCTGCGCTACGGCTCCGAGCTGATGAACATCACCATCGACCCGACGATCCCGGGCGCGCTCGGGTCGTTCGGGTATGACGACGAGGGCACGCCGGCCGCGCCGCGGTATGCGGTGAAGGACGGCATCTGGGTCGGCACGCTCGCCGGGCGGGACTCCGCCGCGGTCGCCGGGCTCGACTACGCGGGCAGCGTGCGGGCCGACGGCTGGGCGCGGCTGCCGATGGTGCGCATGACCAACGTCGGGCTCACCCCCGGGCCGCACAGCCTGGAGGAGATGATCGCCTCGACCGCCGACGGGGTGCTGATGGACTTCAACCGGTCCTGGTCGATCGACGACAAGCGGCTCAACTTCCAGTTCGGCTGCGAGATCGGCTGGGAGATCAAGGACGGCAAGCTGGGCAGGATGCTGCGCAACCCGACGTATACCGGCATCGGACCGCGGTTCTGGGGGTCGATGGACATGCTGGGCTCGGAGACGACGGCGTGGGGCACGCCCAACTGCGGCAAGGGTCAACCAGGTCAGATCGGGCACACGGGCCATCCGGCGGCCGCGGCCCGGTTCCAGAACGTGCGGGTGGGGGTCCGGGGATGAGCGAGACCGATCTCGCGGCGCGGGTGCTGCAGCTGGTCGACGCCGGTGTCGAGGCCGAGGTGGTGGTGGAGCGGGCCGCGCTGTCGCTGACCAGGTTCGCCAACTCCTACATCCACCAGAACGTCGCCGACGAGACCACCACCGTGCGGCTGCGGCTGCACGCCGACGGCCGCACCGCGACCGCGTCCAGCACCGTGCTCGACGGCATCGAGGACTTCGTGCGCCGGACCGTGGCGTCGATGCGCCTGGCGCCGCTCGACCCGACGTGGCCCGGCCTGACCCCGCCCGCCGCCGGCGGCGCCGCAGACGCCCCGGGCGGCACCGGCGGTGCGGGGAGCGGGATCGCCGGCAACGTGGACGAGGCGACCGCGGCCGCGGCGCCGGACGAGCGGGCGGCCAGGGTGCGGGCGTTCGTCGAGCAGGCGGGCGGGCTGGAGGTCGCCGGGTATTGCCGCACGTCGGCGACCCGGGTCGCCTACCTGAACTCGGCCGGCCAGCACCTGTTCGGCGGGCGGACCAGCGCCGCCATGGACGGCATCGCGCGCACCGCGACGTCCGACGGGCTGGCCCGGCTGGCCTCGCCGCGGCTGGCGGACATCGACGGCGCGGTGCTCGGGGCGCGGGCGGCGGCCAAGGCGCGGGCCGGCGCGGACCCGGTGGAGCTGGCGCCGGGGCGTTACGAGGTGGTGCTGGAGCCGACCGCGGTGGCGGACGTGCTGCAGATGCTGGCGATCTACGGGTTCAACGCGAAGATGCTGCAGGACCGGCAGTCGTTCCTGGAGCTGGGGGCGGCGCAGTTCGACCCGGCGGTGACGATCGTGGAGGACGCCACGGCGCCCGACTCGACGGCGTTGCCGTTCGACGTGGAGGGCACCCCGCGGCGGCGGGTGGTGCTGGTCGACCGGGGCATGTCCAGCGCGGTGGTGCACGACCGGCGGACGGCGGCCAAGGGGCAGGCGGCGTCGACGGGGCACGCGATCCCGGGCGGGGCGAGCTTCGGCGCGGTGCCGGCGAGCCTGCGGCTGCTCGCGCACGACGGGCCGGCGCCGGTGGAGGTCGACGGGCCGGCGGCGGACTCGGGGGTGGCGGCGCTGGTCGGCGGCGTCGAGCGGGGGCTGCTGGTGACGGACAACCACTACACCCGGGTGCTGGACCCGCGGACGCTGGTCGTGACGGGGCTGACCCGCAACGGGGTGTGGCTCATCGAGGACGGCCGGGTGACCAGGCCGGTGCGCAACTTCCGCTTCACGCAGTCGTATCCGCAGGCCCTCGCGCCGGGGGCGGTGCTGGGTGTCGGACCGCGCGCGGTCGAGCTGCCGGGGCCCTGGTCGGAGTCCGGCACGGTGGCTCCGGCACTGCGGCTCGCCTCGTGGAACTACACCGGCGGCGCGTCTGGGTGAGGGCGATCACTAGGTCGGATGCGTCCGGGCGTAACGTGTGCACCGACCACAGATCGGTACATCGGCCCGTCCAGGGAGCATTCACCATGACGACCACGCCGGCCAGGCTTCGGTCAGCCTCGGGCGCGGGGCCCCGCGCAGCGATCAGCGAGAAAACGTTGCGGACGGACAGGTGGTGGTTGCAGCCACTGCTGGTGTTCCTCGGTCTCGGGGCCTTCGTGGTCTACGGCCTGGTCCGCGCCATCATGAACAACTACTACTGGGCGGACGCCGAGCACTACCTGGCGCCGTTCTACTCCCCCTGCCTGACCCAGAGCTGCGTCGAGGGGTCGAGCCACTTCCTCGGCCAGCCGATCCCGCAGCTGCCGTCGTGGATCTCGCCGGCGATGATCATCCTGGTGCTGCCGGGTGGGTTCCGTCTGACCTGCTACTACTACCGCAAGGCGTACTACCGCTCGTTCTGGCTGTCGCCGCCGGCGTGCGCGGTCCCGGACGGTCACAAGACCTACTCCGGTGAGACCCGCTTCCCGCTGATCTTCCAGAACATCCACCGGTACTTCTTCTACGCCGCGATCCTGGTCGGCTCGGTGCTGACGTATGACGCGGTCATCGCCTGGCACGGCAAGGACGGCGGCATCGGCATGGGCCTCGGCACGCTGATCCTCGCCGTCAACGCGGTGCTGATCTGGGCGTACACGCTCGGCTGCCACTCCTGCCGCAACATCATCGGCGGGCGGCTCAAGCACTTCTCGAAGCACCCGGTGCGGTACCGCGCCTGGGGCTTCGTGTCGAAGCTCAACGCCAAGCACCAGCAGTTTGCGTGGGCGTCCCTGTTCTCCGTGATCATCGCCGACGCCTACGTCATGGCGGTCTCTGCCGGCTGGATCACCGACTTCCGGTTCTTCAACTGAGGACTCATCCATGACGAACATCGAGCGACACACCTACGACGTCGTGGTCATCGGTGCCGGTGGCGCCGGGCTGCGCGCCGCGATCGAGGCTCGGCTCGCCGGCAAGAAGACCGCCATCATCTCCAAGTCGCTGTTCGGCAAGGCGCACACCGTCATGGCCGAGGGCGGCGCCGCCGCGGCGATGGGCAACGTCAACCCGCGCGACAACTGGCAGGTCCACTTCCGCGACACGATGCGCGGCGGGAAGTTCCTCAACAACTTCCGGATGGCGGAGCTGCACGCCAAGGAGGCCCCGGACCGCATCTGGGAGCTGGAGACCTACGGCGCGCTGTTCGACCGCACCAAGGACGGCCGGATCAGCCAGCGCAACTTCGGCGGTCACGAGTACCCGCGGCTGGCGCACGTCGGCGACCGCACCGGCCTGGAGCTGATCCGCACGCTGCAGCAGAAGATCGTGTCGCTGCAGCAGGAGGACTTCGCCGAGCACGGCGACTACGAGGCGCGCATCCGGGTCTTCCAGGAGTGCACGATCACGGAGCTGTTCGTGGAGGACGGCGCCGTGTCCGGCGCGTTCGGTTACTACCGCGAGTCCGGCGACTTCGTGCTGTTCGAGAGCGCCGCGATCGTCCTGGCGACGGGCGGCGTCGGCAAGTCGTACAAGGTGACCTCCAACTCGTGGGAGTACACCGGCGACGGCCACGCCCTGGCCCTGCGCACCGGCGCGACGCTGATCAACATGGAGTTCCTGCAGTTCCACCCCACCGGCATGGTCTGGCCGCCGTCGGTCAAGGGCATCCTGGTGACGGAGTCGGTCCGCGGTGACGGCGGCGTGCTGCGCAACACCGAGGGCAAGCGGTTCATGTTCGACTACGTGCCCGACGTGTTCCGCAAGCAGTACGCGGACACCGAGGAGGAGGCCGACCGCTGGTACTCCGACCCGGACAACAACCGGCGCCCCCCGGAGCTGCTGCCGCGTGACGAGGTCGCCCGGGCGATCAACAGCGAGGTCAAGGCGGGCCGCGGCACGAAGGCGGGTGGCGTGCTGCTGGACATCGCCAGCCGGCTGCCGGCCGAGCAGATCCGCAAGCGGCTGCCGTCGATGTACCACCAGTTCAAGGAGCTGGCCGACGTCGACATCACCAAGCAGCCCATGGAGGTCGGCCCGACCTGCCACTACGTGATGGGCGGCGTCGAGGTCGACGCCGACACGACCGCGGCCTCGGTGGCCGGGCTGTTCGCGGCCGGTGAGGTCTCCGGCGGCATGCACGGCTCCAACCGGCTCGGCGGCAACTCGCTGTCGGACCTGCTGGTGTTCGGCAAGCGGGCCGGTGAGCACGCGGCCGCGCACGCCGACCGGATCGGCCGGCGCCGGCCGTCCGCCGCGGCGGTCGACGCGGCCGTGGAGACGGCGCTGGCGCCCCTCGCGCGGGCGGACGCCGGGGAGAACCCGTACGTCCTGCACCACGACCTGCAGGAGATCATGGGCGTGCTGGTCGGCATCATCCGGCGCGACGGCGAGCTGCGGGAGTCGATCACGCGGCTGGCGGAGCTCAAGGAGCGGGTCAAGAAGGTGGGTGTGAGCGGCGGGCGCCGGTACAACCCGGGCTGGCACCTCGCGCTGGACCTGCGCAACATGATCATCGTGTCGGAGTGCACGGCGAAGGCGGCGCTGGAGCGCACGGAGTCGCGCGGCGGGCACACCCGCGAGGACTTCCCCAAGATGGACCCGAAGTGGCGCAAGGTGAACCTGGTCTGCTCCCTGGACGGTGAGGACGTACGACTGGAGCACAAGCCGCTGCCGGTGATGCGTCCCGAGCTGCAGGGCCTGTTCGACCAGAGCGAGCTCGCCAAGTACATGACCGACGAGGAGCTGTGATGGGCACCAAACGCCACTTCCGCGTCTGGCGCGGCGACGACACCGGCGGTTCGCTGCAGGACTTCCAGGTGGAGGTCAACGAGGGCGAGGTCGTGCTCGACGTCATCCACCGGCTGCAGGCCACCCAAACCCCCGACCTGGCCGTGCGGTGGAACTGCAAGGCCGGCAAGTGCGGCTCCTGCTCGATGGAGATCAACGGCAAGCCGCGGCTGGGCTGCATGACCCGGATGTCGACGTTCGAGGAGTCCGAGACGGTGACGGTGACGCCGCTGCGGACGTTCCCGGTCATCCGTGACCTCGTGACCAATGTCAACTTCAACTACCAGAAGGCCCGCGAGCTGCCCGCGTTCGCGCCGCCGGCGGGTGTCGCGCCCGGCGAGTACCGGATGCAGCAGGTCGACGTGGAGCGCTCGCAGGAGTTCCGCAAGTGCATCGAGTGCTTCCTGTGCCAGAACGTGTGTCACGTGATCCGGGACCACGAGGAGAACAAGCCGGCGTTCTCGGGTCCGCGGTTCTTCATCCGGGCCGCCGAGCTGGACATGCACCCGCTCGACGCCCGTGACGACCGCAAGGAGCTGGCGCAGGCGGAGCAGGGCCTGGGCTACTGCAACATCACGAAGTGCTGCACCGAAGTCTGCCCCGAGCACATCAAAATCACTGACAATGCGATCATCCCGATGAAGGAACGTGTTGTCGATCGGAGGTACGACCCGGTGACCTGGCTCGGACGCAAGATCTTCCGTCGTGACCAGCTGGACGAGCCCGTGCCGGCGCGCCCCGTGTCGAGCAGCAAGACGCAGTCGGGCGATCTCGCGGTCGCGGACACCAGCAGCAACTGGCACCAGGAGGGCCCCGTGCCGCAGGAGGCGCCGGTCGGCGCCGACGGCAAGCTCACGGTGGCGGAGCTCACCCTGGACCGGGCGGCGGCCAGCTCGCCGTTCGGCGACGACCAGGTGTTCCCGCTGCCGCCCGAGCAGCTGCGGTACCAGCACCCGTCGGGCCCCGGCGGGGACGGCCACTGACCCGTCGCACCGAGGGCGCCCCGGCTACGGCCGGGGCGCCTTCTGCATGGCCTTCGCGTAGCGGTCGGTGACCCGTGACTGGACGAGCTTCGCCACGGGGTTGCCGAGCCGGACCCACCACTTGGCCGGCCGGCTGAACGCCCTGATCTCGAACCACACCTCGCCGCCTGGCTCGACCTTGAGCAGGAACGACTCCTCGCCCATCTCCACGTGCCCGGGCAGCGTGCCGAAGCCGAACCCGTACCGCTCCGGCTCGTCGACGACCCACACGATCAGGCACGGCACCCACAGCCGCAGCGGCCCCACGCCGATCCCGGTCGAGAACCGGCCACCGAGTGCGACCCGGTCGGCGTCGCTGCGCAGCCGCAGCCCGGCGCCGCGCTGCGGCTGCCAGCGGGCCAGGGCGTCCGCTGCGGCGACGAACGCCTCGTGCCCTTGCCCGACCCTCACCCGGCGGGTCACGTGGTGGTAGCCGGCCGGCAGGGGGCCTTCGCGGGTGGCGCCGATCTCGGGATAGGTGACGGTCACGGCGTCGACGGTAGCAACGGCAGCAGCGCCACGACGATCGGTGCGTCGGCCGGCAGCCACGGCACCGAGTCGAGCTCGTCGCCCGCCAGCCACCTGATGTCGCTGTGCTCCAGCGGTACGGGCATCGCCCCGTTCACCAGCCGGGCAAGGTAGACCTTGAGAATCGCGGCGCCGTCGAGCATCGTGATGTCATCGCCCACGCGGGCGCCGACCTCGACCTCGACCCCGAGCTCCTCCTGGCACTCACGGACCAGCGCCTGCTCCTCCGTCTCCCCCGGGTCCACCTTCCCCCCGGGAAACTCCCACCTTCCGGCCATTTCGGGCGGTAAGGCTCGCTCACAGGCCAGGACGCGACCATCCGAGATGATCGCGGCGCCGACGATGATCCTTGGCATCAACCGTTCGGTCTGCACGGGCAACCAGGGTGCCAGATCGAAATGAAGTTCCGGTGGTTGGCTCTGCCCTGTTGTTCACCAGACGAGGGAAATGTGGCCGTGGACAGATCCACCAGTCGCCCAGGAGACTTGCAGTCACCGTTGATGACGGGCAGGCTTCGAAACGGCCACAAGCCGGCAACGATGCCGCGGGAGGGTAGGTCGACATGCGGGCCCGGCGGAGCGAACAGCACCGTGACTATCTCAGCGATGCGCTGGCCTTGTTGCAAGGCTGGACGCACGACGGCGGAGAGATTCGCCGCACGCTGCACCTGGACGATTCCCAGCATGCGGCACTCACCGAGCGTATGAAGATCGTCGCTGACGCGCTTCAGGTACGCCCCGACGTGCGCCGTCTCGACGGCCGCACCCAGATCCGCCTGCGCGTGCCCGGTATGTCGGACCTGTCCCCCGGCGAGGTCACCCTGGCCGCCCGGATCGAGGACCTCTACCGCACGATCATCGCCGGCGCCGCCTGAAACCCCGGACCGTCACCGGCCAGCTACGGTGACGGCATGACCGCCGTGCCCGACTGGATGCGCCCACCCCGGCTGGAGGGGTGGCTCGCCGACGACCTCGACCACCTCCCCGAAGCCCCCCGCCACACCTACTTCACGCCCGACACGGTGCTGCTGGTGGTCGAGGTGGTCTCGCCGGAATCGGCGTACCGCGACCGGACGGTCAAGCTCCGCAAGTACGCGGAGGCCGGCATCGCCCACTACTGGCGGGTCGAGGAAGAGCAGTCTCTGCCGGTCGTGCACACGTACGAGCTCGACGAACCCACCCGGCTGTATGCGCCGACCGGCGTCCATCGCGGCGAGCTGCGGGTGTCCAGGCCGTTCGCGGTGACGGTCGACCTGGACGCACTGCTGCCCGTCAGACGTTGAAGCGGAACTCGACCACGTCGCCGTCCTGCATGATGTAGTCCTTGCCCTCGATGCGGACCTTGCCGGCGGCCTTGGCGGCGTTCTGCGAGCCGGCGGCCATCAGGTCGTCGAAGCTGACCACCTCGGCCTTGATGAAGCCGCGCTGGAAGTCGGAGTGGATGACGCCCGCGGCCTCCGGGGCGGTGGCGCCGATCGGGATCGTCCAGGCCCTGGTCTCCTTCGGGCCGGCGGTCAGGTAGGTCTGCAGGCCCAGGGTGCGGAACCCGACCCGGATCAGCTGGTGCAGGCCGGGCTCCGGCTGGCCGATGGACGCCAGGAGCTCCAGCGCCTCCTCCTCGTCCAGGTCGGTGAGCTCCGACTCGATCTTCGCGTCGAGGAAGATCGCCTCGGCGGGGGCGACCAGGGCGCGCAGCTCGTCCAGGAACGCGGGGTCGGCGAGGCCGGCCTCGTCGACGTTGAACACGTACAGGAACGGCTTGGCGGTGAGCAGGTGCAGCTCCTGCAGCTCCGCGACGTCGATGCCGGCCTTGGCGGCGCCCGCGTAGAGGGTGGTGCCGCCGTTGAGCAGGTCGGCGGCGGCCTTCGCGGCGGCGGCGACCCCGGCGCGCTGCTTCTGGACCTTCGCCTCCTTCTCCAGCCGGGGCAGCGCCTTCTCGATCGTCTGCAGGTCGGCGAGGATCAGCTCGGTGTTGATCGTCTCGATGTCGTCGGCCGGGGAGATCTTGCCGTCGACGTGGACCACGTTGGGGTCGGCGAAGGCGCGCACCACCTGGCAGATCGCGGAGGCGTCGCGGATGTTGGCGAGGAACGCGTTGCCGCGGCCCTGGCCCTTGGACGCGCCGCGCACGAGGCCCGCGATGTCGACGAAGGACACCGGCGCCGGGATGATCTTCTGCGAGTCGTACAGCTCGGCGAGGCGGGCGAGCCGCTGGTCAGGCAGGCCGACCACGCCGACGTTGGGCTCGATGGTCGCGAACGGGTAGTTCGCGGCGAGCGCGTCGCCCTTGGTGAGCGCGTTGAACAGGGTGCTCTTGCCGACGTTGGGCAGGCCGACGATGCCGATGCTGAGTGCCACGCGTAAAAGCTACAGGTCAACCTCGACCCAGACCGCACCGTGGTCGGACGCGGCGTGCCGGGCGGCGGTGATCTCGGGGTACGCGTCCCACAGCCGTGGCCGCTTCACGTTGGACGGCGTGCCCCACAGGCCGCGGCGGAAGACCCCGCCGTCGGTGACCCGCCGCGCCAGCTCCGGCGACAGCAGGATGTAGTCCAGCCGGTTGCCGATCGTGCACGACTGGAAGCTGCCGGGGCGCTCCCGGTCGCGGTCCAGCGGGTCGAACAGGCCGGAGAACGCCGGCAGCGTGTACGCGTCGACCAGCGGCGAGTCGGGGCCGAGCAGGGGCCGCAGCGAGGCGTGGTCGGGGCGCTTGTTGAAGTCGCCCATGACCGCGACGTGCTCGGCGCCGGCGGCGCGCAGCCCGTCGTAGATCGCCCGGACCTGGGTCGCCTGCCGGGTCCGCAGCGGGTCCGGGTCGCCGCTGGTGAAGGACTGGCTCTTCAGGTGGTTGAGCAGGACGTACAGCACCTCGCCGGACGGCAGCAGCAGGCGGTACACGGGACAGTCGCGGCTGAACAGGCGGCGGCCGGTCACCGGGTCGGGCACGTCGACGTGGCTGCGCACCCAGTCGATCCCGACACCGGCGACGCAGTAGAGCCCGACGTCGATGCCGCGCGGGTCGTTGCCGTCGACCAGCATGGCGTGGGCGTACCGGCCGCCGAGCAGCTCCTCGTTGAACCGCACCAGCGAGGGGCGGCTCTCGGCCTCCACCACGCACAGCACGTCGGCGGCGACGTCGGCGACGACCCGGGCGGTCATCCGGGTGGCGGTCTCGTCGACGGGGTCGACGATGAGGTCGACCCAGCCGTTCCAGGACGACCGGCCGGTCGCCACGATGCGCGGCTCGGCGTCGGTGGGCGCGGCCAGGAAGTCGCCCCGGTTCTCCCGCAGCACCGCGAACGCGTCGCCGAACAGGTCCGGGTTGGGCCGCCGGCCGGCGCGGGTGCGCACGAACACCCGCAGCGTCTCCAGGGCGGCCAGCATCGTGGCCTTGTCGTCCTCGGAGTACACCGGCTGGGCGGCGACGCGGTTGAACTCCTCGTACGCTGACAGCGCCGGCTGGCCCTTCGCGGGGTCGGCCGGGTCGAGTGCCCTGGCGCGGGCGAACAGGTTCTCCACGTTGTACGTCGCGAGCCGCATGACTACGGACCGTAGCAACGACATCGCGCGGACACAGTCGGCAAGCCGCCAGTGCGGGCGCGGGCAACCCGCGGCGCCGCCCCCGTCGTCGTCCTGGGTATGGAGGCAGAGTTCCGCGCGTTCGTCGCCGCACAGGGCGACCAGCTGCGCCGGACCGCGTATCTGCTGTGCCGCGACTGGCACGCCGCCGACGACCTGGTGTCGATCACGCTGACGAAGCTGTTCCGGCACTGGCGCCGGGTGAGCGCGGCGGACAACCCGGCCGCGTACGCCCGGGGCGTGCTGACCAACGCGTGGCTCGACGAGCGCCGGCGGCCGTGGCGGCGGGAGGACCCGTTCGACGTCCTGCCCGACGGGGTGCACGTCGACCCCTCGGGTGTCGAGGACCGGCAGGACCTCCTCGCCCTGCTGCAGTGCCTCCCGGCGGGCCGCCGCGCGGTGGTGGTGCTGCGGTACTACTGCGACCTGTCCGTGGAGCAGACGGCGGAGCTGCTCGGCATCAGCACCGGCACGGTGAAGAGCCAGGCGGCCAAGGGCCTGACGACGCTGCGCGCGGCGAAGGAGCAGGCATGAGCGGGCCGGAGCGCAGCGGAGGCCCGCGAGGCCGGCGCCGGAGCGCAGTGGAGGTGACGGCATGAGCATCCGGGCGCAGTTCGACGCTGCCATTGATGCCGAGCCCGGTCCCCCGCCTCGGCTCGACGTCGACGGGATCGTGCGCGGCGGACGGATCCGGCGGCGCCTCACCATGGCCGGCGCGAGCCTCGCCGTCACGGCCACGCTCGGCGTCGTCGGATTCGTTGCCGCGACGGCGCCGGGGCAGGGCGGCATCCCCGACCCGCCGCCCAGCAGGAGGCCGCCGTCGAGCGCGGCACCGCCGAGCGCCGAGACGTCGCCGACGCCGGGCTACGGGACCACCGCCACCCCGGGCGTCCCGGCCGAGGCCTGGAACGCCGCCCAGGCGGCCCGGCTCAGCGGCGCGGTCGAGCGGCACCTGCGGGCCGCCGCGGCGAAGGGCACCACGTTCCTCGACACGCCGGTCAACCTGCAGGCGACCGGGCCGTTCGAGTTCGGCACGCCGGGCGGGGCCGCCGACCGGTACGCCGCCAGGTTCGTCACCGGACCGGACCTGCGCGACGCCGCCGGTATCGGGACCGTGGCGGTCGCCGTGGGCAAGCCGATCGGCCCGCTCGCCGAGGACGGCCGGCCGTGGCCGCCGGGCTACGGGATCGGGCAGTTCCAGCAGTGCCCGGGCGACGCGGCGGACCGGGAGCGGTGCGAGGTGCGTGCCGGGCCGCACGGCGAGAAGGTCGTCGTCATGCCGTACTTCCAGGACGAGGGCGGCAAGCGGATCGCGCGGGTGGACGTCACCACCGCCGACGGGACCGGCGTCACCGTCGAGGTGCGCAACTTCAGCCTGTTCCGTCCGGGTGGCCGGGCCGAGCTGCCGGTCACCGTCGAGCAGATGATCGCCCTGGCCGTCGACCCGGACCTGGTCATCAGCGTAACGTGACGCCGGCCGCGGCGGTGAGGGCGGCGAACGCCCGCGCCGCCCGGCCGAAGCCGGCGGGGCCGGTCCGGGCCGGGTCGGCGGGGTCGGCCAAGTGCGGCTCCAGGGACGCGTACCCGCTCCAGCCGTCGGCGCGCAGCGCCGCCACGGTCTGCGGCAGCTCGCCGTCGCCCTCGCCGGCGGGCACGACCGCGCCGCCGTCGAACAGGGCGTCCTTGACCTGGAGGTACTCCAGGTGCGGGCGCAGCATCGCGTAGCCGTCGGTGAACGGGCGGACCCCGACCTGCACGAAGTTGGCGTTGTCCCAGGCGACCCGCAGCGCCGGCGAGCCGACCGACTCGACCAGGTCCAGCACGCGGGCCGGCACGTCGCCGTAGATGTCCTTCTCGTTCTCGTGCACCAGCACGACCCGCTCCCGTTCGGCGAGGTCGGCGAAGGCCCGCAGCCGGCGGAGCACGGTGTCGCGGGTCGCGGCCACGTCGATGCCGGGTGGGCGGTAGAAGGAGAAGATCCGCACGTACCGGCTGCGCAACCGCTGCGCGAGGGTGATCACGGCGCGCAGCCTGGCCAGCTCGGCGTCGGGGTCGTCGTAGACGCCGCTCTTGCCGATCGGGGACGCGACCGCCGACACCGCCATGTCGTGCGTGGCGAGCAGCGCGGCCAGGCGGGTGGTCAGCTCGGCGTCGAAGTCGGCGACGTTGACGCCCCAGGCGCTGCGGACCTCGACGTGGGAGGCGCCCAGCGCGCGCAGCACCGCCAGCTGGATCCGTGGATCCTCGTCGATCTCGTCGCCGAACCCGGACAGCACCCACTCGACCATGGCGACCAGTATCCACCGGTTTCCAGCGGCTAGAGTGCCGGTTGTGGAGCAGGACGCCGTCGCCCGGGCGGCCGTGCCCGGCACCGTCCGCGGCATGGTCGCGCAGCTGGCGACGCTCGGCCTGCCGGCCGGCGCGACGGTCATCGTCCACTCGTCGCTGTCGCGGCTCGGCTGGGTCGCCGGCGGCGCGCAGGCGGTCGTGACGGCGCTGCTGGAGGCGGTCGGGCCGGCCGGCACGCTGGTGATGCCGACGCATTCGCGGCACCTGACGGAGCCGTCGGACTGGGGCAACCCAGCGGTGCCGCAGTCCTGGTGGGAGGTCATCCGGTCGGAGACGCCGGCCTTCGACCCGCGGACCACGCCGACCTACTTCATGGGTGCCGTCGTCGAGTGTTTCCGCAGTTTTCCGGGTGTACTGCGCAGCGCCCACCCGACGGTGTCGTTCGCCGCGCACGGGCCGGACGCGCGGCGCATCACCGACGGCCACACGCTCGACGACGGGCTCGGCGAGGGCTCGCCCCTCGCGCGGCTCTACGAGGCGGACGCCTGGGTGCTGCTGCTGGGCGTGGGGCACGACAACAACACGTCGCTGCACCTGGCGGAGTACCGGGCGCGGACACCGCACCCGCCGCGGCGGCTGCGGCAGGGCTCGCCGGTGCTGGTCGGCGGCGAGCGGCGCTGGGTCGAGTACGTGGAGCTCGCCGACGACACGTCGCTGTTCGAGCCGCTCGGCAAGGACTTCGCGGCGATCACGGGGCTGGAGCGGGTGGGCCCGGTCGGGTCGGGCACGGCCCGGCTGATGCGCCAGCGCGCCCTGGTCGACTTCGGCGCGACCTGGCTGTCGCGCCGCCACCACACCTGACCCGCACCCGGCCGCCCCTCGGTCGGGGCGGCCGGGTGCCGGTCGTGCGGCGCGGGTCAGGCCTGCGCGAGCGGGTTGGTGGTCGGGTCGTCGTAGCGGACCGTCTCGAACGTGCCGTCGCCGTCGGTGTCGGTGACCGTCACGTCGCTGTCGCCGTCGCCGTCGCTGTCCTGGGAGACGGAGTCGGCGACGCCGTCGAAGTTCTCGTCCCTGACGTCGGTGTCGATGACGCCGTCGCCGTCGGTGTCGGCGACCACGCGGTCGACGAGGCCGTCGCCGTTGGCGTCCAGCGCCGCGACGTCCTTGACCCCGTCGCCGTCGGTGTCGGTGAGCACGGCGTCGAACGTGCCGTTGCCGTCCAGGTCGACCATCGTCGTCTCGAGCGTGCCGTCACCGTCGGTGTCCAGCGCGATCTCCTCCAGCTGGCCGTCGTTGTCCCGGTCGTGCCCGGCGGCCTCGGCGTCGCCGTCGTGGTCGACGTCGACGGCGTAGATCGTGGAGCCGTCCTCGCCCTGCAGCGTGATGATCTCGGACTCGCCGTAGCCGGTGCCGGCCTCGTCGGTGCCGGCGGTCGCGTCGGTGTCGTACTCGCTCATGGTGCTTATCTCCATCTCGGCTGGGGGGCCGTTTGTTTCTCGCTGGTGGGACCAACTTAGACAACCGCCCGATCGGCTGAATCCCGCAAATGTGCCACCGGGCGGTCCGGTACCGGACAGCCCACGACCACCCGACACCCAGGTCCGAAAGCCGCCAGCCGAGGGGCGGACCTGGGGGGCAGGATGGGTGGCATGGAACTGGACTTCGATACCTGCCGCAAGGCGGCGACCAGCCGCGACGCGCGGTTCGACGGGGTCTTCGTCACCGCGGTCACCTCGACGAGGATCTACTGCCGGCCGTCGTGCCCGGCGATCGTGCCGAAGGCCGAGAACGTCCGCTTCCTGCCGACGGCGGCCGCGGCGCAGCGGGAGGGGTTCCGCGCCTGCCTGCGCTGCCGGCCGGACGCCGCGCCGGGCTCGCCGGCCTGGGACGTGCGCGGCGACGTGGTCGGCCGGGCGATGCGCCTGATCGCCGACGGGGTCGTCGACCGGGACGGGGTGCCCGGACTGGCGGGGCGGCTCGGGTACACCGAACGACATCTGCACCGCATGCTCACCGCGGAGGTCGGGGCCGGCCCTCTCGCGCTGGCCCGGGCGCAGCGCGCGCAGACGGCCAGGGTGCTGATCGAGACGACCCGGCTCGGGCTCGCCGAGATCGCGTTCGCGGCCGGGTTCGGCAGCGTGCGGCAGTTCAACGACACGGTCCGCGAGATCTACGGCCGCACCCCCTCCGACCTGCGGATCCGGCGCACCCAGCCGGAACAGGATCCGGGGGTGGTGCAGGTGCGGCTGCCGTTCCGCGCGCCGCTGCACGCCGAGGCGCTGCTGTCGTTCCTCGGTGACCGGGCGATCGAGGGCATCGACGGGCGCGAGGGCGAGGCGTACCGGCGCAACCTGCGCCTGCCGCACGGCTCCGGGACCGCCGTGCTGCGCCCCGGCGACGGCCACGTCGCGGCCACGCTGCACCTCGCCGACCTGCGCGACCTGGCGCCCGCGGTGGCCCGCTGCCGCCGCCTGCTCGACCTGGACGCCGACCCGGCGGCCGTGGACGCCACGCTCGGCGACGACCCGCTGCTGGCGCCGATGGTGTTGAAGGAGCCGGGGGTACGGGTGCCGCGCGCCACCGACGGGTTCGAGATCGCGGTCCGTGCGGTGGTCGGGCAGCAGATCTCCGTCGCCGCGGCGCGCACCGTGCTGCGCCGGCTCGTCACCGGCGACGCCTTCCCGACCGCCGCCGAGCTGCTCGACCTGCCGGACGACGCGTTCGCCATGCCCACCGCCCGGCGGCGCACGCTGCGGGCCCTGGCGGCCGCGGTCGCCGGCGGCGACCTGGAGCTGGACGGCGGCGGCGACCGCGCCGAGACGACCGCCCGGCTCAAGGAGGTGCCCGGCATCGGCGACTGGACGGCCCAGTACACCGCGATGCGCGCCCTCGGCGACCCCGACGCGTTCCTGCCGACCGACCTGGGGGTGCTGCGCGGCGCGCGCGCCCTCGGCCTGCCCGACGACCCGAAGTCCCTGGCCGCGCACGCCGAGCGCTGGCGGCCCTGGCGTTCCTACGCCGTGATCAGACTCTGGAGGAGCTGCTGATGCTGTACTACTCGACCACCCCGACGGCCGCCGGGCCGCTCACGATCGTCGTGGACGGCGACGGCGCGGTGCTGGCCAGCGGGTTCACCGCGGACCTGGCGACGCTCGCGCCGTTCGTCGACGTGACGGACCTGCGGCGGCGCGACGACGTCGGCGACGCCGGCAAGGCCGCACTGTCCTACCTGGACGGTGACCTGACGGCGATCGACACGGTCCCCGTGCGCCAGCGCGCCGGCGGGCAGTTCCTCACCCACGCGTGGGACGTGCTGCGCTCGGTGCCGGCGGGCGCGCCGGTGACGTACCGCGAGTTCGCCGCGCTCGCCGGCCGCCCGCCCGCGATCCGGGCCGCCGCGCAGGCCTGCGCCCGCAACGCGGCCGCCCTGTTCGTGCCGTGCCACCGGGTGCTGCGCACCGACGGGACGCTGGGCGGGTTCCGCTGGGGGCTGCCCGTGAAGCGCTGGCTGCTGGAGCACGAGCGTTCTGTCGCGTAATTGACACTTTTATATTCGGGACTACGTGAATGGCAGGGTTCACGGGCGCGATCTACCGTGGACTGGTTCATTCGTGGGAGGATTCTTGTCACGCTGCGGATCTTTCTCGTTGCTGCGGGCTTGCATCATCGCGAACATCGCGTAGAAGAGGACCGATGACTGGCGGACGATGGAGTAGCCAGACCCGATTCACCGTCGTGCTCGTCGGGCTCGCCCTGGTCGCGCTGGGCGTGCTCACCACGATGCAGTTCCGCAGCACCGCCGGCGCTGCCGCCCTCGTCGCGGCCGGCGTGCTGGTGGGGCTCGCGGGACTGTCCGGCGGCACGATCGTGGTCCGCTCCACCGACCGGGAGGAGCGCCTCGCCTCCGCCGGCAAGGCTCAGCTCGAGGGTGACGCCGAGGGCGCCTACGACCGGTTCGTGCAGCTCATCCGCGGTCACGCCCCGCAGGCGATCGCGTATCACGAGGGGGCCAACGCCGCGCTGTACGAGGCGGCCGGGCGCGAGGGGCAGAAGCTCCAGCCGGTCTTCGGGTACTTCCTCGGGCCGATCGCCATGTCGGAGTCGCACATCATCGTCGACATCCGGGCCGGCACCGGGTTCTCCATCGCCCGCATGCAGAGCACGTACCAGGCGCTGCTGGTCGGCCAGACCGCGGCGTTCCAGGCGGCACTGGTCATCGTCAACGCCTCCCCCGACGACTCGATCCTGAGCTCGGTGCGGCAGCTGAGCATCGCGCTGGACCGGCCGGTGATGGCGGTGGCGTGGCGGCTCGGCGACGCCAGCGACGGCATCTCCGACGCGATCGTCTCGCTCAAGCGGGAGCTGCGCCGGCGCGGCCTCGAGTCACCGATCGAGGTGCCCGACGTGGTGCTGTCCCCGGCCGGCAACGGCCCCGCCGGGAACGCGCCGGCGGACCGGTTCGTGCCCGAACGGTTCTCGCCCGACTCGTTCGAGCCGGAGCCCGACCCGTACGTGGACGACGAGATCTTCGAGCCGCAGCCGGTGCGGATCCCGAGCCGGCCCGAGCCGCACCGGCAGGCGCCGCCACCGCCCCCGGCACCCCGGCCGCCGGTCATGCGGCCGCCGGCGCCCGGCTTCGGCACCGCGGCGCCGGTCTTCGGCCCGCCCGCGGGTGCCGGCTCGGCGGCGATCCCGGCGCAGCACGCCAGGACCGACCCGGAGCCGGAGCCCGACCCGGAGCAGTGGCCCAATCCCGAGCCGCGCCGCCGCCCGTCGCCCGCCCCGCGGGTCTACGACGACTCGGCGAGCTGGCAGCGGGCGACCGACCTGCACTGGCGGGGCCAGCTGCAGGAGGCGAAGGAGGCGTACGGCGAGATCGTCGACGCCCGCGCGCACGCCCTCGGCTGGGACCACCCGGACACCCTCACCGCCCGCGACCAGCACGCGACCGTGCTGCGCGACCTGGACCGGCTGGCCGAGGCCCTGGTGGAGTGCGACGAGGTGCTCACCGCCCGGATGCGCATCCTCGGCGAGGACCACCCGGACACGCTGACCAGCCGCAGCCATCTCGCCACGATCTACCACCAGCTGGGCGACCTGACCCGCTCCGAGGGCGAGCACCAGCGGGTCCTCGAGGCGCGGACCAGGGTGCTGGGCAGCAACCACCAGGAGACGCTGATCTCGCGGAGCAACCTCGCCAAGGTGTACCAGGACATGGGCGAGCTCGACCGGGCGATCGACGAGCACAGCACGGTCATGCGGGCCCGGGCGCGGCTGCTCGGCCCGGAGCACCGCGACACCCTCATGAGCCGCAGCCTGCTCGCCTCGGCGCTGCACCACGCGGGGCGGCTGCCCGAGGCCGAGGCGGAGCACCGGGCGGTGCTGGGCAGCCGGCTGCACCTGCTGGGCCCGGTCCACCTGGACACGGCCGTGTCGCGGCACCGGCTGGCCAGCGTGCTGCACGACCTGGGCCGGCTCGACGAGGCCGTCACCGAGTACCGGGCGGCGCAGTCGGTGTACGCGCAGCTGCTGGGGGCGAACAGCCCGTTCGCGCGGGCGGCGGCGTCGGACCTGGCGCTGGCGGAGCGGGCGGCGCGGGGGGCGCAGGGCAGCCGGTACTGACGGGCCGGCTGCGCGTCAGAAATCGCCGCCGAAGTCGCCGAAGTCGCCTCCTGCATCGAAACCGCCGTCTCCGGCGTCTCCTGCTTCGCCGAAGCCGGCGTCCGCGCCCGGGTCGTAGTCCTGGCCCGCGTCTCCGGCGTCTCCGGCGTCGCCCGCGTCGTATCCCTGGTCGTATCCCTGGTCGAAGCCGGCGTTGAAGCCCGCGTCGTAGCCGGTGTCGCCCCACGCGGGGCTGAACAGGGCGTCGAACACCAGCAGCGAACCGACCCCCCACGCGCCGGCGACCAGCGCGGTCTTCCACCACGGCTCGGAGTACCAGCCGGCCGGCACCCCGCGACCGGCGACCATGCCGCCCGGGTAGTAGTACGGCGTGGCGTCGCCCGGCTGCGGCCCGGCCCGGAACCGGTGGCCCTGCACGTCGACCTCACGCTCCCTGGTCAGCTGCCCGGTGCGGCCCCCGGCGAGCGGCGGCAGGTCCGGGCCGGGGTCGATGCCGAGCGCCACCCGGGCCGCCCGCGCGTACGCGAGCCCTTCCAGGGCGGTCTCGCGGACCAGCTCGTACTGCTTCACCGAGGTCGCGCGCTCCAGCTGGG
This sequence comes from Dactylosporangium aurantiacum, assembly GCF_000716715.1. Classification (GTDB taxonomy): domain Bacteria; phylum Actinomycetota; class Actinomycetes; order Mycobacteriales; family Micromonosporaceae; genus Dactylosporangium; species Dactylosporangium aurantiacum. The sequence continues at coordinate 125,845 of NZ_JNYJ01000007.1, read as the reverse complement.
CGCCGGCGGCGGTGTAGCGCTCCCCGGCGTCGGCGAGCGCCTGGCGGACCGCCGGGGCGTCCCCGGTCAGGTTCATCACCTGGCCGCCGAGGCGTTCGTACCAGCGCAGGGCGTCCTCACGCGCGTCGGCGAGCTCCTGCCGGGCCCGCTTGCGCCGCCCGCCCGCGACCACGGCCACCAGGGCGATCACGACCAGCACCAGCAGGGTGAGGACGATCCAGGTCTCCATGAGGTTGACGGTACCCATTTTCTGTCACACCCCTCGTGCATGCTGATACCCGTGGAACTGCTGCTGATCCTCGGCCTCCTCATCGGGCTCGCCGCCGGCACCGCGCTCGGCTGGTTCGCCGCGCGGTCACGCGCGGCCGTCGATGTGGCGAAGCTGGAGGCGACCCTGCAGGCCACCCGCGACGGCGAGGCCCGGCTCGAGTCGTCGCTGCGGTCCCTCACCTACGAGGCCCGCGACCAGACGCAGGACGCGGTCGCCGACGCCGTCGCCCCGCTGCACGAGGCGCTGCTGCGCTATGAGCGGCGCGTCGCCGACCTGGAGCGCGACCGGGTCGGCGCCTACGAGTCACTCCGCGAGCAGGTCCGCGCCATGCACGACGTCTCGGGCGAGCTGCGCACCGAGACCCGCCAGCTGGTCTCGGCGCTGCGCGCCCCGCAGATCCGCGGCCGGTGGGGCGAGCACCAGCTGCGCCGCATCGTCGAGGCCGCCGGCATGCTGGAGCACTGCGACTTCGACGAGCAGGTCACCGCCGCCACCGACACCGGCGTCGTGCGCCCGGACCTGGTCGTGCGCCTGCACGGCGGCCGCCAGGTCGTCGTCGACGCCAAGGCCCCGTTCGAGGGCTACCTGAGCGCGATGGAGGCCCGCGACGAGGCCGGCCGCACCGCCCACCTGACCCAGCACGCGAAGCACCTGCGCGGCCACGTCGACGCCCTGGCCGCCAAGTCCTACTGGGCCGCGTTCGAGCCCGCCCCCGAGTTCGTCGTGCTGTTCATGCCCGCCGACACGTTCCTCGACGCCGCGCTCCAGCACGACCCGACCCTGCTCGAGCACGCCTTCACCCGCAACGTCGTCCTCGCCACCCCCGCCACCCTGGTCGCCCTGCTGCGCACCATCGCCTATGCGTGGCGCCAGGAGTCGCTCGCCCACAACGCCCTCGCCGTCCACCGGACCGGCCGCGAGCTCTACGCCCGCCTCGCCACCATGGGCGACCACTTCGCCAAGGTCGGCACCGCCCTGGGCACGGCCGTGTCGTCATACAACAGGGCCGTCGGCTCCCTGGAGGCCCGCGTCCTGGTCAGCGCCCGCCGGCTCGCCGAGCTCGGCATCAGCGCCGACCCGCTGCCCACCCCGCCCCAGGTCGAGCTGACCCCCCGCCACCTCCAGTCCCACCAGCAGGACCCGCCCGACCCCGACCGGCCCTCGGCCCAGCCCGCCGAATCCGCCGGGTCCGCCCTGCCCGCCGAGCACGCCGAGCCCACGGGGCCCGCCGAGGCCGCCGAGTCCGAGTACGAGATGCTGCTCGCCGCGCTCCGCGAAGACCCATCCACCTGACCACCACCCAGCCCGCACTTCTCCGCCGGGTCCGCCGGGTCCGCCGAGGCCCGCCGAGGGTCGCCGAGGGTCGCCGAGCCCGAGGACGAGGTGCTGCTTGCCGGGCCCCGGCGGAGACCACCAACCTGACCATCGCCCTGCCCGCACCTTGCACGCGCTGCTGCGCCGCCGGCCCACCGCCCCGCCCGCTCCGCACCGCTGCGCCGCCGGCCCACCGCCCCGCCCGCTCCGCACCGCTGTGCCGCCAGCCCACCGCCTATGCCGTGAGCCCTTTACCGCCCGCCCGCTTCGCGCGCCTATGCCAGCCACCACCTGTGCCGCGAGCCATCACCTGTGCCGCGAGCCCGCCGCCCGGCCCGTCACCGCGCCTCTCCCTGCCAGCCGACCATCCACCACCTTGGCCAGTCCACGCATCCGCCCGCTCAGCGCCCCGATGAGGTGCTGCTCGCCGCGCCCCGCGAAGACTCACCCACCTGACCACCACCCCGCCCGCTCTTGTCCCGCCGTGTCCGCCGAGCCCGCCAGGCCCGCCGAGCCCGAGGACGAGGTGCTGTTCGCCGCTCTCCGCGGAGACCACCCACCTGACCATCGCCCCGCCCGCACTTTGCCTGCACTGCTGTCCCGCCAGCCCACCGCCTGTGCCGCGCGCCCGCCGCCCGGCCCGTCGCCTCGGCTCTCCCTGCCAGGCGACCGTCCACCGCCTCGCCCTGTCCACCGATCCACCCGCTCCGCGCTTCGATGAGGTGCTGCTCGGCGCGCCCCGCGAAGACCCACCCTCCTGACCACCGGCGCCATCTCGCCCGCGTGTCGCGCGCCTCTGTGCCGCTGGCCACGGGGTCCCGACCCCGTGCACCGCCGCTCTTCCTGCTGCTCCACTGCCCAGCCAGCCCGGTCCGTCTACCGCTCCTGTCCTACCGGGCAACTGCCGCCGCCTTGGCCTGGTCCACCGCTCTTCTCGGGCCGGCCCGCTGCCGACCGCCTCGCCGGGCTCGACCGCCTCGCGCACCCCCGATGCCGCTTCGCCCCGTCGCCCGACGGACCACCGCCTCGGTCGTCCGCAGGGCCTCTGCCGGCCGCTCGCCTCCATCGCTCAGCCGGCCCCGCCCCGGTGACCAGGGCCCTTCTGCCTGCCGTCTTGCCGCTCGGTCGCCGGCCGCCCCGCTGCGCACCACCTGGCTCCGCACCATCCCCGCCTTCCACCGTTGCTCTGGCGGCCGGCTTCCTGATTGCCGCGTCGGGAATGGCCGTCGGTTCGAGACCTGGCGCGAGGCGTGCGGCGGCGCCTCGCGGGTGGCCCGGCCCCTTTCCGCCGCCTCCGACCGCCGCCTCCGACCGCCGCCTCCGACCGGCGTCCTCGACCGGCGCCCTCGACCGGCGCCTGCTCGGACCGCGCCGCGGCTGGCGGTTCACCGGACGCCACACCGCTTGCCCGCCGAGCCGTACACGGCCGGCCCGCAGACCGACCGAGGCAGCCGCGGACGAAGGCCGCTGCGTCCGCCGGGTGGGCGGTGTGTGTTGACCTTGGACACTTTGGCCGGCTATAGGCGGGCAAAACGTCCAAGGTCAACTGGTCGGGGGCGGTGGGAACCGGAGGGCGGCAGTGTCGGGCACATGATCGCGGGTGGTGGGGTGAGGGGCTAGCGTCCCGGGCATGTTCGGATTCGGCCGGAAACCCGGCGCCAACGCGGTCACCGCTCGCGGGGAGATCGCCCACGTCGACCTCGGGCTGCAGAGTGTCGACCAGCACGGGCATACGCGGGCGGCGAGCTACACCGTGGGGGTGCACGTGTTTCCCGACGGGGCGGCGCCGTTCCTGGCTTCGATCACGGTGAAGCTGCGCGGGACGGCGGGGCCGATGATCGGGGAGGAGACCTGGGTCCGGTACCAGCCGAACAACAGGGAGCGCATCGAGTTCGACCGGGACCGGATCAAGGTGCGGGCCTACGACCGGGTCAGGGCCAACCCGGGGCTGAAGGTGGTCGTGGACACCCTGTACACGCACGGCGACCCGCCGGTCAGCGTCATCGCCACCGCCCGCTGAGCCGACCAGGCAGCGGACCAAGCAGCGGACCAAGCAGCAGACCAGGCAACGGACCGAGCGGCAGGCCGAGCAGCGGACCGAGCGGGAGGCAGCGTCACGACAGGGTCTTGGCCACCTCGGCGGCGCGGGCGGCGGCGCTGGCCTTCATGTCGCGCTTGAGCTCCTGCGGCAGGGAGAAGACCAGCTTCTCCTGCGCGGTGGTGATCTCGGCGACGTCGGTGAAGTCGCGGGCGGCCAGGTGGTCGAGGACCTCCATGACCAGCTCGTCGGGGACCGAGGCGCCGGAGGTGACGCCGACGGTGGTGGCGCCGGCGAGCCACTCGTCCTGGATCTCGGAGGCGTAGTCGATGAGGTAGCCGGCGCGGGCGCCCGCGTCGACGGCGACCTCGCGCAGGCGCTGCGAGTTGGACGAGTTCTGGGAGCCGACGACGAGGACGACGTCGCAGTTGGGGGCCATGGCCTTGACGGCGTCCTGCCGGTTGGACGTGGCATAGCAGATGTCGTCGCTGGGCGGGGACATCAGCAGGGGCAGCTTGGTCTTGAGGCGGGCGACCGTCTCCAGGGTCTCGTCGACCGAGAGGGTGGTCTGGGAGAGCCAGACCACCTTGGCGGGGTCGCGGACGGTGACCTTGTCGACACCCTCGGGGCCGTCGACCAGCTGGATGTGGGCGGGGGCCTCGCCGGCCGTGCCGATGACCTCTTCGTGCCCCTCGTGACCGATGAGCAGGATGTCGTAGTCCTCGGCGGCGAACCGGCGGGCCTCCTGGTGGACCTTGGTGACCAGCGGGCAGGTGGCGTCGATGGCCTTCAGCGAGCGGGCGGCGGCCTGCTCGTGGACCTCGGGGGCGACGCCGTGGGCGGAGAAGACGACGGTGGCGCCCTCGGGCACCTCCTCGTTCTCCTCCACGAAGATGGCGCCCTTGGCCTGCAGCGTGCTGACCACGTGCTTGTTGTGCACGATCTCCTTGCGGACGTAGATCGGCGCGCCGTAGAGCTTCAGCGCCTCCTCGACCGTCTGGACGGCACGGTCGACACCGGCGCAGTAGCCGCGGGGCTTGGCGAGCAGGACGCGCTTCGAACCAGTCACCCCGCCATGGTACGTGCCCCCACCGACAACATCCTCCGCCGCAGAAACGGCAGCGTGCTGGCGCAGGCCGCGAGCAGCGCGCAGCCACCCGCCACCGCGGCCAGGGTCGCCCACGGCATGACGAGCGTCACAGGCGCGCCGATCTCTTCCTGCAGGCCGGCTCGGGCCTCGAACAGGGCCGGCACGGCCACCGCGAGGCCCAGGGCCACGCCGAGGACGACGGCGAGGAGTGACTCGACGACCACGACGCGTACGGTCTGGCCGGTGGTGGCGCCGGTGCGGTGCAGGGTGATCAGCTCCTGCCGCCGGGCGTGGGTGGCCATGAGCACGGTGTTGGCCACGGCGAGGGCCGTGTAGCCGACGGAGATGCCCAGCAGCACCGCCAGGAACAGGTCGACCAGGTCGTTCTCGGAGGATGCCTCGCGTTCGACGTAGGCCCGGGCGGTCATCTCGGTGGCGCCCGGCGACGGCACGAACGGCCCCGACAGGTGCACGACCGGGGTGAGGGCGTTGGGGTCGTGCCGGCGGACCAGGTCCCGGGGCAGCTCCAGCACCGACGAAGCCGGTGCGACCGCCGACACCGTGAGCGTGTGCACCGTGCCGTCGGCGAACCGCAGCGCCACCCGCTGGCCGGCCTGGAAGCCGAGCACGGCCGGCGCCGAGAACGACGCGTCGCCGCCGACCGCGGAAACGGGCTCGCCGGACGGCAGGTACACGACCGTCGGCAGCGTCGACGCGCCCCGCTGGGCCCGCACGGCCGCCTCGGACAGGCCCGGCACGGCGGACGAGCCGGCCGCGACCGCCGTGGCCGGGATGGCCGCCGCGTCCTCGATGTTCACCGCCTCCGACGCGGTCCGGAACGTGCCGACCAGCAGCACCGCGAAGCCGACCGCGGCGAGCACCGGCGCCGCGACCGAGGCCAGGCGCCGCGCGGCGACGCTGGCCGCGCCCCGCACCAGGACCCCGGTGGCGCCCCGGCCCGCCGGCAGCAGCCGGACCAGCGGCACGACCAGCACCGGGGCGAGCAGCGCGGCGGCGACCAGCAGCGCCATCGCCGACAGCAGCACGATCGTCGGCTTGTCCTGCGCGGTGGCGCCGGGCAGCAGCAGCGCGAGGCCGCCGCCGGCGAGGGCGGCGAGCCCGCCGGCCGCCCAGCGGGTGCGGGTCATCGGCCGCCGCTGCACGGCCGCGTCGCGCAGCGCGTCCAGCGGCGACAGCCGGCCGGCGCGGCGCGCGGACAGCCACACCCCGGCGGCGCCGACGACGAGCCCGGCGAGGACCGAACCGCCCAGCGCCCACCAGGACACGCCGACGGTGAACCCGGCCGGTTCCAGGCCGACGGCCACGAACGGGCCGGCCAGCAGCGGCGCGGTGAACGCGCCGAGCAGCGCGCCCGGCACCCCGGCGAGCAGGGCGACCACGACGATCTCGGTGAGCAGCAGCCGCCGCACCTGCCCGGGGGTGGCGCCGACGGCGCGCAGCAGGCCGAGCTCGCGGCGGCGGGAGGTGACGGCGAACGCGCACGTCGAGGAGACCACGAACACGGCGACGAACCCGCCGACGAGGACGGTGGCGATGATGAGCTGCGCCCCGATCCACCGGGTCCTGGTGTCGCGCTCCCACTCCACGGCCGAGCGCGCGGCACCGGTCAGGACCGTGCCCAGCCCTCCGGCGTCGAGCGCGGCGGCGGAGGTGCCGGGGGCGAGGCGCACGCCGATCACCCGTACGCCGTCCGCCAGGCCGGCCGCGGTGGCGTCGTCGACGTAGAGGCCCGGCCCGTCGCTCACCCCGGTAACGGTCCAGGTCGCGGGGCCGGCGGCGGTGAGCACGGGCAGCGCGGCGCCGACCGGCACGCCGGCCGCGGCGGGCACGACGACCTCGCCGGAGGCGACCGGTGGATGGCCGCCGCGCAGCTCGTACCCCCCGAGCCCGGCCGACGACCACGACTGGCCACCGTGGACGGCCTCGGCGGGGTCACCGACCGGCGCGCCACCGGCGAGCCGCTGCGCGTAGAACGTGCGGACCGGCACCGCGGACAGCACGCCGGGCGTGGCCGACAGCCGGCGCACGAGCGTGTCGACCTCGTCCGGCGACCACGGCCGGTACACGGGGAAACCACCGCCGGCGGGCTGGAACGCCGGCGAGGCGACCACGGCGTCGGCGGCGGCGAGGTGGTCGGGGACGCGCGGCTGGGCGGCGGCCCACAGGGTGAGGCTGCCGGAGATGACGGCGACGCCGAGCAACAGCGCCACGAACGTGCCGAGGAACCCGGCCCACCGGTGCCGGACAGATGCGAAGGTCATGACAGCGCCGCCATCCGGGTCGCGATCTGCCCGGCGCCGCTCGGCCCGTGCAGGTCCTCGACGATCACGCCGTCGGCGAGGAAGAGCACCCGGTCGGCGTACGCCGCGGCGAGCGGGTCGTGGGTGACCATGACGACCGTCTGGGCGTGCCGGTCGACGGCGGCCCGCAGCAGCCGCAGGACCTCCCGGGACGCGGCCGCGTCCAGCGCGCCGGTCGGCTCGTCGGCGAACACGACGACGGGCCGGGTCGCGAGCGCGCGGGCGATCGCCACCCGCTGCTGCTGGCCGCCGGACAGCTCGCCCGGCCGGTGCCCGGCCCGGTCGGCGAGGCCGACCTCGGCGAGCATCGCCTCGACCTGCCCGGGTGCGGCGCGCCGGCCGGCCAGGCGCAGCGGCAGCTCCACGTTCTGCGCCGCCGTCAGCGCCCCGACGAGGTTGAACGCCTGGAACACGAAGCCGATCCGGTCGCGCCGCAGCCGGGTGCGGGCCTTCTGGCGCAGCGGGCCGAGCTCGACGCCGTCGACGAGGACGCTGCCGTCGCTCACCTCGTCGAGGCCGGCCGCGCAGTGCAGCAGCGTGGACTTGCCGGAGCCGGAGGGGCCCATCACGGCGGTGAAGCTCGCCGGGGCGAACCCGACGGAGACCCTGTCCAGGGCGGTCACGGCCCGCTCGCCGGTGCCGTACCGGCGGGTGACCCCGTGCAGCTCGACGGCCTGGCGGGTGTGCAATGTCGTCGTCACACCGCTGAGCCAACCGCGTCGCGGGCCCCGGCACAGTCGCGCTGCGCCGACAGTCGAAGGTAAAGCCAGCGTTACCGTGCCCGGGGCCGCGCGGTCGGTAGCCTCACCGGCGTGCAGGTCCGATCCGCGTTGGAGTCGCTGACGCTGCCACCGGCGAAGTTCCTGACCTCGTCGTGGCCGTGGCGGTCGCTGCTGTACCTGGGCAGCGGCGCCGTCCTGGGCGTCGCCACCGGCGCGGTGCTGGCCGCCCTGATGCTGCTCGGCATGGTCCTGACGCTGGTGGTGATCGGCCTGGCGGCGCTGCTGGCGTTCGCGCTGTCCGGGATCGCGGTCGCCCGGATCGAGCGGTGGCGGCTGCGCCTGGTCGACGCGGTCACGCTGCCGGACCAGCACCGTCGCGTCGCCGAGCCGGGGCTGCGGGCGTGGGTGAGGACCCGGCTGCGGGAGCAGGCGACCTGGCGGGAGCTGGGGTACGCGATCGTGCTCACGTCGATCCTGACCTGGCTGGACATGATCGTGTTCGGCGTGGCCACCTGGGCGGTGACGGCGCTGCTGTGCGGGCCGCTCTACATCCGTGACGAGCCGCTGTACATCACGATGACCGGCAGCGCCGCCGGGCTCGTGCTCGGCGTGATCGCGCTGTACCCGGTGACGGCGTGGGCGGCGGCCCGCGCGGCGATGACCCGGTCGATCCTCGCGCCGCGCGCCGAGGAGGACCCGCAGCTGGTCGAGCTGACCCGGTCCCGGGCGCGGCTGGTCGACGCGTTCGAGGTCGAGCGCCGCCGCATCGAGCGCGACCTGCACGACGGCGCGCAGCAGCGGCTCGTGGCGCTGAGCATGCAGCTGGGCCTGGCCCGCCTGGAGCTGCCGGACGGCTCGCCGGCCGCCGATCCGGTGCGCCGCGCGCACGACCTCGCGAAGGAGGCGCTCGCGGAGCTTCGGGAGCTGATCCGGGGCGTACACCCGAAGATCCTCACGGACCGGGGGCTCGCGGCGGCCGTGCGGGAGGTCGCCGACCGCGCCCCGCTGCCCGTCGGCGTCGACATCGCCCTGCCGGCGCGGCTGCCCGGGCCGGTCGAGGTGACCGCGTACTTCGTCGTGGTCGAGGCCCTGGCGAACGTCGCCAAGCACAGCGGCGCGAACCGGGCCAGGGTCGTCGCGTCGGTCGCGTTCGACCGGCTCACCGTGCAGGTCCGCGACGACGGGCGGGGCGGCGCCGACCCGGCCCGCGGCACCGGCCTCGCCGGCCTCGTCGACCGGGTCGCCGCCGTCGGTGGGACCGTCGCGCTCGCCAGCCCGCACGGAGGGCCTACGGTGGTCCACGTGGAGCTGCCGTGCGGGTCGTGATCGCCGAGGACGGAATCCTGATCCGGGAGGGGATCGCCGGCCTGCTGCGCCGCTTCGGCCATGAGGTCATCGCGGCCGTCGGCACCGCGGACGACCTCGTCGCTGCGGTCCGCTCGGCGCGCCCCGACCTCGTGGTCACCGACGTGCGGATGCCGCCCGGGTTCACCGACGAGGGGCTGCAGGCGGCGATCACCCTCCGGGCGGCGGACCCGCTGCTGCCGGTGCTGGTGCTCAGCCAGTACGTGGAGCAGACGTACGCCGCCGAGCTGCTGGACTCCGGCCGCAACGGCTACGTCGGGTACCTGCTGAAGGACCGCATCGGCGACGTGACGGAGTTCGTGGACGCCGTCGACCGGGTCGCGGCCGGGCACACCGTGGTGGACCCGGAGGTCGTGATGCAGCTGCTGGGCCGCCGCCGGGACCCGCTGCGACGGCTGACGCCACGGGAGCGTGACGTGCTGGCGCTGATGGCCGAGGGCCGCTCCAACGCGGCGATCGCCCGGACCCTGGTGGTGTCGGAGGCCGCGGTGTCCAAGCACATCAACAGTCTGCTGGCGAAGCTGGACCTGCCGCCGGACGAGGACGACCACCGCCGGGTGCGGGCGGTCCTGACGTACCTGCGCGGCTAGGGTGTCTGGGATGACCACGCCCGGACCGTCCTCGCCGGCCGCCTCCTCCGCGGCTCCTCCCGCGACGTCGTCCGCGGACGCGCCGTGGCCCGTGCGGGTGGTGTCGCAGAAGATCGGCGCCTGGATCGGCCGGCTCGGCTGGATCTGGGTCGACGGGCAGGTCGCGCAGATCACCCGCCGGCCCGGCACCAACACCGTGTTCCTGACGCTGCGCGACCCGTCCGCGGACCTGAGCCTGACCGTCACGACCAACCGCGACGTGGTCGACCTCGGCGCGCCCGGCCTCGCCGACGGCGCCCGGATCGTCGTGCACGCCCGGCCCGAGTTCTACGCCGCCCGCGGCTCGCTGAGCCTGCGCGCCGACGAGATCCGCCAGGTCGGCCTCGGTGAGCTGCTGGCCCGGCTCGAGCAGCTCAAGAAGCTCCTCGCCGCCGAGGGCCTGTTCGACCGGGCCCGCAAGCGGCGGCTGCCGTTCCTGCCCGCCAAGGTGGGCCTGATCACCGGCCGGGCCAGCGCCGCCGAGCGTGACGTGCTGACCAACGCCCGGCGCCGCTGGCCCGCCGTCGAGTTCCGGGTCGTCAACGTCGCCGTGCAGGGCACGTCGGCGGTGCCGCAGATCATCGACGCGCTCGCCGTGCTCGACCGCGACGAGACGGTCGACGTCATCGTCCTGGCCCGCGGCGGCGGCTCGACCGAGGACCTGCTGCCGTTCTCCGACGAGGCGCTGTGCCGGGCGGTGTTCGCCTGCCGGACGCCGGTCGTGTCCGCCGTCGGGCACGAGACCGACGTGCCGCTGGTCGACTTCGTCGCCGACGTGCGCGCCTCCACGCCGACCGACGCGGCGAAGCGGATCGTGCCGGACCTCGCCGACGAGTTCCGCCTCATCGGGCAGGCCCGGCAGCGCCTCGACCGGGCCCTGCTGACCCGGCTCGACCGGGAGCAGCAGCGGCTCGACGCGATCCGGTCCCGCCCGTCGATCGCCCGGCCGCTGAGCATGATCGAGCAGCGGGCGGCGGACGTGACCCAGCTGCGCGACCGGGCCGCGCGCAACCTGAGCCACCGCCTCGACCGCGCCGGCACCGAGCTGGCGCACACCCTCGCCCGGCTGCGGACGCTGTCGCCCGCGGCGACCCTGCAGCGCGGGTACGCGATCGTCCAGCGCGCCGACGGCGCCGTGGTCCGCGCCGCCGCCGACGTGTCCCCCGGCGGGGCGCTGCGGATCCGGCTGGCGGAGGGCGAGCTGGCCGCGACCGCCACCGACCCGGCCGCCGGCACCGCCGACCCGGCCGACGGCGCTCCCGGCCCGGCCGGCGGCACCGCCGGGGCGGCCGCCGGTGGCACGGGGGGTCAGGATGCCGCCGGGCCGGCCGCCACCGCTCAGGGTGAGGTCAAACCGAAACGGGCCACCAGGAAAGCCGCGCCCAAGCGGGCCGCCGACGTCTCACAGGAGTGACGTGTCCCAGCGCATCCAGGACTACATGCTCGCCAGCGCCAGCCGGGGCCGGGAGGTGGTGCGGGCCGGCCCGTTCACGGTGACCATCAGCGCCCACGACCCGCTCGTCTTCATCAACTACGCGATCCCCGCCGCCGGCGCCGACCCGACCCCGCAGGACATCGCCGCGCTGGAGGAGGCGTTCACCAGCCGGTCGCGGACACCGCGGCTGGAGTACCTGCCGGGCCTCGCCCCGCTCGTCGAGCCCGCGCTGGTGGCCGCCGGCTTCACCGTCACCGACCGCCTGCCGCTGATGGAGTGCCCGCCGGGCGCCGAGGTCGACCAGCCGCTGCCGGACGGCATCGAGCTGGTCACCCCCACCACCGAGGACGAGTTCCGGGCCATGCTCGCCGCCCAGCACGAGGCGTTCGGCGAGCCGCCGCCCTCCGCCGAGCACGTCGCGAAGGCCCGCGAGAGCGACAACATCCACCTGCTCGCCCGCACCACCGGCGGCGAGCCGGTCGGCGGTGGCGCCGCCGTCGCGGTCCGCGACGGCATCAGCGAGGTCGCCGGCATCGCGGTGCGCCCGGCGTTCGAACGCCGCGGCGTCGGGGGCGCCCTCACCCTGCACCTGACCCGGGCCGCCCGCGCCGCTGGCGCCACCCTCGTCTACCTGACCCCGGCCGGCGACGCCCAGGAACGCGTCTACGCCCGCGTCGGCTACCGGCGCACCGACTCGGTGCTCTTCCTGACGAAGGAGACCTCGTGACCGACCTGTCCTACGAGCAGGCCCGCGCCGAGCTCGCCACGGTCGTGGAGAAGCTCGAGTCCGGCGGCACCACCCTGGAGGAGTCCCTGGCCCTGTGGGAGCGCGGCGAGGAGCTCGCCGTCATCTGCCAGCGCTGGCTCGACAACGCCCGGGCCCGCCTGACCGCCGACCGCGGCTGACCCGCCGCCGGCGGCACGCGCCGCAGCGGGCCCGGGTCAGCGCAGGGACCCGGCCAGGCGCTGCAGCTGCGAGTCGGTCGCGTGGCCGAAGACGATGACGGTGCGTCCGGCGGTGGTCTGGATGAGGGCGCGCTCGCCGGGGCGGCCGTCGTCGTGCCGCTGCCACTCGGCGCCGTTGATCGCGACCGCGGCGCCCGCCTTCCCGCCGGTGCCGATGATCGCCGGCACCAGGGTGGCGGCGGGCTGGGCGCTCTCGACGAGCTGCATCGCGCCGTCGGACGGGGCGGTCACGCCGACGCGCAGGACGCCGTCGGTGAAGGTGGCCGAGGCGATCCGCCAGCCCGGCGGCAGGTCGGCCGGCTTGAGCGGGGTGAACTGGCCGGCCCGCTCGACGGAGCCGTACACCTCGGCGGTGTCGACGGCCGGCGGGTCCTCGTGGCCGAGGTAGCGGTAGAAGCCCACGAGCAGGAACACCGGCACCAGCAGGACCAGCATCGACAGCGCCATGTCGCGCGGGCGCCGGCCGGCGCGCTCGGAGGCGGGTGCGGGAGCGGGAGCAGCGGTTTCCACCCTCCCATCGTGAACCATCCGATGGAAGATGCCACAACCGGTCGGGGCGCGCCCCGCGGTGCTGTGAAGCCTGCCACGATTGCAGATGGCCCGCCCGCCCACGCAACGCCGCGCGAGGAGAGCACACATGAGTCGTGAGATGGACCGGAACCTGGCCCTCGACCTGGTACGAGTCACTGAGGCGGCGGCGATGGCCGCCGGGCGGTGGGTCGGGCGGGGCGACAAGAACGGCGGGGACGGCGCGGCCGTCGACGCGATGCGCCTGCTGATCAACTCGGTGCCCATGCAGGGCGTCGTGGTGATCGGCGAGGGTGAGAAGGACAACGCGCCGATGCTGTACAACGGCGAGCGGGTCGGCGACGGCACCGGGCCGGAGGTCGACGTGGCGGTCGACCCGGTCGACGGGACCACCCTGATGAGCAAGGGAATGCCCAACGCGGTGGCGGTGCTCGCCGTCGCCGAGCGCGGGGCGATGTTCGACCCGAGTGCCGTGTTCTACATGGAGAAGCTGGCCGTCGGGCCGGACTACGCCGACGTGATCGACATCAACGCCGGTGTGGAGGAGAACCTGCGGCGCATCGCCCAGGCGAAGCGCTCCAGCGTGTCGGAGGTCACGGTCTGCATCCTGGACCGGCCCCGGCACAAGCAGCTCGTCCAGCAGGTGCGGCAGACCGGGGCACGGATCCGGTTCATCTCCGACGGCGACATCGCCGGGGCGATCAGCGCCGCCCGCGAGGGTTCGGAGACCGACGTGCTCATGGGCGTCGGCGGTACGCCGGAGGGGATCGTCGCCGCGGTGGCGCTGAAGTGCATGGGCGGCGCGATCCAGGCGAAGCTGTGGCCGCAGGACGACGCCGAACGCGACAAGGCCGTCGCCGCCGGCCACGACCTCGACCGCGTGCTGCACACCGACGACCTGGTCAGCGGCGACAACATGTTCTTCTGCGCGACCGGCGTGACCAGCGGCGACCTGCTCAAGGGCGTCCGGTACCGGCGGGGCGGCGCCGAGACGCAGTCGATCGTGATGCGGTCCCGCTCGGGCACGATCCGGGTGATCGACTCGTTCCACCGGCTGGAGAAGCTGCGCGCCTACTCGCTCGTCGACTTCGACGGCACCCTGCCGCCGCTGGCCATCGAGGCGGAAGGTGTGCCGCTGCCGAGCACCGACTGAACGGCCTCGTCGACCGGTGTGTGGGTCAGGCCGAAGGTCGCCGTGACCCGCGAGGAGTCCAGCACGAAGGGCCTGACGTGCTGGTGGCGCACCTCGCGGAACTCCTTCGCGAACTTGTCGGTGAGCCCGGCGGCCCACACGGCCGGCGCCGGGTAGGCGCGCAGGCGCGGGGCGGGCAGGCCGCCGACGCGGGCGACGGTCTCCAGCAGTGACCGGCTCGTCATCGGCGGCGGCGACGGCACGTGCCACGCCCGCCCCCACGCCCGCTCGTCGGCGGCGAGGGCGATGAGGGTCCGCGCGACGTCGCCGATGTAGGTGTAGCTGTGCGGCGCGTCCGGGGCGCCGGGCAGCCACACGGTCTTCCCGGCCCGCATCGCCGGCAGCGCCAGCTCGATCACCGACGAGGTGGGGCTGATGTAGTCCGACGCGCGGGCCTCGAAGGTGCGGATGCCCGCAGCCAGGGCCTCCCGCCACATCGCGACGCGGACGCGCCCCTTGTGCCCGGTGGCGGCGAGGGGCGTGTCCTCGGTCATGGGGCCGTCGACGCGGCCGTAGCCGTACAGGTTGCCGGTGATGGCGAGGACCGCGTCGCTCGCCGCGGCGGCGCCGACGAGGGCCCGGTTGATCGGCGGCCAGTCGGTGGGCCAGGCGTGGTACTGCGGGTTGACGCAGTTGTAGATGACGCTCGCGCCGTGGGTGATGCTGCGCAGCGCCACCGCGTCGGCGGCGTCGGCGGCGACCCGCTCGATCAGCGGGTGCACCGGTCCGCCGCCGGAGCGGCTGACGAGCTTGACGTGCTCACCGGCCGCGGCGAGCCGCCCGGCGATGATGGTGCCGACCGCGCCGGCGCCGACGATGACCTGCATGACTGCCTCCTGGGCGAGAATGTCGAGAGCACTGCTCTCTCAGTAGAGCACGGGTCGCTCCAACAAACAAGAGCAGTGCTCTCGGACGAGAGCATGCGAACATGTACGGCATGAAGGCGACCAACATCCGGGCGCGCGTCCGCGCGGAGATGACCGAAGAGATCAAGCGCATCGCCCGCCGGCACCTGGCCACCGACGGGGCCAACCTGTCGCTGCGGGCGGTGGCCCGCGACCTCGGCGTCGTCTCCTCGGCGATCTACCGGTACTTCGCCAGCCGCGACGAGCTGCTCACCGCGCTGATCCTGGACGCGTACAACGCCCTGGGCCAGGCGGTCGAGGACCGGGAGCGCGCCGTCGACCGCGACGACCTCACCGGGCGCTGGATGGCGGTCTGCGACGCCGTACGGAGCTGGGCGCTGGAGTCGCCGCACGAGTACGCGCTCATCTACGGCAGCCCGGTCCCCGGCTACCAGGCGCCGCAGGACACCGTCGCCGCGGCCACCAGGGCGGTCGCCGTGCTCGGCACGATCATCCAGGACGCGGCGGTGCTGCGGCGGGTCCGGCACGACCCGTCGGAGGCGCCGCCGGCCGAGGTCGCGCAGGACGTGCGCCGGGCCGGGTCGGCGATCGCGCCGGACGTGCCCGACGCCGTGACCGCCCGCGCGCTGTCGGCCTGGGTGACGCTCTTCGGGCTGGTGAGCTTCGAGCTGTTCGGGCAGCTCAACAACGTCGTACGGCACCGCGACGAGTTCTTCGCCTACCAGATGCTGGCCCAGGCGAGGTTCGTCGGGATCTGACGGGTCAGGGGGTCGGCACGCCGAAGCCGACGGTCGTCCCGCCGCCCTCGATCGACTCCAGGGCGATCCAGCCGCCGTGCGCCTCGACGATCGCCTTGCTGATCGCCAGGCCGAGCCCGCTGCCCTTGATCGCCCGCTGCTGGGCGTCGGCGGTGCGGAAGAAGCGGGTGAAGAGCATGCTCTGCTCGTGCTCCGGGATGCCGACCCCGGTGTCGCGGATCCACACGACGACCTCACCGTCGCGTTCCCGGCCGGTGACCGTGATCGAGCCGCCCGGGTCGGAGAACTTGACCGCGTTGGTCAGCAGGTTGAGCACGACCCGCTCGAGCTGCTCGCCGTCGCCCTGCACGACCGGGATGTGCTCGTCGATGTCCAGGGTGACGCTGAGCCCGGCGGACTCCACCGACGGCCGGATCGCCTCGCACGCGGCGTCGACGATGTGCCGGACCAGCACCGGGCCGATGGACAGCGTCAGTGTGCCGGACTCGATCCGGGAGAACGTGAGCAGGTCCTCGATCAGGTCGAGCAGCCGGCGGCCGTTGCGGTCGATGATGCCGACGATCTTGCGTTCGGTGGCGCCGAGGGAGCTGGCGTGCGCGTCGGCGAGGATCTCGGTGTAGCCGCGGATGCTGGTCAGCGGCGTGCGCAGCTCGTGGGAGACGGTCGCGACGAACTCGCTCTTGAGCCGGTCGAGCTCCTGCAGGTCGCTGTTGGTGCGGGCGAGCCTCGCCGCCTGCCGCTGCAGCGCCTCCTCGGCGCGGCGGCGGTCGGTGACGTCGGCGATCTGGTGCACGACGTGGTGCGCGCCGTGCCGGGCGCCGCCGATGAGCGACGCCGAGTACTGCCCCCACAGCGGGCCGCCGTCGGCACGGCACAGCCGCAGCTCCTTGCTGACCTTCTCCGCCTCGCCGGCGACCAGCCGCTTCATCTTGTCCGCGACGATCGCCCGGTCCTCCTCGACGACCATGTCGAGCAGCAGCTGCGCGGGCTGCAGCCCGGTCATGCGGGCCAGCTCCTGGTTGACCTGCAGCACGCGGCCGTCGAGGTCGGTGACGGCCATGCCGACCGGGGCGTGGTCGAACGCGGCCCGGAACGTCTCCTCGGCGCGGCGCTGGTCGGCGGCGAGCCGCTGCTGCGACAGGGCGTGCTGCACGGCGTTGCCGAGCCGGCTGAGCCGGTCCTTGAGCAGGTAGTCCACCGCGCCGTGGCGCAGCGCGTCGACGCACGACTCCTCGCTCATCGCGCCGCTGACCACGATCGCCGGGATGTCGTACCCGCCGGTGCGCAGCATGTGCAGCGCCTCCAGGGCGTTGAACTGCGGCAGCGAGTAGTCGGCGAGGATCACCTCGGGCCGCCCCGCCGGGTCGTCGAGCGCGGCCTGGAACTCCTCGCCGGACTCGACCCGCCGCCACTCGGGCGCGAAGCCGGCCCGCCGCAGCTCGAACACGAGCATCTCGGCGTCGTCCGGGTTGTCCTCCAGCAGCAGGATCCTCATGAGTGCGCGTCGGTCAGGTTCAGGCCCAGCCAGTACAGGCCGATGCTGTTGACGGCGGACATGAACTGCTCCATGTCGACGGGTTTGACGATGTAGCTGTTGGCCCCGAGGTCGTAGCAGGCGTGCAGGTCACGGTCCTGCGCCGACGAGGTGAGCATCACCACGGGGATGTGCCGGGTGCGCGGGTCGGCCTTGATCCGGCGCAGCACGTCGATGCCGTCGACCAGCGGGAGCTTGATGTCCAGCAGCACGACCTGCGGCGGGGCAGGCGCGGCGGGGCCGAACAGGTGGTCGAGCGCCTCGGCCCCGTCGCGGGCGACGTCGACGTTGCGGGCGAACCCGCCCCGCTCGAACGCCAGCCGGGCGAGCTCCAGGTCGTCGGGGTTGTCCTCGACGAGCAGCACCCTGTGCGACAGCGGTTTCACCCGCCCACCTCCAACAGCGTCTGGACCGTGTGCTCGAAGGCAGGGAGGGTGAAGAAGAAGGTGGCGCCCTCGCCGGGCGCCGCGTCGGCCCAGATCTGGCCGCCGTGCCGCTGCACGATGCGGTGCGTGAGGGCCAGCCCGATGCCGGTGCCCTCGTAGTCCTCGGCCCGGTGCAGCCGCTGGAACACCTTGAACAGCTTGTCGGCGTAGCGCATGTCGAAGCCGGCGCCGTTGTCCCTGACGTAGTAGGTGGACTCGCCGCCCGTGGTCACCATGTGCCCGACCTCCACCCGGGCCGGGGACACGTCGCGGGTGTACTTCACCGCGTTGCCGACCAGGTTGGCCACGACGTGCCGGATCAGCCGCGGGTCGCCCTGCGCGTCGGGCAGGTCCCCGACGGTCAGGACGATGTCGCGGGTGCCCCGCTCGACGCCGAGCTCGTCCCACACGTCGGCGACCAGCTGGTCGACGTGCACCCGTTGGCTGGCCATCTCCTGCCGCTGCAACCTGGAGAAGGCGAGCAGCCCGTCGATCAGGTCGCCCATGTGCTGGGCGCCCGCGCGGATGCGGCCGATGTACCGCCGCGCCTGCTCGTCCAGCGCGTCGCCGTAGTCGAGGGCGAGCATCTTGGCGAAGCCGTCCACGGCCCGCAGGGGCGCCCGCAGGTCGTGCGAGACGCTGTACGAGAAGGACTCCAGCTCGGCGTTGGCCTCGCGCAGGTCGGCGGTGCGCTCCGCGACGCGCAGCTCCAGCTCGGCGTTGAGCTGCTCCACGGCCAGCTCGGCCGCCTTGCGGGCGCTGACGTCCTGGCTGACCTTGACGAAACCGCGGACCGAGCCGTCCGGGTCGCGCACCGCGGTGAGCAGGCCCTGCGCCCAGAAGCGGCTGCCGTCGCGGCGCACCCGCGGCCCGTCGATCGTGACCCGGCCCTGCTCGGCCGCCTCGGCGAGCAGGCGCTGCGGCAGGCCGGCGGCGGCGTCCTGCGCGGTGAAGAACATCGCGTACGAGTGGCCGATGACCTCCTCGGCGGGGTACCCCTTGAGCTGTTCCGCGTTCGCCGACCAGCTGACCACCGAGCCCTGCCGGTCGAGCATGTAGATGGCGTAGTCGCGGGCACCGTCCAGCAGCACCTGCAGCAGCTCCTCCGAGGCGCGGACCTTCTCGGCGGCGTCGTGCAGCCCGGTGACGTCGCGCAGGACGGCGACCGAGCCGTCCGAGCCGTCCGAGCCGTCCAGGCCGTCCCGCCGGGCCAGGGGGCGCAGCCGCACGTCGAGCCGGCGACCGCCGACCACCAGCTCGACCTGGGTCTCCTGGTGCCGCTGGATCAGGTCGGCGAACGGGAACGGGGTCGCGCCGTCGGCCTCGTACACCTCCAGCAGCCGCGGCCACCGCCCCGGCGGGTGCCGGTCGATCCCGGGGCCGAGCAGCTCGCGGGCGGCAGGGCTGACCCACACGGCGGCACCGTCGCGGTCGAGGACGACCACACCGTCGCCGATCGTGTTCATCACCGCGGACAGCAGCGCCGCCTGCTGCCGCAGGTCGGCGGTGGCCTGGACGACCCGGTCCTCGGCCCGGCGCCGCGACGTCGCCAGGGTGTGGACGAGCAGGGCGGTGACGAGCGTGAGCGCCAGGCCGCCGAAGAACAGGCCCTCGTCGAGGTGGCCGTCGGCGCCGATCAGGGCCGAGCCGTCGGTGCCGGCCGCCAGCTGCCACTGCTGGTCGGCGACCTGCACCAGGACGGTGCGGTGCAGGTCGCCCGCGCCGGCGCCCGGCCGTTCGAGGCGCGCCATGGGGCGCCACGCGGCGCCCTCGACCGCGGACAGCGTCACGTCCGGCAGCTCCCGCGACGGCTGCAGCATCGTGTCGGTGAAGAAGTCCTGCATCCGCACCGCCATCTCCACGAAGCCGCGCAGCTCGCCGGTGTCCCGGGCGAGGACCCGCTGCAGGAGCACCACCGACCGCTGCCGCCGCTGCGGCGGCAGGCCGGCGTCGCGCAGCAGCACGTACGGGTCGGAGACGGCGGGCAGGCCGACGCGCTGGGCGCGCTCCAGCGCCACCGTCGCGGCCGGCGCCGAGGTCAGGTCCTGCCCGACGCCGCCGCCGGACGCGTCGTCGGTGAGCGGGCGCTGCAGCACGGTGAAGTAGTGCCGGGTGGCGCCGGCGGCGGGGCGCAGGGTCAGCCCGGCCGCGCCCCGGGCCCGCCAGCCGGCCTGCGCGTCCGCGACCCCGGACGCCGGCACCGCGACCACGAAGTCGATCGAGGTCGCGCCGGGCAGCCACAGCCGGTCGAGCGGGGCGGTGGTCGTGGCGAACGACCCGGCGTCGATCTCCGGCAGTGCCTCCAGCCCGCCGGCGGTCAGCTGCACCGCGTCCACGTACCGCTGGGCGGTGGACGCCACCGACTCCTGCGCCGCGGCGACCCGCCGGTCGAGGGCCTGCCCGGCGTTGTCCACCTCGACGCGGCGCATCAGCAGCCCCGCCCCGCCGGAGCTCAGCAGGCCGAGGAGCACCACCCCGAACACCTGGAGACGGACGCCCACCACGCATCTCAGATCGGCGGAGCGCCCAGGTTATTGAGGAGTTGCTCAACCGTTGTCGGACGAATGCCCGGGGAAGAGATGGGCGGCCGGGTCGATGATCACGGCGGCGTTGTTGACGGCGGTCGCGGCCTCGCCGAACCCGACCGCGATCAGCCGGACCTTGCCCGGGTACTCGCTGATGTCGCCCGCGGCGAACACCCGGGGCAGGTTCGTCGCGGTGGTCGAGTCGACCTTGATGTGGCGCCGGTCCAGCTCCAGCCCCCAGTCCGCGAGGGGGCCGAGGTCGGCGGTGAAGCCGAGCGCGGCCACGACCGAGTCCGCGGGCAGCGTGCGCGGGCCGGCGCCGCGGACCGTGACCTCGACGCCGGTGCAGCGCCCGCCGCCGTCGCCGGCGAGGATGCGGGTGACCTCGGCGTTGACGATGATCTCGATCGGCAGCGCCTGCACGCGGGCGACGGTGGAGGCGTGCGCGCGGAACTTCTCCCGCCGGTGCACGAGGGTGACCGACCTGGCGACGGGCTGCAGGGCGAGGGCCCAGTCGAAGGCGGAGTCGCCGCCGCCGACGATGACGACGTCGTGCCCGGCGAGGTCGGCCAGGTGGGGCACGAAGAAGACCAGGCCGGTGCCGGTGAACCCCTCGGCGGCGGGCAGCGGGCGGGCGGTGAAGCTGCCCAGGCCGCCGGTGATGAGCACGGCGCCGCAGCGCAGCACGGTGCCGTCGGAGAGGGTGAGCACGGGCCGGTCGCCGTCGTAGGCGAGCTGGTCGGCGCGCACGCCCAGCAGGTACTGCGGGTGGAACTGGGCGGCCTGCTCGACCAGGTTGGCGACCAGGTCCCGGCCGCGGATGCCCGGGAAGCCCGCCACGTCGAAGATCATTTTCTCCGGGTACATGGCGGTGACCTGCCCACCGGGCTCCGGCAGGGCGTCGATCACCGCGGTGCTGAGCCCCCGGAAGCCGGCATAGTACGCACCGAAGAGGCCGGCCGGTCCCGCGCCGACGATGGCCAGATCGACTTCCCGCATACGCGAACGCTATGCGGCATCGGTGCCGATGGCCAGAGGGTCGTCGGAGCGCCGGGGGCGCCGCCGGCGGAACAGCACGGCCGCGACGAGCCCGCCGATGAACCCGCACAGGTGCCCCTGCCAGGAGACCCCCTCCTCGCCGGGGAGCACGCCGAAGAGCTGCCAGCCGTACAGCAGCCCGATGAGCACCCCGACGGCGATGTGCCACCAGCTGTGCTCCACGACGCCCCGCATCAGGATCACCCCGAGATAACCGAAGATCACCCCGCTGGCACCCACCACCACGGTGGCCGGGTCGCCGATGAACCACACCCCGACCCCGGCGACGAGCGCGATGAAGGCCGTGGTGAGCAGGAAGCGTCTGGTGCCGGCGGCGAGCACGAACGTGCCGAGCAGGATCAGCGGGATGCTGTTGGCCAGCACGTGCGCGAAGCCGGCGTGCAGGAACGGCGAGAACACGATGCCGTCGAGCCCGTCGACGTGGTGCGGCCGGATGCCGCCGTCCTGGTCGAGCCGCTCACCGGTCAGCCGGTCGACGAACTCGATCGCGAACAGCACCGGCACGAACGCGCACATGGCCACGAAGGCCCTGCCCACGGAGGCGTAGAAGGCCTCCGTGCCGAAGCGCGCGGGGTCGGACGGGCGGGTCGCGTCGAGAGTCACGCCACTGTGGTAACAGGTCCGCGGCGAACCCGCCACCCGTCCTCGACGCGGTGGCGGGTTTGCCGGGAAATGTCAGTACCAGCCGGTGGACTGGCTGTGCGACCAGGCGGCGCACGGCGTCTTGTACCGGCCCTTGATGTAACCGAGGCCCCACTTGATCTGGGTCTCGGGGTTCCACGACCAGTCGCTGGCGACCGAGGCCATCTTCGACCCGGGCAGCGCCTGGGCGATGCCGTAGGCGCCGCTGCTCCTGTTCCGCGCGGTCGTGGTCCAGTGGCTCTCCTTGTCCCAGAGCTTCTCCAGGCAGGGGCCCATCTGGTCGATGCCGAAGCCGGCGACGTGCAGCAGGCCGCAGCCGCGCCACTTGTTGTCGTTCTTGCCCTTGTAGATGTCGCACGCGGCGGGGATCGGGTAGGTCGGCGGGCCCAGGGTGCGCGTGACCGAGCGGCTCGTCTCCTCCTCTTCCTTCTTCTTGCGCGCGGCGTCCTCGGCGGCCTTGGCCTGTGCGGCGGCGGCCGCGGCGGCGTCCTGCGCCTTGCTCTGCGCGGACGCCTGCTCCGACGCCGGGGCACTGGCGCTCGGGGAGGCCGGCGCGCCGTCGGTGGCCCGCGGGAGCGCGGCGTCGGCGGCGGCGTTGACCGGGTCGACCTTCTTGCCGCTGTCCCAGGTGGCGACGACCACGCCGGCGGCGAGGGCGGCGACCAGCGCGAGGACGGCGAGCACGCGGATCTTGCCGACCCGCTGCCACAGCAGCGTCACGACGTCCATGGCCTAGTACCACCCCGTGCTCTGGCTGTGCCCCCACGCGCCGCACGGCGTCTTGTACCGGGGCTTGATGTAACCGTTCAGGCCCCACTTGATCTGGGTCCTGGCGTCGGTCTCCCAGTTGGCGCCGTAGGAGGCCATCTTGCTGCCGGGCAACGCCTGGGGGATGCCGTGGGCCCCGCTGCTCTTGTTGTGGGCGTTCGGGTTCCACCCGCTCTCCCTGGTCCACAGCTTGTCCAGGCAGGGCATCTGGTCGAGGCCGAAGCCCGCGGCGAGCAGCTCCGTGCAGCCGATGTTGCGGTTGCCGCTGTACACCGCGCAGGAGGCGGGCGCCGGGTAGGCCGGCGGACCCGCGGAACGGGTGTTGGAGCGGCTCGCCTCTTCTTCCTTCTTCTTGCGCGCGGCGTCCTCGGCGGCCTTGGCCTGCGCGGCGGCGGCCGCGGCGGCGTCCTGCGCCTTGCTCTGCGCGGACGCCTGGTCGGACGAGACCGGCGCGGCGGACGAGCTGGCGCCCGCCCGCGGGAGGGAGGCGGCGTCGGCGGCCTTCACCGGCTCTGCCGTCGCGTTGTGCTGGGTCTGTCGGTTGGCAATGAGCAGACCACCGGCGAGTCCCGCTACCAGCACGAGAACCGCGACGGCCCGGACCTTGCCGACCCGCTGCCACAGCCGGATCACGAAGGTATCCATTCGTCGGGGACATGATTGGGCGCACGGCCCGGACGGGCGCTCCGCCGCACTGAGCGGGCACCCGTCCGGTGCGGTGACGCACCGTGAGCGCCTGATGCCAAGATGCCCGGAAGCCGGTTGGCGTCATGCGCTCGTTCCCCACCATCGCCTAGTGCATTCGCGGGTGAGAACCCAAACGGTACCTTCTGTGATCCTAATCACGTGACAATTGGGACTCTTTCCCTCAAGTCACCGCTCGAACGTGAGGTCCTCAAGGAGGTCGGTGACCACCTCGGCGATCGGCGAGCGCTCCGACCGGGTCAGGGTCACGTGCGCGAAGATCGGGTGCCCCTTCAGCGCCTCGATCACCGCGGCGATGCCGTCGTGCCGGCCGACCCGCAGGTTGTCACGCTGAGCGACGTCGTGGGTCAGCACGACCCGCGAGTTGCTGCCGATGCGGGACAGGACGGTGAGCAGCACACCGCGCTCCAGCGACTGGGCCTCGTCGACGATCACGAACGCGTCGTGCAGGCTGCGGCCGCGGATGTGGGTCAGCGGCAGGACCTCGAGCATGCCCCGGGCCGCCACCTCCTCCATCACGTTGTCGTGCACCAGCGAGCCGAGGGTGTCGAACACCGCCTGCGCCCAGGGCGACATCTTCTCCGCCGCGTCGCCGGGCAGGTAGCCCAGCTCCTGGCCGCCGACCGCGTACAGGGGACGGAAGACGATGACCTTCT
This sequence comes from Dactylosporangium aurantiacum, assembly GCF_000716715.1. Taxonomy (GTDB): domain Bacteria; phylum Actinomycetota; class Actinomycetes; order Mycobacteriales; family Micromonosporaceae; genus Dactylosporangium; species Dactylosporangium aurantiacum. Next base: position 102,036 of record NZ_JNYJ01000007.1, on the reverse strand, counting down.
TGTGCTTGCGCCGCTCCATGACCTGTTCCAGGCCCGCGCACAGGGCCAGCGCGGACTTGCCGGTGCCGGCCCGGCCGCCCAGCGACACGATGCCGATCGACTCGTCGAGCAGCAGGTCCAGCGCGATGCGCTGCTCGGCGGAGCGGCCGCGCACGCCGAACGCCTCCCGGTCGCCGCGCACCAGCCGCACCGACTTGTCCGCGCAGACCCGGCCCAGCGCGGAGCCGTTCTGCGAGGTCAGCACGAGCCCCGTGTGCACCGGCAGGTCACCGGCGCCGTCCAGGTCGATCGCCTCGCCCGCGTACAGGCGCTTCACCTCGTCCTCGGCGATGCCCAGCTCGACCATGCCCGTGTAGCTCTGGTCGCTCGCCGGGCCGGGCTGGTACTCGTCGGCGGCCAGGCCGACCGAGGCGGCCTTGACCCGCAGCGGCATGTCCTTGGTGACCAGCAGGACGTCCTTGCCCTCGGCGGCCAGCGCGAGGGCCACGGCGAGGATACGGGCGTCGTCGGTGTCGGCCCGGAAGCCGGCCGGCAGCACGTTCTGGTTCGCGTGGTTGAGCTCCACCCAGAGGGTGCCGCCCGCGTCGGTCAGCGGCAGCGGCTGGTCGAGCCGGCCGTGCTTGGCCCGCAGGTCGTCCAGGAACCGCAGCGAACGCCGCGCGAAGTAGCCGAGCTCGGGATGGTGCCGCTTGCCCTCCAATTCGGAGATGACGACCAGGGGCAGGACCACGTCGTGCTCCCCGAAGCGCAGGAACGCGCCGGGGTCGGCCAGCAGCACCGACGTGTCCAGCACGAACGTGCGACGCGCGGGGGCCGCCTCCCGCTTGCGGGTCCGGCGCACCGGCGCGGCGGCCTGCTCCTGCGGGTCCTCCGGTTGGACGGCCTTGGCCGCGCGTTTGCGGGGAGCGGGGGTGGGCTCAGAGGGACTGCGGCGAACGGTCACGGGATCTCCGGGGACGGGCACCTCGCCGCCCGCACTCGCGTCCTCCGACGCCCGCACGGGGTCGGGTGCTTGGCCCCGTGGCTTCACAGTGATCGCTCGGTCCGGGCCTCGGATGGCCGGGAAAGCCCCAAGCCACAGCACAGACGCTAACCGGTGCACGCTAAATCCACTAGATCGAGTCGTCGATTGCCCCGCTTGTGAGGTACGCCCCTGCCATCCACACGGAATGCGAAATGTTCAGTACGCTGAGAATATGGCGGCCCCAGACACAGCACGCTCCCGCGCGGCCATCCTCCAGCTGACCGCTGAGCGCGCCGGGCACTGCGCCTTCTTCTTCGACTTCGACGGCACCCTCGCCCCGATCCAGGAGGACCCCGACACGGTCCACCCGGCGGCCGGCATCGTCGAGGTCCTCGCGGAGGTGAACCGCCGGCTCGGCAAGGTGGTCATCGTGTCCGCCCGCCCCGCCGACTTCCTGCGCCAGCGCTTCGCGGCCCTGCCCGACGTGGCGGTCTTCGGCCTGTACGGCCTGGAGGTCCAGCGCCCCGGCGGCCTGGTCGAGACCGACCCGAGCGCCGCGCCCTTCGTCCAGGTCATGAGCGATCTGGCCGACCGGGCGCGGGCCGAGCTTCCGGCCGGCACCAGGGTGGAGTACAAGCGACTCTCCGTCGCCGTGCACTACCGCAACGCGCCGCACCTGGCCGCCGAGGTCGAGCAGTGGGGCAAGCAGCGCGCCAGCGACCTGGGTCTGCGCGTGCAGGCGGGCCGGATGGTCGTCGAGCTGAAGCCCCCGGGCCAGCGCGACAAGGGCAGCGTCCTGCGCGAGGAGACCGAGGGCCACAGCTGCGCCTGGTACTTCGGCGACGACGTGGCCGACCTGCGGGCGTTCGATGCCCTGACGGCGCGCGAGGAGGCCGATCCGGACTTCGTGGGGGTCCGGGTGGCGGTGGCGAACGCGGAGAGCGGCCACGCCCTGATCGAGGCCGCCGACATCCACGTCGACGCCCCGGAGGACGTGCCCGCCCTGCTGCGCGCCCTGCTCGACCAGGCCCCCTGACCGCCGTCGCCCTTCCACCGGCGCGCTCTGGCCTCGACCGGCCCTGCCAGCGCCTCGATCACACCCTGTGCAGCTCAAACAGCGATCGCGGCGAGACCTGCGGCAGGCCGCGCCCACCGGGCGCAGGCAGTGCGAGCGCAGCGAGCATGGGGGTGCGGGGTGGGAACCCCCCGGAGGCGGCGGCGCCGGCCGCCGCAGCGGAAGTACCGCTCAAGCCCCGTAGCGGCGTTGGCGGTTGGCGTACGAGCGGAGGGCGCGCAGGAAGTCCACCCGGCGGAAGCTCGGCCAGTGCACGTCGCAGAAGTAGAACTCGGAGTGGGCGCTCTGCCAGAGCAGGAAGCCCGACAGCCGCTGCTCGCCGCTGGTGCGGATGACCAGGTCGGGGTCGGGCAGGCCGCGGGTGTAGAGGTGGTCGGAGATGTGGTCGACGTCGAGGATCTCGGCGAGCTCCTCGATGGAGGTGCCGGCCTTGGCGTGCTCGTGCAGCAGCGAGCGGACCGCGTCGGCGATCTCGCGCCGGCCGCCGTAGCCGACGGCGAGGCTGACCTGGGCGCCGCCGGTGCGGTTGACGGTGCGCTCCTCGGCCGCCTTCAGGGCCTGGGCGCTGGCGGTGGGCAGCAGGTCCAGGGCGCCGACCATGCGCAGCTGCCAGGGGTTGCCCTCGGCGGCCAGCTCGGCGGCGAGGTTCTCGATGATCTGCAGCAGCGGGTCGAGCTCGGCGGAGGGGCGGGAGAGGTTGTCGGTGGACAGCAGCCACAGCGTGACGTGCGCGACCGTGGCGCCGTCGCACCAGCGCAGGAGCTCCTTGATCCGCTCGGCGCCGACGCGGTGGCCGTCGTTGGGGTCGACGTAGCCCATCTCGCGCGCCCACCGCCGGTTGCCGTCGACGATGACCCCGACGTGTCGCGGCTGAGGTTTGCCGTGCAGCCGTCGGGCGAGACGCTTCTCGTACAACGAATACACCACGTCACGCAGGCCCACGGTCGAGAAGAGTAGCGACCTACCGGGCAAAGCGACACCGTCAGCCGTGCACCGGACAGTGCTGAACGGCGGGTGAGTGGGCGGCCGATCTGCCGACTGACCGGCCGCCGACCAGCCACTATGCGGCGTCGAGGCGGGCCTTCAACGCGTCGAGCTCGGCCCAGAGCACGCCGGGCAGTTTGTCGCCGAACCGCTCGAACCATTCGACCACCTGGGGGATCTCCTCCCGCCATTCGGCCGCGTCGACCCGCAGCGCGAGCTCCAGGTCCTCGGCCGGAAGGTCCAGGCCGGAGACGTCCAGCGCGCCGGGCGCCGGCACGCGGCCGATGGGGGTCTCGACCGCGGCGGCGGTGCCTTCGATGCGCTCGACGACCCACTTCAGCACGCGGGCGTTCTCACCGAAGCCGGGCCACAGGAAGCGGCCGTCGTCGCCGCGGCGGAACCAGTTGACGTAGAAGATCCGGGGCAGCTGGGCGGCGCCGGAGGAGGCGCCCTTGCCCATGGCGATCCAGTGCGCGAAGTAGTCCCCGGCGTGGTAGCCGATGAAGGGCAGCATGGCCATCGGGTCGCGGCGGACCACGCCGACCTTCCCGGCGGCCGCGGCGGTGGTCTCGCTGGACAGGGTCGCGCCGAGGTACACCCCGTGCACCCAGTCGCGGGCCTCCGTGACCAGCGGGATCGTGGTCTTGCGGCGGCCGCCGAAGAGGATGGCGTCGATCGGCACGCCGCGCGGGTCGGCGTACTCGTCGGCGAGGATCGGGCACTGCTCGATCGGGGTGCAGAAGCGCGAGTTCGGGTGCGACGACGGCTCGCCGGACTCCGGCGTCCAGTCGCGGCCCTTCCAGTCGACGAGGTGCGCGGGCGGCTCGCCCATGCCCTCCCACCAGATGTCGCCGTCGTCGGTCATGGCGACGTTGGTGAAGATCGAGTTGCCCTTGGCGAGGGTCCGCATCGCGTTGGGGTTGGTCTTCCAGTCGGTGCCGGGCGCGACGCCGAACAGGCCGAACTCGGGGTTGACCGCGTACAGGCGGCCGTCCTCGCCGAAGCGCATCCAGGCGATGTCGTCGCCGAGCGTCTCGACCTTCCAGCCGGGGATGGTGGGCTCCAGCATGGCGAGGTTGGTCTTGCCGCAGGCGCTGGGGAACGCGGCCGCGACGTACTTCACCTGCCCGCTCGGCCCGGTCAGCTTCAGGATCAGCATGTGCTCGGCGAGCCAGCCCTCGTCGCGGCCCATGACGCTGGCGATGCGCAGCGAGAAGCACTTCTTGCCGAGCAGGGAGTTGCCGCCGTAGCCGGACCCGTAGCTCCAGATCTCGCGGCTGTCCGGGAAGTGGGAGATGTACTTGACGTCGCTGCACGGCCACGCGACGTCCTCCTGCCCGGGGGCCAGGGGCGCGCCGACGGAGTGCAGGCAGGGCACGAACGGCGCGTCGGCGCCCATCCGGTCCAGCACGTCGGCGCCCATCCGGGTCATGATCCGCATGGAGGCCACCACGTACGGCGAGTCGGTCAGCTCGACGCCGAACATCGGCTGCTCGGCGGTGAGCGGGCCCATGCAGAACGGCACCACGTACATGGTGCGGCCACGCATCGAGCCGTCGTACAGCTCGGTCATCACCCGCTTCATCTCGGCGGGGGCCATCCAGTTGTTCGTCGGGCCGGCGTCGGCCTCGTCGGCGGAGCAGATGAACGTGCGCTCCTCGACCCGGGCCACGTCCGACGGGTCGGTGCGGGCCCAGAACGAGTTGGGCTTCTGCCGCAGCCGCACCAGCACCTGTTTGTCGACCAGCTCGTCGGTGATGCGGCGCCACTCCCCCTCGGAGCCGTCGCACCAGACGACGCGGTCGGGTCTGGTGAGCTCGGCGACCTCGCGAACCCACGCAAGGAGCCTGCGGTGGGCGGTGGGCGCCTGGTCGAGACCGGGGACGGTGACCGGTGCGGACATGGTGGGGATCTCCTTGTGGTCGGCGTTGACCTGGTTTTGCGAATGGCGAAGCACGGCCGCGATGCTGCGAGCGGCCGTGGAAACGTTCAGCGATTTCCCTCAGCGTAAACCGGCCGCCGGGACCGGGCAGTGTGAGAGCTTGTGAAACGCTGCACAAGGGCCGAAGAATCTCGCACCCGTTCGCAGAATCGCGCGTGAACTTTTCGTCAACCGCGCACCAACGCGCAAAGCGTGCGGTCTGTGGCCGGAGTGCCCGCTGAGGTCACCGGTGCCGTACCCTCTGCGACGTGACAGAACTGCAGTCGGTGGCGACCCAGTCAGGCCCGGGCGGCCTGCGCGGACTGTTCGCACGCTTCGAGCACCTGGTCCGCGAGCTGGGCAAGTTCGGCACGGTCGGGATCGTCGCCTTCGTGGTCGACGTGGCCGTGTTCAACGTGCTGCTGTTCAGCGGCACGCCGACGCTGGTCGCCAAGACGATCTCCACCGTGGTCGCCGCGACGGTCGCCTTCATCGGCAACCGGTTCTGGACCTGGCGCGACCGGGAGCGGACCAACCTGCGCCGCGAGTACACCCTGTACTTCCTGTTCAACCTCGTCGGGCTGGTCATCGGCCTGGCCTGCCTGTGGGCGAGCCACTACGGGCTGGGCTCGGTGTGGCCGTTCTTCCAGGGCAAGCTGGCCGACAACATCGCGGCCAACGTGGTCGGCATGGCGTTCGGAACGCTGTTCCGCTTCTGGTCGTACCGCAACATCGTCTTCCGCAAGAGCGCCGAACCGGCCTGACCCGCCCGAAACTTGTCGGCAGGTAACGACCTGGTTGCACAGTGGTCAAGATGCGGGTGAGCTGCCCCGCAGTGTGCGGCGTCCACGGGGCGACGGTCGGCGACCTACCGTAAGGTTGCACGGTGCGCCTAGCCAGCAACCTCCGCGACCGGTTCGTCCCCGAGCGGCACCGCTCGCTCGCCACCGAACTGTTCAAGTTCCTGGCGGTCGGCGGCATCAACACCGTCATCGACTTCGCGGTGCTCAACCTGCTGCTGTCGATCGGCCCGCTCAAGGCGAAGATCGTCGCGGCGGTGGTCGCGACGACCGCGTCCTACTTCCTCAACCGGCAGTGGACTTACCAGGCCAGCGACCGCCGCAGCATGCGGCGGGAATACACGCTGTTCTTCGCGCTCAACGGCATCGGCCTGCTGATCCAGAGCTCGGTGCTGGCCGTGGCCAAGTACGGGCTGGGCTTCAGCGAGACCAACAGCGACGACCGGCTGGCCTTCAACATCGCCAGCGCGCTCGGCATCGGCATCGCCATGGTGTTCCGCTTCTGGGCGTACCGGACGTTCGTGTTCACCCCGCCGGTCGGGTCCGACGACCCGCAGGCGATCGCGGACGCCGAGCTGGAGGCCGAGGTGGAGGCCCTGGAGGTCGCGCTCACCGACATCGCGGTCGCGCCCGGCCCGCGTCACCCGCACGACGACGCCGAGCTGACCCTCGACGAGCTGGAGTCCCCCGCCGGCCACCGCTGAGCCGGCCACCGCTGAGCCGGCGCCAGAAAGGCCGGCTCAGCGAAGGCGCCCCTCGGTGCGGGCGCTCAGGACACCGGATCGTTCTTGATCTCGTCGACGAGGGCCTGACGGTCGTCGTCGCCGAAGGTGTGCTTCTGCCGGTCGGCGTCGACCAGCTCGTACAGCATGCTCTGGGTCTTCTCCACGTGCGGGATGTCGGTCAGCTGGACCTGGCCACGCTCACCGGCCGACTCGATGGTGAGCGTGCCGCAGCCGAGCATCCGCTCGAACAGCGAGTGGGAGAACGACACGTCGTTGACCCGGCCCAGCGGGATGTCCCGGCCGCTGCGGGAGAACACGCCGCTGCGCATGATCACCCGCTCGTTGGTGAAGACGTAGTGGGTGGTCTTCCACTTGATCCACGGCCACACGGTGACCACGAGCACGATCACCAGGCCGATCCCGGCCGCGATGAGCACGCCGACCGTGCCGACGCCCGCCAGCAGGGCGAAGGTCACGATCGCGGCGGCGGTGAGGACGAACCAGAGCACCGGCAGGAACAGTGCCTTCCAGTGGGGGTGCAGGTGCAGCACCACCTGCTCGTCCTTGGTCAGGACGCTTTCCGGGAACCCCACGCCAACCTCCTCGTTCATGAATGTCGAGGTGAGGCTAGACCCTTCCCCGCGCGCCCGACATTGGCCTACCCGGTCGTCTCTGGGCCGGCGTCCGCCCGGACGTGCACCACGTCCCCGGCGGCGACCGCGTGCACCAGGCCGCCGGGGTCGGTGACCTGCAGCCGGCCGTCGGTGTCGACGCCGGTGGCGATCCCGCTCAGCGTCGCCCCGCCGGGCAGCTCCACCCGGACCCGGCGCCCGATCGTGCCGCAGTGGAAGAGGTACGCCTCGCGCAGGCCCGCCTCGTCGCCGGCCTGCCACCGCCCGTACACCTCCTCGAAGGCGCGCAGCAGGGCGCGCAGCAGCGGGTCGCGGTCGGCGCTGGCGGCCCCGGCGAGGGCGAGGGACGTCGCGTCGGGGCGGGGCAGCTCATGCTCGCGCAGCGTGGTGTTGAGGCCGATCCCGACGACCACGGCACCGTCCCCGACGCCCTCGGCGAGGATGCCGGCGGTCTTGCGGTCACCCTGCAGCAACAGGTCGTTGGGCCACTTCAGGTACGCGTCGAGGCGGGCCACCCGGCGCACCGCCTCGGCGAGCGCGACCCCGGTGAGCAGCGGCAGCCAGCCCCAGCGGGCCGACGGCACGGCCGGGCGCAGCAGGATGCTCAGCGCGAGCCCGGCGCGCGGCGGCGACTGCCACTGCCGGCCGAGCCGGCCCCGCCCCGCGGTCTGCCGCTCGGCCACGATCACCAGCCCCTCGGCGGCGCCGGCCCGGGCGGCGGCGGCCGCATCGGCGTTGGTCGAGCCGGTCTCCTCGACCACGCGCAGGTCGGTCCAGAGCCCGCCGGGCACGACCAGCGCGCGCCGCAGCGCGGCGGCCCGCAGCGGCGGACGCTCCAGGTCGGTGTAAATGTTCACAGGTCGACCGTATCCCCACCGCATTACGATGCCCGACGTGACCATTGAGCAGGTTGGTGTCGGCGCGGACATCCACACGACCGCCGGGAAGCTGGCCGATCTGAGCCGGCGCACCGACGAGGCGGTGCACGCGGGCTCGGCCCGGGCGGTGGAGAAACAGCACGCCAGGGGCAAGAAGACCGCGCGTGAGCGGATCGACATGCTGCTCGACCCCGGGTCGTTCGTCGAGCTCGACGAGCTGGCCCGGCACCGGTCCACCAACTTCGGCCTGGAGCGGACCCGGCCCTACGGCGACGGCGTCGTCACCGGGTACGGCACCGTCGACGGCCGCCAGATCTGCGTCTTCGCGCAGGACTTCACGATCTTCGGCGGCAGCCTCGGCGAGGTCTTCGGCGAGAAGATCGTCAAGGTCATGGACCTGGCGATGAAGATCGGCTGCCCGGTCGTCGGGATCAACGACTCCGGCGGCGCCCGCATCCAGGAGGGCGTCGTCTCGCTCGGGCTCTACGGCGAGATCTTCTTCCGCAACGTACGGGCCTCCGGCGTCATCCCGCAGATCTCACTGATCATGGGGCCGTGCGCGGGCGGCGCGGTCTACTCCCCCGCCGTCACCGACTTCACCGTGATGGTCGACCAGACCTCGCACATGTTCATCACCGGCCCCGACGTGATCAAGACGGTGACCGGCGAGGACGTCGAGTTCGAGGAGCTGGGCGGGGCGCGGACGCACAACACGAAGTCCGGCAACGCGCACTACCTGGCCTCCGACGAGGACGACGCGATCGAGTACGTGAAGGCGCTGCTGTCGTACCTGCCGTCGAACAACATGGACGACGTGCCGGTCGTGCCGCTGCCCGCGTCGCTCGAGCTGACCGACGAGGACCTCGCGCTGGACGCCGTCATCCCGGACTCGGCGAACCAGCCGTACGACATGCACACCGTGATCGAGTCGGTCGTCGAGGACTTCCTCGAGGTGCAGCCGCTGTTCGCGCAGAACATCCTGATCGGCTTCGGCCGGGTCGAGGGCCACCCGGTCGGTGTCGTGGCGAACCAGCCGATGCACTTCGCCGGCTGCCTGGACATCGACGCGTCGGAGAAGGCGGCCCGGTTCGTGCGGACCTGCGACGCGTTCAACATCCCGATCCTCACGTTCGTCGACGTGCCCGGCTTCCTGCCCGGCGCCAGCCAGGAGTGGGACGGCATCATCCGGCGCGGCGCGAAGCTCATCTACGCCTACGCCGAGGCCACCGTCCCCAAGGTCACCGTCATCACCCGCAAGGCGTACGGCGGCGCGTACGACGTCATGGGCTCCAAGCACCTCGGCGCCGACCTGAACTTCGCCTGGCCGACGGCCCAGATCGCGGTCATGGGCGCGCAGGGCGCGGTGAACATCCTGTACCGGCAGGAGCTGCGCGACGCGCAGGACCCGGCGGCACTGCGCGCCGAGCTGATCCAGGAGTACGAGGACACCCTGGCCAACCCGTACGTGGCGGCCGAGCGCGGCTACATCGACGGGGTCATCGCGCCGTCGACCACGCGGGTGGAGATCGTGCGGGCGCTGCGGCTGCTGCGGACCAAGCGCGAGACGCTGCCGCCGAAGAAGCACGGCAACATCCCGCTCTAGCCGGTGCGTCAGGCCGTCACCCGGAACGACAGCTTCACGATGTTGAACTTGTTGACGGTCGCGGAGTCGTCCCACAACGCGTCCGGGGTCTGCCAGTAGATGGCGTGGCCCCGGCCGGGGTTGACCCGGCAGCCCATGTTGGAGATGTGCAGGCGGCCGTTCGTCGCCGTGTACCGCCACTGCCAGTCGGCGCAGGCCCAGCCGTCGCGGAAGTCGATCGGCACGATCTTGACCTGCTGGTAGGCGGGGTAGAGCCCGTCGCGCAGCCGCGCCTGCTCCTGGCCGCGCCAGTCGTCGACGGGGTCGCCCTTCGGCGGGTTGAACGACGTGTCGATCGCCATCTCCCACCGCCCGTCGAGCGGGTCGGTGAAGGAGATCATCGACGGGTAGCTGGGCTTCTTGACCGACCGGACCCAGCCGTTCGGCACGGCGACCGCCCAGCCGTACGTGGCGTCGGTCTCCCAGTGGAAGCCCGCCGGCAGGTCCATGACCGTGCCGCCGATGGTGCCCCGGACCTGCGGCGACTCGCTCGGGGCGGGACCGGACGCGCCGGTCGTCGCCGGCCCGGCCGGCAGGTTGGTGGCCTGCGCGCCGGACGGCCCGCCCTGCTGCCGGCCCTGCCGACCCTGCTGACCGTCGTCGCCGGAGCCGACGATCATGACGATCGCCCCGGCGAGCAGGGCCAGGGCGACGAGGACGGCGGCGATCCAGCGGCCGCGGTGCTGCCCGGGCGGGACGGTGCCGACGCGGTCGTCGCCGGCCGCCTCCCCGGGCGTGTCCGGCCGCGCGGTGCGGGCGTCGAGGCCGGCGCCGCCGGGCGGGTCGGCCGGCACCGCCGCGCTGCCGCGGGCCTGGCCGGGGAAGTCGATCTGGGCGGGGGCGTCGGCGAACGGCCCCTGGTTCCACCGCTGGGCGCCGGCGCCGGCCGGTGCCGGGCTGACCTCCTCCAGCCCTGCGGGCGGCGAGCTGACCGGGGCGTCCTGCTGCGGGGAGCCGCCGCCGAGCGGCTGCGAGGAGCCGCGCGACGACGCGCCGCGCGAGAGGCCGCCGGACAGGACACGGGGCCCGCCCGGGTGCCCCTCCCGGGACCGGCGCGGCCGGGGCAGGCTCCACGACCAGACCCGGCCCTCGCCGGCCGCGGCGCGCTGCAGCAGCCGCTCGGTCTCGGCGACGCCGGCGCGGGCCCGCGGGTCCTTGCGCAGCAGCGCGTTGAGCACCGGCTTGAGCACGCCGGCGCGGGTCGGCGGGTCGGGTTCCTCCGTCGCGAGGGCGGTCAGCGTCGCGTACGTGGTGGAGCGCGCGTACGGGGAGCGGCCCTCGACGGCGGCGTACAGGGTGGCGCCGAGCGACCACAGGTCGGACTCGGGTCCGGAGGTGCCCTCGCGGGCCCGCTCCGGCGAGATGTACTGCGGGGAGCCGAGGATCAGCCCCGGACGGGTGACCGCACCGTCGCCGCCCTCGAAGACGGCGAGCCCGAAGTCGGTGAGCACGACCCGGCCGGTGTCGGCGAGCAGCACGTTGCCGGGTTTGACGTCGCGGTGCAGCACCCCGGCGGCGTGCGCGGCCTTCAGCGCGTTGAGCACGGCGAGGCCGATCTGCGCGGCCCGTTCCGGCGGCAGCGGGCCGTCGTCGGTGATGACCTGGTGCAGCGAGCGCGACGGCACGTACTCCATCACGATCCACGGTGCATGCTCGGTCTGCACGACGTCGTAGATGCGCACCACGTTGGCGTCGTTGAGCCGGGCCGCGGCGCGGGCCTCGCGCAGGGTGCGCAGCCGCAGCTCCTCCCGCTCCTCGGGGGTCAGCCCCTCGGGCGGGATGACCTCCTTGATCGCGACGTCGCGGCGCAGCATCTCGTCGCGGGCGAGCCACACCCGGCCCATGCCACCGGCGCCGAGCGACTCGATCAGTCGGTAGCGCTCGGCGATCAGGGATCTGGACTGCGTCATCACCGCAGACGCTACCCAACGGGCGCACGTTCCAGACAGCCCGGATCCTGCTCAGGTCACTCCGGTCAGTCGGTGCGGGACCGCAGCACCATGACCAACAGGATGACCAGCCCGATACCGACCAGACCGGCGCCGATCAGCGCCACCGGGAGGATGCGGAACGTGTCCAGCACCTTCTGCTGGGTCGGTGCCGCGTCGTCGGCGGTGAAGGTCACCGTGACGGTCACGGTGTACAGGTCGACGTCCTTGCCGGCGTCCTCGCCGATGGCGACGGCGCCCGGGACGGCCAGCGGCGCGTTGCCGGGCGCCGGGTCGAGGGTCGCGCCGACGGTGACCGTGGCCCCGCCCGAGACCGGGGCCGACGGGCGCTGCACCGTGCACCGCGCCGGGTCGAGGAAGCCCAGCGGGGCCGGCAGCGTGGCCTCGCTGTTGTCGTCCTCGGGCAGCACGACCCGGCCGGTGGAGCCGTCGGTGCACTCCAGGTCGAGCACGATCGGGCCACCGCGGCCGCTGGTGCTGCCCGCGAACCGCACCACCGCCTGCAGCTGGTGCGCCTCGTCGAACAGGTAGGTCGCGGTGCACTTCGCGGCCGGCTCGGCGGCGGTGAGCGGCACGACGTCGGCGCCGAGGTTGGGCACGTCCTGCGACTCGCCCGGGTCGCAGGCGAACGAGCTGAGCCGCCAGCTGCCGTCGACGGTGGCCAGTGGCGGCAGCGGCGTCACCAGGTACTCCCCGAGCGGCAGCGCGGCGGGCATGCCCTGGGCGGTCGCGGCCTCGCCGAAGGCGGTGGTGGTCGCCACCCCGGACCAGCCGGGCACGCCCTGGCCGCGCGGCGTGACCACGAACGACGCCGCGCCGATGCCGCCGACGGTCACCGACCGCAGCTGGATGGCGCCACCCTTGCGGGTGACCCGCAGCGCGCAGTCGGTGGGGGCGCCGGCGGTCACCAGGACCGTGACGGAGAGCCCTTCGGGTTTGAGCTCGGTGCCGCCGCAGGCCGCCCCGGTGAGGCTCCACGCGGCGGCCTCGCCGGCCGGAGCGGTCAGCGTCACCGGGTACGCGCCCGGCAGCAGCGTGGACAGGTCGGCGCCGGTCGCGACGACCGCGGAGCCGTCGCCGGCCGGCGCGGCCTGCAGCAGGCGCGGCGGGTCGGCGCCGCCGCCGGAGGAGACCGACAGGTTGAACGCGCCGCCGGGCGCGTCGCCGAACAGCCGCAGCGTCAGCCCGGGCGGCGACGCCGGCGGGGTGTACGTGAACGTGCAGGTGACGACCTCACCGGCGGCGAGGGTCACGGTGGCCGTGCCGGACGGCACGTCGGTGGTGGTGAGGCTGCGCCCGGCGCCGCTCTTCACGCAGCTCAGGTCGCTCAGCGTCCAGCCGGCCGGGGTGCGGGACACGACCGTGCCCGGTGCCCCGCCGGAGCTGCGCACCAGGGTCGCGTCGACGCCCGGGTCGGCATAGATCTTCTGGTCGGCGGCGTAGCTGGCGCTGGCGTCGAAGGCGAAGCGCTGCGGGTAGCCGACCGGCGTCGCGGTGCGGGCCTTCACCACGAGCGTGCCCGGGACCTGGGCGTCCTTCACGTAGTACGCGTAGCAGAACACGTGCCGCACGCCGGCCGGGAAGCCGAGCCACTGCACGTTGCCACCGGCGTGGCCGTCGGCGGCGCAGCGCAGGACGCCGAAGCCGTACCCGGGCCGGGTGCCGGCCAGCAGCGGGTCGCCGGGCGTGCCGCCCTGCACCCACAGCTGCCGGTGGGTGGCCGCGCTCGCCTGCTCCGGCGACAGCTGCAGGGTGACCGCGCCGTCGATCAGCTTGTCGGTCCTGCGCCCGGTCGCGTCGAGCAGCGGCACCTGGGCGGCGGTCTCACCCGAGTCCACGGCGGGCGTGGTCACCGTCGACAGCGCGCCCTTCTTCTCCTGGCCGGGCCCCAGCGAGAAGTGCCAGCCGGGCAGCGCCGTGCAGCCGGTGCCGTTGGCCGCCTCGATCGCCGGGTCGACCGCCTGGCCGTCCTTGTAGGCGCTGCCCCGGCCCGGCGCCGACGCGGCCTCGATCCGGTCGTCGCGGACGCGGTTGGCCATGACGTCGGCGTACGAGTCGCAGGAGCGCGCCACGAACGTGATCCGGTAGCGCAGTGAGGCGGAGACGGACGCCGGCTGCTCGCCCTCGCGGGCCCCGGCGGGCGCCGCCGGCAGCAGCATCGCGAGCAGCACGCCGACGCCGAGCGTCGAAGCCACCCGGAATGGGACGTTTGTCAATGCGCCCCCCAAACTCGCCATCGACTCCCGTTCCGCTTGAGTATGCGCCGCCGATGCATGCGTATGCTCGCAGGACGGCAACGTTTCGCACACTTTCAGGGAGTCACGGTGGCCGAGGAACCGCTGTTCAAGGTCGTCCGCGGCACGCCGACGGCCGAGGAGGTCGCGGCGATCGTCGGCGTGTTGCTCAGCCGGCGGGCCGGCGCGCCGGCGGCGGCTCCGGCGCCGGTGTCGCGCTGGCGGCAGAGCGCCCGCCCGGGGTCCCGTCCCCGCTGGCGGTAGCCCCGGCGGCGGTCTCGTCCTCACCGGCACCGGTGGGCTGCCCGGTGGGCTCCGTGGGCTGCTCGGTGGGCTCGGTGGGCTGCTCGGTGGGCGCGGGCGCGCCGCCGGACGGTTCGCCGGTCGGGGGCGCACCGGCGCGCGTCTCGTCGCGGGTGGGCGCCGGGCTCGTCGGATTCGTCGGGGTCGGTGACGTCGGCGGGCCGCTCGGCGGGCGCCGGCGCGGGATCACGAGCGGCGGCAGCGGCAGCACGGGCAGCGTCGGCCAGCGGCGCGCCTCCCGCTCGTCGAGCAGGTGCTCGGCCTCGGCGAGGGTCGGCAGGTCCTCGACGAGCTGCTGGCCGCAGGAGCGGCAGATCAGCGCGGCGCCCGGGATCCGGTCGTAGCAGAACGGGCACTGCCGCTGGTCGAGGGACCGGCCGCGCTCCACGCCGATCCAGGTCATGAACTTGATGATCACGAACAGGGCGACCGCCAGCAGCAGGAACTGCAGCAGGTCGTTGAGGAACACCCCGTACTTGATCGGGGTGCGGTGCAGCGTGATCTGCAGCTTCTGGAAGTCCGGCTCGCCCACGACGGACGCGACGACCTGCAGGAACAGGTTCGTCACGAACGACTGCACGAGCGTGGCGAACGCCGAGCCGATGATGAAGCCCAATGCCAGGTCCAAGACGGTGCCGCCGATCGCGATCGCCTTGAACTCCGCCCAGAGCTTCCGCATGGCCGCGATGGTACTAACGTCCGTCCCGTGAAGACGTTCATCCTCGCCTCGGCCAGCCCCGCCCGCCGCAAGCTGCTGCAGTCCGCCGGGATCGAGCCCCGGGTCATCGTCAGCGGCGTCGACGAGGCCGCGGTGGAGGCCGCCGGGAGCGGCCCCGGGCTGCCAGGGACGCTCGCCGAGCTCAAGGCCCGGGCCGTCGCCGACGCCCTCCCGCCGGACCTCGCCGGGTCGCTCGTGCTGGGCTGCGACTCGATGCTGTCCCTCGACGGCGAGGTGCTCGGCAAGCCCGCCGACGCCGCCGACGCGGTGGCCCGGTGGAAGGCGATGCGGGGCCGCGCCGGCGTGCTGCTGACCGGGCACTGCCTGATCGACACCGGGACCGGCAACAACACCGCGAAGACGGTCGAGACGGTGGTGCACTTCGCCGAGCCCGACGACGAGGAGGTCGCGGCGTACGTGGCGACCGGCGAGCCGCTGCACGTGGCCGGCGCGTTCACCATCGACGGTCTCGGCGGCGTGTTCGTCGAGCGCATCGAGGGCGACCACGGCAACGTGGTGGGGCTGTCGCTGCCGACGCTGCGCACCCTCATGGCCATCCTCGGGGTGCGGCTGAGCGACTACTGGGCGGGCAGGATCGAGCCATGACGAGACGGACGCTGGCGCTCACCGAGGCGCTGCACGCCTATGTCGTGGCCAACGGCAGCGAGCCCGACGACCTGGTGCGGGACCTGATCGCGGAGACCGCGGCGGTGCTGCCGCACGACGCGGGCATGCAGGTCGCGCCCGAGCAGGCGGCGCTGCTGACGCTGCTGACCAGGATCAGCGGCGCCCGGCGGGCGGTGGAGATCGGCACGTTCACCGGGCTGTCGTCGATCGCGATCGCCCGCGGGCTCGCCGACGGCGGCCGGCTGACCTGCTTCGACGTGTCCGAGGAGTTCACCGCGATCGCCCGGCGGTACTGGCGGCGCGCCGGCCTCGACGACCGGATCGAGCTGCGGATCGGCCCGGCCGCGCGGACCCTCGCGGCGCTGCCCGGCGAGCCGCACCTGGACCTGGTCTTCATCGACGCGGACAAGACCGGCTATCCGGCGTACTGGGAGGCGGTCGTGCCCCGCGTGCGGCCCGGCGGGCTGATCCTGGTCGACAACGTGCTGCGCGACGGCCACGTCCTCGACCCGGACCCGGGCGACGAGGGCACCCTGGCGATCGTCGCGTTCAACCGCATGGTGCTCGCCGACGAGCGGGTGGAGTCGATGATCCTGCCGATCGCCGACGGGCTCACACTGGCTCGACGGCTCTGAGCGGCACCACGGGCCGGGTGGCGCGCTCCAGCCGCGCCACCACCACCGCGCTGAGCAGCAGGAACACGGGCACCAGCAGAAACGCGGTGTGCGGGCCGACGGCGTCGGCGAGCGAGCCCAGCGCGAACGGGGCGACCGCGAAGGAGATCCCGACGGCGAAGGAGGCCCGCGCCGCGGCGAGGTCCGGCCGGCCGCCGGAGTGCGCGAGGGCCAGGCCGATGCCGAGCGGGTAGTGCAGGCCGACGCCGAGGCCGCAGACGAACAGGCCCAGCATCGCCGGCCACGGCACCGTCGCCGTCCAGAACAGCGCGAACCCGGCCGCCGACACGCCCAGCGCGGCCAGGAGCACCCGGGTGGGGCGGAACCGCAGCAGCACCCGCCCGCCGATGACCCTGCCGGTCACCATGCCGGCGATCAGCGTCGACACCGCGGCGGTGGCGACCCCCGGGGACACGCCCGCGTGGGCGCGCAGCACGTCGCTGCCCCACAGCGTCAGGCAGACCTCGACCGAACCGGTCGCGAACAGGCTCGTCGCGGCGAGCCAGTACGCGGTGGGCAGCCGCCCCGCGCCCGCGCCGTCGGGGTCGCGGTGCGGGAGGGGCTCGGGTGCCCGTACCCCCGCGAACACCGCGGTCAGGACGGCCGGGACCACCACGAGCACCAGGCCGACGCGCCACCCGAGGCCGGCGCCGTAGGCGAACCCCACGATCAGCGGGGCGACCAGGCCGACGGCGGCGGCCGCGGCGTTGGCCTCGCTGATCGCGGCCGGCCCGGCGGCGCCGTGGTGCTCGGTGAGGGCCGCGACGACCCCGTTGACCAGCAGCGACCCGCCGAACGACCCGAGGGTCGCGAAGGTCAGGGTCAGCGCCAGGTGGTGCGCGGCGAACATGCCCACCGCGGCGGCACCGATCAGCGCCAGGCCGCCCCAGATGAGGCGGTTGCGCCCGTACCGGCGGGTCAGCGCGGGGATGACGGCGCCGCCGATGATGCCGCCGACGGCGAACCCGGTGCCGTGCAGGCTCGCCAGGGTGCGGCTGATGTGCAGCTCGTCGCGCAGCAGCGGGGCCACCGGCCCGAACCCGTAGAGGAAGTAGCACCACAGGGAGAGCTGCACATAGATGACCCAGGTCAGACGGTCACGGACGAGTCGCGGCACCACCTGACGGTGTCACGGCCCCTCCCGGGGTGGAAGGGGCCGTGACGGTGATGGTCGTTACCGGTACAGCTAGCGGACGCCCCTGGCGAAGGCGCGCGACGCCCACACGACGGTGACGAGGGTGAGCCCGCCGATGACGACCGCGGCCTGCCACACCGAGTCGGCGCCGGGGTCGCCGGCGAACAGGGCCCGGACGCCGTCGGTGGCCCAGGAGAACGGGTTCCAGTCGGCGACCCGCTTGAGCCAGGTGGGTGCGAAGGTGAGCGGCAGCAGGATGCCCGCGGTCAGCAGCAGCGGCTGGGAGATCGTGTTGAGCAGCGGCGCGAGGGCGTCCTCGCTGCGCAGCTTCAGCGAGATCGCGTACGAGAACGCCGACAGCATCAGCGAGATGACCGCCATCAGGGCGAACGCGCCGAGCACGTCCAGCACCCCGACGTCCAGGCCGAACCCGACCGCGACGACGACGATGAGCGCCGCCTGGAACAGCAGCGACACGACGTCGCGCAGCGACCGGCCGACCAGCAGGGCCAGGCGGCTGACCGGGGTGACCCGGCTGCGCTCGATGACGCCGGCGCGCAGCTCGGCGATCAGGCCGAAGCCGGTGAACAGCGAGCCGAACATGGCCAGCAGCACCAGCAGGCCGGGGACGAACAGCTCGTAGGCCTCGGCGTTGGTGCGCACGCCGAGGGCCGGCTTGAGCAGCGGGGCGAACAGCAGCAGGTAGAACAGCGGCTGCACGACCCCGACGATCAGCCACACCGGCTGGCGGAGCATGAGCTGCATCTGGCGGGCGAAGACGAGCCAGGTGTCGCGGAGGAATTTCATCGCTACTCAGCTTTCCCGAAGTGAACGGCCGGTCTTGGTGAGGAAGACGTCGTCGAGGCTGGGGCGGTGCAGCTCCATCTGCTTGAGCTCGACCCCCGCGTGGTCGAGCACGCGCAGGATGTGCGGGATCGCGACCGAGCCCTCGTCGACGTACAGCCGCAGCGAGTGGTCCTGCCGCTCCTCGATCTTGCGCACGTAGCCCTGGCCGCGCAGCAGCTCGGTGGCGGCCCTGGCCGCGCCGTTGACGCCGACGGTGACGACGTCGCCGGCGACCTCGCGCTTGAGGTCGTCGACGGTGCCCTCGGTGACGATCTCGCCGTGGTCCATGATCGCGATCCGGTCGCAGAGGGCGTCGGCCTCGTCGAGGTAGTGCGTGGTGATGAAGACGGTCATGCCCTCGTCGCGCAGCCGGCGGACCTCGTCCCACATGTGGGCGCGGCTCTGCGGGTCCAGGCCGGTGGTCGGCTCGTCGAGGAACACCACCTTCGGCCCGTGGATGATGCCGAGCGCGATGTCGACCCGCCGGCGCTGGCCGCCGGAGTAGGTCTTGGTCTTGCGGTCCGCGTACTCGGTCAGCTGGAACGCCGCCAGGGCCTTCGCCGCCCGCTGTTGCGCCTCGGCCTTGTGGATGCCGTAGAAGCGGGCCTGCAGCACCAGCTCCTCGCGGGCGGTGCTCTCGTCCCAGGTGCTGCCGCCCTGGGCGACGTAGCCGATCCGGCGGCGCACCTCGCCCGGGTCCTTGAGCAGGTCGGCGCCGGCGATGACGGCCTCGCCGCCGTCGGGCGTGATGAGCGTGGCCAGCATCCGCAGCGTCGTGGTCTTGCCGGCGCCGTTGGGGCCGAGGAAGCCGTAGATCTCCCCCTCCTTGACGGAGAGGTCGACCCCCCGCACCGCCTCGACGACCCTGGTCTCGCGACCGGCCCTGGAGCGGTACGACTTCCGCAGCCCCTTCGTCTCGATCATGACGGTCTCCCCTGTCGTCTCGTGTCTCAGGGAGAACGTAACGCGATATAGTTTGTGCGGTCAAGGCTTCTCTATATCGCGTTTTACATCTCGTCCTCGTCGTCGGGCTCGCCGAACTGCTCCCGGATGGCCCTGCGCCAGGCCTCGGCGCCGTGCTCGCCGTCGGCCGGACCCTCGTTGAAATGCATGCCCTCACCAGCCTCGACGCGGGCCGCGACGTCGTGGCACCAGCGGGCCTCCGCCTCGGCGCGCACCGTGGTCAGCTCGAACTGCCAGGCCACGTGCGGCGGCTTGCCGGCCGCCCACTCGTCGGCACTGTCGCGATAGGTCGCCACCCAGCTCTCCAGGAGCCGGGCCCTGGCCCGCAGCGCGCCGACCGCCTCGGCCCGCGGCAGTGACGGCAGGAAGGCGAACGCGGCCAGGAACGGGTCGACCGGCTCCTTGTACTCCCACCAGTACCGGCGCAGCAGGGTCTGATACTCGACCTCGCCGGCCTTGGTGAGCTGGTAGCGGGTGCGGGCCGGTCGGCCGCCCACCTGCTCGGTGTCGACCGCCTCGAGCAGGCCCTCGTCGGTCAGCTTGCGCAACGCGTGATAGATCGACCCGGGCTGGACGTCGGCCCAGCTCTCCACGTTCCAGCTGGCCAGCTCCTTGCGGATGTCGTAGCCGTGGACGGGCTGCAGGTAGGAGATCAACCCCATGATCATCAAACGCGTATTAGACACCGTTTGACTATGACATTGTTGGCAACGGCGACTGTCATACAGGTCGCTTAGACTGCCCCGGAGGGTTACCCAAGGGAGCGTTCAGCGTGCGTAAGGTTCTCATCGCCAACCGGGGCGAGATCGCCGTCCGCGTCATCCGCGCCTGCCGCGACGCCGGCCTGGCCAGCGTCGCGATCTACGCCGACTCGGACCGTGACGCGCTGCACACCCGGCTCGCCGACGAGGCCTATGCGCTCGGCGGCGACACCGCCGCGGCGTCCTACCTGCGCATCGACCGGGTGGTCGAGGTCGCCCTCGCCGCCGGCGCCGACGCCGTGCACCCCGGCTACGGGTTCCTCTCCGAGAACGCGGACTTCGCCCAGGCCGTCATCGACGCCGGGCTCACCTGGATCGGGCCGGCCCCGCAGGCGATCCGCGACCTCGGCGACAAGGTCACCGCCCGGCACATCGCCCAGCGCGCCGGCGCGCCCCTGGTGCCCGGCACCGCCGAGCCTGCCCGCGACGCCGACGAGATCGTCGCGTTCGCCCGGGAGCACGGCCTGCCGGTCGCCATCAAGGCCGCCTTCGGCGGCGGTGGCCGCGGGCTGAAGGTCGCCCGCACCATCGAGGAGATCCCGGCCCTGTTCGAGTCCGCGACCCGCGAGGCCGTCGCCGCGTTCGGCCGCGGCGAGTGCTTCGTCGAGCGGTATCTCGACCAGCCCCGCCACGTCGAGGCCCAGGTCCTCGCCGACCAGCACGGCAACGTGATCGTCGTGGGCACCCGCGACTGCTCCCTGCAGCGGCGCCACCAGAAGCTGGTCGAGGAGGCGCCCGCGCCGTTCCTCACCGACGCTCAGCGCGCCCAGATCCACGAGTCGGCGAAGGCGATCTGCCGCGAGGCGGGCTACCACGGCGCCGGCACCGTGGAATACCTGGTCGGCAACGACGGCACCATCTCGTTCCTGGAGGTCAACACCCGCCTGCAGGTCGAGCACCCGGTCAGCGAGGAGACCGCCGGCGTCGACCTGGTCCGCGAGCAGTTCCGGGTCGCCGACGGCGAGAAGCTCCGCTTCGACGCCGACCCCGAGCCGCGCGGGCACGCCATCGAGTTCCGCATCAACGGCGAGGACCCCGGCCGCGGCTTCCTGCCCGCCCCCGGCACCGTCACCGAGCTGCGGCTGCCGACCGGCCCCGGCGTCCGCGTCGACACCGGCATCGAGGCCGGCAGCGTGATCGGCGGCAACTTCGACTCCCTCCTGGCGAAGGTCATCGTCACCGGCGAGACCCGCGAGCAGGCCATCGAGCGGGCCCGGCGGGCCCTGGACGAGATGGTCGTCGACGGCATGGCCACCGCGCTGCCCTTCCACCGCGCCGTCCTGCGCGACGAGGCCTTCACCGCCGCGCCGTTCCGCGTGCACACCCGCTGGATCGAGACCGAGTGGGTCAACACGGTCCCGCCGTTCACCGCGCCCGCCGGGGACCTGCCCGCCGCCGAGGAGCGCTCGACGGTCGTGGTCGAGGTCGGCGGCAAGCGCCTGGAGGTCTCGCTGCCGGCCGGCTTCGGCACGGTCGCCGCGGGCCCGGCCGCCGGCGCCGCGGGCGCGCCCGGTGCCGCGCCGCGCCGCCGCGCCGGCGCGAAGAAGCAGGCCGGCGCCGCCGGTGGGGACGCCCTCACCAGCCCCATGCAGGGCACCATCGTGAAGATCGCGGTCGCCGAGGGGGACACGGTCGCCGAGGGGGACCTGATCGTGGTGCTGGAGGCGATGAAGATGGAGCAGCCCCTCAACGCCCACAAGGCCGGCGTCGTGACCGACCTGTCCGCCAAGGTCGGCGAGGTCGTCTCGGCGGGCGCCGTCATCGCGACCCTGAAGTAGCCCGGGCCGCCGCCCCGCACGGCGCTGCCCCGCTGCGCGGCACTGCCCTGCTGCGCGGCGCTGCCCCGCTGCGCCGGTGGCGCGACACCAGCCGCGCAGTCCCGCCCCGCCTGGTCACGGGTCGGTCCGGTCGTGGTGCGGTCTCGCCGTGGTGCGGCCGGTCGTGGCGCGGTCGGTCGTAGCGCGCTCCCGTCGTGGCGCGGCCGGTCGTGGCGCGGCCGGTCGTAGCGCGGTCCCGTCGTGGCGCGGCCGGTCGTAGCGCGGCCGGTCGTAGCGCGGTCGGTCGTGGCGCGGTCGGTCGTGGCGCGGCCGGTCGTGGCGCGGTCGGTCGTGGCGCGGTCGGTCGTGGCGCGGCCGGTCGTGGCGCGGTCGGTCGTGGCGCGGTCGGTCGTGGCGCGGTCCCATCGTCGTGCGGCCGGTCGCCGGGATGTTGGAGCGGGCCGTGGCGAGCGCACCGTCGCGATATCCGCGCGGCTTCCGTGCGACCGGTTGCCATGTCCGCGAGGACCAGCACGGCCGTCCCACAGCCCGCGTGACGGGTTGCCACGTCCGCGAGGACCAGCGCGGCCGTCCCGCCGCCCGCGTGACGGGTTGCCATGTCCGCGAGGACCAGCGCGGCCGTCCCGCCGCCCGCGTGACGGGTTGCCATGTCCGCGAGGACCAGCGCGGCCGTCCCACAGCGACCACGCGGAACGGGTCCGTGTCACCGCTGCCACCGCGGCCGTGCGGGGCACCGCACGCGCCGCCGCGGACGCCGTGCCCGCGGCCATGCGTCGTCCGCCGGTCCGCCGCGACACCGACGGCAATGCCGTCGGGGTGGATCAGCGGGAGTTCGCGTGGTGGCGGTCCGCGGCGTGGGCGCCCGAGCTGACGTGCAGCGGGACGGCGACCACGGCGGTGCCGTAGGCGCACAGCTCCGCCCAGGTGTTGGTGAAGTCGCGGTGGTCGAAGCGCATGCCGACCACCGCGTTCGCGCCCCGCTGCTCGGCGACGTGCACCATCTGCCCGACCGCCTTGGCCCTGGTCTGCACCAGGAACTGGGACATGTCCAGGCCCGGGCCGCCCTCCGTGGACCGCAGGCCCGCGGCGAACGGGTTCCGCGACGTCGCGCACACGCCCAGCACCTCGCCGAGCACCGTGGTGATCTCGTAGCCGGGCAGACCCTCAGTCGTTACAACTAGCACAAATGAATCGTATGCACATATGTACGTTTTAGGGTGCATCTACCACGAACCACCTCATCCCTGACCCGGGGTGGCGGAGGGGGTGACGGTGATCCCGGCGGCGAAGCGCAGCAGGTCCGGCTCTTCCAGCGGTACCGTCGCCGCCGACTGCAGCTCGAGCAGCCGGCCGTCGCCCAGATCGACCTGCAGGGTGGTGGAGTCGCCGGAGTCGCGCAGCGTGGCGGGGCGGCCGCCCACGTCGACGGCGCGGCCCGGGGACCACTCGGCGGCCACGCCCAGCATCACCGTGAGCTTGCCGACGAAGGACTCGTCGGGGGCGGTGCCCGGCGGGCAGAAGGTGACGGCCGAGGGGCTGATGTTGTCGATCGTGTAGCCGGCCGGCACGAGCGCGAACTCGAACGGCGCCGGGGCGGTCACCGGCTGCGCCACCAGGGTCTTCGCGAAGCCGGCCAGATGCTCGGCCGGCACCGGCGGGAAGGCCCGCAGCTCGAGCCACTGCCCGGCGCCGTCCTGCCACACGAGGGACAGCTCCGGCTCGCCGCCGTCGGACCAGGTGACGAGCCGGCCCGGCAGGCCGCGGACGGTCGCCGGGGCGGTGCCGGTCGCGGCGGCGAGGACGCCCGGAGGCCAGGTGCTCGCCGTCAGGGTGGCGGTCACGCCGGGCGCGCCCGGCACCGGGACGCTGAGCGTCGGCAGGCCCGCGGCCAGTCGCAGGTCGGGTGCGCCGGCGGCGTCGGCGGGCGGGCCCAGCGGGAACGTGACCGTCGCCGGGCCGGCCGGCTCGACCAGCGTGGCCGGCGCGGCGACCGTGACCGGGTCGGCGGCCGGCCGCAGCGGCACCGTCAGGCCGAGCGCGCCGAGCACGGCGCAGGCCGCGGCCAGCGCCACGCGGGTGCGGCGGGTGCGGCGGCGGCTCTCGGCGCGCACCGCGGTGAGCAGCGCGACGCCCGCCGGGGCGTCGGCGGCGTGGCGCCGCAGCAGGTCGCGGACGCGGTGCTCGACGTCGCTCATGGCGCTCCACCAGACCGCGGGGACGGGACGGAAGTCATGGCGCTCCACCAGGCCGCAGGGACGGGACGGGGGTCAGCACCGACCTGAGCCGGTGCAGGGCGTGGAAGGCGTGGACGCGGACCGTCGCCGGGGCGCAGCCGAGCAGCCGGGCGATCTGCGCGTCGGGCAGGTCCTCGTAGTAGCGCAGGACGACCACGGCGCGCTGCGAGCGGGGCAGGGCCCGCAGCGCGGTCCACAGCTCGTCGGCGTCGACGACCCGGTCGGCGAGGTCGGCGCCGTGCGGGGCCGCGTCCGGCGGCTCCGCCACCGGGCGTTCGGTGCTCGCCCGGCGCCGCCGCCACGACAGGTACTGCCGCAGGATCGCCTGCCGGACGTACGGCTCCGGGCCGTCCTCGCCGACGATCGCGTGCCAGCGCCGGTGCGCCCGCACGAGCGCCTCCTGGGTCAGGTCCTCGGCGAGGTGCCGGTCGCCCGTCAACAGGTACGCGAAGCGGAGCAGCGCCGGGCTGCGCCCCGTCACGAAGTCGTCGAAGTCCCGCACACCACACCCCCTCACGTACTGGACGACGCGGGCGGGGTGGGGCGTTTATGTCTGCTCCCCGGGAGTCGGGTCGTCGTACTGCCCGGAGCGGCCCGCGTAGGGGCGGCCGTCGACGATCGGCCACGGGTTGGGCGTGCAGCCGTGCAGGCCGAGGGTCTGCTGCTGCATGACGGGCGCCGGGCGGCCCGGGCCGGGGCACAGCTCGTGGCCGCGGCCGAGGCGGTGGCCGGTCTCGTGGTTGACCACGTACTGCCGGTAGGCGGCGAGGTCACCGTTGTAGCCGGGGACGCCGCGGGCCCAGCGGGCCACGTTGACCACCACGGTGTTGCCGTTCCTGCAGGAGGTGTACCGGTCGTAGCCGTTGCCGCACAGCACGTCGCGGGTCGCGGGGGTGGCGAGGTAGATCGTGTAGTCGTAGCGCTCGCCGGCGCCGACCCGGCGCAGCCGCCAGTTGCCGGTGGCGGGCCAGCTGCCCGGGTCGGCGTAGATCAGCTCGACGGCGTCGCCGAAGGTGGCGGGGTCCACGCCGGTGATGCCGCGCTCCACGCCGACCCGGTAGGACAGCAGCGTCCCCCGGCCGCCGACGACCTGCCCGGCGGCCTGGGCGAAGTCGAAGGTCCCGCCGCCCCCGACCGGGAACCGGATGACGGGCGCGTCGATCGTCGCCGCCCCGCGGGACGGGGCGGCCGACGCCGGTGCCACCGAGGGCGGCACCGACGATGACGCCGCGGGGGCGGAGTAGGACGGCGAGGACGAGCAGCCGGCGAGGAGGGCGAGGGTCACGACGATCCGGAAGATCCGCACACCGGGACTGACGCGCCGGCACCGCCGGGCTGTTTATGGCGCCGAGCAGTCCTCCGCCAGCGCGGCGACCGCCGCGGCGACCGGCAGCACCCCCGACGCCGCCCCCGGGTCCCGCGGGCGCAGCGACACGGCCCCGGCGGCCGCCTCGCGCTCCCCGACGACCGCGACGTAGGGCACCTTGCGCGCCACCGCCTGGCGGATCCGGGCGCCGAGGCTGCCCTCGTGCCACTCCTCGACCCGCAGGTCGGCGGCGCGGCAGGCGCGCACGAACGCACCGCCCGCGAAGGCGTCCGCGACGGGCAGCACGGCCACCTGCAGCGGGGCGTACCAGGCCGGGAACGCCCCGTCGTGCACCTCGATCAGGTGCGCGAAGAGCCGCTCCATGCTGCCCGCGACGCTGCGGTGCACCATCACCGGCCGGCGCCGCTGCCCGTCGGCGTCCACGTAGGACAGGTCGAACCGGGCCGGCTGGAAGTAGTCCACCTGGACGGTGGCGAGGGTGCTCTCCCGGCCGGCGTGGTCGAGCAGCTGCACGTCGATCTTCGGACCGTAGAAGGCCGCCTCGCCGGCCGCCTCGACGTAGGAGGCCCCGGCCTCGTCGAGGGCGTCGCGCAGGACGGCGGACGCCCTGTCCCACATGGCGGGGTCGTCGACGTACTTGCCGCCGTCGCCGCGCAGCGACAGGCGCAACGACGCCGGCCGGAAGCCCAGCGCCGCGTGCGCGACCCGCATGAGCCGCAGCGACTCGACGACCTCGGCGCGCACCTGGTCCTCGGCGCAGAAGACGTGCCCGTCGTTGAGGGAGATCGCCCGGACCCGGGACAGCCCGCCGAGCACGCCGGAGCGTTCGGCGCGGTACTGCCCGCCGATCTCCCCGATGCGCAGCGGCAGCTCCCGGTACGAGCGGCCGCGCGCGGCGAAGACCGCCGCGTGGTGCGGGCAGAGGCTCGGGCGCAGCACGAACGCGTCGTGCTCGCTCAGCGCCATCGGCGGGAACATGTCGTCGGCGAAGTGCGGCAGGTGCCCGGACCTGACGTACATCTGCTGTTTGGCCAGCGGCGGCGAGTACACGTGCTGGTAGCCGTTGCGGCGTTCGAGGGCGTGGATGTAGTCCTCGACGGCGCGGCGGGCGGCGGCGCCGGCCGGCAGCCACAGCGGCAGCCCCGCGCCGACCAGCGGGTCGGAGTGGAACAGTTCGAGGTCACGGCCGAGCTTGCGGTGGTCCTGCATGAGGGAACTCCCTTGGTAGGCAAGGGGGCGCGCACCTCGGACGCAGCGAAAAGCTCCGGAGCGCGACGCCCCGGAGCAGGTGTGGACAGCGAGCTGTCAGCGCCGCCGGGGAAGGCCCGGCGTCGTCGTGGACAGTGCGCTGTGACGCATGCCAGAACAATAGCGCGCGGCCGCCGCGGCGCGACGGGTATAAACGTCCGGTGCCTGAAGGTCACACCATCCATCGACTCGCCGGGCGGCACCGGGCGCTGTTCGCGGGCCGGGCCGTCGCGGTCAGCAGCCCGCAGGGGCGCTTCGCCGACGGCGCCCGCCGCGTCGACGGTCGGGTGCTGCTGGACACCTCCGCCCACGGCAAGCACCTGCTGCACCACTACGAGGGCGACGTGACCCTGCACGTCCACCTCGGCCTCTACGGCAAGTTCACCGACGGCGACGGCGCCGCCCCGCCACCGGTCGGCGAGGTCCGGCTGCGGATGGCCAACGCCGCGCACTGGCTCGACCTGCGCGGCCCGACGGCGTGCGAGCTGCTCGACCCGCTGCAGGTCGAGGCCCTGCACGCCCGGCTCGGCCCGGACCCCCTCGCCGAGGAGGACGACGGCGGCGTCCGGGCGTTCACCGCGGTCAAGCGCTCGGACCGGCCGCTGATGGCGCTGCTGATGGACCAGTCGGTGGTGGCCGGCGCCGGGCTCATCTACGTGACGGAGGCGCTGTTCCGCGCCGGGCTGCGCCCGACCGTCCCCGGGCGGCGGCTGACCCGGCGCCGGTGGGACGCCATCTGGCAGGACCTGCGGGTCCTGATGCGCAGCGGGGTCGCCGAGGGCCGCATCGACACGGTCCGAGACCTGCACACGCCCGAGGCGATGGGCCGCGCGCCGCGGGTCGACCGGCACGGCGGCGAGGTCTACGTGTACCGCCGCGCCGGCCTGCCCTGCCTCGTGTGCGGCACCCCGGTGCGCACCGCGGAGCTCAACGCCCGCAACGCGTACTGGTGCCCCGTGTGCCAGGCGACCCGCTGATGGTCGCCGCCCTCGAGCTGCACCTCGACGAGCGCGCCACCCGGCGGATCCGGGTGCTGTGGGACCTGCTGGAGGACCTCGGCGTACAGACGCTGCGCACACCGCACGACGGCCGGCACCGCCCGCACGTGTCGCTGGTCAGCGCCCGGGCCCTCGACCCGGACGCGGTCGCCGAGGCGCTCCAGCCCGTGCGGGTCGCCGCGCCGCTGCGGCTCAACTTCCAGTTCGCCGGGGTGTTCGTCGGCCGGGTCGTGTTCCTCGGGCTGGCGCCGACCCCGGACCTGATGCGCCACCAGGCCCAGGTGTGGCGGCACCTCACCGACGCCGGCATCGAGAGCCTGCCCCTGTACGACCCGGGCGAGTGGGTGCCGCACTGCACGGTGTCGATGCGGGTGCCCCGGCCGATCCTGACCGAGGCGCTGCGCCGCTGCCTGGAGGTCCTGCCGATCGAGGCGACCGTGACCCGCGCCGCGGTCGTCGACTACGCCCGCGACATCTACCGCGAGCTGCCCTAGTCCTCGGCGTGCAGCATGAGCTGCCGGGCGGCCTCGGCGACCGACCCCGAGATCGACGGGTAGATCGTGATGGTGTGGGCGAGCTGGTCGACGCTCAGATGGTTCTCCACCGCCATGGCGATCGGCATGATCAGCTCGCTCGCCTTGGGCGCGACGACGACCCCGCCGACGACCAGGCCGGACGCCGGGCGGCAGAAGATCTTCACGAACCCGTCGTCGAGGCCGTCCATCTTGGCCCGGGCGTTGCCGGCGAGCGGCAGCATGACCGAGCGGGCCGGGACCCGGCCGCTGTCGATGTCGGACTGGGTGATGCCGACGGAGGCGAGCTCGGGGTCGGTGAACACGTTCGCGGCGACGGTGCGCAGCTTGAGCGGGGCGACCGCCTCGCCGAGCGCGTGCCACATGGCGATGCGCCCCTGCATGGCGGCGACGCTCGCGAGGGGCAGCAGGCCGGTGCAGTCGCCGGCGGCGTAGATGCCGGGGACGTTGGTCCGCGAGACCCGGTCGACGGTGATGTAGCCGCCGGGGGCGACCTCCACGCCGTACTCGGTGAGCCCGAGCGACGCCGTCTGCGGCACCGAGCCGACCGCCATCAGCACGTGGGAGCCCTCGACGGTCCGGCCGTCGGCGAGCTCGACCACGACCCCGCCGTCGACGTGGCGGGCGGCGGCGGCGCGGGAGTTGTTGAGGATCGTCATGCCCCGGGCCCGGAACACCCGCTCGATCGCCATCGCGGCGTCGGGGTCCTCGTGCGGCATGACCCGGTCCCGGCTGGAGACGAGCGTCACGTCGATGCCCATGGCCAGGTACGCCGAGGCGAACTCCGCGCCGGTCACGCCGGACCCGACGACGATGAGGTGCTCGGGCAGCTGCGGCAAGTCGTACACCTGGCGCCAGTCGAGGATGCGCTCGCCGTCCGGCGCCGCGGTCGGCAGCACCCGCGGCGTCGCGCCGGTGGCCAGCAGTACCGTTGAGGCCGCGATCACATACGGAGCGTGACCACCGGCCGGTGTGATCTGCACCGCATGGGTGTGACCGAGCGTGTCCTCACCGAGGCGCGCTGTGCCCGTGACGAACTCGACGCCCGCCTTGAGCAGTTTCGAGTGGATGTCGCCGGACTGCGCCGCGGCCAGCCGCTTCACCCGCCGGTGCACGGCCGGGCCGTCGACCCGCACGTCGTCGCCGGGCGGCCCGATGACCCCGAACTCCTCGGTGTCCAGGTGCGCGGTCACCACGCTCGAGCTGGCGATGAACGTCTTGGACGGCACGCAGTCGTGCAGCACGCACGCGCCACCAGCACCTTCGGCCTCGATCACGGTGACCTCGGCGCCGAGCTGCGCGGCGACCAGGGCCGCCTCGTAGCCCGCCGGGCCCCCTCCGATGATCACGATCCGGCCCACGCACGCCACCCCTTCTCGCCCTTGTCGCCACATTGTCCCTCGTCGGCGCGCGGCTCAGGCGGCGACCCAGCCGAACGGCGGCGCCGCGCCGACGAGTGGATCCGAATCCGACACGCTCTGCAGTATTCTCTCCCGCACCCTGCCGGGTTTATCGTCATCGCCGTGCGTCATTACGCCGCGTATGGCTCGAACCTGGACCCGGCCCGCATGCGGGCCTACTGTCCGTATTCGCCGATGATCGGCACCGGCTGGCTGGAAGGCTGGCGGCTGACGTTCGCCGGTGAGGATGTCCTCGGCTGGGAGGGCTCGGTCACCACGATCGTCGAGTCGCCCGGCGACCGGGTCTTCGTCGCGCTCTACGACGTCCACCCCAACGACGAGAAGCAGCTCGACGAGGTCGAGGGCGCGCTCGCCGGCACCTACCAGAAGCTGCACCTGCGCGTCGCCACCCTCGACGGTGACGCGACCGCGTGGGTCTACGTCTTCAACGGGTACGAGGGTGGCCTGCCGACGGCCTGGTATCTCGCCGAGATCGCCAACGCCGCCGCGAAGGCCGGCGCGCCCGCCGACTACCTCGACGCGCTGCGGGCCCGCCCGACGAAGACGGCCATGCCCTAGCCGGACAGCTCCAGGGTGCGCTCGTAGACGTCGGCGGCGAAGACCACGGTCATGCCGACCCCGGCGTAGAGGTGGTACGCGCCCGTCGGGTTCGTCAGGTCGACGCCCAGGCCGGCGGCGGTGCGGCCCTTCGCCGCGTAGGCCGCGAACGCGGTGCGCAGCAGCGCCCCGCCGACGCCGGACCTGCGGTGCGCGCGCAGCACGGCCAGGTTCTTGATCCAGCCCTCGTTCCGCTCGACCGCCTGGTCGGCGGACTGCAGCACGCCGACGATCTCGCCGCCGGCGAGCGCCACGAACCACTCGTCCCAGCTGACCGACGGCAGGCCGGCGACGGCCTCGCGCCAGGCGTCGTACGTGGTCGGCTGGAAGTCCGGGGTGTCGGCGAACGCCGACTCGAGGACCTCGTGGAAGCGGGGCAGCTCGTCCTGCCGGACGGGCCGGATGTCGTAGCCGGAGGGGGTGCGCTCGTCGCCGGTCAGGGGCCGGGTCATGCGCGCGTGCCGCTTGACGAACGTGAAGCCGCCCGCCTGCAGGACCGACACCAGCGCGGCCTCCGACGCGAGCGTCCCGGCGCGCAGCACGGCCCGCGCGACGCCGTTGCGGCGGGCTCGTTCGGCGGCCCGGGCCACGGCCAGGCGCAGCAGCGGGCCGTAGGCCGGTTCGCCGCGGCCGGGCCACGCGTAGAGTTCGACGTTGTCGCGGGCGCCGCGCTGCGGGTTGTCGACGTACGCCCACGCGACCGGCACCCCGTCGGGCCCCGCCGCGAGCCACGTGTCGACGGACGGGTCCTCGGCGGGGGCGGTGAGGGTCGCCACGATCTCGTCCTCGGACCAGTCGGGCTCGCCGAGCGCGGCGATGTCACCCGCCCGGGTGATCGCCAGGATCGCCGGCACGTCGCGCAGCGTGCAGCCGCGGACGGTCCAGCCGTCCAGGCCGTCCAGAGATGTCATACGGGTGCCGCCTCCTGGACGGTCGTGACCGCCGCGTCGAGCAGGTTGACCAGCTCGACCCGCTCGGTCGGGGCCAGTGCCCGGAACGCCTCCCCGGCGATCCGGTCGGTCAGGGCCTCGGCCCAGCTGCGCCGCCGTACGAGGGGCTCGAACGGCGGGTACGGCGGCTGCCAGCCGAACGCCGTCGCGCCCGCCTCGCCCTCGGGCCCGGAGATGATCGCCTCCAAGGGGCTCAGCCCGCTGGCGCGGATCGCGAGCAGGTGTGCGGCGCCGCGGTGCTCGCGCAGCAGGTGGGCCAGGACGGCGGCGCGGGCGCCGGGTGAGTCGTCGGGCAGCGGCATCGCCCGCCACGCCGCGAACAGCGGCATGCCGGCGGTCTCGGCGCTGACCACGACCCGCTCGGCGAGCTCGACGAGCTTCGGCAGCGCGTAGAAGCTCTCCAGGTGCTCGCGGCCCCACCGGCAGCACTCGTCGAGGTTGTCGGCGGCGATCTGCTCGGGCGGGGCGACCTTGCGGGCGGCGTCCCAGCCGTCCTGCACGGCCTCCGGCGCGATGAACCCGAGCGCCGCGGCCACCGTGTCGGCCCGCACGTCGCCGAGCGCGCCGCCGCGGCCGGCGACGTAGAACGCCCAGCCGGTCAGGCCGATCTGCCGGGCCCGGCGCATGGTCTTGGGGTCGTCGCTGAACGCGCCGCCCAGCATCAGGACGGCCTGCTTCGCCGCCGCGGCCGCCTGCTCGGGAGTCACCCGGCTCATTCTGCCCGCTCCGGTCGATCACCGTGTAGGCACACGTTCGTGGCGGGTGCCCAGGTCGGGTTCAGGAGTCGGGTTCAGGACAGGTCGGCGAGGGCGTCCTGGGCGATCTTGACCCGCTTCTCCGCCGACGCGATCGCCTTCCCGGCGGCGGCGACGGCGCGCTCCGCCTCGGCCTTCGCCGTCTCCGCGTCGCTGAGCTGCTGCAGCGCCGTCATCAGCTCGCGGCGGGCCTGCCGGACCGCCCTGGCCCGCTCCTCCTCGGCGCGGCGGCGCTCCTCCTCGCGGCGGCGGGCCTCGGCGCGCTGCTCCCGGTCGTCCTGCGTCGGCGCGGACCGTTTCGCGGTCACGGTGCCCGTCCGGGGCGTGTCCTCGCCGCCCTGCACGAGCCGCAGCTGCGGCCGCGGGGTCTCGCCGAAGCCCGTGTACTCCAGCGACTTCGTCAGCGCCCCCTGCTGTACCGCCGCGGCGACCGTCGCGTCGGCGAGCGCTGCCGCGAACGTGTTCTCGACCTCCGGCAGCGGCAGGTTGCCCCGGTCGGGGCCGGCGAGGCGGGCGGCCTCCCTGGCCAGGGCGGCGACGGTGGAGCGGCGGCGGACGGACAGCTCGCGCAGCTCGCCGCCGCGCAGCTCGCGCTGGGCGTCGCGCAGCTGCTCGCCCAACTCCAGCAGCTCACCGACCAGGTCGGGGCGCTCGTGGGCGAGGAGGTTGACCAGCCACGCCGCGACGGTCGGCTTGCGCAGCTTGCCGACCGCGGCGGCGAGCCGGGTGTCGCGCGCCTGCCGGGCCCTGGCCACCTCCGCGGCGCGCACCGCCACGAACTCCTCCGGCGGCACCGCGTAGAGCCGGGCCACCACGGCGGCGAGCGCATCGTCCACCCCTCGATCGTAGGATCAGCGGATGCGCGCGGACGTCTATTTCTCCCTCGATGTCGAGGCCGACGGCCCGATCCCGGGGCCCTACTCGATGGTGAGCGTCGGTCTCGCGGTCGCCGGCCGGTCCGACGGGGTGTTCGCCGCGGCCGACCCGACCGCCGACACGTTCTACCGGGAGCTGCGCCCGATCAGCGACGACTTCGTGCCGGAGGCCCTCGCGGTGTCCGGGCTGGACCGGGCGGCGCTGCTGCGCGACGGCGCGGACCCGGCCGTCGCCATGGCCGAGCTCAGCGCCTGGGTGACGCGCACGGCCGGCGCCGGGCGGCCCGTCGTCGTGGCCTACCCGGCCGTGTTCGACTGGATGTTCCTGTACTGGTACCTGCTGCGCTTCACCGGCGCCAGCGTCTTCGGCCACTCCGGCTGCCTGGACATCAAGACCCTCTACGCGGTGCGGGCCGGGGTGCCGATCGGCGCGGCCGTGAAGGGGCGCATGCCGGCGCACCTGCTGTCGAAGCGCCGGCACACGCACCACGCCCTGGACGACGCCGTCGAGCAGGCGGAGCTCTTCGCCAACCTGATGACCTGGCGGGGGCCTCAGTAAGGCCCGGCGCTCAGATCGACTCGCCCGGCTCCAGGCGGGCGTAGCGGGTGCCGGACAGCCGGGTCATGTGCCCGGTGACCATCTGCTGACCGGCCTCCACCAGCAGGCTGTCGTGCAGCGCGAACGCGCGCTCCGGCGCCACCTCCCGGGTGAAGTCGATCGCCTCGGCGAGCTTCAGCCACGGCGCGGACACCGGCACGAACAGGGTGGCGATCGGCTCGTCCGGCACGTGGAACGCGTCGCCGGGGTGGTACAGCGCGCCGTCCGGGGTGTCGATCACGAACCCGACGTTGACGATGCGCGGGATGTCAGGGTGGATGATCGCGTGCCGGCCGCCGTGGGCGCGCACCGTCATCCCCGCCGCGACGAACGTGTCGCCGGGCGCGACCGCGTACACGTCGGCGTCGAGGTCGGCCAGCTGCGCCTCGACGTCGGCGTGGGTGTGCACGGTGAGCTCGGGCTGCTTCAGCGCCCGCAGCGCCTCGATGTCGAGGTGGTCCATGTGCTCGTGCGTGATGAGCACCGCGTCGGCGCCGTCGAGCGCCTCGGGCTCGCTGAACACCCCCGGGTCGATCACCAGCACCCCGCCGTCGTGCTCGATGCGCAGACAGGCGTGCGTGAACTTGGTGACGCGCATGCTTTCCGGTCCCCTCTCGAGTGCTGCCGCCGCTGGCGCCGTGCTCTGGCCGTGGCCCTGCCGTGTCGCAACCGTGACGCTGGGGGCGGGAACCGGGGCGGCGCCCGGATGCGTCCCAGGGTGCAGTTCGATCGCTCCGGTCGACCCTACCCAGGAGGCGTCATGTCAGTCAGGCGCACCAGACTGTTCCTCACGGCGGCGGGTGCCGCGCTGCTCGTCGCGGTGAGCGGCTGCGCCGCCGACAGCAAGGACTCCGCCGCCCCCAGCTCGGCCGACCGCGGCGCGGTGGCGCCCGGCGCGGTGCCGGCCGAAGGTGGCGCCGGCCCCGCCAAGGAGCAGCAGCCGAACCAGAACCCCGGTCAGGACACCGGGCAGAAGGCCCCCGGCAACCTCGACGTCGAGAACCGCTCGATCATCTACGCCGGCACGATGACGGTCCGCGTGGACGACGTCGACGCCGCGGCCGCCAGGGCGATCTCCCTCGCCACCGCCGCGGGCGGCTTCGTCGGCGGCGACAACCGCCGGCGCGACGACCGCCGCTCCACCGGCACCCTGGTGCTGCGGATCCCGGCGGCGAAGTTCACCCCGACGCTGGAGCAGCTCAAGGAGCTCGGCGACGAGGAGGACCGCACCGTCACCGCGCAGGACGTGACCGACCAGGTCGTCGACGTGCAGGCGCGGCTGGACAACGCCGAGGCGAGCGTGGAGCGCATCCGGGCGCTGCTGGCGCGGGCGACCACGATCGGCGAGATCACCTCGCTGGAGTCGGAGCTGTCGCGCCGCCTGTCCGACCTGGAGTCGCTGCAGGCCCGCAAGCGCAAGCTCGACGGCCTGACCGCGCTGTCGACGATCACGCTGCAGCTGCTCGGCCCGGAGGCGGCGATCACCCGCGACAAGGACGAGATCGGCGTCGTGGCCGGCTTCAAGGACGGCATGACGGCGTTCCTGGCCTCGCTGCAGGTGGCGCTGACGGTGCTGGGCTGGCTCGCCCCCTGGGTCCTGCTGCTGGGTGTGCCGCTGTACGTCCTGGTCCGGCTGTACCGCCGGTTCCGCCCGAAGCGCCCGGCCCCGGCCGCCGCGGGGGCCCAGCCGGCGGGGCCGCTGCCGGGCTGGAGCCCGCCGGCGTTCCCGGTCGCGCCGCGCCCCGGCGCCGTGCCGCCCGCCCGTGGCCCGGTCTCCGCGCCGCCCGCCGGCGGGCAGGTCTCCGCGCCGCCCGCGCAGGGTGCGGTGGCCGCCCCGCCGGCGCAGGGCGCGGCCGGGCAGGTTTCCGCGCCGCCCGCGCAGGGTGTCGTCTCCGCGCCGCCCGTTGCCGGCCCCGTCGCCGCGCCGCCTGCCGGCGGTCCGGGTGACGGTGGCGGTGCCGGTCCGGTCCCCGAGCCGTCTGCCGGCGGCCGGGGGCCGGACCGCACACCGCCCGCGCGGCGCGCCGAGGACGACCCGAAGGACCGGTGACCGGACCGCTCCGGGCAAGCGGCGACCGGCCCGTGACCGGACCGGTCGGGGGCCGGTCCCGGGGCCGGTCAGGTGGCGGGGACCGCCGGCGCGTTCGACGCCGTCGGCGGCTCGGCCGAGGAATCCGACAGCACCTGCACGAGTCCGGCCACGGTGGCGCCGAACGCGGGGCGCAGCTGGTAGCCGGAGTGGCCGTCAACCTTGGGGAACACCGTGTCGCCCGGGGCGATGTCGAAGCCCGGCGGGTCCACCAGCCGCACATCCCGTGCGGTCGGTGACTGCACCGGGCCGCCGATCGGGTCGGTGTCCCGCCACAGGTTGACCCAACGGGGGCTGTGCTGGCCCGCGCCGGGGACGCCATCCTCGGGGCGGGTCAGCACCGCGCCGATGCGCTGCAGGACCGCGTCGTTGACGTAGGCGGGGAAGAAGCGGGCGTACAGGCGGCGCAGGGGCGAGCCGTAGGTCAGCAGCGCGGTGCGGGCCTGCGCCTGGGGCGGCAGCTGCAGGACGGTCGCCGCGGCCAGGACGGTGCCCTGGCTGTGCCCGGACAGGATCACCCCGCCCTGCTCGGCGGCGAGCCACCCGGCCCGGCGGGCGAGCTCCGGCACGACCCGTTCGGCGTAGCAGGGCGGCGCCAGCGGGTGGGCGGCCCGCGGCCAGAACGTGCCGAGGTCCCACAGGACGCCGACGATGCGGCGGAAGCGCTGGTAGCGGTACGCCAGGATGCCGATGAACACGAGCGCGAACGCCGACAGGCCGATGAGGTAGGTGCCAAGGTTGACGACGGCGGCCATCACCTCGGCCGCGGCCGAGCCCGACGCCGCCAGCCGGATCGGCCGCTGCCCGAGCAGGGCGAACCCGGTCGCGACGACCGCCGCCGCGGCGGCCGGCACGAACACCCATACGAGCAGCCGGCCGACGTGGTCGGTGACGAGGGCGTCGGCGACGGCGGTGTCGATCTGCCCGGCCCGCCGCTCGTCGCGCTGCCGGCCGCCGCGGAAGTCGGCGTCGGTGACGACCCGGGCGTACCGGCGCAGGCGACGCACCAGCGGCAGCCCCATGCTGAGCCCGACCAGCGCCGCGAGCACCAGCAGCAGGACGAAGCCGGCCGCGGCCCACTCGTAGGCCGGCGGCGGCTCGATGAGCTGGCGGGCCTCGCCGTAGTCGGCGGTGGACGGCGCCGACCGCCGGTCGAGGAAGTCGGCGACCCGGTACGCCATCCCGGCGGCGAACGCGACGGCGACGCCCAGGCCGGTGCTGGCGATCAGGGGCCCGGCGAGGCCCTGCAGGAACGTGCCCCTGGGCCGGGTCGCGAGGACCACCGCGCCCAGGACCAGCATCAGCAGGACCTGCACCGCGAAGAGCACGGTGATGGTGCCGCTGAAGACCGGCATGTGGCCGGTGGCCGTCCACCCGTCGCGGGGCAGGCAGGCGTAGGCGAGGACCAGGCCGGTCAGCCCGACGGCGGCGTGGCTGAGCCACCGGGTGAGCGGCTTCGCCCAGCTCGCCGGCGCGTCGCGGTGCACGACGGCGCGCAGGGTCACCGCGACGAACCCGAGCAGCAGGATCAGCGCCGTACCGGCGGCGAGGACGTAGCCGGCCGGGTGCCGGTCGTGCGGGACGAGCACCCCGAGCAGCACCGCGTCGAGGGTGCCGAACGCGACCGCGATGTGCAGCGAGCGGAGCCGGCCGACGAGCGGCCGGCCGTTCCAGAAGCACGGATGGGCCAGGCCGTCGCCGTCGCCGTCGGTGTTGATCGGGAAGCCCTCGTAGCGGGCCCAGGTGCGCCGGCCCAGGAACCACAGGAACGCGATCGCGAGGACCGGGACCAGGGCGGTCACGGCGAGCCGCCGGCTGGTCGTGGCGAACGTGCCGTCGGCGAGCACCGACAGGTACGAGCGGTCCTGCAGGCACCGGGGCAGCGCCGCGCACTGCCAGCCGACGAGGTCCATGGAGATCTCCACGAACGACAGGACGAACGACGCCGTCATCGTCAGCGCGAAGACCCTGGTCAGCGCGCGGATCACGGTCCTGGCCCCGGCGCCGACGTCGGGCCGCAGCCAGATCGCGACGTTGGCGAACATGAACGGCAGCAGGAGCAGCCACAGCGCCCGGGCGGCGGCGCCGGCGGTGAGGTTGCCCCAGCGGTAGGCCTCCAGGGCCACGCCGCCGGGGCCGGTGACCGCGCCGTACTCCGCGCGGGGGCGGAAGAACCCGGCGTCGGTGTCGCCCGCGACCCGCCGCAGCAGCGGCCGGTCGAGGATGTCCTCCGCCGGGGTGCCCGTGACGCCGTGCACACGCAACTCAGTGACCACGGTCCATGGCTATCAGACCGGCGACGCTTTTCGATAGAGGTGTCGCCCCCGCAGGTGCCGCCGGCGCGGGTGCCGGGTCAGAACGCGCCGGCGCTCAGGGCGGCGAGCGCCGTGTGGACCATGACGCGCACGCCGTGGCCGATCGCGCGCTCGTCCACGTCGAACGCCGACTGGTGGATGTCGACCTTGAGGTCGGAGCCGGGCACGCCGACGCCGAGCCGGATCATGGAGCCGGGCACGCCGTCGAGGTAGAACGCGAAGTCCTCGCCGCCCATGCTGATCTCGGCCTCGACCACCCGGTCGGGGCCCAGGGCGGCGCCGGCCGCGCCGGCGACGATCGCGGTGGCGAGCCGGTCGTTGACGACGGGCGGGACGCCGCGGGTGTACTTGACCTCGACGTCGGCGCCGGTCGGCGCGATCACGTCGTGGACCAGCTTGGTGACCAGCTCGGGCACGTCGCGCCACGCGTCGCGGCTCAGCACGCGGATCGTGCCGCGGGCCATGCCCTCGATCGGGATCGCGTTGGCCGCCTCGCCGGCCCGCACGGCACCCCACACCATGGAGACCCCGGCGCGGGCGTCGAGCTTGCGGTCCAGCAGCGACGGCACGTCCACCAGGATCCGGCCGAGCGCGTGGACGAGGTCGGCGGTCAGGTGCGGCCGGGCGGTGTGCCCGCCCCGGCCGGTGAGCCGGACCTCGATCTTGTCGGCGGCGGCGGTGAACGGCCCGGAGCGGACCCCGACCAGCCCGACCGGCAGCTGCGGCGCGCAGTGCAGCGCGTAGATCGCGGCGACGTCCTTCAGGCCGCCGGCCGCGATGACCTCGGGCGCGCCGGACGGCATCGTCTCCTCGGCGGGCTGGAACAGCAGCCGCACCCGGCCGGGCAGCTCGTCGCGCTCGGCCAGCTGGGCGAGGGCCAGGCCGACGCCGAGCAGGATCGTGGTGTGCACGTCGTGACCGCAGGCGTGGCAGACGTTGTCGACGGTGGAGCGGTAGGGCACGTCCTTGGTGTCGGGCAGCGGCAGCGCGTCGAGGTCGGCGCGCAGCGCGATGACCCGGTCGCCGTAGCCGATGTCGCACATGACGCCGTTGCCTTTGGGCAGCATGCGGGGCGACAGACCGGCGCGGGTCAGCTCGCGGGCGACCAGGGCCGCCGTCTCGAACTCCTGGCCGGAGAGCTCCGGATGCGCGTGAATGTGACGTCGGACGGCTACGAGCTCGGCGCCCCGGGAGGTGAGCCAGCGGTCGAGCTGACCGGGCAGCGGATCGGCCCCGGGTGGAGTCTCGGGCCAGGACGACGTCAACTTGCTGACCCGTGCCGCAGCGGCGGCAGGATCGGGCAGCGTCAGCGCTCTCGTCACGGTGAGTTCTCTATTTCGGTCTAAAGGAGCGGCCCGCCCCATGCGTGCCACGGACAGACTAACTGGGTCAAGGTGACGGAGCGCAACATCATTCTCGTGATGCTGGGATAGCTGAGCGTCACTTGATTGGTACTGGAGGCGTAAAGTTGCTGGCCCCGTCGGAAGTGCACGGTCCGCTTCAGACAAGAACCCCTCACCTCCTACAACGGGTGACAGGCGCCACGGTCACGTGGTGTCGCGAGTAACTTTTCGCCTTCGTGCCGTCACCATCATCGCCCCAGGTCGACGCACAGTGACGGAAGACGTCGCAGCGTGGCATGAACCCGGGGGCCGGTGCCGCACCCTGCGTCCGTCCCGCCCCCCGATCGGCAGGCGCACCAGGAAATCCAGGGAAAGTAGTCCCCCGATGTTCCAGGCGCGTTTCAGTACCCCTGCGTAGACGCTCCGCCGCACCGTTCCGGTT
Source organism: Dactylosporangium aurantiacum (assembly GCF_000716715.1). Taxonomy (GTDB): domain Bacteria; phylum Actinomycetota; class Actinomycetes; order Mycobacteriales; family Micromonosporaceae; genus Dactylosporangium; species Dactylosporangium aurantiacum. The sequence continues at coordinate 62,702 of NZ_JNYJ01000007.1, read as the reverse complement.
CCCCGAAACCGCGGATTCAATCCACCCGGTTCAGGAGCGCGACAAGATCAGCACGCACGGTTGCCTACGGGTCACGGTACGGTGAAGGACCGGACCCCACCTTTCTTAACCGGCGAGCAGCAAGCAAGATAGTGGGGACCGCGGTCGTACAGCGAGAAAGTCATCTCCCCTCCATGACGACGGTTTACTGCCTGTGACTCAGCTCCCGACGTGGCACGGCGAGCCCCTGCCACCCACCGGCGCTCTGGCCTCCGCCGGAGCCGGGCGTGACCCTGCGCGCGGCCCTGAGCAGCGGGAGCCGCGCGAGCCTGGCTCCACGAGCATGCCCGTGCCCGGCCAGCGTGCCGCGCCGGGTGTGGTGATCGGCGGGCGCTACGCGCTGCGCACCGCCATCGGCCACGGCGGCATGGGCACCGTCTGGCGCGCCAGCGACACGGTGCTGCGCCGCGACGTGGCCGTCAAAGAGGTCATCCTGCCGCCGAACATGGCGCCCAGCGACCGCGACTCGATGTACCAGCGGACGCTGCGCGAGGCCCGCGCCGCCGCGGCGCTGTCGCACCCCGCCGTCGTCCAGGTCTACGACGTGGTCACCGAGGCCGGCCGGCCGTGGATCGTCATGGAGCTGCTCCAGGCCCGCAGCCTCGCCGAGATGATCGTGGAGGACGGCCCCCTCGCCGCCCGCGCGGTCGCGAAGATCGGCATCGCGCTGCTCGGCGCGCTCGAGGTCGCGCACGCCGCCGGCGTGCTGCACCGCGACGTCAAGCCGGCCAACGTCCTCATCGCCGGCGACGGCCGCTGCGTGCTCACCGACTTCGGCGTGGCCCGGATGCCCACCGACAGCGAGCTGACCACGCCCGGCATGGTGCTCGGCTCGCCGCACTTCATCTCCCCCGAGCGGGCCATCGGCGCGAAGTTCGGCCCGCCCAGCGACCTGTTCTCCCTCGGCGTCACCCTCTACACGGCGGTCGAGGGCCGCCCGCCGTTTGACCGGCGCGACCCGTTCGAGACGATGCGCGCCGTCGTCGAGGAGCCCCCGGCCCAGGCGGTCCGCGCCGGCCCGCTCGCCGGCGTGCTCTACGGCCTGCTGGAGAAGGACCCGGCCCGCCGCTGGAACGTCGAGACCGCCCGCGCGGTCCTGCGCGACCTGCTCGCCGGCCCGCTCGCCAGCAACGCGCCCGCGCACATGACGGACCCCTACGCGGTGGTCCGCCCGACCCATCAGCCGACGGTCGCGACCCCGCAGCACGCCCCGACGGGGCAGATCGGCGGCCGGGCGATGATCGCGCCCGGCGAGACGGTCAGCGGCGCCCTGCGGCGCATGCACTCCGGTGCCCCGTCCACCCCCACGCCGGAGGTGGAGCTGGAGCGCACCGACGCCAGCCGGTATGCGGCGTATCAGGACGGCCCGCTCGGCACGACCGACTGGACGCAGGCGCCCGCCGAGCCCCCGAAGCAGGCCGGCACCGACGTCAGGCGTCTCGTCGCCCAGGCCCCGACCTGGATGAAGGCCGCCGTCGCCGCGGGCGTCGTGGTCGTGCTGGTCGCCGCGCTGGCGCTGTCCGGCGTGTTCTCCGGCGACGACTCCCCCGGCGGCAAGCCGCCGGTCGCCGCGTCCAGCGCCCCGGCCGGCCCGATGCTGGACGTCGAGGCGTTCAGCCACCCGGGCGGCATCGCGGTCAACGTCCCGAAGGGCTGGACGAAGAAGCAGCTGGGCAACGCGTCCGCGCCGTATTTCGACGTCACCGACCCGGCCGACCCCAACCGCCGCATCCGCGTCAACATCGAGAAGGCGTCGAACACGCCCCGCGCCTTCCTGGAGAGCGCGGAGAACCGGTTGAAGACGACCCCGTCGAGCTGCGCGCCGCCCTACACGCACGTCAACATGACCGACAACAAGCTCGACGGCCACGACGCCGCGATCCTCGAGTACACCTGCGGCAGCGGCGAGCAGCAGCGGCACGCCCTGTGGAACGCGGTCGTCCTCGGCGGCAAGAGCTACCACTTCTTCGTGACCGTGCCCGAGGCCAAGTTCGCCGACAGCCGGGTCATCTTCGACGAGATGGTCCGCTCGTTCAAGCTCGTCGCCCCGACCACCAGCACCTCCACCGGCCAGTAACCGCACGGCCGCGAGCAGCCGCGGCGGGCCGTGCTAAGAACGACGGATGAGTGAGCTGCGCGCCGAGGCGGAGGCCTGGCTGGCCGATGATCCCGATCCTGCCGGCCGGGACGAGCTGCGGGCGGTGCTCGACGACGACCAGGAGCTGCGGGAGCGGTTCGCGGGGCCGTTGACCTTCGGGACCGCCGGGTTGCGGGGGCCGCTGCGGGCCGGGCCCAACGGCATGAACCTGGCGGTCGTGCGGGGGGCCGCGGCGGGGCTGGTCAGGTGGCTGGCGGCGGCGGACGTGGACGGGCCGCTCGTCGTCGGGTACGACGCCCGCCACGGCTCGAAGGCGTTCGCCGAGGAGACGGCGCGGGTGGCGCGGGGCGCGGGCCGGCGGGCGCTGGTGCTGCCCCGGCCGCTGCCGACGCCGGTCCTCGCGTTCGCGGTGCGGCACCTGGGGGCGGCGGCCGGGGTCATGGTGACCGCGAGCCACAACCCTCCGCAGGACAACGGTTACAAGGTGTACCTTGGCGACGGCTCGCAGATCGTGCCGCCCGCGGACCGGGAGATCGAGCGGGCGATCCGGGCGGTCGGGCCGCTGCGGGACGTGCCGCTGGGTGACGCCGGCGAGACGCTGGGCGAGGACGTGGTCGAGGCGTACGTGGCCGGGGCGCTGCGCACCGTCCAGCCGGACGGGCCGAGGGACCTCGTCGTGGCGTACACCCCGATGCACGGCGTGGGCAGGGAGGTCTTCGAGGCGGCGGTGACCGGGGCCGGGTTCGCGGCGCCGGCGGTCGTCGCGGAGCAGGCCGACCCCGACCCCGACTTCCCGACGGTGGCGTTCCCCAACCCGGAGGAGCCGGGCGCCACGGACCTGCTGCTGGCCCTGGCCACGGCGCGGGGCGCGGACGTCGCGATCGCCAACGACCCCGACGCGGACCGGTGCGCGGTGGCGTACCGGGGCGGCGACGGCTGGCGGCTGCTGCGGGGCGACGAGGTCGGCGTCCTGCTCGCCGACCACCTGATGCGCCGCGGGGTGAAGGGGCGCTACGCGACCACGATCGTGTCGTCGAGCCTGCTGTCGCGGATGTGCGAGGCGCACGGCGCGCCGTACGGCGAGACGCTCACCGGCTTCAAGTGGATCGTGCGGGCCGGCGACGACCTGGTGTACGGCTACGAGGAGGCGCTCGGGTACTGCGTCGCGCCGGGGTACGTGCGGGACAAGGACGGGATCACCGCGGCGCTGCTGGTGTGCGAGCTGGCCGCGGAGCTCAGGACCCGGGGCCGGACCCTCGGCGACCGGCTCGACGAGCTCGCGCTGCGGCACGGGGTGCACGCGACGGACCAGCTCAGCGTGCGCGTCGACGACCTTGCCGACATCGCCGCGGCGATGGCCACGATCCGGCGCCGGCCGCCGGTGGAGCTGCTCGACGAGCCCGTCCACGCGGTCGAGGACCTGCTGCCGGACGCCGACGTGCTGATCGTGCGGGCCGGCACGACCCGGGTGGTGGTCCGGCCGTCGGGGACGGAGCCGAAGCTCAAGGCGTACCTGGAGGTGGTCGAGCCGGTCGACGGCGGTGACGTGGCCGCGGCCCGGGAGCGGGCGCGGGCGTCCCTGGCGGCGCTGCGCACCCAGACCGCCGAGGCGCTCGGCCTGTGAGCACCGTCCGTGACACCGCCTACAGCACGGCCGAGAACACCGTGGACCCGGCCAGCTTCCGGAACTCGGCGAGCGCCGCCTGGGAGCTGTCCGGCCGCGTGTCGCCCTTCGGGGCGTTCGGCGAGTCGAAGTACACCAGGGCTTTGATCGCCGGGAACCGGCCGAGCTGCTGGCGCACCGTCGAGTAGATCCAGGCCTTCTGGGCGGGGTCGGCGGCGTGCTCGTACACGCCCCATTCGGCGACCATGAGCGGCTTGTCGCCGTGGGTGCGGGTGACCCAGGTGTAGAAGCCGGGCCACCTCGCGGGGTCCGAGGTGCGGTCGACCAGGTACGCGAAGTCGCCGTGGCCGTAGCCGCCCGGCTTGGCGAACAGGTACGGGTCCATGCCGATCCAGTCGACGACGTCGTCGCCGGGGTACAGGTCGCCGAACCAGGGCTGCACGCACCACGGCTCGTACGCCATGTAGACCATGACGAACACGACGTTGGTGACGCCGGCGGCGCGCAGGCGCAGGACCGTGTGCCGGTACATCGCGGCGTAGTCGCGGGCGGTCATGCCGCCGCCGGCCCGCACGTCGTTCTCCGGCTCGTGGTGCAGGGCGACGAACAGCTTGCCGGGGAACGCCCGGAGCCGGGCGGCGGCACGGTCGATGCGGGCGTCCTGCCCGCCGGCGGCGACGTCGGCCCAGGTGGTGTTCCAGGCGACCTTCCAGTTGGCGAAGAGGATCCGCTTGCGTGACTGCCGCACGGTGGCGATCTCGTCGGCGGTCGGCCAGACCTCGTCGCCGCGGTGGTAGGAGTGCAGGATGTCGGCGGGGCGGCCGGTGGTGCGCTCGAAGTTGCCCAGCGCCTGCGACGCCGGCAGGTCGGTGAACGCGCCGGGCGCGACCCCCCACAGCAGCCCGCAGCCGGGCACGAGCCTGGCGTCGAGCCCGCAGCGGGCGCGTCCGGCGGTCGTCGCCGGGGAGGCCGCGGCGGGCGGTGCCGAGGACGGCGTGCCCGCCGGCGGGGTGCGGGACGCGGCGGCGCCGCCGGTGCCGGGGGCCGCCGGGTCGTCGTGCCGGGTCGCCGGTACGGACACCGCCCGCGGATCGGGTCTGCCGACGGCCGTCGCCGCGAGGGCGCCCGAGCCGACGAGGACCCCGACGGCGAGCGCCACGGCGAGGACCGGATGGGTGCGCAGGAAGGAGCGTCGGTGCTTCATCGCCGGTCACCGTAGGCCGCCGCGGCGGTCACCAGGCAATGCCTGAGCAGCGGGAATCCCCCGATCCGGCGACGAGACTTAAGCCGCCGCTCAGAAACGGGGCATGCCGCCGAACTGCCGGTCGCCGGCGTCGCCGAGGCCCGGGACGATGTACATGCGCTCGTTGAGCCGCTCGTCGATCGCGGCCGTGACCAGCCGGATCGGCAGGCCCGAGTCGGCGAGACGCTCGATGCCGGCGGGGGCGGCCAGGACGCACAGCACGGTGATGTCGGTCGCGCCGCGGTCGACGAGCAGCCGCACGCAGTGCAGCAGCGAGCCGCCGGTGGCCAGCATCGGGTCGAGGACCAGCACCGGGATGCCGGTCAGGACGCCGGGCAGCGACTCCATGTAGGCACGCGGCTCGTAGGTCTCCTCGTCGCGGGCGAGGCCGACGAAGCCCATGGAGGACTCCGGCAGCAGCGCGAGGGCCGAGTCGGCCATGCCGAGGCCGGCGCGCAGGACCGGCACCAGCAGCGGCGGGTTGGCCAGGCGGGTGCCCTGGGCCGTCGCGACCGGCGTGCGCACCGGGAACTCCTCGGTGGCGAACGAGCGGGCGGCCTCGTACACCAGCATCGTGGTGAGCTCGTGCAGCGCCGCGCGGAACGCGCCGTTGTCGGTCCGTTCGTCGCGCATCGCGGTCAGTCGCGACTTGGCCAGGGGGTGATCCACCACGAGTACGTCCACGACACGTAAGCCTAGACTCGGGGGCATGACCCTCACCGCCGAGGTCGCGCGCTCACAAGGCGCCCTGCGGACCTTCCTGCACGGTTTGCCCGGTGTCGACCAGGTCGGCGCGGAGCAGCGCGCCGCCATGCTGGGCACCCGGTCGATCAAGACGTCGGCGAAGGCGCAGGCCCTCGACCTGGCGATCCGCATGGTCGACCTGACGACCCTCGAAGGTTCCGACACCCCGGGCAAGGTCCGGGCGCTGTGCGCGAAGGCGATCCGGCCCGACCCCGCCGACCCGACCTGCCCGAGCGCCGCCGCGATCTGCGTCTACCCGGCGATGATCTCGGTGGCCGCCGAGGCGCTGCGCGGCAGCGGGGTGCACCTGGCCAGCGTCGCCACCGCGTTCCCCTCCGGGCAGGCGCCGCTGGAGGTGAAGCTCGCCGACACCCGCGCCGCGGTCGCCGACGGCGCCGACGAGATCGACATGGTGATCAAGCGCGGCGCGTTCCTGGCCGGGCGCTACGCGGAGGTCCACGACGAGATCGTGGCGGTCAAGGAGGCGTGCGGCGACGCGCACCTCAAGGTCATCCTGGAGACCGGCGAGCTGGCCACGCTCGACAACGTGCGCCGCGCCTCGTGGCTGGCGATGCTGGCCGGCGCCGACTTCATCAAGACCTCCACCGGCAAGGTCCAGCCGGCCGCGACGCTGCCGGTGACGCTGGTCATGCTGGAGGCGGTGCGCGACTTCCGGGCCGCGACCGGCCGGATCGTCGGGGTGAAGCCCGCCGGCGGCATCCGCACCGCGAAGGACGCGATCAAGTACCTGGTCATGGTCAACGAGACGGCCGGCCCCGACTGGCTGGACCCGGACCGGTTCCGCTTCGGCGCCTCCACGCTGCTCAACGACCTGCTCATGCAGCGCACCAAGCTCGCCACCGGCCACTACGCGGGCCCCGACTACTTCACCTTGGACTAGGGCGATGGACTTTCAGTACGCACCCGCGCCGGAGTCACGCTCGGTCGTCGACATCCGGTCCTCCTACGGCCTGTTCATCAACGGCGAGTTCGTCGACGGGCGGGGCGAGTCGTTCAAGTCGGTCAACCCGGCGACCGAGGAGGCCCTGGCGGACATCGCCGCGGCCGACGCGGCCGACGTGGACGACGCTGTCCGCGCCGCCCGTCGCGCCTTCGACACGGTGTGGGGTCCGATGCCGGGGCGGGAACGCGCCAAGTACCTGTTCCGCATCGCGCGGATCATCCAGGAGCGGGCCCGCGAGCTGGCGGTGCTCGAGTCGCTGGACAACGGCAAGCCGATCCGCGAGTCGCGCGACGTCGACGTGCCCCTCGTCGCCGCCCACTTCTTCTACTACGCCGGCTGGGCCGACAAGCTGCCCTACGCCGGGTTCGGCCCGGACCCGCGCCCGCTCGGCGTCGCCGGTCAGGTCATCCCGTGGAACTTTCCGTTGTTGATGTTGGCGTGGAAGATCGCGCCGGCGCTCGCGGCGGGCAACACGGTGGTGCTGAAGCCGGCCGAGACGACACCGCTGACGGCGCTGCTGTTCGCCGAGATCTGCCAGCAGGCGCAGCTGCCGCCGGGCGTGGTCAACATCGTCACCGGCGCCGGGGACACCGGCCGCCTGCTCGTCGGGCACGACGGGATCGACAAGGTGGCGTTCACCGGCTCGACCGAGGTCGGGCGGGCCATCGCCAGGGCCGTGGCCGGCACCCGCAAGCGGCTCACCCTGGAGCTGGGCGGCAAGGCGGCCAACATCGTGTTCGACGACGCGCCGTTCGACCAGGCGGTCGAGGGCGTCGTCAACGGCATCTTCTTCAACCAGGGGCACGTCTGCTGCGCCGGGTCGCGCCTGCTGCTGCAGGAGTCGGTCGCCGAGGAGTTCCTCGAGGCGCTGAAGCGGCGGATGGCGCAGCTGCGGGTCGGTGACCCCCTGGACAAGAACACCGACGTCGGCGCGATCAACTCCGCCGAGCAGCTGGCCCGGATCCGGCAGCTGTCGCAGGTCGGCGAGGACGAGGGCGCCGCGCGCTGGTCCGCACCGTGCGAGCTGCCGGCGCGCGGGTTCTGGTTCGCCCCGACGATCTTCACCGGGGTCACGCAGGCGCACCGGATCGCCCGGGAGGAGATCTTCGGGCCGGTGCTGTCGGTGCTGACGTTCCGTACCCCCGACGAGGCCGTCGAGAAGGCCAACAACACGCCCTACGGGCTGTCCGCCGGGGTCTGGACCGAGAAGGGGTCCCGCATCCTGCACCTCGCGGACCGGCTGCGCGCCGGCGTGGTGTGGGCCAACACGTTCAACAAGTTCGACCCGACGTCACCCTTCGGCGGCTACAAGGAGTCCGGCTACGGCCGTGAGGGCGGCCGTCACGGGCTGGAGGCATACCTTGAGCACTGAGTCACCGGCGCGTCTCGCGGTGCGCAAGACGTACAAGCTCTTCATCGGCGGCGCGTTCCCCCGCAGCGAGTCCGGGAGGTCCTACCAGGTGCATTCGGCCTCCGGCGAGTTCCTGGCCAACGCCGCGCTCGGCTCCCGCAAGGACGCCCGTGACGCGGTCAAGGCGGCCCGCGCGGCCGTCGGCAAGTGGTCCGGCGCCACGGCGTACAACCGCGGCCAGATCCTGTACCGGGTGGCCGAGGTCCTCGAGGGCCGCCACGACCAGTTCGTGAGCGAGGTGAAGGCGGCCGAGGGCGTCCCGCGCAAGGAGGCCGCCGCGCTGGTGGACGCCGCGATCGACCGGTGGGTCTGGTACGCGGGCTGGGCGGACAAGATCGCACAGGTCCACGGCGGGGCGAACCCGGTCGCCGGGCCCTACTTCAACCTGTCCGCGCCGGAGCCGACCGGGGTCGTGGCCGTCGTCGCGCCCGCCGCCTCCTCGCTGCTGGGCCTGGTCAGCGTCATCGCGCCGGCGATCGTCACCGGCAACACGGTGGTGGTCCTCGCTTCCACCGACCGGCCGCTGCCGGCGATCTCCCTCACCGAGGTCCTCGCCACCTCCGACCTGCCGGGCGGCGTCGTCAACGTGCTCACCGGGCAGGTCGCCGAGATCGCCCCGTGGCTCGCGGCGCACATGGACGTCAACGCCATCGATCTCACGGGTGTGACGGACGACACGCTCGCGAAGGAATTGGAGAGCGCCGCCGCGGAGAACCTCAAACGGGTGATCCGACCTGCTGACCCGGACTGGAACGCCGATCCCGGGGTGTCCCGCATGCTGGCGCTGCTGGAGATCAAGACGGTCTGGCACCCCAAGGGGGTCTGACCGTCGCCAACCGGGCACACTAGGGTGTTTGTGCGCGAGGCCATCTCAGTGAGCAGTGTGCCCGCACGCCGAGCCGACTACGGAGGTCACAGTGGCCCGCCAGTCTTCCCGTCCGTCTTCCTCACGTCCGGCGTCCTCGCGCCCAGCGGCTGCGAAGAAGAGCACGCCGGCGCCCGCCGCACAGGAGCCCGCCGAGGTGTCCGAGATCCAGGACACCACTGAGACCGCCGAGGTCGTCGAGGACGCCACGGTGGCCGACGACGTCGAGGCGCTCGAGGACGACGAGGTCGAGGCGCTGGACGACACCGACGCCGAGGCCGACGACGATGACGCCGACCTCGACGAGGAGGACGGCGTCCGGGAGCGCTCCGCGCAGGCCGACGCCATGTGGTCCGACGTCAACATCCAGCCGGTCGAGGTCGCGCTGCCCAAGGGCGTCGGCTACACCCTGCGGGCGTACCGGCTGTCGACCGAGCTGACCCCGACCGAGCTGGACGAGGAGGAGGACGACTTCGCGATCCTCCACCGCCGCGAGGCCGACGTGGACGACGAGGAGGTCGTCATCCTCGACGAGCACGCGGAGCTGTTCGTCGAGGACGAGCCGGCGCCGGCGAAGTCGAAGAAGAAGTCGGACGACGACGAGGACGAGGTCCTCGCGAAGGACGACTCGGACGACGAAGCCGACGAAGCGGACGACGAGGACGAAGCGGACGAGGTCGACGCCGAGGCGGAGGCCGAGGACGAGGGCGACGAAGCGGACGAAGCGGACGAGGAGGAGCCCGAGGAGGTTCCCGCGTTCCTCAGCCACCGCGGCAAGCTGCTGCTCTTCCGCAGCGTCGAGGGCCTGGTCGAGTTCGTGAAGTCCGACGCCGAGCACGACCTGCGCCAGCTGGACACCTGGAGCAGCCTGCAGACCCGCATCACCGCCGCGTCGGTGGTGCCGAAGGACGAGGACCGCTACGAGCTGGACCTCGTGGTGGAGAACCTGCGCGGCGGGCAGGACGCCTGGGACTCCGACCTGCTCATCGCCGCCGGCGAGGTCGCCCGCGACCTGGCCTACTCGCTGCGCCTGGAGCCGGTCCGCACCGCCCTCGCCCCCGGCTCGCCCCTGGACGACCTGGACGAGGCGCTGCGCGCGGCGGCCGGCGGCGGCGTGAGCGGCTTCTTCGCCAAGCGGCGGCTCAAGAAAATCGGGGCACAACAGGCAGCGCTGGGCTGGCGGACCATAATCGGCAAGATTTCTGCCGCCGTGGACTGGCGTGATTGATTTGTGACCGACAGGATCTAAGCCGTGGGCATTTTGGCACGGCGGGCACGACCCGACCTTTGACCGGACGGGTGGCGGCGGTGCGCGACGATCAGCCGAGGACGGCATTCAACCGAAACGGCTGATCGCGTCACCCGCCCGCAACCTGTTTAGTAGAGGTCGTTCAGTTTGACCTGCGGCAACACACGGCGGGGCGCCGGGACACGTCCCCGCCGACGTGGTGAAAGCTCAACTGATGTCCCGAGAGGAGGACGACGCGGTGGCGCTCGTTCGGGTGTACTGCGGTCTGGCGTCGGCTGATCCCGCCGAGCCGCAGTCAAGCTCCGAAATCTGGTTGACCGTCGCGGTCGTCGACGACGCCGGCCGGCTCATCGACATCTGCGAGGTGAGCGACGACGCCGGCGGCTACGCGGAGCTCAGCGCGCTGCTCGCGCAACGCTCCGGCGGGCAGTCCGCCGTCGCGGTCGCGGCCGAGAGCGACGACCACGTCGTCACCCAGCTGCTCACCGCGGCCGGGCGCAACCTCGCCTTCACCGACGACGACTCGGCCGACGACTACGCCGAGCGGTTCGCCGACGACGAGTCGCCGGAGGAGATCCAGTCCAACGCCGCCGAGCGGCGCGCCGTGGGCCTCGCCCGCGCGCTGCAGGCCGGCGTGCTCTCCGCCGTCGGGCAGTCCCCGCCGCGCGACATGCTGCCGCTCAAGCCGGTCCTCGCCGCGCACGCCGCAGTCGTCGCCGGCCGGCAGAGCGCCGCCGCGACGCTGCGGGAGGTGCTGCGCGAGCTGTACCCGGCGGCGCTGCGCGCCTACCCGGACCCCGCCGAGACGATCCCCCTGGCGGTCCTCGACGCGCTGCCGGAGCCCGGCATCCTCGGCGGCGGCGCCGCCGGGCGCAACCGGGACGCCCAGGTCGTCACCGAGCTCGCCGCGGCCGGGGTGGCCGACGCCACCACGCTCGGCGAGGCCATCACCGCGCTGCGGGTCGCGATCGCAGAGACCCCGCGGCGCACCGGCGTCAACCGGGCGCTGACCACCGCGGTCGCCGAGACCATCCGCCAGTCCGTCGCCGCCGTGCGCGCCTGCGACGCCGCCGCCGCCTCCCTCGTCGGCGTCCTGGCCGACAAGATGAGCCCGTCGCGGCCGCAGCCGGGCCGCCAGCGCTCGCCGCTGACCCCGGTCGCGCCGCTGCGCGCCGCGCCGCCGGCCCCCGTCTCCTCGCCGGCCGCCGCCGGTGCCATGCCCACCGTCGGGCAGGACGCCCCGCCGACCCGCAGCCGGGTCGCCGCGCGCGCCGCCGAGGCCGCCCGCGCCGCGGAGTCGACCGCCGCCCAGGCCGCGCCGGCCGCGCCCGCCGCCTCGTTCGGCGCCGGGGCCCAGCCCGCGGCCGCCGGGCGCACCAACGCCGCCCAGGCGACCGGCGGACGCCGCCGCGCCCAGACCGGCACCCCGCAGATGCCGACGCAGGCGCAGCCGCCGGCCGTGTCCGCCCCGCCGGCCGCCTCCGTCGTGTCGGGCCCGCCCGGGCGCCGCGCGGTCGCGTCCGGGCCGCCCGCGGTCTCCTCGACCCCGCCGGCGACCACGACGCCTCCCGGCTACCAGCCCGCGGCGGCGTCCTACGGCCAGCCGGTCACCTCCACGCCGCCGGCCCCGGGCCAGCCCGTGACGTCGGCCCCGCCCGGGTTCGGCCAGCAGGTCGCCTCGGCGCCGCCCGCGTACGGCCAGCCCGTCACGTCCACGCCGCCGGTCACGTCGACCCCGCCCGGCTACGTCGCCTCGACGCCGCCGGCGTACGGGCAGCCGGTCACCTCGACCCCGCCCGGCTACGTCGCGTCGACGCCCCCGGCGTACGGGGTCAGCTCCACCCCGCCGGCCTACGGCGTCACGTCCACGCCGCCCGGCTACCAGCAGACCTTCCCGGGCGCGTTCGAGGCGCCCGGTGCGGCGCCGACGTACCAGCCGGCCGCGTACCAGCCGCCGACGCCGACGTACGCGCCCGCCCCGCCGATCCCGCCGACGTACCAGCAGCAGCCGCCGGTCCCGGCGTCGATGCAGTCGATCCCCGTGCCGCTGCAGCCCGCGCCGCCGCAGCCGGTCCCGGTCGCGCCGCTGCCCGTCGCGCCCGCCCCGGTCGCGCCGCCGCCGGTCGCCCCGGCCCCGGTGATCCCGCCGCCGGCCGCGACCGAGCAGCCGACGTTCTCCTCGCTGATGCCGACGCCCCCGCCGGACATCGCCCCGCTGCTGACCGACACCGGCCTGGACTTCACCCGGCCCGCCTCCGCGCCGCCGGCCGCGGCGCAGGAGAGCGACAGCGGCGCGATCCGGCTCAGCGACCTGAGCTCCCTCGGTGAGCCGCCGACCCTGGACGCGGCGGCCCCGGCGCTCGGCGGCCGCAGCGGCTGGCCGCTGGGCGACAGCGGCGACGCCTACGACGGCGACCCGCTGAACATCTCGTCCTCGTCGTCCTCGTACTCCTCGGACCTGAGCAGCCTGCCGCGCCTGAGCGACCTGCCCAAGCCGCCGGTGGAGCTGCAGGACCTGGAGACCTCCGGCGAGTTCGGCCGGCGCGCCGCGGCCACGCCGCCCGCCCGCTCCGAGCACGCCGAGCTGCTCAACCGCTCCGAGCTGAGCCGGTCGGAGCGCAACCGGGCCGACCGCGACCGCGCCGACCGCGCCGACCGCGACCCGCTCAACCGCGCCGACCTGCCGGGCTCCGACAGTGACAGCGCGGCCGAGACGACGGGTCGGCGGCGCGGCAGCCGTACCGACGACGCGGCCGCCACGACCGGACGGTCCGAGGGACGCCGGTCGGCCGAGCGCTCCCGCGCCGAGACCTCCTCGCCGGCGGAGCCCACGTCCCGCACCGAGATCCCCCGCTCCTCGCGGACGGAGCGCTCCGAGATCCCGCGCTCCGAACGGGCCCGCACGGAGATTCCGCGTTCGGAGCGGTCGCGCACCGAGATCCCGCGCAGCGAGCGGTCCCGGGCCGAGCGCCCGGTCGAGCTGCCCCGCCAGCGCGAGGGCCGCGTCCCGCCGCCGTGGCAGACCGGCGACCTGCCGGCCGAGCCCGCCGGCCTGCGTCTCGTCGAGCCGGCTCCGGTGCCGGACCCGGCGCTCACCGGGTACTCCGACGAGCTGAGCGGGGAGTACAGCGGCGAGTTCCGCTTCGAGCCGCCGGCGCTGCGCCTGGTCGAGGGCCCCGCCGAACGCGCCACCGCCCGCAGCAACGGCACCGGCGCGGGCCGCAGCCGCCGCGCCGCCGCCGAACGGGCCGAGTCGACCGCCAAGCCCGCCGACGAGGCCGACGGCGACCTGCTGATCTTCGCCGCCGCCCGCTCCGCGTGGTTCACCGACTGGGACGCCGACAGCGAGTCCGAGTCGGCGGCCGAGCGCCCCGCGGTCAGCTGGGAGAGCCAGAACGACTCGGCCTGGCGCGCCGCCGAGCAGGCCGCCCAGCCGAAGCTCGGCGACGAGACCTCGACCGGCCTGCCGCGGCGCGTCCCGCAGCAGAACCTGGTGCCCGGCTCGCCGGTCAACGCGCCGGAGCGTCCGCTGCGCATCGTCCGTGACGCCGCGCAGATCGCCGCGCACACCACCGGCTACTTCCGTGGCTGGCGGCGGGGCCAGGAGGTCGGCGGGTTCTCCGTCGGCGGCCGCCCCGGTCGTGAGGCGGCGGGTGGCTGGGACTTCAGCCGCGAGCGTGAGGCCAGCCGCGACTACCAGGAGCGCGAGTTCGAGTACCGCTCAGCTCGTCGCTGACCCTTTGCGCGTGGGTGCGGAAGGGCCGTCCGGGTTTCCGGGCGGCCCTTTCGCCGTTTCCGGGTGTCCGCGTGTCTGTGTGTCCGCGTGTCCGCGTGTCTGTGTGTTCCTTTGGTGACCGCGCGTCGATGTTCGGGGTTGGCGTTGGACTGCCGACGGTGTCCGGCGGGAGAATTCGGGGGCGGGAGGGACCGGGCATGGGTGTCAATCCCGCTGAGCGGTGCCGTGGGTGGCCGTTGCGGCCCTGGTACGTGTCGGAGGAGTCATTGAAGGTGATTTGGCGTTCAGCGGCCTTACAGCGCTGACGGACGGTGCTGGATCTCTGTGGGTTTCACCGTCGGGCGGCTCTGACGCTGGAGCGCGCCGGGATGGTCTCGTCGCGCGGCCCGGACGAGCCGGTGGGCCGGCGGGGCTCCAGACCGCCCGTACGAGGACCAGGCTGCGTCACAGTGGGGGCGGGCTGGGAGCGGGGGCCGCCGGGGTGCAGGCAGGGCCGTGAGCGGAGGCGCTGAGGCGGCCCCGGCCGATCTTGACCGGGCGCGACATGGCACCTCCATGCGGGGAGCCCCGATCCCGCCGAGCCGAGCCCTGGTCGCAGCGCGGTCGCGCCGCGCCGCCGACGCGCGTCCGAGCCCTTGCCACGCCGCCGACGCGCGCCCGGGCCCCTGGCCACGCCGCCGACGCGCGCCCGAGCCCTGGCCACGCCGCCGACGCGCGGCCCGGACCAGCGGGGTCGGGCACAGCGAGCATGCGCGGGTCGGCCGCTGCCGAGGGTGCCGGGTAAACGGACGCGCGCACCGGGTCCGCCCTGCTGAGGAGGCGGACGCGGTGCGCGCGTGGGACGTGCGAGAGAGGGGTGTCGTGCCAGGGGGTGTCAGGCGGGGGCGGTGGCCCGGGTGCGGCGCATCGAGAGGACGTACTCGACCAGGGAGATGAGCACGTTCTTCGTCGACTCGCGGGAGCGGGCGTCGCAGGAGACGACCGGGACGTCGCCGGAGATGGCGAGCGCCTCGCGGACGTCGTCGGCGTTGTGGTACTGGACGCCGTCGAAGCAGTTGATGGCGACCAGGTACGGCAGCCGGCGGTGCTCGAAGAAGTCGATCGCGGCGAAACAGTCGGCGAGACGCCGGGTGTCCACCATGACGACAGCGCCGATGGCGCCGCGGACCAGCTCGTCCCACATGAACCAGAAGCGGGTCTGGCCCGGGGTGCCGAACAGGTACAAGATCAGGTCACGGTCGATCGAGATACGACCGAAGTCCATCGCGACCGTGGTCGTCGTCTTGCCGGGCACATTGCGGGTGTCGTCCACACCGACGCCGGCGGAGGTCATGATGGCCTCGGTGGTCAGCGGTGTGATCTCCGAGACCGAGCCGACCAGTGTGGTCTTGCCCACGCCGAAACCTCCGGCGATGACGATCTTCGCTGACGTGACCCGCCCTGGGCGGACTGCCACGTCAGAGCCTCCGAAGTCCACTCAGCACCCTCTCAAGCAGTTCTGTGCCCACCGACTCGTTTTCGTCGAGCGAGGTCGGCTCGTACACCGCGACGAGTCCGTCGGCAGCCATGTCCGCCACGATGACCCGCGCCACACCCAGCGGAAGCTGCATGCGCGCCGCGATCTCAGCGAGAGACTGCAAGCGACCGTCGCAAAGCGTGGAAATGTATTGCTGTTCTTGCCCGTGAGCACCGCCCGGCCGAGAGTTGGCCGCTCGACCACGCACGGTGGTCTCGACCAGCGCCTCGATCGCAATATCCAGCTTGGGCCGGGTGCGACCTCGGGTGACGGCGTACGGCCTGACCAACGCGCCGGTTGGTTCATCGCGCTCGGCCATGTTCGCCGTTCACCTCCTCACTCGTCGGGCCTCGTCAACAGCTAATGCGTCAACAGCTAATGCGTAGAGCTCTGTCACCTAGTTCAGCTTCAGCCGAGCATCGATGCGGTCGGCCGGGGTGGCGGCGTCAGTGCGTCACCGACCCGGTCGACCAGCAGCGCCATCTCGTAGCCGACCTGACCGACGTCACACGCCCGGGCCGCGAGGACCGCGAACGACGAGCCGTCGGAGATCGACATGAGGAAGAGGAAGCCGTTGTCCATCTCGACGACGGTCTGCAGCACCGCGCCGCCCTCGAAGCAGCGGGAGGCGCCCTGCGTGAGGCTCACCAAACCGGAGGCGATCGCGGCGAGCTGGTCGCCACGGTCGCGCGGCAGGTCACGAGAGGCGGCCAACAGCAGACCGTCTGCCGAGACGGCTACCGCGTGGGCGACGCCCGGCACTCGGTCTGCGAAGTTGGCGAGCAGCCAACCGAGATCCTGCGTAGATGTCATGCCTCTTGCTCCTTGCCAACCTGCGAGTTTTGAGGCCCGGCCGAAGTGGGCTCCGGGGTTTTCGAGTCGTCGGACCGGGTCCGGCCGCGCTGAACGCCTCGGTGATACGCGGACAACAGACCACGCACGGACTCCGGCGTGCGCCGGTGCACCGTGGCGGGGTTCTTCTCCACCCCGCCGGGGACCAGTTGCGCCTGCGGCACGCGTTTAGGCAAACCCGTGTCGGTCATCGCAAATTCCTGAGCCTCGGCGAGTGCGGCGGCCGCCTGCCATCCTTCGTCTGCCGCAGTCTGCCAGTTTACCGCCGAACCGCCGGATGTCCGGTCGGCCGAACCTCGCGAGGTTTCACCCGGAACCCGGGTTTCAAAACGCTGCGGAGGCACGTATGCGGTGTCGCTGTAGGTGACCTCGACCGGTCGCGTCGAGGCGCCGTTGGACGCCGGTGCCGGCGCCGCCGCGGGGGCGGGCGGGGCGGCGGCGACGGGCTCGTCGTCGAAGGTCGGGCGCTTGCTCGTGGTCTGGAACCAGGCCGACTCCAGCTCGCGGAAGATCGGCAGCTCCATCGTCTCGTCGACGAAGCGCTGGCGGGAGTCGCCGGCGTCGCTGTCGGAGGCCGCGGGGTCCCAGTCGAGCCGGACCCGTGGGATCTCCGCCGTCATGTCGACCGGCGGGTACGCCTCCGCCTGGGCCTGCGCCTGCTGCGAGGCGGCCGCCGCATACCGGTCGGGCTGCGCCTCGCCGGGCTGCCCGGACACCGGCGGCCAGGCGGGCGGTGCCGCCGCGGCCGGGGGCGGTCCGCCGGCCGCGTACGCCGCGGGGGCGTCGTAGGCACGCGGGCCCGGAGCCTCGGGCCGCTGGCGCGGGATCTGGCCGCTGACCTCGTCCTCGGCGACCTCGCCCTCGACGGTCCAGTTCTCGTTGGCGCGGCGCTGCGGCAGCGGGTTGAGGTCGCCGGGCGTCTGCCGGCCACGGTCGTCGTTGCCGCTGACGCCGGTCAGGTCGGACCAGGCGGGCAGGCTGCGGGCGGGTCCGGCGCCGGCCGGCGGGCGGCCGGCGAAGCCACCGTCGCGCGGGCCGGGACCGGCGTCGCGCGGACCGGGCCCGGCATCGCGGGGGCCGGCGTCGCGCGGGCCGGGCCCGTGTCCGCCGAAGCCGTCGCGCGGAGCGGGGCCGGAGGAGCCCTTGCCGAAGCCGCCGCCGCCGTCGTTGAAGGCGCTGGGGCCACCGTACGGCGGCTGCCCGTTGGCCGCGGGAGGGATCTCGCGGCGGGGCGGGGCGCCGTTGGCGAAGCCGTTGACCGTGGGCCGCTCGCCGGTGTGCGGGCCGGCGCCGAAGAGGCCACTGCTGGTGAGCGTGCCGAAGCGCGGGCCGCCGCCGTTGCCGCCGGTGCCGGCCGGCACGGGGCCGCTCTCCAGCGCCAGCGGCGAGGCGAGCGGGGAGCGCGGGGCGGGCGTCGACGGGATCGGCCGGGCCTGGACGACGTCGTTGGGTCCGACGGCGGGCATGCCCGCGGTCGGCATGCCGGCGTTGGCGCGGCCGGACAGCGCCCGCGGCACCAGGACCCCGGCGGGCAGCGTCATGTCGGCGATGGTGCCGCGCTCCCGCGCGGCCCGCAGCTCGACCTTGACACCGTGCCGGGCGGCCAGCCGGGCGACCACGACCAGACCCATCATGCGGGAGACGGCCACGTCGACCATGGGCGGGTTGGCGAGGCGCTCGTTGAGCTCGTTGAGCTGCTCGGGCGAGACGCCGATGCCGTGGTCCTCGACGAGCAGGACGGCGCGGTCGCCGACGCGGCGGGCCTCCACGATGACCGCCGAGTCCGGCGGGGAGAAGGCGGTCGCGTTGTCGAGCAGCTCGGCGACCAGGTGGACCATGTCGTTGACCGCGTGGGCCGCGATCTCGATGTCCCGGTCGATCATGCCGAACTCGATGCGCGTGTAGTGCTCGACCTCGGACTGCGCGGCGCGGAGCACGTCCATGAGCGGGGCGGGCTCGCGCTGGATGCGGGTCGAGTCGGCGCCGGCGAGGACCAGGAGGTTCTCGTCGTTGCGGCGCATCCGGGTGGCGAGGTGGTCGAGCTGGAAGAGCTCGGCCAGCCGGTCCGGGTCCTCCTCGCCGCGCTCCAGCCGGTCGAGGTGGCCGATGAGCCGGTCGACCAGGATCTGGGAGCGGCGGGCGAGGTTGACGAACATCGTCGCGACGCTGGCCCGCAGGGCGGCCTGCTCGGCGGCGGTGCGCACGGCCTCCAGGTGCACGGCGTTGAACGCCTCGGCGACCTGGCCGAACTCGTCGCGGCTGCGGACCGGTAGTGGCTCGGCGATCTGCAGCGCGAGCTGGTGCGGTGACATCTGGTTGGCCAGCGCCGGGTCGCGCAGCCGCTGCACGGCCTGGGGCAGCCCGTACTGCGCGACGGTGAGCGCGCCGTGGCGCAGCTCCCGCAGCGAGCGGGCCATCGACCGGGCCACGAGCCAGGCGAAGAGGATGGCCAGCAGCAGCATGCCGAGCAGGGCGCCGGCGGTGACGAGCACCTGGCGCTGCAGGTCGTTGCGGTGCGCGGTGGCGTCCTCGATGTTGTGCTCGTCGAACTCGGTCTCGATGCCGCGCAGCAGGTTGGTCTTGTTGACCATGGCGTTGTCCCAGGCGGCGACGGTGAAGATGTCGCCGGGCAGCGCCTCGGTGGTCAGCGGCGTGAGCTGGCCCTCGAACTTGGCGGCCTCACGCAGGTCGGAGCCGGCGATCTTCTTGTCGAAGAGGTCGCGGTGCCACGGCTCGGAGACGACGCGGAACTGCTCCTCGGCCTGTTCCTGGCCGTTGAGCGCGGCGTCGAACTCCTTGCGCAGCTGCGGCGTGAACGCCTTGGTGGTGAGGACGCGCAGCACGACGACCCGCTCGAGGGAGACCTGCTCCTTCATCTCGGAGATCGCCGCGGCGGCGCGCATGTCGGCGCCGAGCGTCGGGTTGTTGGACAGCTCGGCGGCGGAGTCGCGGATGCTGAGCAGGTCGTCGATCAGCGTGCGGTAGCGGCTCACGACGGTGCTGGCGAGGATCTCCTTGCCGCCCTCGGAGATCTGCTTGCGCATGCCGGGCAGGTCGAGCAGCTGCGTGTCGATCGACGCGAGCTGCTTGCGGAAGTCCTCCGGCGGGTCGGCGAGGCCGGACCGGGTCAGCCGGTACTCCTTGCTGGCGTCCTCGGTCTTCTGGATCTGGCGCTCGAAGGCGGCCCGCGCCTCGACGTCGCCGCCCTGCACCGTGAGCACGCCCAGCAGCAGCGCCGCGTTGGCGCGCTCGCTCTGCAGCTCGTGGACGAGGGCCGAGGCCTGCGCCGACAGACCCGACAGCGTGCGGGCCCGGTCGGCGTCGTTGGCCTCGCCGATGTTGTTGACCAGGCCGTTGGTGCCGACCACGATCGTCGCGATGATCGGGACGATCATGATCAGGCCGAGCTTCGACCAGATCGGCAGGTCTCGGAGCCGGCCCACCGGGAGACGCAGACGCGACGAGACCGGCTCCCGCGTCGTTGGCCGTTTGCTCACTTCACCGCCCTCCGAACCGGGGCCTTGTGCAACAGCAGGCACCCGCGACCGGCCGACCCTACTGGGCCAGACCTCCGAGATTCCACCATGTCCCGTCGCAAGAAGAAAGCCCAGCCCTCCCGGTAGTCGATATGTGCCAAGTCAGGAAATCTGTCCGTTTGTTGGGTGCTTCAACCGATCGCCCGGTGACGCTGGGCGATTTACCCGATGCACGCAGATGATGGTGACTGACAAATCGGGACAAAATTTACGACATCAACTTCGCATACGCGGGCTTGATGACGTCGTTGATCAGCGCCAGGCGCTCATCAAACGGAATGAAGGCACTTTTCATCGCGTTCACCGTGAACCACTGCAACTCGGACCAGCCGTAGCCGAAGGCCTCCACCAGCAGCGCCATCTCGCGGCTCATCGAGGTCCCGCTCATCAGCCGGTTGTCCGTGTTGACGGTGACCCGGAACCGCAGGTCACGCAGCAGCCCGATCGGGTGCTCCCGGATCGAGGCGGCGGCGCCGGTCTGCACGTTGGACGAAGGGCAGAGCTCCAGGGGGATGCGCTTGTCCCGCACGTACGCGGCGAGCCGGCCGAGGGAATTGTCGGCCGCGATGTCGTCGACGATGCGCACACCGTGTCCGAGCCGGTCCGCCCCGCACCACTGGATCGCCTGCCAGATCGACGGCAGCCCGAACGCCTCACCGGCGTGGATGGTGAAATGGGAGTTCTCGCGCTGGAGGTACTCGAAGGCGTCGAGGTGCCGGGTGGGCGGGTAGCCCGCCTCCGCGCCGGCGATGTCGAAGCCGACCACGCCGGCGTCGCGGTACTGCACCGACAGCTCGGCGATCTCCATCGAGCGGGCGGCGTGCCGCATCGCGGTGAGCAGCGTGCCGACCCGGATCGGGGTGCCGGCCGCGGCCGCCTCCGCGGCGCCCTCGCGGAAGCCGTCCAGGACCGCCTCCACCACCTCCGTCAGCACCAGGCCCTGCGCGAGGTGCTGCTCGGGGGCGAACCGGACCTCCGCGTAGACGACGCCGTCGGCGGCCAGGTCCAAGGCGCACTCCCGGGCCACTCTGACCAGGGCCTCCCTGGTCTGCATCACCGCGACGGTGTGCGCGAACGTCTCCAGGTAGCGCTCCAGCGAGCCGGAGTCGGCCGCCGCGACGAACCACTCGCCCAGCCCTTCCGGGGTCGCGGCGGGCAGCTCGTGGCCGATGCCGGCGGCGAGGTCGAGGATCGTGGCGGGGCGCAGGCCGCCGTCGAGGTGGTCGTGGAGCAGCGCCTTGGGCGCGCGACGGATCTCGTCGTAGGTAGGAGCAACCATGGAACGACACTAGTAGCGTGCACCCTTCCGTCATCACACATCTGCGGTGTCCGGTCTGTGCCGGCGCGCTCACCGACGCCGGCCGGGTCCTGCGGTGCGCCGCGGGTCACTCGTTCGACGTCGCCCGGCAGGGCTATGTGGACCTGACCGTGGGGCGCGGCGTGCACACGGGCGACAGCGCGGACATGGTCGCGGCCCGGGAGTCGCTGCTGGACGCCGGGCACTTCGACCTGGTGTCCGACGCGGTGGCCGAGGCGGCGGCGGGTGTACCGGGAGCGGGGCTGATCCTGGAGGTGGGCGCCGGGACCGGCCGGTACCTGGCCCGCGCCCTCGGCCCGCACCGGGTGGGCCTGGCGGTCGACGTGTCGAAGCCGGCGCTGCGCCGCGCGGCCCGGATCGACCCGCGGGTCGGCGCCGTGCGCGCCGACGTCTGGCAGGGCCTGCCGGTCCGCGACGCGACCGCCGACGTGGTCCTCGACATCTTCGCCCCGCGCTCGGGCGCGGAGTTCGCGCGGGTGCTGCGCCCGGGCGGCGCCGTCGTCGTGGTCACCCCGGCCCCCGGGCACCTCGCCGAGCTGGTCGCGGCGCTGGGCATGGTCGGCGTCGACCCGGCGAAGGAGGAGCGCCTCGCGGCGAGCCTGCGGCCGTGGCTGACCCCGGCCGGCAGCGTCCCGCTGCGCGCGACGCTGTCGCTGGACCGCGCCGCCGCGGCGGCGCTCGTCGGCATGGGCCCGAGCGCGTGGCACACCGACCCGGAGAAGGTCGCCGCGACGCTGGCCGGCATGCCGGAGCCGATCACCGCCACGCTCGCCGTGCGGCTGAGCGTCTGGCGGTCAGGTTGACAGGTCGACGTCCTCCCAGCCGGGCGGGTCACCGTGGTAGGGCCCGGTGAAGACCACCGCCCACTCCAGCGCCCAGCGCCGCTGGCCGATGGTGTTGGAGTCGATCTGCCCCGGCAGCGGCAGCCGCCGCCGCTCCGCCTCCAGGTACGACCAGTCCAGGCAGTAGTAGAGGTCCAGCTGCGCGGCGGCGTCGTCCGCGCCGCGCGGGGCGGCCAGGGTGCGCTGCCGCCACGCCGCGAAGGTCTCCCCCTGCGGCAGGTTGGGCAGCCGCTCCAGCAACCCGTCGGCGGAGGGCAGCAGCGGGTCCAGGTCCATGGCGATGCCGAGCAGCCAGGACAGCGCGAACAGCGCCTCCAGGTGCAGCGCGAAGGACCGCTCGTCGCCGTCGCCGTCGGCCACGAAGTGCCACTCGGGCCCGGTGACCCGCTCCTCCAGCCGCGCCTCGCGCAGCCACTGCGTCGCCAGCTGCGGGGGCATGCCGAAGGCGCGGGCGAGCACGACGTTGAGGATCGCGGCGCGGGCCTCGATCTCCTCACCGGAACGCAGCTCCACCAGGTCGCCCGGCTCCCACGCCAGCGGGAAGTTCGGCGGCGGCAGGGGCAGTCGCAGGCGGTGCAGCGCTTCGAGGCTCGCCTCCCGCACCCGCTGCGGATCGGGCGACGTGACGGTCACCCGCGCACAATAGCCGCCCGATCAGGCAGTGTCTCTCCGGGCCAGGTCGGGTCCGAACGCGGGCAGGCACACCGCGACGTACTCGGCACCTTCCGCGGTCGGGGTGGTATACCGGATGCGTTCCCCCGCCCGGGTGACCACGGCCTGACCTGCCTCGACGTCGAAGTGCCCGCCGTCGTGCTCGACCCGGACGGTGCCGCGCAGCACGATCGTGAACTCGTCGAACTCGGGGGTCTGGAACGGTTCGGTCCAGCCGCCGGGCGCGAGCATCCGGGCGATCGACACCGCCGACTCGCCGGAGTTGACCCGGCCGACGTACTCGTCGATGACCTTGCCGCCCGGGACGGGGATCTGGGTCGCGGACGTGATCAGCTCTGGCATCAGGAGATCCTGTCGAGAATCAGGGGTCGGGATGGAGGCGGGGTGTCCGACAGCGTGACCGCCCCGCGGGCCACGTCCAGCGCCGCCGGCAGCTTGCCGGCGTCCTCGGCGCGCAGCTCCATGATCACGTCGCCGGTCCGGACCGCCTCGCCGGGCTTGCGGTGCAGGATGATCCCCGCCGAGGCACTGACCGGGTCCTCCTTGCGGGCCCGGCCCGCGCCGAGGCGCCAGGCGGCCACGCCGACGGCGTAGGCGTCCATGGTGGCGACGAACCCGTCGCGGGTCGCGGTGATCGTCTCGACCTCGCCGGCCACCGGCAGCGGGGCGTCCGGATCACCGCCCTGGGCACGGACCAGCGCACGCCAGGAGTCCATCGCCCGCCCGTCGGCGATCGCCGCCTGCGGGTCGACGTCGCCGAGACCGACGGCGTCGAGCATCTCCCGGGCCAGGGCGAGGGTCAGCGTCACGACGTCCTGCGGCCCGCCGCCGGCGAGGACCTCCAGGGACTCCTCGACCTCCAGGGAGTGCCCGACGGTCCGGCCGAGCGGGACCTCCATGTCGGTGAGCAGGGCGACGGTGGTGACGCCGTGCGCCTTGCCCAGCTCGACCATGGTGCGGGCCAGCTCGCGGGCGTCGGCGACCTGGCGCATGAAGGCGCCGGAGCCGAACTTCACGTCCAGGACCAGCGCGCCGGTGCCCTCCGCGATCTTCTTGCTCATGATCGAGCTGGCGATCAGCGGGATCGCCTCGACGGTGCCGGTGACGTCGCGCAGGGCGTACAGCTTGCGGTCGGCGGGGGCGAGCCCCTCACCGGCGGCGCAGATCGCGGCGCCGACCGTGCGCAGCTGCTCGACGAACGCCTCGTTGGACAGCTTCGTGCCGAACCCGGCGACCGCCTCGAGCTTGTCGAGGGTGCCGCCGGTGTGGCCCAGGCCGCGGCCCGACAGCTGCGGCACCGCCGCGCCGCACGCGGCCACCAGCGGCGTCAACGGCAGCGTGATCTTGTCGCCGACGCCGCCGGTGGAGTGCTTGTCGACGGTGGGCCGGCCGACCCCCGACAGGTCCAGCCGCTCGCCGGAGGCGATCATCGCCGCCGTCCAGCGGGCGATCTCCCCGGCGGTCATGCCGTTGAGCAGGATCGCCATGGCGAGCGCGGACATCTGCTCGTCGGCGACGACGCCCTTGGTGTACGCGTCGACGACCCAGTCGATCTGCGCGTCGCTGAGCACGCCCTTGTCGCGCTTGGCCCGGATGACGTCAACCGCGGCAAAGCTCATGCTCCCACCTCCGCTGCGCTCCGGCGCCAGCCGCCTGGGCCGAAGCCGCGCTCCGGACCGCTCATGCCCCACTCCAGTCCTGCTCGATGCCGGCCGGGCGCGGGGTGTCCCCGGCCCAGCTGGTGCCGCCCTGGGCGTCCACCACGATCACCCGCGGGGTGCGGATCCGTCCCCACGCGACGGCGTCGGCGGCGGAGCCCCAGGTCGGCCCCTCTTCCAGGATCCCCGCCGGCTCGGCGTCGGCGGTGCCGGAGGACCGCTCCCAGTACGCGGTCCACACCTGCCGGCCGTCGGCGACGTCGGGGTGGACGAACACGGTGCCGGTGCCGACCTTCAGCGCCAGCGCCGCCGGGACCGTGGGCGCCGCCGCGGCCTGCTGCGCCGCGAAGCGCCCCAGGTCGGTGTCGTCGAAGGCGTACGGCAGCAGCGCCGACATCGGCAGCGGGCCGTCGGCGTGGTCGATGAGGCAGCCCGGGCCGCCGTGCTCCCACAGCAGCTGCCGGCACCGGCCGCACGGCATGAGCGGCCGGCCGTCGCCGTCGACGCAGGCCAACGCGACCAGCCGCCCACCGCCGGTGACCTGCAGGTTCGACACCAGGCCGCACTCGGCGCACAGGCCGAGGCCGTAGGAGGCGTTCTCGACGTTGCAGCCCACGACGATGCGGCCGTCGTCGACCAGCGCCGCCGCGCCGACCGGGAACTTCGAGTACGGCGCATAGGCGCGCGCCATCACGGTGACGGCCGCCTCGCGCAGCGCCACCCAGTCAACGTCCGCCACGCTCAGCCTCCACGCCGGTACGGCTTGCCGTCCGCGGCGGGCGGTCTGAGCCGCTGCGCCGCGAGCGCCAGCACGACCAGCACCGTGATGTACGGCGCCGCCTGCACCAACGCCGTCGGGATCTTGTCCACAGAGAAGAACAATACGTAGGACAGGACGCCGAGGACGGCCGAAGCGATCGCCACGAGGCGGTTGCGGCGGATGAACTCCCAGACCGCGAGCGCCAGCAGCAGGGCGCCGACGAGGATGAGCAGGGCGTGCACGGACTCGCTGCCGCGCCGCAGCTGCAGCGCGTCGGTGTAGCCGAACAGGGAGGCGCCGACGGCCAGGCCGCCCGGCCGCCAGTTGCCGAAGATCATCGCGGCGAGGCCGATGTAGCCGCGCCCGCCGGTCTGCCCCTCGCGGTAGATCGCGGAGGTGACCGTGGACAGGTAGACGCCGCCGAGCCCGGCCATCGCGCCGGAGATCACGACACCGTAGTACTTGTAGCGGTAGACGTTGAGCCCGAGGCTCTCCGCCGCCCGGGGGTCCTCACCGACGGACCGGACGCGCAGGCCGAAGGCGGTCTTCCACAGCAGCCACGCGGTGAGCGGGATGAGCAGCACGGCGAGGATCGTCACCAGCGACACCTCGTACAGCAGGCCGCGCAGGACCCCGGCGATGTCGCTGACCAGGAACCACTGGTGCTCCTCCAGGCCCTTGAGGCCGTTGATGCCGGGCACCGAGATGCGCGGCACCTGGTCCACGACCTGCGGGGACTGGGTCGCGCCGGCGCTGCCCCAGGTGATGTAGGACAGGTAGCGCACGACGCCGGGCGCCAGGATGGTCATCGCGACGCCGGAGATGATGTGGTCGACGCCGAACGTGACCGTGGCGACGGCGTGGACGAGCCCGCCGACGGCGCCGCCGAGGATGCCGATGAGCAGCCCGATCCACGGGCCGAACTCCAGGCTGCCCCACGCGCCGAACCAGGTGCCGAGGATCATCTGCCCTTCGAGGCCGATGTTGACCACGCCGGCCCGCTCCGCCCAGAGGCCGCCGAGACCGGCGAGGCCCAGCGGGACCGCCGCCTGCAGCGCCGCCTGGATCGCGCCCTGCGAGGTGACGTCGGGGGCGTTGGCCAGCTGGTGGACCAGGGACAGGCCGACCAGCGCGCCGGCGACGATCAGCAGGACCGTGCCGGTGGACATGCGCCGGCTGCGGGGTTTGGCCCCGGCCTGCGCCGCCTCCGAGAGCATCGTGTCGGTGCTCACTTCGACTCCTCCACTACCGCGGGGACCGGCGCGGGCGCGGCGGTGGCCACGCCCACCCGCCGTTGCTGCGCCCGCCGGCCGATGCGGGCGGCGAGCTCGTAGGCGATGACGACCGACAGGACGGTGACACCCTGCATGATCAGGATGATCTCCTTGGGGATCCCGTCGAGGTCGAGGATGATCTGCGAGCTGGCCAGGAAGCCCCACAGGATCGCGCCGAGGGCCATGCCGATCGGGTGGTTGCGGCCGAGCAGGGCCACGGCGATGCCGGTGAAGCCGATGCCGCCGAAGCCCTCCGTGTAGGTGTGGCTCTCGCCCAGCATGCGGGGCAGGTTGACCAGGCCGGCGACCGCGCCGGAGATCAGCATCGCGGTGATCACCATGCGCTTGGCGTTGACGCCGCTGGCGACTGCCGCGAAGGGGTTGTAGCCGGTGGCCCGCAGGTCGAAGCCGAAGCGGGTCCGGTTGATCACGAACCAGTACGCGGCGCCGAGGAACACCGCGATCGCGAAGAAGCCGAGCACCTTCTGGTCGGTGCCGGAGATGATCGGCAGGCCGGGCATCCAGGAGCTCTCCGGCAGGATGCCGGTGGTCTTGATCTGGGCGCCGGGCTCGGTCACGCCCCAGTGGTCGTTGAGCAGCCAGGTGACGACCAGGCCGCCGATCGCGTTGAGCATCAGCGTGGAGATGACCTCGCTGACGCCGCGCTGGGTCTTGAGCAGCGCCGCGATGGAGGCCCACGCGGCGCCGACGAGCATCGCCACCACGACGATGAGCACGATGCGCAGCCCGCCCGGCATCCAGTCCATGAACGACGCGCTGGCCAGGGCGCCGGCGAAGAACGCGCCGACCTTCGACTGGCCCTCGACGCCGATGTTGAACAGGCCCATCTTGAAGCCGATCGCCACCGCGACGGCGGCGATGTACAGCTCGCTGGCCTTGTTGAGGATCTCGACCATCTGGTCGGGCTGGGTGCCGAACTCGTACATGTGCTGGAACGCGGCGAGGGGGTCCTTGTCGCTGATCAGCAGGGCGATCGACGAGATCGCGGCGGCGATGACGAGCGCGACGACCGGTGCGATCAGCTGCGGCAACAGCTTCCCGACATCGATGCGCCGCGCGCCGACGGCGGCGGCCGTGGTCATGGAGCGATCTCCTCACCAGTGGCGCCGGTCATGGCGACGCCGAGCTGCTCGGGGGTGACGGTCGACGGATCGGCGTCGGCCACCAGCCGACCACCGTAGATCACCTTCAGCGAGTCGGACAGGCCGATCAGCTCGTCGAGGTCGGCGGAGATGAGCAGCACGCCCATGCCGGCGATGCGCGCGTTGCGGATGTGGTCCCAGATCGCGGCCTGGGCGCCGACGTCCACCCCTCGGGTGGGGTGGGCGGCGATGAGCACCTTCGGCTGGTGGCTCATCTCCCGGCCGACGATGAGCTTCTGCTGGTTGCCGCCGGACAGCGCGACCGCGGCGACGTCGATGCCGGGGGTGCGCACGTCGTACTCGGCGACGATGCGGGTGGTGTCGCGGCGGGCGCCGCCGACGTTGATCAGGAAGCCCCGGGCGTTGGGCGCCTCGGTCTGGTGGCCGAGGATGCGGTTCTCCCACAGCGGCGCGTCGAGCAGCAGGCCCTGCCGGTGCCGGTCCTCCGGGATGTAGCCGAGCCCGGCCTCGCGGCGCCGGCGGGTGTCCCACCCGGCGATCTCCACGCCGTCGAGCTCGACGGTGCCGGTCGCGGCGCGCATGCCCATGATCGCCTCGGCGAGCTCGGCCTGGCCGTTGCCCTCGACGCCGGCGATGCCGACGACCTCGCCCTTGTGGATGGTGAACGAGGCGTCGGAGACGATCGCGCGCCCGTCGGGGCCGCGGACCGTGAGCCCCCGCACGGCGAGCACCGGCACGTCGGTGACGGTCGACTCGCGGGCCTCGGGGCTGGGCAGCTCGCTGCCGACCATCAGGGTCGCCAGCTGGCGGGCGGTGACCTGGTCGGGCTTGACGGAGGCGACGGTCGTGCCGCGCCGGATGACGGTGATGTCGTCGGCGACGCCGCGGACCTCGTCGAGCTTGTGCGAGATGAACAGCACGGTGAGGCCCTCGCGGATGAGCTCGCGCAGGTTGCCGAACAGCTCGTCGACCTCCTGCGGGACGAGCACCGCGGTCGGCTCGTCGAGGATGAGGATGCGGGCGCCCCGGTAGAGCACCTTGAGGATCTCGACCCGCTGGCGGTCGCCGACGCCGAGGTCCTCGACAAGCGCGTCGGGCTCGACGCCCAGCCCGTACCGGGTGGAGATCTCCTCGATCTTGGCCCGGGCCCGGGCGCCGATGCCGTGCAGCTTCTCGGCGCCGAGGACCACGTTCTCCATGACGGTGAAGTTGTCGGCGAGCATGAAGTGCTGGTGCACCATGCCGATGCCGACCTTGATCGCGCCCTGCGGCGAGGAGAACCGCACCGGGTCGCCCTCGATGAGGATCTCGCCCTCGTCCGGCGGCTGCATCCCGTAGAGGATCTTCATGAGGGTCGACTTGCCGGCCCCGTTCTCACCGACGATCGCGTGGATCGTTCCCTTACGGACGGTGAGGTTGACGTCCGAGTTCGCCACGACGCCGGGGAACCGCTTGGTGATCCCCTTCAGCTCGACGGCGGGTGGGTCCGCGGTCACGAGATGCTCCTTCAACGAGTGATGGCGGGGGACCGGATCGCAGTCCCCCGCCTCACGTCCAGCTAGCGATTACTTGGTCGGCACCGTGATCTTGCCGGAGACGATGTCCGCCTTGAACTCGTCGAGCTTGGTCTTGATGTCGTCGACCTGGCCACCGGAGGTGGCGTAACCCACACCGTCGGCCTTGAGGTCGAAGACGGTCGGGCCCGCCTTGAACTTGTCCTCGGAGAAGTCCTTGACGAAGTTGAACACCGCGTTGTCGACCCGCTTGAGCATCGACGTCATGATGACCGGCTTGAGCGAGGCGTCGGTCACGGTGTTGTACTGGTCGGAGTCGACACCGATCGCGAGGGCGTTCTTGGCCTTGGCGGCCTCGAAGACGCCGGTGCCGGAGCCGCCGGCGGCCGCGTAGATGATGTCGGCCTTCTGGTCGTACATGCCCGTCGCCGCGGTCTTGCCACCGGCCGGGTCGTTGAAGCCCTTGCAGGCCTCGGCCGGGGTCGACAGGTAGTTGGTCAGCACCTTGATGTCGGCCTTGGCCGCCTTGGCGCCCGCGGCGAAGCCCGCCTCGAACTTCTTGATCAGGTCGACCTGGCAGCCGCCGATGAAGCCGACCGTGCCGGTCTTCGACTTCAGCGCCGCGGCCGCACCGACCAGGAAGGAGCCCTGCTCCTCGGCGAACACGAGGTCGGCCACGTTGTCGGCGGCGGTGCCGCCGTCGACGATGGCGAACTTGGTCTGCGGGCAGTCCTTCGCCGCACGGGCGAGCGGGCCGTTCTTGGAGTCCGCGCCGTCGTAGACGAAGCCGACCGCGATGACCGGGTTGTAACCCGTCGTGCAGAGCAGCTTCAGCCGTGCGTACTTGTCGTTCTCGCTCTCACCGGCGACGGCAGCGAGGTCCTTGACCTCGAGGTTGAGGTCGGTCTTGACCCGGTCGAGACCAGCGGCGGCGGAGTCGTTGAACGACTTGTCGCCCCGGCCGCCGATGTCGAACGCGAGGCCGACCTTGACGTTCTTCTTCGTGCTGCCACTGCTCGTGCTGCCCGGCTCGTCGCCCTTGTCATCGCCGCAAGCGGCCATGCTGCCCAACGCGACGATCGCCACCGCGGCGGCCGCGAGAACCTTCATCCCACGCACTCGGCGCAAGACGGTCTCCCTTCACCAAAGCACCGCCCCAACGCGGTGTAACCCAACGGCGGGAGCGTACGCCCTCCGACCGACAGTTCCGCTGTTTGCTGCCGGGTTGGGAGGAGTGCGTTATAGGGCCGTGACGTGCCGGCGGTCCCTCCAGCCTAGCGAGATCGATCTTGTAACACCCGGTTTACTTCCAAAAGACGGCAACGGCGGCGTTAACGAGCGTTAGCCCCACCAAAGCCAGGAAATGCCCACGGTTGACCTCCTCGCGCTTGCGCGAGAAGAACGCCATGGCGAAGATCGCCAGCCCGATGAGCGCCTTGACGGCGAGCTTGGCGGCCGGCGGCTCGTCGCCGTCGCGCAGGGGCGCGGACAGCGCGATGCCGGTCAGCACCTGGATGGTCGCACCCCACAGCATCGCCGCGTTGATGCGCAGCTTGCCCGTGAGGTACTGGGCGACCGCGCCACCCAGCAGCAGCGCGAACCCGATCAGGTGGGCATAGAGGAGAATGAGCCGCAAAGGTTCCACCCGCGCAAAGTATCGCCTCGTTGACTCTCCCGCTGCTGGAGGGTCCACGATGGCGACATGAACATCGGCGAGCTGTCCCGGCTGTCCGGCCTGCCGGTCAAGACGATCCGGTACTACTCCGACGTCGGCCTGGTCCCGGAGGCCGAGCGTTCCCGCGCCAACTACCGCCGCTACGACCACGACTCCCTGGTCCGGCTGGAGTTCGTGCGGACGCTGCGGGAGCTGGGGCTGGACATCGCGACCATCAAGCGGGTCCTGGACCGCGGCGAGGACCTCGGCACGGTGGCCGCCGCGCACGCCGAGGCGATCGGCGTGCAGATCCGGGTGCTGCGGCTGCGCCGGGCGGCGCTGCGCGCCGTGGCCCGCCGCGACCCGACCCCGGCCGAGCTGGACCGCATGACCCGCATCGCGCAGGCGAGCACCGACGAGCGGCGCCGCATCGTCGAGGAGTTCTTCGACAGCATCTTCGCCGAGGTCGCGGACTCCCCGGAGGCCGCGCGGTTCACCGAGCGGATGCGCAGCGTCTCCCCCGACCTGCCCGACGACCCCACCGACGCGCAGGTCGACGCCTGGATCGAGCTCGCCGAGATGCTCCGCGAGCAGGACTTCCGGGCCCGGCTGCGGGAGATGGGCAAGCGCAGCTTCGCCCCGTCCGAACGCCGCCTGGTGCCGACCGGCGCGGCGGACGTCGACTGGTTCACCGGCCACGTCGCCGAGCACATGGACGCCGGCGTGACACCCGGCAGCCCGAAGGCCGGCGCCGTGGTCGACACCGTGCTGCGCCGGTGGGGGCTCACCCCGGACGACCGGGAGGAGCTCGTCGACCAGCTCACCCTCGCCGTCGACCCGCGGGCCGAGCGGTACTGGCAACTCATGGCGGTGATCAACGGCTGGCCGCCGATCCCGGCCACCATGCACCGGTGGCAGTGGTTCCTGAACGCCCTCCGAGCCGGTCACGGACAGCTACGTTGACCTTGTGGAATGGTGGCGGCACGCGGTCATCTATCAGATCTACCCGCGCAGCTTCGCCGACGCCGACGGTGACGGCGTCGGCGACCTGCCGGGCATCACCGCGCGGCTGGGCCACCTCGCCGACCTCGGGGTCGACGCGCTGTGGCTCTCGCCGTTCTACCGCTCCCCCATGGTCGACGGCGGCTACGACGTCAGCGACTACCGCGACGTCGACCCCGTCTTCGGCACCCTCGCCGACTTCGACGCCCTGCTCGCCGAGGCGCACCGGCTCGGGCTGCGGGTCATCGTCGACATCGTGCCCAACCACACGTCCTCGCAGCACCCGTGGTTCGTGCAGGGCCTGCGCGACCGGTACGTCTTCCGCGACACGCCGAACGGATGGCGCTCGCTCTTCGGCGGCCCCGCCTGGACGCAGGTCGCCGACGGGCAGTGGTACCTGCACCTGTTCGACCCCGCACAACCGGACCTGAACTGGGAGAACCCGGACGTCCGGGCGGAGTTCGACGACATCCTGCGCTTCTGGCTGGACCGGGGCGTGGACGGCTTCCGGGTCGACGTCGCGCACGGCCTGATCAAGGACCTGGCCGGCGTGACGTACTTCGACCACGAGGGCGTCCACGAGATCCACCGCGGCTGGCGCAGGATCCTCGACTCCTACCCCGGTGACCGGATGGCCGTCGCCGAGGTGTTCGACACCGCCCCGGACCGCGTCGCCCGCTACGTGTCGGTGGGCCAGCTGCACCAGGCGTTCAACTTCGACTTCCTGGAGGCCCCCTGGGACCCGGCGGTCCTGCGCCGGATCATCGACGCGTCCGTGGCCGCCGCGGCGGCGGTCGGCGCGCCGCCGACCTGGGTGCTGTCCAACCACGACCGGCGCCGGCACGTGACCCGCTTCGGCGGCGTGCGGCGGGCCCGGGCGGCGGCCCTGCTGATGCTCGGCCTGCCCGGCAGCGCCTACCTGTACCAGGGCGAGGAGCTCGGCCTGCCGGAGGTGCTGGACCTGCCGGACGAGGTGCGCACCGACCCGCAGTGGATCCGCTCCGCCGGCGCCGAGCCCGGCCGGGACGGCTGCCGGGTGCCGCTGCCCTGGTCGGGCGACGCACCGCCGTTCGGCTTCGGCCCGGGCGGCGCGTGGCTGCCGCAGCCGGCGGACTGGGCCGCGCTGACGGTCGAGGCGCAGCGCAAGGATCCGCACTCGATGCTGCGGCTGTACCAGGCGGCGCTGCGGCGGCGCCGGCCGGCGACGTCGCTGCGCTGGCTCGACGCGCCCGACGGCGTGCTGCTGTTCGAGACGCAGACCATGCGGGTCGCGGCGAACCTGGGCCCGGCGCCGGTGCCCGTCGAGTGGCCGGCCATCCCGCTGCTGAGCAGCGACGAGATGGCCGGCGAGCTGCCACCGGACACGACCGCCTGGTGGACGATCGGGGAAGGCTAGGCCGTCAGCTTCGCCGCGATCCGGGCGAAACCGGCGCGGATCTCCTCGATCGACGGTGCCTCGTGCGTGTGGTCGGGGTCGTCGTGGTCGTGGTCGTGGTCGTGGCCATGACCGTGGTGGTCGTCGTCGTAGCCGGCGAGCTCCTCGTCGAGCGCCGCCGTCTCCAGGTCCTCGTTCTCGGCCGCCAGGCGGGAGGCGGCGATGTCGCCCAGGATCTGCTCGGCGGTGACGTGCGGCTGCAGCGGCTCGACCACCGCCATCAGCTCCTCGTCGGCGACCACGGCCTCGGCGAGGGCGAGCGCGTGCGCCCGCTCGTAGGGCCCGCACACGACGGGCTCCCACTCCTCGTCCTCGTTCAACGGGCCGAAGGTGATGATCCACGGCAGGGTCAGCGCCGGCGCGTCGGCCGGCAGGTCCAAAGTCACAAGTGCACCCACGGCGCCCATCATGACGGGTCGCGCGGCTCCGCAGGCGCCGAACCGCCGGACGGGACGATCCGCCGCGCCATGTCGGCGGCCACCGCCACCGCGTCCGGGTCCGCCGGCCGCGGCCGCACACCCCTGGCGGGCGGCTCCCGCCCCGGGCCGGCCGTATCCCCGGCAGCACTTCCGGCCGTGTCCCCGCCGGTGGCGTCCGGGTGCTCGGCGCGTACCGCGGCCGCCGCCCGTTCGGTGGTCTCCGCCGCCTCCTCGACCAGCTGGGCCGCCCGCATGGCCGCCTTCACGTCGCTGCGCGGCTCGCCCCCGGCGAGGTCCTTGGCCCGCCCGTGGGTGTCGGTGGCCGCCAGCGCCGCGGCGAACAGCAGCAGCTGGTGCAGCAGGTACATGTACAGCAGCAGCCCGATCGTGCCGGCGACCAGCTGGTAGGCCGGGTTGGTCTCGATGCGCGTGATGTAGAGCTTGCCGAGCGTCTTGAGCAGCCCGAGCCCGACCGCGAACAGCAGCGCGGAGGGCAGCAGCCGGCGCAGCGACATGCGCAGCCGCGGCACGCCGGCCAGCAGCGCCATGCCCAGGATCACGTCCACGATGCCGGACAGCAGCGTCGAGGTGCCGCGCAGCGCCACCCGGACCGGGTCCTGCTCGAAGTCGCCGGCCAGCCAGTACAGCAGCTCCTGCACCCCGGCGAAGATGCCGGTCGAGACGATCAGCAGCATGCCCAGCGCCACCAGCACGGCGAGGTCCACCAGCCAGCGCACCACCGCGTTGCCCGGGTGCTCCTGCAGGTGCCACAGCGCGCGCTGCGACGAGCGCAGGTTCTCCACCCAGCCGACCCCGGCGATGATCAGGCCGACCAGCGCGATGAGCCCGATCTGCTGGCTGCCGGCGAAGATCTGGTCGGAGTGCAGCTGCGGCAGGTTGACCTCCAGGTAGCCCTGGACCCGCTCGACGACGGCCTCGTTGCCGCCGAGCACCCGGCCGAGGATGAAGAACGCCACGACGACCATCGCGAACACGGCGAAGAACCCGTAGTAGGCGGTCGCGGCGGCGAGCCGGGCGGCGTCGACGTCGAAGTAGCGCTCCTGCGCCCGCCAGAAGTGGTCGAACGCGCGGGAGCGGCGGCGGCCGGCGGCCACCACCCGGTCGAAACCGGCTTCCAGCCGGTCCAGCAGGCCCACCTCTCTATCGTCGCTGATCCGCGGCGGACCGGCGCGGCGACAGGCGGTACTGCGCGCACGGCCGCCATCGACCGCTCTCGTCGTGCTCGAAGAGCGCGAACCCGTCGACGGGGAACGCGGCCTCGTACCCGGCGAGGTCGGCGAACGCGGCGTCGAGCCGCTCCGGGGCGACGTTGTGCGCGACGGTGACGTGCGGGTGGTACGGGTACGGCACCGTCGCCTGGATCTCGGCGGCGTCGAGCACGGCCCGGTGCAGCCGCTCACACTCGCCGATGCCGGCCGCGACCGCCACGAAGACCACCTGGGTCAGCGGGCGGAAGGTGCCGGTCCCGCGCAGCCGCACGGTGAACGGCGCGTGCCGGCGCGCGACCTCGGCCAGGTGCCGGTCGATCGCGGGCAGGTCGGCCGCGGCGACCTCGGTCGGGCCGAGCAGGGTCACGTGCGCGGGCACGTGCGCGGCGGCCGGGTCGCCCGCGGCGAGGCGGGCGGCGGTGAGCTCGCTGCCCCAGGGGTCGGGGAGGTCGATCGCGACGCCGATGGTGGTCCGCAACGCCCCGGCCACGTCAGTGCGCAGCACCCGGTGCGAGGAACCCGATCCGGTCGTAGACCGTGGCCAGGGTGGCGGCGGCGACCGTGCGGGCCTTCTCGGCGCCGATCGCGAGCAGCTTGTCCAGCTGTGACGGGTCCTCGAGGTAGGTGTTGGTGCGCTGCTGGATCGGGCGCAGGAACTCCACCACGACCTCGGCGAGGTCCTTCTTGAGGTCGCCGTAGCCCTTGCCGTCGTACGCCGCGACGAGGTCCTCGATGGTGCGCCCGGTCAGCGCCGAGTAGATCGTGAGCAGGTTCGAGATGCCGGGCTTGGCCGCCGGGTCGAAGATGATCTCACGGCCGGTGTCGGTGACCGCCGACTTGATCTTCTTCGCGGCCCGCGCCGGGTCCTCGAGCAGCTCCACCAGGCCGGCCGCGGTCGACGCCGACTTCGACATCTTGGCCGTCGGCTCCTGCAGGTCGGTGATCTTGGCAGTGTCCTTGATGATGTACGGCGCCGGCACCGTGAACGTCGCGCCGAACGTCGTGTTGAACCGCTGGGCCAGGTCGCGGGTCAGCTCCAGGTGCTGGCGCTGGTCCTCGCCGACGGGCACCGCGTCCGCCTGGTACAGCAGGATGTCGGCGGCCTGCAGGATCGGGTAGGTGAACAGCCCGACGCTGGACCGGTCCGCACCCTGCTTCTGGGACTTGTCCTTGAACTGCGTCATCCGGCTGGCCTCGCCGAAGCCGGTGATGCAGCCCATCACCCAGCCCAGCTGCGCGTGCTCCGGCACGTGGCTCTGCACGAACAGCGTGCACCGCTCGGGGTCGAGCCCGACCGCCAGCAGCTGCGCCGCGCTCACCCGGGTGCGCCGGCGCAGCAGCGCCGGGTCGTGCCCGGCGGTGATCGCGTGCAGGTCGACCACGCAGTAGAAGGTGTCGTGCGTGTCCTGCATCGCCACCCAGTTGCGCAACGCGCCGAGATAGTTGCCCAGATGGAACGAGTCGGCGGTGGGCTGGATCCCGGAGAGCACCCGAGGACGGGCGGTGCTGACGGACGGCGACATGCGGGTCATTCTGTCAGCACCACCACCGCGGTGGCGCAACCGGGAGCACGCGACAGCAGTCTTGTTCGGTGAGGGGGTGACCGGGTGGGCGAGGAGCTCGAGGCACGCGAAGCCGTCCGTGACGCGTACGAGGCGCACTACCGGCGGCTCGTCGCCGCGCTGTACGCGCTCACCGGCGACCACGCCGAGGCCCAGGACCTGGTCCAGGAGGCCTACGCGCGCGCCCTGGCCCGGCCGCGGCAGTTCCTCGACGTCGCCGACCCGGAGGCGTGGTTACGCACCGTGGCGATGAACCTGGCCCGGACCCGCTGGCGCCGCCGGCGCCTCTTCGACACACTGGTGCGCAGCGGTCGGGTCGCCCGTCCGGTGGAGAGCGTCCCCGGCGTCGACCCGAACCGGGTCGCGCTCGTCGCCGCCCTGCAGCAGCTGTCGCAGGCCACCCGCGAGACGATCGTGCTGCACCACCTCGCCGACATGTCGGTGCACGAGGTCGCCGACGCCCTGGGCGTGCCGGTCGGCACGGTGAAGGCCCGCCTGTCGCGGGGGCGCGCCATGCTCGCCGCGCTGCTCAGCGACGCCGACACCGACACCGACGGCACCGGGCTGCGCCGCCGGCCCGTGGCCCTGCCCCAACGCGACGTCCAGGAGGTGCGAGATGCGCCCTGACCTGGACTTCCGCTCGCTCCGGGCGCAGGTCGAGGCGGCCACCTGGATGCCGGACTTCAGCCTGCTGTACCGCCGGGCCGGCCGGGTGCGCATGCGCGACCGGATGGCCGTCGTCGGCGCCCTCGTCGGCACGCTCGCCGTCTTCGCGCCCGTCGCGCTCGCCGGGGTGTTCGGCCGGCCGTCGCCCGCCGCCCTCGGGCCCAACCCCGACCTCGGCGAGCCGTGGACGCCGCTGCCGTCGGTGTCGCCGCCGGCCGGTGGCAGCTTCGAGACGACCCGCACGGTCCGGGCCGCCGCCGGCGACCTGCCCGACGGCGTGGTCGCCGCGGTCGACGTCTGCGTCGAGGTGCCGCAGGCCCGCCGGTGCAACCTGCAGGTCGTCGTGCTGCGGGGCGCGCCGCGCGGCGGGCCGCTGCTGGCCGACGCGCTGCGGCAGAGCGCGCTGGACAAGGTCGACCACGTGGACCTGGTCCGGCTCGCCCC
The DNA here is from genome assembly GCF_000716715.1 of Dactylosporangium aurantiacum. Taxonomy (GTDB): domain Bacteria; phylum Actinomycetota; class Actinomycetes; order Mycobacteriales; family Micromonosporaceae; genus Dactylosporangium; species Dactylosporangium aurantiacum. The sequence goes on along the minus strand of NZ_JNYJ01000007.1, from coordinate 25,252 downwards.
GCAGACGTTCATGCTCAGCGGGGAGGTCAGCGGCGGCTCCCGCACCAGCGTCAAGTTCCGCCTCGACGACCCGTCGGCCACCCCGGACGTCACGCCGGTCATCGGCCCGGAGACCCGTGAGGCGCTCGGCGCCGCCGACCGGGTGGTGCAGCTGGTGGAGTACGGCGACCTCTTCGGCGTCCGGCAGAGCGACGGCACGCTGAGCCTGCTCGTCGACCAGCCGCCGATGGCCCGGCGGGCGATCGTGGGCGGGCTGCCGGTCGCGGCCGGCTGGTGGGTCACCGGCTCGGACCTGCGCTCCGGCGCGCCGGCCGTCGCGGTCAGCAAGGACCAGGGCCGGACCTGGCTGGCCCGCACGCTGGACGCACCGCCGGGCATCGACGCGCCCACCGTGGTCAGCCGGGACGGCACGACGGCGCACGCCTTCATCCGGTACGCCAAGGGCATCCGGCACTTCCGCTCGCGCGACGGCGGGGAGAGCTGGCAGGAGGTGGGCACGAAGATCGAGCTGCCGGCGCCGCTGAACAACGACGGCGCCCTCAACGGCCGCGCCTTCGGCGCGCTGATGCGCCCGGACCGCTCCGTGCAGCTGTGGGTCAGGGGCGACTCCGAGACCGTCTACCTGGAGAGCCTCGACGGCGAGCACTTCGGCGTCGTGGCCGGGCCGGGCGGCTCGCTGCACGCGGTCGACAACGGCTTCGCCACGCTCAGCGACCCGCCCCGGCTGTCCACCGACGGTCGTGCCTGGGACACCGGGACCATGCCGGCCACCCTGCTGCCCGAGTGAGCACCGTTTCGTAGAAGGTTGGAACCGGCGCGCCCGGTCGGGGATCGTGAGCGGTGTGAGCGAGCTCGAGGGGGTGTACCACGCCTGCTACCGCAGGCTGGTGACGCAGCTCTACGCGTTCACGACCGACCTCACCGAGGCCCAGGACGTCGTGCAGGAGGCGTTCGCCCGGGCCGCCGCCCGCCCCGGCGGCTTCGCCGGCATCGACAACCCCGAGGCCTGGCTGCGCACCGTGGCGGTCAACGTGGTCCGCCGCCGCTGGCGCCGGCGGAAGCTGCTCGACCTGATCCTGCTGCGTGAGCGCGCCGGCCAGCGGCACGTCGAGGCCGGGCCGTCGCCGGAGCGCACCGACCTGACCGAGGCCCTCGACGCCATCCCCCGCACCTATCGGGAGGTCATCGTGCTGCACTACTACGCCGATCTCAGCGTCGAGGAGATCGCCGCCGCGCTCGGCGTGCCCGGCGGCACCGTCAAGTCGAGGCTGTCGCGGGGGCGGGCGGCGCTCGCCCAGCGGCTGCCCGGGTACTCGCCCGCGGCGTCGCCGTCGACGCAGGTGCGCCATGCCTGACGAGCTGGAGACCCTGCTGCGCGCCCAGCGGCTCGACATCGCCCAGCCGCCCCTGGCCGCGATCACCGCCCGGGCCCGCGTCCTGCGCCGCCGCCGGCGCGCCGTGCGGGCCGCCGTGGCCGCCGTGGCCGCGGCCGCGTTCGCGGTGCCGTGGCTGTGGCCCGGCGACGCCCCGCCGCCCCAGGTGACGTCCACGCCGGCGGTGCCGACCGGCGCGGTGTACACGGGCGGCGGCATCACCATCAACGGCCTGCCCGGCCTGCCCAGGGACCTGCCGGGGAAGATCGTGGACGCGCAGTTCATCGACGCCGACCGGGGTTTCCTGCTGACCGTGGAGTGCGCCGGCTCCTGCACCGCCTGGGTCAGCGCGTCGGCGGACGGCGGCCGGACCTGGACGACGGACCGCGCGCCCGGCGCCTTCGCCGCGCCCGGCCGCGCCGACGCGCTGGCACTGGTCGTCGCCGGCGCACGGGTCGCGCTGATCGGTGAGCCGGGCCGGGCCAGCAGCGAGGACGGCGTGCACTGGGACACCGCCGACGACCGGCCCGCGACCGCGGCGCTGCCCGGCGACGCCCGCCTGCTCCTGCGCGGCTCGCAGGTCACGGCGCTCCTGCACGACGGCACCACGCTGGTCCTGCCGCCGGCCCAGCCGCCGATCACGCCGGCGTGGGTCGCTCCGGTCCGCGCCGGCGACGGCTCGTGGTGGGTCGGCGGCACGTCCGGCGGGCATCCGGCCGTGGCGGTGTCCCGGGACGGCGGCGCCACGTGGCAGCCCACGACGTTCCCCGGCACCGGCACGGCGCGGGTGTCGTTCCTGGGCCGGGACGTCTACGCCGCGCTGGCGGACCCCACCACCAGCCCGCCCACCCTGCTGGGGGTCGCCGCCTCCGCGGACGGCGGCGCCCACTTCGGCGACCCGGGCCCGCGCCCGGGCAGCACCGTGGGCGGCGACCTGGTCCCGCTGCTGGACGGTCGCCTGCTCATGGTCGACGGCGACAGCCACTGGCTCGTCTCGACCGACCGCGGCGCCACCTGGCAGCGGATCCAGGGCCTGCACCCGACCGGGCGCCTCGCCCGGACCCAGACCGGCTGGGTCGCTTACGGCATGTCGACGATCTACACCGCGTACTCCGTCGACGGCACCACCTGGCAGAAGCTCGACGCCCAGTAGCGCCTCAGCTGCGGATGAAGTCCCAGGCGTCGCGGACCATCGTGGCCAGCTCGGCGTGCTGCGGGGTCCACGCCAGCTCCCGCTTCGCCTTGTCCGACGCCGCGACGAGCTGCGCGGGGTCGCCGGGGCGGCGCGGCGCCATCTCGACCGGGACCGGGTGGCCGGTGACCTCGCGGACGACCTCGACGACCTGGCGGTTGGAGAAGCCGGTGCCGTTGCCGAGGTTGTACACGCGGTGCCCGGGCCCGTCCATGGTGCCGAGGGCGAGCAGGTGGGCGGCGCCGAGGTCACCGACGTGGATGTAGTCGCGGATGTTGGTGCCGTCGGGGGTGTCGTAGTCGTCGCCGAAGAGCTGCAGCTTCTCCCGGCGGCCGAGCGCGACCTGCAGGGCGATCGGGATCAGGTGCGTCTCCGGGTCGTGCCGTTCGCCGATCATGGAGCCGTCGGGGCGGCGCAGGGCGCCGGCGACGTTGAAGTAGCGCAGGCTGACCGCGGAGATGCCGTGCCCCACCGCCTCGCCGGTGAGGGCGTGGTCGGCGGCGAGCTTGGAGGTCGCGTACGGGTTCGGCGGGCGCACCGCGGCGGTCTCCGGGATCGGCACCGCGTCGGGGTCGCCGTAGACGTTGGCGGTGGAGGAGAAGACCAGGCGGCGGGTGCCGGCGGCGCGCATCGCGTCGAGCAGCAGCAGCGTGCCGACGGTGTTGTTCTCCCAGTACTTCTCGGGCTTGTGCACGCTCTCGCCGGCGGCGATGAACGCGGCGAAGTGCAGCACCCCGTCGAACCCGGCGTCGCGGGTCAGCACGTCACCGATCGCGTCGTGGACCCGGCCGCGGACGAAGACGGCGCCCTGCGGCACCGACGACTCGTGGCCGGTGGAGAGGTCGTCGAGCACCGTCACGTCGTGGCCGGCGTCGAGCAGCAGGGCGGTGACGACGCTGCCGATGTAGCCGGCGCCCCCGGTGACGAGCAGTTTCACGGCGTTCCTCCAAAAGTCATCATGAACCAACAAATTTACACGTCCGAGGTGAACGACGCGGTCCCCGCCGCCTACAATTTCCGGCATGCCGGAGCGTGGCCCCGGAACCATCAGGCAAACCGTCGCGGGTTTGCTGAGCCGCTGGGCCCACCGCCTTCACGCTACCAACGGGTCCGTGGACGTCAGCGAGGCCGAGCTCCGCACGCTCATCGCCGGTGGCACCGGCACCGGCCACGTCCGTGAGGTGATGGTGCCGCGCACCGAGGTGCTGTTCCTCGACGCGGGGCTGACGGTCGCGGAGGCGGTGACGCAGGTGCGCACGACCCGGCACTCCCGCTTTCCCGTGATCGACGGCGACCAGGACGACGTGCTCGGCTTCGTCCACGTGCGCGACCTGACGCTGCTGCCCGCGGTCGACCCGTGCCTGCGCCTGCGGGAGCTGACCCGCGAGGTGAAGCGCCTCCCGGCGAGCAAGCGCGTGCTGGCGGCGCTGTCGGAGATGCGCCGGGAGGGTCATCACCTGGCGGTCGTGATGGACGAGTACGGCGGCACGGCCGGGATCGTCACCCTGGAGGACCTCATCGAGGAGCTCGTCGGGGAGATCCACGACGAGTACGACGCGCCGCCGGCGCCGGAGCCGGCGCTGCCGGACGAGTCCGCCGAGGTCGACGGCCGGCTCAACCTCGCCGACCTGGCCGAGCGGACCGGGCTGGCGCTGCCGAGCGGCCCCTACGAGACGGTCGCCGGCTTCGTCATGGCCCGCCTGGGCCGGCTGCCGCGCACCGGCGACGAGGTGCGCCACGACGGCTGGCACCTGCACGTCAGCACCGTCGAGGGCCGCCGGGTGGCGCGGGTCAGCGTGATCCGCCCGCGCCAGCCGTGAGGCGGGTCAGCCGGCCTCGATGATCATGCCGGCGCCGACCGTGCGGTTGGTGGCCTCGTCGATGATGATGAAGCCGCCGGTGGTGCGGTTGCGGCGGTACTCGTCGGCGAGCAGCGGCACCGTGGTGCGCAGCTTGACCCGGCCGATCTCGTTGAGCGCGAGGGACGTCGCCGACTCGTCGCGGTGCAGCGTGTTCACGTCGAGCCGGTACTGCAGGCCGCGGACCACGGTGCGGGCCGAGCGGGTCGTGTGCTTGATCGAGTACTTGCCGCCGACGGTCAGCGGGCGGGTCTCGTCCATCCAGCAGATCATCGCCTCGATGTCCTGGGCGACGGCCGGCGCGTTGTTCGGCCGGCAGATCATGTCGCCGCGGGCGATGTCGATCTCGTCGGCGAGGCGGATCGTCACCGACATCGGCGGGTAGGCCTCCCGCAGCGGCCCGTCGGCCGTCTCGATGTGCGTGATCTTCGTGGTGAAGCCCGAGGGCAGCACCATGACCTCGTCGCCGGGCTTGAGCACGCCCGAGGCGACCTGGCCGGCGTAGCCGCGGTAGTCGGCGACCGTGGTGGACTGCGGGCGGATCACGTACTGCACCGGGAAGCGCACGTCGACCAGGTTGCGGTCGGAGGCGATGTGCACGTGCTCCAGGTGGTGCAGCAGCGACGGGCCCTCGTACCACGGCATGTTCTCGGACCGGCTGACCAGGTTGTCGCCGTGCAGCGCCGAGATCGGGATGACGGTGAGGTCGGGCGCCTCGAGCTTCGCGGCGAACGAGGTGAACTCGTCGGCGATCCGCTCGAACACCTCCTGCGAGTAGTCGACCAGGTCCATCTTGTTGACGCAGAGCACCAGGTGCGGCACGCGCAGCAACGAGCACAGGAAGGCGTGCCGCCGGGACTGCTCGACCAGGCCCTTGCGGGCGTCGACCAGGATCAGTGCCAGGTCGGCCGTGGAGGCGCCGGTGACCATGTTGCGCGTGTACTGGATGTGGCCCGGCGTGTCGGCGATGATGAACTTGCGCCGCGGGGTGGCGAAGTAGCGGTACGCCACGTCGATCGTGATGCCCTGCTCCCGCTCGGCGCGCAGGCCGTCGGTGAGCAGCGCGAGGTTGGTGTACTCGTCACCACGGGAGCGCGAGGTCGCCTCGACCGCCTCCAGCTGGTCGGTGAAGATCGCCTTCGAGTCGTACAGCAGGCGGCCGATCAGCGTCGACTTGCCGTCGTCGACGGAGCCGGCGGTGGCGAACCGCAGCAGGTCCATCTGCCGCTGCGCGGGCGTCTCAACAACCGCGGTCATGTTAGAAGTACCCCTCACGCTTGCGGTCTTCCATGGCCGCCTCGCTGACCTTGTCGTCGCCGCGGGTCGCGCCGCGCTCGGTGATGCGGGTGGCGGCGACCTCGTCGATGACCTTGTCGATGGTGTCCGCGTCGCTGCGGACGGCGGCGGTGCAGGAGGCGTCGCCGACGGTGCGGTAGCGCACCCGCTCCACGAACGGCGTCTCCCCCGCCTTCAGCGGCAGGAACTCGTTGATCGCGTAGAGCATGCCGTTGCGGTCGACGACCTCACGGTCGTGCGCGAAGTAGATGTCGGGCAGGTCGATGCCCTCGCGGGCGATGTAGTGCCAGACGTCCAGCTCGGTCCAGTTGGACAGCGGGAAGACCCGGATCGACTCGCCGGGCGCGATGCGGGCGTTGTACAGCGCCCACAGCTCGGGCCGCTGGTTGCGCGGGTCCCACTGGCCGAAGTCGTCGCGGAAGCTGAAGACGCGCTCCTTGGCGCGGGCCTTCTCCTCGTCGCGGCGGGCGCCGCCGAACAGCGCGTCGAAGCGGTACTTCTCGACCGCGTCGAGCAGCACCGGGGTCTGGATCCGGTTGCGCATGCCGTCGCCGGACTCCCGGACCAGGCCGCTGTCGATCGCCTCCTGGACGCTGGCCACGATGAGCTGCACGTTGAGCTCGCTCACCCGGCGGTCGCGGTAGGCGAGCACCTCGGGGAAGTTGTGTCCCGTGTCGACGTGCATGACCGGGAACGGGATCCGTCCGGGGGCGAACGCCTTCTCCGCGAGGCGGAGCATGACGATCGAGTCCTTGCCACCGGAGAACAACAGGACGGGCCGCTCGAACTCGGCGACGACCTCACGCATGATGAACAGGCTCTCGGCCTCGAGAGCGTCCAGATGCGAGACGCGGTAGGGCGCGCGACTCATGGTTGGCGGAACCTTTCCCTAGGAAGCGACAGACGCGCTGATCGCGGCCAGCAACTGAGGCGCCAGTGCCTTCCGACACACCACCAGGTCGGGCAACCGTGGGTCGGGCTGGTTGTATTCCAACGTAGTCCCGTCGATCCGGGAAGCATGCAGACCCGTGGCGACCGCCACAGCGACCGGGGCGGCGGAGTCCCACTCGTACTGCCCGCCGGCGTGGACATAGGCGTCGACCGCACCGTCGATCACCGCGGCGATCTTGGCGCCGGCCGAACCCATCGGCACCAGCTCGATCGGCAGCCGCTCGGCGAGCGCCGTGAGCAGTGCCGGCGGCCTGGTCCGGCTGGCGGCGAGGCGGATCGGCTCGCCCTGCACCCCGGGCATCGGCGGGAACGGCGGCGGCGCGTCGGTGCCCAGGACGCAGTGCTGCGCAGGCAGGGCCACGGCACCGGCGAGCAGGCGCCCCCAGCCGACGGCGCGCTCCGGCTGCGGCGTGCCGTCACCGGCGTACTCGGTGATCCGCGCGGACGTGCGCCCCCACAGGGCGACGTGGACCGCCCAGTCGGCGCGGCCCTCCTCGCCGAACTCGCGGGTGCCGTCGAGCGGGTCGACGATCCAGACGCGGTCGGCGCCGAGCCGGGTGGCGCTGTCGGCGCCCTCCTCGGACAGGACCGCGTCGGCCGGGCGCCAGCGCTCCAGCTGCGCGACCAGCAGCTCGTGCGACAGCCGGTCACCGGCCTTGCGCAGGGCGGCCGGGTCGGCGTACCCCGTCTCCTCGCGCAGCTTCAGCAGCAGGTCGCCCGCGCGCTGGGCCAGCCAGCGGGCGAACCCGCCGTCCGTGGCGGGTGGTAGATCGGTCATCAGTACGCTCCAGCCCCTCGGGTCACCGCGCTCAACGTCCGCAGCATGATCACCAGGTCGAGCGACAGCGACCAGTTCTCCACATACTGCAGGTCGAGGCGCACCGCTTCGTCCCACGATAGGTCCGACCGGCCGGACACCTGCCAGAGGCCGGTCATCCCGGGCCGCACGGCCAGCCTGCGCCGGGCGTCGTCCGGATACACGGCGACCTCCTCCGGCAGCGGCGGGCGCGGCCCGACCAGTGACATGCTGCCCCCGAGCACGTTGAGCAGCTGGGGCAGCTCGTCGAGCGAAAACTTGCGCAGAAGCCGCCCGACGCGGGTGACCCGAGGGTCGTTGCGCAGTTTGAACAGTGCGCCGTCGACTTCGTTGAGGTGCCGCAGCTCGGCGAGGCGGGCCTCGGCATCCACGTGCATGGTGCGGAACTTGACGATCACGAACTCACGACCGTCTTTGCCCACACGTACTTGACGAAACAGTACCGGCCCTTGTGACTCCGCGCGAACCGCGAGCGCCAGACCAGCCAGAAGTGGACTCAGCACGACCAGGAGCACGAGGGCGCCGACCCGGTCCACGACCGCCTTCAGCACCCGCCGCGTGCCGGTCAGCGTGGGGTGCTCGACGTGCAGCATCGGCAGGCCGTCGACGGGGCGGATGGTGGTGCGGCTGCCGGCCACGTCGATCAGGGTGCTCGCCACGATGAGGTCGATGTCGTCGCGTTCCAGCCGCCACGCGAGCCGGCGCAGCGCGTGCCCGTCCAGCTCGGGGCACGACAGCACCAGCACCGTGTCGGCCCTGGCCTGGCGGACCGCGCCGGCGATCTCGTCGAACGTGCCGAGCACCGGCACCCCGGGCACGGTGCCCTCCTCGGCGAGGCAGGCGCCGACGACCTTGAGGCCGTGGTACCGCTCGCGGCACAGCTGCCTGGTCATCGCCTCGACGGCCAGCTCGTGCCCGACGACCACGACCCGGCGCATGCAGGCGCCGCGGGTCTTGCGGGCGCGGTGCAGCAGCTGCCGCAGCACGAACCGCGACACCAGGCACCCGGCCGTGACCAGCGGCAGCGCGACCACGAACCAGCCGCGGGCGATGGAGATCTCCGCGGCGTACGCGCCGATGATGGTCGCGGCGGTCAGCCCCAGGCCGGCCCGCAGCACCCGCTGGTACTCGTCGGTGCCGACGAACAGGTACCGCTTCTCGTAGGCGCGGTTGGCGGCGAGGGTGGCGGTGAAGGCGACCGGCAGCAGGGCGGACAGCAGCGCGTAGCGGCTGTTGTAGTTGGTCAGTACCGAGCCGAACCGCACCTCGAACGCCACCAGGCCGGCGAGGACCCCGATCAGGGTGTCGATGAGCAGCAGGGTCCGCAGGTAGCGCCCCTCCCACGCCCAGCGGGCCCGGTGCCGGGGCGCCCTGGCGGGCTCGGCCGCCGGTCCGACGGGCTTCGCGGCCGGCACGAACGTGGCCACCCGGCCGACGGCGTCCTCGACGGCCGCTTCGAGCTGGGGCGGGACGTGCGCGGGCGGGACCGGCGGGCCGGGCGCCGGCGACACCGGGGCGGCGGTGCGGGCCGCCGCGGAGGGCAGCGGCTCGGGACGGCGGATGACCGTGCCCATCGGACTGGGACGGCGGCGGACCACCTGGCGCTCGACAGGATCGGCGGCCTGGGCCCGGGCCGCGGGCGCGGCCGGCGGCCCGGCGGTCACCGGGTGCGGCGACGGGCCGGGCTCTCCCGTGGCCGGGGTGGCGGACACCGGGCGCGTGGGGCGCTGGGTGGCCTGCAGCGCGTTGCTCTGCCGCTCCGGACGGCGCAGCCCGCCCGAACGCTCGTCGCGACGCCCGCCGGGCCGCTCCTCCCACCGCAGGCCGGTGCGCGGTACGCCCGCCCGACCGCCGCCGGCCGTCGACCGGGCGGCGCGCTCGTCGTCGGACCCGGCGTCGGACCCGGCGTCGGACCCGGCGTCGGGCCTGGCGTCGGGCCCGGCGCCGGCGTGCTCGTGGCGGAGGACGCCGGTCCGGCCGTCGCGGCGCAGTGCGCCGGTGCGCTCCTCGCGGCGCAGGCCGCCGGGGCGGTCCTCGGGACGCAGGTGTGCCGGGCGGTGGAAGCCGTCCCGCGTTCGCCCGCTGTCGACCGCCACGCACGCCTCCTCAAGTCCGCCTTCTTTGCAAAAGGTGCGACTTGGAGTACAACGTGCAACTCGGACATGCGTCACGCCGACACACGGACCGGCATGGAAGGATCAGACCGGACGGCCGATGGACAGCTCGGCCGTCAGGACGCGTGGTACTGGTTCTGCGCCGGCTCGAGGCCGCGCTCGATGACCATCTCCACGGCGTCCGCGGCGCGGTCGATGAAGAAGTCGAGCTCCTTGCGCTCCACCGTGGTGAAGTCCGACAGCACGAAGTCGGCCGGGTTCTGCCGGCCGGGCGGCCGGCCGATGCCGAAGCGCACCCGCACGTAGTCCTTGCTGCCCAGCGACGAGGACATGGACCGCAGCCCGTTGTGGCCGCCCTCGCCGCCGCCCTGCTTGAGGCGCAGCTGCTCGTAGGGCACGTCGAGCTCGTCGTGCACGGCGATCACCTGGGCCACCGGCACCTTGTAGAACTGCGCCAGGCCGGCGACCGGACCGCCGGACAGGTTCATGAACGTCAGCGGCTTGACCAGCACGACGCGGGGCCCGCCGATGCGCAGGCGCCCCTCGGCCACGTCGGCGGCGACCCGCCGGTGCCGGGAGAAGCGCAGCCCGGCCCGCTGCGCGACCAGGTCGGCCACCATGAAGCCGACGTTGTGGCGGTGGCGCGCGTACTCCGGACCGGGGTTGCCCAGCCCGACGATCAGCCAGGGCGCGGTGTCCGTCATCAGGTCCCCTCATACGGCAAGGTCGCGGGTGCCCTCGGGCGCCCGCGACCTTGTCTTGAACGACTCAGGCGTCGGCCGGCTCCGGGGTCGCCTCGGCGGCCTCGGCCTCGCCGGCCTCGGCGGCCTCGGTCGGGGCGGCCTCGCCGGTCTCACCCTCGAGCGCCTCGGCGGTCGGGGCGGCGGAGACGACGGCGACGATGGTCTCGGCGTCGGCGGCCAGCTCGGCGCCCGCGGGCATCTGCACGTCACCGGCGGTGACGTGGCTACCGGCCTCGAGGCCCGCGATGGAGACCTCGACGAACTCGGGCAGCTTGGTCGCGTCGGCGAGCACGGCCAGGGTGGTGTTCTCCACCATGACCAGGGTGTCGCGGGCGGCCTCGCCGGTCAGGTGCACGGGGATCTCGACCGTGACCTTCTCGCCGCGGCGGACGATCAGCAGGTCGACGTGCTCGTAGATGTCCTTGATCGGGTCGCGCTGGATCGCCTTCGGCAGGGCGAGCGCGGTGCCGCCGCCGGTGATCTCGATGTTGAAGATCTGGTTCTTGCCGCCGTGCCGGATGGCGGCGGCGAACTCGCGGGCGGGCAGGGCGATGTGGCGGGGCGCTTCGCCGTGGCCGTACAGCACGGCGGGCACCTTGCCGGCCCGGCGCGTGCGGCGGGCACCACCCTTGCCGAACTCGGTGCGGGGCTCAGCGCTGATCTTTACCTCGGACACGGCAAAAACTCCTGATGCGGTTGTGCGGCGGGCACCGGCCGGCGCGACCGGTAACAGTTGTCGTGGTGCGGCGCTCGGGCGAGGAGGCGCACGGGGCACAGGCCCGGAGCACCGCGTCGATCACGGAGCCCTCATGGCCGTCATGCCGAGCCGGTGAACATCCGCTTCCGCGGGATCACCGGAACGCACGCCCGGCCCTTGGAGCACCCTCGCCGTGGCAACCGGACCAGCTTACCCGAGACCTCCGACCGCCTTCACATCGCACCCGCCCGGTTGTGCAGATCACGCGCCCGTGTCAACCGGACGGGCCGCGACGCCCGCGGAAAACCCCGGAAAACCGGCGGAAAATCAGGACAGGCCGCCGAAAAGGGTCGTGACCGACCCGTCGTCGAACACCTCGCGGATCGCCCGGGCCAGCAGCGGGGCGATCGAGAGCTGGGTGATCTTGTCGACCTTCTTGTCGGTCGGCAGCGGCAGCGTGTTGGTTACCACGATCTCGCTGATCCGGCTGGCGGAGAGCCGGTCGCAGGCCGGGTCGGACAGCACCGGGTGGGTCGCGGCGACCACGACGTCGGCGGCACCCTCGTTGAAGAGGATGTCGGCGGCGCCGACGATCGTGCCGCCCGTGTCGATCATGTCGTCGACGATCAGGCAGACCCGGCCCTCGACCTCGCCGACGACCCGGTTGGCCACGATCTGGTTGGGCTTGGAGGGGTCCCGGGTCTTGTGGATGAAGGCGAGCGGGCAGCCGCCGAGGCGGTCGGTCCAGCGCTCGGCGACCCGCACCCGGCCGGAGTCGGGCGCGACGACGGTGATCGGACGCCCGGCGTACTTGGCGTCGATGTGGTCGGCGAGGGTGTTCATCGCGAACAGGTGGTCGACCGGCCCGTCGAAGAAGCCCTGGATCTGCGCGGTGTGCAGGTCGACGGTGAGGATCCGGTTCGCCCCGGCGGTCTTGAGCAGGTCGGCGACGAGCCGGGCGGAGATCGGCTCACGCCCGCGGTGCTTCTTGTCCTGCCGCGCGTACGGGTAGAACGGCAGCACGACCGTGATCCGCTTGGCCGAGCCGCGCTTGAGCGCGTCGACCATGATCAGGCACTCCATCAGCCAGTCGTTGATCGGCGCGACCATCGACTGCACGACGAAGGCGTCGGAGCCGCGCACCGACTCCCGGTAGCGGATGAAGATCTCGCCGCTGGCGAAGTCGTAGGCGTCCATCGGTGTCGGCTCGACGCCGAGCACCGCCCCGATCTCCTCAGCGAGCGCGGGAAACCCCCGGCCGGAGAAGAGCATGAGGTTCTTGCGGTTCTCCGAACTGATGCTGGCCATTAGGGTCGCCCGCTCCCGATCTCGTGGTTGGGCTCATTGTTCGTCGCGCGGCCCCACGTCGGCCACCGAGGCGGGGGTGACGTGGTTTTCTTCACGTGTATGGGCGTCGCGCGCGGCTTGCGCGGCGGCTGTGCCTGGGCGCTTGCGCTCGACCCAGCCCTCGATGTTGCGCTGCGGGGCGCGGGACACGCCGAGCGCCCCCGGCGGCACGTCCTTGGTGATCACGCTGCCCGCGGCCGTGTAGGCGCCGTCGCCGACGTGCACCGGGGCGACGAACATGTTGTCGGCGCCGGTGCGCGCGTGCGCGCCGATCACCGAGCGGCGCTTCTGCACCCCGTCGTAGTTGACGAAGACGGTCGCGGCGCCGATGTTGGTGCCCTCGCCGATCTCGGCGTCGCCGACGTAGGACAGGTGCGGGACCTTCGCGCCGTCGCCGACGGTGGCGGCCTTGGTCTCCACGAACGTGCCGATCTTCGACTTGCGCCCGAGGCGCGTGCCGGGGCGCAGGTACGCGAACGGCCCGACCGACGCCTGCGGCCCGATCTCCGAGGACAGCGCGTGGGTGCGCACGACGGTGGCGCCGTCGCCGACGACCACGTCGACGAGCGTGGTGTCCGGGCCGACCACCGCGCCCTCGCCGACGCGGGTCGCGCCGCGCAGGTGGGTGTTGGGCTCGACGACCGCGTCCCTGCCGAGGGTGACCGTGACGTCGATCCAGGTGGTCGCCGGGTCGATGATGGCGACGCCGTCGCGCATCCACTCGTCGTTGATCCGGTCCCGCATGATCGCGCGCAGCCCGGCGAGCTCGGCGCGGTCGTTGGCGCCGAGGGTCTCCGTCGCGTCCGGGGCGCGGTGCGCGACGATCGGTGCGCCGGCCGCGGCGAGCAGCCCGATGACGTCGGTGAGGTACTCCTCGCCCTGGTCGTTGTCGGTGGAGAGCTTGCCGAGCATCTCGCGCAGCCGCTCGGCGTCGAACACGTAGGCGCCCGAGTTGATCTCGCGGATGGCCCGCTGGGCGGGGGTGGCGTCGCGCTCCTCGACGATCGCGGCGAACTCGCCGCCCCGGTTGCGCACGATGCGGCCGAGGCCGGTGGGGTCGGCCACCTCGGCGGTCAGCACGGTGGCGGCCGCCTTGGTGCTCTCGTGCGTGTGGATCAGCGCGCTGAGGGTCTCGGCGCGCAGCAGCGGGATGTCGCCGTTGAGCACGACCACGGTGCCGGTCAGCCCGGCAGCCAGCCCTGGGGTCTCGTCCAGCGCGATGCGCACGGCGTGCCCGGTGCCGCGCCGCTCGATCTGGGTGACCGGCACGGCCTCGGGGGCGACCTGCTCCAGGTGCGCGCGGACCAGCTCACCGCCGTGACCGACGACCACCGTGACGGCGCCGCCGACGGCCTCCTGCGCCGCGGCCAGCACGTGACCCACCAGGGTCCGGCCGAGCAGCGGGTGGAGCACCTTCGGCAGGGCGGACTTCATCCGCTTCCCCTCGCCGGCGGCCAGGATGATCACGTTTCGCACGGGCGCGCTCCTCGACGGTGTCGGTGCGCCCCATCGTAGTCAGGTGGCTGGGGTGCCAGGATTCGAACCTGGACTGCGAGGCTCCAAAGGCCTGCGGGCTGCCGTTACCCCACACCCCAAAGATCTGCGAGTGCAGCCTACCGGGCCCATCAATCCGGCTCGTATCGAGGCCGGTTTGCTCACCCGGGCGGCGGGCCGGCCGATCTTTCTGGACGAACATCACACAAGACGGCGGGTAATCAGCTTGACACGAAGCTCGTATGGCGAACCTACGGACCCGTAAGTTACGGTGACGTAAGCGTAGCCGTCGATCTTCCCCGCCCGGCGAAGAGCCCGTTGAGAGGTGCCATGTCCGCTGTACTCCTTGATCCCACCCCTGGTCACACCCCAGACCGCGGGCCGAAGGCCCTGACCGAAGGGCGTCAGAGCGTCGGGATCCTGGTCGCCCTGTGGGGCTTCGTGGTCCTGCCGTTCGCCGCCCTCCTGGCGGCCGTCCCGCTCGCCTGGGGGTGGGGCCTCACCTGGCTCGACGTCGCGCTCGGCGCCGTGTTCTACGTGATCGGCGGGCTCGGTATCGGCTCGGGCTTCCACCGGTACCTCACCCACGGCGCCTTCAAGGCCAACCGGGGGCTGCGCATCGCGCTGACCATCGCCGGCAGCACCGCGATCGAGGGCAACCCGACGCAGTGGGTCGCCGACCACCGCCGGCACCACGCGTTCTCCGACCGCGAGGGTGACCCGCACTCGCCGTGGCGCTTCGGGGAGTCCTTCGGCGGCCTGGTGAAGGGCCTCTTCTACGCCCACGTGGGCTGGCTGTTCTTCCGCGAGCTGTCCAACCGGGAGCGCTTCGCCCCGGACCTGCTCGCCGACCGGGACATCCGCCGCATCGACAAGCTCTTCCCGGTGATCGTGATCCTGTCCGCGACGCTGCCCGCCGCCATCGCCGGCCTGGTCACCTGGTCCTGGCAGGGGGCGCTGTCGGCGTTCTTCTGGGCCGGCCTGGTCCGCATCGGCCTGCTGCACCACGTCACCTGGTCGATCAACTCGATCTGCCACGTCTACGGGGAGCGGCCGTTCGAGACCCGCGACGGCGACAAGGCCAGCAACTTCTGGCCCCTCGCGATCCTGTCCTTCGGCGAGAGCTGGCACAACCTGCACCACGCCGACCCGACCTGCGCCCGCCACGGGGTCGACAAGGGCCAGATCGACATCAACGCCCGGCTCATCTGGATCTTCGAGAAGCTCGGCTGGGCCACGGACGTGCGCTGGCCGAAGCGTGACCGGCTCGATGCGAAGCGGGTCATCGCCGCTGGTGGCACGGCTGGCACGATGAGCGGGTGACCGACCTTCCGGAGGAGACACCGCACGTCCAGCGCTCGACGAGCCCACCGCCACCGCCGAGCCTGCCGAAATCACGGGTGCGGATGTCCGCCGCCCAGCGCCGCGAGCAGCTCATCGCCATCGGGCGGGCGCTGTTCGCGGAGCGGGGCTTCGACGCCACCTCCATCGAGGAGGTGGCGTCGCGTGCGAAGGTCTCCAAACCCGTCGTCTACGAGCACTTCGGGGGCAAGGAAGGGCTCTACGCGGTGGTCGTGGACCGCGAGGTGCGGGGCCTGCTGGACCGGATCAGCAACGCACTGACCGCGGGCCACCCGCACGAGCTGCTCGAGCAGGCGGCCCTGGCGCTGCTGGACTACATCGAGAACGAGACCGACGGCTTCCGGGTGCTGGTGCGCGAGTCGCCGGTGATGTCGCCGACCGGCAACTTCATGAGTGTCCTCAACGACGTCGCGCACCAGGCCGAACACATCCTCGGCTCGGAGTTCAAGCGCCGCGGCTTCGACCCGAAGCTCGCCGAGCTCTACGCGCAGGCCCTCGTCGGGATGGTGGCGCTGACCGGCCGGTGGTGGCTGGAGGTGCGCAAGCCGCGCAAGGAGGTCGTCGCGGCGCACCTGGTCAACCTCGCGTGGAACGGGCTCTCCAACATGGAGGCGAAGCCCACGCTCGTCACCAGGCAGGGCAAGTAGGACGGCGCGGGCGGCGCCCAGGGGACGCCGCCCGCGGTCTCACGCCGTGCGGGGACCGTGCCGGAACTGCTCCTCGGCCTCGGCCGCGGAGGCGCTGCCGACCCGGTCGTAGAGGCTGGCGACGCCGGTGATGCCGGCGAGGACGAACGTGACGATCACGTTGACCATCGAGAACGCGAAGATGTTGGCCTCGGTCTGCATCAGCGCGAGCATCGCCATGCCGACGACCGTCAGCACCACGCCCGCGAGCTGGTTGACGTGGTGGGCCAGGTTGCGCCCGATGAGGTTGGCGCCGAGCACGACGACCCCGGCGACCAGCGACAGCAGCGAGAAGGCGGGGTTGGTGCGCAGCCCCAGCACCCACTCGGCCTCGTCCTGCGTGAAGAACGGCTTGCCCGACGTCTGGACGAATCCGACCACGCCGAAGACCAGCATGTAGAGACCGGCGACGACGCAGAGCAGCCGGTACAGGGGCCGGAGGTGGTGGTTGATCGGAAAGTGAGCGGCCATGACCGCATTCTAGGGCCGGGTCATCCGGCGATCTCGGCGAGGGCGAGCCATTGCTCCTCGATGAGCGCTTTCTCCTCCTGTACGGCGCGCAGCTCGGCGTCCAGCGTGGTGATCCGGGCGTAGTCGGTGGCGTGCTCGGCCAGCTGGGCGTGCAGCGCCGCCTCCTTCTGCGCGAGCCGGTCCATGCTGCGTTCCAGCTTCGCCAGCTCCTTCTTCGCCGCCCGCGCGTCCTTCTCCGACGCGCGCAGGTCCGCGGCGCGTTCCTTGCCGGCCTGCGGCGCCGGTTCGCGGCCGGCGCCGAACCCCTCCCCGGGGCCGCTGATGCGCTCCAGGTACTCGTCGACCCCGCCCGGCAGGTGGACCAGGTGCCCGTCGCCGAACATGCCGTAGACGACGTCGGCGACCCGCTCGACCAGGTACCGGTCGTGGCTGGCCACCACGATCGTGCCCGGCCACGAGTCGAGCAGGTCCTCCAGCGCGGCGAGGGTGTCGATGTCCAGGTCGTTGGTCGGCTCGTCGAGCAGCAGCACGTTGGGCTCCGCGGCGAGCAGGCGCAGCAGCTGCAGCCGGCGCCGCTCGCCGCCGGACAGGTCGGCGACCGGCGTCCAGACCCGGGCGCCGCTGAAGCCGAAGACCTCGGCCAGCTGCGACGCGGTCAGCTCCCGGTCGCCGAGCCTGACCCGCTTGGCGACCTCCTCGACCGCCTCGAGCAGGCGCAGCCCCGCCGGCAGCTCGTGCAGCTCCTGCGACAGGAACGCGGCCCGCACGGTGCTGCCGCGCAGAATCCGGCCGCCGTCGGGCTCGCGGACCCCGGCCAGGACCCGCAGCAGCGTCGTCTTGCCGGCGCCGTTGGCGCCGAGGATCGCGATCCGGTCGCCGGGGCCGACCAGCCAGTCCACATCGGACAGCAGGGTCCGCTGCCCGGCGCGCAGGTCCACCTTGGACAGCTCGTACACCTGCTTGCCCAGCCGCGACACGGCGAGCCGCTGCAACGACACCGTGTCGCGGGCCGGCGGCACGTCGGCGATCAGCGCGTTGGCCGCGTCGATGCGGAACTTGGGCTTGCTGGTCCGCGCCGGCGGGCCGCGCCGCAGCCAGGCGATCTCCTTGCGCAGCAGGTTCTGCCGGCGCGACTCGGCCTCGGCGGCGACCCGCAGCCGCTCGGCCCGCGCGAGGGTCCAGGCGGCGTAGCCGCCCTCGTAGGCGCGCACGGTCGCGTCGGCGACCTCCCACGTGGTCGTGCAGACCGCGTCCAGGAACCACCGGTCGTGGGTCACGACCATGAGCGCGCCGCGGCGCTGCAGCAGGTGCCGCGCCAGCCAGGCGATGCCGGCGACGTCGAGGTGGTTGGTGGGCTCGTCGAGGATCAGCAGGTCCGCGGGGCGCACCAGCAGCGCGGCGATCGCGATGCGCCGCCGCTCGCCGCCGGACATCGGCCCGACCGGCGCGTCCAGGCCCAGGTGCGGCATGCCGAGCCCGTTGAGCACCGTGCGGACGCCGGCGTCGCCGGCCCACTCGTGCTCCGCGGCGAACGCGGCGGGCAGCCAGGCGGTGCCGATGATGACGTCGCGGACGGTCGCCGCCGGCGGCAGGTCGAGATTCTGCGGCAGGGCGGAGACCCGCAGGTCACGCCGGTGGGTGACGCGGCCCTCGTCGGGCTCCTCGGCCTTGGTGAGCATCCGCAGCAGGGTCGTCTTGCCCGCCCCGTTGAGCCCGACGACGCCGATGCGGTCGGCGTCGTCGACGCCGAGGGACACCTCGTCGAAGATCCGGCCGGCCGGGTACGTCTTGCCGACCTTGTCCAGGTTGATGATGTTGGCCATCTACAGCACTCTCGCTCCGGGCACGGGGCCGACGGCGGTGCGCACCGCGCGGCAGCAGTCGCTGGCCTCCAGGTCGGCCGCGAGCAGCGCCGCGTGCCTGGCGTCCTCGGCCAGGAAGACGCAGGTCGGGCCGGAGCCGGAGACCAGGGCGGCCAGCGCGCCGGCGTCCAGCCCGGCGTCCAGCACGCCGCGCAGCTCCGGCCGCAGGTGCAGCGCGGCGGCCTGCAGGTCGTTGGCCAGGTGGGCGGCGAGCACGTCGGGGTCCTTCTGCCGCAGCGCGGCGAGCAGCCCGTCCGGGGGGCCCGCCTCGCTCTGGGCGCCCAGTTCGTCGAACGTCCGGTAGACCGTCGGGGTCGACAGGCCCTCCTCGGCCACCGCCAGCACCCAGTGCCACGCGTGCCCGCCGGTCAGGATCGGGCTGACCAGCTCGCCGCGGCCGGTGCCCAGCGCGGTGCCGCCCAGGACCAGGAACGGGATGTCGGAGCCCAGGGTGGCGGCGATGCCGGCGAGGTCGTCGCGGGACAGCCCGGTCCCCCACAGCTGGTCGCAGGCGACGAGGGCGGCGGCCGCGTCGGCGCTGCCGCCGGCGAGTCCCGCGGCGATCGGGATCTGCTTCTTCAGGTGCAGCCGGGCGTGCGGGTCGTGGCCGGTCTCCGCCGCGAGGGCCCGCGCCGCCCGGATGACGAGGTTGTCCTCGCCGAGCGACAGGTGCCCGGTCCCCTCGCCCTCCATGGTGAGCGTCAGCGTGTCGCCGCGGCGGGCGGTGATCTCGTCGTACAGGCCGATGGCGTGGTAGACGGTGGTCAGCTCGTGGAAGCCGTCGGGCCGGGTGGGGCCGACGTGCAGGTGGAGGTTGATCTTCGCCGGCACGCGGACCCGGACCGGTCCGTGCGCGGCCAGGCGCGGCCGGTCGAACTCCTCGTCGTCGTCGGAGAAGAGCGGCTCGGTCACGTGGAGCACCCTACCTGGGCCGTGCCTCCCCCAGCGTGCGCCTGCCGCTGGCTCGCGATGCGGGTGAAGTCCTCCACCGTGAGCTGCTCCCCGCGGGCGCCGGGGTCGACCGCCGCGGCCCGCAGCGTCCGCTCCGCGGCGTCGGGGCCGCCGGCCCAGCCGGCGAGCGCGGCCCGCAGCGTCTTGCGGCGCTGGGCGAACGCGGCGTCCACCACGGCGAACGTCGCCGCCCGGTCGGCGGCCGCGTCGGCGGGTGGTTCCCGCCGGGTGAACGCCACCAGGCCCGAGTCGACGTTCGGCACCGGCCAGAAGACGCTCGGTGGCACCTTGCCGGCCTGCTTCGCCGTCGCGTACCAGGCGAGCTTCACGCTCGGCACGCCGTAGACGCGGCTGCCGGGGCCGGCGACGAGCCGGTCGGCGACCTCCTTCTGCACCATGACCAGGCCCTTGCGCAGCGACGGCACGGTGGCCAGCAGGTGCAGCACGACGGGCACGGCCACGTTGTACGGCAGGTTCGCCACCAGCGCGGTCGGCTCCCGGTCCAGCTGGACCCGCAGCGCGTCGCCCTCCACCACGTGCAGCCGGTCGGCGTGCTGCGGGGCGTACCGGGCGACGGTGTCCGGCAGCGCCTTGGCCAGTACCGGATCGATCTCGACGGCGCACACGGCCCGCGCGACCTCCAGCAGGCCCAGGGTGAGCGAGCCGAGCCCCGGCCCGACCTCCAGCGCGACGTCGTCGCCGGTCAGCTCCGCCGCGCGCACGATGCGCCGCACGGTGTTGGGGTCGTGGACGAAGTTCTGCCCCAGCTGCTTGGTCGGCCGGACGCCGAGCGACGCCGCGAGGTCCCGGATCTCGGCCGGCCCGAGCAGGGTCATCGCCAGTCGCCGAACGCGCGGGTGCCGTTGGCCGACAGGGCCGCGCACAGCGCGTCCAGGTCGTGCCCGGTGACCTCGGCCAGGGCCCGCACCGTCAGCGGGATCAGGTAGCTGGCGTTGGGCCGGCCGCGGAACGGTGTCGGGGTGAGGAACGGCGCGTCGGTCTCCACCAGCAGCCCGTCCAGCGGCGTGATCGCGGCCGCCGCCCGCAGCTGCCGGGCGTTGCCGAACGTGAGGGTGCCGGCGAAGCTCAGCAGGAACCCGCGGTCCAGGCACTCCCGGGCGAAGGACTCGTCGCCGGAGAAGCAGTGCATGACGACCTGGTCCGGGGCGCCCTCCTCGTCCAGCACGCGCAGGATGTCGTCGTGCGCGTCGCGGTCGTGGATGACGAGGGTCTTGCCGTGCCGCTTGGCGATCGCGATGTGCGCCCGGAAGCTCTCGTGCTGGGCCTTGCGCCCGTCCTCGCCGGTGCGGAAGTAGTCCAGCCCGGTCTCGCCGATGCCGCGGACCCGCGGGTGGGCGGCGAGCCGCTCGATCTCCCGCAGCGCACCGTCCAGGTCCGCCAGGCGCGGCGCGTCGTTCGGGTGCAGGGCGACCGTCGCCACCACCCCCGGGTGCTCCTCGGCGACCCGTACCCCCCACCGCGACGACGGGACGTCGACGCCGACCTGCACGAGCCGGTCGACGCCGGCCGCCGCGGCCAGCGCGAGGGCGTCGGCCACCGTCGACGGGCCGCCCACCCCGTCGTCCTCGAGGGTGATGTCGATGTGGGTGTGGCTGTCCGGCACCGCGACCGGCAACGGCTCGGGCGGCGGCGGGAACGTGCCCTCCCGGCTGTGTTTTCTCGCACTCACGCCGCGGGCCCGCCTCGGCGCCCGGCGCCGCCGGGCGCCTCACACTGCACCATCATCTGCTCGTTTCGCTCAGTCATCGGCCATAAGCATGCCACCCCCGCCTCCGGCGTTCACGGTTCGTTCACCGCATCCACATCACCCGGCCTTAGCGTCGCGAAGGTGACAGTCATCGGGCATGCGGAAGGGTCGGCGACCCGCAGCGTGACCCTCGACGGGACCACCTACCCGGCCGAGGAGATCGCGCAGGGCGCCGCGTTCGAGGTGTTCGCGACACAGCCCGCCCCCGGCTTCCTGCCCAACCCACGGCCCGGCGCCCGCTGGCCGTTCCGGCGGTTCGTGCACGCGACCGAGGTCGGCTCGGCGCTGGACGGGCTGGAGGACGAGCCGCTGCTCATGCCGGTCACCCGCGCGTTGGACTGGACCGCCCTGCACAAGCTCACCCAGTCGCCGGCCGCCGCCGCGCAGCTGGCCCCGATCCGCCGCACCGCCGCCGTCCGCCGCGGCACCCGGATGATCAAGTTCCTGACCGGCCGCCAGCTCGGCGGCCACCTGCGCGGCTGGCCGATCAGCGGCTTCTGCTACCGCGCCTTCGACGTCGCCCACCTGCGCACCCCGGCCGACCTGGCCATCCTCAGCGGCGGCAGCCCCGACGCCGACGGCGGCGTGGTCTTCGCGATCCGCTGGCGGGCGGTGGACCCCTGGGACTACGAGGTGCCCCTGGCCGGCGCGTACGACGGCCTCGTCGCCATGCCCCCGCACGACCGGCTCGGCTCCCCCGTCATCGGCACCGGCTTCACCCCCAGCGGCCGGCACATCGTGCCCGAGTTCGTCACCCGCGACCTCGCCGAGCTGCCCGTCCCGGCCAACACGTCGCTGGTCGCCTACACCGGCGACGGCACCGAGGTGACGCTGTACACGTACCTGCCGGAGCAGCGGGCGTGGAGCCGCATGTACGGCCCGCAGTGGCGCCACCTGCTGCCGGACACCATCGCCGCCGACCAGGAGTACTTCCCGACCAGCACGCCGCTGACCCGGTACGTGGGCCGCTACCGCGACAACGTCTACGAGGCGATCGTCGACCCGCCGGGCGAGTTCCGGGTCGCCGCCAGGACGCGCGCCGCCCGCTACCCGCTGGACGCCCTGGCCCGCCGCATCCCGTCGGCCACCTGGCGCGACGCGCCCTGCACCGTGGTCCGCGAGGAGGGCGACTGGCTCCGGCTGCGGCTGAGCCGCCCCGACGGTGACCAGGTCGCCCGGCTGGGCGCCCACTGCGTGGAGCGCGGCCTGTACGAGGCCTGGGCCCCCGCCGCCGAGGTCACCGACCCGCGCGAGGACGACCACTGGTACGAGCTGTAGCACCTCCCCGTCATCCCGGACGGTGGCGGCCCCGGCCGCCGGAACCGTCCGGATCACGGCGGAGCGGGCTCAGCTGGCCTGGGCCTCGGAGGAGCCGGCCACCGGGGCGCCGGCGGCGTGGGAGAACGACTGCAGGCCCTGCACGAGGGCGGCGCGGTCGTCCGGGGACATGCGGCGCAGGACCGCGGCGATGGTCTCCTGGCGCTGGCGGCTGAGGCCGTCGAGCAGGCGGCGGGCCGTCGGGGTCAGCACCAGCCACACCTCGCGGCGGTCACGCTCGTCGTTGGTGCGCCGCAGCAGGTCGGCGGCCTCGAGCCGGTCGCAGAGACGGCTGGCCGAGGACGGCGCGGTGCGCAGCGCGATCGCCAGCTGGGTCAGGTTGATCGAGCCGGCCTGGTCGACGACGCCGAGGACGCGCAGCTGGGCGGCGGAGACGCCGGAGTTGTCGTTCGCGGCGCTGGTGGCGAGGACCAGGGCCTGACCCGCGGCATCGACCAGCACGGCGGCCGTGGACGCCGCGTCGTCACTGCCAGCCGGGTGCGGTGAAGGTCGGCTCCGCACGTCGTCCTCCGAGGGTCGCGGGGATCACGGGTCGGCTCTGGGCGACCAGTCGATGCAGACGATCAACGCATCGTCGGCGAGCTCGGCGCCCGCGTGATAGTCACGGAGGCTCCGCATGACGCTGCTGATCGCTTCGGCCGGTGGCTGCAACCGAGTCGATCGTATGGCACGGCTCAACTCGCGCTCACCGTACGCGGGTTCGTTCGGCCGGGTGGCATTATGCACCCCGTCGCTGACGATGAAGAGGCGGTCCCCGGGGCGCAGCCGCTCCCGCTCCTCGACGTATTTGGTGTCGCCGAACATGCCCAGCGGCAGCTGCGGGTCGAGGACCATGTCGCGGACCTGGCCGCCGCGCACCAGCAGCAGCCGGGGCGAGCCGGCGTCGATGATGCGCAGCTCGCCGGTGGCGATGTTGAGCGCCAGCAGCAGGGTCGCGACGTGGCGGGTGCCGCCGTACTGCGAGGAGATCGCGTCGGCGGCGAGGACCGCCTGGTCGGCCAGGTCGCCGGGGGCGCTCTGCCCGGTGGGGATCGACCGGCGCGCGTTGCGCATGGCGTTGA
Organism: Dactylosporangium aurantiacum; assembly: GCF_000716715.1. Classification (GTDB taxonomy): domain Bacteria; phylum Actinomycetota; class Actinomycetes; order Mycobacteriales; family Micromonosporaceae; genus Dactylosporangium; species Dactylosporangium aurantiacum. The sequence continues at coordinate 1,870 of NZ_JNYJ01000007.1, read as the reverse complement.
CCGCGAGGGTGGTGAGCAGCGCGGCGTCCAGGCCGGTGCCCATGCCGTTGAGCGCGGTGACGGTGAGCCAGTCGCCGTTGACGGACCAGTCGAAGTGGTCGCCGCCGACGGCGTACGCCGGCTCCAGCTGCCCGGCGAGCTTCAGGCCGGGCTGGTCGTAGCCGCGGGCGGGCAGCAGGTCCCACTGCATCTCGGCGGCCATCGTCAGCCGCCCGCTGCGCCGCCGGTCGAGGTGGTAGCGGTCGGTGCGCCGGTACGCCGCCTGCAGCGCGACCGCGAACGCGCCGGCCACCTCGCGCAGGCTCTCGCGGGCCTCCTGGGCGCGGTCGGCGTCCAGGAGCACGCTGAGCACCCCGACGCGCTCGCCCCACGCGCTGATCGGCAGGTGCAGCCGGGCGAGCGACTGGCCCTCCCGGGCCTCCAGGACGACCGTCTGGCTGGCGAAGGCGCGGGTGGCCGACGGCAGCTGGTCCTCGGCGCGCGCGGGATCGACCCCGCTCGGCGAGAGCGCGGTCGAGCGGTAGTCGGCGAGCCACACGGTGCTGCTCTTCGTGCCGTGGGCCGCGCTCAGATGGGCGTCGAGCACCTCCACCAGGCGATCAGGTGGAGCGGTGCGCAAAGCCTTCTCGATGGAGCCAACGCCGGACATGCGAGCCTTTCACCATCCGCGACCGAAGCCTTTGCTTGCCGTGCGGCAAACAATATAAGGCAGTCCGTCGACTGTGGTGATACCCAGTCACCGCCGCGGTGCTACACCCAGCGAGATCCGAGCCACATGCGGGAGAACCACTCGGTGTACGTAATGTCCATACCACTATAGATCGGGTAGAAATACGCGAAGCACGCCGCGACGAGCAGTACGTACGCCCCGGCCACGATCGAGCCGATCAACCGGTGGTCGCTCGCGGGCTTCACGTGCCTCGGCGGGCCGATGACGGCGCCCAGCACGTACACCACGGCGAGGACCAGGAACGGCTCGGCGGGCAGGGCGTAGAAGTAGAACATCGTGCGGTGCTCCGGCATGTTCTGGAACCACGGCACGATGCCGGCGAGGGCGCAGACCATGATCAGCCAGGCGCGGCCGTCGCGGCGGGCGATCGCGAGCCAGCCCAGGGCGATCAGCGCCGGCAGGAACGACCACCACAGCAGCGGCGTGCCGAGCAGCAGGATCTCCGACGCGCAGCTGCCGGCGCCGCACGGGCCGTCGGTGTTCCAGTAGAACGCCACCGGGCGGCCCAGCAGCAGCCACATCCAGGGCCACGACTGGTACTGGTGCTTCGAGCTCAGCCCGGTGTGGAACTTGTACGCCTCCACGTGGTAGTGCCAGAGGTTGTACAGCGGGTCGATGACGGGACGGTCGCCGGTCCGGCCGTTGCTCTGCGCGTACCAGTGCCGGAAGTAGCCGTCGTCGGAGAGGAACCAGCCGGTCCAGGTCGCGAGGTAGGCCGCCAGCGCGAGACCGAACACGGCGAAGATCCAGCCGCCGTCGTCGAGGATGCCGTCGCGGATCGCGTGCCGCGACCCGGCGGCGCGGCGGGCGCTGATGTCGAAGATCAGTGTCAGCGCGACGAAGAGCAGCACGTACCACAGCGCGCTCCACTTGACGCCGCAGGCGAGGCCGAGGGAGACGGCGCAGGCCAGCCGGTACCACGGCACGCCCAGCCGCGGCCGGTTGCCGGCGCCGGGCCGGCTCGGGTCGACCCCCCGCTCCAGCGCCGCGAGCCACCTGGCGCGGCGCTGCTCGCGGTCCAGGACCAGGAAGAAGAACGCGACCACGATCCAGAACATCAGGAAGATGTCCAGCAGCGCCGCCCGCGACAGCACGAAGTGCATGCCGTCCAGCGACATCAGCAACCCCGCCGTCGCGGCC
>NZ_JNYJ01000006.1 GCF_000716715.1 Dactylosporangium aurantiacum | reverse complement strand
CAGCCCCGTGGACGGCTCCACCAGCCCCAACGACTCCCGAACCTGGACCTCCGGGGAAGCCTGGCGCTTCTTCACACAGTTCGAGAACACCACCCCACCAAGCTCCACCCCACCAAGCTCCCAGCCGCCGAGCTCCCAGCCGCCCAGCTCCCAGCCGCCGGCCGGTGACGCCTGCTCCGCGACGTACGCGATCACCAACCCGTGGCCGGGCGGGTTCCAGGCCACGGTCACCGTCCGCGCCGGCGCCGCCGCCATCTCCCGGTGGACGGTCAAGTGGACGTTCGCCAACGGCCAGACCATCACCCAACTGTGGAACGGCACGCTGAGCACGTCCGGCGCCGCGGTCACCGTGGGCGGGCACCCCACCCCGGCGCGCCCGCCCGCCCCGCCGGCACCGCAGTGATCGTTTTCAGGTGCTTTCATCCTGTGCGCACCGATCTCCTGGGCGTCGAATGCCATTCACCGCGATTGATTGACGTTGCCGTGGCGGCACTGCCAGCATCGGCTGCCCGTCGACCGGCGTGGCACCCTGCCAGGGGAAAGGACCGCTGTGACCGGAACTGTCACATGGCGGAGGCGCGTGGCAGCGCTGGCCGCCGTCCTGCTGCCGCTCGCCGGCCTGACGTTGTCGGCGTCCACCGCGTGGGCGGCGCCGACCGAGCACATCACCAACGGCACGTTCACCGACGGGACGGACCCGTGGTGGGCCGGCGGCACCACCGTCGCCGCCCGCGACGGCCGGCTCTGCGCCGACGTCCCGGCCGGCGCCGCCAACCCGTGGGATGTCAGCATCGGCCACAACGCCGTGCCGCTGGCCGCCGGCGCCCGGTACACGCTGCGCTTCACCGCGCAGGCCAGCGCGCCGGTGACGGTCAAGGCCAACGTGCAGCTCAACGAGGCGCCGTGGACCACCGTCTCCAGCCGCGACGTGGCGCTGACCAGCCAGCCGAGCACCCACACGTACGAGTTCACCGGCAGCGTCGACTCCGCCAACGGCACGCTGACGTTCCAGCTCGGCGGCGCCGCCGCCGCGTACACGTTCTGCCTCGACGACGTGTCGCTGACCAGCGAACCGGGTGAGGACCCCGGCGACGGGCCGGAGCAGCTGGACAACGGCCGGTTCGACGAGGGCACCCTCGCGTGGTACTCGTACGGCACCACGGACACCGGGGTCGTCGACGGCGCGCTGTGCACGACGGTGCCGGGCGGCCTGGCGAACCCGTGGGACGCCGGCGTCGGCCAGAACGACGTCGCGCTGGTCGCCGGTGCCCAGTACACGCTGAGTTTCCGCGCCAAGGGCAGCTCGGCGGCGTCGGTGCGGGCGGCGGTGCAGCTGGGCGAGGACCCCTACACGGCGAGCCTGGCGCAGTCGCTGACGCTGGACACCGCGTGGAAGAGCTACTCCTACACGTTCACCGGCGCTGGTGACAGCGCCAAGGGGCAGGTCGCGTTCCAGCTCGGCGGTGCCGCCACCGGCTTCACGTTCTGCCTCGACGACGTGTCGCTCGTCGGCGGCCGGGCGGAGGAGCCGTACGAGCCGGACACCGGTCCGCGGGTGCGCGTCAACCAGGTCGGTTACCTGCCCGCCGGCCCGAAGGCCGCGACCGTGGTCACCACCAGCACCGCGGCGCTGCCGTGGCAGCTGCGCGACGCCGCCGGGGCCGTGGTCGCCTCGGGCACGTCCACGCCGCGCGGTGTCGACGCCGCGTCGGGGCAGAACGTCCACACCGTCGACTTCAGCGGCTTCACCCGCGCCGGCACCGGGTACACGCTCGTCGCCGACGGCGAGACCAGCCACCCGTTCGACATCTCCGCCGAGCTGTACCGGCGGCTGCGCTCCGACGCGCTGCAGTTCTTCTACATCCAGCGCAGCGGCATCGCCATCGACGGCGGTCTGGTCGGCGCGCAGTACGCCAGGCCGGCCGGTCACCTGGGGGTCGCGCCGAACCGCGGCGACACCGACGTGCCGTGCCAGGCGGGCGGCTGCGGGTACCGGCTCGACGTGCGCGGCGGCTGGTACGACGCCGGCGACCAGGGCAAGTACGTCGTCAACGGCGGCATCGCCACCGCGCAGCTGCTCAGCACGTACGAGCGGACGAAGACCGCGGCGACCGCCCGGTTCGGCGCGGCGCTCGGCGACGGGTCGCTGCGGGTGCCGGAGCACGGCAACCGCATCCCGGACGTGCTGGACGAGGCGCGGTGGGAGCTGGACTTCCTGATGCGCATGCAGGTGCCGGCGGGTCAGCCGCTCGCCGGGATGGCCCATCACAAGGTGCACGACCAGGCGTGGACCGGCATCCCGATGCAGCCGCAGGACGACCCGCAGCCGCGGGAGCTGCACCCGCCGTCGACGGCGGCGACGCTGAACCTGGCCGCGACGGCGGCGCAGTGCGCCCGCCTGTTCGCCCCGTACGACGCGGCCTACGCGCGGCGCTGCCTGACCGCGGCCCGCACGGCCTACGCGGCGGCGAAGCAGCACCCGGCGGTGTACGCCGACCCGAACGACGGCAACGGCGGCGGCACCTACGCCGACGGCGACGTCAGCGACGAGTTCTACTGGGCCGCGGCCGAGCTGTACCTCACCACCGGGGAGGCCGGGTACCTCACCGACGTGACCGCCTCCCGGCACCACACCGGCGACGTGTTCACCAGCTCCGGCTTCGGGTGGGCCTCCACCGCCGCGCTCGGCCGGCTCGACCTCGCCACCGTCCCCAGCGGACTGTCCACGTCGGAGCGCAACCGGATCCGGCAGTCCGTGCTCGACGCGGCCGGGCGGTACCTCACCACCCAGCGCGGCCAGGCGTACGGCCTGCCGATGCCGGGCGACGCGGGCGGCTACTTCTGGGGCGCCAACAGCAACATCATCAACAACGCGGTGGTGCTCGCGACCGCGTACGACCTCAGCGGCCGGGCCGAGTACCGCGACGGCGCGGTGCAGGCCATGGACTACATCTTCGGCCGCAACGCCCTGAACCAGTCGTACGTGACCGGGTGGGGCGAGCACGCGTCGCAGAACCAGCACAGCCGGATCTTCGCCAACCAGGCCGACCAGCGGCTGCCGCACCCGCCGGCCGGGTCGCTCGCCGGCGGCGCCAACGCGGGCCTCGACGACCCGTACGCGGCGAAGCTCCTGCGCGGCTGCAAGCCGATGTTCTGCTACGTCGACCACATCGAGTCGTACGCCACGAACGAGGTCGCGGTGAACTGGAACTCCGCGCTCGCGTGGATGGCGTCGTTCCTCGACGACCAGGGCACGGCGGCCCCGGCCGCGGCCGCCTGCACCGTGCGGTACATCGACTACGGCCGGTGGCAGGACGGGTCCGGCTACACCGGCCAGGTGGAGGTCACCAACACCGGCACCACCACCGTGGACGGCTGGACGCTGCGGTTCGCCTGGAGCACCGACCCGGTGCTGCGCGAGGCGTGGATGGGCAAGGCGACCCAGGAGGGCGCGACGGTGACGGTCACGAACGAGACCTACAACCAGCGCATCCAACCGGGGGCGACGGTGATGGTCGGGTTCAACGCCACCACCGCCCTGACCCTGGCGAAGCCACCGCCGGGCCTGTTCACCCTCAACGGCGCGGTCTGCGGCAGCGCCTGACTCTGTGCCGGTGGCCGGTCCTCCCGCGGTCCGCGGGAGGACCGGCCATCCGGGCAATGCTTACCGCCCTCTTACGAGGCCATTACGGACACCCGTCCGGCGTCGCGCCGGATCGACCGCCGTGACGATGATGTTCGTCGACGGTCAGTGTCGAAAGGGGTTCTTCATGGGGGTTTCGATCCGTTACCGGCTGCCCGCGGCGGCGTTCGGCGCCGTCCTGGCGGGCGTGGCCACCGTCGCGCCCGCCCCGGCCGCGGCGGCGAGGACGGCACAGACCTGGCAGGTGGCGGCGCTGCCGCCGCTGGCACCGGCGAGCCGGCTGGTGGACGTCTCGGCGACCGGCCGTGACGACGCGTGGGCGGTGGGACTGCAGGGCTCCACGTACGGCGGCCCCGCGCCGGCGCGGCCGTACGCGCTGATGCACTGGGACGGCGGCACCTGGTCGCAGCGGTCGCTGCCGGAGAACATCGGCACGCTGTACGGGGTCAGCGCCCGCAGCGCCACGGACGCGTGGACCGTCGGCGCCGACGGCACGCAGGCCGCGTACGCCGCACATTGGAACGGCACGGCGTGGCAGGGCTACCGGCCGCTGGGCGGGGTGCCCGGCGGCGCGTCGGTCCTGTTCGACGTGGCCGCCACCGGCGGGCGCCCCGTGTTCGCGGGTGCCGAAAGCTCGCACGCCCTGGTCGTGGAATGGGACGGCCAGCAGTTCACCAGAGTGCCCTTGCCCGGCTCGGACGCCTGGTACGGCGTGTTCTACGGCGCCGCGACCGCACCGGACGGTGCGGCGTTCGCGGTCGGGGCCTGGTCGGTCGACGACGCGCCGTACCCGGAGCCGATGATCGCGCAGCGCATCGGCACCACCTGGCGGCTCGCCACGCTGCCGAAGATCACCAGTGCCCGGCTGCTCGGCGTCTGGGCCGGCTCGGCCGGCAACGCGTGGGCGGTCGGCACCATCGACTACGACAGCGCGCCGAAGCCGCTGATCCTGCACTGGGACGGCAGCTCCTGGCGGCAGGTGGCGTCCCCCACGCCCGCCGGCAGCCTCACCGCGGTCGCCGGCGACGCGGCCGGCAACCTGTGGGTCAGCGGCAACAACCCGATCCCGCCGTGGATCCTGTACCCGGGGTCGCTGTTCCTGCGGTACCAGGCCGGACAGTGGAGCACCGTCTACGGCCCGAAGGCCAACAACGAGGACCCGGCGCTGTCCGCGGTCGCCAACGTTCCCGGCACGTCCGGCTTCTGGAGCGTCGGCGCCGTCTACGACCCGGTCGGCGGGTATACGGCCATCATCGAGCGGATCCGCGGCTGAACCGGTAGCCGGGCCTCGCCGTACGGGGGCGTGCGCGGCGGACCAGGGCGGCGACGGCGACGCCGCCCAGCACCCACGGCACGGCCTGGAGCACCACGTCGATCGGCTGGTGCACCAGGTCGGTGCGGCGCCGCCGCAGGCGCGAGGCCAGGCCGTGGTGGGTGACCTCGCTGCGCAGGCCGGTCGGGATGACCGGGTCGGGGTGCCCGTGCAGCGCCGAACGCACCCGGCTCTCGGCCACGTCGACCCGGTCGGCGGCGAGCAGCAGGAGCCAGTGCGCCGCGCGTGCCTCGCTGTAGCGGCGGTACGCGAACCGGCGCAGCACGCCGGAGAGACCCCGCGGCGGGCAGCTGGTGCCGAAGACCGGCGGCAGCATGGCGTGCTCGATCGAGCGTTCCCGGGGCCGGCGCTCCTGCTGCCGCTCCGGGAAGTCCCACGGCGCGCCGCTCAGCCCCGGGTCGAACTTCTCCCGCGGCACCGACGGCCGGTCCCTCGGGTCCAGGTCGGCGCCCCAGCCGGGGATCCGCGCCCGCAGCGCCGCACTGGACTCGGCGGTCAGCGGCTTGTCGGCGGTGTACGTCATCAGATCCTCCGACCCGGGTTCAGTTGAGCACGATGAGGGGCTTGATGCAGCCGTCGAGCTTGGCGGAGAACATGTGGTACGCCTCGGCGACGTGCTCCAGCGGGACGCGGTGCGTGACGATGTCGGTCGGGTCGAGGTACCCGTTGCGGATGTGCTCGAACAGCCGCGGCCACTGCCGCTTCACCGGGCACTGGTTCATCCGCAGTGTGAGACCCTTGTTCATGGCGTCGCCGAACTTCACCGCGCTGAACATGGGTCCGTAGGCGCCCATCACCGAGATCGTGCCGCCCTTGCGCACCGCGTCGATCGCCCAGTTCAACGCGACGGGTGAGCCGCCCTGCAGCTTGAGCTTGGTCGCGGTCACGTGCTGCAGCAGGTTGCCGTCGGCCTCCGCGCCGACCGCGTCGATGACCACATCGGCGCCGAGGTGCCCGGTGTCCCGCTTCAGGTACACCACGATGTCGTCGACCTCGGCGAAGTTGACCGTCTCCGCGTGCGCGAACGAGCGGGCCTTGTCCAGCCGGTACTCCAGGTGGTCCACGACGATGACCCGGCCGGCGCCCATCAGCCAGGCCGATCTCGCCGCGTACAGGCCGACCGGGCCGGCACCGAACACGACCACCACGTCGCCCTCGACGATGTCGCCGAGCTGCGCGCCGAAGTAGCCGGTGGCCAGCGCGTCGGTGAGCAGGACCGCGACGTCGTCGTCCATCCAGTCCGGGATGACGCTGGGGCCGACGTCGGCGAGCGGCACCCGCACGTACTCGGCCTGGCCGCCGTCGTAGCCGCCGCACGTGTGGGAGTAGCCGTAGATCCCGCCGACCGCGGTGGCGTTCGGGTTGACGTTGTGGCAGTTGGCGTACAGGCCGCGGGCGCAGAAGAAGCACGAGCCGCAGAACACGTTGAACGGCACCATCACCCGGTCGCCGACCTTGACGTGCCGTACCGACGGTCCGACCTCGTCGACGACGCCGACGAACTCGTGGCCGAACGTCGTGCCGACCCGCGTGTCGGGCATCATCCCGTGGTACAGGTGCAGGTCGGAGCCGCAGATGGCGGCCCGGGTCACCCGCACGATCGCGTCGTTGGGATGCTCGACCGCCGGCCGCTCCTTCTCCTCCAGCCGCACCCGGTACGGACCCCGATAGACCATCGCTCGCATGCGGCGCCTCCTGGCGATCTGACGGACCGTCATCCGGCGGCTACCCACCCGGCGGGCCGTCAAACGGTCCGGTGGGTGGCTCACGCGGTGCGCAGCGCGTCGGTCGGGTCGAGCCGGGCGGCGCGCACGGCCGGGTAGACGCCGGCGACGACCCCGACCAGCAGGGTGGCGGCGAACCCGCCGGCGACGGCGGCCAGCGGCACGAGGGGCTGCCAGCCGCGGTACGCGGCGACCGCGTGGGTGACGGCGGCGCCGAGCAGGACGCCGGTGAGGCCGCCGAGCACGGACAGCAGCAGCGACTCGGTCATGAACTGGGCGGTGACGTGCCGGCGGGCGGCGCCCAGGGCGCGGCGCAGGCCGATCTCCGTGCGGCGTTCCAGGACCGAGACGACCATGACGTTGGCGACGCCGACGCCGCCGACGAGCAGGGCCACCGCGCCGAGGCCGAGCAGCAGGGAGGTGACGGAGTCCGCGACCAGCAGCCGGGAGGCCAGGGCGTCGGAGGGGCGGCTGACGGTGACGGCGTTCGGTTCGGCGGGGTTGGCGGCCCGGGCCAGCCGGCCGGCGACCGCGGCCGTCCGGGTGGTCTCGGCGCGCACGTACAGGCGGGTGGGGTGGCCGTCGAAGCCGAAGTACGCCGCGGCCGCCGGCAGGCCGATCAGCGCGGCCCGGTCGATCTCGGGCGCCAGCTCGAACGGGCGCAGGATCCCGGCGACGGTGAACCAGTGCCCGCCCAGCCAGATGCGGGTACCGGCGCCGACCTGGGCGACACCGAGGGCGGTGGCCGCGTCGTGGCCGAGGACGGCGACCGGGTACCGGGCGGTGGCGTCGTTGAGGAACACGCCGGCGGCGAGGTGGCCGTCGAGGGTGTCCAGCAGCGTCGGCTCGGTGGCACGGACCTCGACGCCGCCGCCGCGGTACGCGGGCACCAGGTCGGTGCGGAACACCCGCAGCTGCGGTACGCCGGCGGTGGCGGTCACCTTGCGCACGCCGTCGGTCCGGGCCACGCCGGTGGCCGAGGACGGCGGCAGCTGCGCCTCGTCGCCGCCGATACGGGAGCCGTTGGCGACGGTGAGCAGGTCGGTGCCGAGGTCGTCGATGCGGACGATGAGGTCGGCCTGGCTGGAGCGGGTGATGCCGAGGACGCCGACGATCGCGGCGACGCCGATCGCGATGCCAAGCGTGGACAGTGCGGCCCGCAGGGGGCGGCTGCGCATGCCGATGCTCGCCAGTGGCAGCAGGTCGGCGGCGCGGAGGCGGGATCTCATCCGGTCCTTCCGGTCAGGGTGTCCGCGACGACCCGGCCGTCGCGGAGGTCGACCCGGCGCGGGCAGGCGGCCGCGACGACGGGGTCGTGGGTGATGACGAGCAGGGTCACGCCGTCGGCGTGCAGCTGCCGCAGCAGGGCGAGGATCTGCCCGCCGGTCGCGCTGTCGAGGTTGCCGGTGGGCTCGTCGGCGAGGACGATCGCGGGCCGGCCGACGAGCGCGCGGGCGATGGCGACCCGCTGCCGCTCCCCGCCGGACAGCTTGCCGGCGGGGTGGCCGGCGCGGTGCGCGAGGCCGACCCGGTCGAGGGCCTCCCCAGCGGCGCGCCGGCGCCGCCCGGCCGGGACGCCGCGGTACAGCAGGCCGTCCGCCACGTTGTCGGTCGCGGACCGGTGGTCCATCAGGAAGAACTGCTGGAACACGACGCCCAGCGTGTGCGCCCGCAGCCCGGACAGCTCCCGGTCGCCGAGGGACTCCACGGCCTGGCCGGCGAGGCGCACGGAGCCGCTCGTCGGCCGGTCCAGCCCGGCGGCGAGGTGCAGCAGGGTGGACTTGCCGGAGCCCGACGGTCCCACGAGCGCGACCATCTCGCCGGCGTCGACCCGCAGGTCCACGCCCCGCAGCGACTCGACGGGCGGCGGGCCGGGGTACGTGCGCACCGCCTGTACCAGCGCCAGAACGGCGTCGCTCATGACACCGGCACCTCGACGCGCTCGCCCTCGGTGACCCCGCCCCCGGTGATCTCGACCAGGCCGGCGTTCTCGTCGAAGAGTCCCGTCGTGACGGTCACCAGCCGCCGGCCGGACCCGTCGACCACCGCGACCTGGTAGCCGCCGCCGGCACCGGCCAGCAGCGCGGTGACCGGCAGGCACAGCACGTTCCGGCGCTGCGTACCGATGATCGACACCTGCACGGGTGACTGGTCCAGCGCGGGCGCGCCGGCCGGCATGGTCACCGTGACCACCATCGGCACGGTGGCCGGCCCCTGCTCCTGAGCGGTCGCCACCGTGCCGACCTCGCGGACGGTGCCGGGGACGGGCGTGCTCAGCCCCGGCACGGTGACCGTGACCGGGTCGCCGGCGTGGACCGCGCTCTGCCGACCGGCCGTCAGCGGGACCCGCACCACGCGGGCGGTCGTCGTCGCCGACAGCACCGGCTCGCCGGGCCCGGCGGACGCGCCGACCTGGACGAGTGCCGCGCCGATGCGCACCGCGCCCGGCAGGAACGCCACCTGTCCCAGCTCCAGCCGCCCGGTGCGCTGGGCGACCGGCAGGCCGCGGGCCGCCTGCCAGCGCCGGACCGCCGTCGCGGTGGCGTCGCTGAAGTGCCGGTCGACGGTGATGCCGTGGCCGGGGTCCATACCGAGGGCGACCAGGTTCTGCTCCAGCTGCAGCACGTCGACACCGTCGCTCATGCCGGCGGCCAGCTCCCGGTACGCCGGCACGGTCCCGTAGAGCAGGGTGGCCGGGACGCCGGCGACCGCGTAGAGGTCGGCGCCGCGCACGACCGCGGTGCCCGGCGCCGGCAGGGCGGTGACGACCCCGCCCGGCAGCTGGTTCACCACGGTGTACGCGCCGTCGAAGCCGAGCACGCCGGCGACCTGGACGCGGGTGGCCACGTCACCGCGGGTCACCGGCGCGGTCGTCGTGCGGACCTGGGGCGCGGCGACCCGCTCCGGCTCCGGCTGCCGCAGCGCCGCCCAGCCGGCGACCGCCAGCAGCGTGCCACCCGCCGCCACTGCCAGCTTGCCCGGGACACCCCTCAGGACACCCCTCATGAGACGGCGATCCGGCCGTCGTAGAGGTGCTTGCAGGCGTCGATGCCGGCCAGGACCCGTTCGGACTTGCCCTCGGTCTCCAGCGGCGTGCCGACGAGCGGGAACGTGCCGTCGGCCTTCGGGTCGGGGAAGCCGTCGACGCCGTGCTCACGCATGCAGCTCGCGAACGCCTTGAGCTTCTCCATGTCCGCGGCGCTGACCGCCGTCGCGGACCGCGGCGCGCCGAGCGCCTGCATCTGGCTGATGATCGCCTTGCACTCTGGCACCTCCTCGAGCGCCCTCAGCCGCTCCTTCATGTCCGGGCCGTCGCCGGGCCAGGCGAGGCGGTCGCCGTCCAGCACCGGGTCGGCCATGTCGGGGTACCCGTGCTCACGGCCGCACTGGGCGATCCGCCGGCCGATGTCCAGGGCCTGCTGGGTGTTGATGGCGCTGGGGTCCGCGGTGTCCGCGGTGCGCGGGGCCGGCGAGCAGCCCGCCAGGACGGCCAGGAGGGCGAGCGCGGCGAGAGGTCTCGGTGTCATACGCCCACGGTCGCCCGCGCCGGCCGCCGCCCGCGTCTGCCCGCCGACCGATCTTCGGGGTCTGTCGTGCGACAGATCCGCGGCCGCCGCGCCGCACGTACGCTCGGACGATGCGACGCTTGCTGGACGTGGCGCTCATCGCCGCGCTGGTCGCCGCCACGTTGCTGTGGGGCGACGCGCTGCTGCTGTTCGGGGAGCCGGACTTCAAGATCCTCGACACGTTCGGCACCGTCGCGGCGTGGCGGCTGCACACGCTGTGGTGGAGCCTGGCGGCCGTGCCGTCGGCGGCGGCGATCCTGCTGCGGCACCGCTGGCCGCTGACCGCGATGATCCTGGCGATGGGCGCGGCCCTGGTGCACCTGCTCGACCCGGTCCTGAAGGCACCGCCGACCGACGTCGCGGTCCTCATCACCATGTACGCCCTGACCGCCTCCGGGCACCGGCGCCGGACCGTGCTCGCGGCGCTGGTCACGGCGGAGGTGCTGCTGCTGTCCGGCGTCCTGGCGCAGGAGGTCGGTCTCGTGCCGGGCCGCCGCACCGGTCCGGTGGCGTCGTTCAGCGACTATCTGCAGCGCGTGGCGAAGGTCCTGCACGCCGTGTTCCACGGCGACGTGCTGCCGATGCTGGTGCACGCGCTGCAGTCCGTGGCCGTGCCCGCCCTGCTGCTCGCCGCCACCTGGGCCGTCGCCGACAGCGCCCGCACCCGCCGGCTGCACCTGGCGATCCTGCAGGCGCGCGCCGACGACCTGGAGCGCGAGCAGGAGCAGCGCACCGCGCTCGCCGTCGCCTCCGAGCGCGGCCGGATCACCCGCGAGCTGCACGACGTCGTCGCGCACGGCCTGTCGGTGATGGTCGTCCAGGCGCAGGGCGCGAAGGCGATGCTGCACCGCTCCCCCGACCGCTGCGACGCCGCGCTCACCACCATCGTCACCACCGGCCGGGCCTCGCTCACCGAGATGCGCCGCCTGCTCAACCTGGTCCGCGATCCGGCGCCGCTGTCGCCGCAGCCGAACCTCGCCGCGCTGCCGGACCTGATCGACCGCGTCCGGGCCAGCGGCGTGCCGGTCACGTTCAGCGTGGCGGGCGCGCCGGCGACCCTGCCGGCGGTGATCGAGCTGGCGGCCTACCGGATCGTGCAGGAGGCCCTGACCAACACGCTCAAACACGCCACGCCGGGTTGCTCATGTACGGTGCGGCTCACCTTCGACCCGTCGGGGCTGCGCATCCGCGTGCTGGACGACGGCGTGCCCGTCGCGCCCGTGACGCCGGGCAACGGCCTGCGGGGCATCACGGAGCGGGTCGCCGCCCTCAACGGGGTCCTGGCCGCCGGCCCGGCGCCGGACGGCGGGTTCGAGGTCTCGGCCCACCTGCCGCTGTCGCTGGAGCTGGTCGCGTGATCCGGGTCGTGCTGCCCGCTGGGGTCGGTCGGCCGATCCGCGTCCTGCTGCCCGCTGGGGTCGGTCGGCCGATCCGCGGCCTGCCGCAGGGGTTGGTCGCGTGATCCGGGTCCTGCTCGCCGACGACCAGTCCCTCGTCCGGGCCGGCTTCCGCATGATCCTCGACGGCACCGACGACCTGCTCGTCGTGGGTGAGGCCGCCGACGGGCTGCAGGCGCTGTCCGTCGCCGCGGCCGTGTCCCCGGACGTGGTCCTGATGGACGTGCGCATGCCCGGCGTCGACGGCATCGAGGCCACCCGCCGCCTGCGGGCCCCCCTCCCGCCCGGCGCCCCGCCGCACGTCATCATCCTGACCACCTTCGACCTGGACGAGTACGTCTACGCCGGCCTGCGCGCCGGCGCCGCCGGCTTCCTGCTGAAGGACGCCCTCGACACCGAGCTGACCCAGGCGGTGCGTGCGGTGGCCGGCGGCCACAACGTCGCCGCCCCGACGGTGACCCGCCGCCTGGTCCAGCACTTCGTCGCCACCGACCCCCGCCCCGCGGACCTCGTCCCCTCCGACGTCCTGACCGCCCGCGAGCGCGACGTGCTACGGCTGATCGCCGAGGGCATGTCCAACCTGGAGATCGCCGCCCGCCTGACCATCTCCGAGGGCACCGTGAAGACCCACGTGAGCCGCATCCTGGCCAAGCTCGGCCTGCGCGACCGCATCCACGCCGTGATCTACGCCCACCGCACGGGCGCCACCTGAGCCCTCCGCGCGGGAGGTCACCCGCGTCACCGGCGGCGGCGTGGTCCGTGGCGTGCACACCTGAGGCCGCCGATCGCGGAACGGCCCGGCCCGGGTGCACGACAGGCGCGGCCGGCTGGCCGTTGCGGCAGGTGCCGGCGCTGAACGCGCCGGGGACCGCCGACCGGTGGGCACCGGGTCCGCGACCTGCGACCGAGGGCCGCGGCGGGGGCGCGTGGTTACCGTCGTCGCATGGTGATCCCCGGTGGGCGGCGCACCGTGCTGGTGGGCGCCGCGGTCGTCGCTGTCCTGGCACTGGTGGCCGGCGCGATCGTGGTCGTGTGGCGGGTGCTGCGCGACGACGCCACTGTCGTGCGCGTCGCCGCCGCGACCGGAGGCACCGTGACGACGCCGGACGGGGTACGGCTGCGGCTGGCGCCGGGCGCGCTGACCGTGGACGCCGACGTGCGCATCGCCCCGGCCGGTGACGTGGCGCCGCCGGACGGCACGGCGTGGGTCGCCAGGCCGGTCGAGGTCACCCTGTCGGCGGGGCAGCTGCGCACGTCCGCCACGCTCACCATGCCGGTCGACGCGGCCGCCTTCGCTGCCGACGGGGCGCGGACGACCGTGGTGACCAGGGACGCCGAGGGCCGCTGGGAGGGCGAGGGCGGCGTCCTCGACCCGGCCGGGCGCACCATCACGACCACGCTCGCGCACTTCTCCCTCAAGGGCGTGATCAAGGACGCGGCGAAGATCGCCGAGGTGCCGGGGAAGGTCGCCTTGGCGCTGGGCCAGGCGTACGCGGACCTCAGGTACGAGGCGAAGCAACCCGACTGCGGCACGGAGTCGCACCTGTGGGCGGCCGCCGCCGAGGGCGGCACCAACGTCAAGGTCTGCGTCTCGGCCGGCGACTTCGGCCGGTCCGCGCGGTTGACGATCGTGAACAACCGGCTGTACCCGCAGTTCCTGCGACTGGGCGGTTACCCGCCGATGCTGGTCACCCAGCCCGACCGGGTGAGCGTCGTGGACAACGTGTGGCGCATGCTCGGCGAGGTCAACCGCGACTACACGTACCTGCCGGGCAAGGGCCGGCTGGAGCTGGAGCTGCCCGCGGGGTCCGACGTCGTCGACATCGTCGCCACGCCCGGGCTGGAGGCGGTCATCGCCCAGTTCGTCGTCGATGTGCTCGCCGTGGCGTACGTGCCGGTCGGCTTCGCCGTCAAGACGGTGCAGTGCGTGCTGGCCGCGCCCGTCACGGAGGAGGTCGTCCGGACGAAGGCGCTGCGCCGGCTGCCGGAGCTCGGCGGTGCCCTGGCCAACTGCGTGGGCAGCGCCTGGACGTCGTACACGGTGCTCAAGGACGACGCCACCGACGCCGAGGAGCGGCAGGCGAAGCGGGACCGGGCCGCCGTGCTGGACGCGGTCACCACCGCGCTGCGGGACGTGCCGAGGATCGGCGAGACCGTGCTCCTCGCGGCCGCGCAGGGGCCGGCGGGGCAGCACGTCGTCGCCCGCCGCACGGCCGTGCTGCCGGTGAAGGCGCTCAACGAACCCGGCGGCGAGCTACCGGCGGCGGTCCGCACGACCCAGGAGCGGCTGTACGCCGCCGCCAGGCAGTACCCCTCCGACCGCGACGCGCTGCTGAAGGTCGTCCCGCCGGCCGGGCTGGCGTTCGGCAACGCCGCCGATCCGGACCAGGGGCAGTCGACGACGCTGGGCCTGGGACCGGACCCCGTCGCCGGGCCGCTCGCCGCCAACCAGATGCTGCTGCTGATGATGACGCCACCGATGCACTGGCAGTGCACGGAGACCGGCCGGGACGGGTACGTCTACGGGATGGCGGACCCGGACCTGAACACCTACCCGGGACGGCTGACCGACCTCGGCCTGGACGCGGAGCGCGGCCAGCTGACCCGCACCGCCGCGCGGGGCGCCAGACCCTACCGGGTGTGCATCATGGCGGACGGCACCTGGACCGTGTTCTCCAAAGGCGTCCCGACCGGCCAGTTCCCCGCCGCCGACCAGGCGGCGCTGGCCGAGCAGCCGGCCCGCATCGACCGGTGCCCCGGCCCGGCGCCCAGCCCGTTCCTGCCCCGCGACAGCGTCTGCGTCAGCGTCACCAGGCTGGAGCTCGACGGCGACGACAAGCCCGACCGTTTCATCATGTACCGGCGCTTCGAGCAGTGGGTGGCCCGTGCCGTCCTCGGCCGCGGCGCCGTGCTGGACCTGCCGTTCACCTACACCGAGGGCGTCCCGGGCTCGCTGCCGATCATCGAGGCGCACCTGGACCTCGACGGTCAGGCCGGCGACGAGGTCGCGGTCCAGTCCGGCTTCGGCGCGCACAGCGTCCAGCTCATCCTGATCACGTACACGGAGCAGGGCCTCACCCTGGTCCGCGACAACAGCGTGTCCGGCGAGGACGGCGAGCACTTCATGGTCGACGACTCGCGCTCCTACAGCATGGGCATCGGCTGCAGCGACGACGACCACGACGGCCGGCCCGAGCTCGTCCAGGGCTCCGTCTACTACGACTACGACGTGGCGACCCTCAAGCTCACCGCCGTGCAGGGTCACCGCGTGACGTACACCTGGCGCGGCAAGACCCTCGACCGCACGAGCGAGTCCGACCAGACCTTCACCGAGGCACAGAAGGCGACGTACACCGGCCCGCCGTACCGCGGCATCACCTGCTCCTGGCGCTGAGCGCCGCCGCGCGGTCCTACTGCCACTCCCACGGGACCGGGCAGTAGCTGCACAGCTTCGGCGGCGTGGCGTCGAACGTGCGGGCGTCGGTCGGCGCCCGGTCCGTGGTCGCCACGATCGACGCGTAGCCGCCGGTGGCGGACCGCGCCAGGATCGCCAGTGGCTGCCGCCGATTCGGTTCGCCCTGCAGGACGACCGCGTTGTCGAACCAGCTGAGGTGGTACAGCGAGGAACCGGACCGCACCAGCGCCCCGCCCGGGCCGTAGTTGTACCAGTTGCCCCCGTGGAACCGCAGGTGCGCGCCGTCGGAGGTGGCCTCCAGGTACCGGCCCCACTGGATGCTCAGCACCCGTTCGACCATCGGCTCCCAGTGCAGCGGCGGCTCCTCCACCAGCGTGGGCGCGCCGGTCGCCCAGCCGTCGTGCCGGAAGATCCGGGCGCCGGTCGCGAGGTACCCGGTGCCGTCGACGCCGGCGACCACGGCGAGCTGCCCCCGGTACGGCACGAGCAGCTGCCCACCGGCGGCCGCCCAGTCGATCCCGGTGCCGATCTCGACCGCGGCGGAGAACGGCTGCCCCGCCGCCTCCCGCCGGTGCCACAGCAGCCGGCCGTCGGTGGTCGTGCCGTACACCACCGTCGCCGCGCCGTCGCGGACGGCGGCCAGGCCGCGCAAGCCCCGCCAGTCCCGGGTGTCCACCACGATCTCGGCCGAGAACGCCGGTTCGCTGACGCAGACGCCCAGCTCGGCCAGCGCGCCGTCGGCCTGCCGCACCGCCAGGACGACGTCGGCCTTCGCGCATGACGGTTCCTCGGCCGCGACCGGTGACGCCGGCAGCGGGCACAGCACCGCCGCCAGCGCCACCGCCACCGCCACGGCAGGACCGAGCCGCAGCCGCTGCAGCGACATCCGCACGTCACACCCCCCAGGCTCCCGCTCGACCCCGCTGCGAACGACCGTAGGCCGCCACCGGGCGCATCCGGTCACCGCGCGGTGACCGGATCCGGTCAGTGGACGCACCTGGCCACGGCACGGCCTGTACGGGTCTGTACGGATGACTCCGTATGCCTTCCCACCAGGTGTGGTACCGGCCGATGGTGGGCCGGTGACGCAAGAGCGGCCGGCATCCGGTACCGGCGACGAAGCATCCTTCGACGGCGCGTTGCGGCTCTACCGGGCCGGCGCGGTCGACCAGGCCCGTGACCGGCTCGTGGAGGCGCTGCGGGCGCACCCCGGCGACCTCGCGTTGCGGTACGCCCTCGGGGTCTGCCACGCGGACCTGCGGGAGTGGGCCGGCGCGCAGGAGGAGCTGGCGGCGGTCCTCGCCGGGCAACCCGAGCACCACCTCGCCGCTCACCGGCTCGGGATCGTGCACCAGGCGCAGGAGCACTACGCCGAGGCGGCCGAGGCGTTCCGGCAGGCGCTGCGGCACCGGGACATCGCCGACGCCCGGGAACGGCTGCGGCAGTGCGAGGAACGCCTGCCCGGGCCGGCGCCGGTCACCGCGCCGGTCACCGCGGACCCGATCGAGGCCGCCGCGGTCTGGTCCGGCACCGTGGTCCCGGCGCCGGCCGAGACCCGGACGCTCGCCGCGGACATCGACGAGCGCAACGTCGTCGGCACCGGCGTGCTGCTGCGCAAGACGCATACCCAGGCCCGGCACCTGGCGCCGCCGGCGGTCACCGTCACGGTCGCCGCCGTGATCCTGTGCTGCGGTGCCGGCGATGCCATCGCCGGCACGACCGGGGTGACGGTCGCGGTCGCGCTGGCGGCCTTCGCCGTGTTCGCCTGGGTCGCGGTGGCGCTGCAGGCGAAGCTGAACACCTTCGACTTCCACGAGCGCCGCATCGACCTGCGCCGGGGCGTGCTGCACCGGTCGGAGCTGGTGATCTGGTACTACGACGTCTTCCAGATCAGCCTGGTCCGCACGCCGTTGACGTACCTGACCGGCACGGCGTCGCTGAAGGTCACGTTCTACGAAGGCACCGCCACCCGCAGCGTGACGATCGCCGGCATCGGCACCCCGGCGGAGGTCCAGCGTCTCTACGACCAGCTCCAGCCGCTGGTGGTGCTCGAGCGCCGGGCCATGAAGAAGATCCTCATCTAGGAGTGGCCGCGATGACCTGGTTGGGCCGCACCACCGCGGTGGTGCTGGTATTGGCCGCCGGCGTGCTCGCGCTCGGCCGGCACGGCGACGACGCGAACGCCGGCTACCACGCCACCGGCGGATACCGCAGCCCTACGGCGGTCTCCCCGGCGCAGCAGCAGCGTGACTACCTCCATCGGGTCAACGTCGTGTGCTACGACGCGATGGCCACGTACCCGACCGCGCAGGCCAAGAACGACAAGGCGCTCATGCAGCAGCAGGACAAGGTGGCCGAGCTGTGGTTCGGCATGCTGCAGGCCTGGGCCGCGGTGCCGGCCCCGGAGGGGGTCAGGGCCGAGGTCAGCGCGATCCTGGAGGCGCAGAACGACGCGTACGCCGCGTTCGTGTCGGGCAAGAGCACCTGGCGGCAGGGCCAGGAGCGCGGCTGGACGCCCGAGCTCAACGCCCGCTACCAGGCGGCCCGCGACGAGTTCAACCGGCGGATCGCGACGTCGGTCCAGCGGACCGAGGCGTTCGGCCTGTCGTACTGCGCCCGCACCTGGTGGAACTGGACCTGACCGAGGAGACCGTCCATGCAGCGACTTCCACGAGGCACGTCACCGGGGGCCGGGGGTGCCGGGCCCCACCAGCACGACGGTGCGCCACGCCGGTTCGGCCGGCAGCACGACGATCGCCCGCACGATCGGCCGCACGAGGAGGGCGGCCGGCGCGAGGACGATCACCGTGAGAGCCAGGGCGGCGCCGCCCAGACCCACCAGACCGGGCAGCACCCGCCGGCCGCGCACGGCCCGGCCGGCGGGCACGGCACGGCGGCCGGGGGCAGCGCGGCCGGCAGGCACGGCGCGGCGGGCGCCACCACGACCCAGGGTGCTGACCACGGCCGTGACCATGACGCCGGGGTGGTCCCCTTCGACGCCGGCGATCCCGGCCTGTGGCGCATCAACCCGCACCACGGCCCCGATGGCGGCACCGGCGACGCCACCGCGCCCCCGCCCGACGCGGCGGGCCCCGCTCCACACGGTCCGGTCGGCGCCTTCGGACCGATCGCGCACCCCCACACCGACGCGGGCCACGCCCAGGTGCACCGCGACGCCGGCGTCCCGGACGCGCCGCGGGACGCCACCGCCGGCGCGGTGCGTGAGGATCCCAGGGAGCCGAACCCGTACCAGGACGGCACGTTCTTCCAGCGGCCCGAGCAGCAGGCGACCGACCCCGCGGACGCCGCGGCGCCGGTGCCGCAGCTCGCCGGTGCCGCGTTCACCACGGTCGACGTCGCGCCCGCCGGCGGGCAGTTCCCGGGCGTCGCGGGACCTGCCGGGATACTGCCGCCCACGCCGGGCACCGATCCGGACCACGCGAGCCTCGCGCCCGCACCACCGCCGGCGGACGCCGGTCCGGACCACCCGGGCGTCGCACCCGCACCACCGACGCCGGACGCCTCGGCCGGGACCACCTCTGACGCCGGCGTCGCCGAGCACCACCTGGCCGGCGCGAAGTTCACCCAGACCGAGATCGTCACCGGTCAGCCCGACCTGCCCGGCGTGGCCGGCCCGGCGGGCGTGAGCGGGCAGTCCGAGCACGGCGACGCCGGGGTGCCCGGCCACCACGAGCTGGCGGGCGGCACGTTCACCGCGACGGAGCATGAAGCCGGCCACGAGACCGCCGGTGCCGCCCACACGGTCCTCGGACACTAGCGTCCGCCGGCCGCTCAGGCCGGGCCGCACGGCGGGTCGAACGGCAGGCCCGGGAAGTACTGCGCCCACTCCTCGCGGGTCAGCCGCGGGTACGCCAGCGCGCACACCCGCGCCGCGACCCGCGCCGTGTCGGTGTCCCAGAACCGCACCGTGCCGTCCTCGCCGCCGCTGACCACGACCCGCCCGGCGGCGCCGAACACCACCGAGTTCACCGCCGCCGAATGGCCGGTCAGGGTCGCCCACGCGGTCGGGGCGCGGCGGTCGGTGACGTCCCACAGCCGCACCGTGCGGTCGACACCGGCCGTCGCCAGCATGCGCCCGTCCGGGCCGAACACCACCCCGTCGACGTAGCCGGTGTGGCCGATCAGGACGGCGAGGGCGGCCGGGCGTCGCGGGTCGCTGACGTCCCACAGGCGCACGGTGCGGTCGTTGCCCGTCGTCGCGGCCGTGTGCCCGTCGGGGCTGAACGCCACCGCGTTGACGGGTTCGGTGTGCCCTTCCAGGACGCCGGCGGCGGCCGGGTGGGCCGGGTCGGCGAGGTCCCACAGGCGGACGGTGTGGTCGAAACCGGCGGTGGCCAGGACCCGGCCGTCGGGGGCGAAGAAGGCCGAGTTCAGCGAGTTCGTGTGGGCGTCCAGGGCGAACTGGGCCACGCGGGCGGGCCGGCGCGCGTCGCCGAGGTCCCACACCTCGCCGGTGCGGAAGTGGATGCTCAGCACCACGAGGAGGCGCCCGTCGGGGCGCACCGCCACCAGCCGCTCGTCGGGCGGCCCGGCGAGCGGGCGGGTGGCCAGCTCGGCGCCGACGGCGGGCCCGGTGAGATCGCGCAGCTGCAGGTCGGTCCGTGAGGCGGCGGCGAGCAGCCCGGCGTCGGCGCTGAACGCGGCCGCGCCGCCGGCGGGCACCTCGACCGGATCGGTGAGCCGCCCGTCCCCGATGGTCCACCGGAGTGCGGTGCCCGTGGCGCCGTTGCTGAGGTAGAGCCGGTGCCCGTCACCGCCGAGGGTCATCGGCCGCACCGCGCCCGGCAGCCCGGTCGACGGCGGGCCGGGCAGCTGCCAGAGCCGCACGGTGTGGTCGTACCCGCCGCTGGCCAGGCTGTCGCCGTCCGGGCTGAACGCCACCGACGCGATCGACCCGGTGTCGCCCGGGGCGCCGGTGTGGCTGACGAGCACGGTCGCCGGGGCGGCGGGCCGGGTCACGTCCCACAGCCGTGCGGTGTTGTCGACGCTGCCGGTGGCCAGGGTGCGCCCGTCGGGGCTGAACGCGACGCAGTTGACGGCCTCGGTGTGCCCCTCCAGCGTGCCGAGCGCCGTCCCGGCGGCGACGCTCCACAGCCGGGCGGTGTGGTCGGCGCCGGCGCTGGCCAGGACGGTGCCGTCCGGGCTGAACGCGACGCCGGCGACCGTGCCGGTGTGCCCGGTCAGGGCGGCGGCCGGGGCGGCGGTGACGCCGGCGGGCGGGCCGGTCAGCCGCCACAGTCGGATCGTGCGGTCCTCACCCGCGGTCGCGAGCGTGGCGCCGTCCGGGCTGAACGCCGCCGCTGTCACGGCCGCGGTCCCGCCGAGCGTCGCCCGCAGCACCGGTGCGCGCGGCGCGCTGACGTCCCACAGCCGCACCGTCCCGTCGACGCCCGCCGTCGCCAGGATGTCGCCGTCCGGCCGGTACGCCACCGCGGCCACCAGGTCGGTGTGCCCGGTGAGCACGGCGAGCCGGGTCGGCCGGTGCGGGTCGCTGACGTCCCACAGCGCGGCGGTGTGGTCGCCGCTGCCCGTGGCGAGGACCCGGCCGTCGGGGCGGAACGCCAGCGCGGCCACGAAGTCCTCGTGCGCGACGAACTCGCCGGCCGGCGCCGGGCGGCGCGGGTCGCGGGTGTCCCACAGCCGCACCTCGCGCTGGCCTCCGGCGCTGGCCAGGAGCCGGCCGTCGGGCCGGTAAGCGACCTTGTGGACGTAGCCGGCGTGGCCGGTCAGCCGGATGGCGTACGGCGAGGACAGCGCGCTGAGCAGGCCGCCGCGGGCCTCCACCGTCGGCGACAGCCGGTAGGCGGCGAGGCTGAGCTGGTTGGCCAGCGCGGGGTTGTCGACCCGCAGGTCGGCGAGCTCACCGGCGACCTTGCGCGACACGGCCGCGTCGCGCTGCCGGTCCGCGGCCCGCTGCGCCCGCACGGCGAGCGCGGTCGCGCCCGTGGCCAGCAGCGACAGCACGGTCAGTGCCGCGACGAGCGCACGCAGCCGGCGGGTGCGGCGCCGGCCCGCGCCGAGCTCCGCGGCCTCGCGGGCCAGGGAAGCGTCGAGGAACGCACGGGCGACCGGGCCGATCGCGCCGTGCGGGCCTTTCGTCGCCGCCCACTCGCGGGCCACGGCGAGCCGGGTGCCGCGGTACAGCGCCGCCGGGTCGCGGTGCTCGTGCTGCCAGGTCACGGCCGCCTCGTGCAGCCGGCGGCCGACGAGCAGGCCGGCCCGGTCGACGGCGAGCCACTCCCGCAGCCGCGGCCACGCGGTCAGCAGCGCCTCGTGCGCCAGGTGCACCGCGTCCGCGTCCGCCGTGACCAACCGCTGGTCGACGAACCGGTCGAGCACCGCACGGACCCGCTGCGCGGGCTCGCCACACTCGGCGATCAGGTCCTCGACGCCGACCCGGCGCCGGGTGTCGACCGTGTCGGCAGCGACGTGGACCAGGCTGAGGAACAGCCGCCGGGCCAGGTCGCGGTCGGCGGCGTCGAGCGCGTCGTACACCGCGTCGGCGCTGGCCGCGACGGCACCGTCGATCCCGCCGACCTCCCGGTAGTCCCCGACGGTCAGCCGCCGGTCCCGGGTGTGCTGCCAGGTCGCGTACAGCGCGTGCGACAGCAGCGGCAGCGCCCCCGTCCCGCGCCCCCAGCCCGGCCCGCCGCCGCGCGGCCCGGCCTCGGTGACCAGCAGCTCGACCAGCCCGTCGGCGACCTCGAGACCGGCCTTGCGCGCCGGCTCGACGATCGCCCGGCGCAGCTCGGACTCGCTCATCGGCCCGACGGTGAACTGCTGGTCGCGGATGGCCGCGACGAGCTCCGGATGCCGCAGCGCCGAGGCGTAGAAGTCGGCTCGCAGCCCGAGGACGACGATCGTGTCCGGCAGCCCGACGAGCGCGGTGAGCGACGCCTGCCGCTCCGCGTCGTCGACGCACACGGTGAAGACCTCCTCGAACTGGTCGACGACGAGCAGCCGCCGCTCACCGCCGGGCACCGCGGCCAGCACCTCCCGCGGACGCGGTCCCGGCGTGCACAGTCCGACGTCGTACGGGACGCCACCGAGCCCGTCCCGGCGCACGGCGGGGATCAGCCCGGCCCGCAGCAACGACGACTTGCCCGACCCGGACGCCCCGACCACGACCAGGCAGCCACCGCCGGTCTCGTGCAGCGCGGTGAGCCGGCCGAGCAGCTGCGCGGTCATCGCCTCCCGCCCGAAGAACCACTCGGCGTGCTCGGCTTCGAAGCCGGCCAGTCCCCGGTACGGCGCCGGCCCGCGCGCCCGCGGCCCGGGCAGCCGCCGCAGCCCTTCCCAGGCGTGCAGCCAGGGCTGCGGATCGTCGACCCCGCAGGCGGCCAGCACCCTCACCAGCAGCTCCCGCGACGCGGCCGACGGCAGCCCGCGCCCGGCGAACCAGTCCCCGACCGTGCTGTGGTTACGGAAGTCGCCGGTGCTGGCGGCGACCTCCCGGACCGTCAGCCCGGCCCGCTGCCGCAGCAGCGTCAGCTCACGGCTGAACGCCACCCGGGACCCGATCCGGCTCGGATCCGGCAGGTCGGAAGCCTCCGGCATGCACGCTCCTCCCCGGGGCCTCAGTCGCTTCCCCGGACAGCCTATGCACCACGCGGACGGCCGGAATCCCCCGCTCCGGCGATCCCGTTGTCCCGCGGCACGGCCGTGGCACCGGACCGGCACCGGCGACCGATCTTCGGACGGCCGCGATACTGGTCGGGTGGACATCCGCACCGCGGCCGCGCGTTGGGCCGACACCTGGGTCACCGCGTGGCGGTCCCACGACGCGGGCGCGGTCGCCGCCCTGTACGCCGAGGACTGCACCCACCGTTCGCTGCCGTTCCGCCCGCCGTACCACGGTCGCGCCGGCGTGCTGGACTACCTGCGCGACGCGTTCGCCGACGAGTCCGCGGTCGCGGACGTGCGGTTCAACACGCCGGTCGTCGACGGCCACCGCGCCTGGGTCGAGTACTGGGCCGCCGTCGTCGACGGTACCGGCGCCGAGCAGACCATCGCCGGGAGCGCGTTCGCCCGGTTCGACGACGCCGGCCTCATCACCGAGACCCGCGACTACTGGCAGTCCTCCGAAGGCCACCACCCGCCGCCCGACGGCTGGCAGCGGGCCTGACCGCTGGTGACGTCGCGCCGGCGCGCTGGCACCTGTCTGGATGCGGGCGGGACCGGTGTGCGTTCGCGTCGGTCCGGTGTCCCGGCACGCGTAGAGTACGGCTCATGCGGTCCACGGCCGGCGTGCCGATCAGCGACGCCGGTGTCGTCGACCCCGCGCAGCCCGGGCCGGGCTACCGCAAGCTCGCCCGGAACTCGGCGGTCGCGGCCGGTGCCGTCGGCGTCAACGGGCTGCTCAGCGCGGCGATCCTGGCACTGTGCGCGAAGTTCGGGCAGACCGCGGAGATCGCCGCCTACACGGTGATGACGTCGGCGCTGGCGTTCGTGCTCATCGCGCTCAGCGGCGGGTCGGCCATGCTGTACCTCAACGGCACGGAGGACCAGCGCGCGCTCGTGCGCAGCCAGTGGGCGCTGGTGATCGTGCCGGGGCTGCTGCTCGGCGCCCTGGTCGCCGGCGGGTTCTACGCCCTGCGCGGCTACAGCGGGACCGCGCTCGCGGCGGCGGGCGTGGTGGTGCTCGGCAACGGCCTGGCGCAGCTGCAGATCGCCGACTTCAACCGGCGGACGCGGTTCCTGGCCAGCGCGGTGCTGATGTGCGCGAGCAAGGCCGCGTCGCTGGTGCTGGTCCTTTGCGGCGTGCCGCTGACCCTCGCCCTGGCCACCGCCGGGCTGGCCCAACTCGTCGCCGGCGAGCTGGTCCTGGGCCGGGACGGCTCGCTGCGGCACGTGCGGCCGCGGACGCTGACGTTGCGGCGTGCCTTCGCGGCGTACCGCTCCGGACGACAGCTGTTCGGCTTCGCCCTCGGCGAGCTCTACGTGGCCCGGTTCGCCACGCTGGTGCTGTCGCTGCTGGCCACGCCCGCGGTGATGGGCAGCTTCGGCGCCGTCGCCGTCGCGTATCAGGCCATCGGCGGTGTGGTGCTGTCGGCACTGCAGGTGCCGATGGTGGCGCGGGCGCGCAGCCGGCTGGGCCTGGAGCACGCGAGGCATCCGGCGTCGTTCGCGGTGGCGGTCGCGCTGGTCTGCGCGGTCCCCATGGCGGCGGCCGTCGCGTGGCTCGCGCCCTGGCTCACCGGCACGCTGCTGTCGCTGCCGCATCGCGCGGCCGCCGGCTGGCTGGCGCTGTTCATGCTCGCGCTGCCGTTCGTCTCGGTCACCCGGGCGCTCATGTACAACTGGATCGGCGACGGCCATTACAGCCGAGCGACGAAGGCCATGGCGCTACTGGCAGCGCTGCTGACCCTCGCGGCCGGGTTCGGCGTGGTCCGGTTCGGCCCGATGGGCGCGGCCGGCGCGACCGCGGCCGCCGAGATGGCCGCGCTCGCCGTGATCCTGCTGTTCGAGTGGCGCCGGAGGGTCGGGCGGCCGTCCGCCGAGGCACTGTCCGCGACGGGCTGACAGACTCCGCCGCGTCGGGTGACCGCGATGGCTTACCGCTACGGCGTCGGGTCACTGAGACGTAGTGTGGCGGCATGGCACCACGATCCGTCAGCGTGTGGCAACCGTTCTTCATCAACAGCGACAGCCGAGCCGCGGTCACCGACGCCGCGGTCGAACTGGAGCACCTCGGGTACTCACGGCTCTGGTTCTCGGCCGGCTTCGGGGAAGACGTTCCCCCACGATTCCGTGACATCCTCGACGCGACCAAGCGGCTCGGGGTCGCCTCCGGAATCCTCTCCATCTGGCACTCGTCCCCGTCCGAGGCGGCGGCATTCGTCCAGGACGCCGAGCGTGCGCACCCCGGCCGTTTCCTGCTCGGTCTCGGTGCCAGCCACGCCGGGCCGGTCGCGGACACCGGCACCGAGTACCGCAAGCCGTACTCGAAGATGGTGGAGTACCTCGACGGCCTCGACGCGGCTGGGGTCGCCCCCGAGCAACGGATCCTGGCCGCGCTCGGACCCCGGATGCTGGAGCTGTCCCGCGACCGTTCGGCCGGTGCCCACCCGTACTTCACCACTGCCGAGCACACCGCCGAGGCCAGGACGGCCCTCGGCGCCGACCGGTTGCTCGCACCCGAGGTCGCGGTGGTCCTCGACGCCGACGCGGCGACCGCCCGTGCCACGGCCCGGCAGTACACGCGCCGGTACCTCAGCCTGCCCAACTACACCAACAACCTGCGCCGGTTCGGCTGGACCGACGAAGACCTCGCGGACGGCGGCAGCGACCGCCTCATCGACGCACTCATCCCCTGGGGCACGCTCGATCGGGTCGCGGCCGGAATCGAACGGCATTACCAGGCCGGCGCCGACGAGGTCGCGATCCAGGTCCTCAACGGCGGTGATGCCACGACGTTTCCCGCCGATGCGTTCCGATCGCTGGCGGCGGCGCTGAACCAGCAGTTCAGGCCCTGACACCTTCGATCGCCGGCACTCCCGCCGGACGCTCATGTGACGGGTTCGTGTCGTGGACGCGCCAGAGCCGGGTGGGACGGGCCTCTACAGTGCGCTCATGCGTACGAGTCGTCGCTGTGTCAAGTGTCAGTGTGCGCGCGTCTGGCACATCGACCCGGTCATGCTCGGTGAACCCGACAACCGCAACGTCGTCGATGTCCTGCCGGCCGTCACCAGGTGGGGTTCCGGATCGGCGGACGGCGGGAGCACGGACAAGCGCATCGAGGCGGGGCGCTTCGAGGTGTGGATCTGCGCGGCGTGCGGGTATACCGAGTGGTACTCCCTCCAGGTCAACGAGATGCTCGCCTGGCTCACCCGCAATCCTCGCTCGGGCGTGCACTACTACGACGCCGACGCGGCCGCCCGGCCCGCCACGCCCGGCTGACGTGAGGACGGACCCGGCCCGGACCAGCGGCGCCAGCACGGAGCCGGCACGTCACCCAGCCGCTCGGCGGCGGCGTCCACCCGCTCGCCCGCGGCGGCCGGGCGCGGGGACCGCCGACGATCCCCGCGCCCGGGCCTGTCAGGTCAGCTGTAGACCTCGAACGTGCCGTCGGCCGACGTCTGGATCTGGTACGCCGAACCGTACGCCGCCTCCCAGGTCAGCTTCACCCGGCCGATGGCGTAGGACTGGCCGAGATCGACCTGGATCCACTGCGGGTCGGCGAACGCGCTGGCCCAGCGGGTGGTCAGCGAGCCGTCGACGGCCGCGGACGCCGGGTAGGCGGCCGCCTCGGTGCTGGACGCGGTGGCCGGCTTGTTCAGCGCGTGCCGTCGGCCGACGTCTGGATCTGGTACGCCGAACCGTACGCCGCCTCCCAGGTCAGCTTCACCCGGCCGATGGCGTAGGACTGGCCGAGATCGACCCGGATCCACTGTGGATCGGCGAACGCGCTGGCCCAGCGGGTGGTCAGCGAGCCGTCGACCGCCGCGGACGCCGGGGTGCCGGCGTTCTCGGTGCTGGACGCCGTCACGGGCTTGTTCAACGCCAGGTTCCCGGACGGCGGTTGGGTGGTGCCGGTGCCGAACGTGAAGTCGTCGATGTCGAACAGGGAGCCCGCGCCGCCGGTGAACACCAGGTACAGCTGGTGCGTGCCGGTCGGCGGCGAGATGGTGCCGGTGACGTCGACGAACGTCTCCCAGCCGCCGGTCGGCGCGACCTGCACCGTGCCGGCGACGGGGCCGGTCGGCGAGTCGGTCCGCACGGAGATGGTGCCGCCGACGCCGGCGGAGGCGACCCGCGCGGTGAACGTGGTGGCGCCGGCCAGGTTGTACGTCGGGAACGAGATCCAGTCGTTGTTCTCGATGTAGCCGACCGCGTTGCCGCCGTGCGCGGCCGCCTTCGCGGCGATCTGCACGCCGTTCATCGTCTGGTAGTGCTCCGCCTGCCGGGTCCGTGGCTGCAGGACGTGCTGGTCCTGGACCGCGGCCCCGCTGACCGGGGTGTACTGCGCGTTGATCACGCCGAAGATGTTCGACGCGGCGTCGTGCTCACCGTCTACGGTCGTCTGCAGCGTGCCGGTGCAGCCGGTCTTGCTGGTGATCGGGTGGCCGTGGCTGTCGTGGCCGAGGATGTAGCTGACCGTGACCCGGCTGCAGTCGACCGTGCCCGCGTTCGGGTCGGTCACCTGCACCTGGAACGGCACGGCGTCGCCGAACTTGAACAGCGTGCCGTCCGCCGGCGTGACCAGCGTGACGCTGGGCCGGCCGACGCCGACGACGACACTGGCGGTGGAGATCTTGCCGCTGGTGTCGCGCACCGTCAGGGTCGCGGTGTACTCGCCGTTCGCGGTGTACGTGAACGTCGGGTTCGCCGCGGTCGAGTCGGTGCTGCCGTTGGTGGTGAAGTCCCACGCGTACGTGATCGCGTCACCGTCGGGGTCGTTGCTGCCGGCCGAGCTGAACTGCACGGTCAGCGGCGCCGCGCCGGCGCTCGGGGTGGCACTGGCCTGGGCGACCGGTGCCCGGTTGCCGCCGCTGTTGTACTCGATGCGGTACAGGGCGGAGTTGGCGTCGCCGCCGAACCAGCCGGTGCCGTAGTCGAGCACGTACAGGGCGCCGTCCGGCCCGAACTCCATGTCCATGATCGCGGTGCCGGACCACGGGATCTGCTCGATCGTGCCGGCCGTGCCGTTGGCATTGAGGGTCGCCGCCTTGATCCACCGGCTGGTGAACTCGCCCAGGAAGACCTTGCCGTTGTACGAGGCCGGGAACTTCACGTCGGAGACCAGCGAGGGGTTGAAGTTGTAGACCGGACCACCCATCGGCCCGCCGCCGCCGAGCTCGGGGCGCCAGGGACCCGCGCCACCGTATGGCAGCCAGGCGGCCTGCGACGGCGGGAGGGTGGTGATGCCCGTGTTGTTCGGCGAGTTGTTCGTCGGGCCGCCCGCGCAGTTGTACAGGCCGAGCGACGGACCGGTCGGGAAGACGTACTCGTTGTAGGGGGTGTTGTAGTTGGAGCAGTACGGCCAGCCGAAGAAGCCCGGCGCCGCGATCCGCTCGAACGAGACGGTGCCGGCGGGGCCGCGGTTCGGGTCGGCGGTGCCGGCGTCGGGGCCGTAGTCGCCGAGGTACACGACCCCGGTGGCCTTGTCCACGCTCATCCGGAACGGGTTGCGGAAGCCCATAGCGTAGATCTCGGGCTTCGTCTTCGCGGTGCCTGGGGCGAACATGTTGCCGGCCGGGATGGTGTAGCCGCCGGTGGCGCCCGGCTTGATCCGCAGCACCTTGCCCCGCAGGTCGTTGCTGTTGCCCGCGGTGCGCTGCGCGTCGTAGGCGGGGTTGTGGTCGGTCCGCTCGTCCAGCGGCGCGTAGCCGCCCGAGTCGAACGGGTTGGTGTCGTCGCCGGTGGACAGGTACAGGTTGCCGGCGGCGTCGAAGTCGATGTCACCGCCGACGTGGCAGCACGTGCCCCGGCTGGTCGGCACGTCGAGGATGGTCACCAGCGAGTTCGGGTCGATGGTGTAGTCGTCCCGGACCGTGAACCGGCCCAGCTTGTTGACCCCGTTGAACGGCGCGAACTGGGCCGCGGTGCCGGTCGCCGGGGCGTCCCCGGCGGGCGTAGACAGCGGCGGCGCATAGTAGATGTACACCCACTTGTTCGACGCGAAGTTCGGGTCCGCCTTGATGCTCTGCATGCCCTCCTCGTCGTGCGAGTAGACCGGCAGGGTCATGGCGACCTTGGTGTTGCCGTTGACGTCGGTGTACCGCACGACGCCGTCGCGGGAGGTGTGCAGCACGCCCCGGTTGGGCAGGACGGTGAGGCCCATCGGCTCGCCCGTCTCCGCCGCCCCCTTGGCGAGGTTCACCTGGCTGAACGTGCCCGCGGCGGACTGCACCGAGCAGTTGCCGATGTTCTGCGCGGCGTACTTGATGCCGCCGAGCAGGTGGGTGCGGAAGTTCGCCTCGCTGTAGCTCTCGATGGTGTGGCCCAGCCCGGTGTACCAGGACCGGCCGCCGTCGTAGGCGCGGCACCAGGAGATCGGGTGGTCGCCGTTCATGGTGCCGCCGCTGTAGGTGGCCTCGTTGAGGTTGGCCAGGACGTGCACCTGCGAGCGCGGGTTGGTGCGGTAGTTGTACAGCTCGTCGGTGCGGTTCCAGTTCGCCGGGATGCCGGCGTTGGACGGGTGGGCGGTGTCCTCGATGCGCACCGTGACCGGCTGGATCGCCGGGTGGCTGGAGAAGTAGGCGCCGACGAGGTTGCCGTACCAGGCCCAGTCGTACTCGGTGTCGGCGGCGGCGTGCACGCCGACGTAGCCGCCGCCGGCGCGGATGTAGCGCTCGAACGCGGCCTGCTGGTTCGCGTCGAGCACGTCGGCGGTCGTCGACAGCCAGATGACCGCCTTGAACCGGGCGAGGTTGGTGTCGGTGAACTGGCCGGCGTCCTCGGTCGCCTCGACCGTGAAGTTGTTCTGCGTGCCCAGTTGCTGGATCGCGGCGATGCCCGCCGGGATCGCGTCGTGCCGGTACCCCGCGGTCTTGCTGAAGATCAGCACCGAGAAGTCGGCCGCGAACGCCGGAGCGATGTTGAAGCCCGCTCCGGCCAGCACGAGGGCGACGCAGAGCAGCACTCTGCGGAACATGATCGGTTGCACCTCTCTTACGCAGAAAGCAGCGAACGACGTGCGCCGATCACGTCAGATCTCTGGGCCGCGGTCAGGTGGCCCCGCGGTCGGGCCCCGGCGTCCGGGCACGGCTTCGCCGCCGCCCCGCGCCGGCGGGGTGGATGGGGATGTGTCGGTGTGGTCGCGGGCGTCGCTGCCGCACGGGTGGCCGGCGCGCCGATCTCGCGGCAGGTCACGCCGCCTCGCCGAAGGCCGCGGGATGCCGCTGCGCACCGCTGTCGGGGGTTGGTGACAGGCCCGGCGCCGTTGGCGGCGGCGACCGGACCGGGGCGGGGGTGTACTCCTTCCACCTGGCCAGAGAGCGCTCTCTCACCAAGGTGCCGATTAGTTAAGCAGACTCGCCATCGCGTGGCAACGGTTCATCGACTTCCGTGCACCCCTCGATGGGTGCGGACAGCAGGAGGCCGCCTGCGCCGCCCCCGGGGCGGCGGCACAGGCGGCCAGGGATCAACGCAGGGCGGCGCGGGCGCGCAGCAGCTCGGCGACCGACCAGGCCTGGAACGGGCAGCCGGTGGCGGCGTGCGGGGCGTCGCCGTCCATCGTCTCGGACACCGAGCCCAGGCCCCACTCCGACAGGTGCAGCTCCAGGCCGTCCAGGACGCCGTCGGTGTCGGCGCCCACGCGCCGGGCCGCGTCGACGAACGGGCCGATCAGCCACGGCCAGACGGTGCCCTGGTGGTAGGCGCGGTCACGGTCGGCCGGCCCGCCGCGGTGCGTGCCCGCGTAGCCGGGCGACCCGGGCGCGAGCGAGCGCGGCCCGACCGACGTCAGCAGCGCCGCCCGGCAGGTCTCGACGATGCGCCGGTCCGCCGCCGGTACGTGCGGCGACGCCACCGCCAGGAGCTGGTTCGGCCGCACGGACGGGTCGTCGCCGCCCCGCCCGTCGACGACGTCGTACAGGCCGCCGCCGTCGGGGCGCGGGAACCGCTGCCCGAAGGAGGTCGCGGCCCGGGCGGCCGCGGCGGCCCACTCGTTGCCGCGGCCGATGCGGTCGAACAGGGTCGCGGTCGTGGCCAGGCCCTCGATCCACAGGGCGTTGATCTCGACCGCCTTGCCCTGCCGCTCGGTGACGGGTTCCCCGCCGACGCGCGCGTCCATCCAGGTCAGCGCGTATCCGGGCTTGCCCTGGGTGAGCAGGCCGTCGGCCGGGTCCGCGGCGATGCCGTAGCGGGTGCCGCGCTGGTGGCAGCGCAGGACCTCGTCCATGGCGTCGGCGAGCGTGGCCACGGTGTCCATGTCCCCGGTCGCGCCGGCGTACCGGTCGACCGCCCGCAGGAACCACAGGGCGGCGTCGGCGGTGTTGTACTCCAGGGTGCCGGTGTCGGCGGTGTTCGCGAGCATGCCCTCCGACACGGTCGCGCCCGCGCGCAGCAGGACCCGCCGCGCGTCGTCGTGCCGGTTGGTGGTCAGCAGCAGCCCCTCGAAGGACGTCATGAGGTCGCGGGACCACTCGCCGAACCACGGGTAGCCGGCCACCGCGGAGGGACCCGAGGGCGTGTCGACGACGAACTGGTCGGCGGCGACGGCGAGCTGCCGGCCGGCGTCGTCGGTGGCGCCGGCGAGGCGGGCGAGCGCGCGGGCCCGGTCCCGGGCGGCGGCGACGATCCCGGTCGCGCCCGGCAGGACGCCGCCGAGGTCGCCGCCGTTCGGTGCCGAGCCGCCCGCGGCGGCCGCGGTGACCGAGGCCGTCTCGCCGGGGGCCAGCTCGGCGGTGAAGTACCCGGCGGCCCACAGGTCCTCGTCGGCGTTCAGGCCGCGGGCGGCCTCCTGCCGGGCGTGCACGCCGCGGTACCACTCGCCGCCGGGTCGCCAGTTCGGGCCGCTCACCCGGTACGCGCCCGCGAACTCGAAGCCGTCGGCGACCGGGGTCACCCGCGGCTCGCCGGTGCCGTGCCGCTCGCCGTGCGCGTCGCGCCACGTGCACAGCGGGGTCAGCTCCAGGGTCACCGGGCCGGGGGCGCGCAGCACGCGGAACGCGAGGCCGACCGCGGGCCGGCCGTGCGCCATCGCCACCTCCAGCCGCACCACCACGTCGCCGAGGTCCCAGCACCACGACGGCACACCGTCCTCGAGCCGGAACTGCGCGAGGTGGACGTGGCCGGCGGGGTCGACGGCGCCGCCGGCCCACTCGTCGGTCGCGAGCCGGACCACCCGGTCGCCGGCGCGGACCACCGGGTCGACGGCGGCGAGGCCGAGCATCCGGGACGCCCCGCCGGCCGCCGCGACGACGAGCAGGCCGTGGTACCGGCGGGTGCGCAGGCCGGCGACGGTGCCCATCGCGTAGCCGCCGAGCCCGTCGGTGACCAGCCACTCGCGGGCCGCCGCCGCGTCGAGATCGCCGCACACCTGGCGGCCGAAGGTGATCATCGCCGCGCTCCCGACATCGCCGAGGGACGCGCGACGAGCTCGGCGAGCAGCCCGGTCCAGCCGGTCTGGTGCATCGCGCCGAGCCCGGCGCCGTTGTCCGCGTGGAAGTACTCGTAGAACAGCAGGTTGTCGCGCCAGTTCGGGTCGTGCTGCAGGCGGTCCACCCAGCCGAAGGCGGGCCGGCGGCCGTCGGGGCCGCGCCGGTACAGCGACAGCATCCGCTGGCGGAGGTCCTCGGCGATCTCGCCGGCGGTGCACTGCCGTCCGGACCCGGTCGGGTACTCCATCTTCACCGAGTCGCCGAGGTTCGCGTGGTAGTCCTCGAGGGTGCGCAGCACCAGGTAGTTCAGCGGCATCCACAGCGGGCCGCGCCAGTTGGAGTTGCCGCCGAACATGCCGGTGGTGGACTCCGCGGGCTCGTAGCTGACGGTCGCCGTCCAGCCGGGCAGCTC
Organism: Dactylosporangium aurantiacum; assembly: GCF_000716715.1. GTDB lineage: Bacteria > Actinomycetota > Actinomycetes > Mycobacteriales > Micromonosporaceae > Dactylosporangium > Dactylosporangium aurantiacum. The sequence goes on along the minus strand of NZ_JNYJ01000006.1, from coordinate 205,059 downwards.
GACGCTGAACGGGTGCTCGGCGTGCCAGCGGGACAGCGCCCGCAACCCGTACGGCGACAGGAAGCTCTCCTCGTCGAACAGGTGCGGCAGGATGCGCCGGGCCCGGCCGTGCGCCGCGACGCCCACCGCGATCAGCTCCTCGCCGCCGGCGCCGCTCAGGACGTGGTGCTCGGGCATCTCGGCGAAGCCCTTGGACAGCTTGCGGACCCGGGCGAACTCCTCCTGGCGCAGCGCCTTGGTCGCGAACAGCGGGATGACGCCGACCATCGAGCGGACCCGCAGCGGCGTGCTGGAGCCGTCGGCGCCGCGCAGCATGTCGTAGTAGAAGCCGTCCTGCTCGTCCCACAGGTCGTTGGTGCGCATCGCCTCGGAGATGAGCGCGAAGTGCTCCAGGAACTTGACCACGAGGTCGTCCAGCGCCGGGTCGTGCCTGGCCAGCTCGCGCGCCATCTCCAGCAGGTTGAGGCAGTAGAACGCCATCCAGGCCGTCGCGTCGGACTGCTCCAGCCGGAACCCGGGCGGCAGGTGCGACCGGTCGATCGGGCCGATGTTGTCCAGGCCGAGGAAGCCGCCCTGGAACAGGTTGCGGCCGTCGGCGTCCTCGCGGTTGACCCACCAGGTGAAGTTCAGCATCAGCTTGGAGAAGACCCGCATCAGGAACGCGGTGTCGCGCCGGCCGTCGATCTGGTACACCTGCATGGCCGCCCACGCCTGCACCGGCGGGTTGAGGTCTTCGAAGGCCCACTCGTAGGCGGGGATCGCGCCGTTGGGGTGCTGGAACCATTCCCGGCACAGCAGCACCAGCTGGTACTTCGCGAACGCCGGGTCGAGGTGGGCGAGGGCCACGGCGTGGAACGCGGAGTCCCACGCGGCGAACCACGGGTACTCCCACGGGTCCGGCATCGACATGATGTCGGAGGCGTCCAGGTGCCGCCAGCGGGCATTGCGGCCGTCCTGCCGGCCGGGCGGCGGCGGGGGCTGCGCCGGGTCGCCGTTGAGCCACCGGGCGACGTCGTAGTTGTAGAACTGCTTGCCCCAGATCATGCCGGCGAAGCCCTGCCGCATGATCATGGCGTCCTCGGCGCTGGTCCCTTCCGGGGTCAGCTCGGCGTAGAAGGTGTCCGCCTCGGCCCGGCGCTGCTCCAGCACCTGGTCGAACGCCGGCCCGAACGCCTCCGGGTCGGCCTGCGGCGCGAGGCGCAGCGACAGCTCCGCGGTCTGTCCTGGCTGGACGGTGACCTCGTACCAGAACGCCGCCTTCGTGCCCTCCCGGCCGGGGTTGACGGTCGCGGCGCCGTGCACCACGTGGTCGTTGATGCCGTCCTTCGGGTACGGCGTGGACGACGGGCTGCCGAACAGCCGTTGCGCGTTCGTCTCGTTCTCGCAGTACACCTGCCGCGGCATGGCACCGTCGGGTCCGGGCGCGGCCTGCAGCACCATCGGGCCGAGACCGTCGTGCTCGACGGCGATCGCGTCGTCGCCGGCGGTGGCGAGGCGGGGCTTGGACCGGCCGGGCTCCCAGGACCACGTGTTGCGGAACCAGACGGTCGGCAGCACGTGCAGCGTCGCCGCGTCCGGGCCGGGGTTCGTCAGCCGTACCCGGATGCGCAGGTCGTCGGGGTCGGCCTTGGCGTAGTCGGCCTCGACGATCCAGTACCGGTCACCGTCGAACACACCGGTGTCCAGCAGCTCGAACTCCGGCTCGTCGCGGGAGCGGCGGCGGTTCTCGCTCACCAGGTGCTCGTACGGGAACGCCCGCTGCGGGTAGTGGTACCGCCAGCGCAGCCACGCGTGGCTGGGCACCGCGTCGAGGTACCACCAGTACTCCTTGGCGTCCTCGCCGTGGTTGCCCTCGTTGCCGGTCAGGCCGAAGATGCGTTCCTTGAGGATCGGGTCCTGCCCGTTCCACAGGCCGAGGGCGAAACACAGGCGCTGCTCGGCGTCGCAGATCCCGCCGAGGCCGTCCTCGCTCCACCGGTACGCCCTGGACCGCGCGTGCTCGTGCGGGAACGCCTCCCACGCCGTGCCGCCGCCGCTGTAGTCCTCGCGGACGGTGCCCCAGGCCCGCTCGCTGAGGTACGGACCCCACCGGTACCAGGGGCTGGCATCGATGAGTCCGTCCTCGGGCCGCCCGAACGCCGCGACCCGCTCCCGCTCCGGATTGCTCATGCCGCCAGCGCATCACCTGCCGGTGTGCCGCAGCGTCACCTGTGCCGCATGACTCCGCGGCGCCCGGCGGCGGCTCGTCACTCCACCCTGGCGCTGGCCCGGAACACCCGCGGGACGGCGATGGTCGGGGCGGCGCCGCGGGACTCGACGGCCCGCGGACCGAGGCTGACGCCGCCGTACGGGGGCGCCGGGACGTCGCCGGGGACCGGCACCTGGTACGCCTCGTGCGGGTCCGTCCCCGGCGCCTGCACCAGGGGCCACTCGGCGGTCTCGGCGGCCCACGACGGGGCGGCCTGCCGCCGGGTGGCGCGGTGCCAGCCGTCACCGGCGGTGGCGACGCCGCGGTCCGGGCGGCGCTGCTGCCCCGCGCCGACGGTGGCGACACCGCGGTCCGGGCGCGGTTCCGCGCCGGCGGTGCTGGACGGCTGCTGCCCCGCGCCGGCGGCGCTGGCGTAGAGCCCGTGGCCGCCGGCCTGCGCGGCGGCTGGGCCGGCTGCCTGTGCGGTGGCGTAGGTGCCGGCGTGGGCGCGGCCGGTGGCGTGCGGCGCCGGCTGCGGCGGCGCGTAGGGTCCGGTGGGGGCGCCCAGGTACGGCTGCCCGTGCGGGTCGGTGGCGGCGCCGGCGTGCGCGCCGGCCGGGCTGGGGGCGACCACGGGGAGCAGGATCGTGTCGCCGGTCCACAGGAACGTGTCGCCGTGCCAGCGGCGGCCGCTGCGGCTGTCCGCGGCCACGGGCTGGCCCGCCGCGGCCTGCACCGCGGTCGCGCGGCTCAGCGCGGCCGGCGGCAGCGCCACGACCGCGGCGAGGACCACGAACGCGGCGGCGACGAGGATGAGGAACAGCGCGCCGACCCCCATGCCGTAGGCGCCGGCGGCGATCTCCCGCAGCCGGTCCGGCAGCTGCCCGGGGTCCAGGATGCCGCCCTGGTCCAGCCGCGCGTTGAGGGCGAGCCGCTGCGCCGACGGCAGCGTGGTCGCGTCGTGGCGGACCCGCTCCGCGACGCCGGTCTGGATGAACGCGCCGAGCGCCGCGATGCCGATCGCGCCGCCGAGGCTGCGGAAGAACGTGACGGCCGCGGTCGCGGCGCCGATGTCGGCGGGTGACACGGCGTTCTGGGTGATCACGACGAGGTTCTGCAGCAGCGCCCCGACGCCCGCGCCGAGGAGCAGCATGCCGGCGGCGACGGTGGTGTACGGGGTGTCGGCGCGCAGCTGGGCGAGCCACCCGACGCCGACGACGAGCAGCGCGCCGCCGCCGACGAGGTACGGCTTCCAGGTGCCGGATCGGGTGATGAGCCGCCCCACGACGGTCGTGGACACCATCAGCCCGATCATCACCGGGGTCGTCATCAGGCCGGACATGACGGCGGAGGCGCCCCGGGCGAACTGGAAGTACTGCGGCAGGTACACCAGCGAGCTGAACATGACCGCGCCGGTGAAGAGGCTCGCGACGACCGACAGGCTCACCGTGGTCTCGCGGAAGATGGCCGGCGGGATGAGCGGGAACGGCGCGCGCAGCTCCACCCGGACCGCCCAGGCCAGGCAGGCGCCCGCGGCGGCGAGCAGCAACCAGCCGAGGGTCGACGTGCGGCCGAACTCGGCGCCGCCGGCGGTGAGCCAGATGAGGAACAGGCCGATGCCGGCGCTGATGAGGGTGGCGCCGGCGTAGTCGACGGTGACGGCCTTCGTCTCCCGCGCCGGCAGGTGCAGCGCCCGGCGGACCAGGACCAGCGCGGCCACGGCGACCGGCAGCACGAGGTAGAAGTTCCAGCGCCAGCCGATGGTGTCGGTGACCAGGCCGCCGACCAGCGGCCCGAGGATGTTGGCGCTGGTCAGCGCCGCCCCGATGCGCCCGGCGTACCGGCCGCGCTCCCGGGGGCTGATGATGTCGGCGAGGATGATCTGGCTCAGCGCGGCCAGGCCGCCGGCGCCGATGCCCTGCACGACCCGCATGGCGATGAGCAGGTTGAGGTTGTCGGCCAGGCCGGCCACCAGCGACGCGATGACCAGCAGCGCGATGCCGGTCTCGAACAGCCGCCGCCGGTCGAAGAGGTCGGCGAGCTTGCCCCAGATCGGGGTCGCCACCGTCATGGCGAGCAGCGTGGCGGTGGCGATCCAGGTGTAGGAGGCCTGGCCGCCGCCGAGCTCCGGGACGATCACCGGCAGTGACGTCACCACGACCGTGGAGGAGATCGCGGCGACGAACATGCCCGTCAGGAGTCCGCTCAGGGCCACGGTGACGTTGGTGCCCGTGTTCCCGGGCGGATTCTGGTCGGACATGGCTCCTCGCTCTGCTGCGGTGACCGGCACGGCGGGTGGTGGGCTGCGCTGGGGCTGTCGGTTGGCCGCCGCTTGGAATCCCGGCCCACCGGCGAGGTCGGGCTCAGCCGGTGGGCCGGGGCGTCGCAGGGCGGCCCGGGGGTCAGAAGGCGACGATGCCTTCGCTACCCGGCGGCAGGCCGCCCTTGCTCTCGGTGACCACGCCGGGCGTGACGACGGTCGGGACGTCGTCGGCCACGCCGTAGCCGGGCAGCGGGGTGAGGGCGCCGCTCTTCTCGACCCGCCAGGCGCTGATCGACATCTTGTTGGAGAACTGCGCGCCGTCGACGTGGGTGATCAGCCGCGGGTCGGCGAGCTTCTCGTCGAAGCCGACCGTCAGCACGTACAGGTAGCGGCCGTTGGCGCTGAGCGCCATGTCCTGGGTCGCCTTCTGGTCGCGGGTCGTGGCCAGGTGACCGTCGTCCGGGAACACCGACGCCTTGCCGTCCTTGTCGAAGCGGATGCCGGAGATCGTGCCGCTCTGCGCGTTGCCGAGGTAGAGCACGTTCGGGTCCAGCAGGCTGTCGACCGTCCAGCACGCGGCGAGCTCCACCGTGCTCAGCGAGGAGGTCATGACCTCGAGGGTGTTGTCGTCCTTCAGCTTGTACGTCGACAGCGCGCCGTACTTGTAGTTGGACCCGACGACCTCGCTGGAGACCAGGGTGTCCTTGCCGCGGAACGTAGCGGTGAACGGGCCCGGGCCGCTGGACTTGTTGGACACGCCGGTGCCGAGCTTGCCGTCCTCGCCGATCGGGAACACGTCGATCTTGTTCGCCTGCCGCTCGGTGACGACGAGCTTGGTGCCGGCGGGGTTGAACGACACCTGCGACGGCGCCGCCGTCGGGCCGCCGGGCAGGTTCGTCACCGCGCCGTCGATCGCGGTGAGCTTGCCCTCGCCGTCGACCTTGAAGCCGGCGACCGACGCCGACGGACCGTTGGTGTTCGGGGCCAGGCCGCCGGCGTTGGCGACGTAGAGCAGGTCCTCGTGCAGCGCGACGGAGACCGGCCGGGTCCCCCCGGACGGCACCCGGCTGACCACCTCGACCTTGCCGCCGTCGACGGACAGCGACGTCACCTCGTTGCTGCCCGCGTCGACCGCGAACAGGAGCTTGCGGTCGGGGCTGGCGATCAGCGCGCCCTGGGAGACCAGCGCGTCGCTGGCGTCCTCCAGGTCGTGGCCGCGGCCGGCGCCGAGGCCGCCGGTGGGGACGATGCTCTTGCGGACCAGGCCGCCGTCGGCGTCGCGCTCGAAGACGACGATCGAGTTGCCGGACTCCTGGTTGCTCATCACGTACACCCAGCCGGTGGTGCCGGCGATCGGCCCCCCGGACGGGACGATCTCGTCGTTGTCGGCCACGCTGACCGCCGGTCCGGAGCCGAGGAACCCGCCGAGCGCCGCCGGTCCACCGACCAGCACCGCGGGCACCGCCATGACGGCGATCGCCGCGCTGACCCAGTGCCGAGTTTTCATGACTGTTTCCCTCCGTGTCACACGTATTGATGTCTGTCGATTTACTTGAATGCGGGCCTGGCACCGGGCCGGGCGGGGATGGGCTCAACCTACGGGGTACGGAGGCCGCCGTCGATGCGTTCGGCACTGCCGTTGTACGTCCACAGTGGACTGCTGGCTGTTCGACCGCGGCACGGCCGCGGCTGAACACGCCGCGCCGGTCACTTCACGCCGGCCAGCACCGGTTCCTGCGTGGCGGCCGCGAGGTCCCGCTCCACCATGTGGCGCGGGTAGAACCAGTGCAGCAGCGGGCCGGCCATCGCCGTCGTCACGATCGCCATCACGACCATCAGGGAGAACAGGTCCCGGTCGATGATCGCGTGCTGCAGGCCGACGGTGAGGAACACGATCTCGGTCAGTCCGCGGGTGTTCATCAACGACGCCAGGGTGCCCGACTGCCGGGCGCCGAGGCCCGCCGAACGGGCGCAGAGGTACGCGCCGCCGAACTTCCCGCCGACCGCGACCGCGAGGATCACCGCCAGCTCGACGAGGCCACGGGTGCCGACCGTGGACAGGTCGACGCGCATACCGGAGATGACGAAGAAGACCGGCAGCAGGATGGTGCCGCTGACCGGCTCGATGCGCTCCACGAGCTCCTGGCGGAAGTGGGCGAAGCCGCGCGTGGGCATCATCGCTCCGTACAGGAACGCACCGAAGATGAAGTGGATGCCGATCCGTTCGGTGGCGTAGCTGGACAGCAGCAGCCCGGCGAGCAGCAGCGACAGCAGCCCCGGGGTGAGCGGCCGGGGCCGGCCGGCCACGGTGCACGCCCTGCGCAGCAGTGGCCGGACGACGAACAGCATCAGCAGCACGTACGGCACGGCCAGCGTGACCTGCCACTGCCCACCGGCGGCGTACCCGCCGACCGCCGTCACGAACGCCAGCAGCACCCAGGCGAGGACGTCGCCGAGCGCCGCGCTGGCCAGCGCCAGCCCGCCGATCTCCAGCCGGTGCATCTTCCGGTCCGTCAGGATCCGGGCCAGCACCGGGAACGCGGTCACCGACATCGCCGCCCCGATGAACAGCACGAACGGCAACCGGTCACCGACCCGGTGATTGCCGGCCATCCACAGCGCCGGACCGACGGCGAGCGCGAACGGCACGACGATCGAGCCGATCGAGACCGCCACCGCCGCTCGGCCCCGGCCCTTCAGCAGCGCCTGGTCGAGCTCGAGTCCGACGCAGAACATGAACAGCACCAGGGCGACGTTCGCCAACGCCGCGAGGGCGGTGCCGATCGACGCCGGGAAGAGCATGCCGCGCAGGTCGGCGCTGAGCAGCGTCGGCCCGGCGAGGATGCCGGCGGTGAGCTCCCCCAGGACGGCCGGCTGGCCGAGCCGGCGGGCCGCGGCGCCGAACACCCGGGCGAGGACGATGATGACGGCCAAGGTCAGGAACAGCTGTGCGAGCTGGTGCGTGGTCACGACAGGCCTTTCTCGGTGCCGGGGGCGGGCTCAGAGGTGACGGTTGGACTCGTACCGCAGCCAGCGGTCGCCCATCCAGATCACCGTGCCGGGCCCGATCGGGGTCAGCGTGTTCGCCGCGATGTGGGTGGGCTGGACACCCGGACGCTGCAGCCGGGTGCCGTTCTTCGAGTCGAGGTCCTCGACGTACACGTCCCAGTCGATGAGGCTGATCCGGGCGTGCTGCCGGGACACGGTCAGCGCCGGCTCGTCGAGCACGAGCGGCCGGGCGATCCCGGCGACGACGTCCCGGTCGGCCTGCGGCTCCCGGCCGACGACCAGGTCACCGTCCAGGACGAACGTGCCGCCCCGGTCCAGCACCAGCACGCCGAGCGGAGGGCGCAGGCCGTCCTGCTCGACGGAGGCCGCCTGGGTCATCGACATGCCGCAGACGCCGCAGTACTTGAGCCGCGGGTCGTTGAAGTGGCCCTCGGGGCAGTGCAGCCCGCTCACCAGCGGGGCGTGCGGCTGGACGGGCCGTTCCGGCTGCGCCTCGCCGGCGTCGCGGCGGCTCGGCGCCACCACGGGGACCGCCACCGTCGCGCGGTGCTCGACCTGCGGCCGCTGCCCCACCGCCACGTGGGACCCGGTGTCGTGCAGCGGCGGCGCGGCGGCGGGCGCCGCCACGGCGACGGGTGCGGCGACGGCTGTCGGTGCCGCCGGGTACGCGGGTGCCGGCATGGCGGCGTGGGCCATCGCCGGTTCCGGCGCCATCGCGTGCTGCGGCGCCATCGCGTGCTCCGGCGCCGTCATGTGGTGCGGTGCCGTCGCCGGTTCGGGCGCCATCGCGTGTTCCGGCGCGGCGGGTGCCGAGGCCGGTGCCGCGGCCGTGGCGGGTGCGGCCGGCGCCGGTTCCTGGGGCGTCAGCCTGGGCATGCCGTCGGCGAACGTGATGCTCACCCCGGCCGCCACCACCACGCCGACGTCGAGCCGGGTGCGCGGGTCGGCGTCGGCCGCGCCGGGCAGCTCCAGGCGGACGGCGTCCACCGGTGCCGGCAGGACCCGGGCCACCGCGGCGATGTCGTGCTCGCCGGAGAGCGTGCTGGCCTGCCCGGCCGCGTCGATGTGGGCGCGGGCACCGGCGTACACCAGCACGGCGAGACGGCCGTCGCGGGTCGGACCGCAGGCGGCGCAGGCGGCGACCGCCCCGGCGTAGTCGGCGGCGAGGACCGCGGCCACCCGGCGCACCAGCAGCACCCCGTCCCCGCCGGCGGCGACGACCTCGGCGAACGCCTTGACGACCACACCGATGCCGGCCTCCGCCCCGGCGAGGACCAGGTCGCCCTGGCGCATGACGAGGCCGTTGCCCGGCAGCGGCCGCACGGTCATCCCCGGCGTCGCGCGCACCACGGCGGCGACGGTGCCGTCCAGCCCGCCGCCCACGCCGCCGCCCATTTCGCCGCCCATGGCGTCGCCCATGCGGGCGTCCATGCGGGTGTCCATGGCGTCGTCGACGGCGTCGGTCAGCACGTCGGTCAGGGCGCCGGCCGGCTCCTGCGCGCCGGCCGGCTCGGGGGCCACGACCGGAGCGGGAGCGACGGCCGGCAGCGCGGCCGCCCGCGCCGCCGCCGACCGGGCCGCCGCGGCGCGGGCGGCCGCGGCACGCCCCGTCGCGGTCCGCATCGTGGTCACCCGCGTCGTCACGGTCCTGACCGTCGCGGGCGCCACCACGTGCGGCGCCACCGGATGCGGCGACACGGGGTGCGGCGTGGCGGGCGCCTGCGGTGCGACGGTGTGCGGCGCGACGCTCGCGGTGGCCGTGCGGCGCGGCGTGGTCTTCGCCGCCGCCACCGTCACCGTCTTCGCCTTCGGCGCCTTCGTCGCCTTCGCCGGCTCGTCCGGCTCGTCCAGCTCGTCCAGGGGCGGCTGCACCGTGTCCGCCGCCGCGGCCCGGGACCTCGCCGGCGCGGCCTTCACCGCGGCCGACGTGGCCGGCCTCGCCGCCTGTGTCGCGGCCGCGCGCCGGCGGGCCGTCGGGGCCGGCGCCGGTGCCGGCGCCTCAGCCTCCGGTGGCACCGCCGGGGACGGTGGCTGCGGCTCGGGGGTCGTGGCGCGGCGGCGCCGGGCTGGGCGGGACGTGCCCGCGCCGGCCGGTCCGGTCGCGGCGCCACCGGTCACCGTAGGCATCGTCATAGCAGCCGACCTCCATGAAATCTCCAGCGTGGAAAGGGAACCCGCATCGGCCCGTTCGCGATGAGCCACACGCACAGCCACACCACGAGGAAGTGGATGCTGAACGCGGCGAACGACGGGGCGTGCAGCCCCGGCACCGAGCCCCGTTGGGCCAGGAACCACACCAGCGCGCCCTCCGGGGCGAAGGTCAGCAGCCCGAACAGCGTCGGCCAGTCCTTCTCCCAGCGGAACTGCATGAGGGCGTGGTAGACGAACTCCCAGCCGACCCCGAGCACGGTGACGGCGGCCAGCAGCAGGTACGTCGTGCCATACCGGGGCTGCAGCGGGCCGCCGCCGGGAAGGAACGGGGTGAGCAGGGCGGTGACCAGCGCGCCGACCGTGGCCAGCAGCGCGATACGGGTCTGGATGCGGCCCGTCAGGGTGGGAACCATGTATGTCTCCTCAGACCGGCCGGTTGAGCAGCCAGTTGAACCACTGCCGGGTCGAGCGGGACACTGTCAGGGGCCGGGCGAAGCCGCGCCGGGCCAGGTCCTCGGCGATCTCCTGGGCGGCGATCTGCAGGCCGAGGAACGTGTCGACGCCCGGGAAGTACCCGCCGCGGGTCGCGACCCCGGACGCGTAGAGGGCGCCGTTGCCGCTCGCCGTGCCCTTGACCTCGAAGTGCCGCTCGACCTCGAGGCCGCCGAGCGGGTTGCGGCCGGCGCCGCCGTGGTCGAGCAGGTCCTTGAGGACCCGGTGGTGGGTGATGTCGGGCTGCAGGCCGGTGCAGTCGATGATGTACTCGGCGTGGATCTCGCGGGCGCCGTTCTCGCCGACGATCCGGCAGCGCAGCCGGCCGTCGGGGTTGACCTCGACCTGCTCGATCGCGCCCTGCAGCGCCGTGTAGTACCCGCCGTTGCGGCCCGCCGCCAGCTGCCGCTGCCAGGTGCGCCGGTACGGCGTGGACGTGCCGCCCATCTGGTGGTACGCCCGGGCCCGCGCCTCGCCGTCCAGCTTGCGGACCTCGGCCTTGAGCTGGCCGCCCCACACCGACTTCGGGTAGTTGAAGCCCTGGTACGCCCAGCCGTCGCCGCCGGGCTGGCGCAGCCACGGGTGCGGGCCCTGCGGCCCGCGGACGAACGTGCGGAACACGTGCACGACGTTGGTCTGCGCCCCGTTGCGCTCCCGGTCGTCCATGATGCGCTGCAGGACCCGTGACGCCACGATCCCGCCGCCGCGCACGACCACCGTGCCGGGCGCGGTCATCAGGTGCTGGTACACGTGCTCGTGCGGCTCGTAGGCGTTGACGACGTGGTGGTAGTCGCCGGCGCCGAGCCGCAGCGCCTGCAGGTCCGGCAGGAACCGCAGTCCCGGGTACCCGACGGCGATGTGCACGAACTGGGACCGGTACGCGGTCGGCTGCGTCGTGGTGTCGCCCGGGCGCGGCGTGAGGATGGTGAAGTAGCCGCCGTCCATCCGCCGCCGCACCGTGCGGACCAGGCCGCGGGAGAGCATGTCGGGGTAGCCGATGCGCTTGGCCTCGCGCTCGAGGCCGCGGAACACGGCACCGACCCGCGGCGTCCAGTAGTCGGCGATGAGCGGCTCGGTGAACACCTCCCACAGCGGCTTCAGCGTCCGCTCGCGCCAGGCCTCGCCGACCGCGTACGACGGGAAGCCCCAGATGTTGTCGGGGCGCGACGAGGAGTCCGAGCGGATGCGTTCCGGGCCGGGGATCTGCGAAACTCGGGTGAGATACTCATATGTCTGCCACGGGTAGTCCAGGTTGGACAGCACCCGGATCTCGTCGGCCGGCACGCCGGCGATGCGCAGGTAGTCCACGGTGACGAAGGACCCGAGGCCACCGCCGACGGTCACGAACGGGACGTCCACGATCGGGATGCCGGCGGCGCGGACCATCCCGTCGGACCAGAAGTCGGTGTCGCGCAGCAGCGTGGTGAGCTCGTCGGGTGGGCCGGGCGGTCCGGCCGGACCGGATGGGCCGGCCGGCACGGGCACGGTGCGGCCGTGCACCGTGTCCGTGCGGCCGGGTTGGTCGTAAACGTGGGGATCGGGCATAGCGGCGCCTCCCAAGGACTCGCGACGGGGCGTATGCCGTCTGGAAGGTAGAGCGGAGGCGATCGGAGGGTCCAGCGACGCCGGGTGCAGTTGAACGACGCTGATTACAAGACGCGGAAGGATTTCCGGTCGCGGCCGTCACACTTCCCGGGCGGGGCCGGTCATATGAGTGACACCCGGTCCGCAACGGTCCGCTGAGCATTGAGGAGGTGGTCGGCATGGCAGCACCAGTGCTCGTGACCGGCGGCACCGGCACACTCGGTCGGCGCGTCGTCGACCGGCTGACCGCGGCCGGCGTGCCGGTGCGGGTGCTGAGCCGCACCCCGCGGGAGGCCACCGGCGGTGCGGAGTATGTCGTCGGTGACCTGACCACCGGAGCCGGCGTCGCCGAGGCGGTGGCCGGCGCACCGACGATCGTCCACCTGGCCAGCGCGCAGAAGGGTGACGCCGCGACGACGGCGACCCTGGTCCGCGCCGCCGAGCAGGCCGGCACCGCCCACCTGGTCTTCATCTCCATCGTCGGGGTCGACCGCGTCTCGTTCGGCTACTTCAAGGAGAAGCTCGCCGCCGAGCAGGTCGTGTGCGCGTCCACCGTGCCGTGGACGGTCCTTCGGGCCACCCAGTTCTACGACATGATCTACAGCGGCGCCCGCAAGCTGGCGAAGCTGCCGGTCGTGCCGGTGCCGCGCGGGTTCCCGGTCGAGCCGGTCGACGCCTCCGACGTCGCGGACCGGCTCGTCGAGCTGGCGCTCGCGCCGCCCGCCGGCCGCGTGCCGGACCTCACCGGGCCGCACCGCACCACCTTCGCCGGGACGCTGCGCGACCTGCTGCGCGTCACCGGCAAGCGCCGCCCCGTCCTGCAGCTGTGGTTCCCGGGCATGGCGAAGATCAACGCCGGTGGGCTGCTCGCGCCGGACAGCACCGAGGCGGGGCCGCCGCAGCGCGGGAAGCGCTCGTGGGAGGACTTCGTCCGCGCGAGCACCGCACCCCCGGTGAGCGAGGCCGCCGGGCGGTAGCCCGCCCCCCGATCCTTCATCACACCTCCGGCCGCCGCGCCGGGAGGTGATTCCAGACTGGCCGGCATCCGGTCGCCCAGAGCGCCAGGCAACTGGTGATTCGCGCTGCCCGCAGAAGGAGGTGATTCCGCATGGACAAGATCGAGGTTCGCAAGCTGGAGCCGGTCACCACCAGCACCACGGCTGGCTGCTCGGTGTCGGCCTGATCGCCGCATCAGCGCCGCGTTCGACGGGCCTCGGGCGGTCCTTCGCCGTCCCGGGGCCCGTCGCACCATGCCCGTCACACCTCAGGCCCTCTCGGAAAGGAGGAGTCATGCCGACCATGTACGCACCAGACACCGTCCTGCACGTGCCGCCGTTCCAGCACCGGCTGGAGGGCGACACGGTCTCCATCGGCGACACCAACCGCAACGTCTTCCTGTCCCTGCCGAGCAGCGGCCTGGGCATCCTGCAGGACCTCGCCGCCGGGCACACGATCGGCGAGACCTCCCGCCGCTACGAGGAGCGCACCGGCCGCCAGGTCGACATCGACGGGTTCGTCGGCGCCCTGGAGGCCGAGGGCTTCGTCCGGCCGGCCGGCTCGGCGCCCGCCGAGCCGGCCGCCGCGGCCGAGCCGGACCGCTTCGTCGGGCACCTCAGCTGGATCAGCACCGAGACCGCCCGGCGCATCGTCGGACCGCCCGTCGTCATCCTCGCCCTCGCCCTGCTGGCCGGCATGGTCGCCCTGGTCGCCACCGACCCCGGCGTGGTGCCGGGCTTCCAGGCCCTGATCTACCCGCACCACCTGGCGATGCTCACCTGGATCACGTTCGCCATCGGGTTCACCGCCACGATGCTGCACGAGTTCGCGCACGTGATCGCGGCCCGCGCCGCCGGCGTACCGTCGCGGATCCGGCTGTCGAACCGCATGTTCATCCCGGTCATCGAGACCGACATGACCGGGATCTGGCTCGCCCCGAAGCGCGCCCGCTACCTGGCGTTCCTCGCCGGCGCGCTGCTGGACTCGGCGTCGCTGGCGCTGTTCATCGCGGTGCTGTGGGCCGAGCGCCGAGGCTGGGTCAGCTTCTCCCCCACCACGCTGCTGCTGCTCAACGGCGTCGCGGTGACGTACATCGGCCGCATCTACTGGCAGGGCTTCCTGTTCGTGCGCACCGACCTGTACTACACGGTCGCGACCGCGTTCGGCTGCAAGGACCTGATGACCGACACCCAGCACTTCATCGAGAACGCGCTGCGCCGCGTCACCGGCCGCAAGGCCCTGTGGGACCAGAGCGCCCTGCCGCGGCGGGAGCGCCGCGTGGTGTGGGGCTTCTCGGTGTTCTGGCTCATCGGCCGGGCGATGGCGCTGCTGCTGCTGGTGTCGGTGACGATCCCGGTGCTGTGGCACTACCTGTCCACCATCTACGACTTCCTGACCAACCCGTCGACGATCTGGACCTCGTTCGACTTCGTCACCTCGGTACTGCTGAGCACCGCCGTCACCGGCACCGGCCTGGTCCTGTGGGGCCGCGCCCTGGCCCGCGGCATCGCCACCCGGCTCGCGGCGCGCCGCGGCACCCACCCCCAGCCCAGCCCCGCCTGACCGCACCACGCCCGACCACGCCCGACCACGCACGGGCCCGGCGGACCTGCGCCCCGCCGGGCCCTGGCACCCTCGCGTGCCACGACCCCGCCGGGGCCGCGACCGGATCCCCCACCGGCCGCGCCCCGGCGCCGTCGTCTCCGCCACCCGTCCGTCGCTCGCGTAATGGAGTCGCTGCCCGACGGCTCCGACCCGCGGCGCCTGCCGCTCGGCGCAGGGTTCTCGGCGCCGCTCACCACCGTGCCACGCGGGTGGCCGGGCGGTGGCGCGCCGCGCGTCACCCCGGTGGACGAGCCCTACCAGGTCCGGGCGGCGTGAGCGCGGCCGTCACGGTCGGTCCCGTCCCGGGTCGTACCGCTCGTCCGTGACGTGCTCCAGCCACTCGACGGCCTGCCCGTCGCGCACGCCGGTGAGGGCGAGGTGCGTCATGGCCGAGGTCGGCGAGGCGCCGTGCCAGTGCCTGACCCCGGGCGGGCACCGCACCACGTCGCCGGCGCGGATCTCCTCGACCGGGCCGCCTTCCTGCTGGGTGCGCCCGATGCCGTCGGTGACGACGAGCCGCTGCCCGGCCGGGTGGGTGTGCCAGGCGGAGCGCGCGCCGGGCTGGAACCTGACGAAGGCTCCCAGGTACTGGGCGGTCTCCTCGGCGGCGAAGAGCGGCTGGACGCGGACGTCGCCGGTGAAGTTCTCCGCCGGGCCGGCCGTGGCCGGCTGTGCGCCGCCGCGGGTGATCATCGACGCCTCGCCTTCGGCTGCGGGGATGAGCCCAGCGGACGGCACGACAACGGAGGCGCCCACCGGGTGGTGGGCGCCTCCGCGGCGGGGCGGGCCGGGTCAGAGCCGGGCGTCGAGGGCGGCGACGATGCCGTCCCAGAGGCCGACCCGGGCGCGCAGCGCCTCGATGACGGTCGCGCCGCACTCGTCCCACTTGGTGCGGTCGTCGCCGCACAGGTCGGCGAGCATCGCCATCGCCATGGGGGTGTGCTGCTCGCCGTCGACCTCGATGTGGCGGGCCAGGTAGTCCTTGAAGGTGGCCAGCCGCCCCTCCTGGTCGTCGATCTTCACGACCTGCTCGAACATCTCGGGGATGAGGTCCTCGCGGCCGAAGGCGAACGCCGCCGCCTGGCAGTGCAGCGGGGCCGACTCGATGTAGCGCCACGTGGTGCGCACGAAGTCGGCCGCCGCGGCCGGCACCGGGGCGGCGACCAGCGCCTGGCGCACCGGCAGCCCGGAGCGGACGGCGGCGATGAAGCCGTCGACCGCGTCGGTGCGGGCGCCGGCCTGCCGCATGCCGGCGACGTACAGCTCGAAGTGGCTGATGAAGCCGTCGCCGAGCTCGTCGCTCTCCTCGACCAGGACGATGTCGTTGATGAGCCGGCGGCTCTCGTTCGAGCCGCGCGGCACCCACGGCACGTCGACGCAGGTGAGGTTGCGCTGCAGGTTCTTCAGCAGGGACATGAAGTCCCAGACCGCGAACACGTGGTGCTCGGTGAAGACGTTGACGTCCTCGAGCGTGTTCAGCCGGTGGTAGATCGGGTGCTTGAGCACCGCGGCGCGGGCGTTGCCGATGACCTGGCGCAGCTCCTCGATCGCGGGGTTGGCCTTACCCCAGTCGTAGCGCGACATGCGGGCCTTCCTTCCTGGTACGGCTGAGACCGCTTAACGGGTGGGAACCGGGGACACGGCAGGGTCGAGCACCCAGGCCGAGTCGTGGGGCGTGAAGCCGATGTGCGGGTAGTAGCGGGTGGCCGCCGGGGCGGACAGCAGGATGACCTTCGCGGTGGGCGCCTCCGCCTGGGTGGCGGCGATGAGGGCGCGACCGACGCCGGCCCGCTGGTGGCGCTGGACCACCGCGATGTCGGACAGGTATGTGGCGTAGGCGAAGTCGGAGATGCTGCGGGCGATGCCGATGAGCTCGCCGTCCAGCCGGGCGGTGATCACGAGGTTGGCGTTGCGGAGCATGGCGGCGAAGCGGTCACGCTCGTGGATCGGCCGGCGCTGCCCGAGGCCGGAGGCCCGGTACACGGCCAGCACCTCGTCCAGGTCAAGGCTTGCGCCGTCAACGCGCTGCGTCACTGGTTGCATCGAGCTCCTTCAGTCGGTCGAGCACTGCGTGGTGGTTGCGCAGGTACCACTCGGGTTCCCACGCCTCGGGGTCGACGGTGGCGTCGAAGGCGTCGCGCAGGGTGCCGCCGGTCTCGGCGGCCAGGTCCGACGCGCGTTGCACGGCCCGGTAGGCCTGCTCCCGCTCCATGCCGGAGCGCAGCAGCTCGGCCAGGACCGCCGAGCTCGCCGCCAGGCCGCGGGTGTGGCCGACGGCGGCCCGCATCCGCTCCGGGCGCACGGTGAGGGTGCGCACCACCTCGGTGGCCAGGGTCACCTGGTAGTGCGCCAGGGTCAGCGCGTCGGGCAGCACGATCCGCTCCACGGACTGGTGCGCCAGGTCGCGCTCGTGCCAGACGGCGACGTCCTCCAGGGCCGTCGTGGCGTAGCCGCGCAGGACCCGGGCCAGGCCGCAGAGCCGCTCGGCCTTCGTCGGGTTGCGTTTGTGCGGCATCGCGCTGGAGCCCTGGTACGCGACGCTGCGCGCCTCCTCGACCTCGGCGACCTCGGTGCGCTGCAGCAGTCGCAGCTCCAGCCCCAGCTGCTCCACGCACGCGCCGAGCAGGGCGACCGCCTGGATGAGCTGCGCGTGCCGGTCCCGGGCGACGATCTGGCTCGGCGCGGGTTCGATGCCGAGGCCCAGCGCGGCGCACACGTGCCGCTCCACGGCCGGGTCGACGAGCGCGTACGTGCCGACCGCGCCGGAGATCGTGCCGACCGCGACCGCCGCGCGGGCCGCGGCGAGCCGCTCGACGCTGCGCCGGATCGCGAAGGCGAAGCCGGCGAGCTTGTGCCCGAACGTGGTCGGCTCGGCGTGCATGCCGTGGGTCCGGCCGATGCAGACGGTGTCCCAGTGCGCGACGGCGAGGTCGGTGAGGGCCTGCTCCAGCTCCCCGGCGGCGCCGGTGAGCAGGTCCGTCGCGCGGGCCAGGATGTGCCCGAGCGCGGTGTCGACGACGTCGTAGCTGGTCATGCCCAGGTGCACCCAGCGGGCCGAGGCGGTGGGCAGCCGCTCGCAGTACGCGGCGAGGAACGACAGCACCTCGTGGTCGCGGACCTGCTCCCAGGCGCTGACCTCCTGCTCCGTGGGCACCGGGGCCCGCCGGATGTCCTCCAGCGCGGCGGCCGGCACGATGCCGAGCCCGGCCATCGCCTCGGCGGCCAGCACCTCGATGCGCACCCAGGTGGCGAGGCGGGTCTCCGCCGACCAGAGCTCGGCCATCTCGGGCCGGCTGTATCTCGGGATCATCGGTCATCACACCCGTCAGAAGACTTCGAAGTACTCGCGGTGCTCCCACGCCGTCACGCCGGCGGGGAGGGACGGCTGCTGCGCCGACCAGGCGGCGAAGCGGGCGGCCTCGCTCTGCTTGAGCCGGGTCAGGCAGGCGGCCAGCGGCGCGCCGAGCAGGTCGGCGGCGCCGCCCTCGCCGAACGCGGCCAGGGACTCGGTCAGGGAGCCGGGCACCGTCGCCTCCTCCCCCGGCACCGGGCCGGCGGTGCCGTGCAGCCCGGTCAGGCCGGCGTACAGCTGCGAGCCGATCGCCAGGTACGGGTTCGCGGACGGCTCGGCGAGCCGGTTCTCCAGGTGGGTGCTGCTGCCGCCGCCGAGGGCGCGCACCAGCACCGTGCGGTCCTCGAAGCTCCAACCGATCCGCGTCGGGGACAGCGAGAAGTCCTTGCCGAGGCGGTGGTAGCCGTTGACCGTCGGCACGGACAGCAGGCACAGGGCCCGCGCCTGGGCGAGCAGCCCGGCGACGTAGGAGCGGCCCGCCTCCGACAGCGCGTCCGGGTCGGTGGCGTCGGCGAAGAGGTTGCGACCGGACCGGTCCGCGACGGACTGGTGGATGTGCCAGCCGCTGGGGTCGAAGCCGTCCAGGCCGGGCAGCGACATGAACGAGGCGTGGTACCCGCGCCGCGCGCACGCCTGCTTGACGACGCCGCGCAGCAGCAGCATCGCGTCGGCCGCGTCGAGCGCGCCCAGCGGGTCGAGGGTGGTCTCGACCTGGCCGGGCCCGGACTCGTGCTCCATCGAGCGCAGCGGCAGGCCGAGCCCGGCCAGCTGCAGCGCCAGCGGGTCGGTGACGCCGGCGACGGAGTCGTACCGGGCGTCGAGGTTGAACTGGTAGCCGGCGTTGACCGCCTCGACCCGCGGCGCGTCGGCCTGGGCACCGAAGCCGTTGGTCTCCTGCCCCGGCGGGCCGGGCAGGCGGCGGGTCAGGTACCACTCGACCTCGATGCCGACGATCGGGGTGAGGCCTGCGTCGGCGTACGAGCCGACCACCCGGCGCAGGACGTGCCGGGTCGACAGCGGGTGCGGCCGGCCGTCGCGCAGGTACTCGTCGCCGAGGATCCACGCGGTGCGGGCGGCGCCGCCGGGCAGCACCTGGAACGTCAGCGGGTCGGGCACGAGCACGAAGTCGCCGGCGCCGCGCAGCTCGGGGACGCCGACGCCCGGGTCGGTCTGGAAGTCGACCGCGACGGCGTGGCCGGTGTCGAAGATGAACGGGCCGGGGCTGAAGTCCATGCCGTTGCGCAGCGCGGCGCGGAACGCCGGGACGCTCAGCGTCTTGGACCGGGTCAGCCCGTGCGGGTCGCAGAAGACCAGCCGGACCAGGTCCACGTCGTCGAGGGACGCCTCGAGGCGCTCCGCGGCGGCGTGCTGCTCGGCGCTCCACAGGCCGAACTCCTGGACGAACCCGGGCCGGCCGACCCCGGCGGGCAGCGGCGCGGGCCATGAACGGACGTACATCGGCGCTCTCCTTATTCGGCTGCGGGGGTGAGTGCGGCCTCGAGCCGGCCGGCGAGGGTCAGCAGCCGAACGTCGCCGCCGACCGGGCCGACGAGCTGGACGCCGACGGGCAGTCCGGCCGCGGTGCGACCGGCCGGCAGCGAGATCGCGGGCTGCCCGGTGAGGTTGAACGGGTAGCAGCCGGGCGCCCAGGCCAGCCACAGCAGGTCCGCCGGGTCGGCGGCCCACGCCGGGCCGATCGCGTCCACGGCGAACGGCGCCGTCGGGACCGTGCACATGGCCAGGGCGTCGTACCGCTGCATCAGCTCGGTGAGCCGGACCCGCAGCCGCAGCCGGGTCTCCTCGGCGTGCACGAGCGCCGCGGCGCCGAGGGTGCGGCCGTGCCGGGCGACCGCCAGCCGCCCCGGGTCGGCGTCCGCCTCGTCCTGCGGCGCCGTCCCGGCCGCCTCGGCGGCCGCGAGCACGGTGACCAGGGCCAGATACGGGTCGGCGAACGGCGGGTCGACCTGCTCGACGCGGTGCCCGAGCCCGCTGAGGGCGAGCATCGCCGGCTCCGCGGCCTGCCGGACCTCGTCACTGGTGCCGGGGAACTCGATCCAGGCGATGCGCAGCGACCGCCCGGCGACGCGGCGCCCCGGGTGGCGCAGGGCGGAGTCCGGGTCGCCGGTGGCGGCGCCGGTCATCACCCTGGCCAGTTCGGCCGCGTCGGCGACGCGGGCGGTCATCGGTCCGGCGTGGGCGAGCCGGTCGGCGCACGACGGGACGTACGGCACCAGCCCGTACGACGGCTTGTAGCCGACGATGCCGCAGAACGACGCCGGGATCCGGATGGAGCCGGCGCCGTCGGTGCCGATCGCGGCGTCGCACAGGCCCGCGGCGACCGCGGCCGCCGACCCGCCGCTGGAGCCGCCGGCGGAGTGCCGCGCCGACCACGGGTTACGGGTCGCCTGGGCGACCCGGCTCGCGGTGCTGGCGCTCCAGCCGTACTCCGACGTGGTGGTCTTGCCGATGATGATGGCGCCGGCCGAGCGGAGCCGGGCGACCAGCGGCGGGTCGGCCTGCGGCCGGCCGTTGCGCAGCAGCGAGCCCCGGCCGGTCGGCAGTTGCGCGGTCTGGATGAGGTCCTTGACCGCGACGGTGACGCCGAGCAGCGGCTGGTGCCGCCAGGCGTCCCGGCCGAGCCGGCGGATGCGCCGGTCGGCCTCGGCCGCGGCGCGCAGCGCCGGTTCGCCGCCGACGGTGACGTAGGCGCCGAGCTCGCCGTCGACCGCGCGGATGCGCTCCAGCAGGGCGCCGACGTGCTCGGTGACGGTGCGGCGGCCCGCGGCGAGCGCGGCCCGGGTGCCGGCGAGCCGCCCCCGCAGCGCGGCCGGCCCGTCGTGCGCGATCGGCTCGTAGGACGGCAGCAGGGTGGTGGCCGCACCCAGCCCGGCGCTCACCGCCGGCTCCCGGTCGCGGCGGCCGCCAGGATGGTGGTCCAGTGCCAGCGGGAGTCGAACGCGGTGACCGCGAACCGGTCGCCGGCGGCGGCCAGGTCGGCGGCGAGGCCGGTGGCCCGGGCGATGAACCGCGACGCCTGGTGCGCGGCGAGCAGGTCGGCCTCCTCGAACGGCGCGCCGTCGCAGCGCAGCAGGCGCAGGTCGATGAAGCCCTTGAACTGCCGGCCGAGGATCTCCACCGGTTGCGGGCTGCGCACGGTGAAGCGGACCCGGGCGGTGACGTGCCCGTGGTGGTGCTGGTCGGAGAAGTGCGCGATGTCGGGCATCGTCGGCGGCACGAAGTAGTCGCGGCGCAGGGCGGCGGCCTCGGGGGGCAGATTGCCCGGCACGAAGTGCCACGAGTTGTACTGCATCCGCGACGACATCGCCCACGCCAGGTCCGCGACCTTCGCCGGGCCGCCCGGGAAGTGCCGGTCGGCGTCGGCGGCGGGCACCACGCAGCAGAAGTACTCCGGCAGCTCCCAGCCGACGATGCGCTGCCACTCCTGGCCGCGCATCGCCTCAATGAGCGCGCCGAGGCGGCGCATGCCGCGGCTCATCGCGAAGTCGGCACCGAACACGCCGGTCGCGGCGCGGACGGTCTCGTAGACCAGCGACTCCAGGCCGGTGCCGAAGCCGCCGTGCGGGCGGGTCAGCCAGGACGGGTCGGCCTCCAGGGCGTCGCCGAGCGTGGCGAGGGTGCCGCCGTGCACCGGCAGCCGCTCCAGCAGCCGCTCCACGAGCGCCGCCTCCCGCGCCCAGGCCTCGGGCCCCGGCGCGGCGGCCACCCGCTCGACCTTGTGCAGCAGCGCGCCGTGGATCTCCCGGTACAGCTGCGCCTGCCCGGCCACGGCGGCCCGCTGCGCGGCCAGCTCGCCGGCCAGCGTGTCCAGCGACGCGACCCGGGTGTCCGGGGCGGCGGCGACCGGCGTGCCGGCGCCGACGCGCTCGTACGTGCGGCGCACCCGCTCCAGCAGGTCGCCGATGTTGTCCAGGTTGAGCTCGGTGCCGTTGGCCTCCTCGATGCGCCCGGGGCTGCCGGAGCGCACCAGCAGGGTGAGGCACACGACCATGAGCACGTCCTGGGTCGGCCACAGGTCCGGCGGCAGGTAGCGCAGCGCCGTGTAGGCGCAGTCCGGGTGGCCCGGCCACAGCGTCTTGCCGACGATCGTGTTGCGGTCGCGGAAGTTCGTGTACTGCCGGCCCTCCTGGTACAGGATGAACGGCGCGGTGCGCAGGGTCGCCTGCTCGAGCCGGTCGAGGATCGCGGCGCGCCCCTCCTCACCCTGCTCGACCAGCCAGCGCCGGCAGTCGGCGGCGGCCTCCTCGGCGCGCAGCCGGGCCTGGGCGAGCGTGGTGTGGTAGCGCTCCAGCGCCATGCGGGACCAGGGGACGCGGCGGGGCCGCCCGACGAGCGCGGCGGGGTCCAGCGGCGGCTCGCCCGGCGTGCGGATCAGCAGCCGGCCGTCGGTGCCGAGGCCGACCTCGCCGGTGTACGCGGTCCGGCCGGCGGTCGGCAGCTCCCGGCACCGGTGCTCGCCCTGCCAGCTCGCGCCCCACAGGGCCGCCACGGCGCACGCGGCCGGCGTGGCCAGTGCGCGCAGCGGCACCTCGGCGGGCACGTGACCGTCCAGGGTCAGCATGGTGTCGACGGCCTGGTGCAGGTCCGGCGCCTGCGCGGCGCTGCGCCACACCTGCCGCAGCAGTGTCACGAAGCCCGCGTCGCCGCTGCGGTGGTGGTCCGGGCCGGGTGCGGCGCCGGCGGGCCCGCCGAGACGGCTGGGGCGGCGGCTCTGCCGCGCCAGGTCCAGCGCCTCACGGCGGGAGCGCCCCGCGCTGACCGCGGTCACCGCGCGATCCCGGACACGGAGAGTAACGTTTGCACAGTCATGGGGATGGGCATGTTCGTCACCCGATTCAGAGTCGATGAATACCCGCAGCGACCATACGGGCGGCCGGATAGGCGGCCAAGGCGCGCAATGAACGCGCACGACATTGAAGCCGTTGGATAGTGTTGTTCGACCGTGAAGATGCGCCGGTCGAACGCCGGCGCCGGCACCGCGGTCCTGGCGTGGGCCGTCGCGGACCGCCGCCCGCCGTGGGAGGAAACGGACTCGGCAACTCTCCCGAAATGCGCCGGACATCTCCCGGCGGTTGTCACATTCCCGCCCGAACCGTGGTCATACCTAGAAGAGCGAGGCGACGGAGGGCTCCACGGATGAACGACCACGAGATGCTGGCTCAGCACTTCCAGACCCATCGGGCCCACCTGCGTGCCGTCGCGTTGCGGATCCTCGGCTCTGCCGACGCCGCGGAGGAAGCCCTGCACGAGACCCAGCTGCGCATCACGCATGGTGACGGTGGCACCGCCGGCAACGTCCCCGCCTGGCTGACCAATGTGGTGACCCGGGTCTGCCTCGACACGCTCCGCGCCCGGCACGCGGCGACCGCCGCGCTCACCGGCGCCGGGCCGTGGCCCGAGCCCTGGCGCGAGCCGTCGGGCACGGTGCCGCCCGCCGGCTGGCGCGAGGCCTCGGCGCAGCTGTGGGACGAGCGCTGGGACGACATCCGCGAGGAGCTGCGCGCCGACCTCCCCGACGACCTGGCCGCCGCGCTCCCCGCGGACCTGCCCGGCGACCCGCCGGTCGAGCTGCCCGCCGACCTGCGCGACGGGGCCCGGGCCGCCGCGGGCGGGCCGATGGCGGCGATCGCGGAGTCGGCGACGCTGGCGATGCTGGTGACGCTGGACCGGCTGGCCCCGGCCGAGCGGCTCGCCTTCGTCCTGCACGACCTGCTCGCCGTGCCGTTCGAGGAGGTCGCCGCGGCGATCGGCCGGACCCCGGCGCAGGCGCGGCGGCTGGCCGAGCGGGCCCGGCGCACCGTGCGGCGCGGCGAGCCGGCCCCGGGCGAGCACAGCCGCCGCAGCCAGGCCATCCAGGCGTTCCTCGGCGCGGCCCGCACCGCGGGCTTCGGCGACGTGCTGGACCCGCAGGTGGTGCTGCGCTCCGACCGGGCCGTGGCGGCTGCCGGGGTGTCCACGATCCGCGGCGCGGTCGAGGTCGCCGGCGCCCTCGCCGGCCCGGCCCGCTCGGCCCGGCCGGCGCTCATCGACGGCGCGCCGGGCGCCGTGTGGGTCGCCGACGGCCGGCCGACGATGGCGTTCCTGTTCACGGTCGTCGGCTCGCGGATCGTCGACATCGAGCTGGTGGCCGACCCGCAGCGCCTCGCCGCGATGCACGTCGAGCTGACCGACGAGCCCGATCCTTCCCGGTGAGCCCGCCCGCGCGGAAGCCGGCCGGGTCGCCGCTGGCGACCCGGCCGGCTTCCTTCGCTCAGGCCGGCAGGCGGGTCGCGACCGGCGGCGCCGTACGGATCCGCGGCACCGAACCAGGTCCGTAGCGCCTCCCGCAGGCCGGTGCCGTCGGTGCCGGCCCACGCCACGATCCCGTCGGGGCGCACGAGGACGGCGGTGGCGCCGTCGTACGCCTGGCCGGGCTCCGCCGCGCCGAACTCGACCCGGTGACCCCAGCCCTGCCACGCCGCCCGCAGCCAGCCGCCGGCGCCGCCCAGGTCGAGCAGCAGCCCCCGGCCCGTGCGCAGCATCCGGGTCGTCGTCGTGGGCAGCCCCGTCTGGCGCGCCGCCAGCTCCGGCGCGCGCCGCCCGACGAGCGGGTGCGGCCCGCGGGCGTAGCACACGTCGAGCCCGCTGATGCCGGACGCGAGCAGGTCCCGCACCGTCGGCTGCTCGATCAGCTCGGCCATGAGCTCCCGGGCGCCGCTGGGTCGGTTGCCGTCGAACAGCAGCCGGGCCTGGGCCTGGATGTTGGCCAGGACCCGCCGCCCGGCGGGGTGCCGCTCGCCGTGGTAGCTGTCCAGCAGCCCGGGCGGGGCGTCGCCGCGCACCACGGCGGCGAGCTTCCAGCCGAGGTTGACCGCGTCCTGCAGGCCGAGGTTGAGCGCCTGCCCGCCGGCCGGCAGCTGCTGGTGCGCGGCGTCGCCGGCGAGCAGGACCCGGCGTTCGCGGTAGCGCTCGGCCTGCCGGCTGGCGTCGCCGAACGCGTTGACCCACAACGCCTCGGCGCCGCTGACGTCCTCGCCGGTGACCCGCTTCCAGACCAGCGTGATCTCCTCGAACGTCGCCGGCCGCGAGACGTCGGCGTCGGCGCCGGTCTCGGCGACCATGATCCGGGTGACCCCGTCGGGGCTGCGGGCCGAGATCGCCAGCCCGCCCGGCAGCAGCTCGAAGCGGCGCCGGGGCAGCTGCACCCCGCGCAGGTCGGCGCGCAGGATCCGGTGCGTGGCGGCCGGGCCGGTGAAGGCGATCCCGGCCAGCCGGCGCACCGTGCTGTCCTCGCCGTCGCAGCCGGCCACGTACGCCGCCCGTACCGTCACGACACCGGACGCACCCGTCAGCCGGGCGTGCACGGTGTCGCCGGTCTGCGTCAGCCCGACCAGCTCGTGGCCGCGCTGCACCCGGGCCCCGGCCCGTTCGGCCGCGTCGGCGAGGATCCGCTCGAGGACGGGCTGCGGGACCTTCCACTGCCCGGCGTAGCGGCTCGGCTGGGCGCTGAGGTCCAGCGGGATCCCGCCGAAGTGGCCGGCCGGCTCGCGGGGCGGGTCGCCGAGGCTCGGCACCAGTCCCCGCTCGTCGAGCAGCTCCATGGTCCGGGCGCTGAGCGTCGAGGCCCGCGACTCGGTCCGCGGCTCGGCGAGCCGGTCGACCACCAGCACGTCGACGCCGCCGCGGCGCAGCTCTCCGGCGAGCAGCAGGCCGACCGGGCCGGCGCCGACGACGAGCACGTCGACGTCGACCGAGGCGGGCCTCATGTCGTGCTCTCCGCGTGCTGTTTGGCCAGCAGCAGGGTGGCCTTGCTGTTGGCGCTGAGCGCCTGCTGCACGTAGCGGCGGGCGTCGGCGGCGGTCGCCTGCGGGCCGAGCACGGCGCCGATGTTGGCCTCGTTGACCAGCACGTCGTGGTGCGACGTGACGGACACGCCACCGCCGTCGGCCGGCGTGATGTGCCAGGCGCCGGTGTGCAGGGTCATCAGCGCGGGCAGGGTGATCTGCTTGTACACGATGCGCTGGTTGGGCACGCAGACCCGGATCGACACCGTGGTGTGGGTGTTGCCGTCCTTGGTGCGGGTGTCCATCTCCAGCTCCTGCAGGCCCGGCGTGGTCTCCGTGAGCCGGGCCCGGGCCACGTGCGGCAGCCGGTCCGGCCACAGGTCGGCGGCGTTGAGGAAGTCGTACACGGCCCGCGGGTCGCCGTCGACGTGCACGGTGTCGGCGAAGGACAGCAGGCCCCGGTCCTGGCCGGCGGTGACCAGCTCGACGTTCTGCTTCAGGGCGGCGAGCTCGGCGACGCTGTTGTGCTCGACCGCGCGGTCGATCCACTCGAGGTGCTCGGGCAGGTCGTCGACGGCCCGGTAGTGGTGGGTCAGGCGCACCTCGCACCGGCCCTCGCCGAGCTCGATGATGCCCCAGGTGCCGCCCATCGCGGCGACCGGCCACGCCGGGACGTCCTGCTCGAAGGTGATCGAGCGGGTCTGCGGGTGCAGGGTGCGGCGCGACGTCCAGGTCTTGGCGCCCTCGTTGGCCCGCGCCCAGATGCGGATGCGCTCCTGGGCGTCGGTGCCCTCGACCCGCACCGCGTGGACGGTGGGCGGGAACAGCTGCGGCCAGTTGGTGACGTCGCTGATCAGCTCGTACACGTCGGCGGCGGACGCCTGCACGGTGATCGTGTGCACGGTGTTTCGGACGGTCATCACGCCTCCTAGAAGTTGCCGAGTCCGCCGCAGACGTTCATGGCCTGGGCGGTGATGGATGCGGCGGCGTCGCTGGCGAGGTAGCCGACGAGGCCGGCGACCTCCTCCGGGGTCGAGTAGCGGCCGAGCGGGATCTTGCGCTGGAACTGGTCGAGGATCTCCGCCTCGGTGCGGCCGTACGCGCTGGCGTAGCCCTGCCGGACCCGCTGCGCCATCGGGGTCTCGACGTAGCCGGGGCAGACCGCGTTGACGGTGATGCCGGTCGGGGCGAGCTCGTTGCCGAGGGCCTTGGTGAAGCCGACGACGCCGTGCTTGGACGCCGAGTAGGGCGCGCCGAGCACGACGCCCTGCTTGCCGGCGGTCGAGGCGATGTTGATGATCCGCCCGGCGGGCAGCTCGGTCATCCCGCCGACGGTGAGCACGGCCCGGGTGGTGCGAAAGACGCTGTGCAGGTTCGTGTCCACGACGTCGAGCCACAACTCGTCGCTGATGTCGGCGGTGACCCCGCCGCCGCTGCGCCCGGCGTTGTTGACCAGGACGCCGATCGGCCCGAACGCCGCGCGGGCGGCCACGACGAGCGCGGTGACCTCGTCGGTGTACCGCACGTCGCAGCGCAGCCCCTCGACGGTGAGGCCTTCGTCGCGCAGGTCCTCGACGGTCTTCTTGACCGCGTCGGCGTCCCGGGCGCAGATGAACACGTGGTCGCCGGCGGCGGCCAGGGACCGCGCGACGGCCAGGCCGATGCCGCTGGTGGCACCGGTCACGAGTGCGGAACGGGGTGCTTGCGTGCCCATCGTGGGGCTCCTTCCTCGGGTCGGGTGGCCGCCGGACCCGCCGGACGGCCGGCGAGGTCGTGCAGGATGTGCCCGACGAGCGTGGTGGTGTGGGTGCCGTCGCGGAACGTGTGCTCGGCGAGCACCCGGCGCAGGAACCCGGCGGTGGTGTGGATCGCCCGCCCGGTGGCCCGGAACTCGGCGAGGGCCCGGTCCATCCGGGCGATGGCGGCGGCCCGGTCCGGCGCCCAGACAACGATCTTGGCGATCAGCGAGTCGTAGATCGCCGGCATCCGGTACCCCGGGTAGCCGTGCGTGTCGACCCGGACGAACGGGCCGCCGGGCACCACGAACTCGTCGAACACCCCGGGCGCCGGCGCGAAGTCCCGGTCGGGGTTCTCCACGTTGATCCGGCACTCGATCGCGGCGCCCCGGGGCACCACGTCGGCCTGGCGCAGCGCGAGCCGCTCCCCGGCCGCCACCCGCAGCTGCTGCTCGACCAGGTCGACGCCGGTGACCATCTCGGTCACCGGGTGCTCGACCTGGATGCGGCAGTTGGCCTCCATGAAGTAGAACCGTTCGTCCTCGTCGACCAGGAACTCGAACGTGCCGGCGCCGACGTAGCCGACGGCGAGGGCGGCGGCGACCGCCGCCTGCCCCATCCGGTCCGCGGTCTGCGCGCTCAGCCCGGGCGCCGGGCTCTCCTCGAGCAGCTTCTGGTGGCGCCGCTGCACCGAGCAGTCCCGCAGCCCCAGGTGCACGCCGTTGCCGTGGCCGTCGCACAGGATCTGCACCTCGATGTGGCGGGCGGCGGCGACGTACCGCTCGACGTAGATCCGCCCGTCGCCGAAGACGGCCAGGGACTCGCTGGTGACGCCCTGGTAGGCGGTCACCACCTCGCGCGGCTCGGTGACGACCGCCATGCCGCGCCCGCCGCCGCCGGCCGCGGCCTTGAAGATGGCCGGGTAGCCGATCTCGGCCATCAGCGCGGTGGCCTCCTCGGCGGAGACGACCGGCCCGTGGCTGCCGGGCAGCACGGGCAGGCCGACCTCGCTCATCACCCGCCGGGCCGCGCACTTGTCGCCGAGCTGGGCGATGACGTGCGCGGGCGGGCCGATGAACACGATGTCGTTCTGCGCGCACACCTCGGCGAAGTCGGCGTCCTCGGACAGGAAGCCGTAGCCGGGGTGGATCGCCTGCGCGCCGGTCTGCCGGGCCGCCTCGACCACGGCGGCGATGTTGCGGTAGCTGGCCCGCGCCGCGCCGGGCCCGATGTGGACGGCCTCGTCGGCGTAGCGCACCACCTGGGACTCGCGGTCCTCGGTGGAGTACACGGCGACGGTCGCCACGCCGAGCTCCCGGCAGGCCCGGGCGACGCGCAGGGCGATCTCCCCGCGGTTGGCGATGAGTACCTTGTCGAACACGCTGACCCCTCAGACCTGCTCGGCGAGCGCGAACAGGGGCTCGTCGTACTCGACGGGGGTGCCGTCGGCCTTGAGCACGGCGGTGATGGTGCCGGCCCGGTCGGCGAAGATCGGGATCATCAGCTTCATCGCCTCGACGATGCCGATCTGCTGCCCGGCCTCCACGACCGTGCCGACGGT
Organism: Dactylosporangium aurantiacum; assembly: GCF_000716715.1. Lineage (GTDB taxonomy): Bacteria > Actinomycetota > Actinomycetes > Mycobacteriales > Micromonosporaceae > Dactylosporangium > Dactylosporangium aurantiacum. The sequence goes on along the minus strand of NZ_JNYJ01000006.1, from coordinate 176,341 downwards.
CACGAACGGCTCGCTGCCCGGCGACGGCGCCTGGTAGAACACGCCGACGCTCGGCGCGACCAGCACCGGCCCCAGCTCCGCGGGCGCGGGTGCCGCCGCGGCCACCGGGGCGGCCGCGGTGACGGGTGCCGGCTCCCGCCCAGGTCGGGCGGGCGCCGGCTCCTCCTCCCAGCGGATGTCGATGCCGACGTCGGCGGCCTGGATGCGCAGCCGGCTCGGCGGCCGCGGCAGCGACGTCAGCACCTCGACGATCGCGTCACGCAGGTCGCTGAGCTCGGCGACCGCCGGCCGGTCCCGCTCTGGTGTGGTGTCCATCAGTCCACTCGCCTTCCTGGCGCGCCGAACCGCCGGAACTTGGCCCGGCGGCGCCGTACCAGCTCCGCCGGGGGAATCCGGTCGAGCATCTGCAACGCCGCCGCGACCGTGTCGCGCAAGGTCTCCGCGGCGGCCACGGGGTCCTGGTGGGTGCCGCCCGGCGGCTCGCGCAGCACGCCGTCGACGACGCCGAGCCGCAGCAGGCTCGCCGCGTCGCCGCGCAGCGCCCGGGCCGCCACCGGCGCCTGGGCCGCGTCGCCCCACAGGATCGCCGCGCAGCCCTCCGGGGTGATCACCGAGTACACGGCCCGTTCGAACATCAGCACCTGGTCGGCGACCGCGAGCGCCAGTGCGCCGCCGCTGCCGCCCTCGCCGATGATGACGGTGACGACCGGCACGGGCAGCGCCGTCATCAGCCGGATCGACTCGGCGATGGCCACCGCCTGGCCGCGTTCCTCGGCGGCCGCGCCCGGGAACGCCCCCGGCGTGTCCACCAGCGTCACCACCGGGATGCGCAGCTTCGCGGCCAACCGCATGAGGCGCATCGCCTTGCGGTACCCCGCCGGTGTCGGCATGCCGAAGTTGTGCGCCTTCAGCTGCGCGGCGGTGTGCCCGCGCTGATGGCCGATCACCATCACCGGCCGCCCCGCCAGCTGGGCGACGCCGCCGACGATCGCGGAGCACTCCCCGCCGGCCCGGTCGCCGTGCAGCTCCTGGAAGTCGCCGCAGATCCGCCCGATGTAGTCCGTGGTGGTCGGCCGCTCCAGGCCGCGGGCCTGCTGCACCGCGTCCCACGCGTCGATCGGGTCCAGCCGGTCCGGGTTGCGCACCACGTCGGCGCGGTACATGCGGCGCGGCCGGCGCGACTGCCCGGTGCGGCCGGCGGCGAGCAGCCGGCGCAAGACCCCGCGCAGCGCCGAGCGGGGCGCGATGACGTCGATGAACCCGCGGTCGCGCAGGAACTCCGCGGTCTGGAAGTTGGCGGGCAGCCGGTCGCCGATGGTCTGCTCGATGACCCGCCGCCCGGCGAAGCCGAGCCGCGCGCCGGGCTCGGCGACCAGCACGTCGCACTGGGTCGCGAACGACGCCGCGACCCCGCCGAACGTCGGGTCCGTGATCAGCGCGACCGTCAGCACGCCCTGCTCGTCGAGCTGGGCGAGCGCCTGGCTGGTCTTCGCCATCTGCATCAGCGAGATCGGGCCCTCCTGCATCCGGGCGCCGCCGGACGCGGTGACCAGCAGCAGCGGTACCCGCCGCTGCAGGGCCAGCTCCGCCGCCACGGTGATGGCCTCGCCGACGGCGGCGCCGAGGCTGCCGCCGAGGAAGCCGAAGTCCATCACGGCGGCGACCAGCGGGTAGCCGTCGACGGTGCCCTCCACCGCGATGACGGCATCGTCGAGGCCGGTGCGCCGCCGCGAGCGGTCCAGGCGCTCGGTGTAGGGCACCGTGTCCACGAACTCGAGCACGTCGGCGGTCTCGACGGGCACGTCGAGCACGACCGGGTCGTCGATGAGCTGCGCGATCCGCTCGGCGGCGGTCAGCCGGTGGTGGTGACCGCAGTCGGGGCAGACCTTCAGCCCGCGTTCCAGCCGCGGCCGGTACAGCGCGGTGCGGCAGCTGTCGCACAGCACGAACTGGGCCTCGTCGGTGACCAGTTCGGTGACGGGGACGGCGAGCGTGCTCACGAGTGGCTGTCCGCGGTGCTGACCAGGTCCAGCAGCTGGCGCGGGCTCTTCGCCTCGAGCAGCGCGTCGTCGTCCAGGCGGACCCCGAACTCGCGCAGGATCTGCGCGGCGGCCTCCAGCAGCGCCAGCGAGTCGTAGCCCAGGTCGCTGAACGACGTGTCGAGGATGTCGGCGTCGAGGTCGACGCCCTGCTCGGTGCCGGCGACGATCCGCAGGATGCGCCGCAGTTCGGCAAGATCGAGCACGGAGCCGGTCATGGTGTCCTCCAGAAAGGGTGTGGTTACGTGCCCGGTGCCGCTCAGGCCGCGGACCGGACGATCAGGGCGGAGTTGAACCCGCCGTGGCCGCGGGCGATGACCAGCGCCGCGCGGATGCGTCGCCGGACCGGCTCACCAACGACGAGGTCGATCGGGTAGTCGGCCGACGGTTCGACGTGCACCGTCGCCGGGATGACCCCGTCGCGGATCGCCAGCAGCGCGGTGGCGACGTCCAGGGCCGCCGAGCCCGCGTCGAGCCGGCCGAACATCGTCTTCGGCACGGTGACCGGCACCGAGCGCGTCCCGAACACGGTGGCGATCTGCGTCGCCTCCTGCCAGTCCAGCTCCGGCACGGCGGCGCCGTCGGCGAAGATGACGTCGATGTCGGACGGGTCCATGGCCGCGTCGGTGAGGGCGGCGGTCACGGCCCGGTGCAGCGTCGGCGGCAGGCCGGACTCCGGCGCCGGGTCGAAGCTCGCCCCGTAGCCGGCGATCTCGCCGTAGACGTGCGGTGCGCCGCGGTCGCGGGCGGCGTCGGCGTCCTCGATGACGAGGATCGCGCCGCCCTCCCCCGGCACGTGCCCGGCGGCCCGCGCGTCGAACGGCAGGTAGGCGCGGGCCGGGTCGTCGGACTCGCTGAGCCGGCCGCCGGCCTGCTTGGCGACCCACCCCCACGAGCACAGCGACCCGTCCACCCCGCCGCCGACGATGAGCCGGCTGCCCCGGCGCAGCTGCCGGCGGGCCTGCGCGATGGCGTCCAGTCCGCCGGCCGCGTCGGTGACGATCACGCCGCTGGGCCCCTTGAGCCCGTGCCGGATCGAGATCTGGCCGGTGTTGACCGCGTAGAACCACGCGAAGGACTGGTACGCGCTGACGAACTCGTTGCCGCTGCGCCAGAGCTTCTCCAGCTCGCGGTGGCCGAAGTCGAAGCCGCCGGCCGAGCTGGCGGTGACCACGCCCTGGTCGAACGGGTCGTACGTGCCGGGGGCGACGGCGGCGTCGGCGAGCGCCGCCTCCGCCGCCACCAGCGCCAGGCGGGTCATGTGGTCCGTCTGCGGCAGCAGCCGGCTCGGCAGGTACGCCGCGGCGTCGAGGTCGACCTCCGCGGCGAGGCGGCTCGGGTAGCCGGAGGCGTCGAACCGGCGGACCGGGCCGATCGCCGGCGTGCCGGCCAGCACCGCCGACCAGTACGCCTCGACCCCGACGCCGTTCGGCGCCACCACCCCCATCCCGGTAACCAGCGGCCCGCTCATGCCGTCACCTCCGCTGCGCTCCGGCGCCGCCCTGACCTCGAAACTGCGCCCGTGATGCCCAGCCCTCCGCTGCGCTCCGGCCTGGTCATGCCGGCACCGCCTCGGCGTCGCGCAGGATCATGGCGCTCTGGAAGCCGCCGAAGCCACTGCCGACGGTCAGCACGGCGTCGGTCCGCCGCTCCCGGGCGACCCGCGGCACGAAGTCCAGGTCGCACTCCGGGTCGGGGGTGGTGAGGTTCGCCGTCGGCGGGATCACGTTGTGCCGCATCGCCAGCAGTGACGCGGCGATCTCGAGGGAGCCGATCGCGCCCAGCGAGTGCCCGATCATCGACTTGATCGAGCTGACCGGGGTGCGGTACGCGTGATCGCCGAGGCTGTGCTTGAACGCGGCGGTCTCGTGCCGGTCGTTCTGCCGGGTGCCCGAGCCGTGGGCGTTGATGTAGTCGATGCGGTCCGGGGTCATGCCGGCGTCGGCGAGCGCGACCGTGATCGCCTCGGCCATCTCCCGGCCGTCGGGGCGCAGCCCGGTCATGTGGAAGGCGTTGCAGCGCGCCCCGAACCCGGCGATCTCGCCCAGCACCTGCGCCGAGCGGCGGCGCGCGTGCTCCCACTCCTCGAGGACGAACACCGCCGCACCCTCGCCGAGGACGAACCCGTTGCGGGTCGCGTCGAACGGCCGGGACGCGTGCTCCGGGTCGTCGTTGCGCGGGGTGGTGGCCTTGATCGCGTCGAAGCAGGCCAGGGTGATGGGTGAGATCGGGGCGTCGGTCGCGCCGGTGATCATGACGTCGGCGGAGCCCTCGCGGATCAGCTCGTACGCGTGCCCGACGGAGTCCAGGCCGGAGGTGCAGCCGGTGGAGACCACCGCGACCGGTCCCTGCGCCCCGCTCGCCCACGCGATCTCGCTCGCGAACGAGCTGGGGACGAGGTAGTTGTACAGGTGCGGCACGGTGTAGCGGTGGTCCACGACGTGCAGCCGGCCGTCGTCGCTGACGACCCGGTACTCCTCCTCCAGGCCCATGGTGGCGCCGACGGCGGTGCCAATGGTGACGCCGATGCGGCCCGGGTCCAGGCTGGACAGGTCCAGCCCGGACTCGGCGGTGGCCTCCCGCATCGCCACCAGGGCCAGCTGCGTGGCCCGGTCGGTGCGCCGCACCACCTGCGGGGCCAGCCCGTGGGCGGCCGGGTCGAAGTCGATCTCGGCCGCGACCCGCGAGCGGAAGCGTGAGGCGTCGAAGGAGCGGATGGTGCGGGTGGCGGTGCGCCCGGAGCTCAGCAGGTCCCAGAACGCGGCACCGCCGATCGCGCCGGGCGCGACGACACCGATGCCGGTCACCGCGACCCGGCGGCGCCGGTGCGGGTTGGGCGTGCTCACCGCTGCCCCACCTCGGCCGTGGCCGCCGCGGACCAGTGGTAGAACCGGGTCGCCATCGCGTCCGCCGGCGACCGCCAGGTGGCCGGGTCGTAGGCGGCGATGAACTCCTTGAGGTCCTCGCTGATCCCGACGAACGCCGGGTCGTCGCGCACCGCGTCGATGGCGGCCGGGCCGTGGTCGGCGGTGAAGTCCTGCAGGTGGAAGTAGAGGCCGCGGTACTGGAACAGCTGCCGGCGACGGGTGCCCATGCGGTGCGGCATGTCGCTGGCGTCGAACTCGGCGAAGCGGCGGGCGACCGACGGCCCGGACTCGGGGGCCATCCGCGCCACGATGAGCGTGCTGAACATGTTTTCTGCTCCAGTTCAGTCGTGCCGGCCGGACGGGCGTCCGGCGTCGTCGGCGCCGAACCAGGCGGTCAACGCCTGGGAGAGTTCACCGGCGCCCGGGACCCACGCGATGTAGCCGTCCGGGCGCAGCAGGACCGCCTTCGGGGCGGGCTCGACACCGTCGGGCGCCGGTGCCCACTCGCCGCGGACCAGGTCCACCCGGCCGGCCCAGCGGGCCGCCGCGGCGGCGACGGCGTCGTCGCCGGTGGTGTCGATGAGGACGCCGCGGCCGTGCCGCAGCAGGTCCGGGACCCGGACCTGGCCGCCGTCGGCATCGCCGTCGGTGCGGCCGAGCGTGCGGTGCGGCATCCGCCGGCCGAGCCAGACCGGCTCGTCGGCGCCCGTGGCGTAGGGCATGTCGTAGCGGATGTCGAGACCGCTGACCATGCCGGACAGCAGGCGCACGACGCTCGGCTGCGCGATCAGCTCGCGCATGATCTCGCGCATCGGCTCCATGTGCGCGCCGGTGAGGTACAGCGTCCCCTGGGCGAGGGTGTTGCGCAGGACGCGGGCCGCGACCGGGTGCCGTTCGCTGTGGTACGTGTCGAGCAGCCCTTCCGGCGCCCAGCCGCGGATCGTGGCGGCCAGCTTCCAGCCGAGGTTGGCCGCGTCCTGCACGCCCAGGCTGAGGCCCTGGCCGCCGGCCGGCAGGTGCACGTGCGCGGCGTCGCCGGCGATGAGCACCCGGCCGCGGCGGTACTGGCTGACCAGCCGGGTCGTGTCGGTGAAGGCGCTCACCCAGCGGGCGTTCGCACCGTGCAGCGACTCGCCGGTGATCCGCTGCCAGGCGTCGGCGACCTCGGTCCAGCTCGGCGCGGAGCGGCCGGTCGGCTTGCGGCCGTCCTCGCACACGATGATCCGGTCGAGACCCTCCCCGAGCGGCGCCGACATGACCATGCCGGCGTCGGTGCGCTCGCCGATGAAGCGGGGCCGGATGTTCGCGCCGGCGACGTCGGCGAGGTACATCTCGCGGGTGGCGTCGGTGCCGGGGAAGTCGAACCCGGCCATGCGGCGCAGCGTGCTGCGCCCGCCGTCGCAGCACACGAGGTAGCCGGCGGTGAAGACCTCCAGGTCGCGGGCGTCGGTGACGACCGTGACGCCGGCCTCGTCGGGTTCGATGTCCACGACGTCGCGGCCGCGCAGCAGCGCCACGCCGAGCTCGACGGCCCACTCGGCGAGGGCCTGCTCGATGCGGTGCTGCGGCACGCCCCGCACGCCGAAGTGGCCGCCCTCGATGAGGGTGTAGTCCATCGGCACGCCGCCGAAGTGCCCCATCGGGCTGGTCTCGACCGCGCCGAGCCGGTCCAGCACGCCGCGCTGGTCGAAGATCTCGGCGGCGCGGGCGGTGAACCCGAGCCCGCGCGACTCGCCGGAGGGCTGCTCCAGCCGCTCCAGGACCGCGACGGTGACGCCGCCCAGCCGCAGCTCCGCGGCGAGCATCAGCCCGACCGGGCCGGCGCCGACCACGATCACGTCGTAGTCGACGACGCCACCGCGGGCCCGCACGGCGCTCATGCGGCCGCGTCCGTGTCGGTGGCGCGGTGCCGCAGGCGCGGCTTGGGGCGGCCGACCACGACGGAGACCGCGGCGGTCGTGCCGACGACCTCCTCCAGCTCGAACCCGGCCTTGTCCAGCAGCTCGGCGTACCCGCGGGCGGTGCGCTCGCGGCCGCCGACCAGCAGCATCAGCATCAGGTCGGTGAGCCGTCCCGGGTGCGGGGCGTTGCCCTCCTCCGGCACGAACTCCATGAGCAGGATCCGGCCGTCCTCGGCGATCGCGTCGCGGACGTTGCGCAGGATCGTCAGCGCCTGCTCCTCCGGCCAGTCGTGGATGATGTGCTTGAGCACGTACGCGTCGGCGCCCGGGGTGACCGGGTCGAACAGGTCGCCGGCGGCGATGGTGCAGCGCTCGGCGACGCCGTGCGCGGCCAGGATGTCGCGGGCGCCGAAGACCTCGGCCCGGGCGTCGAAGAGCACGCCGCGCGAGCCGGTGGCCCGCTGCAGCACCGCGGCGAGCAGGGCGCCGCCACCGCCGCCGACGTCGACGATGGTGCGGAACGCGCTGAAGTCGTAGCCCTCCACGATCGGCTGGGTCTCGACCACCGACATGTTGGCCATGCCCTGGAAGAAGACCGCGCCGTACTCGGGCTGGGACGCCAGGTAGGAGAAGGCGTCCATGCCGCGCAGGGCGGGCACGCACGGCTGGCCGGTGCGCACCGTGTCGATGAGGTGCGACCAGTCCTCCCAGTGGATCGGGTGGCCCATCAGCACGGCCATGCCGCGCATCGAGTCGGGCACGTCGGAGCGCAGCGCCTGGGCCATCGGGGTCAGGCCGAACGACCCGTCGGGGTACTCGATGAAGACCTCGTTGCTGGCGAGCAGGCGCAGCACGCGGCGCAGCGCGTCGGCGTCGCACTGCACGCGGGCGGCGAGCTCCGGCGCGGACAGCGGGCCGTCGCGCAGGGCGTCGGCCACGCCGAGCTGGGCGGCGACGTACAGGGACTGGGTGATGACGGAGCCGTGGATGAGCTCCAGCAGCATCGCCGAGGGCGACGACAGCCGCTGCTGCAGGCGGCGCAGGTCGGTCCTGGCGCCGTCGGCGAGGCGGGCGAGCTGGGCGGGCGGCAACGTTTCGACGGACATGCGGGCTCCTTCGTCAAGGTGTGCGCTGCGACGGCGCGGATGCCGCGCCAGGGCGGCGGCCGACCCCCAGTGTCGAGCCATTCATGGCAAGTGCAGTAGTTATCCCGCCACGCAATCCTCATGAGATTCTCACGCCCAAGCGGTGACATCTTCGATTGGCAAACCAGGTGGGGTCCAGCAAACTTCATCTGCACTCATTGCGGCGAATGCGATGACGCCCCTCGCATTCTGAGGAGACCTATTCCCTAAGGAGACCGGTTCTCATGCCAGCAAGCAGAACACTCTTTGCGGTGCCTTCACTGCCGACCGGTGAGCGTTCCGTAACGGCCCCGAAATCCATCGACGTGGACTCCAGTTCCGCGCCGGTGCTGGTGCGGCTGGAAGAATTGTTGCCGGCGGATTCGCCGCGACTGGCGGGCGAGAGCGAGGCGCATGCCCAGGTGCTGGCGGAGTCGGAGGCCAACCTGCCGCCGATCCTCGTGCACCGGGCCACCATGCGGGTCATCGACGGCATGCACCGGCTGCGGGCGGCCACCCTGCGCGGCGAGGACCGCATCGCGGTGCGCTTCTTCGACGGCCCCGCCGAGCAGGTGTTCGTGCTCGCGGTGGAGACCAACATCCGGCACGGCCTGCCGCTGTCGCGCTCGGACCGCGACCACGCCGCGGCCCGCATCCTGGTGGAGCATCCCGGCTGGTCGGACCGGGCCATCGCGAAGGCGGCGGGACTCTCGGCGAAGGCGGTCGCGGCGATCCGGCGGCGCATCGACGACGGCACCATGCAGCCGGCGCGCCGGCTCGGCCGCGACGGGCGGGTGCGCCCGGTCAGCGGGGCGGAGGGCCGCCGCTCGGCCAGCGTGTTCATCGCGGCCAACCCCGACGCGTCGCTGCGCACCATCGCCCGGGACGCGGGCATCTCCCTGGGCACCGCCCGCGACGTGCGCGAACGGATGCGCCTCGGGCTCGACCCGGTGCCCGAGCGGCAGCGGCGGCGCACCGTGGTGCCCGAGCCGCGGCGGGAGCGCCCCCGCGGCAGCAGCCAGGCCCGGCTGCGGGAGCTGCTGGAGCAGCTGACCCGCGACCCGTCACTGCGGTTCAACGAGTCGGGACGGGCGCTGCTTCGCTGGTGCCTGGCCCGGGTGCAGGAGACCGAGGCGCGCGACCAGCTCATCGCGCAGGCACCGACGCACAGCTGGTACACCCTGATCGAGTTCGCGCAGTGCTACGCCGAGGGGCTCACCGACGCGGCGGAGCGGATGCGGACCCGGCTCGACGAGGCCGGATGACCCGCCCGGCCGTGTTCGACCACGCTGGATTCGCAGTCGAACACCGGCCGTCCCGGCGGGCACCGGCTACGCGGCCCGGCCCGGTGGGTGCCCCTCGGTCCAGACGACCTGCAGCGACAGCCGCCGCAGCCGCCAGCCGGCCGGGGTCAGCCGGGCCTCGCCGGTGGCGATCGTGCCGGCGCTGAACCGGCCCGGCGCCGTCCCGGCGGCGTACACGTGGATCGACACCACGTGCGCGCGGAACCGCGCGCCGGTGTCACCATCGGGGTCGACGACCGGCGGCGAGCTCAGGTGCTGGGTGCCCGCGAACGGCGCCAGCGACTGCGCGTGATAATCGGCGACCCCCTCGATTCCCTCGTGCCGGCTCATCGGAAATTCGATCGCGACGTCCGGCGTGAACATCCACGAAGCCCATTCTGAATCCAGTTTGACGGTGTCCAGCGTCATCAGATAACGGCCGAACAGATCGGCCACGGCGGCCTGCGTTTCGCGTCGATTCATGCCGCCACTATCGCCGTCGGCCGAGGCGCCCGTACAGCCCGTTCAACTGCAGCGCCGACCGCCGTTGTGCACCACTTTCCGGTCGCTACATTTGTGGCCACTCAACGATGGGAGAGCAGGGGATGAAAGCAACGGAATCGGAGGTCGTCATTGTCGGCGGCGGGCCGAGCGGTCTCATGCTGGCCGCGGAGCTGCGGCTGGCGAACGTCGCGGTGACCGTCCTGGAACAGCACGCGGAGCCGACCCGCCAGTCGCGCGCACTGGGCTTCTCCGCCCGGACCATCGAGGAGTTCGACCAGCGCGGCCTGCTGCCCCGCTTCGGCGGGGTGGACACGATCCCGGTCGGTCACTTCGGCGGGCTGCCGCTGGACTTCCGGGTCCTGCCCGGCGGCTCGTACGGCGCCCGCGGCATCCCGCAGTCGCGCACCGAGACCATCCTCGCCGGGCACGCCACCGGCCTGGGCGCGGACCTGCGCCGCCAGCACACCGTGGTCGCCGTCGAGCAGGACGAGGACGGCGTGACCGTCACCGCCGACACCCCGGAGCGGCCGGTGCAGTTCCGCGCCCGGTACGTCGTGGGCTGCGACGGCGCCCGCAGCACGGTGCGGCGCCTGACCGGCATCGACTTCCCCGGCAACGAGGCGACCCTGGAGATGTGGCTCGCCGACGTCGCCGGCCTCGGGCTGCGTCCCCGCTTCTCCGGCGAGCGGGTCCCCGGCGGCATGGTGATGGTGCTGCCGCTGGGCCCGCAGCTGCAGCGGGTCGTGGTGTACGAGCACAGCGCGGGCCTGCGCCACAGCGCCGAGGCGCCGACCTTCACCGACGTCGCCGACGCCTGGCAGCGCCTCACCGGCGAGGACATCCACGGCGGCCGGCCGGCGTGGGTCAGCTGGTTCACCGACGCGAGCCGGCTCGCCGCGCAGTACCGCAAGGGCCGGGTGTTCCTGGCCGGCGACGCGGCGCACATCCACCTGCCGATCGGCGGGCAGGGCATGAGCGCGGGCATCCAGGACGCGGTGAACCTCGGCTGGAAGCTGGCCGCCGCGGTGCACGGCCACGCGCCGGCGGACCTGCTCGACACGTACGAGACCGAGCGGCGGCCCGTCGCGGCGCGGGTCATCGCCAACACCCTGGCGCAGCGCACCCTCTACCTGTCCGGACCGCAGATGGACCCGCTGCGGGAGGTGTTCGCCGAGCTGATGACCAGCGAGCAGGCGCAGCGCGCGCTCGCCGGCATGGTCACCGGCCTGGACATCCGCCACGACGTCGGCACCGGCGAGCACCCGCTGCTGGGCCGCCGGCTGCCGAACGTGCCGCTGCACGACCGGGCGGGGACCTCGAGCACGACGTACGAGCACCTGCACGGCGGCCGCGCGGTCCTGCTCGACCTCGCCGACAGCGTGTGGCTGCGCGACGCCGCCGCGGGCTGGGCCGACCGGGTCGACGTGGTCACCGCCGCGGCCGACCCCGACGCCGACGGCGGCCTGGCCGGCCTGCCGGCCGTCCTGGTGCGCCCCGACGGCTACGTCTGCTGGGTCGGCGCGCACAACGCCGGCGCCGAGTCGCTCAAGGCCGGCCTGGGCCGCTGGTTCGGCGCCGCCCGGACGCTCGCCCTCACCGCCGCCCTCGCCTCCGCCCTCACCACTGCCTGAACCATCCGTCACCCGTAGCGAGACAGGAGCTGTCATGCCCGTGATCGACCCCGACAACGGCTACCTCACCGTCGTCAACCTGTTCAGCACCGACACCGAGGAGAAGCAGGAGCGCCTCATCGGCGCGATGCGCGAGATCGTCGACACCGCCGCGTTCCCGGGGTGGATCTCCAGCACCGTGCACGCCGGTATCGAGAAGCCCGGCACGGCGAACTTCATCCAGTGGCGCAGCGGTGTCGACCTCGCCGCCCGGTACGCCGGCGACGAGTTCAAGCACCGCACCCTGCCGCTGTTCGGTGAGATGACCACCGCGATCCGGCTGCTGCAGACCGAGGTCGCCTTCACCCTGCGCCACCCGGAGCAGGGTGCCGTCACGGAGATCTCGCCCGACCGCGACGACTACACGGTCATCGAGGTCATGCGGGTCGCCCCCGAGCACCGCGACGAGGTCGTCGCGGTCCTCGCCGAGGCGCAGGACTGGCTCGTCGAGACGCCCGGCTTCCGCTCGCAGACGGCGCTGCAGGGCGACCGGGCGCAGGGTATGGACGGCTCGTTCGTGCTGAGCTACTCGCAGTGGGCCAGCCGCGCGGCGTACCTGACGTTCCGCGGGACCGACCCCGAGCACCAGTCCCCGCGCCGCCGCGACAGCCACGCCACCCTGGCGAAGCTGGTCACGGCGAGCGACTGGAACGGCTACCGGGTCATCCACACCCGGTCCGCCGCCGCCTGAGCCGGATCGCGTCCGGCGCACCGCACCCGCCCCGCCATCCCGTCCGGCCACCCGGCCGGGCGCGGTGGCGGGGCGGGACCCTGCCCTCCCCCGACCGGCACCGCCGGGCGGTCGCCTCCGAGAGGATTCCCCATGGTTGTCCTGAACCAGCCGGGCACCGGCCCGGCACCGGCGCGCACCGCCGGGTCCGCCCCGGTGATCGGCATCAGCGCGCACAGCGGGCCGATCCACGTCGCGGTCTTCGACATCACCGCCACGTTCGCCGCCAGCCAGTTCGTCGACGGCGTGGCCGCGGCCGGCGGGCGGCCGGTCCTGCTGCCGCCGCTGCCGGGGATCGAGTCGGTGGTACGGCGCCTCGACGGGCTGCTCCTGCTGCCCGGCCCGGACGTCGACCCGGCGCTCTACGCGGCCGACCGGCACCCCAGCTCCCGCGGCATCAACCCCGACCGGGACCTGGCGGAGCTGGCGCTGCTGGAGGCCGCGCTGAACGCCGGCACGCCGGTGCTGGGCATCTGCCGGGGCGCCCAGCTGCTCAACGTGCTGCGCGGCGGCACCCTGCACCAGCACCTGCCCGAGCTGGTCGGGCACGACCGGCACCTGCCGGCCGGCAACGGCTACGGCGACGAGCCGATCGTCCTGGACCCGTCCAGCCGGCTCGGCCAGCTGCTCGGCGTCGACGAGCTCACTGTGCCGTGCCACCACCACCAGGGCATCGACAAGGTCGGCTTCGGCATCGAGCCGTCGGCGTGGGCCGCGGACGGTGTCATCGAGGCCATCGAGGTGGCCGGCCAGGACTTCGCCGTGGGCGTGCAGTGGCACGCGGAGCGCGGCGGTGCCAGTAAAGAGCTGTTCAGTGCATTTGTCGATGTATGCAGGCTTAATGGGCGTTTTTGACCGACGTGAATTGCACGTGACCGGTCCGGGTCCGGACGGATTCGGGCGGTCCCGCGGCGGCCGGCGGACTACTCAATTACCCGGCCGGACACATTGCAGGTGCTCGCCATAGTGACAGGCATCAACTAGTATTCGTCACGTTCGACGTCCCGAACCGGTCGGTACTTTCCTCATGGCACGGGCCCCGCGAAGCGGTTGCCGCGAAACCAGATAAGACGCCCTACATGGGCGGATTCATTGCCAATCTTCAATGGAGGGGTCAATGATGGAGGGATTGGGTACGTATCGCCGTCGATCGCGTGGGGGCTTCCATCGACCGGGGACCGCGCCAGTCGCGCGGCCGCGTACGGTGTCTCCCAGCCGGTTACGGCCGGCGCTCGACGACCGGACCGCGACCCCCTGGATCGTCCCGTGGACATCGTGAGGGTCCTCGTCGCCGGGGATCTCCACATGGTACGCGGAGCATTCGTGGCGTTGATCGAACAAGAATCCGATCTGTGCGTGGTCGCCGAAGTCGACCGCGGTGATTACATTCTTCCGAGAGCCAGGATCTGCCGGCCCGACGTCGCCATCATTGACATCGACCTGCCCGGCCTGGACGGCCTAACGGCCGCGGCGCGGCTGCGCCAGGAACTGCCCTCGTGCAAAACCCTCATCCTCACCACCGACGACCGTCCGGCCACCGTGCGGAGAGCGCTCACGGTGGCGGTGTCGGGTTTCCTACTCAAGGCCGCACCGTCGACCCGACTCGCCGAGGCCATCCGTGAAGTGGCCGCCGGCGTGCGGGTCATGGACCCCCATCTGGCCATCTCCGCCTACGAGGTGGGCGAGAACCCGCTTTCGGCACGAGAGACCCAGGTGCTGCGCCAGATCGCGGACGGCGCCGGCGCCGACGAGATCGCCGAGAAGCTGCGCCTGTCCGTCGGCACCGTGCGCAACTACCTCACCACCATCGTCATCAAGCTCAACGCCCGCAACCGGGTGGACGCGGCTCGTATCGCCCACTCACAGGGCTGGATTCCCTGACCCGGGCACGGTCCCGTCCGGCACCAGATCCACGCACGCACCGCTGCAGTCGAAGCGGATCCCGTCCTGGCGACGGCACCCCTCCGCCGCGGCCCGCCACGCCCCGACGCGTGGCAGCTCCCGGCGTCGAGGCTGTCCCGCCGCCCGGCACGGCCCCTCTCACCTCTCGCGCCGCCGTCCGGCCAAAACCGTGACGGCGGCCGACTTTTTTGTGTCCACAATGGACTTCTGAGCGTTCGACGGCCGCTCTTTGAACGCTTTCCCGCATGCTCGGGACGCTGCCAGACTCATCGGCGCCACCACGACGCCACAGCCGGCCCGGCTGTGAGAGCGGGAGTGAACATGCCCTGGCCGAGCGAGATCCCACCCAGGAACCAGGCGCCGAGATCCGAGCGCATCGCCCAGCAGTCACGCCTCGCCTCCTGGCGGAAACCGCCCCGCCGGATCGAGACGACCGAGTGCATCACCTGCGACACCTGCCTGCGGCACTGCCCACCGGAGTTCGGTGCCATCTTCGACCGCGGCCTCGACGTCGTCATCGTCCCGGAGCTGTGCTCGGGATGCCCGGCGTGCGTCGTGGTCTGCCCGGTCGACTGCATCTACGTCGACGAGGACTGGCGGCCGTCCACCGACGACGTGTGGTCGCTGGTCGAGCTGACCGACCGCGCCGGCGCCGCGCCCGCGCCGACCCCCCGAGTTCCCTGACCAACGACAGGAGTACACAATGGACAGTGCCATTGTCATCGCGGGCGCCGGCCCGGTCGGACTCATGCTCGGCGCGGAGCTGCGGCTGCACGGCATCGACGTGGTCATCTTCGAGCAGCGGCCCGCGCCGGCCATCGAGTCGCGCGGCATCGGCTTCACCGCCCGCGCCGCCGAGGTCTTCGACGCGCGGGGCGTGCTGACCCGCTTCGGCAAGATCGAGCCGGGCGAGCAGGGCCACTTCGGTGGCGTCCGCATCGACTTCACCAAGCTCACCGAGAACCACTTCGGCGTGCGTGCGGTGCCGCAGTACCGCGTCGAGCGCGGCCTGGAGGAGCGGGCGAACGAGCTCGGTGCCCGCATCCGCCGGGGCTACACGGTCCTGGGCTACACCGAGGACGACGAGGGCGTCACGGTGACCGTCGACGGCCCGCTCGGCCGGTTCCAGCACCGCAGCCTGTACCTGGTCGGCTGCGACGGCGGCAGGAGCCTCATCCGGCGCCTCGCCGGCATCGACTTCCCCGGCACCGCGCCGACCCGGGGCATGTACCTGGCCGACATCATCGGCGCCGACGTGCGCCCCCGGTACATCGGCGAGCGGGTCACCAACGGCATGGTCATGGCCGCCCGGCTCGACGACGGCGTCGACCGCATCACCATCCACGAGGACATCGCGCCGCCGCCGGACGGCCCCACCCCGACGTTCGAGGAGCTCGCCGACACCTGGCTGAAGCTGACCGGCGAGTCGATCCACCACGGCCGGGCCCGCTGGATCAGCTCCTTCACCGACTCGGCCCGCCAGGCGGAGCAGTACCGCAAGGGCCGGGTGCTGCTCGTCGGCGACAGCGCGCACATCCACCTGCCCGCCGGCGCCCAGGGCCTCAGCGTCGGCGTCCAGG
Organism: Dactylosporangium aurantiacum; assembly: GCF_000716715.1. Classification (GTDB taxonomy): domain Bacteria; phylum Actinomycetota; class Actinomycetes; order Mycobacteriales; family Micromonosporaceae; genus Dactylosporangium; species Dactylosporangium aurantiacum. The sequence goes on along the minus strand of NZ_JNYJ01000006.1, from coordinate 160,741 downwards.
ACGCGGTGAACCTGGGCTGGAAGCTGGCCGCCACGGTCGCCGGCTGGGCGCCGCCGGAGCTGCTGGACACCTACCACACCGAGCGGCACCCGGTCGGGCAGCGGCTGCTGCGCAACACCCGCGCCCAGGGCCTGCTCTACCTGGCCGCCACCGAGATGGACCCGCTGCGCCAGGTGCTCGGCGAGGTCGTCGCGCTGCCCGAGCCGGCGCGGCTGCTCGCCGGCATGGTCTCCGGCCTGGACGTGCGCTACGAGGTCGGTGACGACGATCCCCTGGCCGGCCTGCGCCTGGCCGACAACCCCCTGGTCACCGCCGACGGCCGGCCGACCCGGGTGTTCGAGCTGCTGCGCCGCGGCCGCGGCGTCCTCGTCGTCACCGGCGACGACGGGTCGCCGGCGACCGCCGCGGCCGGCTGGGGCGACCGGGTCGACATCGTCACCGGCCGCTGGGGCGCCACGGGTGCCGAGCTGCCCGCCGCGGTCCTGCTGCGCCCGGACGGGCACGTGGTGTGGACCTCGCGCAGCACGCAGCCGGTCCAGGCGGCGCTGGGCCGCTGGTTCGGCGCGCCCGCCGCCGAGGCCGCCGAGGCCGTCGAGGTGCCCGCCGCGCCCGCGCCCGCGCAGCCGGCCGCCGTTGCCGTACCGCCGCAGAAGATCACCACCTTCCTGGCGTTCCGGCGCGACGCCGAGGAGGCCATGAACCTGTACCTGTCGGTGTTCGAGGACTCCCACGTGATCAAGGTGATCCGGGCCCGCGAGGGCGAGCCGGGCTGGGTCGAGGGCACCCTGCAGCACGCGCTGTTCTCCCTCGGCGGCCAGCAGGTCATGTGCATCAACATGCCGCCGGCCGGCGCCCGCGGCAACGACCACGCCAACTGGGAGGCGCTCGCGTTCAACCCGGCCATGGCGATGTACGTGCAGTGCCACAGCGAGCAGGAGATCGACCGGATGTTCACCGCCCTGGCCGAGGGCGGCGAGGTCCTCATGGCGCCCGGCACGTACGGCTTCAGCGCCCGCTTCGCCTGGGTGACCGACCGCTTCGGCGTGTCGTGGCGGCTGAACCTGTCCCGCGAACCCGCCCTGCGCTGAGCCGCCACCCGACCCACCGCACCGACCCACCGCACCGACCCACCGCACCTGACCACCGCACCTGACCACCGCACCGGACCACCGCACCGACCGCCGCCGTCACCCGCCGGCCCACCCTTCGAGCACATCCGGTCCCGGCGGGCATCGCCGGGACCGTCCCGACACGCCTTTGGAGACGACATGCAACGACGCACCAAGCTCACCCTCGCCGGCCTGGGCGTCACCGCCCTCACCGCCGCACTGCTGCCGGCCGGCCCCGCGGCCGCCGCCGAGACCACCCCGGCCGGCCCGACGGTCGTGGTGCACGGACTGAACAACCCGCGGCAGATCTCCGTCACCGACGTCGGCGGCCTGCTCGTCGCCGAGGCCGGCCGCGGCGGCACCCAGTGCGTCTCCTCGCCCGGCGGGGAGACCACCAACGAGACCTGCATCGGCTACACCGGCTCGGTCAGCTGGGTGCCGTTCCCGTGGGCGCAGCAGGACGGCACGCCGATCCGGGTCCTGACGGGCCTGCTGTCGGGCGCCAACCCCAAGGGCGCCTCGGCCACCGGCTCGCAGGCCGTGGCCGGCAACCTGCTGGACATCCAGGTCGCGGTCGTCGACGAGCCGCACATCGCGGTGCCGGACTCGATCGACAAGACGACCTACGGCACCCTGCTGCAGTCGCGGCTGCTGGGCAAGCCGCGGATCGTGGCCGACATCGCCGCCTACGAGTACGCCCGGGACCCCGACGGCCAGCTGCCGGAGTCGAACCCGTACGCGCTGCTGGAGCTGCCGGGCCGCATGCTCATCGCCGACGCCGCCGCCAATGACGTGCTGCAGTGGCGCGACGGCCGGCTGAGCACGTTCGCGGTGCTGCCGAACATCCAGGACGGGCTGTGCGCGGGCAAGCCCAACGACAACGGCACCACCGGCTGCGACCCGGTGCCGACCGGCCTGACCGTGGACCGCGGCGGCGCGATCTACGTCAGCGCCCTGGGCAACTTCAGCCCGAACAGCGGCCGGGTCTTCAAGCTCGACGGCCGCACCGGGCAGGTCCTGCAGACGTGGGGGGACCTGACCGGCGTCACCGGCGTCGCGATCGACCGGCACGGCAACCTCTACGCCAGCCAGCTCTTCGCCGGCAAGGTCACGAAGATCGGCCGCGACGGGACCCGCACCGACCTCAGCGTGCCGTTCCCGGCGGGCCTGGCGATCAGCGGTGACACGCTCTACGTCGCGGCGTACTCCACCGCGCCGGAGACCGGCCTGGGTCTGCCCGGCGTCGACAGCAGCGGCCAGGTCTGGCGCTTCCGGATCTGACGGACCCGCCACCGCGGTGCCCCCGGCCTGCCGGCCGGGGGCACCGCCGGTTTCAGTCCCAGACGCCGGCGACCTGCCGGGTCGCCACGTTCAGCTGGTTCCACAGCGTGATGGTGGAGATGGCCAGCAGCAGGCCGGCGAGGTTGACCTGGTCGTAGTGGCGGGTCGCCTCGGCCCAGATCTCGTCGGGCACCGGGTCGTCGGTGTCGGCGAGCCTGGTGACCGCCTCGGTCAGCGCCAGCGCGGACCGCTCGGCCGGGGTGAAGAGCCCCGTCGAGCGCCAGCCGGCCACCGCGTCGAGCCGCTCCTGCATCTCGCCGCCGGCCTGCAGCAGCTTCGGATGACTGTCCATGGTCACGACGCAGCCGTTGATCTGGCTCGCGCGCAGCTGGACGAGCCCGATCAGCCGCGGGGGCAGGCCGCAGTTGCGGGTCGCGACGCCCAGGGCGTACAGCGCGTCGAGCGCACCCGGCACCAGGGCGGCCGGATGCTTCATACGGGGATTCATGAACCGTCGCCTCCATGTCCTGCGTTGGCGGGCCGGCGGGGGCGCCCGCCGCGATCCACGCCGGGCACCCGGGCCGCGCCGCGGCCGTGCCGGTGCGGGGTCGGTGCGGTGCCCCGCACCGGCCCGGGCCCGTGTGTGCGGCACGGGCGTCCGGGCGGCCACTGGGCACCACGGCGGATCGCGGACCGGGACGACGTCGCCGGCGGTGTGGCCCGGAGAAGGACGCCAGGTACGCCAGACGCCGCCGGCCACGACTGTCGTCGCGGCGAACCGGCGGCGTCCACACGGCACGGGCGGCTACTTCTTCCAGAAGAATACGAGGTTGTAACCGTCCGGGTCGGGCAGCTCGAACTCCAGCATGCCGGACTTCTTCGTCGGCTCGGTGGTGGGCTTCAGGCCCAGCGCCTGGACCCCCTCGTAGAACTCCTGGATGTCCTCGACCTTGATGTAGAGGTAGGTGCCGGAGCCGCGGTTGGCGCGGTAGGCCTCGCTGTCGCCGCCGGGCCGCTGCTCCGCGTCCTCCTCGCGGAAGATGATCCAGAACCAGTTCACGTATGCCGTGAGCTGGTTCGCCTCGCGCTTGAGCCGGAAGCCGAGCTTCTCGTAGAAGGCCGCCGTCTCATCAAGATCTTTGACGTAGCAGACCACGCCCGAGATGCTGCTCATCTTCATCGTCGTTCTCCTTCGCACCGTTGGGCGCTCCGCCCGAATTTCGCTGCTCCTCCTGTATTGACTGATGGGAGGGGCCTGATGTGACGGGACCGGGGCGGGCGGCGGCTCCCGGCGCTGGGCACGGTGCCGCGCCCGGGCCGCACGGGCCGCACGGATCGGCTGTCGGTGCAGGTCACGACGGTTTTTCGCGCCGGTACGCCCGGCGCCGGCCCGACCGGTGCCCGGCCGGACCTCGATCACGGCCCGATCAGGCCTCGACCAGCTCCACGTCGAACGCGGACAGCCGGGCCGGGTCCGCCACCAGCTCGATGTCGACGATCCGGTCGTCGTCGACGGTGAACAGGAAGGCGACCTTGAGCGTGTCGCCATAGGACCACACGGCGCCGGCGTGGCCGTCGATGAGGGCGGCCTTGGCGGCCCTGGCCCGGCCGGAGAAGAACTCGGCGACGGCGTCCGCGCCGTGCACCCGGTCCAGCGAGCCCATGCTGACGGCGGCGGCGTCGCTGCGCGCCTCGGCCATCGGGTCGAGCAGGTCCAGCAGCGCCTGGAAGTCCCCGGCGCGGGACGCGGCCAGGAAGGCCTGCACCACCGCGGCGCGCCGCATCGGGTCGGCCGGCGCCTCGTGCTCGGCCCCGCGCACCCGCCGCCGGGCCCGGCTGGCCAGCTGCCGCGTCGCGGCCGGTGACCGCCCGACGATCGGGGCGACCTCGTTGAACGGCAGCCCGAACACGTCGTGCAGGACGAACGCGAGGCGCTCCGGCGGGGTGAGGGTCTCCAGCACCACCAGCAGCGCCACGCCGACCAGGTCGGCCTCGACGGCCCGCTGCTCCGGGTCGGCCTCGTTGGGGTCCGCGACCGGCTCCGGGTCGCCGCCCGGCACGTACTGCCACGACCGACGCGCCCGGAGCATGTCGAAGCAGACGCGTGCCACGACCGTGGTCATCCATCCGGCCGGATTCTCCACACCACTGGTGTCGGCGCGACTGATGCGGATCCACGCGTCCTGGATGGCGTCGTCGGCGTCGCTGCCCGATCCGAGCAGGCGGCGGGCGGCTGACAGCAGCTGCGGCCGGTGGCTCTCGAAGTGCTCCGCCAACCATTCGTCGTGATTCATCGGTCACATTCTCCCATCTCGACCTGTCGTATCTGTTGACCGATCTGTCACTGCACATGTGACACGTACGCAAGGAGCGACGGCATGTCCGAAGGCATCAAGACCGTGATCTACCCGGTCCGGGACCTCGAAAAGGCGAAAGCGGTGTTCTCCGCGCTGCTCGAGGCGGACCCGATCATGGACCAGCCCTACTACGTGCAGTTCGACGCCAAGGGCCAGGACCTGGGCCTGGACCCCAACGGCCACAACAAGGGCATGACCGGCCCGGTCAGCTACTGGCACGTCAGCGACATCCACGGGCGCGTCGACGCCCTCAAGGCGGCCGGCGCGACGGTCACCGAGGACGTCAAGGACGTCGGCGGCGGCAAGCTCATCGCCACGCTCACCGACGCCGACGGCAACGTCATCGGCCTGCTGCAGCCGGCGTAGTCACCGGGACAGCCCCCGCCGGGTCCACACCTGCGGCCGGACGGCCAGGCACCACGGCCGTCCGGCCGCACCATGTCCGGCGCCGGATCCCCCGGCGCCCCTCTCGGCCGCCGCGCCGCCCTCCGCGTTCAACCGTGGAGACTCCACCGTTGAACACCGCCCCGCGTCGAGCGCCTCCGCGGGTGCGCGGACATTGCCGCCGATACACGTCCACGAATTGACGACAAACGAACGCCTCGTGCGTATGGTTCGTCCTGGACGGGCAGCCCTTCCACCTCCCCACCACCTCGCTCACGTCGGCTGAACTGCGCCTCGACGTGGCTTCGCGCTGTCATCAGATTCACATTCTGCGATGCGTTTCGCGCATTGTTCTCCGATTCGGAGGATCCCTTGAGCAACGTGCTGCACTACACCGACCCGATCAACGGATGCTCCGGGTTTCTCGTGTACGACCGGGCCGACTGCCGGCTGGCCGCCGGCGGCTGCCGTATGCAGCCCGGCCTCACCGTCGACACGCTGCGGTCCCTGGCCGCGCGGATGACCCTCAAGCAGCGGGTTCTCGGCACGAACGTCGACGGCGCGAAGTGCGGCATCGACCACGACCCGCGCGCCGCCGACGCCGACGCGGTGCTGCGCCGCTTCCTGGCCTGGCTGGGGCACGAGCTGCGGCTGCGGTACAGCATGGGCTGCGACATGGGGACCCGCTTCGAGCGGCTCGAACGGCTCGCGGCCGAGGTGGGCATCCCGTCGGTGAAGTACGCGGTGCGCACGGCGCAGGAGCTGACCGACGAGGAGTTCCAGCGGCGCATGGCCATCCTGGACGCCCCGGTCCGGACCCGCACCGTCGGGCAGCGCCGGGCCGGGCACGCGCTCGCCCACGCCGCGCTCGCCGCGGCCCGCGCGGACGGCCGGCCGGCCCGCGGCCTGCGCGTCGGCCTGCAGGGCTTCGGCAACCTCGGCCGGGCCGCGGCCGAGTCGCTCGCCGAGGCGGGCGCGACGGTGAGCGCGGTCGCCGACGAGCACGGCTGCGCCGTGCAGCCCGGCGGCCTGGACGTGCGGCGGATGCTGGCGACCGATCAGTCGCTGCCGGTGCCCGCCCTGCTCGCGACCGCCCGCGGCAAGCCCGCACAGGCGCTGTTCGACCTGCCCGTGGACGTGCTGGTGCTGGCCGCCGGCGCGGACGCGATGACCGGCCAGCAGGCCGCGGCGCTGCCCGTGCCCGTCGTCGTGGTCGGCGCCAACTGCGGCCTGAGCGCGGCGGCGGAGCAGATCCTGCACGAGCGGGGCGTGCTGGTCATCCCGGACTTCATCGGCGGCGTCGGCGGGTCCGCCTCGATGGAGGCGCTGTTCGGCCCGGCGGTCACCCCGTCCCCGGCCGAGGTCCTGGACCTCGTCGGCAACCTCGTCACCGAGCTGGTGTCCGACATCGTCGAGCACGCCCGCCGCACAGGCCTGCCGACCGGCCGGGTGGCGGCGAACATCGCGGCCGCGGCCCGGGTGTCACCGGACCACCGGCCCTACGGGCACAGCCCGTACCTCACCGCGCGCCGCCCGCCGCGGGGCAACCGCGTCGCCGCCGCCGCGCACCGTCGCACCGCCGAACAGACAGGAGAAGCCCGATGAGCGTCACCACCGATCCGTGCCGGCACGAGCGCAGCCACATCGTCGACTCGGCGTTCTACGGCCACCGGTACAGCACGACCGCCACCAAACGCATCTTCTGTGACCGATGCCGGTTCCAACGCTGGCTGGACATCGAGGCCGCGCTCGCCCTGACGCAGGCCGACCTGGGCATCATCCCGGTCGACGCGGCGAAGCAGATCGCCGCCACCGCCCAGGTCGAGCTGCTGGACCTCGACGCGGTCCGGCTGGAGATCCGCCGGACCGGGCACTCCCTCGTCGGGCTGCTGCGGGTCCTGCAGGCCGCGGCCGGCGACGCCGGTGAGTACATCCACCACGGCGCGACGACGCAGGACATCCAGGACACCGGGCAGTCGCTGGAGATGCGCGACGTGCTCGACGAGCTCGACACGGTGCTGCGCGGCACGCTGACCCGGCTCGTGCAGCTGGCGCAGGAGCACGACGTCACCGTCGCCCTCGGGCGCACCCACGCCCAGCCGGCGCTGCCGATCTCCTTCGGCGTGAAGATCGCCAGCTGGATCGACGAGATCCTGCGCCACACGCAGCGCATCGCGCAGATGCGGCCGCGGGTCCAGGCGGCGCAGCTGTTCGGCGGGGTCGGCACCATGGCCGGCTTCGGCGACCAGGCGCTGCCGCTGCTGCAGGGCTTCGCCGACCGGCTCGGCCTCAGCGCGCCCCTGGTCGGCTGGCACGTCGCGCGGGACCGCATCGCCGAGTACGCCGCGACGCTCGCCATGGTCGCCGGCACCATGGGCCGCATCGCCGACGAGCTGCGCCTGCTGTCGCGGCCCGAGTTCGGCGAGGTCGAGGAGGGCTGGCAGCACGGCAAGGTCGGCAGCAGCACGATGCCGCACAAGCGCAACCCGGAGGCGTGCGAGCAGGCCGTCGTCATGGCCCGGCTCACCGCGGGGCTGATGCCGACCGCGATGTTCGCGATGGCCGGGGACAACGAGCGCGACTCGCGGTCGCTGCGCACCGAGTGGGTCTGCGTGCCGGACGTGTCGCACTACACGCTCGCCGCCGCGGAGATCGTCCGGTCGGTCCTGGACGGCCTGGTCGTGCACGCCGACCGGATGCGCGCCAACGCCGACGCCGTGTCCGAGCAGCTGGCCACGGAGGGGCTGATGCTGGCGCTGGGCCGGCACGTCGGCAAGCAGACCGCGCACGAGCACGTGTACGAGCTGAGCCAGGCGTCCCGGCAGGACGGTGTGCCGCTGCGCCAGCTGGTCCGCACGCACGAGGCCGGCGAGCTGCTCGACGACGCCGAGCTGGAGCGGATCTTCGACCCGGGCGCGTACCTCGGCCAGTCCGCCGCGCTGACCCGGCAGGTGGTGGCCCGGGCGCAGGAGTGGCTCGGCCAGCCCGGGGCGGGTGCTGACTGATGTCGCTCGCGACCCAGCCGAGCGGCACGGCACAGGGACTGGACCTGCTCACCGAGATCCTCATGCCCCGCTCGTTGTACGCGACGGTGATGAGCCACGTGGTGCGCAAGCTCACCAGCTACTACGTCACGGGCGAGACCGCCGAGCGCAAGGCGTTCGGCATGCTGGCCGGCCGGCCCCGGGGCGCCGCGTTCGAGGTGACGGCCGTCGCGCCGCTGCTGCTGAACCTGCGCCACGACGGCCAGCACGCCGCCGACATGGACGAGATCGTCGACGCCCACGCGATCCCGTCGCAGACGCCGAACGAGCAGCGGGGCTGGATCGCGCACCCACAGGAGCTGCTCGCCTTCTCCCGGCTGTGCGACGAGCACGACTGGACGATGTTCGGCAACTACCACACCCACCGGGTGCCCTGGCCGCACGACCCGCGGCGGGACACCTGCACCGCACTGGACCGCGTCCTGGCCGACGGCACCGGCCAGTGGGTCTTCATCGTCTCGGCGGTCGACCTGCACCAGCCGACCCTGCGGGCCTTCTACGAAGGCGACAACCGACGCGAGGCGAACGTTCGCCTCCTACCCGAACTGAGGAGCGCAGCACTGTGACCACACTCAACGACCGGTATCCGGAGATCGTCCGGTTCCACGGACACGAATGCCCCGGCGCGAGCGTCGGTGCCCGCATCGCCGAGGTCGCGCTGGCGCGGTTCGGCCGGCACGACACCGGCAACGAGGTGGTGGCGATCAGCGAGACCGACGCGTGCGCGATCGACGCCGTGCAGGTGCTGACCGGCTGTACGTACGGCAAGCGCAACCTGGTCCACCAGGACAACGGCAAGAACGTGTTCACGTTCTGGCGGCGCGGCGACGCCGTCGGCATCCGGGTCTCGGCCCGGCCGGGCGGCGACGCCTACCGCGACGAGGCGACCTGGGCCCTCGCGGAGAAGATCGAGGCCGGGGTGGCCAGCCCGCAGGAGCGGGCGGCGTTCACCGTGGCGCAGCAGGCGCGCACCGCGCGGATCCTCGCCGCACCCGTCGAGGAGCTGCTGCTGGTCGAGGAGATCACCGGTGACGTGCCGACGGTGAAGGCGGTCCGGCCGACCGAGGCGTGCGAGGACTGCGGCGACCAGACGAGTGTCGCGACGCTGCACAACCACCGGGGGCGGATGGTCTGCCCCGCGTGCCACCTCGCCGCGCACGGCGGTGTCCTGCCGCCGGACCACGGCCACCACGGGCACGACCACGCCCACCCGCGGGCGCACGCCCACGCGCACGCCCACCCGCAGTCGCCGCAGGACAACGGACATGCGCACGCCGGCGCCCACCCGCACCCGCACCACCACTGAGCGCGGGCGCCCCGGCGGTGGGCGCGATCAGGATCCTCGATGTCGCCGCTCCCCTGGCCGCCGCCCCGACACCACGTGGGGGCACCGGCCGCGGGTCCCGCGGCCGCGCCGGTTCACGCCGGTCGGCTGCCGGACCCGCGGCGCCGGCGACCTCCGGCGGCCGGCCGCCACCGCCCCGGCCGCGCCCATGACCACTGACCGGCCCCTGGACCCACACCCGCGTCCGGCGGCGTGGTGCGCGGCACCGTCCCACCCCGACGCCGTCCCACCCGCGCGGGATGCCCGCCGTACCGGCGGGACGGGACGCGGGGTCCGCTGCAGACCTCGCCCGGCGCCCTGAGCGCCGGGCCTCCCGACGGCGGGTGCGGCCTCGACGGGCCGCACCCGCCGTCCTTGACGGTGCGTATCGCCCAGACCATACTGATCGTAACGTTGGCGCTCCGGACAATCAGTGTGCCGACAGATCTCACGGTCGTCGGCGCCCCGTCGTGAGCGGGCGGCATCCCAGCCCTGCCGGATAAGGATCCCGATGCCCAAATCTAGCGCCGGAAGCACCGGCCTGGCCGTGCTGTTCGCCGGCTTCTTCCTCATCGACTTCGACCTGGTCGTGATCAACCCGCTGCTGCTGCCGATCGCCGAGGACTTCGGCGTGGGGCTCGGCACCGTCACGTTCGCGCTCACCGCGTACCTGCTGCTGTTCGGCGCGATGCAACCGGTGCACGGCAGCCTCTCCGACACCGTCGGGCGGGTCAAGGTCATGCGCATCGCGCTGCTCGGCCTCGGCGCCGGCAACCTGATCGCCGCCGCCGCGCCGAACGTGGCGGTCGTGATCGCGGGCCGGGCGGTGGCGGGCGCGTTCGGCGCGGCGATGATCCCGCTGACGCTCGCCTACATCGGCGACCGGGTCGCGCCCCAGCAGCGCCAGCGCGCGATGGCGGGGCTGCTGGCCAGCGGCGCCGTCGGCGGCGGCCTGGCCACCATCCTCGCCGGCCTGCTCACCGACCTGGTCAGCTGGCGGCCCGCGGTGTTGCTCGTCGGCCTGGCCGCCCCGGTCCTCGCCCTGCTCTACGGCCGGCTGCCGGAGACCGTCACGGTGGCCGCCGGCGGGCCCGGCGCGCTGCGGCGCATCGGGGCCGTGTCGCGCGGCGGGTGGTTCCGGTTCCTGCTGGTGTTCACGTTCGTCGAGGGCGCGGCGATGCTGGGCTTCTTCAACTTCTTCAACGCCGCCCTGCAGGCCGACGGGCGCAGCGTGGTGGTCGCCGGCGTGGTCACCGGCTCCTACGGGCTGGCCGCGCTGGCCGGCGGCGCGCTGGTCGGACTCATCGAGACCCGGGTCAGCCAGGCCGCGATGTTCGCCATCGGCGGCACCCTGCTGTTCGCCGGCTTCGCCGTCGCCGCGTACAGCCAGAGCCTCGGCGGCATCCTCGCCGCGAGTGTCCTGGCCGGCATGGCGCTGTCGCTGGGCCAGTCCACGATCCAGACGTGGGGCGTCGAGGTGGCCGCCCCCGGCACCCTCGGCACGGTGGCGTCGCTGGTCGCGTGCGCCGTGTTCACCGGCGCCGCGGTCGGCACCGCGGCGGTCACCGGGCTGGCCAACGCCGGCGACTTCGGCACGCTGTTCGCGATCGCCGCCGCGGTGACCCTGCCGGTGACCGTGGTGGGCGCGCTGGCCCGGGCCCGGTTCGCCCGGTCCACCGCGACGGACGGCCCCGCGACCCTTGACACGGAAGCGGTCGCACTAGACAGTCAGTAACACTGATAAACCGCAGTACTGACGAACTCATCCGAGGAGGAACCATGGCCCTGTTCGCCGTGATCGCCAGGAAGGCACCGGTCGGTATCACCGCCGACGAGTTCCAGGTCCGGCTCAGCGACGGCTTCGCGTACACCAAGGACCTGCTCGACAAGGGCGTGCTCAAGCACCGGTGGATCCTCGTCGGGGCCTCCGCCGGGCTCAACGTCTACGAGGTCGGCTCGCACGAGGAGCTCATGTCCGTGCTCTACGACAGCCCGGTCGGCCCGCACCTGCAGTTCGAGGTGTACCCGCTGATCGAGCCCGGCAGCTACAACCCGACCGCCTACCAGCAGGACGCGTCGGCATAACAGCCACCACACCCGAGGAGGGCGACGATGCGATTCTCCCCGCCGCCGGCGATCGCGGCGATCAGCGCCTGGCTGCCGCCGCAGCGCGACGACGCCGCCCGAGCCGTCGCGGAGGGCCGGCTCGACGCCGAGACCGCCGAGCGGCTCGGCTACCGGCACCTCGCGGTGAGCGCCGAGCACGCCGCGCCGGAGATGGCGGTCCTGGCCGCCGGCAAGGCCCTCGCCGAGGCCGGCTGGTCCGGCGCCGACCTGGGCCTCGTCGTGCACTCCTGGACCTACCACCAGGGCCACGACTTCTGGTCCCCGCCGCACTACGTGGCGAGCCAGGTCGGCGCCCACGACGCCCTCGCCGTCGGCGTCCAGCAGATGTGCAACGGCGGCGCCGCGGCCCTCGAGGTCGCGGCGTCGCGGCTCGTCGCGGACCCGTCGCTGCGCCGGTGCCTGGTGACGACCGCGGACCGGTTCGCCGAGCCCGGCTTCGACCGGTGGTGCGGCGACTACGACACCGCGTACGGCGACGCCGGCACCGCGCTCGTGCTGGACCGTGAGGAGGGGCCGTACCGGCTGCTGTCGATCGTGTCCGACGGCGCCACCCGGTACGAGGCCATGCACCGCGGCGACGACCTGTTCAGCCCGGCCGCCCGCGAGCACGCCGACCGGGTGGACGTGCGGGGCACCAAGCGCGCCTTCATGTCCACCGGCGCCGGGCCCGCCTTCGAGGCCCGGCTGCGGCAGGCGGTCAAGCGCGTGGTCCGCACCGCGCTCGCCGAGGCGGGGCTGACCGCCGACGACCCGCGGGTGCGGTACCTGACGCTGCCCCGCATCGGCCTGAGCGGGCTGGCCGAGTCCTTCGACGAGCCGGTCGCCGAGCTCGGGCTGCGCCACACCGAGGTGCTCAACCTCGGCCGGGACACCGGCCACCTCGGCGGCGGCGACTCCCTGGCCAACCTCGCCGACCTGCACGCGGGCCAGCGGCTCGCCCCGGGTGAGGTGGCCCTGCTGCTCAGTGTGGGCGGCGGATTCACCTGGTCGTGTATCGCCGTGCGGGCAGAATAGATCGCCGAACAGCGATATCTTCCGAGCGTCGCAACACTGTCGGACTACGCGGGCATCCACCGCGGATCAAGGAGGAACATGGTGGCACAGCACGGTGACGTACTGGTCGTGGGCGCGGGTGTGATGGGGCTGACCACCGCCGTGTGCCTGGCCGAGGCCGGCGTGCCGGTCCGGGTCCAGGCCGGCGAGTCGCCGCAGGACACCACGTCCGCGGTCGCCGGCGCGATGATCGCCGGACCGGTCACCGACGACCCGCAGGACGACGAGTCGCGGTGGCTGCGCGCCACGCTGCGGGAGTTCACGGACCTCGCCGCGGACCCGCGCACCGGGGTGCGCATCGCCCGCGGCCGCACGGTCAGCCGCGACGAGGACACCACCCCCGGGTGGGCGCGCCAGATGCCGGACTTCGCCGAGTGCGACGAGGCCGAGCGCGCCGGCTACCCGATGGCGTTCTGGATGAGCTCGCCCGTCGTGGACATGCCGCGATACCTGCAGTACCTGGCGGGCCGGCTGGAGATCGCCGGCGGCGTGGTCCGGCTGGGGACGGTCGAGTCGCTGGAGGCGGCGGCCGCGACGGCGCCGCTGGTCGTCAACTGCACGGGCGTCGGCGCGCAGCGCCTCACCGGCGACCCGCAGCTCAAGCCGGTCCGCGGCCAGCACGTGGTGGTGGAGAACCCGGGCCTCACCGAGTTCTTCTACGAGCGCACCAAGGCCGCGGAGATCACCAGCTTCATCCCGCACCTCAAGCGCCTGGTCCTGGGCGGCACGATCGGCCCCGGGAACTGGAGCCTGGAGCCGGATCCGGCGCAGACGGAGGCGATCCTGAGCCGCTGCATCGCGATCGAGCCGCGCATCGCCGGCGCGCCCGTGCTGAGCGTCGAGGTCGGCCTGCGCCCGGCTCGGCCGCAGGCCCGGCTGGAGGAGGAGACGATCGGCGACGCCCGGGTCATCCACAACTACGGCCACGGCGGCGCCGGTATCGGCATGTCGTGGGGCTGCGCGCGGGAGATCGAGCAGATGGTCACGCAGGCCGTGCACCGCTGAGGCAACGGACGACAAGAGGCCCGCACCGGACGGTGCGGGCCTCTTGTGTGCCGTGCTCAGGCGGCGAAGAACGCCCGGTCCAGGTTGGACAGTGAGCGGAAGCAGTCGATGCCGGTCGCCTCGACGTCGACCGGGCGGCCGGTGAGCCGCTCGATGAGGGCGAGGAACTCCAGGAACCCCAGCGAGTCGATGAGCCGGCTCTCGATCAGGTCGTCGTCCGGGTCGATCCCGCTCAGGTCGGGGTGCCGGGCCAGCAGCCAGGCGGTGACGTGCTCGAGTGCGTCGGTCACGGCGTCACCGCGCCCCGGCCGCGCCACCGGCGGCCGCCGCCTCGACGGCCGCCAGGGCGGTGCCCCAGTCGCCGAACCGCCGGTGCAGCACCGACAGCCACCGCTCCAGGCCGAACGCGGCGCAGCCGGTGAACACCGGCTCGGCGGCGTCGCCGTGGCGGATGTCGCAGCGCTCGCCGAAGAAGTTGCGGTGCACGTTGAGCGAGGCGATGGCGAGCCCGTCGACCACGAACTCGTGCTTGACCGGCGAGAGCCGCTGCAGCAGCGCCCGCTGGCCGCCCCGGTCGTAGAACGGGTCGGTCGCCGCCTCCTTGGTGAACGGCAGGCCCAGCGCGGTGAGGAAGGCCGCGACGTGGCCCTCGAAGCGGGCCAGGTGCCCGGTGACGAACTCGCGGGAGCCCAGTGCCACCACCTCGCGCATGTGGAAGCCCAGCAGCCGGCGCAGCTGCTCGTAGTGCTCCTCCCGGCGGAAGCAGCGGCCCAGCACGGTGACGGTGGTGTCCTGGGCCAGCCGGGCGCCCTCCATCGACAGGTACACCGCGAAGCAGGCGGCCGACGGCAGGGCCAGCCGCGCTGGCTCCAGGGCGGCGCCGGCGAACTCGGCCGGCGGGCCGTCCGCCCCCGGCCGGCCCTTGCTCAGGTCGAGGGCGGCGGCGACCACCGCCTGGTGCGGGAAGTTGTCGTAGAAGTCCAGCCGGGCCAGCGACGCGACCGGCAGCAGCGGCGGCATGATCATCGACTGGGCGCCGGCCTGCGTCCCCCAGCCTTCGAACACCCCGTCGAGCCTGCGCAGCAGCGCCGTCTCCGGCGGGGACAGCACGGGCAGGCCGAGCCCTCCCGTGCCGGCGGCCGCGACCGCCGGGCCGGCCGTGGTCAGTGCACTGTCGATGACCGACACGAGTTCCTCCTTCATGCCCGTTCGGGCGCTCTATGAGACCGCCGCGGGGCGGGCGGGGGCGTGCTCGACGAGCCGCTGGACGTCCCGGGCGCAGCCCCACGACATGGCGACGGCGACGCTGCCGTGGCCGTAGTTGTGGATGACCCGGGTGTCGCCGCGGCGCTCCTCCTCGAGCCGGGTCCGCGGCCTGGTGGCCCGCAGCCCGGCGTGCACGCCGAGGATCCGCGCGCCGGCGATGCGCGGCTCGACCTCGGCGCAGCGGCGCACGATCTGCTCGGTCTGCGCCGGGTCCGGCGTGCGGCTCCACGCGTCACGGTCGGCGGTGCCGCCGAGCAGCAGCCGGTCGCCGTGCGGCAGGAAGCTGGTGGAGGTGGCGCCGGGGCTGCGCTCGAAGAAGAACTCCTCCAGGCCCGGGTTCTCCACCACGACGTGCTGGCCGCGCACCGGGAAGACCGCCGGGTCCCCGGCGAGCGTCCGCGCGCCGACGCCGGTGCAGTTGACGACCACGGGCGCCTCGGCCGCGGCCTCGTCGAGCGAGCCGACCGGCGTGACCAGTACCTCGCCGCCGGCCGCGAGCAGGCGGTCCGTCAGGTACCCGAGGTAGCGCGGCATGTCGACCAGCGGCACCGACATCCGGAACGCCACCGGGAAGCCGGCGTGCTCCTGCTCGGTGCACGGCGCGTACCCGGGCAGGCTGTGCATCCAGGGCTGGTCGTCGGCACCGTGCCGGCTGACCATCCTGCCCCGGGCGGTGCGCACGCCGGTGCCGGGGACGGCGGCGAGGGCCCCGAACTCGGCGAGACCGGTGCGGTGCCAGGCGAGGTTGGTGTCCAGGGGCTGCCACTTGGCGGCCGCCTCGACCGGGTCGGCGAAGAGCGGCCCGCCGATGATGGCGCCGGCGACGGCCGAGGTGGTGTCCCGCGGCGCCTCGCCGGTGCGGACCCGCACCCGACAGCCCGCCTCGGCGAGGCAGACCGCGGTGGTGAGCCCGGCGACGCCGGCACCGAGCACCAGGACGTCGATTCCCTGTGCCATGCTTCCTCCGTGTCGCGCGATGTCCTGTATGGACCGTCTGATGTGGACGTCGTGGGTCAGTCGCGCCGCACGGCGACGCACGACCAGGTGTAGCCGTTGCCGGCACTGAGCAGCAGGGCGACCTCGCCGGGGGCGAGCAGCTGCCCGGCGTCCAGGTCGGCGAGGTTGGCGGCCGGGTCGCCGGCGCCGAGGTGGCCGGTGTCGCGGCCGGCCACGACGATCTCGGCGTGCCGCAGGCCGATGTCGGCGGCCGCCGGGCCGTAGAACTGGGTGATGGCGCCGGTGCCGATGCGCGGCATGTACAGGTAGCGCACGCGCGGGTCGTCGAGGGTGAGGTCGGCGTCGGCGAGCGCCTCGCGGACCGCCCGTTGCACGGCGTTGCGCAGCGTCCCGACGAACTGCAGCCAGCCACCGCCGGCGCGGAACACCATCTTGGTACGCCGGGCGTCGACCCGGTCGCGCGGGGTGCGCGGTGCCGGGCTGAACGGGTCGTCGCCGCGGTAGAGCACCTCGTACCGCGGGACGCAGACCGACGCGACGGACAGCAGCCGGTAGGGGCCGCCGGAGCGGTCCAGCAGCAGGGCCGTGCCGGCGTCGCCGTAGGCCACGTCGATGTCGCCGAACCACCGGTCGAACGCCGGCCCGGCGAACCGGTCGCCGGTGGTCACCAGGCAGCGGCGCACCCCCGGGTCGGCGGCCAACCGGCTCAGCGCGACCTCGAGCGCCGCGACGCAGCCGTTGGAGGTCTGCTGGACGCCGACGGCGAGCGCGTCGTGGGCGCCGACCTGGCTCGCCACGTAGTGCGGCGGGGACCAGAAGTCGTGGCCCTGGTGGTAGATCCAGGAGTGCACGACCAGGTCGAGGTCGGCGCCGGACCAGCCCGCCTCGGCCAGCGCCTTGCCGGCGGCGAGCACGGCCATCTCGGGGCCGGCGTGCTCGTCGCTGACCGCGAGCCGGTCGTAGCCGAGCCGCTCGGCGGTCTCGGTGTCGAGCCGGCCGGCCGCGACGGCGCCGGCGGCGTCCTCGCGCCCCGGCGGCAGCCAGGCGCCGATCGCGGCGATGGCGGGCGGTTCGCTCAGCGGTGGACTGGATCTCACGTTCGACCCCCTGGCGGCAAGTATTCGGCGCTGGAGTGAATAATCAGTACAATGAATCGTCAGCGTTACTGACGTATTAGAGTATGCGGCAGTGGTGATACCGGGTCAACGGCCCGGCACCGCCCGATACCGTTGCCTGGCAGGCCCGCCGTCGCAGGCCGGAGAGGACAGACGTGGCACAGCAGTTCGTGGATCCCGACCGCACCGACGTGCGGCTGCACCCGATCGGTGTCGTGCGCACCGGTTACGACCGGCCGGAGGTCACTCCCCCGCAGGCCACCGAGAATCCTGACGAGCCCGGCCGGGTCGTGCTGGACGAGCGGTTCGTCGAAGGGCTCGACGGCCTGGCCCGCCACCGGTATGCGTGGCTGCTGACCTGGCTGCACGCCCAGACCGACGAGGAGGCCTACGAGATGCGCGTGGTCCCGCGCGGCCTGGAGGGCACGGGACAGACCCGCGGCGTGTTCGCCACCAGGACGCCCAACCGGCCCAACCGGCTGGGGCTCAGCCTGGTCAAGCTGCTGGACGTCACCGGCAACGTGATCCGCTTCGAGGGGGTCGACCTCGTCGACGGCACTCCGGTGCTGGACATCAAGCCCTGGTCCCAGGGCTCGGACACCCCGCCGCCACTGCTGGCCGGCAGGTGACCCGCGGCCGGCGGATCAGGTCGAGGCGATCTTGAACAGCAGATCGCGCAGCATGGCCTGCTCCGCCGGCGACAGCGGCGCCAGAAACTCGGTGTGCACGTCGGCCACGAGCTGCTTGAAGTAGGCCAGCCGCTCGGTGCCGTGCTCGGTCAGGTGCAGCGAGAAGGTGCGGCGGTCCACGCCCCGGCGACGCTCGAGCAGGTCGGCCCGCTCGAGGTCGTCGGCGAGGGCCACGACGGTGGAGCGGTCGATGCGCAGCCCCTCACCGAGGACCCGCTGGTTGAGCCCCGGCTCGGCCTCCACCGCGCTGAGCACCCCGAAGTGCCGCATGGTCAGGCCGTGCGGCCCGAGGGCCGCCTCGGCCATCGCGGTGACCTTCTGGGTCGCCTTGCGCAGCAGGAACGCCTGCCACATCGACACGGCGGAGGACAGCTGCTGGGCACGCGGGGCGTCGGCGCCGACCTCGTCGGCGTCGGCGGGCACTGCACTGGATGCGATCTTCGGCCTCGCCACGTTCGACCCCACTATCGACTATCACCTGACCTGATCATATGTCGGCCGCCGGCGTACCGGCATGCGGGGCGCCGCCGTCACCTGGTGGTGAGCGCCCCGCCGTTGACGTGCAGCACCTGCGCGGTGATGTGCCGGGCGCCGGGGGTGGCCAGGAAGTGCACCACGCCGGCGACGTCCTCGGGGACGCCGGCCCGTCCGAGCAGGGTCTCGGCGGTGCGCGCCTGGTGGAACTCCGGCGTGAGGTGCGCGCCGAAGAACTCGGTCTCGGCGATGTAGCCGGGCGACACCACGTTGGTGGTGATGCCCCGCGGGCCGAGCCGCCGCGCGAGGTGCAGGTTCCAGGAGGCGAGGGCCGCCTTGGCCGCGCCGTAGGAACCCTGGCCGCGGTCGGTGGCGAACGACCCGATGTGGATCACCGCTCCGCCCTCCGGCAGCAGCGGCTCCACCACCGTGGTGGTGAGCACGGCGGCCATGAGGTTGGAGTCCAGGTTGGCCTTCCAGTGCTCGACCAGGGCGCGCAGGTCGCCGCTGAGGTCCGGGTGCAGGTTCGCGGTCCCGCCGACGTTGTTCACCAGGACGTCGACCACCTCGGGCAGCCGCTCGCGCAGGGCCTCGATCTGGTCGACGTCGGTGGCGTCGCACACGACGGGCTCGACGTTGGCGCCGAGCTGCGCCGCGGTCTCCTTCAGCACGCCCTCGCGCCGGCCGGTGATGAAGACCCGGTCGCCGTCGGCGGCGAACGCGGCGGCGACGGCGCGGCCGATGCCCACGCCACCACCGGTCACAACGATGGTCCGACTCATCTGAGCTCCTCCTTCTGCGGGGGTGGTCATTCGGCCGCGACCCCGTAGCCGCGTGCCTCCATCAGTTCGTGCCCGAGGAACCCGTCGTGCGGGCTGGTGGTGCCGGCGGAGAACGTCGGCAGGGGCCCCAGGAGCACCTTGCGGATCGTCGGCTCCCGCAGCGCCTCGACGGCGAGCTTGCGGTCACCGCCGAGGATGGTCAGGGCGAGCGTGTTGCGCAGCGGCGCGAAGCCCTCCGTCGGGTCCCACGGCAGCACCCACACGCAGGGGAACGGCAGCTCGATCGCCGCGCCGGGGTGGTCGGGCCGGTCGCAGACCAGCACCGCCGGGCGCATCGCCGCGGAGCCGTCGCCCAGGTCGGCGACCGGGCCGTCCGGGTACAGCGGCGCGGCCACGTCGACCGCGCCGGCCCGCCGCGCGTCGAGGTGGGCGCGCATCGCGGTGGCCCGCGCGATCGGCATGACCGGCAGCTGCGCCTCGGGCGACAGCGGCGGTCCGGGCACGAGCCGGGCCAGCCGCGCCGCGATCGCCGCGCCGACCGCCATCGGGTCGCCGTCGGTGAAGACCGCACTCGCGTTGGTGCACCGCATGCCGGCGTCGTAGCCGACGGAGGTGCAGATCGTGTCGAGGGCCTGCTCGGTCAGCTCGCCGAGCTGCAGCAGCTTCGACAGGCCCGGGCCGCGCGGGATCACGGTCCGGTCGCCGGCGTAGGCCCGCACGGCGTCGTCGCTGCCGAACACCAGGCTCAGGTCGGCGGCCCTGACCAGCGCGTCGGCCGTGGCGTGGCCGCCCGGCAGCAGCGACAGCTGGGCCGGCTCGACCCCGGCGGCCAGCAGCGCGGCGACGAGCCGGGCCGGCGTGAACGGGTCCTTGCTCCCCGGCCGGATCACCAGCTGGTAGCCCAGGGCGAGGCCCTGGATCCACTGCACGTGCACGCCGGGGTTGTTGCCGGGGGCGATGACGGCCAGCACGTCGCCGCGGCGCGCCCAGACGGCCTCGATGCGGCCCGCCTCGACGTCGCTGCCGGCGCCGGGCGGCCGCTCCGCCTCGACCCGCTCGCCCATGTGGGTGCAGACCTCGCGGATGTCGGCCAGCGACCGGCGGGCCGTGGAGATCGGGATGCCGGCGCTGCGGGCCTGCAGCTCGCAGTACTGCTCGGGGCCGATGCCGTCGAGCTCGGCGGTGGCGAACAGCTCGCCGGCGCGGCGGAACACCTCCGCGTCCGGCGCGGTGCCGGACGGGCCGCGCCGGCGCAGGTCCGCGACGGTCAGCGTGGCCAGCAGCGGCGGCGCCTGGTCGACCAGCGCCAGCGGCGTGCCGTCCACGGCGTCCAGCCGCGCGGTCTCCGCGGAGGTGGCCGGCACACCGGCGCGCACGAGCGGGATCCGGTGCAGGGTCATCAGTACACCCCTTCGACGATCGTGTTGGCGATGGCCTCGCGCGGCTTGACGTCGGCGAGCTCGATGCCCGGGTAGCCGTCGACGGGGGCGAGGCGGACCGCGGTGTCGCGCTCCGGCGTCGGCGGCACGAACAGGTCCCGGGTCAGCGTGGTGATCTTGACCTGGCCCGCCTCGCCGGGCGCGACCTGCCTGGTCGGGTCGGCCGGGTCGATGACCTCGACCATCGTGTACGGGTGGAACGGGCGGAACACGCACCGGTAGGTGTCACCGTCGACCGGCGGCCGCTGCGGCGCGACGCCCATCATGGTGTTGCCGTAGGCGCCCATGACGACGGCGTCGGGGAAGACCTCCTCCTGGAACAGCCGCAGGGTCTCCGGGGAGGCGCTCGTGCCGCCCCAGATCAGCCCGCGCAGCTTGGCGCGCAGCAGGTCGTACAGCTCCGGGCGGGCGATCAGGCGCTCGATGATCCGCGGGGTGCACGACATGGCGCGCACGTCCTGGCTGGCGAGCACGTCCTGCACCTGGTCGGCGAGGTGCTCGACGTACAGGTCGAAGAGGTCCTGCCGGCCCTGGCTGACGCAGCGGCGCACCCAGCGCGGGTCGAGGTCGACGTAGTGGCACAGGAAGCCGCGCAGCCCGGCCAGGTGCGTGACGTTCTTCGCCATCACGTGCGGGCCGGTCGGCCCGACGTGCAGCCAGCTGCCCTCGCCGCGCGGGAAGCCGACCTCGTCCAGCAGCAGGCTCTGGAACTCCACGTTGCGCCGGCGCGAGGTGGCGTCCACCACGCGCTTCGGCGCGCCGGTGGCGCCACCGGACTCGTAGACGCCGAAGCGTTCGCCGCGGCAGCCGGCGGGGATGAGCCGGCCGGCGGGGATCCGGGCCCAGTCGACCGTGACCGTGTCGAACAGGTGCAGGTCGGCGAAGCCCTTCACGTCGGCGAGGGGGTCGAAGCCGAGGTCGCCGAGCCTGCCGACCCAGTACGGGCTGCCGGTGGCGGGCGAGAAGTGCCACGCCATCGTGGCGCGCACCAGCTCGTCGAGGTCAGGGACCTGGTCGACGGGGGTGTCGAACACAGCGGTGAGATCGTCGGCCATCAGCATGCTCCGCCCGTCCGTCCGGTGGACAATTTGTCAGTGACATCAATTGTCAGTGCTCACGCATGAATGACGATGCCGAACCGACGGGACTTCGTCAAGCGCGAGCGCACCGGTTTCGATGCGTGGACGGGTCAGCCGGGGCTGCCGGCCGGTCCCAGCTCGTCCAGCGCGCGCGGGCAGCACGGCACGGGGATCTCCCGCATGCCCTCGCACCAGCGCCCGACGCCGGCGAGGGCGTCGGCGTTGAGCCCCGCGCCGGTGCTCAGCCCGAACCACACCAGGCCGCTCACCACGGCGGCGCGCACCGCGCGGACCGTCCGGCGCAGCTGCCAGCGCCTGGTGCCGCAGGCGCACCGCCACCAGCCGCCACCGCTGGCCTTCGCGTGGCGGCCGGCGCGGCCCCTGGTGCGGCGGCCCGCGCCGGCCTTCCCCGGCTCCGGCGCACCACGGCGGACCCACGGCATGGGCGGCCAGAGGTGCACGACCGCGGCGAGCCCCAGCAGCTGCCAGGACTCGGCGAACGCGGCAAGGTCGGCCTGTCGCGCGGCGGCCGCGCGGGCCTCGTCGTCATCAGCCATCGGACACGTCCTCCACGGCGGGCATTGCGATCCGGCTCGGATCCGCAACGTACGCGCGCCCTGGTGTGTCCATCCATCGCCGTAAATCGCACGGCGGAATCGGTTGTGCAAAAAGCGGTGTGGCGGTGTCGCCGGCCGCCGTGGTCCACTGTGGACGGGCGCGGCCGCGGCGGCGGTCAGGGGCTGGTCGCGGCGGGACCGGCGCCGTCGACGCGGGTCTTGAGCTGGTCCGCCAGCACGTGCCAGTTGTTGCCGTAGCACTGGGCGAACTCGATGAGCAGGTAGGAGGAGTGCACCGGCGCGGCGTCGAAGAGGCGGTCGCAGGCCTCCATCTCCGCGACCCGGGAGTCGAGCCAGCGCAGCAGCGTGCGGCCCGACTCGCTGAAGCGCAGCGACGGGTCCTTGCACAGCTGCGCCACCACCGACTTGGCGCGGTCCAGGCTCGACACGTACTGGCCGCGGCGGACCCGCAGGCGGGTCACCGTCGACGTCACCGGGGCCGGGGCAGGGGCAGGGGCGGCCGGAACCGGGACCGCGACGGCCGGCGCGGCCGGGGGTGCGGCCGGAGGCGCGACCAGAGGTACGGCAGGAGCCGCGACCGGGGGCGCGGCGGACCGGGCGTTGCGCCGTTGGGCGGCCGGGATCGGGTCGTCGCCGCGCTTGATCCGCTCCCGGACGTCACGGGCGGTGGCGATGGAGATGCCGGCGTCCCGGGCGATCTCCCGCAGCGACGCGTCGGGCTTCGCGGCGATGTACTCGCTCGCGGTGCGCCGCCCGTCGGCGCTGTTGAGCGGGCGGACCCGGCCGTCGTGGCCGATCCGCGCGGTCACCTGGGGGCCGTTGCCCGCCTGCCGGCGGCGGATCGCGCCGACCGTCTTCGACGACAGGCCGCTGACCCGCGCGATCGCCCGGTCGGAGCACTCCGGGTGCTCCGCCAGGATCCGTGCCGCGGCGCTCTCCCGGTCGCGCAGGGACAGCGGCAGGCCGTGCGCGATGTTGGTCTCCACCGCGAGGGCGAAGACCGCGCTCGCCGGGCCGTCGAAGAACCGGACGTCGACGGTGTCGCGCCCGCGCAGGACGGCCGCCCGCAGCCGGTGCATGCCGTCGATGATCCGCATCGTCGGGCGGTGCACGAGGATGGGCGGCAGTTCGGACTCCGAGTCGGCGAGCATGCGCGCGTGGGCCTCGTTCTCGCCGTCCAGGCGGGGCGAGTCGGCCGGCAGCAGCTGCTCGATCTGCACCTTCACCGGCACGCTGAACGCGCCACGGCCGGACAGCCGGCCCGTCGCCGCGTCCCCGCCCGCACCGTTGCCGGCGCTCCGGACCACCCTGCTGGTCACTGCAGTTTCCACGTGTGCACCTCTCCGTCAGCGCTGTGTTGCCGCCACTGCCTCGATGTCACCGCCCCCGGGTCCCCGCGACCCGGCACCGGCGGACGAAAAACGGGCACCGGCTCCCAGGTCTGGGAACCGGTGCCCGATGCACCCTGCGGCAACGGCTGACCGCCGCGCCGCGCCGGACAGCCCGGGCGCCAGTGCCGGGGGAAGCCCGCATGAACCGTCGGCTCGAACGGCGCCGGCACAGCACTTCGACCATTTCCGCCGCACATGACGTGGCATTCCTCCGTCCCGCCCCAGGGCCGCTCGGCCGCGATTCTTCGCACGGCGGAACGGTCCGAATGCAGGCGTCATCACCCACTGATCAGGTGGTGGAACGCCGCGCCGGACAGGTCGCGATCGCGCGTCACCCGTAATGACGGACACACCTCTGCGATTGTGACGCACTCCGGCAGAATTCTTTTCTGCCCAGGTCAGGGGCCACATCCGGCGTGTTCAACCAGGGAACGGTCACAGTCGAACATCGACGGCGATAACGGTGGACGGCAAGGCTGGTCCACGTGTAAGGGACTTCAATGTATTGCAGAAGTTCGGCTGTTGCAAATGCTATGCAATAGCCGGGTGACGGTTTTACTGTGACCGCCATGAGACTTCAGCGATCGAAGTTCTTCGCCGTATCAGTGCTTGCCTGCGCCATGACGGGCGCCCTGCACGGCTGCAGCCGCTCGGCGGAGGCCGACGCCGGCAAGCTCCGCGTCGTCACCACCGTCGCGCCACTAACCAGTATCACCTCCGCGGTCGCCGGCGACCGGGCATCCGTGGAGGGGGTGGTGCCCGAGGGCACCAACAGCCACACCTTCGACCCCTCGCCGAAGATCGCCGAGTCGCTCAGCCGGGCCGACGTCATCCTGATCAACGGGCTGAGCCTGGAGGACCCGACGAAGCGGCTGGCCGAGCAGAACAAGCGGGCCAAGGCCGAGATCGTCGAGGTCGGCACCCGCATCCTGCCCCGGCAGGACTGGATCTTCGACTTCTCCTTCCCGGAGAAGGACGGCAAGCCCAACCCGCACGTGTGGACCGACCCCACGTACGCGGTGAAGTACGCGGAGGTGATCCGCGACACGCTCGCCGCGCGGGACCCCGCCAACGCCGAGTACTACCGCGCCAACACCGCCGCGTTCAGCGCGGCCGCGAACCGGCTCGCCGACGCGCTGCGCATCGACCAGGAGACCATCCCGGCCGGCGGGCGGGCGCTGCTGACGTACCACGACGCCTACGCGTACTTCGGCCGTACCTTCGGTTGGAAGATCATCGGCGCGGTGCAGCCGGAGAACTTCGAGGACCCCTCCCCCAGCGAGGTCGCCGAGCTCATCGAGCAGATCAAGGCCGAGAAGGTCCGCACCATCTTCGGCTCCGAGGTGTTCCCGTCGAAGGTCCTCGAGGAGGTCGGCCGGGCGACCGGCGCCCGGTACGAGGACACCCTGCGCGACGACGACCTGCCGGGCGAGCCGGGCCAGGACAACCACTCGTGGCTCGGGCTCATGCGGTACGACTTCATCACGATGGTGAAGGGGCTCGGCGGCACGACGACCAATCTCGAAGCGGTGCCGCTGACCCAGAGCACCACGGCAGACAAGGCGGTCTACCCCCAATGAGCGCACACATCGGCAACCTGCTGCGGCTCGACCGTGTGGACGCCGGCTACGACGGCACCGTCGTGCTGCGCGACGTCAGCCTCGAGGTCAACGACAACCAGTTCAGCGCCGTGGTCGGCCCCTCCGGCGCCGGCAAGACGACCCTGCTGCGCCTGCTGCTCGGCACCGTCAAGCCGTCCGCCGGGGCGGTGCACCGCCGCGACGGCCTGCGCACCGCGTACGTGCCGCAGCTGGAGACGGTGAACTGGGACTTCCCGCTGACCGTCTTCGAGTGCGTCCTGATGGGGCGCACGACCCGCTCGGCGCTGCCCTGGCCGAGCCGCGAGGAGCGCGCCGAGGTCGGCCGCCTGCTGGAGCGGCTCGGCATCGGGCACCTGCAGCGGCGGCACATCCGTGAGCTGTCCGGCGGGCAGCAGCAGCGGATGTTCCTGGCCCGGGCCCTGATCCGCCGCCCGCACCTGCTCGTGCTCGACGAGCCGACCTCGGGCGTGGACGCCAACACCCGCCACGACATCCTGCACCTGCTCGCCGACCTGCACGTGGAGGGCATCGCCATCATCCTCACCACGCACGACCTCAACGGCATGGCGGCGCACCTGCCGCACCTGGTCTGTGTGAAGGGCACGATCATCGCCCAGGGCGGCCCCAGTGACGTCATCACCCCCGACGTGCTGGAGCAGACCTACGGCGCGCGCATGGAGGTGCTGCGGCACCTGGACCTCCCGCTGGTCGTCGACCCGCGGGTCACCCTGGCGACGGCGGGCTGACCATGAACGCATTCCTGGACGCGGTCGTCCACCCGCTGCAGTACGCGTTCTTCCAGAAGGGGCTGCTCGTCGCCACCCTCTCCGGGGCGCTGCTCGGCCTGACCGGCGTCTACATCACCCTGCGCGGCATGAGCTACATCGGCCACGGCCTGTCCCACTCGATCTTCGGCGGGTTCGCCGCCAGCCAGCTCATCAGCGCCGAGTTCTTCCTGTGGGGCGCCGGCGTGTGGGGCGTCATGTCGGCCCTCGCCATCATCACGGTGACCCGGCGGCACCGCATCGGCGCCGACGCGGCGATCGGCGTCGTCACCACCGCGTCCTTCGCGCTGGGCATCGCGCTGCTGACCCGGTTCGGCGCGACCGGCCCCAGCTTCGAGAGCGCCCTCTTCGGCAGCATCCTGGGCATCTCCCAGGGCCAGATCTTCATGCTGTACGCCGTGGCGGCGCTCACCGTCGCGATGGTGTTCTTCGGGTACCGCTCGCTGCTGTTCGCCACCTTCGACCCGGATGTCGCCGCGGTCAGCGGGGTCAGCGTGCTGGCCACCGACATCATGCTCATGGTGGTGCTGTCGCTGAACATCCTCTCCACGCTCAACGTGGTCGGCGTCACACTGGTCGCCGCGATGCTCGTGATCCCGCCCGTGACGGCGCGGATGCTGACCGACTCGTTCGCCGCGACCCTGGTCCTCGCGACCGTCATCGGCGCCCTGTCCGGCGCGATCGGCATGTACCTCAGCTACGCCGCCGAGGTCCCCTCCGGCACCATGATCGTCCTGATCGGCGCGGTCGCCTTCACGGTCGCCCTCGCCACCGCGGGCCGCCGCCGTCGCCTCCGCGCGGCGAAGGTGCCGGCGGTCGCCGTCAGCTGAGCCGGGGTCGCCGGGTCCCGTCCGCCGGTGGGCCATGGCTCACCGGCGGACCCGCCCGCCGGCCCGGCGCCCTGCGGGTCCGGCCCGGCGTCCGCCGGCCCGGCGGTCAGCGCCGGTGGGTCAGCGGCTGAACTTCGCGATCGCCTCGGTGGTCACCGGGGTGAAGAGGTTGACCAGGTTGCCGTCGGGGTCGCGCAACAGCAGCGCCCGGTTGCCCCAGGGCATCGTCGTGGGGACGGTGACCACGTCCTGCACCACGCCCCGCAGCTGCTCGTAGCGCGCGTCCACGTCGTCCACCAGGAACTCGATGATCGCGGTGCGGTTGTCCGCCGGGTGGGCCGCACCGGGCGCGAACAGCGCGACCGTGCCGGTGCTGCCGATCGCCAGGGTGCCGTGCGCGGTGCGCAGCTCGGCGAAGTCCGCGCTGGCCCAGACCGCCCGTATGCCCGTGACCGCCTCGTAGAAGCCGACGAGGCGGTCGATGTCGGCGGTGATCAGGCGGGTCGAGACGAAGTCCATGGCGGTGCTCCCTGCTCGGTGCGGTGGTGCCGGTCGGGACGCACGCTACGGCGGATACCGGACAGCAACGGTCCAGTATCCCGATACGATTCGCTCCATGGCACGCCCGACGGCGCAGGTGCTCACGCTGCTCGAGCTGCTGCAGTCCGGCGGCGTCCGGACGATGGCCGAGCTCGCCGACCGCCTCGGTGTCGACCCGCGCACGGTGCGGCGCTACGTGGCGCACCTGATCGACCTCGGCGTGCCGGTCGAGTCGGTACGCGGCCGGTATGGCGGCTACCGGCTCGCCGCCGGCTACCGCCTGCCACCGCTCATGCTCAGCGACGACGAGGCACTGGCCGTGCTCCTCGGCCTGATCGCCGGCCGGCGCGCCGGGTCGGCGACGGCCATGGGGACGGCGAGCGAGACGGCCGCCGCGAAGATCCGTCGCGTCCTGCCGCCGCGGCTCGCGCAGCGGCTCGACGCGGTGCGCGAAGCCCTCGCCTTCACCGCCGCGCCCGGCGACGTCCCCGCGCCGCAGGCCGGTGTCCTGCTCACCGTCGCCGACGCGGTCCACCACCGCCGCCCGATCTCGATCGGCTACACCTCGGGCGCGGGCCGCGGCAGCGTCCGCGAGCTGCACCCGTCCGGGCTGGTGCACCACGCGGGCCGGTGGTATGTCATCGGCACCGATCCGCGCACCGGCGAGGAGCGGGCGTTCCGGCTCGACCGCATCGCCGGCGCGAGGACGCTGCCCGGCTCGTTCCCACCGCCCGGCGGACCCGACCCCGCGCGGCGCCTGCTGGCCGCGCTGGCGCGGGTCCCGTACCGGCACGAGGTGACGCTGCGGATCCAGGGCACCGCCGAGCGGATCCGCGAGCGGCTCCCGGCCGGCGTCGCCGAGATCCGGGACGGTCCGGATGAGGGTTGGCAGCGGGTGGAGCTGCGGGCGGAGCGGCTGGACTGGCTGCCCGGGGTGCTCGCCGCGCTCGACCTGCCGTTCGTCATCGAGCGCCCGGACGAGCTGCGTGACCGCGTCGTCGCGCTCGCCGACCGCCTGGTGACCTCGGCCCGGCGGCGGTCGTGACGGCCCGCACCCCGTCCCCCGGCACGGCACGGCGACCGGGCCGTCCAGGCGCCCAACGGGGGATGCGCACCTGAACGGCCCGGTCTGTCCTGTTCGCCGGCGGTCAGCTCCGCACGCCGGCCTGCGCCGGCAGCGGTTCGACGGTCTCCGCGGCGGGACGGCCCGGCAGCCAGATCCGCGGGCCGACCTCGAGCGACAGCGCCGGGATGAGCAGGCTGCGGACCAGGAACGTGTCGAGCAGGACGCCGACGGCGACCAGCAGACCCTGCTGCAGCGACTGCACCGTCGGGATCACGGCGAGGACGCAGAACGTCGCGGCCAGCACGAGCCCGGCGGAGGTGATGACGCCGCCGGTCACGGTGAGGCTGGTCAGGATGCCGGCCCGGTGGCCGCGCCGCTGCACCTCCTCGCGGGCCCGGGTCATGAGGAAGATGGTGTAGTCGACACCGAGCGCGACCAGGAACAGGAAGCCGAAGAGGAACAGACCCCGGTCGACGTTCGGGTGGTCCAGCGCCCGGAAGAGCAGCGCCGACGCGCCGACCGCGGCCGCGTAGGACAGCACGACCGACACCAGCAGCAGCACCGGCGCGACGACCGCCCGCAGCAGCAGCACCAGCATCAGCAGCACCACGCCGAGGATCAGCGGGACGAGCAGCTTCACCTCGGACCACTGGGCCTCGGAGGTGTCCAGCGCCACGGCGCTCTGGCCGCCGACGACCGCCTGGCGCACCTCGGCGGGGCCGCCGTCGAGCGCCGCCCGCAGCCGCTGCACGGTCGCGCGGGCCGCCGCGGTGTCGGGCGCGTCGTTGAGCACGGCGGCCAGGTGGGTCCAGCCGCCGGCGGTGGCGACGGTGTTGACGGATGTCACCCCGGCCACGCCCTTGGCGATCCCGGTCGCGGCGTCCGCCGCGGCGGACGGCACGTAGACGTCCGCCGGCGCCGAGGTGCCCGACGGGAAGTGCTGCCCGAGCAGCTCCTGACCGCGGACCGAGTCGACGGTCTTGGTGAACTGCTCGGCCTGCGTCTGGCCGGTTTTGATCGCCGAGGTACCGAACGCGAGCCCGACGAGCACGAGCGCGGTGGCGATCCAGATGAGCCGGGGCCAGCGCCCGACGAACGCGGAGAAGCGCGCCCAGACGCCGTGGTCCTTCTCGATGTCGGCGGCCTCGTACCCGGCGGTGTGCCGCGGGGCGAACGGCCAGAACAGCCAGCGACCGAAAATGACCAGCAGCGCCGGCAGCAGCGAGGTCATGGCGAGGAACACCACGGCGACGCCGATCGCCACGACGGGGCCGAGGCCACGGGTCGAGTTCATGCTGCCGAAGACCAGGCACAGGGTGGCGATGACGACCGTGCCGGCCGACGCCGCGATGGCCGGCAGGCAGCGCTGCAGCGCCAGGGCCATCGCCTCGTGCCGGTCCTCGTGCCGGTGCAGCTCCTCGCGGTACCGGGCGATCAGCAGCAGCGCGTAGTCGGTGCCGACGCCGAGCATGAGGACGGTGAGCACGTACGAGCTCTGCCCGTTGACCAGCAGCCCGGCGTGCTTGCCCAGCAGGTACACCAGACCCGTCGCGACCTGGCTGGACAGCCCGACCGCCAGCAGCGGGACCAGCCACAGCGTCGGACTGCGGTAGATGACCAGCAGGAACACCGCCACCACCGCGAGCGTCACGAGCAGCAGCGTGGCGTCCATGCCGGAGTACACGTCGATGTAGTCCGCGACGTTGCCGGCGGCGCCGGTGATGCGCACGTCGAGCCCGGCCGGCGCGCCGCCCTCGACCTCGGTGCGGACCTTCGCCACCGCGTCGCCGAGCACCGTGTTGTCGCTCTGCGAGGAGCGCAGCGGCACCAGGATGAACGCGGCCTTGCGGTCGTCGGACACCGTGACCTTGGAGATGTCACCGACGGCGAGCCCGGCCAGGGCGGTGCGGTCACCGTCGATGGCGGCGAGGTCCGCGTCGGTGAGGCCGCCGTCGCGCACGTACACGACGTCGGCGATCATGATGTTCTTGTCGGCGAACTGCGACTCCGCGATCTTGATCGCCTTGGTCGACTCGGCGTCGGCCGGCAGCCACGTCTGGGTCTCGTTGTTCTGCACCGAACCGAAGTCGGCGGCCAGCGAACCGCCGACCATGATGAGGATCAGCCAGACCGCGAATACCACCCATTTGCTGCGGCGCCCGGCGACGAGACGCGTGTATCGATTGGCGTTGCTCGATGGGGACGGGGGACGTCCGGCGGGTCGTTCAACGGTGGTTGTTTCCGTTGCCATGCGTGCTCACTCCACTGTCGGGAGCCCGGCGGACCGGGCTCGGTCGTCGTGCCGGACCGCGCCGGCGTCGACCGCGCACGCTGACGAAGGCATGGTGGAACGACCGGTCACACCGGTGCCGGTCAGCCGTCGCATGCAGGGCCGGGTCGTCGCGGCAGGGCCTGTGCCGTGGTCCTGCCGGATGGTCCGAAATGCATTCCTCACTGCATTGACGGGACCCGGCGCCACATTGTGACGGCGGGCGGCGACGAATTCGCCGGAGCGTGGGGCGAATGGTTTTCAGGACCACCGGAAAGGCGTGCGCCCGGCCGGTGAGCCCAGCGAGCCCGGCGACGCGCCCGGCCGCGCGCCGGCCGCGACACGCCGGAGGAGCGCGACCCACCGGAGTCCGCATTCCACCGTTTTGCGGCAATCGTGGGACTTTTCGGCGACCATGACAACGTGAGCCAGGAAACGGGAGGGCCTGACGACGATCACGTGGTCCACGTCGGGCGCCAGCCGATCTACGACCGCGACGGCGCGGTGATCGCGCACGAGCTGCTGTTCCGGGCCGGTGCGACCGCCTCGACCGCGTCCCGCCGCGACGCGCACGCCACCGCCCGGGTGCTGGTCGCCGCGTTCACCGAGTTCGGGCTGGCGGAGGTGTGCGGCGGGCGGGTGTGCTTCATCAACCTCACCCGGGACTTCCTCACCGGCCGGTTGCCGCTGCCGTTCGACTGCAGCCAGGCGGTCCTCGAGGTGCTGGAGACCACCGACGTCGACGAGGAGGTCCTCGCCGGCGTACGGGCGCTGGCCGAGCAGGGCTACACCATCGCCCTGGACGACTTCGTCTTCGGCAGCAGCCACGAGCGGCTGCTCGAGGTCGCCACCTACGTGAAGATCGACATGCTGCACGCCGACGAGGCCGCCGTCCGCGCCACCGTCGTCAACTGCCGGCTGCACCCCCACCTGCAGCTCATCGCGGAGCGCCTGGAGACCCCCGAGGCCCTCGACCTCGCGATGTCGCTGGGCTTCGAGTTCTTCCAGGGCCACATCCTGGGCCGCCCGCACGTCAGCTCGACGGTCGCGCTGGCCCCGTCCCGCCTCACCCGCCTGCGGGTCATGGCCGCGCTCAGCACCGAGGACGTCGACCTCGACGAACTGGTCGGCCTCGTCGGCCAGGACGCGGGGCTGAGCATGCGGCTGCTGCGGGCCACGAACGCGGCCTCGTTCGGCCTCAACCGCACGGTGTCGTCGATCCGCGACACGATCGTCGCGCTCGGCCTGACCCGGCTGCGGCAGTGGGTGACGCTGATGCTGGTCGCGGACCTCACCGAGGCCGACCCCGAACAGCTCAGCGACCTGCTGATCCGGGCCCGCTGCTGCCAGCTGCTGGCCGAGGCCGGCGGGCTGCCGGGCGAGCCGGCGTACATCGGCGGGCTGCTGTCCGCCGTCGCCGACCTGTTCGACGAGCCCGCTGACCGGGTGCTCACCGGGGTACCGCTGGACGCGACCCTCACCGAAGCGCTCCTCACCGGCGGCGGCCCGCTCGGCGCGGTGCTCGCCGCGGTCCGGGCGTACACGGCACCCGGGGGCGGGGCCGGCCCGCGCGCCCTGCCGCCCGCCGCGACCGACCCGGCGGCCCTGGCGTCGCTGTACCTGAACGCCGTGTGCTGGACGAACGCCACCCTGAGCGACCTGTCCGCCGAGCTGCGCCACACCGGCCCCGACCGCGTCACCCTGGACGGCTGACGAGCGGCCAGGCCGCGCCGGGCGGGAAACGTCTCGGCGCGGCGCAGGTCACGTCTCGGCGCGCGGCGGCGCACGGCGCGGGCGGGTCAGGTCTCGGCGCGGTCCGGGTCGTCGAGGGTGGCGAGGAACTGCCGTGCCCAGCGGTCGACGTCGTGGCCGTGGACGCGGGCGCGCATCCGCCGCATCCGCACCGCGCGCTCGTCCGGCGGCGCGTCGAGGGCGGCGACCATGCCGCGCTTGAGGTCCTCGACGTCGTGCGGGTTGACCAGGAACGCGTCGTCCAGCTCGGCGGCGGCGCCGGTGAACTCGCTGAGCACCAGCGCGCCCAGCTCGTCGCGGCGGGCGGCGACGAACTCCTTCGCCACCAGGTTCATGCCGTCGCGCAGCGGGGTGACCAGCATGACGTCGGTGGCGAGATACAGCGCGACCAGCTCCTCCGGCGAGCGCGACTGGAACAGGTAGTGCACCGGCACCCGGCCCACGGCGCCGTACTCGCCGTTGATCCGGCCGACCTCGCGTTCGACGCGTTCGCGCAGCTGCTGGTACTGCGCGACCCGCATGCGGCTCGGGGTGGCGACCTGCACCAGGACGACCTCGTCGTTGGACACGGCACCCTCGGCGAGCAGCTCGCCGAACGCCTCCACGCGCTGCTCGATGCCCTTGGTGTAGTCGAGCCGGTCGACGCCGAGCAGGAGCCGCCGGTTGTCGCCGAGGTCGGCGCGCAGCCGCTCCGACTCCAGCTGCACGTCCGGGTCGGCGGCGAGGCGGTCGATCTCGCCGACGTCGATCGAGATCGGGAAGGCCCGGGCCACGACGGTGCGGCCCTCGTAGCAGACCCGGTCGTCGTGCGGCTGCAGGCCGAGCAGGCGACCGGCGAGCTGCAGGAAGTTCTGCGCGGCGAGCGGCCGCTGGAACCCGACCAGGTCCGCGCCGAGCAGCCCGCGCAGCAGCTCCGCCCGCCGCGGCAGCTGCATGAACAGCTCCACCGGCGGGAACGGGATGTGCAGGAAGAACCCGATGCGCAGGTCCGGCCGCAGCGACCGCAGCATCGCCGGGACGAGCAGCAGCTGGTAGTCGTGCACCCACACAGTGGCCCCGTCGGCGGCGACCTCGGCGGTGGCCTCGGCGAAGCGGCGGTTCACGGCCTCGTACGCCTGCCGCCACTCCCGCCGGTGCACCGGCTGCTCGACGAGGTCGTGGAACAGCGGCCAGATGGTCGAGTTCGACTGGCCCTCGTAGTACTGGTCGACGTCCTGGGCGCTGAGCGGCACCGGCCGCAGCTGGATCCCGTCGACCTCCTGCGGGCCGGTGTCGTCGTCGGCGGCGCCGGTCCAGCCGACCCACGCCCCGCCGGACGTCCGGGCGATCGGCGCCAGAGCGCTCACCAGCCCGCCGGGGCTGCGCGTCCACTGCTGCCCGCCGTCCTCGCCGGTCGTGCGGTCCACCGGCAGCCGGTTGGCCACCACCACGAACGAATACCCGTCACCCACACCCACCGGGTTACCTCACCTGCGGCGCGGGAAACCGGATCGGGGCAAGAATCCCGCCGGATCACGCCCGCCGGTGCGCCGCGCGTACCCGCCCGAACCTCCGCCGTCACGCCGGGCGGCGGGCGAACAGCACCGCCCCGGGGGCGTCGCCGTCCGGGTCGAGCACCAGTTGCGCGTCGACGTCGCACCCGGCGTCGCGCAGCCAGGCCGCGACCCGCTCCGGCGGGCGCCGGTACACGTGCACCCGCATCAGATGCCCGCCGTAGCCCTCGGTCTTCAGCCTCACCCCGTCGCCGGCGTGGAAACCGAGCAGCAGCGG
The DNA here is from genome assembly GCF_000716715.1 of Dactylosporangium aurantiacum. GTDB lineage: Bacteria > Actinomycetota > Actinomycetes > Mycobacteriales > Micromonosporaceae > Dactylosporangium > Dactylosporangium aurantiacum. The sequence goes on along the minus strand of NZ_JNYJ01000006.1, from coordinate 126,674 downwards.
GGCGCCGGGCCGCAGCACTCGACGGAACCCTTCCAGGACCGCCGGGATGTCGGCGTCGGGCACGTGCACCAGCGACCAAAAGCCGAGCAGCCCGCCGAGCGACGCCTCGGGCAGGTCCAGGGCGGTCATCGAGCCCACCTCGAAGCGGATGCCGGGGTGCTCCCGCCGCGCGACGTCGACCATCCCCGGGGACAGGTCGATGCCGAACACGTCGACGCCGAGCCCGCGCAGGTGCGCGGTGACATGCCCCGGCCCGCACCCGACGTCCGCGACCGGCCCGCCGCCCGCGCCGGCCACCAGGTCGGCGAAGAGGGCGAGGGCGGCCCGCAGGAACGGCAGCCCGGCCAGCGTGTCGCGCAGCAGCTCGGTGTAGCTGAGCGCCACCGTGTCGTAGGAGATCCGGGTGTCCTCCAGCCAGCCTTCGCCCACGGCCCGACACCCTACCGCGTCGCCTCAGCCCGCGGGTTCCGCCGCCGGTGCGGGCTCCGCGGCCGGTGCCGGCTCGCCGCGGTCGCGCAGCGCGGTGCGGGTCACCTGGTACACGACGGCGGTGAGCGGGACGGACACCATGGCGCCCGCGACGCCGCCGGTGAGGGCGCCGGCGGTCACCGCGACCAGCACCACCGCCGGGTGCAGCCGCAGCGCCCGGCCCATGATGAGCGGCTCGAGGACGTTGCCCTCGACCTGCTGCACGACGATGACGGCGGCGAGCACGAGCAGCGCGTCGACCGGCCCGCCGGCGGCGAGCGCGACGAGCGTCGCCACGGCACCGGCCACGGTCGCGCCGAGGACCGGCACGAACGCCGCCACGAACGTCAGCACGGTCAGCGGCAGCGCGAGCGGCACCCCGATCACCAGCAGCGCCGCGCCGATGCCGACGGCGTCGATGGCGGCGACCGCGACGGTGCCACGCGCGTAGCGGGCCAGTGCACGCCAGCCGTTGGCCGCGGCCTCGCTCCACCGGTCGCGGCTGTGCTCCGGCAGCAGCCCCCGCGACCAGCCGACGATCGACGGGCCGTCCTTGAGCAGGAAGAACACCAGGACCAGCGACAGCAGCGCGGCGCCGAACGCCTCGACGGCGCTCATCGCGTACGCGGCCGCGTTCGGCGCGACCGCCGAGCGGAGCCGCTCGCCGCCCTGCTGGACGGCCGTGTCGAGGCGGCGCTCGCTCACCCCGAACGCGCCGGCGAGCCAGTCGCGGGTGCGCTGCCAGCCCTGCCCCAGCTCGTCGGGCAGCTCCCCGGCCTGCTGCGCGACCGCCTGCCACATCAGCAGCGCCGGCACGATCAGCACCACCAGCAGCACCAGAATGCCGGCGAGCGCCCCGACCGCCCGCGGCGCGCCGAGCCGGCCCACCAGCGCCGTCACCGGCTGCAGCAGCGCGGTCAGCAGCAGCGCGACGACCACCGCCAGCGTCAGCGGCGCCACCAGCACCGCCAGGCGCAGCATCAGGTACACCGCGGCGGCGATCACCAGGGCACACCCGGCGGCCGCGGCGGCGTACCGCAGCGACCAGGGCAGTGCCCGCAACACTCCCGTGCGTCGATCCGGAATCATGCGGCGTCTGTACCCGTGCGCCGCTCGCCGCACACTCCCGGAGTCCCGCTGGAGCGCGTGACCGGCGCCCCGGCGGTCCCGTACGGCCGCGCCTTGCCCCGCCACGGCGGTCGTCGTGCCGCAGCCCACCACACCGGACGACCTGCTGGCGCGTACGTCACCGTCCCCATACCGCCCTTGGCAGCCACACCGGATGGGCTCGGCGCGACCGAGGCGGTGACGTCCTCGTCCCGTACGGGCACGACGTCACCCGCGACGAGCCCGGCGACCCGGCCGATCGGCACGCCGGGCCGCCGGCCCGGTTCGCGGCCTGGTCCCGGGCGCCGGGCGGTCACCGCCGACCTGTGCACCCCGGCCCACCGGACCCGGCGCGGTCCCGCACCGTCCTCAGTGGACCGCCTGGGAACCGGTCCGGAGTGTGTGTGTGACAGCTGGCAGCAGTTGCCCCTGACCTGGCCGCAGGTCGCGGGCAAGAGCCGCTCGTCTCCAGTCATTGCACTGACGGCCGGCGCGACGCGCTGCGCGGACCTCGGATCGCGGCCGCGCCCCCGACGGCGATGAAGGCCAGGAACTGCGGCGCCGGCAGGGCGTCGCGGAACGCCGCATACTGGCCGAGCAGCAGCGCGGCCGCGACGAGCAGCACCCACGCGTTCCAGGCGGGCAACATTCTGGTACGAAGAACGGCGACGCCGAAGGCGGCCAGCGCGGCCGGAGCCAGGAGCGCGAAGTAGGCCGTGGAGAGCCCGGCCGCCCACTGTTGGGTGCCGAGGTACCAGTCCGGAAGTTCCCGCGCATCGAGCAGCGTGCTGGTGACTGCCAGGTCGAAGCTTGTCGAGGCGAGGGCGAGGGCGGCGCCGACCAGGTACAGCGACCGGCCAAGCCGCGCAGCGTCGCACTCCACGACCCGGGCGAGGAGTTCGACCGCGGCGACGGCCGCCACGATCGCGAGCGTGATCAGCCAGGTCGAGGTCAACCATGCCACGCGATGGGCCGACGCCACGCCGATGGCCTCGCGGACCGGGGCGCCCCACGTCGGCAGCAACGGCGGATTGACGACTCCGGCAATGAAACTCACCCCGGACATCAGCAACAGCACGCCCATCGTGCGCTGCCGCATTCAGCCCACCTCCGAGGCCGCCGGAGCGGCAGCGCCGACCGCCGCCTGCCGGTGGCCACGGGAGTTGAGGTTTCGCCGGCCGACTGCTGCCAGGTACAGCCAGGTGCTACCCCAGAGCAGACCGAGCAGGATGAAGTGCACCACTTTGTCGAACGAGTAGAACGGCGCGGCGACGATACCGCCGGCCAGGACGAGCAGTGGCGCCCACGCCGGTCGGCCGGTGAGCCGCTTGGCCCGCACCGTGGCGATGCCGATCAGGGCCATGCCGAGGAACATGAGCATGACGGTGGCGACGATCGGCGTGTCGACCTCGGCGTCCGGCTGGAACGCCAGGAACAGCGAGATGCCCGCGCGCAGAAGGTGACCGACGACGGCCAGCCCACCGCCGATGGCGGCGAGAACCGGCGAGGCCACCCTCGTCGCCAGCCACACCGCGATGTTGGCGATCATCGCAAGGTTCACCAGCGCCCAGAGCAACTCGAACGGCCGGTCGGTGATCGTCGGGTACCGGAAGACGCACGCCAGCAGCCCGTACACGATCTGAACAACCGCACCGGCGACCGCTACCCGGCTCGCCCACTTCATCGTCGTCCCCTATCGTGCGCAGCTTCGCATGGCCAGTAGTGAACACTAATGGTCCTGGCTAGTGGTTATGACTAGTGGTCACCACTAGTGTCAGGGTAAGTAGAGTCTGGTTCGTGCCATCCGTCAAGGGCCAGGTCTCGAAAAGCAGCGCCAGAGGTCAGGCGACCCGCGCGCGCATCGTCCGCCACGCCTACGCGCTGTTCTGCGAGTTCGGCCTCCGCGCCACCACCATGGAGACCATCGCGGAGCGGGCCGGCGTCGCCGTGCAGACGGTCTACTTCAACTTCCGCACCAAGGACCACCTGCTGCAGGCTGTCCACGAATGGACGATCCTCGGCGACGACCCGACTCCCCCGCCGCTGCAGCAATGGCACATCGACGCGATGCGGGAGCCGGACGCCCCCTCGGCGTTGCGCAAGATCGTCGCCGGGGTCGCGGCCATGCTGGCCCGGGTGGCGCCGATGATCCCCGTCTACCACGCCGTCTCGCAGGACCCGGCCGGCGCCGTTTACCAGAACTCCGAGACCCGCCGACGCGCCGACATGACCGCACTCGTCGACGCCCTGTCCCAGAAGACGCCGCTGGCGCCCGATGTGCGCCGGGACCGGGCGGCCGACCTCCTCTTCTTCCTGACCGGACCCGAGTGTTATCGCAGCCTGGTCATCAGTGCGGGCTGGGCCGAACCTGAATGGGTGCGGTGGGTCGGCGACACGCTCTGCCGAGACCTGTACGACACGACCGCACCGGGCCACCGCTGAGCCGAGCGAGGGGGAAGGCGGCATGCGACCCGGCTCACCCGCGACTGGCGACCCTACGCCGACACCCGCCGCAGCAACCCCGAGTCAATCACCGTGCGCTGGCGGGCCCGTGCTGAACGCCTCGACCGGCCCGACACCGACGCCATCGTCCGCTACCCCGAAACCGTCGCCCTGGCCGACCTGCTCAGCACCTTCACCTGGCCGGACGACGCCGCCGAAATCCCTACGAAGCCGATCATCACCGCACCCATGCACTTCCTGCTGCAAGCCGCCCGCATCCTCGACCACCCAGCACCCCGAGAACTGCTCAAACGAGGCCACCCCTCTGCCGCTGGGTCGGCATCCCCTTCCGGCCGGGCTACTGGTGGGAGGAACACGGACCCGAACCCGACCGAACCGCGTACTTCGCGCTCAACCGAGCCAAGACACGACCGGACTCCGAGAAAAGATCAGAACCACCGAGATGGAACCCGCCCAGCATGCCGCACTCAAGTTGATCCGCAGCTGCTTCCAGACGGCAACCGGATCAAGTTCACTGCGAACCAACGGCTGGTCCGTGGCCGCCACGGGTGAGCTCCGTGATGTCGTCCACCGCGATGCGCTCACCGGTGTCCGACACCCTGACGTGCGCTCCGGCGTGCGAACCGAGCCTCCGGAGGATCCCGGCGACCGTGGCAAGGGCCCGCTCCCGCGGAACAGCGTCGTCGACCTCGACGTCAAGGTTGACGAAGTCCGCTCCGGTGCCGGCCCCGACCACGTCGAATCCGTCTGTCGCCTGCAGCTCGTCCTCGATGTCGTCCCGATCCACGTCGGAGGGCAGCGAGAAAAGGTAGATGTCGATGAACATCAGCTGCTGCGCAATCTGTAGCAGGGCGAGGCGATCGGTGGTGGAACCTCGGTCAGGCACCGCTGGCACCCGGCATGGCCGCTCGGCGCCGGAGCCCTTCCGCGTGCTACGACGGACACCCCGACGGGACAGCGGGACGCCGACGCCCCGTCGATCACCGCCGGTCCGCACCGGTCCCACCGGCCACGGCGGACCGCCGACGGATCGTCGGCCGCGCCCGGCCGTGACCGGCGAAACAGGACACTGGTGCGGATGGGCCGTCCGTCAGGCCTCCACGTACTTGGCGAGGTGCTCGCCGGTGAGGGTCGAACGGGCGGCGACCAGGGCCGCCGGGGTGCCCTCGAAGACCAGCCGGCCGCCGTCGTGGCCGGCGCCCGGGCCGAGATCGATGATCCAGTCGGCGCGGGCCATCACGGCCAGGTGGTGCTCGATGACGATGACCGACTTGCCCGAGTCGACGAGGCGGTCGAGGAGCTTGAGCAGCTGCTCCACGTCGGCGAGGTGCAGGCCGGTCGTCGGCTCGTCCAGCACGTAGACGCCGCCCTTCTCGGCCATGTGGATCGCCAGTTTCAGCCGCTGCCGCTCGCCGCCGGACAGCGTGGTGAGCGGCTGGCCGAGCGTCAGGTAGCCGAGGCCCACGTCGGCCATGCGGTGCAGGATGGCGTGCGCGCCCGGCGACTTGGCGTGGCCCGCGGCGAAGAACGCCTCCGCCTCGGTCACCGACATCGCGAGCACCTCGCTGATGTCCTTGCCGCCGAGCTTGTACTCCAGCACGGCGGCCTGGAACCGCTTGCCCTCGCACTCCTCGCAGACGGTGGCGACGCCGGCCATCATCGCCAGGTCGGTGTAGATGACGCCGTTGCCGTTGCAGTTGGGGCAGGCGCCGGCCGAGTTGGCGCTGAACAGCGCCGGCTTCACGCCGTTGGCCTTGGCGAACGCGGTGCGGATCGGGTCCAGCAGGCCGGTGTAGGTGGCCGGGTTGCTGCGCCGCGAGCCGCGGATCGCGGTCTGGTCGACGGAGACGACCCCGGCGCCCTTCGGCACCGAACCGTGGATGAGCGAGCTCTTGCCCGAGCCCGCCACACCGGTCACCACGCACAGCACGCCGAGCGGCACGTCGACGCTGACGTCGCGCAGGTTGTGCCGGGTCGCGTTGCGGATCGGCAGGGTGCCGGTCGGCGTGCGCGGGTCGGTCTTGAGCGACGCCCGGTAGTCCAGGTGGCGGCCGGTCAGCGTGCCGCTGGCCCGCAGCCCTTCGACGGTGCCCTCGAAGCAGACGGTGCCGCCGGCACCGCCCGCGCCCGGGCCGAGGTCCACCACGTGGTCGGCGATCGCGATCGTCTCCGGCTTGTGCTCGACGACGAGGACCGTGTTGCCCTTGTCGCGCAGCCGGACCAGCAGCCCGTTCATCCGCTGGATGTCGTGCGGGTGCAGCCCGACCGTCGGCTCGTCGAAGATGTACGACACGTCGGTCAGGCTCGACCCGAGGTGCCGGATCATCTTGGTGCGCTGCGCCTCGCCGCCGGACAGCGTGCCCGACGGGCGGTCCAGCGACAGATACCCCAGGCCGATCTCGACGAACGAGTCCAGCGTCTGCTGCAGCGTGGCCAGCAGCGGGGCCACCGCCGGGTCCTTGATGCCGCGCACCCAGTCGGCGAGGTCGCTGATCTGCATCGCGCACGCGTCTGCGATGTTGACGCCGTCGATGCGGGACTCCAGAGCCGCCTTGTTGAGCCGGGTGCCGCCGCACTCGGGGCACGCGGTGAACGTGACCGCCCGGTCGACGAACGCGCGGATGTGCGGCTGCAGCGCCTCCTTGTCCTTCTGCAGGAACGACTTCTGCACGCGGGGGACGAGCCCCTCATAGGTCATGTTGATGTTCTCGACCTTGACCTTCACCGGCTCCTTGTACAGGAAGTCGTGCAGCTCCTGCTCGGTGTAGTCACGGATCGGCTTGTCGGCGTCGACGAACCCGGACGCGGCGAAGATCCGCACCAGCCAGCCGTCGACGCTGTAACCCGGGATGGTGATGGCGCCCTCGGCGAGCGACTTGTCCCGGTCAAACAGCTCGTCGAGGTCGATGTCGTTGGCGGTGCCCATGCCCTCGCACTTCGGGCACGCACCGGCCGGCACGTTGAAGCTGTAGTGGAACGACGGCCCGGCGCTGGGCACCCCGAGCCGGCTGAACACGATGCGCAGCATCGCGTTGGCGTCGGTCGCCGTGCCGACCGTGGAGCGCGAGTTGGCCCCCATCCGCTCCTGGTCGACGATGATCGCCGTGGTCAGCCCTTCCAGCAGGTCGACGTCCGGCCGCGACTGGCTCGGCATGAACCCCTGCACGAACGCGCTATACGTCTCGTTGATGAGCCGCTGCGACTCGGCCGCGATGGTGCCGAACACGAGCGAGCTCTTGCCGGATCCAGACACCCCGGTGAACACCGTCAGGCGCCGCTTCGGGATGTCGACGCTCACGTCCTTCAGATTGTTCTCACGGGCCCCGTGGACCTTGATCAGGTCATGACTGTCTGCGACATGCACCGGGCCACTGTAAAGGAGGGGTCTGACAATTTCCGCTGATCCAGCGGCTGCGCCGGGACGACCGCTGACGCGGCAGAGCCGTCCGGGACGACCGCTGACGCGGCAGAGCCGTCCGGGACGACCGCTGACGCGGCAGAGCCGTCCGGGACCACCTCACACGTCCCGGCGGTGGAACGCGGCCGCCGCCAGGCCGAGCACGACGGCGACCCACACGCCCGCCCACGCGACGTACGCGGCGGTCAGACCCGTCTGGCTCAGGAACGGGTGCCCCTCGAACGCCTCACTGAACTGGGTGATCAGCGTCGGGTCCTGGAAGGCGTGCATGGCGCCACGCCACAGCCCGTCCGTCGGCAGCAGCATCCTGGACACGGTGCCGACCTGGGTCAGGCTCGGGTTGCCGAGGGCCTGCCCGACCGCGCCGACGACACCGGCGATCCAGGTGGCGCCGAAGAGGCCGACGGACACGATGCCCGAGGCCATCGGCGAGATCACCGTGGACAGCAGCAGGCCGAGGGTCAGCAGCGCGACCGCCTGGGCCGCGAGCAGGGCCAGGCCGGTCACCGGCTGCGGCGGCCAGTACCCGACGGTGACGCGCACGATGAGCAGCTGGGCGAGCCCGGCGACGGCGACGAAGCCGGTGCCGAACCCGACGAGGCCCAGCCACTTGCCGACGAGCACCGAGGAGCGGCGCACCGGGCGGGTCAGGATCGCCAGGGCGATGCCGGACTCGATCTCGCCGGCGACGGTCGGCCCGGCCAGGAACGCGCTGCCGAGCGCGGAGATCAGGCTCAGCCCGAACATGACCAGGTTGAGCACGGTCGCGGCGGCGATGCGCGACTCGCCGCTGGTCATGCCGCCGAACGTGGCGTCGATGCGGGAGAACCCCCACGCGCTCAGCCCGAGCAGCACGACGGTCATGACGGCGAGCGCGCGCAGCACCCTCCGGCGCGACGCCTCCTGCAGCGTGAGCGCGGCGACGGTGAGCACGGTCATCGGGTCGCCCCTTCCGAGGACGCCCGCAGGATGTCCAGCAGCCGCTGCTCCAGGCTGACCCGGGAGGGTTCGACGGCGTGCACCCGTACACCTGCCGCGACGAGATCGGCGACCAGCCGCGGCACCAGGTCGGCGTCGTGGTCGGCGGGCAGCGTGACGGTGAACGTGTCGCCGCTGCGGTGCAGCGTGCCGGCCGACGCCAGCCGTGCCGTGGCCGCCTCGCCCACCCCGCCCAGCCGCAGCCGCAGCTCCCGGCCGCCGAGCAGTTCACCGAGGGTACCGGCGGCGGCGACCCGCCCTTTGTCGAGGATGACGACGCGGTCGCAGACCCGCTCGACCTCGCCGATGAGGTGCGAGTTGAGCAGCACCGCGACGTTGCGCTCCTTCAGGCCGAGCAGCAGGTCCCGCACGTCGGCGCGGCCGAGCGGGTCCAGGGCGCTGGTCGGCTCGTCCAGCACGACCAGCTCGGGGCGGGCGACCAGCGCGACCGCCAGCCCGAGCCGCTGCTGCATGCCCTTGGAGAAGCCGCCGACCCGGTCGCCGGCGCGGTCGGCGAGCCCGACCGTGGCCAGGCACTCACGCCGTTGCGGGTCCGGCACCGTGGCGCCGGCCAGCCGTACGTGCAGGGCCAGCACCTCGGCGGCGGTGAGCCACGGCTGGTACCGGAACAGCTCCGGCAGGTACCCGACCCGGGCGCGGGCGAGCGGGTCCCGGGCCGGCCGGCCGAGCAGCAGGACCTCCCCCGCGTCGGCCCGGACCAGCCCCAGCAGGATCTTGATCGTGCTGGTCTTGCCGGCGCCGTTCGGCCCGAGCAGGCCCAGCACCTCGCCCCGCCGCACGGTGAAGGAGACGTCGTCGACGGCCGTCTGCCGCCGGTACCGTTTCCGCAGGCCGGAGCACCACACGGCGGGTGACTCGGGCAGCTCGGCCGGCGACGGCGCGCCGCCGCTCAGTGCCCCGGCGCTCACCGGTCCCACCGCAGCCCGCGGGCGACGCCGAGGACCTCCTCGGCGCTCAGCGCACCGGCGACCGCGGTGACGACGCCGTCGTCGACCCACACCACGCCCGACATGACACCGTCGCGGGTGGTGAGGACCGTGGCGGGCCTGCCGCCGACGTCGGCCGACGCCGTCTTCTGCCCGGACCGCACGATCATCGGCAGGGTCATGCCGTTGCCGGAGAACGCCCGCAGTTGCGCCGCGACCGGCTCGGGCAGGCCCGGCAGCGACAGCAGGTAGTCGCGGGCCGTGTCGAACGCGACGCCGTTGGAGTACGCGGTCGGGGCGACGACCCGGGCGACCGCCATCACCGGCGCGCCGCTGCCACCGGGCCACATGGCGGCCAGGCCCGGCCCGGCGCTGAGCCGGAACTGGCTGCCGTCCAGCCCCGCGGGCGGTGGCGGCAGCGCCTTGCCGGCCGCGGCGGCGGTCTGCGCCGCCTTGCGCGCGGAGAACGTGAACACGGCGTCGGCCCGGTTGCCGACCTTGTAGGTCGGTTCCCCGCGCACGCCGCGCGGCAGCTTGCCGACCCGCGGCACCGTCAGGCCGGTGGCCTCCTGCGCCGCCGCGGCGTCGGCCACGGTACGCACCGCGGGACCGTTGGTCACGGTGAGGTCCCCGTACGCGGACAGATCGGGCATCGCGACCAGATCGGCCTGCGTGACGGTGACGGGGGCGATCCGGTCGGTCCGGAAGATCTCCAGCCAGTCCGTAGCGGCCGCGGCGGTCGCCCCGGTCAGCAGCGCGACGGCGGCCACGGCGGCGACCACCGGGCTGCGCAGCGCGACCCGCCACCGCCGGCGCGGGGCGACCTGCACGGTGCGCCGCGGCGCGCCGTCGGCGGCGGACAGGCGCCGCCAGGCCGCGTCGACGTCGACGTCCCCGGCGTCCAGCCACAGCGCCGCCCCGGCGGCCGCCGCGTCCTGGCGCGCGGCGTCCAGCCCGGTCAGGCACACCGGGCAGCCGGCGACGTGCTCACGATCGGTGTCGGCGACCCCCGCCGGCTCGTCCACGAGCCGGCGCAGCGTGCCGTCAGTCGGATGACGCATGACGGTGCAACTCCTTGCGTAGGGCTGACTCGGCGCGCCGCACGACCGTGCCGACGCTGCCGGGGGAAAGTTCGAGGGCCGCGGCGACCTCCGCGTAGCTCAGGCCGCTGTGCCGCAGCACCAGGGCGACCGCCTGCCGGCGGGGCAGCCGGGCCAGCGCGGCCCGCACCCGCCGCCGCTCGTCGAGGGCGACCACGGCGTCGGCCACGTCGGGGCTGACCGCCTCGCCGCCGCCGACCGCCTCCTCCCGGGCCACCCGCCGCCGCCCCGACCGCAGCTGGTTCAGCGCCGTGTGTGCCGCGGCCACGGACAACCAGCCGGTGGCCTCCTCCGCCGGTACCGACGACCGCCCGAACGTCAGGAACACCTCCTGCGCCACGTCCTCGGCCTGGTCCCGTGAACCGAGCACCCGCGCGGCGACCGCCACGACCCGGGGGTACGCGGCGCGGAACACCGCTTCGAGGTCGGCACGCACAGCCACGGCGTCCTTCCGTTCGGCCCGCCCGGCCACCCGTCGCCACCCGGCGGCCGGCACCACCGCCACGACGTCCCCTGCGAGCTTGACATCCTGTTCCACACCTACAGAGCACCGCCACCGCCCTGGATGTGACACCCCGCCTGCCATGATCCCGTGCGCGTCCTGCACGTCGCGGGTGCGCTGGTTGCGCCGGCCGACGCGGAATCTCCACAACAGCGGCACGGGGTGCGCACAGGGTGTCACTACCGTCACGGACGTGCCGCTGACGTTTCCGACCCACCCTGCCGCCGTGCTGCCGCTGAAGCTGTGGCGGCCCCGCTGGTTCGACGAGATCGCGCTGGTCATCGGGGCGATGGCGCCGGACCTCGCGTACACGCTGGACGGCTCGGGGCTGCCGGTCTGGCCGCTGTCGCATCAGGTCGCGGGACTCGTGCTGTGGTGCCTGCCGGTGACCCTGGCGGCGGCGTGGCTGGTGCGACGGGTGACGCCGGTGGTGGCCGCGCACCTGCCGGCCGGCGGGCCGTTCGCGCTCACCGACTACGGGGCGCTGGGACGGCACCGGCCGCACCCCGTCGTCGTGCTGACCTCGGCGTTGCTGGGCGCGGCCAGTCACCTGGCGCTGGACCGGCTCGAGACGGTGGTGCCGCCGTCGGTGTACGTGATGCACGTGCTGGGCTTCGCGGGGCTGCTCGGCACCGTCACGGTCATCGGCCGGCGGCGGCTGCTGCGCGCGTGGCACGGCGACCCGCCGGTGGTGCGGCGCCGCCCGGCGCTGTTCTGGACGGTCGGCGCGGTCGTCACCGGCGGCGCGGCGGCGGTGGTGCCGTTCCTGCCGGGCGCGGCGCTGGGCCACACCACCGGGACCCGGCTGCTGTGCGCGGTGGCCGCGGGGCTGCTCGCCGCGCCGGCCGCCGTGTCCGTGGCCGGGCTGCGGGCGCGGCTCAGGCGGTTCAGCCGGGCGACGGCGGACGGTGGCGGTCAGTAGGCGCCGGCGAGCGCGACCAGGGCCGGGTCGACGAACTGGGTGAGGTCGGTGAACAGCAGCAGACCGGTGATGATGCCGCAGACGTCGGCGGCGATCGAGCCGGGGCCGAAGCTGAACCACAGGCCGTTCGGGACCACCAGCACGGCGGCGCCGGGCTTGTCCCGCAGGGCGTCGGCGATGTTCTCGGCGACGGCCTTGTCGCCGAAGCCCGGGTTGTCGGCGCAGCCGGCGGTCATGAAGTGGTTCCTGAGGGCGAGCGCCAGGACCTTCGCGCCGGTGTCGTCCTTGGCGGCAGGGGTGAACATGGCGGAGGCCGGGATCGGGTCGCCGGTGTCGAGGCGGACGGTGACGGCGGTGACGCCGCCGTTGACGGAGCGGGCGCCGGGGAACCGCATACTGGTGTCGAAGCGGACCGACAGCAGCTTGCCGGTGGCGGCGACGTGGTTGGCGACGGTGGCGAAGCCGTTGTCACCGGCCTCAGGTGGGTACTGGCCGAAGTCGGCGGCGAAGCCGGACAGGGCGCGGTCGGCGGGGGCGCGCAGCTGCGCGTTGACCCGGTCCTGGCGCGCGGCGTCGGGCAGTCCTGAGACCGCCGGGTAGTGCACCGCGATGTGCAGGCGCGGATCGCCGGTCAGCACCTGGTCGGTGATGGTGATCGTGCCGTAGGTCCGCGGCGCGGCGGTGGCGGCCGGATCGACGGCGCCCGCCGGCGACGTGGCGGGCGCGAACGGTGACGGCGCCGCGGCGGCGGCCGCGGTGGCGGTGGGCGCGGCCGACCTGGAATCCGGTCCTGATGTCCGGTTGCGCACGACAGCGGTAATTGTGACGAGCGAGGCGATAATGACGACCGCCTGTATGATGAGCATGATTCGTCTACGTCGGTTCATTATCAACCCCCGTCGCCGTCACCCGGAAATCGCCGACCAGAGCATAATGGTGCCGTCGATGACTGAACGGGCGGAAATTGATGGCCTCGTCGCGCGCCGAGCGCACTATTCGGCCCGTTCGGCGCGTGCGAGACTGGCGCGGTGTCCGACAGCGACGAGCACACGCCACCAACCGATGAAGAAACGCCGCCGGTGCCACCGGCTGATGAGGAAACGGCGCCGCCGGCCGATGACGAAACGGCGGTCGGCCCGTCATTCATGCGCAGGGTCGTCTCGTGGCACTCCGCCCCGTGGTGGGGAGGGGTCGGCAGTATCGCGGGTGTGCTGGGCGTGATCATCGCACTGGTGGTGCCGCCGCAGGACGACGGGCCCGACAAGGGCGGTCAGGGCGCGACGCCGACCGTCGTGGTCCAGAACGGGGCGACCGCCGCGGAATCCGGCGATCCCGTGAAAATCACGCCGGCCCGGCGCGTTCACGCCTATACCGCCGGCGACGGGCACGTGTTCGCGGATGCCAAAGTGCTGACACCGGCGGAGCTGGACGACCTGAACTCCAGGAGGATCAGCTCACCGGAATACGAGGCGTGGTTCGCGGACCGGCACGCGGTCGACCCGGGTAAGACCGAATTCCAGTTCATTGTCGTGGGCCGCCGCGACGGGCAGGTCCGCATCGTCGACATCAGACCGGTCGTGCAGTGCGGCGCCGCGCTGTCCGGCACCCTGTTCACCACCTCCGGCAGCGGCGGCGAGAGCACGACAAAGCTCATCTTCGACCTGGAGAAACCGCAGACCGCCCCGAAATACGTGGAGAACGACAAGGAAGGCGAGGACTATTTCGGGTCGCACACCGTGTCGCTGAAACTCGGCGAGCAGTTCACCTTCGACATCGCCGCCATGGCGAGCACCCGGTACTGCCAGTTCACGCTCGAGATGACCGTCCAGGACGGCGACAAGCCCGTGGTCGTGAAGGTCGACGACAAGGGCCAGCCGTTCAAGGTCACCGGCGGCGGCGGCCCGTTTCAGGTGCTCTACATCGGCGGGATCAACACCATGATGCTCAGCGGCCCGGACGCCGGGAAGTGGCACCGGGCCGACCCGGTGACCGGCAAGGTGTTGACCGGCAACTCGTAGTCGGGCCGGGTGCCGACGGCTCAACGATTGCGCGGGTGGCGCCTGGCGGTGCGTTCGTTGCCGTGCTTGTAGTTGCCGGTGAGGCGGGCCATCAGCTGCTGCGGGTCGGTGGTGTCGATGTCGACGAGGAACCTGGTCGCGGCCGCCCCGCGCAGCACACCCGCGGGACGGCCGTGGTGCAGCAGCTCGACGTCGCCGCTCTTGCGCACGCGATAGCTGAACCCCTCGGGCGCTGCGCTCATCCCCGCATCGTGCCCCGCCGCGATCCCCGGGCGCCAGCGAATTGGCCGCCGCGTCGGGCGAGCCGTACCACCCACGGTCCAGCGGGGCGGGCGGCGGTCAGCTCCTGCCGGTGACGTACGCGACGACCCGCCGCACGTTGTCCGGGACCGGGTCGACGGAGTCCACGACGAGGCGGTCGTCGTCCCAGCCCGCGAACCCGGCGCGGCGCGCCTCGACCGACTCCCAGGTCGGCGCGGCGGCGCCGGCGAGGTCGTTGTCGTGGCGCTCCTCGAGGCGCCGCCGGTGCAGGGCCGGGTCGGAGCAGACGACCTCGACGAAGCGCAGCGGCACCTCGTGCCGGGCGGCGAGGTCACGCCACTGCTGGCGGGCCACCTCGGCGTCGTTGACGGCGTCGACGACGACGGTCTGGCCGAGCTTGAGCATGGTGCCGGCCAGGGCGCCGACGACCACGAACGCGGCCAGCCCGGTCGGCTGCTCCCGGTCGATGCCGGCGGCCCACAGCGCGACCTCGACCGGGTCGACGGGCAGCACCGGCGCCGGCAGCTCCCGGGCCACCTGGCCGGCGATGGTGCTCTTGCCGGTCCCCTGCAGGCCGCACATCACGATCAGCACCCAGACAGGTTGTCACACGGCTCAGCCGAGCGGGTCCCGGTGTCCGGCGTACCACACGGCAGCGAAGGTTCGTGGCGGCACGCGAGAATGGATCGATGGCACTGACGACGCGGTTCACCACGATGCTGGGGGTGCGGCACCCGGTCGTGCTGGCCCCGATGGGCGGGTCGGCCGGCGGGGCCCTCACCGACCTCGACGAGGCCAGGCGGGCGCTCGACGTGGGCGGCAGCGCCGACGGGCGTGGGGTCGCGGCGGCCCTCGCGCTCGGTGCGGCCGGGGCCGTCATCGGCACCCGGTTCCAGGCGACCGCGGAGACCCTCGCCGCGCAGACCGAGGACGCCCTGACCCGGGCGCTGGGCGGCGAGCGGTGACGACCCGGCCGATGCGCGTACGGACCCCCGGCGGCACCTACGAGTGGGAGCTGGAGCGCGGCGAGGGTGACCTGATGCTGCGCGCACCGGACGGGCGGCGGTGGACGGCGGCCGGCGCCGACTGGACCGCGGCGCTGCTGGCGCTGCGCGAACAGCTCGAACCGGAGGGCATCCTGCTGTGCTGCGACGGCGCCCGGCGCGACGTGCACAGCTCCGGCATGGTGCGCGACTGGTCCGGCGGGGAGGACGCGTACGCGCTGCGGCGCGGCCGCCGCCCCGACATGCGGCCCCTCGTCGACGTGTTCGGCCCGGCGGACTGCGCGGCGGTGGGCATGGCAGCGGCCCTGCGACGCGGTTGGCGGACACGTTCCCCACCACACTGGCTCGGCGGTCGCTGAGGCCCGCGGCGGTGCGCAACGACCGGCGCCGCGGGATTGGCATCGGTCCGGGACAATGTCCGCATGCGTTCGTCACAGCGGCGGTTCGGCCTGATCGCCGGTGCCGTGCTGGTAGCCGCCCTCGTGACCGGGTTTCTCGTGCATGAGGGGCTGGACCGGGCCGACAAGTGGGCAAGCGTCGCCGGCGGCGGCATCGCCGTGGCCGGGCTGCTCGCGGGGGCGCTGCGGCGGCCCGCGACCGGCGGTGGGGACGCGACGTTCACGGGTGCCCCGCTGTCGGCGCCGGCGCCCGTCGGCACCCCCGCGATCCGCGGCCGGGACCGGGAGCTGCGGCGGCTGGCCCGCGCGGCGCGGCGGCCGGACGGCGCGGTGCACGTGCTGACCGGGATGGGCGGCGTGGGCAAGTCGTTCCTGGCCGCGTGGGTGTGCCGGTGGTACGCGCGACGCGAGGGCCGGGCGGCCTGGTGGATCGCCGCGCAGGACCAGGCGGGCCTGGTCGACGGTCTGGTCAGTCTGGCCGAGGCGCACGGTCTGGGCGAGGTGCAGGTGACGGCGATCCGCAACGGGGCGCCGCGCGCGGTGGAGCGGCTCTGGGAGCTGCTGCGGCAGGCGCCCCAGCGGTGGCTGCTGGTGTTCGACAACCTCGACGACCCGCGCCTCGCCGCCGGGTTGATCCAGTCGGGGGTGGCCGGCTGCGCCGACCGCGGGCTCGTGCTGGTCACCAGCCGGACGAGCCGCCGGCAGCTGTGGGGGCGCGACGCCGACGTGGTCGAGCTCGGGCCGCTGGCCGCGGCCGACTCGGCGCAGGTGCTGCTGGACCTGGCGCGCGACGCCGGCGCCAGGGCGGCCGCCGAGCGGCTCGCCCGTGACCTGGGTTGCCTGCCGCTGGCGTTGCGCCTGGCCGGGGCCAACCTCAACTCGCCGTTTCCGATCTGGCACACGTTCGACGGCTACCGCGACGCGCTGCGGGAGCTCGGCGTCGATCGGGTCCTCGCCGCGCCCGGGGCCGCCGGCGAGCCCGTCGAGCACCGCGCCAACGTCATGCTGACGTGGCAGATGTCGGTGAGCGCGCTGGAGGGACACGGACTGCCGTACGGCCGGCCGCTGCTGCAGGTGCTGTCGCACTTCGCCCCGGGTGTGCCGGTGCCGGAGACACTGCTGCACGCGGACCCCGTCCGGGCGCTGCTCGGCGGCGACGGCGCGGCCGGGCGCGACGCGCTGCACGTACGCCGGGTGGTGCAACGCAACCTCGAAGGCCTCGCCGACCAGAGCCTGATCACTGCCGTGGCGGCCGTCGCGCCCGACCGCAGCCGGCTGTTCATGCTGCACCCGGTCGTGGCCGAGACGAACCGGGTCGGTTCGCCCGGCCGCTCCGCGCCCGCCGGTGTCGCCGTCGCGCTCGTGGCCGCGGCCGTCGCGGCCCTGCGGTTCGACGACAACGCCCACTGGGCCTGGTTCGGGCTGTTCGCGCCGCACGTCGAGGAGCTGCTGCGGTCCGCCGGTACGCTCACCGACGAGGACCTGGCGACCCTGATCACGACGGTCAGCCGGGTGGTCGCCGCCGACACGTGGCGTGGACACGACGCGGACGCCGAGGCGCTCGCGGTGCGGGCGCTGCCGCACGCCGACCGGCTCGGCGCGACGCACGAGGCGCTGCTGGCGCTGCGGCACGAGCGGGCGTGGGCGGTCGGGCGGCTCGGCCGGTGGGCGGAGGCCCACGCCGAACTCTCGCAGGTGTGCCAGGCGCGGACCAGCGGTCTGGGCGCCGGGCATCCCGACACGCTCGACACCCGGCACAAGCTCGCCTGGGCCACCGGGCGGCTCGGTGACTGGCGGGCCGCGGAGTCCCTGCTGCAGGCGGTGCAGCTCGCGCGGGTCGCCGCGCTCGGCGAGGAGCACGCCGACACCCTGCACACCCGGTGCTGCCTGGCCTGGGCCATCGGGCGGTGCGGGCGGCCGGACGAGGCCGAGCGACGCTACACCGGGGTCATCGCCGCCCGGGAGCGGGTGCTCGGCGCCGACCACGCCGAGTCGCTGGACGCCCGGCATTCGCTCGCCGAGCTGTACGTGCTGTGCGGCCGTTTCGCCGCCGCGGAGGAGGAGCTGCAGCGGCTCGTCGCAGACCGGCGTCGGGTGCTGGGCGCCGGGCATCCCGAGACGCTCGACACGCGTCCCCGGTACTGGCTGGGCCGGGCGCTGCTCGGTCAGGGCCGCCGGCGCGAGGCACAACGGGTGCTGCGGGCCCTGGCCGACGACCAGATCCGCTACCTCGGACCGGACCACCCGGCGACCGCGGAGACCGTGACGCTGCTGCGGTCGCGGTAGTCCGGCCGTGCGCTCACCCGGGCGCCAGTTGCCGCGTCAGCCGCTCCAGACCGTCCCTGATCAGCTGCCCGTACGCGTCGTCGCCGAGGGCGCCGATCCCGGCGCGGGCGTGCTCGATGTGCTCCCGGGCGCGGGCGGGGTCGCCGAGCCGGTGGTAGCAGTCGGCGAGGTTGAGGTGCAGCGACGGGTAGAGGCCGGCCACGGACAGCGGCACGCCGGCGCGCGCGACCCGGTCGTCGGTGAGCAGGCCGGCCGCCGCGAGTGCCCGCCGGTCCCAGCGCAGCTCCTCACGGACGTCGTCCTGCACGTCGGCCATCGAGTGCGCGAGCACGCAGACGTGCAGCGGGTCGCCGTGCTCCCCGCCGATCTCCTGCCAGACCTGCGCGAACAGCTCGCGGGCCGCCTCGCGCCGCCCCTGACCGTGGTGCAGCTGCACCGCCTCGCCGATGCGGGCCATCACCGGGTCGGTGGTCATCGACGGCTCCTTCACGCGTGGGGACCGGCGGTGATGCCGTCCAGGACGGTGGTCAGGTTGTGCGCGAAGGTCTCCCCGGCGTCGAGGTGGGCGCCGTCGTGGACGAGCCGGGCGACGGTGGGATACCTGCCGGTGTCCAGCATGCGGGTGAGGTACGGGCCGTGGCTGGCCTGCCAGGCGGCCTCGTCGGTGCCGGTGGCGCGGGCGGTGCGCCGCTCGGTGACCTCCCGGCGGATCGCGCCGACGATGAACGCGTTGAGCGCGCCGAGAGCGCGCTGGAGGTCCTCGATGCCGCGGATGCCGGGGGCCTGGCTCAGCGCCGCCGCGGTCGCCTCGCCCACGGCGAGCGCGTGCGGGCCCAGGTGCGGCCGACCGCCGAGCAGGTCGGCGAACCATTCGTGGTCCAGGGCCGCGGCCCGGGTGGCGTGCGCGACCGCGAGGACGGTGGCCCGCCACCCGGCGTCCCGGGCGGATCCGGCGATGCGGGCGTAGACGACGTCGACCATCAGGTCCAGCAGCTCGGAGCGGTTGGTCACGTAGTCGTACAGCCGCATCGGTCCGACGCCGAGCTCCTTGGCGATCCCGCGGACCGACAGCCCGTCCAGGCCGTGCGCGTCGGCGAGCCGGATCGCCGTGGCGGCGATCTTCTCCCGGCTCAACGGCACCGGCGCCGCCCGGGGCTGCGGCTCGGGCCGTTCCCAAACGGGGAGCGGTCCGCTACCGTACGGTGTATCCATGAGGTACATCGTACGCTAACGGAGTGGGCATGCGCATCGCGATCGCCGGGGGCGGCCTGGGCGGGCTGACCCTCGCACGGATCCTGCACCGGCACGGCATCGACGCGGTCGTGTACGAGCGGGAGGCCCACCGGTCCGCCCGGCCGCAGGGCGGCTCGCTCGACCTGCACCCCGAGTCCGGGCAGCAAGCCCTCGCCGACGCGGGTCTCACCGTCCGGTTCCAGGAGCAGGCGCGGCCCGAGGGCGAGGAGCACCGCATCCTCGACCCGGCCGGGCGGGTGCTGGTGCACCATGAGCCGCGACCCGGCTCGTTCGCCGGACGCCCGGAGATCGACCGTCGCGCGCTGCGTGACCTGCTGCTCGACGCGCTCCCCGGCGGCACGGTGCGGTGGGGCCACCGGCTCGCCGAGGCGGCCCCCGGGGCCGGCGGCGGCTGGGAGCTGACGTTCGACGGCGGCCACCGGACCGGCTGCGACGTCCTCATCGGCGCCGACGGCGCGCGGTCGGTCGTCCGGGCGCTGCTGACCGACGTCCAGCCGTCGTACGTGGCCACGCTGGTGGAGCTGAGCATCGGCGACGTCGACCGCCGCCACCCGACGATCGCCGACCTCGTCGGCCCGGGCAACCTGTGGTGCGTCGGCGCGAACCAGATCCTGGCCGCGCAGCGCCTCGGCGACGGCAGTCTGCGCGTCGGCGTCTCACTGCGCGCGCCGGACCGCCCGGTCGACACGTACCGCAGCAAGCGCGCCCTGCTGGAGCTGTTCGACGGCTGGGACCCGCGGCTGACCGCCCTCATCGACGCCGGCGACGGCGACCCCGCGCCGCGCCTGATCGCGGCGACGCCCGCCGGCGCGCGCTGGCCCGGCCGGCCGGGCGTCACCCTCATCGGCGACGCCGCGCACCTCATGGCACCGGTCGGCGAGGGCGCCAACCAGGCCATGCTCGACGCCGCGGAGCTGGCCGCCCGGCTCGCCGCCGACCCGCACGACCCGGACGCGGCGATCCGGTCGTACGAGACGGCGATGTTCACCAGGATCCACCCGATCGCGGAGATGTCCGCCCGGATCCAGGCGATGATGCTGTCCCCCACCGCCGCGGAAGACATCGTCCGCTTCTTCACCCGCCCCGCCGCACCGGCGGCCGCCGACTGAACCGGCCGCCGGGGTTGCGTCCCGGTGTGCTCCGGCGAGGACGAACCCGCCTCGTGGGTGGACGCGTGCATCGGAGAAGTTCGCCGGCCGGTGTCGGATCGGGGCGGTGGCGTTCGTAGCAGGGGCGAGGCCACCCGCTCGGGGCGGCACCGGATGTGAAGGAACCGCCACCATGAAGCTGACCACGATGACCCAGCTGACCATCGACGGCGTGATGCAGGGCAACGGCGGCGCGTCGGAGGAGGACCGCCGCGACGGGTTCGTGCGCGGCGGGTGGGCCCTCGGCAAGGGCGACCAGGACACCAGGGCGTACATCAATGACACCTACCAGCGCGCCGACGCGTTCCTGTTCGGCCGGCGGACCTACGAGCTGTTCGCCCGCTCGTGGGGGTCCCTGGCGGAGCGGGACGTCCCCGGCTGGGAGCCCGTCATGCGGGCGTTGAACGCGCGCCCCAAGTACGTGGCGTCCACCACCCTCACCGACCCGGCGTGGTCGGGCACCGACGTCCTGGCCGGCGACCTGGCGGCCGCGATCGCGCAGCTGAAGGCCGCGCCGGGCGGCGAGCTGCAGGTGCACGGCAGCGGCACCCTGATCCGCTGGCTGCTGGAGCGCGGCCTGGTCGACGAGCTGACCCTGCTGGTCGTCCCCGTGGTGCTCGGCCAGGGCGCCCGGCTGTTCCCGGCCACCGGCCCTGACCTCGCCCTCCAACTGCTCGACTCCCGCGTCGACTCGAAGGGCGTGACGATCCAGGTGTACCGCCCCGCCGGCCGCCCGCAGTACGCCCCCGCGGCGTCCTGACCTGCCCGCGGGACACCTCCGGGCGCTGGACCCCAAATCCCGCGGCGAAGATTTCTGGCATAGCGTCGGATCTGGGGCGAGCCGTTCGTAGCACAGGTGACAGGCGGCCGGAGGGGGCCGCCGGGGACGCAAGGGAGTCGTGGGATGACCCGGTACTTGATCTCGTTCGATGACGGCGCGATGGACCACATCACCGGCGAGGAGCTGCCCGAGGTGGGCAAGGCGGCGCACGCGGTGATCCGGGAGATCGTGGACGCCGGGGTGTTCGTGTTCGGGGGTGGGCTCCAGCGCCAGACGGCGACCGTCGTGGGCACCGACGGGATGGTCACCGACGGCCCGTACCCGGAGACCAAGGAGGTGATCGGCGGGCTCGTCGTCGTCGACGTCGCCTCGCGGGCCGAGGCGGTGGCGTGGGCCGCCAGGATCGCCGCTGCCTGCCGCTGCGCGCAGGAGGTGCGGGAGCTCATGGCCGACCCGGAGCTCGACGGGATGTTGAGCGCGGCGAACGGCTGAGGGTGCCCCGGGACCGGGCGGCGGTGACGTCCGGCCCCGGACGGGACTGCGGCGGGACGGCTCAGGCGCGCAGTTCCGCGGCGATGGCGTCGAGACCGCCGCGGGGTCCGGGGCCCGCGTCAGGGCGCGGCCGATGACGACGTGCGAGGCCCCGGCGCGCAGCGCGTCCACGGGGTGCCCCGGCCGGGCGTGGTCAGCAGCTGCGGCCCGATCTTGTACGCCCGCCCGCGGTCACCGAGACGCTCCACGACCGCGCAGGCCTCCTGCTCGGTGTCGAAGTCCAGGGCGACGATGACGCGACGGGTCAGATCCATGGCGGTCATCCTGGCATGATCGTCGCCATGACCGATCGCTTCCTCACGCACCTGCCCGTCGGTGGGCCGTCCGTCCCGTTCGAGGGCGGCATCCCCGGGTGGGACACATTCCCGTTCGACGGTGACCTGCGGGTGAAGTCGCTCGACCAGCCGGCGCTGCCGGAGCCGCCGCGCAACGGCGAGGACGGCCCGGACGGCTGCTTCATCTGCGAGGACGGCCTGCGCCGGGCGGTGTGGGCCGACGAGCACTGGATGCTGCGGCACTCGGGCGGCCCGACCGCGGTGCCGGTGGTGGTGCTGCTGTGCCCGATCGGCCACCACGACCTCGGCGACCTGCCCGCGGCCCGGGCCGCCGAGATCGGGCCGATGCTGCAGCGGGTCGAGCGGGCGATCATGTCGGTCGGCGGGATCGGCCGGGTGCACGCCTCGAAGATCGGCGACGGGGCGCGGCACCTGCACCTGTGGTTCATGGGCCGGCCCGCCGGGCTGACCCAGCTGCGGGGCAGCTGCCTGCCGCTGTGGGACGACGTGCTGCCCAAGCAGGACGAGGCCCAGTGGCGGGCGGTGCTGTCCGAGGTGGCCGCCGCGCTCGCCGAGGACGGCGGCACGGCCTACTGACCTCAGCGCCGCTCGACGACCCGGAACCGTTGCAGCACCGCGGGGGTGTCGTCGTCGACCGTGTACTCCGGGTCGCCCAGCCAGCCCCGGTACTGCTCGCCGTGCCAGAACTTCTCGTGCCCGGCCCGCCAGGCGGCGACGGTGTCGTGGCCCTCGCCCTCGTCGCGGGCGTGGGCGACGTCGACCTCGCCGAGGCCGCACACGCGGACGCGGGTCAGCTCGATGACCGCGACCCGCCGCCCGGCGGAGTCGACGACCGCGGCCCGGTCCCCCACGGCCGGCAGCGGGTCACCGTCGAGCGCGTAGTCCTGGACCAGGGCCGTCGTCGTGGTTTTCGTACCGTCCAGCACGGCGGCGACGAGCGCGTCGCGCAGCGGGCCCGGCCAGGCGAAGTGGAACTCGGGCAGTTCCTCGGCGTTCACCCCGCCACCTTACGGCCCGGGTACCGGCCGACGAGGCTCACCGACGACGGCGTCACCGGCAGCTCCGTGGCCAGCAGGGCCGGATGCCGCAGCCAGTGCAGGCGGGCGAGGTCGGGGCGGCCGTCGTACACGGGAGGCCACCCGCGGGACGGCGTGAAGTCGTCGATGACCAGCAGACCACCCGGCCGCAGCCACACCTCGACGTCGATGGGCTCCCCGTCGTGCTTGCCGTGCCCGCCGCCGTCGAGGACCAGCAGGTCGAACGGCCCGTGCGCGAGCAGGTCACGCCAGTCGGCGGCGACGACCGTGACGCGCGGGTCGGCGGCGAACACCTCCGCGGCCACGGCGGCCCGGTCCGGGTCGCGCTCGACGCTGACCAGCCGCGCACCGGGGTCCGCGCCGGCGGCGAGCCACGCCAGCCCCACGCCGCAGCCGGTGCCGGTTTCGCCGATCGTCCCGGCGCCGACCCCACGGGCCAGCAGGCGCAGCAGCTCCCCGTGCTCCGGCCCGCACGAGTTGGCGAACCCGGTCCGGCGGGCGGCGGCCACCGCGGCGGCGACGGGCGCCGGCACGGCGGTTTGGTCGTATGCGGGCGTCCCTCGTACTGTCATGCCGCACATGGTCGCATCGCCGGAGGTCGCTCGTGGGTGGTCGCTCGTACATGGTAGCGGCCCGGATCCCGATGCCGCGGGCCGGCTTCGACACGTGGCTGCGCACACCCCTGCCCGGACCGGACGCCATCGCCAACCCGGCCGCGATGTGGACCGGCTGGGCGGCCGACGGCGCCGGCACCGACTGGGACCTGACCGGGCTCGCCGGCTCCCCCGCCGCGGCCGCCGGCATCCGCGAGGCCCGCGCCGGCACCCCGCTCCAGCGGCTGGCGACCCGCGCCACCCGGGGCGTGACCGTCGCCCGCCACCACGACGGCGCCCTGGAGGTCTACCTGTACGACTACCACGGCGACACCTACGGCACCCAGACCGACCTGCTCATGCTCGCCGGCGCGGCCCGCTTCGCCACCGCCGACTCACCGGTCCTGCACTGGGGCGGCGACGTGTACCCCGACCTGCCCCTCAACGGCGACCCACCCCTGGCGGTCCTGCTGGTCGGCCCGTCCGGCGCGCGGTTCGTGGCCCGGTTCCCGCTCGACGCGCCCATCACGCGGCTGCGCCCGGTCGAGGCCACGTTCC
Organism: Dactylosporangium aurantiacum; assembly: GCF_000716715.1. Taxonomy (GTDB): domain Bacteria; phylum Actinomycetota; class Actinomycetes; order Mycobacteriales; family Micromonosporaceae; genus Dactylosporangium; species Dactylosporangium aurantiacum. The sequence continues at coordinate 102,583 of NZ_JNYJ01000006.1, read as the reverse complement.
TTGCCGCGGCCGAAGCGTCCGGCGACACCTGGGACACCGAAGGGCTCCTGGACGCCGCCATCCGCGGCCACGCGACCGACGCGGACCGGCCCGCCGTCGACGTACCGGTCACCGAGCTGGGCTGCCAGTCGAGTGCGACGTAGTGGAACTGGGTGGAGTCGATCGCGACAGCGCAGTGCGACTGCGCGCCGTCGCGGCACAATGGGCCGGTGGATCTGCGGGCACTCGTCGCGGCGATGAGCGACGCTCGGCCCGGGGAGCGGGTGTGGGCCTCGCTGGTGGTCGACGAGGCGGTCCTCGCCCGGCTGATCCGTGCTGCCGAGCACCCGCGCGCGTTTGACCATGCGTGCCGCACGCCGCCCGACCGCTGGCCGCATCCGGGCACGCCGCACGATGCGCTGATCACCGCGGTCTGTCAGCGGGTGGACGACTTCCGGCGCCTGCTGGAGGCCGCCCTCGCCGCCGTCGAGCTGCGCGACTTCTCGTTCGCGCCGTACCTGCGGGTCGCGTTCCCCGCAGGTCTTGCCTTCGACGAACCCACCCCGGCGCAGGACTGTTTCGCACAGGACCTCGGGACCGGCGGCATTCCCAGCACGCAGCGCCACTACGGCCTGCGCTGGGCGGCGGCGTTCAGCCTGTGGGTGGCCGTCGATCAGTGGGACCGCGGCGTCGCGTACCGGCAGCAGTTCGTCGGGTGCGCGGTGCGGGCGGCGATGGGGTTGGATCATCACATGCATGTCGATCTGACGACGCCGCATGCTCGTGCGCTCGGGGAGGTCCTGTCGGAGCTGGGGTCCTGGCAGCGGGACGGGCTGCCGGTCCAGTTGCATCCGGGGGACCTCGGGTGGCAGTGGCGGTTCGGGCCGGCCGCGCTGGCCGGGGCGCTGCGGGTCTGGACCGCGAACGGGACCGTCGTGGCGATCGGGTTGCTGGATGAAGGGTCCCTGGTCCGGATGGGTGTCGCCCCGTCGGCGGATCAGGATGAGGGGCTCGCCCGAATCCTCCTGCGCGATCTCGAGGATCCGGCCCGTGGCGTCCTGACGGGCGACAAACCGATCGTCGAGGCCCGGTTCGGCACGGTCTTCCGTTCGCTGCTGCGCCGGCGCGGCTGGATCGATGACGAGCCGTGGACGCCGTTGGTCCGGGACCTCCGCAGTCCTGTCGAGACGCCGCGGGTGCGGGTGGAGACCGTCGGCCACGAGCGGGTCGCTGACCGGGTCGCGGTGCAGCGGGCGGCCTTCGACCGCTCGACCTTCACCGCCGGCCGGTGGACCGTGATGTCGCGGTCGCCGGCGTACCGGCACGCCCGCTGCCTGGTCGGCTACGACGACCGGGACAACGCGGTAGCGGCGGCCACGGTCTGGTCGGCCGGGGAGGGCCGTCCCGGTCTCCTGGAGCCCGTGGGCGTCCATCGCGACCACCGCGGTCGCGGCTACGGTACCGCGATCACCCTCGCCGCGGCCTCGACGCTGCGGGACATGGGTGCCTCCAGCGCCACCGTCGTCACGCCCACGTCGAACGCCGGCGCTGTCGCGACGTACGCCTCGGCCGGCTTCCGTCGCCTGCCCGCGGTCACCGACTTCGCGCTGGTCCGCTGACCGTGGCAGGCGGCCGTCGAGGTGCTCGTGTTCGGGCGGTGCTGACCTGCGGCAGACACGACGCGGCCCGCAGCGCACCGGGTCGGGCGCTGCGGGCCGCTGCCGCTGATGTCAGCCCGCGCCGCCGGCGCGGAATGCCACCCAGCCGTCGCTCATCCGGTCCGCCTGCCCGGCGGTGAACATGTTCATGCAGGAGTCCTGCGAGTAGTCCATGAAGTTGTGGATCGGGTCGAGCCCGGGTGCGCTGCACGTGTCCGCGCCGACCGGGCAGTTGAACTGCGGGATCGCCTCACGCGGGGTGTCGGCCACGTAGTCGCCGGACGCGGCGCAACCGTGCGCGAAGGTGTGCTCCAGCATCAGCCAGTGCCCGACCTCGTGCGTGAGGGTGTCGCCCTCGGCGTACTTGCCGGCCGTCCCGCCGGGCATCGACTCGTCGAGCATGACCACGCCGTCGATGTAGTCACGGCCGTTGTTGTAGCCCTTCGGGAAGTACGCCCAGCCGAGCAGCCCGTCGCCGATGTTGGCCGCGTACACGTTCAGGGTGCGGGAGTCGCCGGTGTACAGCGCCATCTTCATGTCCCGCTCGTTCTTGCCCGGCACGACGGTGTACCAGTCGCTGTTCACCGTCCACGTCGTGCCGGTGAGCGTGAACCGGAACGGCGTGTCCGAGGCGTCCGCGGCCGTCCTGCCGGCGAACGAGTCGTTGAGCACCGTCATCTGCGCCGCGATGAGCGTGTTCCACCGGGCCTGCTCCGCCGCGCCGAGCGGGTGGTCGGAGATCATGTGGAACACCGTCGGCACGGTGACGCTGCCGTTGGCCAGGCGCGGCGAGTCCTTGATCACGCCGTACGCGTTCGCTTCGTTCTTCGGGTACAGCTGCGGCTCCTGGGCGGTGGCGCCCGCGCTCACCCGCGCCCCGCTGCCACCGGCGCCCGGCGCACACTCCGCGGCGCCCGCGGCGCCCGCGGCTCCCGCGGCGGCGGGTGCGGCACCCGTCGTGCCGGCCGTGCTGGGGGCTCCACCCGCCGCCACCACAGTCGCCACGGCAGCGGTCGTGACCGCCAGCCGCAACGTAGATCTTCTTCGCATCGTTCACCTTCCACGCATCCGTGTATCAGGAGCGGCCACGACCGGACGTCATGGGTCGCCTCCCACCGGCATGAGAACACGCTGCGGTGGTGACGAGAAGACCTCAGAGCGGCAGCCGGGGGTCGTTGGTAGGGTCCAGGGGTGCCCGCCGGCGCCCATCCGGACAGGGCGCTCGCTGCCGTGCCGCCGGAGCGCCCGTGGGCCGTGGACACAGGCCAACCGGTCGTCCAACGCCCCGCGCCGCAGTGGCCGCAGCCCGGCGGCGGCCGGCGGATCCCGTCCAGGGCGACCGGGTCGAACGGGGCACGTGGTCGGCGAGGAGCCGGTCCGCCCGCGTCCGGGCGGCGGCGCGTCCCAGGCGGCGATCGGGATCCCGCCACCGTGGGTCGTGGAGCCGGACCAGCGTGGCCGGGGCGGTGGGCGCCGGTTGAGGCCAGGCGGGCACACCGCCCGGGTCGACCATCTGCAAGGGGCCGGCCGACGGTTCGGCGGCAGGGCCGCGCTGCCCGTGGACCGGTCAGCGGCCGCGGCGTTTGGCCGGGCCGCCGCGGGGCGAGGCGCCCCGGCCCGCGGCGCCGGACCCGGTGCCGGACCGGCCGGGCTGCTGCCTGCCCGGCTGCCGGCCCGGTTGACCGGTGGACTGCCGCCCCTGGGCGGCGGGTTGCCGGCCCTGCTGCCGGGCGGGCCGCTGACCCGCCTGCTCGCCGCCGCCACCAACGCCGGCGCCACCGTCACGGCCGCCACCGTCACGGCCGCCGCCGGCGCCACGGCCTCCGCTGGAGCCGCCACCGCCAGCGCCGCCGTCACGGCCGGCGGCGGCGCCGGAAGAGCGGCCGCGGGTGCTGTTCGCGGTCCGGCCGCGGACGATGCCGATCATCTCCTCGACCAGGTCGGTGTGGCGGTCGCGGACCCACACGAGCGCCACCGAGGACTGGGGGGCGTCGGTGACGACGCGGTACGTGAGGTCCTTGCGGTGGTGGGCGCGGGCGAGGGACTGCGGCACGACCAGCACGCCGACCTCGGCCGCGACCCATTCGACCGCGGCGGCGGTGGTCGCCGGGCGTTCGGCCAGCACCGGCGCCGGGACAGCGGGCCAGGTCAGCACGTCGTCGAGCGGGCTGAGCAGGGTCTCGTCGGCCAGGTCGGCGACGGTGAGCTCGTCGGCCGCCGCCAGCAGGTGGTCCTTGGGCACGACGGCGACGGTGGCTTCGGTGTACAGGGGGATCGCGTGGAACTCGGCGGGGTCGACCGGCAGCCGGATCAGCCCGGCGTCGGCGCCGGCGGAGAGGTGGCCGGGTGCGGCGGCGGCCTCGGTGGGCTCCAGCCGCAGCTCGACGTCCGGCAGGCGCTCCGACCAGACCCGGGTCCACTTGTCGGGGGTGACGCCGGGGACGACGAGCAGGCGGAACGTCTCGGGACGGCGGTCGTCGGGCACGGCACCTCCGAAGCAGCGGGCTGACCGGGTAGGGGCCGGACCTGGTCAGGGTACCCGTCGCGGGGGTGCCGGCAGGGTGACGGCGGGCACCACGGTGCGGGCGATGTGCCCACCCGCCCGGTGGGTCGCTACCCTGACGCAGTGAGCAAGCCGAAGAAGTCCCAGGTGATGAAGCCCTCCACGGCGGCGCTGAAGCTTGTCGTGTACCTGCCCGCGACGCCGCAGGAGTTCCAGGACGGGATGGTGTCCCGCGAGGAGCTCGACGAGATGCAGCGCAACCCCCCGCAGTGGCTGGCGGACCTGCGCCGCGACGGGCCGCACCCGCGCAACGTCGTCGCCGCCCGGCTGCGGGTGTCCAACAGCGGGCTGGCCCGCGGCGGGATCACCGAGCCGCTCACGACCGCGCAGATCGCCGCGCTGGCCGCCGACCCGCCGGAGTGGCTGGTGAAGGAGCGCGAGATCCACGCGGAGAACAAGCGCGAGGAGCGCCGCCTGCAGGCGCAGCGCGAGGAGGCCGCCGCGGCGCCGGCGACGGCACCGGCCGCGAAGGTCCAGCCGAAGAAGGTCCAGGCCAAGAAGGTCCAGGCCAAGAAGGCTCAGGCGAAGAAGGCCCAGCCCAGGGGCAGGCGGGCCACTAGCCGCTGAGCACCTGCTCGCGCAGGATGTCGGCGTGACCGCAGTGCTGCGCGAGCTCGCGCAGCACGTGCAGGTAGACCCAGCGCAGCGGCAGCGGGCCGCGGCGGTTGCCCGGCAGCAGGTCGTCCAGGCCGAGCGGGGCCGTCGCCCGGCGGGAGGCGTCGCAGGCGGCCCGGTACGCCTGCCGCACCGACGCGATCGTGTCCGCGTCGGTCAGCACGAACGAGTCGTCGGGCGTCTCCGGGATGCCGATCCGCGCGCGTGAGCGCGCGGTGACGGCCTCGTCGAACCAGACCTGCTCCACGAACGTCGCGTGCTTCACCAGACCGAGCAGGGTCGTGCGGGACGGCACGAGCGAGCGGCGGGCCTGCTCCTCGGTGAGCCCGTCGAGGGACGCCGCCAGGGCGGCGCGGTGCTCGTCGATGAACGCCTCGAGCTGGGCGCGGATCGGCGCGTGGTAGTCGTCCATCAGGCGACCGTCAGCTCGTACATGGCGGCGACGCGGAAGCCGTGCCCGTCGGAGCCGGTGAACCGCACCCGGTGCTCCCCTGGGGTGAGCGGGTCGACGCGGGCCCACAGGCCCCAGACGCGCACCGGGACCGGGCCGCGGGTGCGGGTGACGGGGTTGAGGAAGGCGCCGCGCACCTCGAACGGCTCCGTCGCGTCGATCGGCTCGACCGGGTGCCGGACGTCGTCGACGTGCGCCTCGCCGGTCGCCTCCGGTATCGGCTCGACGTCCGGGCCCCACATGTTGAACGCGGGAAAGAACAGCGGCCGGCCCGCCGGGACGGTGCAGCGCCGCTCGACGGCGCCGCCGAAGCAGCCGGCGAGGAACCACACGTCGGCGGGCTGGCGGCGGTGCGCGTGCGCCCCGGTGTCGTCGGCGACCGGGTTGCGCAGTGGTCCGGTCGCGGCGACCCACTGCACCCATCGGGCGGCGAGGGCCTCCGGGCTTGCGGGCCGGTACGGGAAACTTGTCACGCGGCAAGATCGTACTGCGCGTCCCCGCCGGCCCGCTGTCCCCCTGCCGGTCAGCCGATGTACGCCAGTGCGAAGCCGACCGTCGGCACGCCGAACAGCACCGACAGCACCGCGAGGCGCCGGATCGTCGGGCGGCGGGTGAGGATCGCGTACCCGGCCAGCAGCACCGGTGTCATGAGCAGCTGCGGCACCAGCGTCGAGCGGGGGACCAACACGTCGAGCCACGCGCACGCCACCGAGATCGCCAGGGCGGCGCCCCACAGCGCGACACCGAGGCGGTGCGCGAACCGCGGGCCGAACCGCACCGCGAACGTGGTGTCACCGGCGGCGGTGTCGGCGGTGAGGTCGGTGACGGTCGTGGGCACGCACAGGGCGGCGGCGAAGAGCAGGCCGATCAGCCCGAACTGCCACGGGAACTCCCACGGCGGGCGGGTGATCGACCAGCCCGCGGCCGGCGACACGACCCCGACGACCAGCGCGTTCACCGCGACGTCCCAGCCCGGCCGGGTCTTGAGCCGCAGCGGTGGCACGCTGTACGCCCACCCGAGCAGCAGCACGCCGGCGACCCCGAGGACGAACAGCGGCCCCACGTACAGGGCGGCGACGACGGCGGTGCCGGCGATCCACCGGTACCACAGCCGCAACCGCCGCGCCGAGACGGCCCCGGTGACCAGCGGCGCCGTCGCCTTGCGCGGGTTGTCGCGGTCGCTGCGCAGGTCCTGCAGGTCGTTCTGGGCGAGCACCGCACCCCAGATGAGCGGGCCGAGGACGAGCAGCGCGACGAGCGCCCGCGGCAGGTCCGCGCGCGCCGGCAGCCACGCGTGGGCGGCCAGGACGGTGCCGAGATACGCCGGCACCCAGGACACCGGCCAGAACCACGGCCGGGACACCGCGACGAGCACCGCTGCCGGACGTTCCAACACCGCCGTCATGCTTCGATCATCGTCCTGGATGCCTGTGCGCGCACTGAGAGCCGCGTCATGCCCGGGGCACCGGCCCTGGCGGCGCGGGTGTGCCAGGGCCGGTGCCGGTGCGGCCCGCCGGCGCCGGCAGGGCGGGGGTCAGCGGCGCCGGCGAGGTCTGGTCAGTACAGGTCGGTGGTGCTGGCGCTGCCCAGGCCCGGCGCGGTGACGGTGAGCCGCGTGGCGTTGATCGGGCGCTGGTCGGGCAGCGTCACCCGGCCCGTGCCCTCGTGCGGCGGCAGCGTGTACCGCCACACCCGCGGCGTGGCGACTCGCTCGTGCGTGCCCGGGATCGTGTACCAGGTGAAGTACTCCCACATGACCTCGAAGCCGGTCTCGCCGACGACGTTGTCGTCGAAGGCGACCAGCCACTGTCCACTGTAGAGCGACGCCACGTTCGCGACGGCCGGCACGTCGTAGGAGCGGCAGCCCAGCTGCCGGTTGCCGGCGGGGCTGGTGTTCGGCGGCTGCACGTTGATCGCGTACGTGCACACCGTGTGCGTGCCCGGGCGGGCCGGCACGACGGCGTCGTAGCCGCGCCAGGCGCCGAAGTACGGGTACACCGCGGCGACGTCCGGCCGGTACGTGTCCGCCACCGCGGCACCGGCGAACGCGCCGTCGACGTAGACGTGGACCTGCAGCGGCGCGGCGCTGTCGCCGTCGGCGGCCCAGCCGGTGACGCGGGCGCCGTTGCCGGTGAACGCCACGCTGTCCAGCGCGCCGCGGGGCGGGGTGTCGATCGGCCCGGGATCGGGGTCGGGGTCCTCGCTGCAGGCCGGCGGCGGCACCGGCTGGTCGCACAGTGCGGTGGCGTGCGCCGCGGACGGTGCCGCGACCGCGCCGAGGACCGTGAGCAGCAGCGCCGCCCCGGCCCGGGTGAATGATGTCGTCAAAGGATGCTCCGCTGTGTTCGAGGCCAGTTGAGGTGCACAGCGTGCGGCGTGCCGCTCAACGGCGGCGTGCAATCCAGGTGCAGCGTCACAACCCGTCGAGGTACGCGCGGACGTCGGGTCGGCGCAGCCGCAGGCCACGGGCGTGCGCCTGCCGGTACGCCGCCGGCGTGAGCCGCGACGTGACGGCCTGCACGGTGCGCGGCCCGTTGACCGGGTCCATGCGCAGCGGGGCGTAGCCGGCCTGCGCACCGAGCGCGTCGACGGCGCCGAGCAGCACCGCGCCGTCTTCCGGCCGGCCGGTCAGGGCGAGCGCGCCGGCGAGCAGGTGGGTGGTGGCCAGCCAGCCGGTGACGTCGTCCTCGTCGTCGAGGTCGCGCGCGGCGCGCCGGGCGAGCGCGTACGCCTGCTCGTAGGCGCCGGTGGCGAGCGCCTGCTTGGCCCGGATCCACCGGGCGGACGCGGCGGACCAGCCGAACCCGCAGCGGGTGCCGACGTCGATCGCCTCGTCCAGCACGGCCGCCCCCGTCGCCGGGTCCCCGGCGACCCCGGCGAGCAGGCCGATGCTGATCAGCGCCTCGGCGAGCACCCAGTCGGCGCCGCTGGCCACCGCCTGCGCCCGGGCCTGCCGGCCCGTCTCGACGCCCTCGGCGACCCGGCCGCGCAGCGCCATCGACAGGGTCAGGTACGCCGAGGCGCGGGCGAGCGTCGTGGGCCGCCCCGCCCGCCGGGCGAGCCGCAGCGCGACGAGGACGGCGTCGGTGCCGGCGCCGACGTCACCGGCGAGGTAACACAGGCTGGCCACGCCGGTCAGGGCCCTGGCCCGGTCGTCGTCGGCGGCGCCGGGCGCGGCGTCCAGCCCGGCCCGCAGCCAGCGCAGCCCTTCGGCGATGCGGCCGGCCCGGTACCAGAACCAGGCGAGGTCGGCGGCCAGGCGCAGCCCCGTGCCGGGGTCGGCCCCGCCGAGCGCGTGGGCGAGCGCGGCGCGCAGGTCGTCCTGCTCGGCGGCGAGCGTCCGGAACCACCGGCGGGCGTCCGGGCCGCGCAGCTCCCGGTCGGCGGTCGCGGCCAGCTCGGCGGCCCGGTCCAGGTGCCGGCGGCGCACCGCCCGGCGCTCGTCGTCGCCCAGCCTGCGGTCGGCGTACTGGCGCAACGTCTGCAGCATCCGGTAGCGCCGCGGCGACGTGCCCGGCAGCGTCGTCACCAGCGACCCGGTGATCAGCCCGGTCAGCGGGGCGAGGACCGCACCGCCCGCGACGCGTTCGGCGGCCTCCAGGTCGAATGTGCCGGCGAAGACGCTGAGCCTGGCGAACGTGTCGCGCTGCGGCGGGTCCAGCAGCCGGTACGTGACGTCGATCGCGCTGTCGAGGCTGCGGTGCCGGTCGGGCACGTCACGCCGCGCGGTGCGCAACGCCGCCGGGTCGTCGAGCCGCTGCAGGATCTGCGCCGGGGACAGCGCCACCAGCTGCGCCGCGGCGAGCTCCACCGCCAGTGGCAGCCCGTCGAGGCGGGCGCAGATCCGCGCGACGACCTGGCGCTCGGCGGGCGCGCACGTCCACTGCGGCGCGACCGCGGCGGCCCGGTCCAGGAACAGCTCGACCGCCGTGGCCGCGGGCAGCGGCGGCACCGGGTGCAGCCGCTCGCCGCCGATGCTCAGCGGTGCCCGGCTGGTCACCAGGATCCGCAGCCCGGGCAGCGCGTGCAGCAGCCGCGGTACGGCCGTGGCGAGGGCCGCCACCAGGTGCTCGCCGTTGTCCAGCAGCAGCACGAGGTCACGGTCGCCGACGGCGGCGGCGACGCCGGCCACGTCGGTGCTGACGGCGAGCCCGAACGCCTGCGCGATGGCCGGCTCCAGCAGCGCCTCGTCGGTGAGTCCGGCCAGCTCGGCGACCCGGACGTCGAGGCCCGCGTCGCGGCAGACCTCGGTGGCGAGGCGGCTCTTGCCGGCACCGCCGGGGCCGGTGAGCGTGATGAGCCGGTGCTCGCGCAGCAGGGCCCGCACCTGGCCGACCTCGAGGGTCCGGCCGAGGAACCGGTCGACCGGCGCCCGGCTCGTCGCCTGGCCCGGCGTCGGCCGGCGGACCGGCGTCGGCAGCCGGCCGGGCGTCGTGGTCCGCGGCCGGTGCGGCGCCGGGCGGGCCGGCGGCGGGCCGTCGAGCAGCGCCCGGTCCTGACGCAGGATGGCCTGGGCGAGGGCGGCGAGGTCGACGCCGGGGTCGAGGCCGAAGTCGCCGGCGAGCAGCGCCCGCGCGTCGTGGTACGTGGCGAGCGCCTCGGTCTGCCGGCCGGCGCGGTACAGGGCCAGCATGAGCTGGGCGCGGCTGCGTTCACGCAGCGGGTGGTCGGCGACCAGGGCCGTGGCCGCGGCGACCGCCTCATCGGTGCGGCCCAGCCCGAGCAGCGCCTCGACCCGCAGCTCGGCGGCGACCTGCCGCAGCTCGGTGAGGCGGGCGATCTCCGCCTGTGCGGACAGGTCGTCGGTGAGCTCCATGAGCGCCGGACCGCGCCACAGGGTCAGCGCCGCCTCGACGGTGCGGTGCGCGGCCGCCGGGTCGCCGCCGGCGAGGGCCTCCCGGCCCTGGGTGACGCCGTGCTCGAAGCGCTGCGCGTCGATCTGCCCGGCGCCGGCGACCACCCGGTACCCACGCTGGTGCCGCCGCAGCGTGTCGGCGCCCAGCACGCGGCGCAGCCGGGACAGGTACGTCTGCAGGGCGTTCGTCGCGCTGGGCGGCGGGTCCTCGCCCCACACGCCGCCGATGAGCCGGTCGACGGTGACCACCTGGTCGGCGTCCAGCAGCAGCGTGGCCAGGACCGCGCGGGGCTTCGGCCCGCCGAGCGGGACCGACCGGCCCGTGACGAGCACCTCCAGCGGACCGAGGATCCGGAACTCCATGCGTCTCCTTGCGTGGTACGAGGGCGTCGAGGGTGCCACACCGGCACCACCGGGCCCGGACGCCTCAGCGGACGCGGACCGGCCGGGCGCGGCTACTCAGAACGGCCCGTGCCATCGCGGGGCGTACCCGCGGCGAATACTTCACGTGAAACGATCTTGACTCATCGTCATATCGCCTCATCGGCACGCCCAATAGCATGCAGATGCACGTGCATTCGCCCGTAGGAGGGAGCGTTCGTGACCGACATCGACCGGCGGCTGCTGGCGGGTGCGCCGGCGCTCTTCGGCATCGTCGCCGACCCCGAGGACGACGGCCATCCGTGCGTCGTGGCCTGGGGCCACCAGCTGGCCGAGCGGGCCGTGACCAGCTGGTTCCTCGCCGACGGCAGCCTCGAGGTCGCCGTGTTCGGCTCCGCCGAGGCGGCCCTGGAGACCGCCGAGTCGCTGTACCCGGCGCGGCTGGTCTGGGTGCCACCAGGGTGCTCCATGACCTGACGGCTCATCCCCGGCCCGCGCCCGCCGATGGTCGGTCGTGGCGCCGCCCGGAGCCGCACCGGAGCACGTCGGCGTACCCGCCGGTGGCGGGCTGAAGGGAGCGGTGCATGCGGGACCGTCCGCTCCTGCGCGACCGGGTGCTGCTCGGCCTCGCCGGGCTGACCGTCGCCGTGGTGCTGTGGTTCCTGCTCGGCCCGGGTGGCGGCCGGTCCTCCTGGCTGATCCAGACCGGCCTGGACGTCACGCTGGTCTTCCTCAGCCGGCGCCTCGCCGCGCTGTGCGCCGCGCAACCGGCCGCCCGCCGGTTCTGGCGGTCGATGACGGTCACCGCGGTGTGCTGCGCCGCCGGCGACGGCTACCAGTCCGTGCTGGTGCTGCTGCACCCCGCCGCCACCGTCAGCACGGTGCAGACCGTCCTGGTCGTGCTCGGCATGTCCGGCATGGTGGTCACCATGCTGCGCCACCCGCTCGGCGCGGACGGCCGGCAGCGGCTGCGGCTGTGGCTGGACGCCGCGACCGTCATGGCCGGCGTGGCGGTGTTCCTCTGGTACTTCTCGATCGGTGCGGAGCTGGGCTCCGACCACCTGGTCGACCGGCTCGCGACCGCCGCCGTGTCCGCGGTCATGCTGGTCATCGTCCTGGGCGTGCTCAAGCTCATCCTCAGCGACACGGCACCGTTCACGCTGCTCGCCGGGGTCATCGGCAGTATCGGCACGGCCGGCACCGCGGTCGGCGCGTCCGTCGCCACCGTCCTGACCGGCGCGTCGAACCCGCGGATCATGACCGTCGCGCAGCTCATCCCGTGCATCCTGGTCGTGTTCAGCCTGCGGCTGCAGGAGCTGCAGACCCGCCGCCGCCCCGCCGGCCGGCGCGGTGCCGCCCGGGGCCGGTTCAGCCGGATGCCGTACCTGGCGGTCATCGCCACCCAGGTGCTGCTCGTCGTGGCACTCACCGGGATCGGCCCCGGCGTGCGCATCTGGGGCGTGACCGCCGGCGTCGTCGTCATCACACTGCTGGTGCTCACCCGGCAGCTCGCCGCGTTCCACGACAACGACCGGCTGCTCACCGATCTGCACGTACAGAAGGAATGGTTCAGCTCGCTGGTCCAGCACGCCTCCGACGTCACCATCGTCGTCGACGCCCAGGACACCGTCACCTACGCCAGCCCGGCCGCGGTGCGCGTCCTCGGCACGGACCCGGCGCAGGCGCTCGGCGCGGTGCTGCGGCAGCGGGTCCACCCCGACGACGTCGCCGCCTTCGACGCGCTGCCCGGCCGGCTCGCCACCGCGCCCGCCGGGCAGGTCGCCGCCCAGCTGCGGCTGCGGCACGCCGACGGCGGCTACCGGTGGCTCGACGTCATCGGCGCCGACCTGCGCGCCCATCCGAGCGTGCGCGGCGTGGTGTACAACGCGCGCGACATCACCGAGGCGCGCGCCCTGCAGGACAAGCTGCGCCACCAGGCGACCCACGACACGCTGACCGGCCTGGCCAACCGGGCGCTGCTCGGCGAGCGGCTCCAGCAGCGCACCGGCGGGCAGGTCAGCGTGCTCGTCATCGACCTCGACGGGTTCAAGGCGATCAACGACGGGCACGGTCACCACGCCGGCGACCACGTCCTGACGACCGTCGCGGCCCGGCTGACCGCGCTGCTGCACCCCGGCGACCTGGCCGTGCGGCTCGGCGGCGACGAGTTCGCGGTCGTGCCCGCCGACCCGCACCCGGACCGCGCCGGCGCACTGTCCGGCCAGATCGTGGCCGCGCTGTCGGCGCCGGTCGACCTGGACGGCCGGGCACTGCCCGTCGGCGGCAGCGTCGGCGTCGCCACCGGCCCGGCCGGCGACCCCGACCGGCTGCTGCGTGACGCGGACGCCGCGATGTACCGCACGAAACAGGACCGCAAGGCCGCCGCGGTCTGAGCGCGCCGCGTGCCCGTCAGGCGGTCTTCGCGGTGAGCCGGACCAGGCGCTCGTCGCCGCGGGCGTCGATGGTGAGCTCGTCGGACAGCTGCTTGGCCAGCCAGCCACAGCCCGCGCCCGTGGACCTGGTCGGGCGGGGGCGGCGCCCCCGGCACGCTGAACTGCCACTGCGCGGTGCCCTGGTCGACGACCTCCACGACCAGCTGGTGCGCCGACATCACCAGCGTCACCGCGGCCGTGCCGCCGCCGTGCTCGAGGGCGTTGATGACGATCTCGTTCACCGCGACGGTGAACGCGTCCACCCGATCGGGCGACAGGCCGACCTCGCGGGCCGCCTCGCTCACCCGACGCCGGACCTCGGCGACGCCGGCCACGGTCACCGCAGGCAGCGCCACCGTCATCGGTGCCGTGTCAGAGTCATCCCGCATGTCACATCCACAATGTCGAGCATGGCCTGTGCCGGCGTCGCAAGGTCCCGCACGAACCGCCGATGCCGTCACTGCGTCCTCGTCGAGTCACCATATAGGGTCGTCAGGCGCTTGTCGTTTCGCGCAAGGAGGGACCATGGCTCTGACGCTGTCCACCACCCGCGACGATGACCCGGTCGTCATCAGCGTCGCCGGTGACGTCGACCTGTCGACCGCCGCCGAGTTGGAAGGTGCGCTGGCCACCGCGGTCGGCGATGCCGCGTCCGGCGTGGTCGTCGACCTGGCCGGGGTGACGTTCATCGACTCCGCCGGCATCAACGCGCTGCTCAAGGGCAAGCGCCTGGCCGACGAGCGCGGGCAGCGCTTCAGCGTCGCCAACCCGGCGGGTGTGGTGCGCGACGTGCTCGAGCTGACCGGGGTCCTGGGTCACCTGTCCGGCTGAACCGCCGACCGGGCAGCCGTCCGCCCGGCACGAGTGCCGGCGGGGCGCCGGATGCGACACTGACCGTGCGGCTGACAGCGCGGAACGGAAAGGCAGTGACTGGTGCTGAGGCGCGGCGGGAAGGCGATGGCCGACAGCGCGGAGAAGCTCCGCCGGCTGCAGGCGGTGACCGACGCCGCCCTGTCACAGCTCGGGCTGGAGGATCTGCTCCGCGAGCTGCTGGAGCGCACCCTGGACATCCTGCAGGTCGACAGCGCCGCCGTGCTGCTGCTCGACCAGGACGGCACCGACCTGGTCGCCACCGCGACCGCCGGCCTCGGCCTCGAGCCGCAGCACGTCGTGCGGACCCCCGTCGGTGCCGGCTTCGCCGGCCAGGTCGCCGTGCGCGGCGCACCCGTCGCGGTGGAACGCGTCGGCCAGAGCGGCGACTTCGACGCCACGCTGCTGCCCGCCGGCACCACCTCCGTCCTCGCCGTGCCGATGCTCAGCAGCGGCCGGGTCATCGGCGTGCTGCACGTCAGCACCGCACAGCGACGCTCGTTCGCCGCCGACGACATCGAGCTGCTGCAGCTCGTCGCCGACCGGGCCAGCCTCGCCACCCAGGCCCGCCGGTCACACCTGGACCGAGCCGCCGCCGTGGCGCTGCAACGCAGCCTGCTGCCGGCCCGGCCACCGGCGATCCCCGGCCTGGACGTCGCGGTGCGCTACGTGCCCGGCGCCCAGGTCGGCGTCGGCGGCGACTGGTACGACGTCTTCGACCTGCCCTCCGGCCACGTCGGCATCGTCATCGGCGACGTGGCCGGCAGCGGCCTGCACGCGGCCGTGGTCATGGGCCGGATCAGGAGCGCGCTGCGGGCGTACGCGATGGAGACCGACGACCCGGCCGACGTGCTGACCCGGCTGGACCGCAAGGTGCAGCGCTTCGAGCCCGACGCCATGGCCACCGCCATCTACGCCGTGCTGGACCCGACGCTGAGCACGGTCACACTGTCCAACGCCGGCCACCTGCCACCGGTGCTGACCGCCCCGGACACCCCGGGCACGCTGCTCAAGCTCACCCCCGACCTGCCGCTCGGCGCGTACCGCGGGGCGGCGCGGCGCGACACCCGGTTCCCCCTGGAGCCGGGCCAGGGCCTGTTCCTCTACACCGACGGCCTCGTCGAGCGCCGCGGCCGCGGCATCCTCACCGGCCTGCAACGGATGGTCGACGCCCTGCCGCCGGGCTCCGCCGACGCCACCTGCAACGCGGCGATGACCCTGCTGGACAACACCGGCCCGACCGACGACGTCGCCGTCCTCGCCGTCCGCCGCGACCTCCCGGCCCTCAACCGCCCAGCGTGCGGTAGCGCAGGTGCATGACGCCGTTGTTGAAACGCCGCTCGTCGACGAGCTCGAGGTCGGTGCGCATGCCGGCCGGCAGCCCCGGCTTGCCCCCGCCGAGGACCACGGGCCAGACGAACAGCTGGCACTCGTCGACCAGCCCGGCCCGGAACGCCTGCGCGGCGAGGTTGGCCCCGCCCACGTTGAGGTCCTTGCCGGCCGCGGCCTTCAGCTGCCGTACCGCGGCCGGTTCGAAACGGCGTTCGATCCGGGTGTCGGCGGTGGACACCTCGGTGAGCGTGGTGGAGTACACGACCTTGCTGGCCGCCTGCCAGGTACGCGCGAAGTCGGCCATGAGATCGGACCGCGCGGCCAGTGTCTTGTCGGTTTCCCAGACGGTCATCCCCTCGTACAGGCGCCGCCCGTACAGGAACGTGCTCACGGACCGCAGCAGCTCGGTATAGAACACGAAGAGCTCATCGTCCATCGGCAACCAGGCGAACACGCCGGCCTCGTCCTCGATGTAGCCGTCAAGCGACAAGTTGGTCACGTAGCTGAGCTTGCCCATGCCGTTACCTCTCGATCGTCGATCGCACTCGGTCAAGTGTCGGGCCGTGTCCCGACTGCCCTCACCAGTTCTACGAACGACCCACGGCAGATCCGACACCGCGCCGGAAATTCCTTCAGACTCCCGTCACCCGATGGTGCGAGCAGGTGCGTGCCGCCCTGCCGTCGCTCTCGGCGTCGACGGCAACGATGCAGCCTGGACCTTCACCGCCGCTCTCAGTGCCCGACGCCGCGGTGCGCGCATACTCATGTGCCGCGAAGCGGGGCGGTGGGCTTGCGGTGTGCGGTGCGGATGAAGGCGTGGTCACGGGCCGCCGTGCGGTGGCGCGGCCCGGCGGCGCGGAGGACCACGTCGAGCGCCCGGTCGGGGTCGGCGGCGTAACAGGTGGAGAACCATGCCATGTTCGCTTCGATCACGGCCCAGTGCTCGTCGCCCGTATCGGGGTCGCTGGCCAGGCCGACGTCGACGACAACGCCGCTCGGCAGGCTGTCGGCGCACGCGTCGAGCAGGTCGTTCGCGAAGGCGAGCACGGCGCAGCTTTGCCCGTCGCGGTCCAGCGGTGCCGGGTCGAGCCGGCCGAAGGTCGCGTACCGGCTGGCGGCATGGACCGTGCCGTCCAGGACGTACAGCCGGTATTCCACCACGAACGTGACGATGTCGCTGACCAGGACCGGTGTGTCCGCCGCGAGGCGGTCGGTGCCGGGCAGCCGGCTGCCGTCGGCGTAGACAGCGGCCGCCAGGTCCTTGTCCCGTGGCTGCTTGACGAACATCGGTGTGCGTGCCCACCGCGCCTCGCCCAGCGAGGTCAGCGTGATGTCGCGCCAGCGGAACTCCTCGGGCAACCCGGGTAGCCAGTCATCGGCCGGTTCGAGGAGCGCGAGATCGAGGTCGGCGCCGACCGCGGCGGCGAACGCCGGACCGCCGTAGAGGTGTCCACCATCGCAGCCGCGCAGCCGCGCCGGCACGGTGCTGTCCGAGCAGTGCTCCACCGTCATGCCCCTGCGCTGCGCGGCAGCGGCCAGCAGCGCGGCGGTGCGGTCGGGTCGTGGCGGCAGCAGCAGGAAGTCGTTGCCAGACATCGCGGCGCCCATGGCGCCATTCTGGCCACCCGCCACCGCGGCTGTCGCGGGATTTCGCCCGCACCACGGTCGGAAGCCGCACTCGTACGGCGGCGTCCAAGTGACCTTCGGTGTCCCCGGCGTCGATGGGGCATCCGACCGGTGCGCTGGACTGCTGAGGTCAGGACGCCGTGCGACCGGGTGTGACCTCAGCCGATCGTTGCCACGGTGCCGGCCGCTTCGGCGGTGACCGTGAACGCCCCGCGGCGGCGCCCGGCCGACGAGCGCCCTCACCCACCGTCAGCCGAGCAGTGAGCAGCACCACCCGCGGCAGTGGACGGGGGCGCGGCGGTGGGACGGCGGCCCAGGAACGCGGCCAGGACCAGTGCGGCCACGACGGTGCCCAGCACGCTGGGCTCGATGGCGTACCGGCGTGGGTCCGGTTCGAAGAGGGTGTCGGCGTAGCGGTACAGGCCTTCGAGCAGCTTCGGCACGCCGAGGACCGGCATGGCGATGACGGCCACCGTCCACCGCAGCGCCCGGCGGAGGCGGCCGGGGCGGCGGCCGAGGACGACCCGGCGGACCGTGAGCAGCAGCGGGATCGTGACCACGAGCCCGGCGAGGTTGCCGAGGAGCACCAGCGGGTCGTTGTCGCCGTCGCCGGCGCTCAACGAGGCCGCCGCCGCCACGAAGCCGGCGCACCCGGCCACGAGCGCCACCGCGGCCGCGGCGCGCAGCGGGGGCCGGCGGGCGCTGATCGCGCCGGCCAGGCACAGTGCCGTGAGGGCGCCGGCGACGACCGCGGTCGACGGGGCGTAACCGGGCGGGCCGCTTCGACGGCGACCCACATCCAGCGCCCGTGCAGCAGCAGGCTCGGCACGCAGCAGGCGGCGACGACCGCCACGGCCAGGCCGACCCGGCGGCGCCGGTCGCCGGTGAGCCGGGAGCGCGGATGCACCGCCGCGAGCTGGACGAGGCCCGCGACGACGAGCACGGCCGCGGCCTGCCGGATCGCGGTGCGCCACCCCGCCCAGACCCCGAGGTTCAGCCCGTCGACGGGCAGAGCACCCGCCCAGGAGACGGCGAGGACCGCGGCACCGACCATGGTGACGGCCAGCGCGGTCACCAGCGCCACCGTGCGCGCCGCCGACCCCGCGCCGGGACCCGTCGTCGGCGCGGCGGCCTCGACCGGGGGCGCGGTGGCCGGGGCGACGCGGGTGGTGGCGGCGGCGCAGCGGACCGCGAACACGGTCACGGCCAGGGTGACGGCCGCCGTGCCGACGACGCCGTGGTGCAGCGTCTCGGGTCCGCGGCCCGCCACGAACAGCACGGCGGCGGTGACCGTCCCCGCGGGCACGAGCACCAGCCAGCGCCGGGCGCCGGTGACCCGGTCGGCCCACAGGCCCGCCCCGGCGAGCACGACCGCGGCCGCGACCAGGGCGGCGGCCGGGACCGATGGCTGGCGGGTGAGCTGACCGCCGGCGGCGAGCAGGACCGGCACGGCGGTGAGCCGGGCGAGCCGGCGGTGCGCGGGGTCCTGCGCGGACCAGGAGCGGCTGAACACGGTGGCCGCCAGCACCAGGCCCCCGGCCAGCAGCACCAGCCCGACCCAGAACGCGGCGCCGGGGCCGGTGATGCCGTTGGCCGGGTCGCCGCTGTTGTCGCGCGGCACGAGCAGGGAGAAGATCGAGTCGCGGACGGCGTCGGCGTAGCCCTGCATGAGGCCGATCGCGATGCCCGGCACGGCGAGCACGACCAGCACGGGTCGCGGCAGCCCGATCAGGCCCCAGGTGGTGTCCAGCGCCGCCGCGGCGGGTCGCTGCGCGCGGGCCGGCCGGGACGTGGCGAGGCTCAGCGCGAAGGTGATCTGCCGATACCCCCGGACCGCCGGTGGCACACCCGGCTCGTGCCGCAGGGCGTGCAGCTCACCCTGCCACTCCAGGACCCGGTCGTCGACGGCCGACACGCCCCAGCGCCGCGCGGCGACGGCGACGAGCCCGCCGACGACCGCCGCGACGGCTCCCCGTGTCGGCGTCATGCCGTCGCCCCCCGAGGCTTCGTGACGGTGCTGGCGCCGGGGTCGAGCTGGAGCCGCAGCTCCGCGAGGGCCTGCCGGGCGGCGACCACGCCCTCGGCGGTCAGCCGGTAGTACCGCCGGGGCGGGCGGCCCGCCTCGGCGGCGTCGATCTCCTCCCAGCGGGTGCTGACCCAGCCGGCGGCCTCGAGCCGGACCAGGATCGGGTAGAGCGTGCCGCTCGGGTGGCCGGTCGCGCGCATCAGCTCCAGCCCGTAGTGCTCCGCGGTCGGGTCGTGCAGCAGCGCCGCGACGACCTTCGCCAACGCCGTCGTCATCCTGATCGGTGGCATGCCGGAAGCCTACATAGGTGAATACAGTTTCGCTACATAGGGGTGGGAGACAAGAATGCCCGACGTGAGAATGGACGCGACCAAGGTGCACGAGGTCCTCGCCGCGCTGCGCGAGGCCGGCTGCCCGTGCTGGATCTCGGGCGGCTGGGGCGTCGACGCCCTCGCCGGCCGGCAGACCCGCCCGCACCGGGACCTCGACCTCGCCATCGACGCCGACCGCGAGCCCGCGGCGATGGCGGCCCTCGTGGCGCTCGGGTACAGCGTCGAGACCGACTGGCGCCCCGTCCGGGTCGAGCTCGTCGAGCCCGGCGACGGGCGCGTCGACCTGCACCCCGTGGTCTTCGAGCGGCCCGGCGGCGACGGCCGGCAGGCGGGCCTCGACGGCGACTGGTTCGACTACCCGCGCGCCGACCTGACCACCGGCACCATCGCCGGCCGCCCGGTGCCGTGCATCTCGCCCCGCCTGCAGCTGGGATTCCATCAGGGGTACGAGCACCGCGACGTCGACCGGCACGACCTGGCGCTGCTGCGCGCCCTCACCGGCACCCCGTGACTGGCCGCGCGCCCGGCGGCGCGGGTAGCGTGCCGGTTGTGCAGCTTCATGTCGGGTGTGCCATGTGGACGCACAAGGCCTGGCGGTTCTCGCCCCAGCCGCTGGCGGCGCACGAGCGGCTGCGGGCGTATGCGGGCCGGTGCAACGCCGTGGAGGGCAACACCACGTTCTACGCCACGCCGGCCAGGGACACGGTGGCGTCGTGGGCGCAGCAGACGGATCCGGGGTTCCGGTTCGTGGTGAAGCTGCCGAAGCGGGTCACCCATGAGCGGCGCCTCACCGACGCCGGCGGCGACGTGCGGGCGTTCCTCGACGCGATCGAGCCGCTCGGGCCGCGCGCCCACGCGGTCTGGATCCAGCTGCCCGGGTCGTTCGGCCCCGGCGACGTCGACGCGCTCGCCAGGTTCCTGCGCCGGATGCCGCCGGCCCACCGGTACGCCGTGGAGGTCCGGCACCCGGAGTTCTTCACCGATCCCGGCGCGGCGCGGCTGCTGGAGGCGGCGCTCGGCGGGGCCGAGTGGGTGCCGTTCGACACGACCGCGTTCTTCGCCGCCCCGCCCACCAGCGACGCCGAACGCGACGCGTGGACCAAGAAGCCGCGCATGCCGCTGCGCACGGCGGCGCTGACCGACCGGCCGATCGTGCGGTACCTCGGCCGCGACGACCCCGACCGGACCGTCGAGGGCTGGCAGCGCTGGGTCGACGTGGTCACCGGCTGGCTGCGGGAGGGTCGCTCGCCGACGGTGTTCGTGCACACCCCGGACAACACCGACGCGCCCGCACTGGCCCGGCGGTTCCACGACGAGGTGCGGGCCCGCCTGCCGCGGCTGGCGCCGCTGCCGGAGCCCGAGCCGGCCGAGCCGCTGACGCTGTTCTGAGGGAAGCACCGCGGCGACGCCGGTGTTGTCCTCTGCTGTG
The DNA here is from genome assembly GCF_000716715.1 of Dactylosporangium aurantiacum. Lineage (GTDB taxonomy): Bacteria > Actinomycetota > Actinomycetes > Mycobacteriales > Micromonosporaceae > Dactylosporangium > Dactylosporangium aurantiacum. The sequence continues at coordinate 82,034 of NZ_JNYJ01000006.1, read as the reverse complement.
ACACTGACGCTCGCCGTGCTCGGCGACTCCATCGCATACGGGCAGGGCGCCGCGAGCCCCGCCGACACCGTCGGTGCCCGGCTGGCGGCGTCGCTGACCGCGGCCGGCACGCCGGCCCGGGCGCGGGTGTTCGCGGTGCCGGGCGCCGACAGCCTCGGCCTGGCGGAGCAGGTGCGGCGGGCGGCCGCGGAGGCGCCGGACGTGGCGCTCATCATCGTCGGGGCCAACGACCTGACGCACTTCGTCCCCGCGCCGCGGGCCGCGGCGCTGCTCGGCGACGCCGTCCGCGCGCTGCGGGCCGCCGGGGCGCAGGTCGTCGTCACGCCGGCACCGGACCTGAGCGTGGTGCCGTGGGTGCCGCCGCAGCTGCGTGTCGCGGTACGCGCCGGCAGTGCGGCGCTGCAGCGGGCACAGACCGGGGCGGCGCTCGCCGCCGGCGCCCGGGTCGCCGACATCGGCCGCAGCGCGGCGGCGTTCGCGGCGGAGCCGGCCCTGTTCAGCCCCGACCGGTTCCATCCGTCCAGCGCCGGGTACGCGGTGATCGCGACCGCCCTCTCCCCCGCCGTCCACGCGGCCGCCGCGGCGGCCCGCCCAGCGGATCGGTCAGGATTCGAGAAGCGGCCCCGGCCGGCGGCAACCTAGCGTCGCCGGCATGGAAAACACCACGAACGTCGCGCTGCAGTACTGCCACATCACCGTCAGCGACTGGGACCGGTCCCTTGCCTTCTACCGCGACGCGCTCGGCCTCGAGGTGCAGAACGACGTCGGCGAGGGCGCCGCGCGCTGGGTCACCCTGGGCGGCACGGGCCAGCCGGGGCTGCAGTTCGTGCTGTCGTGGCCGCACGCCGGCCGTACCGAGGCAGACGGCGACGCACTGCAGGACCTGTTGTCGCGGGGCGTCCTGCCGATGATCGTGTTCAGCACCGGGGACCTCGACGCGACGTTCGAGCGGGTGCGGGCATCCGGCGCCGAGGTGCTGCAGGAGCCGATCGAGCGGCCGTGGGGGCCGCGCGACTCGGCGTTCCGTGACCCGTCGGGCAACATGGTGCGCATCCAGCAGGGGGCCGTGCGGGTCAGTGCCTGAACAGGCGGACCCCGGTCCGCACGAGCGCGATGCCGCGCCGTTCGCACTCCCGCAGCACCGCGGCGGAGCGGATGGAGCCGCCCGGTTCGGCGATGTACCGCACGCCGTGCCGGGCGGCCTCCTCGACGTTGTCGGCGAACGGCAGCGCACCGTCGGACACGAACGCGACCCGGTCGAGGGTGCCCAGCCAGCCGGCCGCGCCGGGCACCCGGCCGGCCCGGTCGAGCTGCGCGGCCACCCGCTCCTGGACGCCGCCGGCCGCACCTGCCGGCGACACCGCGGGATGGCGGCGCAGCCACCACGTGTCGGCCTTGCCGCCGGCGAGCCGGGTGCAGTCGACCCGGGACTGCTGACCGGCGCCGATGCCCAGCGCCATCCCGTCGCGGACGTACGCGACCGAGTTCGACCGCGTGTGCCGGACCACGACGAGGCCGAGCAGCAGGTCGTCGACGGCCGCGGCGGGCAGCGCGTGCCCGGCGAACAGGTCCCGGGTCAGCGGCAGGTCGTCGCGGGCCTGGCGCCGGCCGGCGAGACGTGCTTGAACGACGCCGCGACGGGCGTGCCGAGCGCGGTCGCGGCCTCCTTCACCAGCTGCCAGGCCGCCGCGGCGTCGAGGATGTTCAGGTACGACGGTGCCCCGTGCACGATCTGGAACGGCTGCCGCCCGGGGTCGAGCGGGGTCGCGGTCGCGGTCCGCTGGTGGGGGTTCGTGCCGTGGCGCAGGTGCATGCCGCCTCCGATCGCAGGTCTGCTGCTGCCGGAGGCGCCCAGGCGGACCGCGCCACATCCTCGATCGGCCGGGTCCCCGGTGGTGCTCCACCCTCGCCAGTACCTCGGCCGCCGCCAGCATACCGGGCGTCAACCCGGCGCCGGGAGCGTGACGGTGACCGTGAGCCCGCCGTCGGGGTTGGGTGACGCGGTGACCGTGCCGTCGTGGGCGTGCACGATGGACCGGACGATGGCCAGCCCGAGCCCCGTCGACCGGGCGCCCGCGGCCCGCTCGGGCGCCAGGCGCTGGAACGGCTCGAACAGCCGCGAGACCTCGGCCGGCGGGATCCGCTCGCCGGTGTTGCGCACGACGAGGACCGCGGACCCGGCCGCGCCGGCGGTGGTCACCTCGACCCGGCCGCCGGTCTGGTTGTGCCGCACGGCGTTGTCCACGAGGTTGCTGACCAGGCGGTCCAGCAGCGCCGGGTCGCCGGTCACCGGCGCCGGGCGCAGGTCGGTGGTGACGCTCAGCCCGGCCCGCTCGACCTCGTCGTCGATGTCGCCCAGCGCGGCCGCGGCCGCCGGGGCGAGGTCGTGCGGCTCGGCGGCGATGACGCCGCTGTCGCTGCGGGCCAGGGCGAGCAGGCCGTCGAGCATGCGTTCGGCGCGGCCGGTGGCGACGAGGACCCGCTCGGCCATCGCCTGCCACTGCTCGGGGCTGCTGTGCCGCTTCGCCAGCTGCACCTCGGCGCCGGTGCGCACGATGGCGAGGGGGGTGCGCAGCTCGTGCGCGGCGTCGGCGACGAAGCGGCGCTGGCTGGTGAACGCGGACTCCAGCCGGCCCACCATCTCGTCGAACGTGTCGGCGAGCTCGCGCAGCTCGTCGCGGGGGCCGGTGAGGGCGATCCGCTCGTGCAGCCGGTCCTCGGAGATGCGGCGGGTGGTGGCGGTGAGGGTCCGCAGCGGCCGCAGCATCCGCCCGGCCACGACCCACGAGATGCCCAGCCCGATCACCGCGGTGACGAGCAGCCCGATCGCGGAGGTGCCGGCGGTGCTCAGCAGCGTCTGCCGGCGCAGCCGCGCCACGAGGGCCGCGTCGAGCTCCGCGGCCCGCAGCTTCTCCCCGGCCTCGGGGACCATGCCGGGCGGGGCGGCGCGCAGCTTCGCCAGCTCCGCCGGGCTCGGGTCGTGGATGTTGTCGTACAGGCTGTGGTACAGCAGCCAGTAGTTGAGCGCCAGCAGCGCCGCGCACGCCACGACGAGCACGACGGCGTAGACGACGGTGAGCCGCAGCCGGATCGACGGGTGCCTCACAGCCGGTATCCCGCGCCGACGACGGTCTCGATCAGCGGCGGGTCGCCGAGCTTGCGCCGCAGCCGGGCCAGCGTGACCCGGACGGTGGCGGTGAACGGGTCGGCGTGCTCGTCCCAGGCCCGCTCCAGCAGGTCCTCGGCGCTGACCACGGCACCGCCGGCGCTCATCAGGATCTCCAGCACGGCCAGCTCCTTCGTGGTCAGCGCGATGGTGCGCCCGTCGCGGGTGACGACCCGGCGGGCGGTGTCGAAGCTCAGCCCGGCGCGCCGCAGCACGCGGGGCGCGTTGTTGGACCGACGGGCCAGCGCCCGCACGCGCAGCACCAGCTCGGCGAAGACGAAGGGCTTGGGCAGGTAGTCGTCGGCGCCGAGCATCAGGCCGGCGACCCGGTCGGCGGCCTCCCCGGCGGCGGTGAGCATCAGGATGCGGGTGTCGCCGCCGCCCGCGGCGAGCGCGGTGCAGACCTGGTCGCCGTGCACGAGCGGCAGGTCCCGGTCGAGCACGACCACGTCGTAGCGGTTGCTGCCCGCCTTGTGCAGGCCGTCCAGCCCGTCGGCGGCGACGTCCACGGCGATGCCCTGGTCACGCAGCCCGTCGGCGACCTGCTCCGCGAGCAGGGCCTCGTCCTCGATCAGCAGCACCCGCACCGCACACCCCCGTCCGGCATTCTCGGTGACCGGGCATTACACCGGCGTTACAGCGGCTGTGACGGTACCGTTGCCGCCGCCGCGGTGCACTGGTGCGCATGACGAGACGGGTCCTGGCCGCACTGCTGCTGCCGCTGCTGCTGCTCGCGGCGTGCACGACGGCGGACGACGGCGCACGGGTGGCGAGCGCGGGCGGCACCGCGACGCCGGGCAGCACGCCCACGCTGAGCTTCCAGGAGCAGGGCCTGCGGCACGCCCGGTGCATGCGCGAGCACGGTGTCCCCGAGGCCGACCCGGTGGTCGACGGCAACGGCAACGTCCGGGTCGGTGGCGGGTACGACAAGGGCTCGATCGACGGCGAGGTGCTCGAGCGGGCCGTGGCGGCGTGCGAGCAGTACCGGCCGGTGCTGGACGCCGGGGAGCTGGCCGGCAAGCTCGACGTCGCGCGTGAGGAGTCGCGGTGCATGCGCGCCCACGGCGTGGAGGACTTCCCGGACCCGGAGCCGGACCTGGACCTCGAGGTGCCCGACTCGGCCCGGCAGGACCCGCAGTACGAGGAGGCCCGCGCGGCCTGCATCCGGCACGGCGGCCGGTCGCCCGCCCCGTCGCGGTGAACGGGCGGCGGCGCGGCCGGCGGGTCGCGGCGTGCGGCGCGCTGGTGCTGACGCTGGGCGCGGCGGTCGTGGCCGCGGACGGGTTCACGCCGCCGTCGCGCGGTGGCGGGCAGGCGCCGGCCGGGCCGCCGGCCACGGCGCGGGTGACCCGGCAGACCCTGGTGGACACGTACGAGCGGGCCGGCGACCTCGGCTACGGCGCCCGGATCACCCTGACCGGCCGGATCGGCGGGGTCGTCACCCGGCTGCCGCTGCCCGGCGACGTCATCGGCCGGGGCCAGGCGGTGTACCGGGTCGACGACACGCCCGTCGTGCTGCTGTTCGGCGCGGTCGTCGCGTACCGCACCCTCACCACCGGCGTGGTGGGCGCGGACGTGCGGCAGTTGGAGGACAGCCTGCGGGCGCTCGGGTACGGCGGCTTCACGGTCGACGACACGTACTCGGCGGGCACGGCCGCTGCGGTGCGGGCCTGGCAGCGCGACCTCGGCCTGCCCCGCACCGGGGAGGTCCAGCTGGGCCGGGTGCTGTTCGCGCCGGGTGAGATCCGCGTCGATTCGGTGACCACGGGGGTCAACCGCTCGACCGGCGGCGGCGAGGACGTGCTGCAGTACACCGGGACGGGCCGCCTGGTGACGGTCCTGCTCGACGTGTCCCGACAGCGGCTGGCCCGCAAGGGCGTCGAGGTGCGGGTGCTGCTGCCCGACGGGCAGGCGGTGCCCGGCCGGCTGGAGCGGGTCTCGACGGTGGTCGAGCAGCCGGCGACGCCGGACGCGCAGCCGCAGACGAAGCTGGAGGCGGTCGTGTCGCTGGCCGACCCGGCGGCCGCCGCGCGGCTGGAGGCGGCCGTGGTCACCGTCGTGTTCACCGCCGCCGCCCGCGCCGACGTGCTGACCGTGCCGGTGGCGGCCCTGGTCGCGCTCGCCGAGGGCGGCTACGGCGTCGAGGTCGTCCTCGACGGAACGGCCACCCGCCACGTCCGCGTCGAGACCGGCCTGTTCGCCGGTGGCCGGGTCGAGATCAGCGGCGACGGGCTGCGGGACGGCACGACCGTGGTGATGCCGGCATGATCGAGCTGACCGACGTGACGAAGGTGTACCCGGGCGGCGTCACGGCCCTCGCCGGCGTGACCCTGCGCATCGCCGCCGGCGAGCTGGTCGCGGTCGCCGGCCCGTCCGGCTCCGGCAAGTCGACGATGCTGCATCTGCTCGGCACCCTCGACCGGCCGACGGCGGGCCGGGTCAGCGTCGACGGCCACGACGTGTCGGCGCTGTCCGACCGCCGGCTGTCGGCGTTGCGGGCCGGCCGGATCGGGTTCGTGTTCCAGCAGTTCCACCTCGCCGCCGGGGTACCGGCGCTGGACAACGTCGCCGACGGGCTGCTCTACGCCGGGGTGCCGCTGCGCCGGCGGCGGCTGCGGGCGGCGGCCGCGCTGGAGCGGGTCGGTCTCGGCCACCGCCTCGGCCACCGGCCGCACGAGCTGTCCGGCGGCGAGCGGCAACGGGTCGCGATCGCCCGCGCGGTCGTCGGCGACCCCGCGCTGCTGCTCGCCGACGAACCCACCGGCAACCTCGACTCCGCCGCCGGCCGGGGCGTGCTCGGCGTGCTGCGCGAGCTGCACGCCGCCGGCACCACGGTCGTGGTCGTCACCCACGACCGGGACCTCGCCGCCGGCCTGGACCGGCAGGTGCACATGCGTGACGGCCGGGTGGTGTCATGAGCGCTCGCCTCGGCCCTCCGGCCCCGGCCCGCCTGGCGCCCGCGGATCTGTTGCGCGTCGGCGCGGCCGGGCTGCGGACCCGGCCGGCGCGGGCGCTGCTGTCCGCGCTCGGCGTCGCGATCGGCATCGCCGCCATGGTGGCCGTCGTCGGCATCTCCTCCTCGTCGCGGGCGGAGCTGGACCGCCGGCTCGCCGCGCTGGGCACCAACCTGCTCACCGTCGCACCTGGCCAGACCCTCGAGGGGCAGCCCGCGACGCTGCCGGCCGAGGCCGAGTCGATGATCGCGCGGATCGGCCCGGTGACCGCCGTCTCGGCGACCGGCCGGGTCCGCGGCGCCCGGGTGTACCGCTCGGACCTGATCCCGAAGGCGGAGACCAACGGCCTGAGCGTCCTCGCCGCCCGGCTCACCCTGCCGGCCACCGTCGGCGCACGCGTCCGCGCCGGCGTCTGGCTCAACGGCGCCACCGCCCGCTACCCGGCGGCGGTGCTCGGCGCCGCCGCCGCCGACCGGCTCGGCATCGGCCGGCCCAGCCCCGACACCTGGATCCTGGTCGGCGGCCAGCACTTCACCGTCATCGGCGTGCTCGCCGCGGTGCCCCTCGCCGCCGAGCTCGACGCGGCGGTCCTCGTCGGCTGGGACGCCGCCACCGGGTCGCTGCGCTTCGACGGGCACGCCACGACGGTGTACACCCGCTCCCGCGACCACCAGGTCGAGGCGGTCCGGGCGGTCCTGGCCGCCACCGCCGACCCGCGGGCCCCCGGCGACGTCGCGGTGTCCAAACCGTCCGACGCCCTGGCCGCCCGCCGCGCCGCCGACACCACCCTCAACGCCCTGCTGCTCGGCCTCGGCGCGGTGGCCCTGCTCGTCGGCGGTGTCGGCGTGGCAAACACCATGGTGGTGTCGGTCCTGGAGCGCCGCGCCGAGATCGGTCTGCGCCGCGCCCTGGGCGCCACCCGCGGCCAGGTCCGGCTGCAGTTCCTCACCGAGTCGTTGCTGCTGTCCTTCCTCGGCGGCCTCGGCGGCGTCCTGCTCGGCGTCGCGGTCACCACCGGCTACGCCACCTACCAGTCCTGGCCGGCGGTCGTGCCGGCCTGGGCGACGGCGGGCGCGCTGGCCGCCACCGTCCTCATCGGCGGCGTCGCGGGCCTCTTCCCCGCCATCCGCGCCGCCCGCCTGTCCCCCACCGAAGCCCTCACCTCCCCGTGACCCGTCACGAGCCGCGTCGCCGGTCCGATCGCGGCGTGACCTACAGTCAGCGGCGTGCGAAGCAGGTGTTGTTCGAGGAAGACGTTGATGTCCGGGCTCATCCGTGACCTGCGTGAGGTGACTGCGTGACCACGACGGACCTGCCGCCGACGACCGACCCGGCGGCCACCGGGCACGACGGGCTGCAGGATGTGCTCGTCACCCCGCCGTGGTCCCGCCGCCGCGAGCCGGTCGTGGTGCCCGGCCTGACCCGCTCCGCGCCGCTGGCGTCCGACGGCACGGCGGGAGGCGACGCACTGCACGCCGTGCCGGACCTCGTCGCGTTGTCGCGGGAGATGGTCACCGAGACGACGCTGCGGCTGCTGCCGTTCACCGGACCGGAGCTGGCGGACCTGATGATGGAACTGCGGGTGAAGTCCCGGTCGGCGTGGACCCGCGACCTCGCGCGGCAGTGGCTGTCCCGCCACCCGGCCGCCGCCGCCCGCGATCTCGTGCCGCCGGCCCTGGAGGAGCCCGGCCCGCGCCGTGAACTCGCCGAGCACGCACTGCTGGCGCTCGCCGCGGAAGGTCACCGAGATCTGGTGCTCACCGCCGCCGAGCACTACGGTCCGGCGGCCGGCGCCGCAATCCGGACTCTGCTCGACACGGACCCGCTCGACCTGCTGCCCTCGACGTTGCCGAAGATCCCGCGCTGGGTCGCCCTGCCGACGCTGCCGGCGATCCGGCTGCGGGACGGCGTGCGGACCCTGCCGGTCGAGTCGGCGCGGCACGTGGTCACCATGCTCTCGCTGTCCCAGCCTTCCCTGCCGTATGCGGGTCTGAAGATTGTGAAGGACGTCTGCGACCCCGGCTCGCTGGCCGCCTTCGGCCGGGCCCTCCTGCTGCGCTGGGTCGACGCCAACTGTCCGTCGGTCGGCCGATGGGCGCTCGACATGCAGGGCTTCATCGGCGACGACGAGACGGCCCGCAGGCTGGGTCCGCTGATCCGCTCCTGGCCCGGTCACGGCGACCACACCCGGGCCGCGCGCGGCCTCGACGTGCTCACCGCGATCGGCACCGACGTGGCGCTCATGCACATCCAGGGCGTCGCCGACAAAGCCTCCAAGCACAGCACCCGCCGGATCGCCAAGGAGCGGCTGGAGACCCTGGCCCGGGACACCGGCCTCACCTTGGACCAGCTCGCGGACCGCCTTGTGCCCGACCTCGGTCTCGACACCGACGGCAGCCTCAGCCTCGACTACGGGCCGCGCCGGTTCGTCGTCGGCTTCGACGAGCACCTCATGCCCTTTGTCACCGACGCCGCCGGTACCCGCCGCGCCGCGCTGCCCAGGTGCGGAGTGAAGGACGACCCGGTCGCCGCGCCCGCCGCGTACCAGCGGTTCCTCGGGTTGAAGAAGGACGTGCGGACCGTGGCGGCCGACCAGATCCGCCGCCTCGAGCGCGCCATGGCCGACCAGCGCCGGTGGAGCAGTGCGGAGTTCCACCGCTACCTGGTGGGACATCCGCTGCTGTGGCACGTCGCGCGCCGGCTGCTCTGGGTGACCTCCGAAGGCCCAGACGACGGTGAGGCGTGCTTCCGGGTGGCCGAGGACCGCACGTACGCCGACGTGGAAGACGAGCCGATCGTCGTCACCGCGACCGCGACGGTGTGGCTCGCGCACCCGCTGCGGCTCGGCGACCGATTGGCGGCGTGGGCGGACGTGTTCGCCGACTACGAGATCCTGCAGCCGTTCGCGCAGCTGGGTCGCGACGTCCACGTGCTGACCGACGACGAGCGCGCCGCCCACAGCCTCGACCGGCACGCCGGCCGCACCGTCCACGTCGGACGGCTCCTCGGGCTGGTGCGCCGCGGCTGGCGGATGGGCAACGTCGGCGACGGCGGCATGGTGTGCACGCTGGAGCGTGACCTGCCCGGCGGCCTCGTCGCCTCGATCGACCTCGACCCCGGCATGTACATCGGCGACGTCACCGGCGAACAGCAGCAGACCCTCGGCAAGGTGTGGCTGCCCACCCACGCCGACGGCAGGGCCGTCGCCGGCTTCGGCGCGATCGACCCGGTCGCGGTGTCGGAGCTCCTCCACGATCTGCAGGAAGTCGGTCAGTGAGTCATGCCGTGCACCGCCGTGATCGTCCGACCTGATCGCGCGACTCGCGTTCCCGCGTCCGGCGGTGAGCGCCGACCTGGCCCACCGTCGCGCCGGCCTGGGCCACGGCCGGCGCCCTCGCCGCAACGGTGCTCATCGGCGGCGCCGCGGGCCTCGTCCCGGCAATCCGCGCCGCCCGACTGTCCCCCACTGAGAGCGTGTTTGAGAAGTGGGTCTGTTTGTCGTCAGCCGTAACCGCTTGCGTCGATGCCGCCAAGGTAAGCCGGACGTCCCAGCTGCGGCGATGCTCATCGGGCCTGACCGGCGTGCAGGTCTCGACCGCATGACCGACCTCATTGCCGGTTGTTGCACCCAACGCCGTATCTTGCCGCGGTGACCTACTTCGCAGACCTGACGCACGCGTACTCGCTCTTCGACCACGACACCGTCAGATATGAATGGGGCACGCTGGACTACCGGCCGCGGTACGAGCGGCTCAGCGTCGGCTGGTTGGACGCCTCGCAGCCGTTCGACACGGGCCCGGTCCCGGACGGGTTCGCCGACGCGTTGCTCGACATCGTCGGCAACCCGGCCGTCAACGAGACGCGCGGCCTGCACCGCTGTGAGTTCTGCCCGTCAGACACGAGTCTCATCGCCGATCCGCGGTCGGACGGCGAGTCCTGGCTTGCGTTCCGCGAGATCAGGGTGCCGGCCCGGCCGGGCGTGATGTTCGCGGCGCCGGCGCTGATCTGGCATTACGTCTCCGCTCATGCCTACCGGCCGCCCGCGGAGTTCGTCGAGGCGGTGCAGCATTACGACGCCGGCTGGGCCACCGAGCCGAGCCCCTGGATCCCGCCCGACGGGGAGCGCGCGGTCTGGGGCCGCACCGCCAGGAACGTCATGCTTCGGTGTGTGAGGTGCGGCCAGAAGTTCGAGTTGCACTACACGCCGGACGAGCCTGGTCGCAGGGCGTTATCGCTGGCCACCCAGCAGCTCAGGGAACAGTGCCCCGACCACGGCAAGGAATGGGAATTCTGCGACAAGGTCCGATGATGCATCGGCGTGCCCGCGTGCCCGCCGATGCCGATGCCGCCAACGTGGCCGGATGCTCCGGCCGCGGCGGTACCCCTCAGACCTGACCGACGAACAGTGGGCGCTGGCCGGCCCGCTGCTCCCGGCACCCAAACGCTTCGGTAGGCCAGAACAGCATCCACGCAGATCCATTGGGGACGCTGTCCTGTACGTGGTCCGCACCGGCTGCGCCTGGCTGGACACCGATCTGATGCTTCGGCGGTCGTGCGGCTGCCCGTGGGGCAACGGCGAGCGCTGATCGCGCGCTCGCCGCCCCCGCCGACGCACCGACGAGACAGCCACGGACAGCCAGCGAAGACGAGGAGGGTCAGATGCCCTCGCTGATCAGCGTTCCCTGGATCGCCGTCGTCGCGCTCGCGATACCGTCCGTGGCAAAGCTCGTGATCATCATGGTGGTGCTGCGGAACACCAAGCCCAGCGAGCGCCCGGCCATCTTGCGGGCGCTCGCCGGCATCGTCCGGCCGACCGTCGGTATGGGCCGTTCAAGAGGCATCCGGGACGAGGATGAGACGGCGAAGTCCGACAACCGACCGCCGAACGGATGAGGCGTCGCCGCGCGGTGGTGTCATACGGTGACCGGACCAACTCAGGAGGTCACCATATGGAGATCGAGGGATCGGTCGCGCTGGTCACCGGGGCCAACCGGGGGCTCGGCCTGCATATCGCGCGGGAGCTGCTCGACCGCGGGGCGAAGGTGTACGCCACCGCCCGGGACCCGCGGGCCGTGGACCTGCCCGGCGCGACCGTGCTGCGGCTCGACGTCACCGACCAGGCGTCCGTCGACGCGGCCGCGGAGCAGGCCGGCGACGTCAGCCTGCTGGTCAACAACGCCGGGCTGGCCACCTTCGCCAACCTCGTCGACGGCGACCTCGACGCCATCCGGCTCGAGATGGACACGCACTTCTTCGGCACGCTGCGGGTGACCCGCGCGTTCGCCCCGGTGCTCGCCCGGAACGGCGGCGGCGCCATCGCCAACCTGCTGTCGGTGCTGTCGTGGATCACGTTCCTCAACGCCACCTCGTACAGCGCGGCGAAGGCGGCGCAGTGGAGCCTCACCAACGGCGTGCGGCTGGAGCTCGCCGGGCAGGGCACCGTGGTCAGCGGCGTGCACCTGGGCGCCGCCGACACCGACATGATGACCCGCTGGGACGTGCCGAAGCTGGACCCGGCGTTCGTGGCCGCCGCCGTGGTCGACGGCATCGCCTGCGGCGACCTGGAGATCCTCGTCGACGAGGCCGCCAAGGGCGCGAAGGCCGCCCTGTCCGCCGACGTCCGCGTGGTGTACCCCCAGCTGCCCTGACGGCGTGGCTCAGGCGGGCTCCAGTCCGACGCACCGCCGCAGCGCCGCCCCGGTGACGTCCGGCGGGTCGCCCCGTGCGCGGCGTGACGTCGCAGCGCCGCCGCCTCGACTCCCGCGGTGGCACGGCGCCCCGCTCCCCTGCGCCGCAGAGCCCGGCCAGGTTCGACCCGGACGGCCGTTGACAACACCGCACCTGGCGTCGAGATTCAAGGTCCCACCGTCCGGTGGGGTCCACGGGGGATCGGGATCCGATGATGACGCCTGTCCGGGCGGCGCTCGCCGCCGTGCTCACCACCGCGCTGCTCACCGTGTCCGGCTGCGGCGCCACGGTCGCCGGCGCCGACGGCGACCTCGTCGACGACTGGCGGCCGCTGACCGCGCCGGCGTTCGAGCTGCCGGCCGCCGGCACCTGCGTGGACCGGCCGGCCTCCGCGACGTTCAACCCGCTGGCGCTGCGCGGCTCGACGGTCGGCTGCGACCGCGGGCACAGGTCCGAGGTGGTCGCGGTCGCCGCTGTGGAGGGCGGCCCGGCGCAGGCGTCCGAGGCGCCCGCCAGGACCAGCGACGCGTTCCGGGCGGCGTACGTCGCCTGCGGCAATGCGGTCAGCGACTACGTCGGCGGCGACTGGCACACCGGCATGCTCGGCATCGACGTGCAGATGCCGGCCGGCGCACCGTGGGAGGGCGGCCTGCGCTCGTCCGTCTGCTCGGTCCACCAGCTCAGCGACATCTACGGCCGCACCGCCAGCAGCACCGAGTCGCTGAAGGGCTCGCTGTCCGGCGCCGCACCGAAGGCGCTGCGCTGCTTCGACGTCAACGGCGACAAGGCCGGCGACTGGTGGGGCCAGATCCGGGCGCTGACCCCGATCGACTGCGCGCAGCCGCACGAGGCCGAGTTCGTCGGCACCGTCCAGGTCGGCACCGCCGCCGGCGGCCCGTTGCCCACCGCCGCGCAGCTGAAGGAGTGGACGAGCGACCGCTGCTGGTCCGCCGCCGCGGCGTACCTGGGCCTCACCGCCGCCCAGCTCGGCGCCCGCGGCGACGTCGGCGTCGCCTGGGACGGCTTCGACGACGAGGAGTGGCAGGCCGGCGAGCGGACCCAGCGCTGCCTCGCCCTGTTCGACCCGGGCAGGAAGGCCCGCGCCTCGGTCAAGGGCCTCGGCAAGCGCCCCCTGCCGGTCTGATCAGCGGTCGCCGCGCCGGGTGAGGACCTCGCCGGACGCGTTACGCGGTCAGCGCCGCCCGGAGCGCCTCGGCGTCGCGGGCGCACGAGCGCAGCTGGTCCGCGCGCTGCCGCGTCAGCTCGATGCGGGCGACAACGTCGCGCAGTTCCGCCAGGTGGCGGCGGTCGTGCTGCTGGACGGCGGCATGGTTGGCCGCGAGGAGCCGGTTGAGGTGGTTGACCCAATGCTCGAGGTGCCGGCCGACCTGGTTCAGCTGCTCGTAGGCGTGGTGGCTGAGGGCCGCACGGGCGGCGGCGAGGTCGCGGGCGGCGAGGTCCGCGATGCTCCCCAGCGCCAGGCTCCAGCCCTGCCGCATCCGGTGCCGCATCCCCTTGATCCGGCGTCTGGCCGCGGCGGCGGTCCGCGCGTCCGGTCGTAGCCGGTCGCCCTCGAGCAGGACCGGTCGGTGCAGCCCCGGGACGATGAGCCGCCGGCCGAGCTCCGTGTGGTGCGCCTCGGCGACAGCGCGGATGCTGTTCACCGCCCGGTGCAGCGCGTCGGGGTACGCATCAGTGAGGTACCGGCTGAAGTTCCTGTCCTTGCGCAGCTGGTCGATGTCGCTGAGCAGGTTCGTGCGCTCGCTGATCACGGCCGCGCGGATGCTGCCGGCCGCCCGGGAGACGGCGGTCCGGGCCGCGAGGTGACCGGCGCGGTTGGAGCGGCCGCGCTGCCGCACCTCGTCGGCGTGGCGGTGCAGGTCGGCGAGTTCCGGCAGCAGGGCCTGGTGCCGCTGGTCGCACCAGCGGGCCAGGCCGTCGACCGCGGCGCCGGCGGCTCGGGCCCGGGCGAGCCAGGTGTCGTGGCCGACGCCGACGCCGCCCAGCCGCTCGACCTGCTTCCACAGGTGCTCGACGTGGTGGCGCAGCTCGGGCGGCGCCTGCGGGGACAGCGCGAGGGGCACGACCACGGGCATCGTCGCGAGATCCGCGCCGAGCAGGGTTTCGGCGCGGCTGCGCGAGACGGCGACGAAATCGTCGATGAGCGTCGCGCGTTCGTCCGGGGTGACATCCCCGACGTCGACGTCAAGGTCGTCGAGATGGCTGCGCAGGGCACGGTCGGCGTGCGTGAGCCCGACGACGAGCCGGGCGTGCGGGTCGGCGGCCAGCACGGGGCGGACGGCGGCGAGGGTGTCGTGGCTCGGCGGGCTGTCGGGCCGGCGGGCGTCCAGGAGCACGACGAGGACGTCGGGGCGCCGCTGGAGCAGCTCGGCGGACAGCTGGTCGTGCAGCGGCGACGGCGAGCTGAAGCCGGCGGTGTCGATGACGGTGACCCCGTCCAGCCGGGGGTGCGGCAGCCGGCACACGGCGCGGGACACCCGCAGCGCCTGCACGGGATCGGTGACGGCGGCGGCGAACCCACGGACGCCGTCGTCGCAGGTCAGGTCGAAGCGCAGCGGCGCGGCGGCGGCGAAGGTCACGTCGATCCGCCCGGTCCGGTGGGACAGGTCGAGGTCCGCGGCGGTGACCGGCACCGAGGTCCGGCCGTCGGTGTGGGTCGCGGTGAGCAGCCCGAACGCGTCCGGATCGGCGCACCACGCGGACAGGGCCTTGCGGACGTCGTCGTCCGCGCCGCCCGAGCGCACGGCGTCCGCGTCGATGGTCAGCGACGTCCGCAGGTGGACCTGCGCCTCGGCGGCCGGGCCGTGCCGCAGGACGGTCAGCGCGGCGGTGGTCGCGGTGCGGCCGGTCGGCAGCGGCACCGGGCCGAAGAGGTGCTGCAGCAGCGTGCTCTTGCCGGTCGAGGACGCCCCCACCACGGCGACCCGAAGAGTCGTGTCGGCCCACTCGTCGTACATGCGGCGCAGCTGCTGCTCGGCCGGGCTCGGCGTGCCCGCGAGCGCCGCTGCCGTCTCCGCGAGCGCGACAGCCTCGGCGAGCAGGCCCAGGCACCGGGTGGCAGGGTCGCCGGAGGGGTCAGCGGCCGTAGGGTCCGGCATGGCCCGCTGCGGCGTGGGTCAGGGTCTCCTTGATGTGCCGCAGGGCGATGGCCGCGTTGCCGGCGGCGGCCGCGCGCTCCACCGACCGGTGGTCGCCGGACTCGGCCGGCACCAGCGACGCCCTGGCCGCCGAGCGCAGGTCGTCGACCGCGTCGTCGGCGATCGGCACGAGCGTGTCGCGGATGCGGCCCGCGTACAGCCAGCGGCTGCGCTCGTACGTCGCGGCGATGCCCTGGATGAGCCGCGCCTTGCCCTCGTTGAAGTCCCGGAACAGTCGGCGCACGTCCAGCGGCACCATGACGACGGTGAAGACGCCGACGGCCTTCGCGAGGGTGGAGGTGGTCGCCGTACGGGCGGCGCCGACCGCCACCGCGGTCCCGGCCTGCTCGATCGCGCTGCGGCCGATCGCCGCGCTGGTGCCACCGACCAGGCTCTTGGCCGCGGCCTCCGCGACGGTCCCGACGACGTGGCTGACGATGCCTTCCACGAGCGGCTGAGCCATGCCGCCGACGGGCCGTACGTCGACGGTGACGGCGGTCCGCCCGCCCGGCCCGCGGTCGCCGGCGGCGATCCGCAGCTCCGCGGCGAGCGCGCTGAGCCGCCGCTGGACCGTGCTGCGGGTGGTGACCAGCAGCCGTTCCTGGAACGACGTCGCGGCGAGCTTGCGTTCCATTTCCGCCTCGATCGCCCGGCTGAGCCGCTGCGACACGGTGTCCACCTGAGCGCCTCGCGCGGTGACCCGCGACAGCGCCGCGGCCGCACTACCGACCAGGGACCCGCCGAGGGTGAACTCGGCGGCGATGACGTCGCTGGCGGCCTCCGTGTGCAGGTGTACCAGTTCGGCGGCGAAACGGTCGGCGATGGTGGTCAGGTCCGTGTCCAGCAGGTCGTGCACCGGGTTGATCACCTCGTGCTCCACCCGCTGGAACGCGGCCAGCTGATCGGCGCGGATGCGGGCACGCGCGGTGAAGATCTGCTCGGCCGCGTCCGCCGCGTCGGCCAGGGTCCCGGCGGTGCCGGCGCACTGGCGCATCAGCAGCATCCGCCGAGCGTCGACGTCACCGGCGAGGCGGGTCAGGATGTCCCGGACCGCCGTGTAACCGCACCGTTCGAGGTCGACCGCGAAGCGTGGATCGGTCGCCCGACCGGGATCGGCCTGCAGCTGCCGCAGCAGCGTCCTGGTCCGGTAGGCGTCGTACAGCACGACGTCGTGCAGGTAGTCGCCGAGCTGCGCCCGCAGTTGCGCGACGACGCCGGCCAGCTGCGCGTCGGTGCGCGGATCGAAGTCCGGCTCGTCCTCGTGGTCCTCCATCGCCCGGGTGACCACCCCGAGCACGGCGTTGCGCCGGCGGGTCAGCGCGTCGGCGAACACGCCCAGCTCGCCACGGTTGGCCGCGGAGTCGGGGAAGAACGTCCAGATCACCAGGTCCGAGGCGTCGTCACGCAACCAGTCGAGAGTGACCCGCTCGAACGCCGCGAGCCGGTCGCCGAGGCCTGGCGTGTTCACCAGCCGCAGGTTCTGCAGGATCGGCTCGTCGAGGTACAGCCTGACCTCGCGGCTGCCGAGCTGTTCCCGTTCACCGGCCGACTGGCGGGCCAGGAAGCGGACCCCGTCCTCCAGCGACGCGAACGGTTCCACGCGCCCGTCGGCGGTGACCCGTTCGGCCCGCTCCGGCGCACCCGGCTCGGTGGCCTGCAGGACGGACACGACACCGTCGGTCGGGTCCTGCGAGGTGGGCAGCAACCGGCGGCCGAGCATCGAGTTGACGAAGGTGGACTTCCCGGCGGACACCTGACCGATCACGATGACCGTCACCGGCGCGGCGGCCCGTGCCCGCAGCCGGCCGGTCCAGGTCGGGTCCTTCAGCACCGGGTGCCGGTCCGGGTCGAGCCCGGCGTCGAGCGCGAGATCCCGCACGTCCTGGCTCAGTGCCTCCAACCGGGCGAGCGACGGATCGTCGCGCAGCCACGCCCCGATCGATGCCAGACCGGACGGCTCGGATGCCGGCATGTTGCCACCTCTTCACGCGCGAGCGGAGTCCTGCGGTCACGGCAGCCTCGGCTGCCTGACCGACAGGATTCCCACCCGGCCGGACGCGGGAAACCTCCGGCGGTCCGTGAGAGGAAGGTGGCCCCCGTTTCATGGCACCAGTTGATGCCCACCCTCCCCCACGACCTCCGCCAAACGCCCGTTGCGTGGGTTGCCCGTCGACTCAACGTGCGTTTTGCGGCGTGCTGAGAGGATAGCCGGTCTCAATCGGTCACTGTCAACGGCTTCGACGTCGAGGGTGCTCTATACTCGCCCGCGACACGGACGCGACGGGGGTAGGAGCCGGGCATGCACGGGCGGCGTTCCTTGGCCGATCGGCTCAACCTGCTCTTCGCCACCTTCAAGCCGCCGGACGGCGCCAACCGCGCCCGCTCGGACGGCGAGTACTTCAACAGTGAGATCGCCGAGCGCATCAACAAGGGCCCGCTGGCCGCGCAGCTGCGCCAGGAAATGGACGCGCCGGTCACCATCAGCGGCGCTTACATCGGTGAGCTGCGCAGCGGCAAGGCAACCGATCCGCGGCTGAGTCACCTCAAGGCGCTCGCGATGGCGTTCGGGGTGCCGACGTCGTATCTCATCGCCGACGGCGACGGGCCAGAGGTGCACGACATCGAGGGCGACCTGCAGCGTCTGCGTGCCATGCGCGAGCTCAACGTGCGCAAGGTCGTGCTCCGCGACGTGCTGGGCCGCACCGGGCTGTCCCCCGCCAGCCAGCAGGCGCTCGACTCGGTGCTGCGCCAGCTGCTCGAGCTCGAAGGCATCGGCATCGACCCGGACCCGCCGAAGTGACCGGGTTCGTCGCCGTGTGGGGCAGATCGGCAGGAGAGGACGAGCGGGGAGGTGGACCGATGAGATGGGGCCGGTCCCGGCGGCGCTCCGGCGTCGTCGCCGGACTGCGACTGCCGAAGCACGTCACCGCCGACACCCTGTGCGCCGTCATCAGCGAGCAGGTCGGCAAGCCGATCCACCAGCTGTATGTCTCGATGCCGCCGGAGCTGCCCAGCGGCTGGGTCGCCGTGCGCGCGAACAGTCTCAGCATCATCATCGACGCCGCCGCGCCCCGGTGGCTGCGCGACATGGTGCTCTGCCATGAGCTGGCCCACCTCGCCCACGGCCACCACCTGCTCGACCTCAACGACCCCGAGGCGATCCGGCGGCTGCTGCCCAACCTCGACCCCGGCGCGGCGCTGGCCGCGCTCGGTGAGCCGCTGGAGGGCACGCTGGCCCGCACCTGCTTCGACGGTGCCGCCGAGCGGGAGGCCGAGGAGCTCGGCACCGAGCTGTTCGAGCTGCTCAACCCGTGGCGCGGGGAGGCCCGCTGGGACGTGCCGGAGCAGGCGGCCGGTGTCATCACGCGCATCGAGCGCGCCCTCGGGGATCCGCAGTGAACGGGCTGATCTACCCCGTGGCGGCGGCCGTCGCCTGGATCGCGCTGGCCTACCGGCTCGTGCGCGGCCTGCGCCAGGACCCGCGCGACCCGGCCCTGTACGTGGTATGCACCGCCTTCGCGCTCATGGGCGTCATCTTCACCGTCTCCACGCCGGCCGTGTGGGCCCGCCTGGACGCTGCCGCCGACATCCCGAACCTCGCCCTGCTCATCAGTCAGAGCGGCGTCATCGCGTTCTCCGGCACCATCCAGTGCCTGATCATCTTCTGGACCAACCCGCCCGCCGACGGCTGGCGGCAGGCCCGCTGGCGGGTGCTGTGGGTGATCGCCGTGCTGGCCGCGATGGCCGTGCTGTTCACCCGGGCCGAACGCTACGGGGAGCGCCCGACGGACGCCGCCGCGACCTACGCGCACGATCCGGCCTACGCGGTGTACCTCGGCTGCTACGTCGCGATGGTGGCGCTCGGCGTCGTCGACATCATCCGTCTCTGCCTGCCCTACGCGCGCGACGCCGGGCGGAGCTGGCTCAGTCGAGGGTTGCGCCTGACCGCCGTCGGCGCCGGGTTCGGCATCCTGTACTGTGCAATCCGCGCCGTCACCCTCGTCGAGGGTCAGCTCGACACCGATGCCCGGCCGCTGGAAGGGCTGGTGCCGCCGGTCGCCGCCCTCGGCGCGATGCTCATCGTCGTCGGGCTGACCCTGCCGTCGCTCGGCCCGCGGCTGTCCCGCGTCGGCTCCTGGCAGGCGCAGCGCTCGGCGTACCGGCGACTCCATCCGCTGTGGACGGCTGTCGCGGTGACCGTGCCGGAGGTGGTGCTCGACCCGGCGCACGAACCACCGCGGCGCATCGTGCGCGACGTCGACCGCCGGCTGCGGCGGCGGGTCGTGGAGATCGGCGACGGCATCCGCCAGCTCCGCCACCACCTCGCGGACGCCCCCGACCGCGACGCGGTGGCCTACGCCGCCTCGCTCGTGGCCGCGTGCGAGGCCCATCAGGCGTCGCTCGACGGCACCCTCGATGAGGCCCGGCGGGCCCGGTGGAACGCCTGGCGGGCCACGCCTCCGGCCACCGGCCACCGGTCCGCCCCGTTCGACGGCGGCCACATCGACTTCGCGGACGAAGTGCGCTGGCTCGTTGCGGTGTCGCGCGCGCTGCACTCGACCACGAGGAACCCCGACCGGACGCCCGGTCTGGCTCGGTAGGCTTCGCGTTGACCGACCCGGACCAGGGGCAGATTGCGAGCACGCCATGACGACCGCCCTCCTCGACGATCCGCACGCGGCGTACGCCGCGCTGCGCGCCGCCGGCCGGGCGCACCAGGTGACGCTGCCCGACGGCTCGCCGGTGTGGGTACTGACCCGCTACGCCGACGTGCGCGCCGGTCTGGCCGACCCGCGGCTGTCGCTGAACAAGCGCCACGGCACCGGCGACTGGGGCGGCTTCAAGCTCCCGCCCGCGCTGGACGCCAACCTGCTGAACATGGACGCCCCCGATCACACCCGGATCCGCCGCCTGGTGGCCCCCGCGTTCAGCGCCCGCCGGGTCGAGGCGCTCCGGCCGCGGGTGGCCGCCCTCGCCGCCGGCCTGCTCTCCCGGCACCCCGCCGACCTCATCGCCGGCTACGCGGTGCCGCTGGCCGTCACGGTGATCTGCGACCTGCTCGGCGTTCCCGACGCCGACCGGCCGCACCTGCGCACCGTGACCGCGGGCATGCTCAGCGGCGCCACCGAGCCGGTGGCCGCGTTCGAGACCTATCTTCGCGGCCTGATCGCAGCCAAGCGGGCCGAGCCGGCCGACGACCTGATCACCGCGATGATCGCCGCCCGCGACGAAGACGACCGGCTCAGTGAGGACGAGCTCACCTCGCTGGCCTTCCTCACGCTCCTGGCCGGGTACGAGAACTCGGTCAACCTGATCGGCAACTGCATCCTGCTGCTGTTGCAGCGGCCCCAGCTGGTGGCCGAGGTCCGCGCCGACCCGCAGTTGTGCCGGGCCGCGGTGGAGGAGACGCTGCGGTACGAGCCACCGGCGATCCTGGCGCTGCGCCGGTTCGCACGGGAACGTCTGGCGTACGGTGAGGTGACGATCCCGGCCGGCGCCACCGTGCTGCTGAGCCTGGCCGCCGCCAACCGCGACCCCGCGGCCGTGGACGATCCCGACGAGTTCCGCCTCCGCGTCCCGCCCGCCCCGCACGTGGGCCTGGGCCACGGGCCGCACTACTGCTTCGGCGCCGCGCTCGCGCTGCTGTCGGCCGAGGTGGCGGTCGGCACCCTGCTGGAGCAGTTTCCCCAGGTCACACTGGCCGATCCGGGCGCACCGCCAGCCTGGCGCCACTCGATCCGCACTCGTGCGCTGAGCGAGCTCCCGGTCGTCCTCACTTCGTAGCATTCCGCTCTTGGTATGGACGGCGAACATGCCTTAACCTTGCGGTGAGACCGGCATCTTCCCCCGTGGATGCCGGTCTCACTACGTTCCGGCCCGGCCGACCCTGCCTAACCGCGTTCTGCCAGGTGGTCCTGGGTGGGTGTGTCGTCGGTGGCGGTGAGGGGAAGTTCGACGTCGAGGTCGGTGCCTGCCCCGCGTGGGCTGTGCAGGGTGATCCGGCCGCCGAGTGCCGCCGCGCGGTCCTTGAGGCCGAGCAGGCCGGTGCCGCGGGTGAAGTCGGCGCCGCCGACGCCGTCGTCGTGCACCGTGACGTGCAGGACGGTGGTGTCGGCGTGGACGGTGACGCTGGCGGTCCTGGCCTTGGCGTGTTTGGCGATGTTGGTGAGTGCTTCGGCAACGATGTAGTAGGCGCTGATCTCCACTCGTTCGGGAAGTCGTGTGGTGATGTCGATGTCGAGGTCCACGGGGATCGGTGAGCGGCGGGCGAGGGCGCGCAGCGCCGGCTTGAGGCCGCCTTCGGTGAGGATTGCCGGGTGGATGCCGCGGGAGATCTCGCGCAGCTCGTCGACTGCGGCGGTGGCTCCGGCGACGGCGCGGTCGAGGTGGGTGCGGAAGCTGTCGAGTTCGGGCGGCAGCTCGGCCTGTGCCATGCGCAGTTGCAGTGCGAGGGCGACCAGCCGTTGCTGGGCGCCGTCGTGGACGTCTCGTTCGATGCGGCGGCGGGTCTGGTCGGCGGCGGCGACCACACGCGCCCGTGAGGTGGTGAGTTCGGTGCGGCTTTCGGCGTTGGCGACGGCGGTGGCGACGAGTTCGGTGAAGTCGGCGAGTCGTCGTTCGGTGTCATCGGGAAGGTGTTCGCAGCCGGATCCGATGACCATGGCGCCCCACACCCGGTCTTCGACGATGATCGGGCTGGCCACCGTTGAGCGAAGTCCGAGGGTGAACGCTTTGGGGTCGGCGGCGATGTGGTCGTCCGCGTCGGTGCGTGCCGCTCGACCGGTGGCCTGGACCAGGGCCAGCGCCCGGCCGGGTGGGGGTTTGCCGCGCCAGCCGGGTTGTGGGTGTCGCAGTCCGTAGCTTCCCATCACTGTCGCGTCGGCGTCGGGTTCGAATCGTGCGATCACAGTGGCGTCGGCGCCGAAGAGTGTGCCGGCCACGTCGGCGACGGCGTCGAAGACGAGTTCGGGTTTCGCGCTGCGGGCGACGAGCGTGGCGATGCGCCGGAGGGCGGTTTGTTCGTCCGCGACGCGGCGGAACTCGGCATAGAGGTGGGCGTTGTCGAGGGAGACGGCGAGTTGGCCGGCGATGAGTTTGACGCTGTCGAGTCGTTCGGCGGTGAAGGCGCCGCGGATGAGCCGGTTCTCCAGCAGGAGGACCGCTTTGAGGGTGCTGCGGCTGAGGACGGGGATGGCCAGCAGTGAACAGCGGGTGAGGTCGGTGAAGTAGGGGTCGCGGGCGAAGCGGTCGTCGGTGGTGGCGTCGCCGATGACGAGTGGCTCGCCGGTGCGTTGGGTGTACCGCAGGATGGACAGCGGGACGGTGTGCTCGCGGCCGGTGCCGTCGACCGGGACGACGCCGTGGTCGGGTGTGGGCAGGAGCCAGGTCTGCCGGTCGGCGCTCCACACGAGGAGCTGGACACTGGTGGCCCCGGTCATCGCGCTGAGGACGTCGGCCAGGCGGGTGTGCAGCCCCGCGATGTTCGTTTCGGAGCTGAGTGCTTGCGATGCGGACAGGATGCCGAGCAGGTCGATGGTTCCGGTCGTGACGGTGGAGCGGCCAGGGGAATGATCGTCTGGCCGGTCCTCCGGCTGGCTGTCGGGTGTGACCGTCCCGGCCTGATGGCGCAGGGCCGGGTACGCCCGGTCCAGTTGGCTGACTTTGGCTGTGGCACCCCAGGCGAGGTACTCCTGGCGGGCTTCGGCGAGCAGGGTGTAGCCGGTGTGTTCGAGGCCGTGGACGAGGTGGAAACGGCCCGCGTGTTCGGTGATCAGGGCCCGGTGCCACGGCCGTTGCACCTGGGCGGCGTCCCGCCACGCCGCGTCGAAGGCGAGGATGGCGGCGCGGAAGTCGCCGACCGCCCAGGCCCGCTCCGCCTCGAGGAACCGCAGCAGATGCCGGAAGTTCGCCGGCGCGTCCGCCGCCCGGGCGGCCAGCCAGCGCATCACGTCGTCCAGTTCGGACAGCAGACCGGCACGCTCACCACCGCGACCGGCCCGGGCCTGCCCGGCCAGGGCCAGCCCACGCAACACCCGCGCCACCGCGGCCGGGTAGACGCCCTGGCCGGCCACCAGCATCGACATCGCCGCCGCGGTGTGCCGCGTCAGGCCGGCCAGGTCGCCGAGGACGGCCGTCACGATCCCACCGGTGGCATGCGCGTGCAGCAGCGTCAGCATGCTGCTGGCGTCGCTGTCGGCGGGCAGCGCCGCACCGGCCACGGCGGAGCTCTCACCGCGCAGCACACCGGCCACCCGCCGGTAGTTGTCGAGCAGCTCACCGGTCTGTTCGGCGCCGGTCCGCCGCATGAAGGCCAGCCCGGCCTCCACCTCGGTGACGTAGACATCCAGCGACGGCGCGCACTCCAGCAGGGCCGGCACGGTGGCGTAGTAGGTGTGTCCGGCGTTGGCCAGGTCGCCGCCGGCGAGCAACCCCTCCCGGGCCCGCCGACCCGACCCGACGACGTTTTCGAACGGTTCGAACCAGGAGTTCAGCAGCGCTGACAGAAAGCGCGCCTGCGAGGTGTCGGGCTCGTAGCCGCGGGCTTCGCCCAGGGCCACGATCCGCCGCAGCGCCCGGTACCCGGAGGCATAGTCGCCGCGCATGTCCACAACGGCGAAGGCGGTATGGCTCATCGGTCCGAGCAGGGCGCCGGCGGTGCCGTGCTCCATCCAGATCCGCAGCGCCTCCAGGCTCAGCCAGGCGACCAGGGGCTGATCGGGGGTGAAGAAGGCGGCCGGTAGGACCGCATTGATCAGCCTGGCCGCGGCCAGCAGCACCGGCTCGGTGATCTCTGGTTGAGCCAGGTCGTCGGCGGGTCGTGTCTGGTCTACCCATTGGTACAGGTAGTCGAACCGGTGATCTGCCTCCGTCGGGAGCCGGTCGGCGGCCGGCACGGCGATGCCGAGCTCACGCAACGCGCCCAGGCAGAGCTCGATCGCCTCCGCGAAACGGCTCCGGTGGGTCAGGCTGTGCGTCTGCACCACCGTCGCGTCCGCACAGTTCAAGGCGTTGGTGCACAGGCCCTCGATGGTGCGGTACTCGTCGTCCGCGTCCTCCAGGCGCCCCATGCTGTACAGGGCGGCGTGCCGGCCGGTGCGCACCTCGACCAGCGTGGCGGTGTCCGCCGGGCCGACGAGCCGCAACGCGGCGGTCAGCAGCGCGTTCACCGACATGTAGTTGCCGACCAGCACCGCCTGATCAGCGGCACGCCGCAGCAGGCCCACCACCCGGCGCCGCTCCATGCCGTCCTCGACCGCGTCCACCACCGGCAGATACTGCTCCGCCGCGACCGCGAACAACTCCGGCACGCCGGCCAGCCGCCGCGCCATCGCCAGCTGCAGCGCACGCCGTCGCCGCGGATCCAGCCCGCGCAACGTCATCTCGCGGATCCGGTCATGACGGAACCGGACCGCGTCGCGCACCCCCGGCTCCATCACCACCAGACCCTCATCCAGCGCCGGCGCCAGGCACCGCTCCAGCTGAGTCGCCGATTTGCCGATGGCGGCCTGCAACACGCTCAGCTCGACACTGCCGCCAAGACACGCCATCGCCTCCACCAGCCGGCGCGACCCGCCTGACAGGGCGGCGACACCGGTCGCCAACAACGCGGCCACATCGGAGCCACCCACATACGCACGCAGCGACGCGGCGTCCCACCGCCAACCGGCGGCCGTCGCGGTCACCACACCATCCCGCCGCAACGCGTTGAGCAGCTCCACCGTCTCATACGGATTCCCGGACAGATACGGACTGATCAACTCGACCAGACCCGCCGCCGAGGCCCGGTCCACGTGCAGCATCTCCGCAACCAACGCGACAGAATCGGACACCGGCAGGTTCGCCAACCGCAGATGCCGCACCTGCGGATGCTCACGCCACCGGGACAACGGCCCGGACAACGGGTGCGGCGGGTCCACGTCGCCTTCGCGGTACGCGCTCACCAGCAACAGGCCGTCGATCTGCTCCTCGCTCAACAGGAGGTCGACCACGCCCAGCGGCGTGCGCCCCGCCCACTGCAGGTCGTCGACGAACACGACCAGCGGCCGTTTCCGGGAGGCGACCGCGCGCAGCACCTCCACCGCGATCCGCTGTGAACGCACCTGCGCGGTCAGCGGATCCCCTGGATCCGCCGACCGCACCTCCAACAACGCCGCGAGTTCCGGCTGCACCGCGGTCAGCAACCCCACATTCGGCCCGACTGCCGCCAAGATCCGCTCGCGGACCCGGGTCAGCTCGTCCTCCGGCTCGGCGAGCAGCAGCCGGGCCAACCCACGAAGCACCTGATGTACCGCGTCGAACTCCAGATCCCGTCGATACTGGTCGAATTTCCCCGAGACGAACCAGCCGCCACCGCCCGTCACCACCGGCCGCAACTCATCGACCAGCGCCGTCTTCCCCACTCCCGGCACCCCGCCGACCAGCACCCCACGACATCCGCCCGAGAGCGACTCGGTGAACGCCGTCTCCAGCGCCGCCACCTCCGCGTCCCGGCCGACCAACCGCGACGGTGGCGACAACCGC
Organism: Dactylosporangium aurantiacum; assembly: GCF_000716715.1. Classification (GTDB taxonomy): domain Bacteria; phylum Actinomycetota; class Actinomycetes; order Mycobacteriales; family Micromonosporaceae; genus Dactylosporangium; species Dactylosporangium aurantiacum. The sequence continues at coordinate 56,547 of NZ_JNYJ01000006.1, read as the reverse complement.
AATGGAACGTCACGCTCACCCACCCGCGACACCTCCGCCCCCGGAGCCGTGTCCCGCAACCGCTCCAGGTCGTGCAGCACCCCCTCCGCCGTCTGGTACCGGTTGTCCGGCTCCTTTTCCAACAGATGCATGACCACCTCGGAGAACAACTCCGGAACGTCCGGATTGATCTTCACCGGCGGCACCGGCACATGCGCGAGATGCGCATGGGTCAATTGCAACGGATCACCGAAGCCGAACGGCGGCCCACCCGTCGCCAACTCGTACAACGTCGCACCCAACCCGTACAGGTCGGCACGCTGATCCACCGATCGCGCGGTGCGCCCCGTCTGCTCCGGCGCCAGGTACGCCAAGGTCCCCAAAATGTCCGTGTAATGCGTGAACTCAGGGCGCACACCGGCGAACGGCGACGCCAACGCGAAATCCACCAGATACGGCACGCCGTCGCCGGAAACCACGACATTCGCCGGCGTGATGTGGCGATGCATCACGCCCCGGCGGTGCATCCCCGCCACCGCCCGGGCCAACCCCACCGCGAGCTCGATCAGCTCGTCGACCGCCAACGGCTTGGCCAGCTCGGCCAAGCATCGGCCGTCGACGTCCTGCATGACCACCGACCCCGGCAGCCCGGGCGCATCCACCAGTTGCGCGACACCCGCCACGCCACGCAACCGCCCCAGCATCGCCAGCTCGTGCTGCACCCGCCGCTGAGCGTCCGGTCCCAACAGCTCCTTCCGGACCACCACACGGCCAGCGACCAGCACGCGAGTCACCCGCGTATGACAGTTTTCGTGCAGCACCTCCACCAGGCCAGATGGATCCCGGCCCGGCGGCGACCCGCCTGACTCCATCCGATACTCCCGCAAACGGTCCGAACTACTTCAAAGCGTACTGACTACCTGCGCGGGTGACTGTTCACCGCGCTCCGCTGTCCGGGTCGGCGGGCCGGCCGAGCTCCGGCACCCAGGGGTGCCCACGGAGTGCAGCTCAACCTCGCAGCAGTTCCTCACTGCTCAGGCCCGCCAGGTCGCAATGTGGAACACCGCTGCGGCGAATGCGTCGCTGCGGTGCCGGCGGGAGTGTCGGTCCGTGACACCTCAAGGGTGCGGCGGCGGCTCCGGCGCCGCGGGTGACCGGCCGGTGTGATGATCGACGGGTTCCGGGTGATAGATCGGGTCCAGGTACTGTCGCCGGCCTCGGCGCCTCGGGCCGCCGTCGGCGTCCTGCGCGACGGAGCGCTCGCGCCGCTGGACTACGCGTGGAGCCGTCCGGCAGCCGCCGCACCATCGCCGCCCGATCGCCACTGCATCGACGATTGCCATGCTGTTCGGCGTGGACATCCTTCGCCGCCTCGGCGCCTACCTGCTGCGTGCCATCGTCGACCTCGGCCATGACGTCAGCCCCGTCCCGCTGCCCGGCAGGCAGGACCGCGACGGCGACGCATCGTGACGCCCGGTCACACCCTCGCCGCCGGCGGCGGGCCGGCCACAGCGTGAGCGCGACGAGCACCGCCGCGGTGACGGCGAAGGCCACCGCCGGGCGGCCGGCGACCAGCGCGCCGGCGACGCTCCCGCCGACGTAGCCGCCGATGCCGACCGGCCCCGGCAGCGCGCCCCGCGCCGCCGTCCGGCGGGCCTCGCCGCGGCCGGTGAACCAGGCCGCGACGCGCGTCCCGGTCTTCACGATGGTCCCGGACTGGTACGTGACCGTGGCGGCGTCCCCCGCGGGCTGGGCGAACAGTCCCGCGAGGCAGCCCATGAAGCACGCCCCGGCGGCGGCGAGGGCGGCCCGCCGGCCCAGGCCCGGCGCGCCCCGGTCGAGCGTGGTGGATTCGCCGACCGCCCGCCTGGCCCGCCGCCCGGGGCCCCGGCGCGGATACCCACGCGGCGGCGTGTGAACACCACCCGGCCGCGCGGTGGAGGCCAGGGCCGCCTCCACCGCGCGGGGTCTCAGGGCAGCATCGCCGGGTTCGCGGCGATGGCGGCCAGCTGCTCCGCGGTGAGGAACGGCGCGCCGAGGGCGGGCTTGAGGCTGGGTTGCCGCTGCGGGGTGCCGAGGCCGATCTCGGGCACGCTGCGCTGGGCGGCGAGCATCAGGAAGCCGCCGTCGAGGTACCGGCGGGCGACCAGCACGTCACCGCCCAGCTCGTCGTCCTCGAGGCCGACCCGGACCGGCACGCCGGCGACGTCGATCACGCGGCACTCACGGCCGGCCTCAGGCAGTGCGCACAGGTCCCCGCCGGTCGGCAGGGGGCTGCCGTCGGCGGCGATCGCGGCGAACAGATCCCCTTCACCGCGGCCGTCGGAGACGGTGACCTCGGCGTACGCGTGGATGTACAGCGGGGTCGACGGCGGTGGCGAGTCGATGCGGATCGGCGACTGCGACGGCTCCGCGAACGGGTAGCGGGTGCTGCCGTGGTAGCCCGCCGGCAGGGCGGCGACCAGCACGTCGTACATGCGGCGGTCGTGCGACGCGGGGGCGGTCGCCGACCGTACCGGCGCAACGGACGGCACCGCCGTGGACACGGACGGCGCCGGGGCGGCCACGACGGCCGGCGCCGGGGCCGAGGCGGGCAGCAGCGCCGGGGTCACCAGCGCCGCGGCGACGGTCACCCCGGCCAGCCCGACGGACGCGGCCACGAGCCGGTCCCGGCGGGCCGAGGCCCGCGCGGCGATCGCGAGCGCCCGGTCCGCCGTCCGCAACGGGGGCGCGTCCACGCCCAGGGTCAGCTCGCACAGCTCCCTGACGTCGTTGATCGTCATCGTTGTCCTCCCGGAATGGTGGGTTGGAAGGTGTCGCCGAGCACCTCGCGCAGGTTGTCGAGGCCGCGGGCGGTCTGGCTCTTGACGGTGCCGGCGGAGCAGCCGAGGATCTCGGCGACCTGCTCGACCGACAGGTCCGCCCAGAACCGCAGGACCAGCACCGCCCGCCGCCCCTTCGGGATGCGCAGCAGCGCGGTCTTGAGCACCTGCCGGTCCTCGACGCCGCGGTGCTCGGGCACCACCGCGTCGAGCGTCTCGTCGTCGGGCAGCACGGACCGTTCCCGCCGCCACGGTCGACGGTGCTCGTCCAGGAACGCGCGCAGCAGGACCCGTCGCGCGTACTGGTCGAGCACGTCGTGCCGGTCGATGCGCGCCCACGCCCGGTACAGCTTCGTGAACGCCGTCTGCGTGAGGTCCTCGGCGAGGTGCCAGTCGCCGCAGAGCAGGTATGCGGTGTTTCTCAGGTGGCCGGCCCGGGCGGCGTAGTACGCGACGAACTCCTCGTCGTGTGCCCGCCGGTCCCCTCGCCGGAGCATTCGCATCATCATCGGGTAAGACACGTACCGCACCGCCCGGCCGGTTGCCCGGCCGATTGACCCTGACACTGGGCTGAGCCGGGCACCCGGGCGCCCCCACCGCGCGTCCGGGTGCCCGGCCCGTCAGCCGCCTACGACGCGGCGCGGCGGCGGGTCCGCGACCGGGCGGCGGCCGCCTCGGCCGCGGCCTGCGCCTTGCGCCGCGCGACCAGCAGGCCGACGACCCCGACGATGGCGAGCGGGCCGCCGACCAACGTCAGGACCGGCACCCCTGCGATGAGGCCGGCGGCGTTGCCGACCACTCCCAGGATGATGAGGATCCGCCAGACGGCGGGCGTGCTGCGGGCGTCGTCAGCCATGTTGCCTCCCAGAGTCGTGCCGGCGACCGTACGCACCGCACCGCCGGCCGCGCACCCTCCCGGATCCGGAGCCTGCCGCATCGATACTGGTCAGGTCGGCGCCCACCGGCGCCGCGCGGTCCCCGGACCGGGCCGTTGCGGGAGGACACATAGGATCTTCGGGTGACCGACGACCCACGGTCGGTGTTCGCCGCCGCGCTCACGCAGCTGCGCCGGCGCCGCGCCGACCTGTCCGACGAGGCCCTCGCGCGCCGGGCGAGCCGGACCGCACTGCCGTCGGGGCGGCACGCCGCCGTCAACGCGCGCCGGCTCGGCGAATGGGTCAGCGGCCAGTCGGTGCCCCGCGACTTCGACGGGTTGATGGCGCTGGTCCTCGCCCTCGACCCGGGCGCCGCCGTGGCACCCTGGCAGCGGTTGTGGCGCGCGGCGTACGACCACCGCACGGCACCCCGCCCGACGGACCCTCCGGTGGAGCAGGCGCACGACGTGGTGGTCGGCCACCCGCCGACGGACGCCGCCGGCCTGTGCGACCGGGCCGCACTGGCCACGGCGGTCGACACCGCGCTCGGCGGCGACGGCGTGCGCCGGGTGGTGCTGCGCGGCACCGGCGGCGTCGGCAAGACCCAGCTCGCCTCGGCCGCGTTCCACCGGACCCGGGGCCGCGGCGCGGTGCTGGTGTGGACGGCGGCCGGCACCCCGGAGTCGGTGCGCGCGACGTACGCGCGGGCCTGGCGCGCCCTGTCCCGGGAGGGCCGGGCCCAGCCGGACGGTCCCGGCGGCGACGACGACACCCAGGCCGACCTGTTCATCGCGTGGCTGCGCACCGCCGAGCGCCCGTGGCTGGTGGTCCTCGACGACGTCGACGACCCGGCGGCGCTGGACGGGCTGTGGCCGATCGGACCGGCCGGCCGGGCGCTGGTCACCACCCGCCGGCGGGACGCCGCGCTGACCGGCCCGGCGGTCGAGGTCGTCGAGGTCGGCATGTTCACCCCGCAGGAGTCGACCGGCTACCTGCGGGCCCGCCTGGGGGACGCGGCGGACGGGCACGTCGCGGCGCTGGCCGGCGCCCTCGGGCACTACCCCCTCGCGCTGTCGCAGGCGGCCGCGTTCGTCATCGACAGCGGCATCGGCGTCGAGGCGTACCTGGGTCTGCTCGCCGACCGGCGGGAGACGGTCGGCGAGCTGTTCCCGCCCACGTCGCCGGCGGACGGGCACGACGGCACGGTCGCCGAGACGTGGCAGCTGGCACTGGACCGGGCCGCCGCGCTGGTGCCGCCCGGCCACGCCAGGGCGATGCTCGACCTGCTGTCGCTGCTGGCCGCCGACGACATCCCGGACGTGGTGCCGCGCAGCGCCGCGGCCCGCGCGTGGCTGGCCGGCGCGGGCACCCCCGCGGAGCCGGTGTCCGAACGCGCCGCGCTGCTCGCGCTGCGGGCGCTGCACCGGCTGAGCCTGGTCGTGCACGACCCGGCGCGCGGGCCCGTGTCGGTCGCCGTACACCCGCTCGTGCAGCGGGCGACCCGGGAGACGGCCGCGGCGCCCGGCGCGGTCGCGGTCGCCGCCGCCGACGCGGTCGAGGAGTGCTGGGCGCGGGCGCGGGACCAGGAGACCGCGGGCGCCCTGTTCCGGTGCGCGGACACCCTCGACGCGCTCGCCGGCGAGCACCTGTGGTCCGGCGGGATGCACCCGGTCCTGCGCCGGCTCGGCGGGCACCTCAGCGACTCCGGCCGCCCCGGCGCCGCCCGCGACCGCGACACGCTGCTGCTGGCGACCGCCCTGGACCGGCTCGGCCAGCGGCACCGCGACGTGCTGGTGCTGCGCGCCCGCGTCGCCGCGAGCACCGGCCGCCTCGGCGACGCCGCCACGGCCTGCGACGCCCTGGCCGACCTCGGTCGCACGGCGGTCGAGGCGCTCGGCCCCGACGACCCGGACACGTTGTGCATCCTCTCCGACGCCGCGTACTGGCGCCTGGAGTCCGGTGCGGGCGCGGCCGCCCTCGAGGAGCTGCGGGCCCTGCTGCCGCGCATGGAACGGGTGCTCGGCCCGCTCGCCCCGGCGACGCTCGACGCGTACCGGCACACCGCGCTGGGCATCGGCCACACCGGCGACGCCGCCGGCGCCCGCGACGCGTACGCGGCCTACGCCGCCCGGCTCGAGGCGGCCGCCGGCACCGGCCACCCGGCGTACTACCCCAACCTCGCCGACCTGGGCCGCTGGACCGGCGAGGCCGGTGACCCCGAGGGCGCCGTGGCCGTGCACCGGCGCGCCGCGGCGGGCCTGGAGGCGACCCGCGGCCCCCTCGACGAGGAGACCCTGACCTGCCGCCACAACCTCGCCTACTGGGAGGGCCTCGCGGGCCGCCCGGACGCGGCCGCGGGCGGCCTCGCGGTCGTGGTCGCCGACGCGGTGCGCGGCATGGGCGCCGAGCACCCGCTGACGCTGACCGCACGCGCGAACCACGCGTACTGGCAGGGCATGGCCGGCGCCCCGGGCCCGGCGGTCGCCGCCCTGGACGCGGTCCTCGCCGACATCGAACGCACCATGGGCGTCGAGCACCCCCGGGCGCTGCGGACCCGCCAGCACCGCGCCCAGCTGCGCGCCCTCGCCGGCGACCGGTCCGCCGCGATCACCGAGCTGCGGGCCGTCCTGGACCGGATGACCACCGTCCAGGGCGCGGGCCATCCCCGCACCCGCGAGGTCGGCGACCTCCTAGCCACCCTGACGACCGCCCCCGAGTAGCCCCGCGGCGGCTCTCGTTCAGCAAGACCCTGGCGGGTGCCAGGTCACCAGGCGCTCGTACCTGGAAGCCAGATGGGCGCACTGGGCGGCACTCATCTCGACCTGTCCAGGCTTCCACGGCCTGCAACCAGGTGAGCGCTTTCCTTGATAGCGGAATTGCCTCTGCTATGGTGGAGGCGTGTCCGACAACATGGGCCTGCTCTCCAGCGGGCTGTCGATGGCCGAGCTGGGCGCCCGGATCCGGGCCCGCCGGCGGGCGCAGGGGCTCGGGCTGGAGCAGCTGGGCGAGCTGAGCGGGGTCAGCCGCAGCATGGTGTCGGATGTCGAGCGGGGCCTGAAGACGCCGACCGTGCTGGTGCTGGACCGGCTGGCGACGGCGCTCGGCACGTCGATCGCCAGGTTGCTGGACGAGCCCGTCGGGGACGCGCTGGTGGTGCTGCGCGGCGAACGGCACCGGGTGGTGCGCGACCCCGCCGGGTGGGAGCGGCGCATCCTGTCCCCGGTGCTGCCCGGCGTCGAGTTCGAGTTCATGCGCACCACCCTGGGGCCCGGCGTCGACGCCGGGGAGTTCTCGCCCCACCGGCCGGGTTCGCGGGAGTACGTGGCGGTCGAGTCGGGGCAGCTCACGCTCACCATCGACGGTCAGGCGTCCACCCTGGGCGCGGGCGACTCCGCCTACTTCCCCGGCGACTGCCGGCACGGGTTCGCCAACGGCGGGGCCGAGGACTGCGTCTACTACCTGGTGATGGCGCTCGGGGGCGGCGATGGATGAGCTGCGGCGGGCCGCCCGCATCGCCGCCGACGTGACCGCCGACCATCTGGCCGGGGTCGGCGACCGGCCGGTGTGGCAGCCGGTGCCGGAGCCCGACCACGCCTGGCTGACCCGCCAGGAGCTGCCGGTGGCGGGCCGGCCGCTGGTGGACCTGGTCCACGACGTCCGCACCCGGATCCTGCCGTACCCGATGGGCAACGGTCATCCCCGGTTCTTCGGCTGGGTGAACTCCGCGCCGTCGCCGGCCGGCGTCCTCGTCGCACCGCTGGCCGCCGCCCTGAACCCGAGCTGTGCCGGCGGCGAGCACGCCGGCGTCCTGCTGGAGCACACCGTGCTGCGGTGGCTCGCCGGCCTGGTCGGCTACCCGCACCGGCCCGGCGGCGGGCTGCTGACCAGCGGCGCCTCGATGGCGACCGTGGTCGCGCTGGCCGCTGCCCGGCAGCGGGCCGCGGACCGGGTGGGCGTCGACGTCCGCGCGGACGGGCTCTACGGTCTCGCGCCGCTGGTCATGTACGTGTCCGCCGAGGGGCACAGCTGCCTGCGCAAGGCGGCCGAGCTGCTGGGCCTGGGCAACCGGCAGGTGCGGGTGGTGCCGGTGGACGACCGGTTCCGCATGGACGTCGGCGCGCTGCGGGGCCTGGTGGACCGGGACGCGCGGGCCGGGCTGCGCCCGTTCTGCGTGGCGGCGACCGCCGGCACCGTCAACACCGGTGCGGTGGACCCGCTGGACGCCGTCGCGGACGTCGCCGCCGAGCACCGGATGTGGTTCCACGTCGACGGCGCGTACGGCGCGCTCGGCGCGCTCGCCGGCGGTGCCGCGGCCGGCTACGCGGGCCTGGCGCGCGCGGACTCGCTGGCGCTGGACCCGCACAAGTGGCTCGGCGTGCCGGTCGACAGCGGCTGCGTGCTGTGGCGCGACCCGGCGCTGACCCGTGCCACCTTCAGCCTGGTGCCCGCCTACCTGCGGGACGAGCGGGACGGCGGGCTCGGCTGGTTCTCCGAGTACGGCCCGGAGCAGACCCGCCCGTTCCGGGCCCTGCGCACCTGGGCCACCATGTCGCACCTCGGCCGGGACGGCATCGTCCGGCTGGTCGGCACGACGGTCCGGCGGGCGCACACCCTCGCCGCGATGATCACCGCCGCCGCCGACTTCGAGCTGCTGGCCCCGGCCGGCGCCTCGATCGTCGCGTTCCGGTACCGCCCGACCGGCCAGGACGACCACCTGGACGCGCTCAACCAGCGGATCCCGGGCGCCGTCCAGCGGCGCGGGCGCGCGTTCCTGACCGGCACGCGCCTGGCCGGGGCCGAGGCCCTGCGCGCCTGCCTGCTCAACCCGGCGACCACCGACGACGACCTGGCGCTGTTGCTCGACGAGATCCGGGCCGCGGCGACCGGCGACACTTCGCCGACACCGCCGTGAGCGCCCGCTTCCTGGTCGTCGACCTCGGCGGCGTGGTGTGCCGCTTCGACCATGCGCACCGCCTGGACCGGCTCGCCCGGGCGTGCGCGCTGAGCCCGGACGAGATCGACGCGCGGCTGTGGCGGTCCGGCTTCAGCGCCGACTGCGACCGGGGGCGTTACGGCTCCGCGGCGCAGGTGCGCACCCGGATCCGCGCCGTCCTCGCCGCGACGGGCGGCGACGACAACCTCGACGACGACCTCGACGACGCCTGGTGCAGCGCCTTCCGGCCCGACGAGGGCGTCCTCGACGCGCTCGACCGGCACCGCGGCGACCGCGTCCTGGCGCTGCTCACGGACAACGGGCCGCTGGAGGAGGAGGCGCTGACCCGCCGGTACCCCGAGGTCTTCGCCCGGTTCGACCACCTGTTCTTCAGCCACCGCCTCGGCCGTCGCAAGCCGGACCCGGCCGTCTTCGCCGCCGTCACCGGCCACCTCGGCGCGCCCGGCGCGGCGGTCGTGTTCGTCGACGACAGCCCGGCGAACGTGGCCGCGGCACGCGAGGCCGGATGGCACGGCATCCGGTACCAGGACGTGCCGCGGCTGCGCCGCGATCTGCGGGAGGCCGCCGGCCGCACGTGACGACGTGCGACACGCGGCCATGCGTACGGACGTCGGCCCGGGTCCGCCCCCGATGCGGGCCTGAATCCTGTGCGGCCGCCGCACTCCTCGGAAACCGGACCGCGAATTACCGGGCGCGTTGGCATTATCAGTCTCGCGTTTACTGAAGAACCGCACGGGTGACTGCGCTGTCAAGAACGAATTGCGCGTCACCACCCCCGGAATGCGCAGCGTTTCTACTCAGGCAGACACCATGGCTTCGAGCACACTCAGGACGAACACCGACCATGACACGCGGATCGTCCACCGTCACGGTGATGAGACCAAGCCGTCGTGGATGACCACCGAACTGTTCGTGTACCTCGCCGCGGTCATCGGCGTGCTGATCGCCTCCCAGACGGTCGGGGACGGTGCCGCCCGGAACGGCGCCGACTACTTCGCGGCCGGCAAGGCCTGGTGGTACATCACGCTGCTGACGATCGGCTACCTGGTCAGCCGGGGCCCGGCGAAGTCGGGCAGCCGCAGCCGCGACGTGGACCCGCGCGACGACAACCGGTAATCGCCGCCCGCGCGTGACCGCGGTTGACACGCCGCATCGGGCACCCTCCTGTATCGGACGGGCGCCCGAAACGCGACTCGGGGAATTCGTCGCACCGAGTCGCCGGTCTGTCACGGCATTGCACCTTCTGGACGGGCACCCTGGATGGGCGGGACCGGCGGCCCCGCCCATCGCTGCGGGAGCTCAGGAGGCTGGTTCCCCTGACGGCACCGCGAGCTGGGTGCCGAGCGCGACCGGGACACCGAAGTTGGGGGTGCCGTCGGCGTTCCAGGTGAACTTCTGGGCGCGGGTGCTGCGGTTCATGTCGCAGCCGCCGCTGGTGGAGCTGTTGGCGTGGTACACGATCCAGTCCTCGGTGCCGTCGGGTGACTTGAAGAAGCCGTTGTGGCCCGGGGCGTAGACCGAGTTGGCGTCGGAGCGCTGGAACACCGGCTGCGGGGACTTCACCCAAGACGAGGAGCTGAGCGGGTCGCCGCCGGTGTAGGTGAGCATGCCGAGCTTGTAGTCAGGGGTGGAGCAGTGGCTGGCCGAGTAGACGATGAAGGTCCTGCCGTTGCGCTGCAGCACCTCGGCGCCCTCGTTGACGGCGCCGCCGACCGTCTCCCAGCTGTAGGTCGGGGTGGACAGGATGCGGCGGGTGCCGCTGGCGGTCCACGGGTTGCTCAACGGGCGGATGAACATCGGCTGGGAGCCGTTGTAGAACGTGCCGAGCAGGTACAGCTGACCGTTGAGCTGCAGGATGCTCGGGTCGAGCTCCCACGTGTTGTCCTGGGTGGGGTCGAGCAGGTCGGCCTTGAACGTGTAGGGGCCCATCGGGTCCAGGCCGGCGCTCTCCAGGACGTGGATGCGTTGCGTGCCGAGGTTGTACGGCTCGGCGCCGGCCGTGTAGTAGAAGTACCAGCGCTGCCCGTTGGGGCCGGTGAGCAGGTGGAACTCCGGCGCCCACATGGTGCCGGCGCCGTTGGGCCGGGTCAGGTTGAAGATGACCGTCTCCGGTGACGTGGCCAGGCCGCCGAGGGTGCGGCTCTTGCGCATGGTGATGGTGCGGTTCCAGGTGGTGGAGGCCAGGTAGTAGTAGCCGTCGTAGTAGGTGAGCCACGGGTCGGGGCCCTGCGGGTCGAGCGGGTTGGTGAAGGTCCGGGTGGTCGTGCCGCCGTTGTAGGACGGCAGGCGCCACACCAGGGCGGACGAGCACGGCAGCTGCACCAGGCCGGTGGATCCCGGCGCGACGCACTTGCCCGACTGGACGCCGACGAGGTTGAACGTGTTCGTGGCGCCGGCGACGGTGACCGCCTGCAGCCGGAACTGCTGGTTCGTCTGGCCGTTGCAGGTGTACTGGATGATCGTCGCGTGGTCGGCGGTGGACCGGCCCGTCACGTCGACGCACGAGCCGGCGGTGAGCGTGTTGACCGTGTACGTGCCGGTCGTGTTCGCCACCGGCACGAACGTGAAGTTCTGGCTGGCCGCGCCGGTGCAGCCGGCCAGCACGAGCTGCAGGACGTTGGTGGGCGCGCCGTTGGGCACGGTGGCGCACTGGCCGCCGGACTGGCCGACGATCGTGCTGGTGAACGTGACGGGTGCGGCCGACGCCGGCTGGGTGAGGATCGGCACGCCTACCGCGACCAGCAGCATGAGGGCGAGGGGTCGACGCATGAGGAGCCTCCTTGCGACGGTCAGGTGCCGCTGGACGCGAAGCCCGCGACCTCGGCGGCGGTGAGGGCACGGCTGTACAGGCGCAGGCTGTCGACCGCGCCGTCGAGGTACGGGTCGGCGTACTGGGACCGCCCGACCCAGTTCTGGGTGGTGGATCCGAGGTTCGCCGGGCCGAGCGTGAGGGCGGTGTTGCGGGCGACCTCGGCGCCGTTGACGTAGAGCACGCCGAGGTTGCCGCCGCGGGTGACCGCGACGTGCGTCCACGCCCCGGCGGGCAGCGCGGCGGGGGCGTCGATGCGCTGCTCGCCGCCGGCGCCGGTGGCGGTGATCGCGAAGCGGGCGGTGCCGGAGCCGCAGCGGGCGGTGAGGAACATGTTGACGCCGGTGCCGCTGCCGAAGTCGAAGACGCGGGCCCAGGTGGCGAGCGCGTCGACGCGGACCCACAGGGCCACGGAGAAGTCGGTCGCGCCGGCCAGGATGCCGGTCGGCAGCGCCACGTAGCCGTTGCTGCCGTTGAGGTTGACGGCGCTGCCGGTGCGGCCCGTGACGTAGCCGCCGTTGACGACCGTGGCGGTGCGGCCGTTGCCGGTGGCGTCGGTGCCGTTGCCGTCGAACTGGTAGTGCGCGACGAACAGCGGCAGCGGCGGGGTGGTGGTGGTGGTGACCGACCAGTAGACGCTGTAGCGCTGGCCGTGGACCTTGTAGAAGGGCTGGAGGGTGACGCCGCCGGCGGTGTACTGCAGCGGGGTCGCCGTCGCGGTCAGCGACGCCGGGTTGAGCACGGGCAGCGCGCTGAGGTTGTTCGTGCCGAAGAGCCCGCCGAGGACGATCGGGCCGACCTTCACCGCCTGGACGCTGCTGTTGTCGTTGGCCGCCTCGCGGGTCAGCGCCATCGGCAGGGTCACGTCGACGACGTCGCCGGAGGCCCAGGTGCGGGCGATGGTGGCGAACGTGCCGGGCGCCGGGCCGGCCTGCGCCGTGCCGTTCACCCGGACGGTGGCCCCGGTGGCCCACGCCGGGATGCGCACCTTCATGGTGAACGTGCCGGCCCCGGTGACGGTGAGCCGGGTCGACCCCGCCTCCGGGAAGCCGGTCTCCTGGCGGACCGTGACCCCGCGCGCGGACCAGGTCAGCACCGACGGGATGAACAGGTTCACGAAAAGGGTGCCCGCGCCGTCGTGGAAGTAGATGCTGTCGCCGAACTTGGTGTTGCTCTCCATGCCGGTGCCGTGGCAGCAGACGAAGCTGTTGTAGTCGTTGCTGTAGGTCTTGATGCCGCCGGCGCGCAGCGGCACGTAGTAGCACTGGAAGCCGTGCGCCGAGGTCGGGTCCTGCGAGGCGAGGATGTGGTTGTAGAGCGCCTTCTCGTAGTAGTCGAGGTAGTCGACGCGGGCCGGGTCGGTGAAGAACAGCTGCCGGGTGAGCTTGAGCATGTTGTGGGTGTTGCAGCACTCGGCGGTCGTGTCGGACAGCTCGCTGGCGATGCGGTCGGGCGCCTTGAAGTACTCGCCGTTGGAGTTGCCGCCGATCGCGTACGTGTGCCGCCGGGTGACGATGTCCCAGAAGTTGACGGCGATGTCGCGGTACCGGGTGGTGCCGGTCGCGTGGTACTCGCGGATCGCGCCGATGACCTTCGGGATCTGGGTGTTGGCGTGGTAGTTGTTCAGGTTGTCGGTGCCGGCCGCGAGCGGGTCGAAGATCTCGGCGTGGTCGAACTGCTGCGCGGCGGCGAGGTGCGCGGCGTCGCCGGTCAGCTGGTAGAGGTTGGTGAGGACCTCGTTCATGCCGCCGAACTCGGTGTCGAGCATGTTCTGCCGTTGCGCCTGGGTGAGCCGGTCGTTGCGGAACTTCACCCAGGCGGCCATGCCGGTGAGCACGGTGAGGGCCTGGGCGTTGCCGGCGAGCTGGTGCATGTCGAGCAGCCCGGCCATGAGCTTGTGCAGCGTGTAGTACGGCGCCCAGACGGCCTGACGGGCCTCGACCCGGTCGATGAAGCTCTCCGGGAAGGCGCTGAGGTAGCCGGTGTTGTAGCCGGCGGCGCCGGCCCGCGCCTGGCACTGGGCCAGGACGGTGACGAGCTGGTCGCCCTTGGTCTTGAAGGCGGTGTTGCCGGTGCTGGCGTACGCCTGGGCGAGCGCGGACAGGAGGTGGCCGGTGGAGTGCCCGCGCAGCTCGGTGGCCGGGGACTCCCACCCGCCGCACGGGGTGGCGGTGGAGGACAGCCCGACGTTGAGCCGGAAGGTGTGCAGCAGCCGGTCGTTGTCCAGGAACAGCAGGTAGGCGTGGATGCGCCCGGCGGCGGCGCTGAACGGGCTGCTGAGCAGCTGCACGGCGGTGAGCGGGAACGGGTAGGCGGAGACGCCGGCGTCCGGGCGGGCGGCGTGCGCCGCCGGCGCGGTGAGCAGCGGGCCGGCGACGGTGGCGGCGCCGGCGGCAACGGCGGTGGTCCGCAGCACGCTGCGGCGGGTCACCGGTGGTGAGGACATGGGTCCCTCCCGAGGGTATGGGGTGTCCGCGGGCCGTCCGAGGTGGACGGTCCGCCGTGTTGCAGGGCGCGGGTCAGCCGCGCAGCGCGCCCGACATGAAGCCCCGGACGTAGCTGCGTTGCAGGACCAGGAAGAGCAGCAGGCAGGGCACCGCCATGAAGGTGACGCCGGCCTCGAGGGCGGCGTAGTCGATGGCGCCGAACGACGCGGTGCGCATGTTGACCACGGCGAGCATGACGGTGAACTTGTCGGTGGAGTTGAGCAGGATGAGGGGGGCGAAGAACTCGCTCCACGAGGTGAGGAACGCGAAGAGCCCGACGGTGATCAGCCCGGGCCGCACCGCGTGCAGCATGATGCGGGTGAGCGCGCCGAAGCTGGTGCACCCGTCGATGAGCGCGGACTCCTCCAGCTCCTGGGGGATCGCCTCGAACGCGTTGCGCATCATGAAGATGGAGAACGGCAGCTGGAACATGATGAGCACCAGGCTCAGCCCGAGCAGCGAGTCCTGCAGCCCGATCCACTCCAGCAGCACGTACAGGGCGATGAGGATCGTCGCGTAGGGCACCATGAGGATCGCCAGGGTGAGCAGGAACAGCGCGTTCTTGCCGGGGAACTGGAAGCGGCCGAAGGCGTAGCCGCCGAGGGTCGCCACGAGCAGCGTGCCGCCGACGGTGAGCGTACACACGGTGAGGCTGTTCAGGACGTGCTCGGCGCGGATGCCGTTGTCGGAGGTGAACAGCCGGCGGTAGTTCTCCATCCCGAAGCCGGTCGGGGTGCGCGCCGAGGCCCAGGCGCTCCACAGCAGCGGGAAGAGGAACAGGATGGCGAGCGCGGCGGCGCTGATCCTGCGGGTCATCTGCACGGCTCCTACTGCGATCGCCGGCGCAGCACGCCGAGCTGGATGGCGTTGAACACGATGAGCACCCCGAGCAGCACCACCGAGATCGCGGCGGCGGAGCCGAGGTCCAGCTCGATGAACGCCTCCCGGTAGATCACCATGACCAGCGACGTGGTGCTGTTGTCGGGGCCGCCGCGGGTGAGGATCCAGAACTGGTCGAAGGCGAGCAACGAGCCGGTGATCATGAGGGTGAGCACGAGCGCGATGGTGGGCCGCATGAGCGGTACCGTGATGCGGCGGAAGATCTGCCAGCGGGTCGCGCCGTCCAGCCGGGCCGCCTCGTACACGTCGAGCGGGATCGCCTGCAGCCCGGTGAGCAGGATGAGCATGTTGAACCCGGCGAAGCGCCACAGCACGAGCACGACCGCGGAGCCGAGCGCGGTGTTCGGGCTGCCGCTGGTCAGTGACAGGTAGCCGTCGCCGGCCAGCAGGTCGTTCACCGGGCCGATCTCGTCGCTGAGCAGGCCGAGGAACAGCAGCGACGCGCTGGCGAAGCCGACCGCGGCGGGCAGGAAGAACGCGGTGCGCAGCAGCCCGACGCCGCGCCCGCGGTGCTGGACCATGAGCGCCAGGCCGAACGACAGCGCGAACAGCAGGACGGTGACGACCACCGTGTACTTGAGGGTGAACCACACGGCGGTGCGCAGCAGCTCGTCCTCGCCGAGCCCGGCGTAGTTCTCCGGGGCGTTGAGGGTGGGCGCGCCGAGCAGCGGCCAGTGGTGCAGGGACATCCAGACGACCAGCGCGAGCGGCACGACGAAGAACATGCCCACCACGAACGCGGTCGGCGCGGCGTACAGGGCGCCGATCCACTGCTTGTTGCGTTTCCTTCGCGGCGGCGCCGACGGCAGGACCGTCGGTCGCGCTGGCGCCAGCAACGTCATCATCGATCTCCGGGACGGGGGCCCGCCCTCATGGCGCAAGGCGGGCCCGGCGACTACTTCTTCAGGGAGGCGGTGAGCGCCGTGGCGCCGTCGCCGAGGGACTTCTGCGCGTCGCCGAACAGCGCGCCGCGGAACGCGGTGTTCCAGGGGCTCTGGGGGTCGTTGTAGGTGGCGTTGAAGTTCTTCGCGTACGGGGTGCGGCCCTTGCCCATCAGGTTGTTGATGGTGACGATGCGCGGGTCGGCGGAGGAGTACTTGTTCGACGCGAGGTCGGTGCGGGTCGGCACGCCCTTGCCCTTCGCGACGACCTCGACCTGGGCCTCGTCGCCGAGGGTCCAGGCCAGGAAGTCCCAGGCCTGCGCGGCGTGCTTGCTGGTGGCGCCGATGCCGATCGAGTCGCCGCCCACGAACGTCGACTCGCCCCCGTTGATGCCGCTGATCGGGGCGATGCCGACCTTGAACGTGGCCTTCTCCTCGATGATGCCGAGCCACGCCGACGGCGCGGGCGCGATGCCGATCTTGCCGCTCTGCAGGGCGCCGAGCCAGGTCGGGCCGGCCTCGTCCTTGGACGCGGGCGCGGCGACGCCCTCCTCGTACAGCTTGCGGTAGAGCGCGAAGACCTCGGCCATCTCCTTGGAGTCGATGGTGCTGGCGGTGCCCTCGGCGTTCATGACGTCGCCGCCGGCGGCCCACACGGACGGCCACAGGGTGAACACGTTGCAGCCGCCGCAGTTGCCGCCGAAGTAGGTGCCGTTGATGTCGCCGCCGAGCTTGTCCACGGCGCGGGCGGCGGCGGCGAACTCGGTCAGCGACGTCGGCGGCTTCTCCGGGTCGAGGCCGGCCTTGGTGAACAGGTCCTTGTTGTACAGCATCACCGACATGTCGATGGTGTGCGGGACCGCGTAGTGCTTCTTGTTCCAGGTGCCGTTGCGCACGTGCGCCGGGGCGACCTTGTCCTTGACCGGCAGGGCGTTGAACCTGTCGGTGATGTCCAGCCACAGCCCTTGCGAGGCGTACTGCGGCGCGAACACGACGTCGGAGGCGAACAGGTCCGGCAGCGCCCTGGCGCCGGCGGCCGAGGCGAGCTTCGCCGGGTACTCCTCGTTCGGGTACGCGGTGACCTGCACCTGGTTCTTGTGGGTGGCGTTGTAGGCGGCCGCGTACGCCTTGGACACCGACTCGGTGGCGGCCCGGGTCCACAGGGTGAGCGCGGCACCGCTGTCGGCGGCCTCACCCGACGCCACGGGTGCGTCCTTCCCGCCGCAGGCGGCGAGCGCCAGCAGCAGTGCGGCGGCGACGGTGCCGCTCAGTAGACGATGCAAGGTCTTCCTCCTGACACATTGTTTGTGAGCGTTATCGAAAAGCAAGAGCGGAGGTGCTTTCACGCACGACGAGGTCAGGGGCGGACCGGTGCTGCCCGGTCTGCCGTACGCCCGCCGCGATCTGGGTGACGAGCAGATGCATGCTGCGCCGGCCGAGCTCGGCGAAGTCCTGCCGGACGGTCGTCAGGGGAGGCTGCAGGTACGGCGCCTCCGGCATGTCGTCGAACCCGACGACGCTGACCGCCCCGGGCACGGGCCGGCCGGCCTCGTGCATGGCGCGCAGCACACCGATCGCCATCTGGTCGTTGCCGCAGAACACGGCGGTGACCGCCGGGTCCGCGGCGAGCGCCCGGCCGGCCGCGTAGCCGGACCGCGCGCTCCAGTCGCCGGGCAGCGCCGGCGGCACCGGCAGGCCGGCGTCGTTGAGCGCGCGCTGCCAGCCCTCCATCCGCTCGCGGGCCTCCGGCCACTCGGCCGGGCCCGCCACGTGGTGCACGGTGCGGTGGCCCAGGGCGATGAGGTGCCGGGTGGCCAGGCCGGCGCCGGCGGCGTTGTCCACGGCGACCATCGGCACCTCGGGCATGGCGTGCGCGTCGATGCCCATGCCGACGATCGGCACGTGCGCCGGCACGTCCAGCAGGGAGCGGCCCAGTGCCGTCCAGGCCGCGGCGACCGGGGCGAGGGTGATGATCCCCTCGACCGCCTGTTCCCGCAGCCGGCGGATCGCTTCGTGGACCGACGGCACGTTGAGCTCCCTGGCGCTGGCGATGCTGACGAAGTAGCCCGCTTCCCGGGCCGCGCGTTCGATGGCGTGGACCATGAACGACGGCCCGAACAGCGTGGTGTCGAAGGTGACCAGGCCGACGGTCTGCGACCGGTTGGTGGCGAGGGTCCTGGCCGCGACGTTCGGCTGGTAGTCCAGCGCGCGCATCGCGGCCAGGACCCTGGCCCGGGTCTCGGACCGGACGCTCGGGTGGTCGTTGACCACCCGGGACACGGTCTGGTGGGACACCCCGGCGAGGTGGGCGACGTCCCGCATCGCCGGGGGCCTTCGAGCGGTGTACATGTCCTACGGACCGAATGCTTTGACTTCGAGCAGGCCGACCGATGCCGTGCCGCTCTGCAGCAGCACCCGCAGCCTCGTGGTGCTCACCGCCGTGAACGTCACGTGGTTGTACTGGTTGAGCCCCAGCGGGTAGCCCGACGCGCCGGCGACGTCCACGTAGGCGGTGCCGTTCCAGTACTGCAGCTTCCACGAGGCGGGCAGCCGCACCCCGCCGTTGTCATCGAAGAAGTACACGTCGGCCGAGTCGAGCGTCTGCGCGGCCGGCCAGGTCAGCAGTCCCCACTGCTCGCCGGTGTTGGGCCAGGTACCCCAGCGCGGGTTGACCGTGTCGTTGGAGCTGGGCGGGTCGATGCCGTCGTTGAGGGCGGCGACGCTCTCCCACGCCGAGGTGTAGGACGCGCTGGGGGTCGCGCTCAGCGCCAGGTTCCCGCCGGCCGGTGGGGGCACCGTGCCGCCCCGGTGGTAGACCTTGACCTCGGTGAGCGCGGTCTTGAAGCCGGACGCGTGGGTGACCAGCACGCGCAGCCGCGTCGTGCTGACGGCGGCGAAGTTGACCACGTTGTAGTTGGCCCTGGGCGTGCCCGGCGTCTTCACCGGCGAGGCCACGTTGACCCAGGCGCTGCCGGTGGAGTACTGGATCTGGTACGAGCTGGGCTGCCGGTACCGGTTGGCGGCCCGGTCGTTGCGGAACCACAGCCGCACCTCGTCGACCGTGCGGGCCTGGCCGAGGTTGAGCTCCAGCCAGTCGGTGCCGTTCGGCGACCCGTAGGTGCCCCACAGCGGCTCGTTGATGGGGAACCCGTCGACGGCGTTCGCGCCGGCGGTGCCGCCGGCGGTGTAGGACGCGGTGGTGGCCACGCCCTGGGCGTAGTTCGGCAGGGTCGAGGTGAGGTCGACGCCGGCCTTGTTGAACATGTCGACGAGCTGGGCGCTGCTCTGGGTCACCTGCCCCGGCGCCTGCAGCCCGGCGTAGGCCGCGCTGAACTGCACGGTCGCGCCGCCGCCGGCGGGGAAGGTGACCGCGCCGGTGGCCGGGTTCCAGACCAGCCGGACCAGCCGGTCGACGGTGGCGACCCGGGTGCCGTTGACGAAGACGGAGTAGCCCTGCGGGATGCCGCTGTACTTGACGACGCCGTCGGCCGGGTCGTCCCACACGACGCTGAGGTCGGCGTTGCGGTAGCGCAGGTTGTTGGCCGCGAAGTTCGGCCAGCCGATGTTGATCGGGCTGAGCTCGACCTGGTTGTCGTTGCGCGGCCGCAGCCCCATCACGTCCTCGATGACGGTCCAGTTGCTGCTGCCGAGGATGTTGTGGTGGATCCAGGACCGGTAGTCGATGGTCCTGGTGCCGGCGTTCCAGTCGGCCCAGAACTCGTTGGCGTCCGGCCACTGGGTGTTGCCGCCGATGTACTGCGCCCAGGCGTTCCAGTACAGCAGCTTCTTGTAGTCCTCCGCCGACATCCACTGGTTCGGGTAGTTGCGCAACACCGAGGAGTACAGCCGGAACTGCACCGTGGAGTTGATGGTGGAGAAGTTGTTGCTGCCGGGCTGGCCGGCCGCGGCGGCGGCCGCCTTGTCCTTCTGGTTGGCGGTGAAGAACGGGAACACCGGGTACTCGGCGGGGTCGGCGAACAGCCGCAGCGCCTGCCGGTACTCGTCGGTGTTGGGCATCGCGCCGACCGAGTACGGGTAGTAGTTGTTGATCTCCTTCCATGGCACGAGGGTGTTGGTGGCGACGTGCCGGTGCTCGATGAGCTTGTTCGTGGAGTCCCACAGGTTGGCGACGATCGCGGTGCGGATGCGGTCGGCGATCGCCTGCATCTCGGCGGCCTTCGCGGTGTTGCCGATCGCGGTGTACGCCTGGACCGCGGCGAGCGCGCCGCTGTAGACGTACGCGGACTCGGTCCGGTCCATGTTGCCGGAGCGCCAGTGGAAGGACACGGCGTCGGCGTCGTTGCCGGTCAGCGCGCCCCAGTCGTACTCGATGAGGCCGTTGTTGTTGTGGTCGTAGTAGGACAGCTGGCCCTTGACGTCGCCCTCGGCGTATTTCGCGAGGTTCCCGGCGATCGCCGGCTGCCCGCCGTGGATCTGGTAGCTGCGCCACGCGGCCTCGGCGATGTACTGGGTGTAGCTGTTGGACCAGTTCTCCGGGTCGCCGGGGTTGTCCATGAACCGGCCGCCCTTGGACGTCTGCCCGACCGACAGCCACGGGCCGTAGGAGTAGGCGGCGTTGCGCAGGTACTTGAGGTCGTCGATGTGCATCGGCTGGGTGAGCGCGATCGCGTTGTTGTAGCCCAGCGCGCCCTCGACCGACACCGGGAACTGGAAGTCCTGGCCGGGGATGTCGACGTCGAGGTAGTTGAAGCGCATCAGCCACCAGCGGTAGTAGATGTTCTTCTTGATCGCCGGCTCGGGCACGTCGAGGTAGGGCACGTTCTGCGCCCACCAGCGGTTGTACTCCCGCACGTGGGTGGAGAACGCGGTCGCCGCGCTGTAGCCCTTGTAGGTGTTGTACTCCGTGAGCGAGTCCGGGATCTCGTTGGCGACGAAGCCCAGCAGCACCTTGGTGGTGACCGTGGCGCCGGCGGGGATCGTCACCGACCGGTTGAGCCCGCCGCTGGTGGCGGTGAAGCCGTCGGCGGACAGCCGCGGGTACAGGGTGGTGAGCGCGTTCTTGACGCCCACCTGGCCGGTCAGCTCGTTGCCGCTGCCGGCGGTGGCGTACGGCGAGGTGACCCGCAGCGCGATGGTCTGCGCCGCGGTGCCGGTGTTGGTGATCGCGAGGTTGTCGACCGCGACGTTGTTGTGGGTGATGAACTTCGTCTGGTTGATGCGCAGCGAGCCGTTGGTGTGCACGCTCTTCCAGTGGCTGGGCGCCTGCCAGCGCTGGGCGACCTGCTCGGTCCAGGTGCCGGTGCCGGCGGTGACGGTGAACGCGCCCTGGCCGTTGATGCTCTCCCAGTAGGCGACGTCACCGCCGAAGCCGAGGGTCGCCGGGGTGTGCGTCTTCATGAACACGCCCCGGCCACGGGTCATCAGCCAGGTGCCGGCGGGGTCGCTGCCGGGCCGGGCCAGGAGCCGGTCCATCCAGTAGTCGGTGCCGCCGCTCTCCGCGTCGAAGATGGCCTGCATCGTGTTGCCCGTGCTCATCGCGACGGGCGGGGCGGGAATGGCGGGCCCGCCGAACGTGGGGTAGCCGATGGTCTGTGCCGCGGACGCCGGTGGGGCGGCCAGGGTCGCGGCGCCGACGGAGCCGGTCAGGACGGTCGTCAACGCGAGTGCCAGCCTGAACTTCCAGCGGGGGTGTGGCATCGCGTCACCTCCATTTCGGGTGGGGGTTCTATGGGGTGGCGATCGGGAGCCAGATGCGCATGGCGGACGGGCCGCGCCGCGCCCAACGGTGGTAGGGCACGAGGGTGACCACGATCGGGTTCGAGCTTTCCCGGCCGTCGACGAGGCCGGTGTACGGCCAGTCACGCTCGACGGGCTGGACGAGGCGCCCCTTCACGGCGGTGGCCTGCGGGGCGACGGACGTGTCGACCTGGATGTCGTCGAGGGTGACGCCGTCCTCCTGGTCGATCGACTCGGCGCACATGACGAC
Organism: Dactylosporangium aurantiacum; assembly: GCF_000716715.1. Classification (GTDB taxonomy): domain Bacteria; phylum Actinomycetota; class Actinomycetes; order Mycobacteriales; family Micromonosporaceae; genus Dactylosporangium; species Dactylosporangium aurantiacum. Next base: position 34,894 of record NZ_JNYJ01000006.1, on the reverse strand, counting down.
CGGTCCGGCCTCGACCGCGGCGCAGCCCCGGGTCGCGTCGATCCGCGGGTCGGGGAAGGTCCAGCGCGGCTTCACCGGCAGGTCGAGGCGCACCTGGTCGCCCGGCCGGTACACCTTCGGCACCGGCGGGGCCGCGACGTCGCGCGCCCAGCCGGGCACCCGCAGCGTCAGGGTGCGCGGGGCGTCGGGCGCCTCCTCGACGGTGACCACGACGCCGCCGTCGTCGGGGTAGCCGGTGTCGACGCGCAGCCGCATCCCGGCCGCCTCGACGGTCATCGGCGCGTAGTGGTGCAGCTGCATGCCGCCGTCGTCCTCGGTCACCAGGTAGGTGCCCAGCGACGCCAGCAGCCTGGCCACGTTGTTGAGGCAGCAGGACACCTCGAACCACGGCGCCCGGGGCCCGCCGCCGAACCGCAGCTGCTCGCGGTCCGCCGGGACGGCCTCGGTGACGGTGCGCTGGTGCAGGGTGTTGGCGTAGAAGAAAGCCTGGCCGTCGTCGGCGACGGCGGTGGCCACGACGTTGTGCAGGACCCGGTCGGCGATGTCGCCGTAGCGCAGGTCGCCGGTGGCCAGCAGCAGCCGGTGGGCGAGCATGACGGTGGCGACGCCGGCGCAGGTCTCGGAGTAGGCGCGGTCCGGCGGCAGCACGAAGTCGTCGCCGAAGGACTCGTCGAGGTGCCGGGAGCCCATGCCGCCGGTGACGTAGGTGCGCCGGGCGAGGGTCCGGTCGAACTGCCGGGCGACGCCCGCCAGCAGCGCGTCGTCGCCCGTCTCCACGGCCACGTCGACGGCGCCGGCCGCCAGGTACAGCGCACGCACCGCGTGCCCGGCGAACACCTCGCCGTCGCGGACCGGCACGGCGTCCTGGAAGTACCGCCAGCCGAACTCGTGCTCGGGCAGGCTGCGGTGCCCGCGCCGCGCGACGAAGCGGGCCGCCTGGTCGAGGTAGCGCTGCTCCCCCGTGACCCGGAACAGCTCCACGAGGGCCGTCTCGATCTCGGGGTGTCCGCACAGCCCGGCGTCGGTGAACGTGTCGCACACGTGGTCGGCCGCGCCCCGCGCCACCTCCAGCAGGCCGGCGGCGCGCCCGGTGCGGGCCGCCGCGACGCCGGCCTGGATGAGGTGGCCGGCGCAGTACAGCTCGTGGCCGAAGTTGAGGTCGCTGTAGCGCGCCGGCTGCCCGGGCCGGCCGAACGCGGTGTGCAGGTAGCCGTCGGCCGCCTGCGCGCCGGCGATCATCGCGGTGAGCTCGTCGAGCCGCGCGGCGTAGTCCGTGCCGCCGGGGCGGACCGATTCCCAGCACATCGCCTCGACGTGCTTGTACACCTCGGAGTCGGAGAACTCCCGGCCGCGGCGGCGCGCCGTGCCGGCACCCGTCGTGGCGAAGTTGCCGGTCCAGCCGAGGCGGTCGAGCCAGGTGCGGCAGTGCTCGATCGTCGCGGTGCCGTTCACCGCCTGGCGCTGTGCCCAGAACCCGCCGGTGATCTGCACCCGTCGCGGGTCGACGGGGCGCAGCGCCCCGCGGGACGGGACCACCGGCCCTCCGCTGGCCAGCCCTACGTCCGACGTCACCCGGCACCGCCTTCCCTGTCCGGTCCGAAACTCACGAAAACCTTTTCGGAATGGTGGCAGCACCGCATCGTCGTGTCAACGGTCGATTTCCGCGGATGATGTCCAGCTCTTGAGCCGCACCCGGGATGTGACGGCTTGTGACGGGCGAGCCGGCATGTGTATGCTCGCCGAAAAGTTTTCGGGGTCCGGAAAGGCTGTCCGTGAGCAGGAAACGCGCGCAGGTCACCCTCACCGACGTCGCCCGGCTCGCCGGCGTCTCGGTGGCGACCGCCTCCAAGGCGCTCAACGCCCGCGACGAGGTGGCACCGGCGACCCGGCGGCGGGTGCAGCAGGCGGCCGACGAGCTGTCGTTCCAGCCCAACGTCCTGGCGCGCGGACTGATCTCGGGCAACACCCGCACCATCGGCCTGCTCACCGACGAGCTGTCCGCCGCCCGCTTCGCCATCCCGGTGCTGCTCGGCGCCGAGAACGCGCTCGGCAACGAGCAGATGAGCGTGCTGCTGTGCGACGCCCGCGGCGACGCGATCCGCCGCCAGCACTACATCCGCACGCTGCTGGCCCGCCAGGTCGACGGGTTCATCATCCTCGGCGACGCCAACGACCTGCGCCCGTCGCTGACCCGCGGCATCCCGGTGCCGGTCGTGTACGCCTACTGCGAGTCCGACGATCCGGCCGACCTGTCCGTCGTGGCCGACGACGCCGGCGGCGCCCACCTCGCCGCGGAGCACCTGGCGTCGCTGGGCCGGCGGCGCATCGCGCACATCACCGGCGACCACGGCTACCGCGCCGCCCGCGACCGCGCGCTGGCCTTCGCCGACGGCCTGTCCTCGGCCGGGCTGTCACTGGTCGGCGAGCCGTTGTTCGGCCGGTGGTCGCAGCACTGGGGCCGGCACGCCACGGCCCGGCTCCTCGCGGCGCACCCCGACATCGACGCGATCTTCTGCGGCAACGACCAGATCGCCGCCGGCGTCACCGAGACGCTGCGCGACCTGGGCCGCAGCTGCCCCGACGACGTGGCCGTGGTCGGCTACGACAACTGGGAGGTGTTCGCCACCGAGTGCCGCCCGCCGCTGACCACCGTGGACCTCAACCTCGAGCAGCTCGGCGCGACCGCCGTGCGGCACCTGTTCGCCGCCCTCGACGGCGAGGCCCACTCGGGCGTCGTGCGCCAGCCCGGCCGCCTGGTCGTGCGCGAGTCAACCGGCGTCGCCCCGGCCGCCCGTTAGCGCCGCCTCGACGATCCGCAGCGCCTCCCCCGCCTCGACGCCGACGCTGGCGGCCACGGCCGCGTACTCGGCGGCGGCGCGGCGGACCCGCTCGCGCGCCTGGTCCCCCGTCGCCGACACGAACGACCCGGCCCGCCCCCGGGTCTCGATCAGCCCGGCCTCCTCCAGCTCCCGGTAGGCGCGGGCGACCGTGTTCGCGGCCAGCCCGAGGTCGGTCGCCAGGCCGCGGATCGTCGGCAGCTTGGCCCCGACCGGCAGCGTGCGGTCCTGGATCTGCCGGGCGAACTGCAGCCGCAGCTGCTCGTACGGCGGCACCGCCGACCCGGCGTCGATGACGATCACCGTACGATCATCGCGCGTCCGGCCGCGACCCCGCACACCGGCATCCCGCGGCGCCGCCGTCCGCGTCATCGCGCCGGATCTGGGTACTGCGGTGCCTGTGATGCCTGCCTGGTCGCAGCTGCGCCGCGAGGTGTCGGTGCGCGGACCCCGGGACGCCGACGACGTGTGGGACCGCTACGTGCGCCCCCGGCGCTGGCCGGAGTGGTCGCCGCAGATCCGCTCCGTGCGCTACCCCGGCGAGACCCTCCGGCCGGGGGCCGCCGGCGTCGTGCGCGGCCCGGGCGGCCTCCCCGTGCGGTTCCGGATCCTCGACGTCGCCGCCGACGGGCCGGTCCGCGGCTGGTCGTGGTCGGTGTCGGCGGGCGGCGTCCGGCTCCACCTCGAGCACACCGTGCAGGCGGTGCCCGGTGGCAGCCGCACCGGCCTGACCGTGCGCGGCCCGGCCCCGGCCGTGCTGCTCTACCTGCCGCTCGCGCGGCTGGCCCTGCGGCGGCTGGTGCACTAGCCGACGGCCGCGACGGCGCTCCGGCGCGGTGATCGCTCACATCGGCAACCGGCGCCGGGAGTGACAAGAATTTACGTCCTATTAGCGGTGTTGACAACATCGATGTGATCGCTAACATCCCCTCGGAGCGGAGGGTCGATGGGGACACACGGTGCCGGGGTCGGCCGGCGTGGGTGGGCGGTGCGGCTCGTGGCGCTGGTGGCCGTGCTCGCGATGCCCGCCTGCCAGCGCGCCTACGAGGGCCCGGCGCCGACCGGCACCTCGGCCGTCGACGACGGCACGGTCCTCACCATGTGGACGCGGTCGCTGACGGCGGCGTTCAGCCGGGTGCTGATCGACGAGTACAACCGCACCCACCGCAACAAGGTCAAGCTCACGGTCATGCCGGCGGACTCCTACCAGCAGCGGGTGGGTGCGGCGGCGGGCACCCGGCAGCTGCCGGACCTGCTCGCGATCGACGTGGTCTACGCGCCGAACTACGCCTCGCAGGGCGTGTTCACCGACATCGGCGAGCGGGTCGGGACGCTGGGGTTCCGCGAGCACCTGGCACCGTCGCACATGCGGGCGGTCACCCACGCCGGGCGGGTGTACGGGGTGCCGCACGACATCGACCTGGCGGCGCTGTTCTACAACAAGGACCTGTTCATCCGGGCCGGGCTCGACGGCGACCGCCCCCCGGCGAACCTGCGCGAGCTGCACGAGTTCGCCGCCAAGCTCACCGCGCTCGGCGGCGGCGTGCACGGGTTCAACTTCGGCGGCGCGTGCCCGGACTGCATGGTCGCCACCGCGTGGCCGATGATCTGGGCGTCGGGCTCGGAGGTGCTCTCCGAGGACGGCACCACCGCCCTGCTGGACAGCGTCGACGCGACCCGGGTGTTCCAGCTGTACCGGCAGCTGTACACCGAAGGGCTGGCGCCCCGGGCCGCCCGCAACGAGAGCGGGCCGACGTGGACGCGGGAGTTCGGCGAAGGGCTCGTCGGCATGCAGGCGATGGGCGCCACCGCCCTGCGCAGCATCGAGGACCGGCTGCAGGTGGGGGTGGCCGCGATCCCCGGGCTGGAGGGCGGCGCGTCCTCGTTCGTCGGCGGTGACGTGCTGGGCATCAGCTCCAACAGCCGGCACGCCGACCAGGCGTGGGACTTCATCGCCTGGACGCTGTCGGAGCGGGCGCAGGTCGAGGTCGTGGCGAAGCACCGGTACGTCACCGTACGCAGCGACCTCGACGGCAACGTCTACGCCCAGCAGGACCCGCGGCTGGTGACGTTCACGGCCCTGGCCCGCAAGGGGCAGACGCCCTACGCGGTGGCGTTCGGCAAGACCTTCAACGACCCGAACGGCCCGTGGATCTCCGCCGTCGCCGACGCCGTGTTCGGCGCCGACGACGTGGGCGCCACCCTGGACCGGCACAACGCGAGCATCACCGCGTCACTGGGTGGAGGTTGAGCATGCGACGGTCGTCCGGCTTCCTGTACGCGCTGCCCATGGCGGTCATCGTGGCGGTGCTCTTCGTCGTCCCGCTCGGCCTGATGGCGTGGATGTCGCTCAACGACTGGCCGCTGCTGGGCGCTTCGGCCCCGAACGGGGTGGCGAACTACGACGCGCTCGGCGAGCCGCTGTTCACCAGCGCGATCATCTTCAGCCTCAAGTACACCCTGGTCGCAACGGTGCTGGTCACGCTGATGGCGTTCGGGCTCGCCCTGCTCGCGCAGCGCCCCGGCCCGCTGGTCGCGGTGTTCCGCACCGTGTTCTTCCTGCCGGCCGCCGTGGGCCTGGCCTCGGCGAGCCTGCTGTTCTACGGCATGTTCCACCAGGACTCCTCGCCGCTGAACGTCGTCGCCGCGCTGTTCGGCGCCGACGGCCTGGACTGGCTCGGCGACGGCGAGCACGCGCTGTTCTCCACGGCGCTGCTCATCACGTGGAAGTTCGCCGGCTACTACATGATCATCATCATGGCGGGGCTGCAGTCGATCAACCCGCTGCTGTACGAGGCGGCGACCCTCGAGGGCGCGACCCGCTGGCAGATGATGCGCCGCATCACGCTGCCGCTGCTGCGGCCCACCATGGCGCTCGTGCTGGTGCTGCTGGTGACCAGCTCGCTGCTCGCGTTCGACCAGTTCTTCATCCTCACCGGCGGCCGGCACGGCACCGCCACGGTCGTCATCGGCATCTACCGCGAGGCGTTCACCTCCCAGGACCTCGGCCGCGCCGCCGCGATCTCGGTGGGTGTGCTGGCCGTGCTGTACGTCATCAACGGCGCGCAGGTGCGGTTCCTGCGCGGCTCCACCACCGACAGGAGCGCCGCATGAAACGGACGCGGACCGCGGGGTTCTACACCACCTGCGCGGCGCTGGCCGTGCTGTTCCTGACCCCGATGCTGTGGGCGCTGTACTCGTCGCTGCGCGGCCGCACCGGCACCGGGTCGCTCGGCCTGGACAACTACCGGCAGCTGCTCGACTACGGCAGCGGCCTGCCGGTGTACATGGCGAACACCGCGTTCGTCGCGCTGGTCACGGTCGCGGTGACGGTCGTGGCCACCACCCTGGGCGGCTACGCCGTGGCCCGGTTCACCTTCCGCGGCCGGAACCTGCTGTTCATGCTGACCCTGAGCATCCTCATGGTCCCGCACAGCACGATCCTGATCCCGCTGTACATCATGCTGGACTGGCTCGGCCTGCAGAACTCGCTCATCGGGCTCAGCCTCGTCCTGGCGATGTTCCAGCTGCCGTTCGGCCTGTTCATGATGCGCAACTCCTTCGAGGCGCTGCCGGTCGAGCTCGACGAGGCCGCCCTCATCGACGGCTGCGGCCCCACCGGCGTGCTGCGCCACGTCCTGCTGCGCGGTGTCCTGCCGGGCATCGTCACCGTCGCGCTGTTCTCGTTCCTCGCCTCGTGGAACGAGTTCGTCGCCCCGCTCATCTTCATCACCGACGACGAGAAGTTCACGCTGCCGGTGGCCCTGTTCAACCTGCAGTCCGGCAGCCTCGGCGCCGTCGACTACGGCCCGCTGCTGTCCGGTGTGGTCACCGCCGCCGTCCCCTGCGTCCTGCTGTTCCTGCTGCTGCAGCGGTACTACGTGCGCGGCTTCGTCAAGGGTGCCCTCAAGGGCTGACCCGCGCGGAATGCGTTTGACTCGGCGCCGGGTCGACGCTGCACTGTGCACTCATGCCCGAATCCATGGGGGAGGCAGCGTTGCCGGTGGAGATCCGTCCGACGACCGACCAGGACCTCGACGTCTTCGTCGCCACGATGCACGCCGCGTTCGGGCTGCACCCGGAGACCCCGGAGGAGGACGGCGGTGGCGTGTGGTGGTCGGCGTTCGAGATGGACCGCGGGCTGCTGGCCGTGGCCGCCGACGGACGGCCCGTCGGGACCGCCGCCGCGTACTCGTTCGAGCTCACCCTGCCCGGCGGGATCCTCGTCCCGGCCGCCGGGATCACCGCCGTCGGCGTCCTGCCCACGCACCGGCGCCAAGGCGTGCTCACCGCGATGATGCGGCACCAGCTCACCGAGCTGCGGGCGCGCGGGGAGTTCCTCGCCGTCCTGCTCGCCTCCGAGGCGCGGATCTACGGCAGGTTCGGCTACGGCCCGGCGACCTACACGGGCCGGATCACGGTGGACCGCCACCGGGGTGCCTTCGCCGCACCGCGGACGCCCGGATCCTCGGCCGCCGCCCCGGCCGGTTCGGTCGAGCTGCTGCGGCGGGCCGACTGCGGCGAGCTCCTCGAGCAGGTCTATGACCGGTACCGCCGCGCCCAGCCCGGCGCGCTGTCCCGGCCGCCCCGCTGGTGGGCCCTCGGCGCGGGGCAACCCCCGATCGCTCGGACGCCGCGGTATGTCGCCGTGCACCGCGACGCCGGCGGCGTCCCGGACGGCTACGCCAGTTACACGCTCACCGACGGCACGTTGACGGTCGACGAGACCGTCGCCGCCGACGACGCCGTCACCACCGCCCTCATCGGTTTCCTGCTCGGCCACGACCTCGTCACGCAGGTCACGTTCAAGCACCTCCCGCCCGGGCACCCGCTGCGCTGGCAGCTGGCGGACTTCCGGGCCGCCCAGGTGAGCAGCGACTCCGACTGGCTCTGGGTGCGGCTGCTGGACGTACCGCGGGCGTTGACCGCGCGCGGCTGGTTCACCGACGGCGAGCTCGTCCTCGACGTCGACGACCCGTTCCTCGGCGAGCACCACCGCTACCTGCTGACCGTGCGGGACGGCAAGGCCGGCTGCGTCCCCACGGACCGGGACCCCGACCTCTCCCTGGACGTGCGCGACCTCGGCTCGATCTACCTCGGCGGCTCCACGCCCGGCACGCTCGTGCGCGCCGGGCACGTCCGCGCCCACCACCCGGACGCGGCCGCCCGCGCGGACCTGCTCTTCTACGCCGAGCGGCCCCCGCACTGCCTGCACTGGTTCTGACCCGTCCTTCAACGCGGCCCGAGGTCGCGCTCGTACCAGGTGCCCGCCTTGCCTCCGAGATGGGCCGGGTCGGCGGGGCCGACCGGCACGAAACCGGCGTTGGTCAGCACCTTCCGCGACGCCGCGTTCTGGTGGGAGCAGGCCGCCCGCAGCGTCCGCAGCCCGTGCCGGGTCGCCGCCAGCCGGCACAGCTGCCTGACGGTCGCGGTCGCCACGCCCCGGCCGGCGACGTGCTGCGCGACCCGGTAGCCCAGTTGCGCGGCGCGGCCGTCGATGTCGTACAGGTTGAACCGGCCGAGTACCGCGCCGTCGTCGCCGACGAGCACGTAGCACGCGCAGGTGCCGGCCGCCTGCTCGGCCAGCGCCGCGTCGTGCCGCTCGGCGAATCGGTCGAAGAAGTCGTCGCCGCGGTCGGAGATCGAGGCGGCGAAGTACGCCCGGTTCGCCAGCTCGAAGGCCAGGACCGCCGGCGCGTGGCCGGCGTCCAGCCGCCGCAGCTCGGGCATCGCCCGATGGTACGCCCGTCGGCGGTAGGCTCTGCGGATGGCAGCTCCGACCGGCCCCGGCGACCCGCCGCAGGTGCGCTTCGACGCGCTCGTCGACCGGCTCAGCACGCAGCAGGGGGTCACCGTGCCGGGGCCCGGCGGGCGGTTCGGCGCGAAGGCGCTGCGCGTCGACGCCAGGATCTTCGCCATGCTGGTGCAGGACCGGCTGGTCGTGAAGCTGCCGCGGGCGCGGGTCGACGCGCTCGTGGCGGACGGCCAGGGGGTGCGGTGGGACGCCAACAAGGGCACCCCGATGCGGGAGTGGCTCGCGGTCGACCCGGCGGGCACCGTGTCATGGGAGTCCCTCGCCGACGAGGCCCTCGGGTTCGTCCGCCGCTGACCGCTGCGGGCGGCTCAGCGGGGTTGGCCCGGGGCGACCGGCTCCCCTTCCGGGACCGACCGGAGCGTGAGCAGCCCGGTCGCCAGCGTGGCGAGCAACGCGGCGCCCAGCAGCAGGGCGGAGCCGTCGTGGATCTGGTCGTGGACGGTGTAGAACTGCAGGCCGAGCGTGCCGGCGGCGAGGCCGAGCAGCGTGCCGGCGGTGACCGCGCCGCCCTTCCACAGCACCACGGCCGGGATCGCGATCCAGAGCAGGGCCCGCGGCCACAGGTCGGCGTCGTCGTCGTACACGTCGGTGCTCGTGGCCCACGCCAGCAGCACCAGGCAGCCGGCGGCGGCGAGCGTCGGCCATGAAAGCCGGGTCGGCGCGGCGCGCAGCAGCACCACCGCCAGGACCAGGGTCGACACGGCGAACGAGACCAGCCCGGAGATGAACCACCAGCTCATGCCGCTCATCTGGTCCGGGCTGCCGAACAGGCTGAGCGGCCCGGCGGCGGCACCGACGCAGTACGCGGCCGTTCCCGCGCTGCGCCGGACCGCGAGCAGCAGCACCCCGCCGAGCAGCGCCAGGAACGACGCCTCGAAGAAGAACATCTGCGCGACGTAGTACGGCTCGACCTGGTACGACCACGACTCGACCTGCCAGTACACGATGAGCACGAATCCGGCGGCGGCGATCCCGGCGGCGGCGAGCGCGACGGCGGCCGGCCCCTTCGCCAGCCGGGCGGGGCGCACCTCGGCGCCTCCGCCGGTGCCACCGCCTTTGCGCAGCCGCACCACCAGCAGCACGGCGGCCACCGCGAGCAGCACGATCATCAGCAGCGCCGGCAGGACCTGCATGTCCTCGCCGCGGTCGCTGATGCCGGCCGCGGCCATCCACAGCAGCGCGCCGCCGATCCAGGCGCCGACGGTCCAGCCCGCCCACGCCCGCGAGCCGGCCGCCGCATACACGACGGTGCTGCCGACCGCGACGGCGACCCCGATGCGGATCACCTGCGCCGAGCCGATCACCTCGGTGGAGTTGGACACGAGCCACAGCAGCGCGGCGGCGGGCGTCCACAGCGCGACGGCGCCGAGCCCGAGCGGCAGCAGCCGTCCCGCGCCACGGCCGCCGAGCGCCGCCAGGGCGGCCAGCCCCGCGACCACGACCAGCGCGAGGAGCTGCCCGGCGAGCACCGGCGTCATCAGCGCGTACTCGTCGGTCCAGTCGAAGTACCGGGCGATCGAGACGAGATCGCCGACGATCGGCAGCGCCGCCCATGGGGTCAGCCCGGCGATGACCGCCAGGGCGGGCCGCGACCGCGCGGGGCGGACGGCCGCCCAGCCGCCCAGGGCGACGAGCGCGGCCAGGGCGAGGTAGTCGAAGACCAGCTCATACCCGTCGTGCCGCACGAACGACGACGGCCCGGCGTCGCCGAACGTCAGCAGGAACCGCAGCATCGCGGTCACCGCGACGGCGATCCCGGCGCCCCGCACGACGGTCGCGGCACGCGGCCCGGCGAGGAGGTCGACCGGCGCCGCGCCGGACGGTGCGGTGGGCGGCGCCGCGGACCACGCCGGCGGCTCGGCCGGCCAGGAGGCGTCGGAGGTGGGCGGCGCGGCCGGCGGCCAGGCGGCGTCCACGGCGCCGGGCCAGGAGGCGTCCGGGGCGGCGGGGATCTGTGCGGCGGCCGGCGACACGGGGAAGGCACTCACGGCGGGCGACACCGGCGCGGCGCTGGTCGGCACGGCGCTGCCGGGAGCCGCGCTCGTCGGCGCGGCGGCGAACGGGCCCGCCGGCGTCTGCTCCCACGGCGCCGGCGGCACCGGCTGCTCGAACGTCGACGGCACGTTGGACGACGGCAGCGTGTACATGGGCGCCTGGGCGGTTTCCGGAGCGCCCGGCATCGACAATGCGGCGGGCGACGCGGCGGCGGCCGGCACGGGGTCCGCGGGCACCGCCACAGCCGGCGACACCGGATCGGCCGACACCGGACCGGCCGGCATCGGCGCCGCCGGAGACACGGGCACGGCCGGCGCCACGCCCACCCCGGGCACGGCCGGCGACACGCCCACCGTCCCGGACACCGGCGGCGACACGGGGACCGCCGGAGACACGGGCACGCCCGGCGACACGGGGACCGACGCCGACACCGGCCCCGCTGCGGGCAGTGGGGCGGGCGCGGTCGCCGAGGCGATCAGGCTCCCGCCCGCCACGATCAGCTCGGGCTGCTCGATGATCGTCGGTGCGATGCCGAGCGCCCGGTGCAGCAGCGTCGCGGCCAGGGGGATGCGGCTGGAGCCGCCGACGAGGAACACCCCGGCGATGCGGGAGGCGTCGACCTGGGCGGCGCGGATCGCGGCGACGGTCGCGGCGACGGTACGGTCCAGCAGCGGCCGGGCGAGGTGCTCCAGCTGCTCCCGGCCGAGCAGCGCGTCGGTCTCCACCAGCGGCAGGAAGATCGACGTCGACGAGGAGCGGGAGAGCATCTCCTTGCCGGTGCGCACGTCGTCCCAGAAGTGCCGGGAGGCCCGCCGGTCCGCCGGGGTCTCCGGGTGGGTGAGGCGCCGCCAGAGGTCGCCGTTGGCCACGCCGTACGTCGCGCCGAAGTACGCGACGACGGCGTTGTCGATGTCCAGGCCGCCGGCGTCGCGCAGGCCCTCCTCGGCCAGCACGGTGTAGCCGTCGCCGGTCCGGCCGACGACCGAGGCGTCGAACGTGCCGGCGCCGAAGTCGTACACCACGACGCACTGCCCCACGGGCACGGCGTGGCCGAGGGCGTCGACGAAGTACGCGGCGGCGGCGACCGGCTCCGCGACCATGGCCGGCTCCCCCAGCCCGGCCAGCCGCGCCGCCTCCTGCAGCACGGATCGCCGCCGGGGCCCCCATGAGGCCGGGTACGTGAGGGTGACCTCGCCGACGGGGGCGCCGGCGACCCGCTCGGCCTCGGCGCCGACCCGGCGCAGCACCGCCCCGATCAGCGTGGTGACCGGCAGCTCGGCCGGGCCGAGCAGCACGGAGCCGTCGTCGACGCGCAGCTTCGGGTTGGGCTCGAACGCGTCGGGGTGGGCCCGGCCGGCGTGGATCGCGTCCCGGCCGACGAGGAAGCCGGCGTCGGGCGCCCGCAGGTCCAGGCACACCGCGGACGGCAGGATGGGTGTCTCGCCGAACAGCAGGGGCCGGACCTGGCCGTCGGGTTGGCCGACGACGGCGACCGTGCTCGACGTGCCGAAGTCGATGCCGAGCCGCACCGCATCTACGCGCATGCGCACAAGGTAGTGCCCGGCGCAGCAGCGGTCACCGTACGAACAGCCACCGATACGCCGCGACGGGCCGACCCGGCGGGCACGGGGACGGGATCGTCAGCGCCGGGCGTCGACCAGTGCGCCGGTGGGGCCGAGGTGCGCGATGGACGAGGGCGCCGCCGCGGCGTGGCGCCGGTCGAGGTCGGGGAACAGCCGGTGCAGCTCCGGGGCCGGCAGGACCCTTCGCAGCAGCGTCTCGCGGTGCTCGTCGTCGAGCACGAGCACCACGAAGTCCGCGTCGACGGCCCGCACGTCGCGCAGCTGCCGGCGCGAGGACCGGCCCGCCTGGGTCAGTGCCGTCAGGTACCGCTGGAAGGCGTCGTGCCACTCGGGCAGGCCGGCGCGGCACGCGAACCCGGTGAGCGCCCGCTGCCAGCCGGCGTGCTCCGGCAGCCAGTCCGGGTCTCCGGCCGGGTGCCCGGGCAGCGCGTCGACGGTGGTCATCGCGAGGCGTGGCATCGCGATCACGCCGCCGGGCTCGCGGTGGATCTCGCCGAGGGCCGCGACCGTGCACGGCTGCCGCGCCGGCCGCTCCCGCACGGCGGCGCGGACGGCGCCCACGACCGCGTCGGTGACCGCCCGCTCGAAGCCGTTCCAGTCGAATCCACCCGCCATACCGGGGATTCTAGAGGCCGAGCGCGGCGGCGGTGCCGATCTTCTGGGCGTACAGGGCCTTGACGATGAGCGCGGTCTCGTCATAGCCGAGGATGAGCACCGCGTCGGGGGCGTTGGACCGCACCCGCGCGGCGAGACCCGAGAAGTTCTCGCTGCTGGTCGAGTAGGTCACGAGGTCGACCGCGGCCTCGGGCATGCCGGACGCGACCAGGTTCGCCTTCACGTTCTTCTGCAGCCCGAGTCCGTAGGCGTCCTCGCGGGCCAGGATGGTCACCTTGCGCATGCCGTCGCGCATGATGACGTCGGTGAGCGCGCGGGCCTGCAGGGTGTCGGCCGGGGCGGTGCGGAAGAACAGGCCGTTGTCGGGCACGGCGCTCAGCTCGTCCGATGTGGACGACGGGGAGATGAGGATCCGGCCGGCCGCGGCGATCTTCGGGATGACCGCCTTCGTCACGCTGGAGGAGGACGCGCCGATGATGACCTGCACGCCGAGGTTGACGAACCGGTCGACGGTGGCGGCGGCGACGAACGGGTCGGTGCCGTCGTCGCCGTCGACCCACTCGACCGGCTGGCCGAGCACACCGCCGGCGGCGTTGACGTCGGCGACGGCGAGCTTGGCGGCGGCGAAGCGGGGCGGGCTGCGGAAGGCGAGCCGGCCGGTGTGCGGCATGAGCCCGCCGACCTTCAGCGCGGGCGGCCGCTTGCCGGCGCCGGGCGCCGGGTACGCGGTGAACGGCGGGGCCGGCGCGGTGGAGGCGAGCGACTCGTCGCCGGCGCCGATGTACTCGGTCAGGTTGGTGTTGATGGTGTTGTCCCGGCCGAAGTGCAGCGTGCCGTAGGAGGCCGAGGACGGCTCACCCTTGTCGTTGAGGCCGCTGCGGCGCATCGACACGCCGCGGTAGGCGAAGTCCTTGCCGGCCTTGGCCAGCTGCAGGCAGGCGGCGGCCGACTCGCAGACGGCGCCGGAGGTCGAGGCGGCCACGACGTACTTCGCGACCGTGGTCGGCACGGTGGTGCGCGCCGACTCGGCGGCGAGGGCGGCGAGCATGACCGCGTCGTACGCCTCGGCGGCGTAGCCGTAGTCGGCCAGCGTCGGGTCGACGCCGCGCAGCCGCTGCTGGAACGCCTCGGACAGCTCCAGCAGCGGCGAGGTCCCGGTCATGCCGGCCAGCAGCCCTGGCGCGTCGGTGAGCTTGTCCTTGAGTGAGCTGGACATGTTCGCGTCGGATCCGTACAGCCGCACCACGAGCGGCCGGCCGGCGTCGGCGGCCGAGGTCGTGCCGCAGCCGGCGGCGATGGCGGCCACCGCGCCCAGGGCCACGACCATCCGGGTGCTGGATCCCACGACATCTGCCTTTCGTCCGCGAATTGGCCTCGCGAACCATAAGCAACCGCTACCGCGCTCCCGAGTGCGCACCACGGACCTTGAGGAAAAATTGCGGTAAGCCCGCGACGATTTCGAATATTCACCTGCCGCATTAGCAGAAGTCAATTAGTGAATTGACCACTGTTTGGTGTTGTCGCTTCCCGGTCGGTCACAGCAGGCTCAGGGCGGCGGTGACCGGGTCGATGTCGGCGGGGACGGCGGGGCCGATGGCGCAGCAGGTGGCGGTGCCGGCGGCGACCTGGGTGCGGCCGGCGTCGTGGATGACCTGGACGGGCAGGCCGGCGTCGGTGGCGCGGGCGCACAGGTCGGTGAGGGCGGCCTCGCCGGTGACCTTGAGCACGACCTTCGGTTGGCCGGCGCGCAGCCAGGTGGTGAACACGGTGCCGTGCGGCCCCTGCAGGACGGCGGCGACCGCGGCGTGGGCCACCTGGGCGGCGATCTTGCCCTTGCCCATGCCGAGGTCGGTACGTACGACGAGGACCATCTTCGGCTCGGTGTTCCCGAGGCTGTTCACCGGGCCGTTCGCGGGGCTGTTCACGAGCAGGGATGGTAGCGGTCAGGCGCGGACGGTCAGGTCGGCGAGTGAGCGCATCGCCGCGGGCAGGTCACCGGCGCGGCGCTGGCGGTCGGCGCCGGTGCCCTCCGTGCGCAGGCGGGCCAGCTCGGCGGTGACGAGGGCGTGGTCGCCGTGGCGGTGCAGGGCCGGGGCGACGGTGTCGGCGAGCAGGTCGACCATGTCCCAGGCCGGGACGGCCCGGCGGCCGCGCAGGTCCATGAGGGTGCCGGCGAGGCCCTGGTGCGCGGCGTTCCAGTGGGCGGCACGCAGCAGGTGCTCCGGTGGGCGCACCGCGGGGCGGCCGGCGGCGATGTCGTCCAGGACGGTGGTGACGAGGGCCCGCACGAGCCCGGCGACGAGGACGGCGTCGGCGGCGGTGGGGCAGACGTCGGCGACGCGGATCTCGACGGTCGGGTACCGCTTCGACGGTCGGACCCACCACAGGACCATGGAGTCGTCCAGCATGACGCCGCTGCCGACGAGCTCGGCGACGGTGCGTTCGTAGTGGGCGACCGAGGTGAGGTAGGGCGCCGGGGCCAGGCTCGGCCAGCGTTCCAGCTGGATGCTGCGCCAGCTCGCGTGGTGGGTGTCGGCGCCGGCGTGGAACACCGAGTTGGCGGTCATCGCCTGGATGAGCGGCAGCCACGGCCGCAGGTGGTTGCAGACCTGCACGGCGACCTCTGGGTCGGCGACACCGACGTGGATGTGGCAGCCGCACAGTGCCGGGTCGTGCGCGATCGGGCCGTAGTGGCGGGAGATGGCGTGGAAGCGGGGCGTGTCCTCGACGGTGCGGTCCGGTTCGGCGACCGGGGTGGCGGCGACCGCGACGAGCCGGGCGCCGGCGGTCCGCGCGGCCGCGGCGGCCGCGGCCCGGTTCGCGGTGAGGTGCTCGCGCAGCTGCGGCAGGGTGCCGCAGACGGGCGTGACCATCTCCATCATGCTGCGGCGGAACTCGACGCGGGTCTGTTCGCGGACCGCGGGCGCGAGCGCGTCCCGGGCGGCGTCGGCGACGGGCGCGTTGTGCCAGGTGCGCTCGTCCAGGAGCAGGAACTCCTCTTCGACGCCGACGGTCGGGGTCTGCCCGGCGAGGACGCCGGCGATTTCGGCAGGGCTGGACGCGGTCAGCGACATCGACGCGCCTTTCGAGGACGGAGGAAACCGGCGGCGGGGTCAGGCGGCGCGCGTGGCGGTCAGCACGGCGACGGCGATGCGCTCGGCGTGGGCGTAGGAGTCGTCGAGGTTCTCGCTGTACACGTCCGGGTCGACCTCGCGGTAGCTCCACCGCAGGTCGGTGCCGGCGAGCCGCTCGTCGGCCGCGGCGAGCAGCGGGTCGTGCCCGTCGACGATGCCGGTGCCGCTGAACAGCACGAGCGAGCCGCCCGGCGTGAGGCGCTGGACCGCGGTGTCGAGCACGGCGAGCGGCAGGTCGTGGCCGTGTTCGCCGCCGCCGTGCCGGTACGGGCGCCGGTCCGGGTCGATCATGAACGGCGGGTTGGACACAATGAGGTCGAAGGTGCCGTCCACGGCGCTGAGCAGGTCGCTGCGCACGGCGCGGACCCGGTCGCCGCAGCCGGCGAGGGTGGCGTTGACGGCGGCGAAGCGCAGCGCGGCGGGATTGATGTCGACGGCGAGGACCTCGGCGTGCGGGGCGTGCCTGGCGACGGTGACGGCCACGGCGCCGCTGCCGGTGCCGATGTCCACGGCGCGCCGCGGCGGCCGGTCCTGGGTCCGCAGGTGCCCGGCGACGGCGTCGGCGGTGCGGTACGTGTCGGGGCCGAAGAACACCGCGTCCGGCGCGTTCGGCGGGTATGCGGAGTGGAAGAACAGCCCGCCGTCGTAGCTGGAGCAGCGCACGGTGGCGCGCCACAGGTCGCCGTCGCGGTGCAGCACGCCGGCTTCGTCCAGCAGGGTCACGAACCGGTCGGGCAGGTCGCCGGGGCCGAACGGGCGGCTCCAGCCGAGCACGTCGCGCAGTGCGCGGCCGCGGGCGTTGCCGGGGCGGCCGTTGACCCGCTCGTAGGTCGCCGGGGTGACGGCGGTGAACGCGTAGCCGGCGTCCTTGAGGGCGTCACCGAGGCGCAGCAGCGCGGTGTCGGCACGGACGGGTGCGTCGGCGAGTGAGGTCATAGCCCCCCGCTTCCCCTCGAAGATCCTGCTTAACCGGCCCCGGACGAGGGAATACGAACGGCCATGCGCCTGCCCCTTGCCCGAGGACCCGTCTCCGACACGCTGACCGCGATGCTGTCGGGGCCGCCGCGTGACCTGCCCGCCGGCACCTGGCGGGAGCTGTCCACCACCGGCGACGCGTGCACCGACGAGGATCTGCAGCTGAGCCTGCACATCTGCTATGAGCTGCACTACCGCGGCTTCGACGGGGTCGACGAGCGGTGGGAGTGGCAGCCGTCGCTGCTGTCGTTGCGCCACGCCGCCGAGGAGCGCTTCGAGGAGGCGTTGCGCGCGATGGTGCCGGTACAGGCGCCGCCGCCCCCGCAGGAGGTGCCGCACGCGCTCACCGCGCTGGTCGACGCGGACGACAGCCCGTCGCTGTCGAAGTTCCTGACCAGCCGGGCGACGATCGAGCAGTTCCGCGAGTTCGTCATCCACCGCTCGATCTACCACCAGCGGGAGGCGGACCCGCACACGTGGGCGATCCCGCGGCTGGCCGGCCGGGTGAAGGCCGCACTGGTGGAGATCCAGTCCGACGAGTACGGCGGTGGCCGGGCCGAGCGAATGCACGCCGAGCTGTTCCGCGCCACCATGCGAAAGCTCGACCTGGACGACAGCTACGGCGCGTATCTCGACGTGGTCCCGGCGGTGACCCTCGCCACGAACAACCTGATGTCGCTGTTCGGGCTGCACCGCCGGCTGCGCGGCGCGATCCTGGGGCAGCTGGCGGTGTTCGAGATGACCTCGTCGCTGCCGAACCGGCGGTACGGCAACGGCCTGCGCCGCCTCGGTGGTGACGCGGCCGCGACCCGCTTCTACGACGAGCACGTGGAGGCCGACGCGGTGCACGAGCAGATCGCCGCGTACGACCTGTGCGGCGGGTTCTGCGGGCAGGAGCCGCGGCAGGGCGCGACGGTGCTGTTCGGCGCGGCGTGCGCGCTGGAGCTGGACGGCCGGTTCGCCGGGTACGTGCTGGACCGCTGGCGGGCGGGTCAGTCGTCGCTGCGCGGCGCCGGCGGCGAGGCCGACGCGCCGCTCAACGGGCGCTCGCCGGTGGGGGCGCTGGGGGCCTGAAAGCCGACCATCTTGTGGGTGCCGTCGCAGAACGGTTTGATCGCGGACCGGCCGCAGCGGCACAGCGCGACGGTGCGGCGGCCGGGGTCGACCTCCTCGCCGTCCTGGGTGAGCAGCGTGAACTGGCCGCGCAGCAGCAGCGGCCCGTCCTCGCACACGGTGACGGAGGCGGCGGGATCGTCCATGCCCTGTGGGTTGCCCCTCCACGGGCGAGGCAAACGGCCGGACCGTGCCCGGGCACGGTCCGGCCGCGGCACGCTAGGCGCGCCGGCCGCCGCGCAGGAACCCGGCGTCGAGGAACTTGAAGTTGGTGCTCTCCCGGTCGCCGACGACCGGGGTGTTCTCGCCGTCGTGCACGACGAGCAGCCCGCCGGGGAAGCCGGGCAGGGCGGTGGCGACCACGGCCGCGCCGTCGCACGCCTGGGAGCCGTCGGCGCGGGCGCCGTCGACGACCGCGAACCGGCCGGTCGGGCGCAGCGTCAGCCGGTCGTAGGTGAAGAACGTGTTGTCGCCCTGGCTCGACACGAGCAGCGTGCCGTTGAGGGTGCCGGTGGGCAGGATGGTGAGGCCCTCGACGTCCGCGGCGATGCGGCCGCCGTAGCCGGGGTCGCTGGCGTAGTCCACGACGCAGTCGTCCTCGGCCTCGTCGAAGTGGGCCGGGACGCCGAACTCGCGGGTGCGCTCCACCGACTGCGGGGCGCCGCGGAACCGGCCGCCCCACACCGGGACCCGCCACAGGCCGACGGTCTCCTGCGCCAGGTACGCGACCCGGGTCACCGGGTCCACGACGCTGCCCTCGACCTGAGGGCCGTCGCCGGGGTCGGCGCACGGTGACCACGACGAGCCGTCCGGCAGCCGGAACGTCGAGGGCAGGCTGAGCCGGTCGACGCGCTGGTAGGTGACCGTGGCGCCGGCGGCGACGAGCCGGAACAGCCCGACCTCGCTGGTGCTGCGGCGGCTCACCACGGCGTACC
The DNA here is from genome assembly GCF_000716715.1 of Dactylosporangium aurantiacum. Taxonomy (GTDB): domain Bacteria; phylum Actinomycetota; class Actinomycetes; order Mycobacteriales; family Micromonosporaceae; genus Dactylosporangium; species Dactylosporangium aurantiacum. Next base: position 15,892 of record NZ_JNYJ01000006.1, on the reverse strand, counting down.
AGGTGCCGTCGAAGTCCTGGTAGGTCGCCAGCCCGTACGCGGTGCGCTGGTCGTTGACCTCGGCCTGGCCCGCGCTGAACGCGAACGGCACGCCCGGGGCGGTCACGTCGGTGAGCGGCCCGCCGGCCGGGTCGATGCGGTAGAAGCGCAGCTGGTCGCGGCCCCGGTCGGTGACGACGGCGAGGTCGGCGCCGCGGCCGCCGAGCCGGAACCCGTGCACGAGGTCGACGTTGTTGAACCGCCCGGCGGCGTCCTGCGGCCCGGGCGCCGGCGGCGTGGCGATCGCCTGCCGCTCCCGGCCGGCCAGGTCGTACACGCGCAGGCCGCCGTTCTTGGCGGTGGCGATCACCCGGCTGGCGCCGCGGTCGCGCTCGTTGACCCAGATGGCCGGGTCGTCGGCGTCCGCGTCGCCGCCTTCCGCGTCGTCGTACAGGGGCGGGGTCTCCAGGACCGGGGTGACGGTCCGCAGGCCCGACGGCGGTGCGGTGGAGGCGGTCGACGGGGAGGGTGCGGCGTCGGCGGCCGCCGGGGCGAGCAGCAGCGGCACGGCCACCGCGGTGAGCGTCAGGAGTCGTCGCATCGGCCGACGCTATGGTGCGCCGCCGTCCGCCAGGCGAACGCGGATGCAGCACCCGGTGTACGCGAGGCGGACGGCGGCGTCGACGGTGGTGCTTCACTCCGGCGGCGGGTCGGCCAGCGGCCAGCCGCCGGCGGCGAGGTACGCGGACACCCGGGCGACGTCCTCGGCGGAGGCCGGCTGCAGCACCGCGCCGTTGATCATGTCTCGATGTCGTCGGTGCTGATGGGGTCGGCGCTGCGCTGCGACTGCGCGGCGAGGTCCCGCCCAGCGCACCAGGGCGCCGGGCCGCCCGACGCCGCTGCCGAGGATCGAGCCGGCGGCCACGTGCGTGGTGGACAGCGCGAAGCCGAGGTGGCTGGAGGACAGGATGACCGCCGCGGACGCGGACTCCGCGGCGAGGCCCTGGGGCGGGGCGATCTCCACGAGGCCCTTGCCGAGGGTCCGGATCGTCACGCCGGCGGCGGCCGGCCACCGCTCGGCAGGGGCGGTCGCGGAAGTTCGCCGACATGTCATGAGCTGGTCATTTGCGGGTCGCCAAGGTCCGCGGCGGGCACCCGGTCCCGCCGCCGAGGGTATATAGGCGATTCAGCACCATTAGCCCGGTTTACGCGCGATCATGGCCTGGTGAGCGAGCAAGCGGAGGCACCCGAGAACGGTCACGTCGTGCATGTCGCCCGGCAGCCCATCTACGACCGCGAGGGCGTGATGGTCGCCGAGGAGCTGCTGTTCCGGGCCAGGGCCACCGCGTCCGGCGCCGACCGCAGCGACTCGCAGGCCACGGCCCGGGTGCTGGTCGCCGCGTTCACCGAGTTCGGCCTGCAGGAGCTGGCCGGCGGCCGGGTGTGCTTCGTCAACCTGACCCGCGACTTCCTCACCGGCCGGCTGCCGCTGCCGTTCGACGGCAACCACGCCGTGCTGGAGATCCTCGAGACGACCATGGTCGACGACGCCGTCGTCGCCGGCGTCACCGAGCTCGTCGAGCAGGGCTACACCGTCGCGCTGGACCGCTTCACGCTCGGCGGCGGCCACGAGCCGCTGCTGCCCCTCGCCACCTATGTGAAGATCGACATGCTGCACGCGACCGAGCCGGAGGTCCGTGCCGCCGTCGCCGAGTGCCGCCGGCACGGGCACCTGCGGCTGATCGCCGAGCGCCTCGAGACGCCGGAGGCGCTGCACCTGGCGTACCGGCTGGGCTTCGAGCTCTTCCAGGGCGACGTGCTGGGCCGCCCGCACGTCAACTCGACGCTGACCCTCGCCCCGGCGCGGCTGACCCGGCTGCGGATGCTGCAGGCGCTCAGCGCCGAGGACGTGGACATGGACGAGGTCGTCGACCTGGTCGGCCAGGACGCCGCGCTCAGCCTGCGGCTGCTGCGCGCCACCAACGCCGCCGCGACCGGCCTCAACCGCACCGTGTCGTCGATCCGCGACACCGTCGTCACGCTCGGGCTCAACCGCATCCGCCAGTGGGTGACCCTGATGCTGGTCGCCGACCTCACCGAGTCCGATCCTGAGCAGCTCAGCGGCGTGCTGGTGCGGGCCCGCTTCGCCCAGTTCCTCGCCGGCGGCGTGGGCGTGCCCGGCGACGTGGCCTATATCGGCGGGCTGCTGTCGGCGATCGCCGACCTGTTCGACGAGCCCGCCGACCGGATGCTGCAGGACCTGCCCCTGGACCCGTCGCTGGTCGACGCCCTCACCACCGGCCGCGGCCCGCTCGGCGACGTGCTGGCCACCGCCCGCGCGTACATGACACCGTCGGCGGAGATGCCGCCGGCCGGCGCGCTGCCCGCACAGCAGTCGGTCGACACCGCCGACATGGCCATGGCCTACCTGTCCGCGGTCCGCGCCACCAACGCCACCCTCGCCGAGCTGACCGCCGGCGTGTAGCGGGTGCTACCGTCCCGCACCATGCCCGATGCAGGAGTGGTACTGGTCACCGGCGCGTCACGCGGCCTCGGCGCGGCGATCGCACGGACCCTCGCCGGGTCCGGCTGGGCGGTCGCGGTCAACTACCGCCACGGCGCCGGGGCGGCCGCGGCGGTCGTCGCGGACATCCGCGCCGCGGGCGGCACCGCCGAGGCGTTCGAGGCCGACGTCACCGACGAGGTGGGCGTCGAGACGCTGGTCGCCGCGGTCGGCGACCGGCTCGGCCCGGTCACGGCGCTGGTCGCCAACGCCACCGGCCCGCAGCCGGAGGTCGCCGTCGAGGACCTCACCTGGGACGACCACCTCGGCCAGCTGCTGTTCTTCGTCAAGAGCCCCACACTGCTGGTGCGCGCGGCGCTGCCGGCGATGCGCGCCGCGGGCTCCGGCCGGGTGGTGCTGATCGGCTCCGACATGCTCGACCGGGCGCTGCCCGGCTGGTCGGCGTACGTGGCGGCGAAGGCCGCCCAGGTCGGCCTGGTCCGCACCTGGGCCCGCGAGCTCGGGCCGCACGGCGTCACCGTCAACGCCGTCGCCCCCGGCTGGATCCCGGTCGAGCGGCACGCCGGGGTGCCGGCCGACGCCGTCGAGCAGTACACCGCCGACGTGCCGCTGGGCCGCATCGGCCGTCCCGGGGACGTCGCGGAGGCGGTGCGCTGGCTGCTGTCGGACGCCGCGTCGTTCGTCACCGGCGAGCGCATCACCGTCAACGGCGGTCACACCATCGACTGAGCCTATTTCAGGCTTGACTTATATAAGGCACGGGTGACATTGTCGTGCGGTGCATGCGTTCGACGTGCTCGGCGACCCCGTACGGCGCCGCATCCTGGAGCTGCTCGCTGACGGCGAGCAGACCGCCGGCGCGGTCAGCGAGACCGTGCGGGCCGAGTTCGGCATCTCCCAGCCGGCGGTGTCGCAACACCTGAAGGTGCTGCGCGAGTCCGGGTTCGCGACCGTGCGCGCCGACGGCACCCGGCGCCTCTACGCCGTCGACGCCGCGCCGCTGCAGGAGGTCGACGCGTGGCTGGAGCGCTTCCGCGGGTTCTGGTCCCAGCGGCTGGACGCCCTCGGCACCGAGCTGGCCCGCGGCCGGCGCACGCCGCGCACCCCACCGTCCACACAGGAAGGACCACACCCGTGATCGACATCGTCAACCAGATCAACGCCGTGCACCGCGCGGTCGGCACCCACCCCGTCAGCACCGGCGCGGGACGTTCGCTGCTGCTGCGGCGCACGTACGACGCCACGATCGACGACGTGTGGGACGCCTGCACCGACCCGGTCCGCCTCGGCCGGTGGCTCGGCCAGGTCGACGGCGACCTGCGCCTCGGCGGCACCTTCCAGCTCAAGGACAACGCCGGCGGCCGCGTCCTGCGCTGCGAGGCGCCGCACCTGCTCGCGGTGACCTGGTCCTTCGGCGGCGGCATGGACACCGAGGTCGAGCTGCGCCTGACCGCCGGCCCCGACGACACCACCGTGCTGGAGCTGGAGCACTCCTCGCCCGCCGAAATCGTCGACGAGCTCGTGCGCCAGTACGGCCCCGGCGGCACCATCGGCATCGGCGGCGGCTGGGACCTCGCGCTGCTCGGCCTGGACCTGCACCTGCACGGCGCCGACCTCGACCCGGCCGGCTGGGAGGACGCCCCGGAAATCAAGGACTTCGCCACCCGCAGCTGCCACGCCTGGGGCACGGCCATCCAGGCCGCCTGGGGCACCGGCGACGACGACATCGCCGCGGCGATCGCGTTCGGCGTCCAGCACTTCGCCCCGCCCGCTTCCTGAGGACGCCCCACGCGGTCGTCCTGCGGCGCCGGCCGGCACCCCGGTGCGGCGGTTGACGGCCGGTCACCGCACGCCGCGTCGTTCGCGGCGTGGGACGGAGCACTCACGCTGCTGGAACGGCGCGCATCTACGGCGATACGCCTGGATCGTCGCGGAAGCTCAGCCCGGCCGCGTCCAGCGCGGCCCGGAGGTGTCGCAGGGCGTAGGGCCCGACGCCGTGCAGTGCCAGCACCTCGCGCTCGCTGAGGCCGGCGACCTGTTCGAGCCGGACCACGCCGAGTGCGGTGAGCGCACGGGTCGCGGGTGCGCCGAGGTGGGGCAGCGCGATGCCCGGCTCGGGTGCCGGCCGGTCCCTGCCCGGCCGGGAATGACCCTCGTGGTCCAGGACGGCGGCGCCGCGCGGCGAGAGCCGGTACCCGATGTCCAGCGACTCGGTCAGGCCGCGCTCCTTGAGCTTGCGCACGTTCTGCTTGAACGACGGGGTGTCGCGGCCCACGCGTTGCGCGAGGTCGGGCGCCCGGGTGGCCGGCAGCTCGTCGATCAGCAGCAGCGTCTGCCGGGTCCAGGGCCCGGTCGGCGAGGCACGGTCGAGCCGGTCGAGCCACCCGACGATCGCCTCGATCTCGGCGGCGTCGGGCACCGATTCCCGCAGCCCGTGCCGTGGGTCCACGCCCGCGTACCGCAGCCCGATCCGGTACACCGGACGCTCCGGATGCACGCGGTCCAGCCCTTCCCGGAGCGCGACCAGCGACGGCGCGCCGGCCCGGCGGGCGTCCGCGGCGGTCAGCGACCGCACCGGCACCCGGTCCACGGACGTGATCTCGACCAGCCCGACCGCGGTCCGCATCCGGGTGCCGACCCTGACCCGGGGCCGCTCCCACCGCCGGAACGCCACGTCGACGTCACCGGCACGGATCGCCGCCAATTCCGCGGGACGCATCTGCACACCCCAGTTCACCACACGCCACGAGCCACCGGACGCCCATGGGCATCCCGCGTGTCATGTGCGCCTTCGGGTCCGGTGCTGGTTGGGCGGTCGCCGCGGCGTATCAGGCGGCGCGGGCTACGCGGCCCGGGGTGTCGGCGGCGGGTTGAGCCGCGCGAATCCGGCTTGCCGGTAGTACGGAAAGTACGGGTACGGTGCGGTGCGGCTGCTGGCAGTGTCGAGGTACGCGAGTTGCTGCGGTGTCAGGCTCCAGCCGACCGCGTCGAGGTTGTCGCGGAGCTGGCGTTCGTTGCGGGCGCCGATGATGACCGAGGAAACCGTCGGTTGCCGCAGCAGCCAGTTGATGGCCACCTGTGGGATGGTCCGGCCGGTCTCCTGCGCGATCGTGTCGAGCGCGTCGACGACGTCGAACAGGTGCTCGTCGGTCACCGGTGGGCCGAAGTCGGCCGTCTGGTGCAGTCGGCTGCCGGCGGGCAATGGTTGGCCGCGCCGGACGCGTCCGGTGAGCCTGCCCCAGCCCAGAGGGCTCCACACCAGCGCGCCGACGCCCTGGTCGAGGCCGAGCGGCATGAGCTCCCATTCGTAGTCCCGGCCGACGAGGGAGTAGTACACCTGATGCGCGATGTACCGGGGCCATCCATGATGCCGCGCGGTCGCGAGGGATTTCATCAGCTGCCAACCGGAGAAGTTGGAGACTCCGACATAGCGCACCTTGCCGGCCCTGACGAGGTCGTCCAAGGTGGACAGGACCTCGTCGATCGGGGTGCCGGCGTCGAACGCGTGCAGTTGCAGCAGGTCGATGTAGTCGGTGCCGAGCCGGCGGAGCGCGCCCTCGCAGGCGCGGATCAGCCGGGCGCGCGAGGTGCCCGCGTCGCCGGGGCCTTCGCCTGTCGGCAGGCCGGTCTTGGTGGACACCAGCACCCGGTCCCGGCGGCCCTTGATCGCCTGTCCGAGGACGCGTTCTGACCCGCCGTCGGAGTAGACGTCGGCGGTGTCGAACAGCGTGACGCCCGCGTCCAGGCAGATGTCCACGAGCCGGCGTGCCTCTTGGGCATCGGTACTGCCCCACGCCCCGAAGAGGGGGCCCTGCCCGGCGAATGTGCCGGCACCGAAGCTCAGTGCCGGCACGGTGAGCCCGGACGCTCCCAACCGCCTGTACTCCATGAACATCTCCCTCGTTAACGGTACTGTCGTTCCGTTAGCTCGACGCTAGCACGCGGCGGTGCATTAATGGAACTGGAGACCCGTTATGACCGATCCCGTTGAACCCGGCACCGTCCGGCCCGGCGGTCGCACCGCCCGGGTCCGCGCCGCGGTCCTGCGCGCCGCCGGCGACGCACTGGCCGAAGGAGGCATCGCCCAACTCGACCTGGCCGACGTCGCCCGCCGCGCCGACGTGGGCAAGACCACCGTCTACCGCCGCTGGGGCACGGTGGCCAATCTGGTGACCGATCTGCTGCTGGACATGGCCGAGCAGTCCTTGCCGCGCGCCGACACCGGCACGCTGCTCGGCGACCTGACCGCCAACGCCCAACTGGTCCAGCGCACCCTCACCGACCAGCGCCAGGGCGCGCTGTTCAAAGCGATCATCGCCGCCGCCACCGGCGACACCCGGACCGCGCAGGCGTTGCGCCGCTTCTACGACACCCGCATCAACGAATGGGCACCCTGCGTCGAGCAGGCCGTCGCCCGCGGCGAACTCCCCGCCGACACCGACCCCCAGGAGGTCATCCGAGCCGTCTCCGCGCCGCTGTACTACCGGTTCCTCGTCACCGGCGAAGACCTCGACAACGCCGCCGCGGACCGCGCGGCCAACGCCGCCGTCGCCGCCGCCCGCGCAGGAACATACCGGAGGAACACCACCAACGCGTCACACACCTGACCAGCCGTGCAGCTTCAACCCGTACCCCGGTTGCCGCGCGAGATTTGCGGGACGCACGGCTGTCGGCGATGGTGAGGCGTTCTGTCCGGCCGGAAGGAGCGATGATGCGGCGACCGACGCTGTTTCTGACGGTAGGACTCCCCTGTACCGGAAAGACCACCGCCGCTCAACGTATCGAGATCGAGCAGGAAGCGCTGCGTCTCACGAAGGACGAATGGGTGAAGGCGCTCTTCGGGCCCGAGAATCCACCATCGGCCGGGGACGTGATCGAAGGACGGCTCATCGACATCGGGCTGCGTGCCCTCGAACTGGGCAACAATGTCGTCATCGACTTCGGCCTCTGGAGTCGCGATGAGCGCTCCGCCCTGCGGCAGGCAGCAGCCGACCGGGGTGCGACGGTGCAGATGCGGTACTTCGAGCTCACGCCGGCCGAACAGCGCAGACGGCGTGACCAGCGCCAGGCCCGAGCGCCACACACGACCTGGCTCATGTCCGACGAGGAACTCGCCGAATGGGCGGCCAGAATCGAGATACCGACTCCCGGCGAACTCGACGGCAGCGAACCCATCGGTGACCCACCGGCTGGATTCGCGACGTGGGACCAGTGGCGCGGATACCGCTGGCCGCCATCGGTCTCCTGACCTGCTCCTCACGGCGCTGCCACGACCGCGCATCGGCATGGCCGCGAAGTGATGCCGTCGGTGCCGTGATGCGGTGGGACGGGGCGAGCGAGCGCGGCGGGACCGGCGAAACGGGTGCCCGGTTGCCCACCGGTACGACAAACCCCCGCAGGTGCACAGATCCCCACCCGGCGTTGCGCGGGCCGGCCCACGGGACGACGGTCCTTGTGGACCGCTTCGACCGATCGGGGGACTCGATGCGCGCATTGTCCATGGCCCTGGCACTCGCGTTGCTGCTGCCCGCCGCACCCGCCACCGCGGCCACCGCGACCGGCGGGCCGTTCACACCCGGGTCCGCCGGCATCGGCGACCCGCAGTACCCGACCGCCGGCAACGGCGGGTACGACGTGCGCCACTACGACCTCGCGGTGCGGTACCAGCCCGACACCCGTCACCTCGACGGGCACGCCACGATCACGGCCACCGCCACGCAGTCCCTGTCCCGGTTCAACCTCGACCTCATGGACCTGACCGTCACCGGGGTCACCGTCGACGGGCGGCCCGCCACCTGGGCCCGGGACGGCGACGAGCTCGTCGTCACGCCGGCGCGCGGGCTGCCGGCCGGGCGGCCGTTCGTGGTCGCCGTGCGCTACGGCGGGGTGCCGCGCACGTTCCGCATCCCGGAGATCCCACTCGAGTCGCTGTTCATGCCGACCGCCGACGGGGCGCTCGTCGCGGGTGAGCCGCAGTCCGGGGCGTCCTGGTTCCCGGTGAACGAGCACCCGCGGGACAAGGCCACGTACACCGTCGCGATCACGGTACCGGCCGGGCTGACCGCACTGAGCAACGGCATCCCGCGCGGCTCGACGACCCGCGCCGGCTGGACCACGTGGCGGTGGGCGTCGACCAGCCCGATGGCCAGCTACCTGAGCACCATCGCGATCGGCCGGTGGCGCCTCGACCAGCACCCGCACGACGGCCGGCAGACCATCATCGCCGTCGACGAGACGCTGCCGCCGACCCTCGCCGACGACGCGGTCGGCCGCACCGACGAGATCACCGACTACCTGGAGACGCTGTTCGGGCCGTACCCGTTCGAGGCCAACGGCGCCATCGTCGACAAGCACGACCCGCTGCTGTTCGCCCTGGAGACCCAGACCCGGCCGATCTACCCGGCCGGCTTCTTCGCCGACGGCCCCAACCCGTTCGACGACGGCATAGTCGCCCACGAGCTGGCCCACCAGTGGTTCGGCGACAGCGTGTCCGTGCGGTACTGGCGCGACCTGTGGCTCAACGAGGGCTTCGCCACCTACGCCGAGTGGCTGTGGGGCGAGCACGACGGGTTCATGACGGTGCGGGAGCAGTTCAACCAGTTCTACGACACCCCGGTCGACGACCTGTTCTGGAACCCGCCCCCGTACGACCCCGCCGCCGACTCCCCCTTCGTCGTCTCGGTGTACCAGCGAGGCGCGATGACCCTGCACGCCCTGCGGCTGCGTATCGGCGAGGCCGCGTTCTGGCGCACCATGCGGACCTGGACTGCCACGTACCGCCACGGCAACGCCTCGACGCCGGACTTCGTCGCCCTCGCCGAGCACGAGTCGGGGCAGGACCTGGCCGCGTTCTTCGCCGCCTGGCTCACCGGCGCCGCGAAGCCACCGAACCCCGACCCGCTGCCACCGGGCGTCCGCGCGGCCGCGGCACCACCAGCCGCCTGCGCCACCGTCCCCCACGCCGGCTGCCGCGCCCGCCGCTGAGACGACCGCGTATGCGCCCGCGCGTCTCGGCTATGGAACGTCTCAGCGGCGTGGACTGCAATGAACGCATGACGAACGAGATCCTGGTCCTCGGCGGCACCGGCAAGACCGGCCGTCGCGTCGTGCACCGGCTGCGGGACGCCGGCGTCCCGGTCCGCGTCGGATCCCGCACCGCGCCGCTGCCCTTCGACTGGTCCGACCGGGCGACCTGGGCGCCCGCGCTGCACGGTGTCCGCGGCGTGTACGTCTCCTACCACCCCGACCTGGCCGTGCCCGGGGCGCAGGAGGACATCGCCGCGTTCGCCCGCCAGGCGGTGGCCGCCGGGGTCGGCCGGCTGGTGCTGCTGTCCGGGCGCGGCGAGGAGGAGGCCGCGGCGTGCGAGGCGGTCGTGCGCGACGCCGGGGTCGAGTGGACGGTGCTGCGCTGCAGCTGGTTCAACCAGAACTTCTCCGAGGACTACCTGCGCGACGCGGTCGCCGGCGGCGAGGTCGCGCTGCCGGTCGCCGACGTGCCGGAGCCGTTCGTGGACGCCGAGGACATCGCCGACGTGGCGGTGGCGGCGCTGACCGGGGACGGGCATCAGGGGCGGGTCTACGAGCTGACCGGGCCGCGGCTGCTCACGTTCGCCGGCGCCGTCGCCGAGATCGCCGCCGCGACCGGGCGGGACGTCAGGTTCGTGCGGGTGCCGGCGCAGGACTACGCCGCCGGGCTGCCGGCCGAGGTGGCGCCGCTGCTCATGTACCTGTTCACCACGGTCCTGGACGGGCGCAACGCGTACACCACCGGCGACGTGCGGGCCGTCCTGGGCCGGGAGCCGCGCGACTTCGCCGGCTACGCCGAGCGGACCGCGGCCACCGGCGTCTGGTAAATCGCTGGCGCGGTCCGGCGGACCGCTGTTGCCTGGCCCCATGATCGTTGTCACCGCCGCCTCCGGCGCCCTCGGCCGGATCGTCGTCGAGCAGCTGCTGACCCGCCACCCGGACCGGCCGGTGGTCGCCGCCGTCCGCGACCCCGGCCGGGCCGCGGACCTGGCCGCCCGCGGCGCCCTCGTCCGCCGCGGCGACTACGACGACCCCGCGTCGCTGCGCGACGCGCTGCGCGGCGCCGAACGGCTGCTGCTCATCTCCTCCCCTGTGCTGGACACCGAGGTGCGCGTCCGCCAGCACCGGGCGGCGATCGACGCGGCCGTGGACGCCGGCGTGCGGGCCTTCGCCTACACCAGCTTCCTGGGCGCCGACCGCGGCGGCGACGGCCCGAACGCCGCCCACCACGCCACCGAGCGCGCGCTCGCCGGCAGCGGCCTGCCCGCCACGATCCTGCGGCACCCGTTCTACACCGAGGCGTTCGTCAATCCCGGCCTCCGCGACGCGGTCACCTCGGGCACCGTGACCCACGGCACCGGCGGCCGCGGCCTCAACACCGCCCTGCGCGCCGATCTGGCCGTCGCCGCCGCCACGGTACTGACCAGCGACGAGTACCTCGGCCGGGCCTACGACCTCACCGGTCCACTGTGGACGTACCAGGACCTCGCGGCGGTGCTGGGCGAGCTGTCCGGCCGGCCGGTCGAGCCCGTCGAGACCACGGTCGCGCCGCCCCTGGGCTTCCTGATGCAACTGGCGAAGGCCGGGCTGCTGGAGCGGCAGACGGCGGACCTGGCGGCGCTCCTCGGCCGCCCGCCGACACCCCTGCGCGACGCCGTGGCCGCCGCCCTCGGCTGAGGCGGCGGTGGCGCCCGGCACACCCCGTACGGCATCCTAGGACACTAGGTATCAACAACCGCGCGACGCGTCACGGCAGGCTGAGCAGCGCCTCGGAGGCGACCGGGCGGTATCCCGCGGCCTGGAAGGCGCGGATGCTGCGGGCGTTGCCGGCCGCCTGCTGCGACCACACCGGGCCGCCGTCCGGCACGAGATGGCGGGCGGCGGTGGCCAGGGCGCGGCCCAGGCCACGGTGCCGGGACGCCTCGTCGACCTCGATCGCCGTCTCCCAGCGGCCGGCCACGCCGCGGCCGAGGATGAGCACGCCGCCGTCGGCCGCCCAGACGCGCACGTCGTCGCGGCGGCGCAGGGCGCTGCGGACGCGTGGATGCTCCGGGTCGCCGACCTCGGTCAGGGGCACCGGTGGGGCGCCGGGCAGCGAATGGGCGACCGTCAGCAGGTCGACGGTGTCGGTCGTCCGGCCGGTACGGTCCAGCAGCGCGGTGAGGAACCTGGGGTGCATCGCGGCGGCCAGGGGGTCACAGCCCAGGCCGGCGAGGGTCGCGTGGACCCACGCGGGGTCCTCGTCGGTGAACACGACCGAGTGTGCGGTGAACGCGACCACACCCGCGTCGCGCGGGGCGGGCTGCGCGACGACGGTCACGCCGCCGTCGGCGGGTGGGAACCGGCCGGCCGCGGCCGCGTCGAGGATGTCGGCGAGGTGCACCGCTCAGGTATATCGGGTGTTCAGCGCAGCGCCCGCACGACGGTGGCGTGGATGGTGCCGATCGGGGCGGGGCCGAAGAGCCTGGAATCGAGGCCGGGGCGGTCGCCGTACACGATGACGGTGCCCTGCGGGACGGGGCCCGGTTCGGTGTTCGGCACGCCGGGCGGCACCGGGTCGCCGGGCACGGCGACGACGCGTTTGATGAGCCACCCCTCCCCCGGGCACGGCGGGACACCGGGGGCGCGGTGCACGAGGGTGGCGCCGGGCGGGACGGCGACGACCGGCGGGCGGCGCAGCACGACGATGTCGCCGCGGCACGGCGGGCGGCCGGTCCAGCGCCGGGCGAGCAGGACCGCGCCGTCGTGCAGCGCCGGCTCCATGCTGCCGCCGCGGACCCGGACCACCGTCCACCGGCGCCGCACCAGGAAGGCGGCAGCGGCGCAGAGCACGGCGCTCACGGTCAGCCACATCATGAGGCGGGGTCCAGCTGGTAGCCGCTGGCCTGCAGCCGGAACAGGTCGGCGTAACGGCCGCCGGCGGCCATGAGCTCCTCGTGGGTCCCGGTCTCGGCGATCCGGCCGCCGGCGAGGACGAGGATGCGGTCGGCGTCGCGGACGGTGTTGAGGCGGTGCGAGATCAGGACGCTGGTGCGGCCGGCGCGGTGGGCGGCGATCATACGGTGGATGCGGTGCTCCGCCTCCGCGTCCAGGCCGGAGCTGGGCTCGTCGAGGATGAGCAGGTCGCGCCGGCCGCGCAGCAGGGCCCGGGCGAGGGCGAGGCGCTGCCACTGCCCGCCGGACAGCAGCACGCCGTCGGGGCGGTCGTAGTCGACGAACGTGCGCGACAGCAACGTGTCGTACCCGCCGGGCAGGGCGAGCAGGGTGTCGTGGATGCCGGCCCGGCGCGCCGGCTCGGCCAGCCGGGCCGGGTCGGTGTCCAGGTCGGTGCGGCCGTCGGCGTCGCCGAGCGCGATGTTCTCCGCGGCGGTCAGCTCGTAGGACATGAAGTCCTGGAACACCGCGGCGATCCGCCGGCGCAGCTCGTCGGCGGGCAGGTCGCGCAGGTCGGTGCCGTCCCAGCGGATCGCGCCGCGGGTCGGGTCGTAGAAGCGGCACAGCAGCTTGACCAGGGTGCTCTTGCCGGAGCCGTTCTCGCCGACGACGGCGACGGCGGCGCCGGGCGCGACGGTGGCGGTCACACCGCGCAGGACCCACGGCTGGTCCTCGGCGTAACGGAACCACACGTCGTCCAGGACGATGCCGGATTCGCCGACGCGCGGTCCGCCGGCGGAAACGGTGGGACCGGCCGGCTCGTCGGCCGGGGCGGCGAGCAGCTCCCGGTAGTGGTCGAACAGCAGCCCCGCGTGGTGGGCGAGGGCCAGGTGCTGCACGCCGCCGGACAGCGCCGCCTGCACGCCGGCGACGGCGAGGACGACGGCGCCGACATCACCGGCGCTGAGGGTGCCGCCGGCCGCGGCGACCAGCGTCCAGATGACCGCGGCCCCGGCGAGCACCGCCGACAGCGCCGCGAGCGCGACCTGGCTGCCGAGCTCCGCGCGGTCGAGGCGGCGGTGCCCGGCGTTGACGGTGCGCAGCTCGGCGAGCATCCGGTGGCGCAGCAGCGCTCCGGCGCCGAAGAGCCGGATCTCCTTGGCGGCGCTGAGGTCGGTGAGCAGGTCGCTGTAGAACAGCTCGCGCCGTTCGGCCGGGCTCAGCGTGTACGTGAGCGCGGCCCGCCGGCGGCTGAGGCGCAGCTCGGCGACGAGGGCGGGGACGGCGGCGGCCACGAGCCCGCCGGCGAGCCACGGCGACACGGCGACCAGCGCCCCGGCCAGGCCGGCGAGCGTGACCGCCGCCTGGGCGACGCCCAGGACGCTGTCGACGACCTGCCCGGGCCCGCCGTTGCCGGCCTGTTCGGCGAGGCGCAGCCGGTCCCGGAACGCCGGGTCCTCCAGCGTCCGCAGCAGCGTGAACCTGCCGACGGCGGCGTAGAGCCGGTCCTTGGCGATGACGGCGACGCCGCGGCCGAGCTCGGCCTGGGCGTAGCGCAGCACGGGCGGCCCGAGCGCGGCGAGCAGCCCGGCGGCGGCGAGGGCACCGGCGACCGGGAGCACGGCCGCGGACGCGCCGCCGGCCACGACCCGGTCGATGGCGACCTTCGTGAGCCAGGCGGCGACGGCCGGCAGGGCCCCGGCGAGCAGGCGGGCCGCCACGTACCCGGCGAGCAGCGCGGGCCGCGCCCGCCAGGCGAGCGCGAGCGCGGCGGCGACCCGGCCGGTCACCGCGCCCGCCCGGCGGACGCGAGGGCGGCGATGGTGCGCCCCGGCACCGCGCCCGCCGGGCGGGCGGGCGCGAGGGCGGCGGTGGCGCGTCCCGTCATGTCGGTCACGCCGCCACGGGCACCTGATAGCCGACGGACTCGACCACCCCGCCGTCCCGCACGAGCACGAAGGCGGGGAAGCCGCGGACGCCGAAGGCGCGGGCGACCGGCCCCTCGGGGTCCTCCACGACGACGGCGACCCCGGTGCCGGCGAACGCGCCGACGACCGGGCCGGTGTCGCCGCCGTCGTCGACGACCACCGCCAGCACGTCGCCCGGGTGCCCCACGGCGGCGGTGCGGAAGTCACCGAGGCGCTCGTGGCAGGCGGGGCAGTCCGGGGAGAAGAACCCGACGAGGGTGCGGCCGGTGATCGAGTCCCGCCCGACCGCCTGCCCGTCCACAGTGGACGCCACGAAGTCGGCGACGGGCTCGCCGATCCGCACGGTCGCCACCGGCGGGGGCTCGGCCAGGTCGCCGAGGCGGTTCTCGTACGCCCGCAGCCGCCGGACGACACCGAGGACGACGACGAGGTTGAACACGGTCAGCGCGGTGAGCAGCAGCACCGCGACGAGCAGGGCGGTGTTCACCGGCCGGTCCCCCTCGCTGGTGCCTGCGGGATGCGGAACAGCGACACGATGTCCTCCAGCGACGCGACGATGGGTCCGGCGACGCCACCGGCGACCGCGCAGACCAGGGACAGGGCGGTGGGGCCGGGGCGGTCGGCGGTGACGGCGCCGAGCACCCCGAGGGCGATGAGCGCCACGTTGCGGGCGACGCCGACGCGGCTGACGGGGGTGTCGGCGCGGCCGAAGCAGGCGCAGGTGACGGTACGACCCCGGCGCAGCGCGACGACCTGCGCGGCGGCGAACGCGGCCAGCAGCGCCACGGCGACGCCGAACGCGGGACGCACCGCCGGGGCGGGTCCCGCGCCGGTCGCCAGGTGCAGCAGCCACCACAGCAGGGCGGCGGTGACGGCGGCCTCGGCGAGCAGCACGGCGCCGGCGAGCGCGGTCGCCGTGCGGGTGCCGGGGCGGCCCGGTCCCGGCCACAGCGCGGCCGCGCTGCGCCGGAACCGGGTGAACGACCGGGATGAAACTTTCCCGGCGACCGCCATCGCGAACACGACGGCCAGCGCACCGGCGGCGACCGCGGTCACCGGCATCGGTGGCCCGCCGCGGCGCGCCCGGCCGTCGTGTGGTTCAGCACGTGCCGGTGACCGTGCAGGAGTAGCAGTGGTTCGGCACGCCCGAGCAGCCGTACATGCACTTGCGGCGGTACCGCAGGCCGCCCTTGCAGTAACACGTCTCCCATTCGTACGTGCATCCCGCGTCGGCCTGCGTCGTCGGGGCGAGGCGCGCGAGCACGCGGTCGGCGAGCCGGCCCATGGCTTGAACCATCGGTGACATCCTTCCATCGGGAAATACCGATAGGCAGGGTGATCGATTGGCCACGGCGCTGTCAATGGGAACGTTCCCACCGGTCCGGGACCTGGATTGCTCAAGCCGCGCCAAGGGGCGCTCACGCCGGAACCCGGGCGCTCCTGGTGGAGGCCCGGGTCCCGAGGCTGTGTCGTGGTGATGCGGCTCAGGCGTCGACGAGCTCCTTCGCGGTGTCCGGCACGGCGAAGCCCTTGCTGCCCGGGGTCGCCGCGGCGTGCACCA
>NZ_JNYJ01000005.1 GCF_000716715.1 Dactylosporangium aurantiacum | reverse complement strand
CCACACCCTCACCACCAGCACCTGAATGAGGGGACGGCGCTTCGCGCCGCCCCCTCATTCAGCAACCCAACCCCACCACCGAAAACGCAACAGGCTCCACGGCAGCAGCAATCCACCGCGTTGCAGCAATCCACCGGGTCACAACCCGGCTGAAGGAGGACGTCGGCCGGACGAGGAGGACGTCGTCAGCACGGCGTTCCGGACGGTGGCGGCGCGAGCCGGCCGGATCTCACCCGCGCGGGTGACCCAGCGGTTCCGAGCAGCCGTCGCGGCGGGGTGGCGGGAACCCGGCGGGGTCAGGTGCTGGTGCGCTCGACCAGGTGGGTCTCGACCATCACGGCGGAGGGTTCGGCGCCGGCGATGCGGGCCAGCAGCAGGCGGACCATCTCCCGGCCCATCGCCTCGACGGGCTGGTGGACGGTGGTGAGCGGCGGGTCGGTCTGGCGGGCGATGGCCACGTCGTCGAAGCCGACCAGCGACACGTCGTCGGGGACGCGCTTGCCCAGCTCGCGCAGGGCCCGCAGGGCACCGACGGCCATCAGGTCGGAGGCGGCGAAGACGGCGTCGACGTCGGGGTTGCGGGCGAGCAGCTCGTGGATGGCGCGCTCGCCGGAGGCCTCGCTGAAGTCGCCGTACGCGATGAGGGACTCGTCGACGGGCATGCCGGCGCGTTCGATCGCCTCGCGGTAGCCGGCGAGGCGGGACACACCCGCGGCCATGTCCTGGGGGCCGGCGATGGCGGCGATCCGGCGGCGGTCGCGGTCCAGGAGGTGGCCGACGGCGAGGCGGGCGCCGCCCTCGTTGTCGGCGTCGACGAAGGCGACGTCGGTGCCGGAGCGCTCGCCCTCCGACAGCATCCGGGCGGGCCGGCCGCCGAGGACGACGGGGAGGCCGCGCTGCTCGAGCAGGCCCGGCAGCGGGTCGGCGTCGTGCAGCGAGAGCAGCATGACGCCGTCGACGTGCTGGTTGGTGAGGTGGTGCTCGACGCGCTGGCGCTCGGCCGGGGACTGGGCCATGGCGAGCCACAGCTGCAGCTGGGTGTCGGCGAGGGCGGAGCTGACGCCGCGGACGATGCCGGCGAAGAACGGCTCGCCGAAGACCCGCTCCTCCGACTCGGAGACGACGAGGGCGACGGAGTCGGTGCGCTGGGTGACGAGGGCGCGGGCGGCGCGGTTGGGCACGTAGCCGAGCTCGTCGATCGCCTTCTGCACGGCGGCGCGCGCCTCCGGGCTCACCTGCGGCGAGCCGTTGACCACGCGCGACACGGTGCCGCGCCCGACGCCGGCGCGCGAGGCGACCTCGTCGAGGGTCGGGCGGCCCGCCGAACGGGGGCGGCTGTTGGTGGAAGGCACGGCCCCATTGTGCGCACACGCCAGCCATCTTGCAGCCGCGGTGTCGGAGATACGCGACACCGCGGCGGCAAACCGAAACGATCTACGACAAATGTGCCTCGACCTGCACGGTCGTGCCGGCCGGCGCGACGGGCAGGACGCCGCCCTCGACGGGCACCCCGTCGGCGACGAGCCGGCAGCGGGTGGCCGCGGCACCCGGCTCCTTGTGCACGGTGATCTCGTACGTGGCGCCGCGGAACCGGCGCACCGCGGAGAACCCGGACCACGCGGCGGGGATGACGGGCGCGATCCGCAGACCCGACAGCTCCGGGCGGATGCCCAGGATCCACTGGGTGACGGCGGCGTAGTTCCACGCCGCGGTGCCGGTCAGCCACGAGTTCTTCGCCTCGCCGTGGGTGGGCGCGTCCCGGCCGGCGATCATCTGGGCGTACACGTACGGCTCGCAGCGGTGCAGGTCGCCGAGCTCCTCGCGGGCCGACGGGTTGATCCGCTTGTAGTAGTCGAAGGCACCGTCGCCGTTGCCGACCATCGCCTCGGCGATCATGAGCCACGGGTTGGTGTGGCAGAAGATGCCGGCGTTCTCCTTGTACCCCGGCGGGTAGGAGGAGATCTCGCCCAGTTCGATGCGGTACGAGCTGAACGCCGGCTGCTGCAGCACGATGCCGTGCGGGGTGGCCAGCCGCTCCCGGACGCTGGTCAGGGCGCGGGCCGCGGTGCCGTCCTCCAAGCCGACGCCGCCCATGACGCACATGCCCTGCGGCTCGATGAAGATCTGGCCCTCGTCGTTGGAGGCCGAGCCGATGACGTTGCCGTGGAAGTCGTACGCGCGGCGGAACCACGCGCCGTCCCAGCCGTGCTCGGCGATGGTGCCGGCCATCTTCTCCGCCGCGTTCTGGTAGCCGGTCGGGTCGTCGCCCTTCTGCAGCGCCAGCCCGGCGAGCTCCTTCGCGGCGAGGACGAACTGCCCGGCGATGAACACGGACTCCGCGACCCCGCCGGTGGCGTTCTCGGTGGTCTGGAACGGCTCGCCGGGCGTGTCGGAGAAGCAGTTGAGGTTGAGGCAGTCGTTCCAGTCGGCGCGGCCGATCAGCGGCAGGCCGTGCGGGCCGAGGCGCTCCAGGGTGTACCGCAGGGACAGCTTGAGGTGCTCGTACAGCGACTGCTCGCTGCCGGGCGCGTTGTCGAACGGGACCGGCTCGTCCAGGATGCTCAGGTCGCCGGTCTCCTTGACGTACGCCGACACGCCGAGGATCAGCCAGAGCGGGTCGTCGTTGAAGCCCGACCCGATGTCGTTGTTGCCCCGTTTCGTGAGCGGCTGGTACTGGTGGTACGCCCCGCCGGTCGGCAGCTGGGTCGCGGCGATGTCGAGGATCCGCTCGCGGGCCCGCTCCGGGATCATGTGCACGAAGCCGAGCAGGTCCTGGTTGGAGTCGCGGAAGCCCATGCCGCGGCCGATCCCGGACTCGTACAGCGAGGTGGACCGGCTCATGTTGAAGGTGACCATGTTCTGGTAGGCGTTCCAGATGTTCACCATGCGGTCGGTGTCGGTGTCCGGGGTCTGCACCCGCAGCCCGCCGAGCAGCTCCTCCCAGCGCGCCGCGAGGGCGGCGAAGCCGGCGTCGACCGTCGCCTGGTCGAGCCACTCGGCGATCTTGGCCTGGGCGCCGGCCTTGTTGATGGTCTGCGAGCCGGGCGGGTCGAACTTCGCGTCGCGGGGGTTCTCCCAGTACCCGAGGACGAAGCCGATCTCGCGGGTCTCCCCCGGCTGGAGGGTCAGCTTGACGTGGTGGGAGCCGTGCGGCTGCCAGCCGTGCGCGATCGAGCCGGTCGACTCGCCGCGTTCGACGACGAGCGGCCGGTCCCAGGAGCGGTACGGCCCGAGGAACGCCTCCCGCGCGGTGTCGAAGCCCGCCAGGGGCTCGCCGCAGGCGAAGTAGGCGAAGTGGTCGCGGCGCTCGCGGTACTCCGTCTTGTGGTAGATGACGCCGTCGACGACCTCGACCTGGCCGGTGCTGAAGTTGCGCTGGTAGTTGGTGGCGTCGTCCTGGGCGTCCCAGAGACAGAACTCGATCGAGGAGAAGGCGGACAGGGTCACCGCGGTGTCGCGCTCGTTGGTGACCTTGAGCCGCCACACCTCGAGGGTCTCCCCGAGCGGCACGAAGTAGAGCGTCTCGGCCCTGATCCCGCGGTACCGGGAGGCGATGCGGGTGTACGACAGCCCGTGGCGGCACTCGTAGTCGTCGAGCTCGGTCTGCGTCGGCTGCCACGTGGGCGACCAGAAGGTCTCCTCGTCCCGCAGGTACAGGTACCGGCCGCCGAGATCCATGGGGGCGTTGTTGTACCGGTAGCGGGTGAGCCGGCGCAGGCGGGCGTCACGGTAGAACGAGTAGCCGCCGGCGGTGTTGGAGATGATGCCGAAGTACGCCTCGGTGCCGAGGTAGTTGATCCAGGGCAGCGGGGTGTCTGGTCGGTCGATGACGTACTCGCGGCGTTCGTCGTCGAAGTGGCCGAAGCGCACGGGGTGCCTCCTGCTGGGGGTAGAGACTGCGCTGGACACGGCCCCGGTCAGGCCGACTCGCGGACGACGAGGTGCGTGTCGAGGACAGTCGAGTGGGCCGGCCCGCCGGCGATGCGGGCCAGCAGGAGCCTGGCCATCTCGCGCCCCATGCCCTCCACCGACTGATGCACGGTGGTGAGCGGCGGCTGGGTCTGCCGGGCCACGGCGGAATCCTCGAACCCGACCACGGCCACGTCGGCGGGCACCCGGCGGCCCAGCTCACGCAGGGCGCGGATGGCGCCGGCGGCCATCAGGTCGGAGGCGGCGAAGACCGCGTCGAGACCGGGGTTGAGATGGATGAGGCGGTGCATCGCGTCGGCCCCGCTCGCCTCGCTGAAGTCGCCG
Organism: Dactylosporangium aurantiacum; assembly: GCF_000716715.1. Classification (GTDB taxonomy): domain Bacteria; phylum Actinomycetota; class Actinomycetes; order Mycobacteriales; family Micromonosporaceae; genus Dactylosporangium; species Dactylosporangium aurantiacum. The sequence continues at coordinate 334,385 of NZ_JNYJ01000005.1, read as the reverse complement.
TACGCGATGAGTCGCTGATCGTTCGGCAGGGACGCCAGGCGCAGCGCCTCCCGGTAGCCACGGAGGCGGGCGATGCCCACCGCCATGTCCTGCGGTCCGGCGATCACCGCGATGCAGTGGCGGCCGAGACCGATCAGGTGCTCGACGGCGGTGCGGGCACCGCCCTCGTTGTCGTTGTCGACGTAGGCGACCTCGTTGTCACCGTTGTCGTCTTCCGCCTCGAGCATGTGCGCGGGGCGGCCGCCGAGCACGGTCGGCAGTCCCCGCTTGGTCAGCAGCGCCGGCAGCGGGTCGTCGTCGTGCAGCGACAGCAGCAGTACCCCGTCGACGTGCTGGTCCGACAGGTGCCGCTCGACCATCAGGCGCTGCGACGGCGACTGCGCCATGGCGAGCCACAGCTGCAGGGACGTGTCGGCCAGGACGTTGCTGACGCCGCGGACGATGCCGGCGAAGAACGGCTCGCCGAAGACCCGCTCCTCCGACTCGGACACCACGAGGGCGACCGACTCGGTGCGGCGGGTCACGAGGGCGCGCGCGGCCCGGTTGGGCACGTAGCCGAGCTCCTCCACGGCGCGCGCGACGGCGGCGCGGGCCTCCGGGCTGACCTGCGGCGAGCCGTTGATCACCCGGGAGACCGTGCCCCGCCCGACGCCGGCGAGCGCGGCCACCTCGTCCAGCGTCGGGCGGCGCACGTTACTCGCCGAGACCGTTGTGCTTGATGACCTCGCGGAACCGGTGGCCGCTGGCCTTGATCGTGCGCTCCTGCGTGTCGTAGTCGACGCGGATCATGCCGAAGCGCTTCGTGTAGCCCCACGCCCACTCGAAGTTGTCCAGCAGCGACCAGGCGAAGTAGCCGCGCAGCGGCGCCCCGGCGGTGATCGCGTCGTGGCAGGCCCGGAAGTGGGCGTCGAAGTAGGCGACCCGGTCGGTGTCGTCGACCGAGCCGTCGGGGCCGACGGTGTCGATGTACGCGGCGCCGTTCTCCGTGATGTAGAGCGGGACCGCCGGGTAGTCGCGGGCGACGCGGGTCAGGGTCTCGGTGAGCCCTTCGGCGTCGACCTCCCAGCCCATGTCGGTGACCGGGACCCCGGGGCGCTTCAGGAACCGGACGGTCTCGCTGCCCGGCCACGACGTCGGTGCCCGCCAGTACGGCTCGGCGGGGACGTCGGGGTCCTCGCCGGCGACCACGTGCCGGCTGTAGTAGTTGATGCCGAGCAGGTCCAGCGGCTGCGCGATACGCGCCATGTCGCCGTCGCGGACGAAGCCGAAGTCGCTGATCCCGGCGAGGTCGGCGACGACGTCGGCGGGGTACGAGCCGAGCAGCACCGGGTCCAGGAAGATCCGGTTGGCCAGGCCGTCGATGCGGCGGACCGCGTCGAGGTCGTCGGGCTTGCGCTCGTCCGCCGCCGAGATCGCGTACAGGTTGAGCGTGATGCCCAGCTGCGCGCCCGGGTCGGCCGCGCGGATCGACTCGACCGCCTGGCCGTGACCGAGCAGCAGGTGGTGCGTCGCGGCCAGGGCGTCGGGTGCGTGCTGGCGGCCGGGCGCGTGGACGCCCGACGCGTAACCGAGGAACGCCGAGCACCACGGCTCGTTGAAGGTGGTCCAGTGCCGGACCCGGTCGCCGAGCGCGCCGTGCACGAGCATGGCGTAGTCGGCGAACCGGGCCGCGGTGTCCCGGGCGGGCCAGCCGCCCGCGTCCTCGAGCTCCTGGGGCAGGTCCCAGTGGTACAGCGTCACCCAGGGGGTGATGTCGTTCGCCAGCAGCTCGTCGACGAGCCGCCGGTAGAAATCCAGGCCCTTGGCGTTGGCCGGCCCCGACCCGCCCGGCTGCACGCGGGGCCACGCGATGGAGAACCGGTAGGCGTTGACGCCCAGGTCCTTCATCAGCCCCACGTCCTCGCGGTAGCGGTGGTAATGATCGCAGGCCACGTCGCCGGTGTCCCCGCCCAGCGTCTTGCCCGGGGTGTGGCTGAACGTGTCCCAGATCGAGGGGGTGCGGCCGTCCTCCTTGGCCGCCCCCTCGATCTGGTACGACGCGGTCGCCGCACCCCACACGAAACCGGGTGGGAACGTCAGCGGGTCGATGCTGGTCACGCCTTGACCGAACCTTCCATGATGCCGCCGATGATCTGACGGCCGAACGCGATGAACACGAGCAGCAGCGGCACGATGGCCAACGCTGTCCCGGTAAAGACTTGCACGTAGTCGGTCTTGTAGTAACCGGTCGCCAGGATGTTCAGTGAAACTTGCACGGTCGGGGTGTCGCCGTTGAGCACGACGTACGGCCACAGGAAGTCGTTCCAGGTCTCCATGAACGTCAGCAGGCCCAGCACCGCGGCGGCCGGACGCAGCGCCGGCAGCACCACGGACCAGTAGGTCCGCCACGTGGAGGCGCCGTCGACCCGGGCGGCCTCGATGAGCTCGTCGCTGATCGCGGACTCCGCGTACTGCCGGATCATGAACACGCCGAAGCCCTTGACCAGGAACGGCACGATGACCGCCTGCAGGGTGTTGGTCCAGTCGAACTTCACCATCAGCAGGTACAGCGGGATGATGTTGACCTGGGTCGGGATCATCATCGTGAGGATGATGATCAGCAGCAGGGCGTTCTTGCCGCGGAACTTGAGCTTCGCGAACGCGAACCCGGCGAGGGTGGAGAAGAACACCACCGACAGGGTCACGCACGACGACACGATCGCGGAGTTGATCAGGCCGTAGACGAAGTTCGCGTCGGTGTTGTCCAGCACGCGCGAGGCGTTGTCGAAGAAGTTCGGCCCGGGCGTGAGCGGCGGCGGGATGTCCGTGACGGCGCTGTTGTCCCGCGAGGCCACGATGAACGACCACACGATCGGGAACACCGACAGCACGATCGTGATGATCAGCGCGAGGTACGTCAGCGGGCTGGCGTCCCACAGCGCGGCCGAGGCGCTGCGGACCTTGCCCCTCTTCCCCGACGGCGGCGTGCCCGGCACGCTCCGGGGCCTCGTCATGGTCGTGCTCATGAGGTCTGCCCCTTCACGGACCGGCGCACCAACGCGAAGTTGATCAGTGCGAAGATCAGGATGATCACGAACAACAGCCAGGAGATCGCGGCGCCGCGGCCCACGTTGTAGTTGTTCGTGAACGTGGTCTCGTAGATGTACATCGCGACGGTCTGGAACTCGTTGAGCGAGCCACCCTGGATGCGGCCGTAGTTGAACAGCAGCGGCTCGGTGAACAGCTGCATGCCGCCGATCGTCGAGATGATCACGGTGAAGAGGATGGTGGGCTGGATGAGCGGCACGGTGATCCGCCAGAACCGGCGGGCCGCGGACGCGCCGTCCAGCGACGCCGACTCGTACAGCTCCTTCGGGATCGCCTGCATCGCGGCCAGGTAGATGAGCGCGTTGTAGCCGGTCCAGCGCCAGTCGACCATGAACGCGATCGCGGTCCACGACGACCAGCGGTGGTTGCGCCACTCGACCGCGTCCAGCCCGACGGTCTGCAGCAGCCAGTTGGCCAGGCCGTACCGGTCGGCGAAGATCAGGCCGAACACGATGCCGACCGCGGCGACCGAGGTGATGTTGGGGATGAGCACGCCCATGCGGATCGCGGTGCGGGCCCGCATCTTCTTGTTCAGCCAGCTCGCGATGAGCAGTGCCAGCACCAGCTGCGGCACGGTCGCGACGATGAACAGGCCGAACGTGTTGTAGATGACGATCCAGAAGTGCTCGTCCATCAGGATCTTGCGGTAGTTCTCGAGCCCGACGAAGCCCGCGTCGCCGCCGGTCAGCGTGTTCTTGCGGGTCGAGAGGATCGCGGTGTAGATCAGCGGGTACGCGCCGAACACCGCGAACAGCACGAAGAACGGTGCCACGAAGAGGTACGGCGACAGTCGCAGGTCGAGCCGTCCGACCCGCACGGAGCGCCGCGACGGCTGCTTCGACGGCCCGGCGGGTGCGCGCCCGTGGCGAGGTCCAGCGACCTCGCCGACGTTGGTTGCCATGGGGGGTGGATCCCTTCCGATCAACGGGCTATGTGGAGGACGGAGGCGGCGTCAGGTTCGACGCCGCCTCCGCCGTCAACGTTCGGATCAGCCTTCGGCGAGTGCCTTGCTGTCCTTGATGGCCTTCTCCCAGCCCGCCTGGGCGCTCAGCTTGCCCTGCTCGGCGGCCTGCATGGCCGGCTCGAACCCGTTCTCCCACAGCGCCTGGTGCTTCGGGCCGAGGTAGATCGGCTTGAGGTCCTTCGCGGCGGCGGCGTAGATCTTGCCGACCGGCGCGTTGTTGAAGTACTCGTTCTTCGCCTCGGTGATCTTCGGGTCGTCCAGCGCGGCGATCGACGAGGGCAGCGGGCCCGCCTCGGCGAACGCGTCCAGGCCACCCTGCTTGCCGGTGATGAACTTGATCAGCTCGAAGGCCTGCTTCTTGTGCTTGCTCTGCTCCGGGATCGCGAGGTAGGAGCCGCCCCAGTTGCCACCCTTACCGGGGATGGTCGCGATGTCCCACTTGTTCTTGCCGGCGTCGCCGGCGCGCTCCTTGATGACACCCGTGTACCACGGCGGGCACGGCACGGTCGCGAACGCGGCGTTCTTGAACGCGGCGTCCCAGTCGGCCTGCCAGCGGGCGAGCTTGGCGGTCAGGCCCTTGGCGGCCATGTCCATGCCCAGGTCGTAGGCGTCCTTGACGGCCTTGTTGGTGTCACCGATGTACTTGTCGCTCTTGTCGTAGAACCAGCTGTCCGCGTTCTGCATGATGTACGGCTGCATGACGCTGGTGGCCGAGTCGGTCCAGGCCGCGCCGGTGTTCTTCGACTTGAAGATCTCGCCCTGCTTGACGTACTCCTGCCAGGTCGGCCACAGCTTGCTGACCGCGTCGCGGTCAACCGGCAGGCCGGCCTTCTGGAAGAGGTCCGTGCGATAGCACATGGCCAGCGGGCCGACGTCGGTGCCCAGGCCGACGAGCTTCTTGCCGTCCGCGGTGAAGGCGTTCTTCCACTTGAAGGACAGGTAGTCCTTCTCCAGCGACGCCGCACCCAGGTCGAGCAGGTTGGCGAAGCCCTTGTTGTCCTTCAGGTACTGCAGCAGCATGCCCTCTTCGAGCATGACCACGTCACTCGCGCCACTGCCGGCGGAGATCCACTGGGCGAGCTTCGGCGCGAAGTCCTTGGTCTGGCCCTCGTTCTTGACGTCAACCTTGATGTTCGGGTTGGCGGCCTCGAAGTCCTTGACCGCCTGGTTGAAGCCCGGCGTGCCGAAGTAGGACAGCGAGATGGTGACCGGACCGGTGCCGTCCGCACTCGGCTCGTCGTCCTTCTTGGCGCTGCATGCGGTCATACCGAGGGTAAGACCCACGGTGAGCGCGGCCGTGGCGATCGAACGCAGACGGCGCGAGGTGACGCTCATCCTGACCCCTCTCTCAGGTCGTGATGGGTGTGGTGGGGGTGTGATGCATCGACGGCGGACCCGGGTGTGAAGTCCGTCGTTCGGGTGTCGCGGGTATGGCGGGTCGAGCATTTGAGTGGCTCCCATGGCCGCGGGGTGTGTCACCGGCCACAGCCACGGGAGCGCTCCCATGAGACTGGCGCCTCGCCCGCCACGTGTCAATGGGGCAATGGGAGCGTTCCCATTTCGTTACCGCAAGATTTCAGGCAGTTGATTTGTCCGCCTTTACCGCGATATGCGCGCTCTATGTCCGCGACACGGAGCGACCAGCATCAATCCGGGCCCGCCAGGCGCTTCCATCGATCTCGATCACGCCCGCGTCATTTCATGAAAGGAACACCCGTCGATCTCCGGCGCCGCGTGGACATCGACGGTGGCGAGTCACCCGAACGGCACCCGGCGCAGCGGGCACCGGTCAGGACCGACCCGCGCTCACGTCATGCGGCGCAGCAGGGTGCTGGCCAGGGAGGGGTCGAACGCGTCCGGGTCGAAGGGGCGGCCGAGCCACTCGCGCATCGCCGCGTGGTCGGGGTGGGCCGGGTCGGCCAGGGCGGCCACGAGGTCGCGGTACCCGTCCGGGCCGCCCACGTCGTCGGGCGGGCAGGCGCGCTCCCCCGCCACGCACGCCGGGTACGCCGCGTCCAGGTCCGCCGGGTACACGTCCTCGACGGTCAGCTCGTGCTCCCACCAGTCGCCGAAGTCGTACGTGTACCGCAGCCGCCCACCCTTCTGGGCCACGGCGTCGAGGCGGGTGTCGAGCTCGTCGCGGACGTCGAGCAGGCCGTCGGGGTCGGGCACTCCGTACTGCATACCGTCGATGTCGAAGACGTGCAGGTGGCGGTCGCCCCAGCCCATCGCGAACTGCACGACCCGGTGGACCCGGTCGAGGGTGAACCCGCCGGGGACGAGGACCCGACGCCAGACGGTCGGCTCGACGCCGTCGAGCGTGATGCGGAGTTGGATGATCGCGCGCGCCATGGTGCAGTCATTGTTGACCGGGCCGGCGCCGCGGCGCACGCTGAAGTCGTGATCTGTCCTGCGTGTCGGGAGAAACGGCATGCCGACTGCCCGGGCGGCAACCGGTGCGACTGCCAGCACCGCACGCCGGCACCCACGCCACCGGTGACGGGACCACCCGGCGAGTGAACGTAGGGTTGCTGGGTGCAGCAGCTGTACCCGGAGCCGGGCCCCGTCGACCAGGACACCCTCATCGACCTGTACGCGCCGCCGCCGGATCCCTCGCTGCGGGTGAACTTCGTGTCGAGCCTCGACGGCGCGGGCACGCTGCGCGGCAGGTCGGCCGGGCTGTCGGGACCCGAGGACAAGCGGGTCTTCGGGATCCTGCGGATGCGCTGCGACGCGCTGCTCGTCGGCGCCGGCACGGTCCGCGAGGAGGGCTACCGGGCGCTGCGCCTGGACGAGCAGCGCCGCCGCTGGCGGCTGGCGCACGGCATGAGCGAGTTCCCGACCCTGGTCGTCGTCTCCGGCCGGGCCGACCTGGACCCGGCCCAGCCGGCGCTCGCCGACGCCCCGGTGCGGCCGGTCGTCGTGACGACCCGGCAGGCGGACGCGGGGCCGCTGCACGACGTCGCCGACGTCGTCCGGGCGGGTGACGGGCACGTCGACCTCGCGGCGGCCGTCGCGGCACTGCGCGAGCGCGGGCACGCGCACATCCTCAGCGAGGGCGGCCCGACCCTGTTCGGGTCACTCACCGTGGCGGGGCTCGTCGACGAGCTGTGCCTCACGCTGTCGCCGTTGCTCACCGGTCCCGGGGCGGGCAGGATCACCGCCGGACCCGAGCACGACGTCCCGGAACACCTCACGCTGCGTCACGCCCTGCTGGCCGATGGTCAGCTGCTGCTGCGGTACGCCCGCTGACCCACATCCACATCGTTGTCCACAGACCTGTGGACAAAGGTCCCCAACCTGTGGACAGCCGACTGGTTTGCCCCGTTTTGGTGGCGTGAACGCCCGTGAACGCATCCACAAGCGGGCGTGGTGACTTCGATCCGCCGGTGGTCTTGGGGCACGATGCACAGGCGAACACATGTACTGGGGGTCGAGCATGGAGCCTGGCACGGACGCGGCGAAGGACGGGCCGATCGTCGGTCGGGTCCTCGGCACGGCCGACGCGACCCCGCTGACGTTCTGGGTCGCCGTGAACGAGGACGCGTACCTGCAACTGGACGACGTCGTCATCACCGAGCGTGAGCTTCCCGGCCAGCCGCCGGTGAAGATCGCCGGGGTGGTCACCGCGGTCCGGGCCCGGCACGAGGGGGTCGTGTTCGACTCCGACGTGTTCCTCGTGGCCGACGGCACGCTGCCGGCGACCGTCCAGGAGGCCGCCGAGATCACCACCACCCGGGTCGACCCCGAGGTGTACGTCCCGCCGACGCCGGGCGCCGTCGTGCACCGGGCGCAGGGCGACGCGCGGGCCGGCGCGCTGTACTTCGACCGGATGGACCGCACGATCCCGATGGGCTTCGGCCGCGACGGCGCGGCGATGTTCCTCAACGCGGACTTCCTCGACGGCAGCCGCGGCGCGCACGTGTCGATCTCCGGCATCTCCGGGGTGGCGACGAAGACGAGCTTCGCCACGTTCCTGCTCTACTCGGTGTTCCGGTCCGGCGTGCTGGGCGGCGCCGGCGAGACCGCCAACACACGGGCGCTGATCTTCAACGTGAAGGGCGAGGACCTGCTGTTCCTCGACCACCCCAACAGCCGCCTCGACGCCACGACCGAGGAGCAGTACGCCCGGCTCGGCCTGGTCGCCGGGCCGTTCCCCGACGTGCGGGTCTACGCGCCGCCGCGGGCCGGCGACTCCTCCGGCACGCCCGACGTCAGCAGCCGGCTCACCGGCGTCGACAGCTTCTACTGGACGCTGCAGGAGTTCTGCGCCGACCGGCTGCTGCCGTACGTGTTCGCCGACGCCGACGACGAGCGCCAGCAGTACACGATGGTGGTCCATTCGGTGACGGCACACCTGGCGCGCGTCGCCCAGCCCGCCGAGGGCGGCGTCGCGGTGGACGGCACCCGGCTCAACTCCTACGCCGACCTCGTCGACTTCCTGGTCGAGCAGCTCAACGACGACGCGACCCGCGGGCAGTGGGCGGGCAGCGCGGTCGGGCTCGGCACCGTCAACGCGTTCGCGCGCCGGCTCATCGGCAGCAAGAAGGACCTGTCCCGGCTCATCCGCGGCGACCTGGCCACCCGCCGGCCGCACGCGGTCAACACCGCCGAGAGCGCCCAGGTGACCGTGGTCGACCTGCACAACCTGCCGGACCGGGCGCAGCGCTTCGTGGTCGGCGTGACGCTGCGCAGCGAGTTCGAGCGCAAGGAGAAGGCCGGCACCGCCAAGCCGCTGCTGTTCGTGGTGCTCGACGAGCTGAACAAGTACGCGCCGCGCGAGGGCACCAGCCCGATCAAGGAGGTGCTGCTCGACATCGCCGAGCGCGGCCGCTCCCTCGGCGTGGTCCTGATCGGCGCGCAGCAGACGGCGAGCGAGGTCGAGCGGCGCATCGTGGCCAACTCGGCGATCCGCGTCGTCGGCCGGCTCGACCCGGCGGAGGCGTCCCGGCCGGAGTACGGGTTCCTGCCGCCCGCGCAGCGGCAGCGGGCCCTGCTCGCCAAGCCCGGCACCATGTTCGTGTCGCAGCCGGAGATCCCGGTGCCGCTGTGCATCGAGTTCCCGTTCCCGTCGTGGGCGACCCGGCCGGCCGAGGCGGGCCCGCCACCCAGCGCGACGCTGCGCTCGATCGCGCAGGCCAACGACTCGTTCGCGGTCGTCGCGAGGGTCGGCGGCGGCGGTATCAGCGACGACGAGATCCCGTTCTAGAGAGGACAACCACCGGTGCGGATCCTGCACACCTCGGACTGGCACGTCGGCAAGGTCCTCAAGGGACAGTCGCGGGCCAACGACCACATCGCGGCCCTCAAGGCGATCGTCGACGTGGCCGAGGCCGAGCAGCCCGACCTGGTGATCGTCGCCGGCGACCTGTACGACTCCGCGAGCCCGCCCGCCGACGCCACGAAGATCGTGACGCGCGGACTGTCGGCGCTGCGCAAGACGGGCGCCGACGTGGTCGTCATCGGCGGCAACCACGACAACGGCCAGGCCCTCGACGCGCTGCGGCCGTGGGCGGAGGCCGCCGGGATCACCATCCGCGGCGCGCTGACCAGGCCCGAGGAGCTGCTGCTGGCGGGGTCCACGAAGGGCGGCGAGCAGTGGCGGCTCGCCGCGCTGCCGTTCGTGTCGCAGCGGTACGCGGTCCGCGCCGCCGAGATGTTCGACCTGAGCGCGGCGGAGAGCGCCCAGTCCTACGCGCACCAGATCGGCGGCCTGCTCGCGACCCTCGCCCAGGGCTTCGGCCGGGACACGGTCAACCTGATCACGGGGCACCTGACGGTGATCGGCGCGACCATGGGCGGCGGCGAGCGCGAGGCGCACACGATCATGGGCTACGCGGTGCCGGCGTCGGTCTTCCCGTCCTCGGCGCACTACGTGGCGCTCGGGCACCTGCACCGCGCGCAGGCCGTCAACGGCCCCTGCCCGATCCGGTACAGCGGCAGCCCCCTGCCGATCGACTTCGGCGAGGAGGAGAACTTCTCCGCCGTCGCCGTCGTCGACGTCACCACGGGCACCGCGGCGCGGGTGCGGGAGGTGTCGCTGCCGGTCGCGACCCCGCTGCGCACGGTCCGCGGCACCCTCGCCCAGCTGGCCACGCTGGACACCGGCGACGCGTGGCTGCGGGTGTACGTGTCGGAACAGCCCCGGGCGGGGCTGCGCGAGGAGGTCCAGGAGCTGCTGCCGAGGGCCCTGGAGGTGCGCATCGACCCGAAGCTGCTGCCGGATTCGGCCGCCGCCGGGCGCGCCGCCGCCCGGGCCGGCCGCTCCGCCGGCGAGCTCTTCTCCGACTACCTCGGCCAGAAGGGCCACGCCGACGAGGCCACGGTGCGCCTGTTCCACCGGCTGCACGACGAGGTCCAAGAGGCCAGGAACTGAGGGTGAGGAGCTGACATGCGGCCCATTCGTCTGGACATGGACGGGTTCACCGTGTTCCGCCGGCCGACCACGGTCGACTTCACCGACACGGACTTCTTCGCCCTCGTCGGCCCGACCGGCTCCGGCAAGTCGACGATCCTCGACGCGATCACGTTCGCCCTGTACGGCACCGTGCCCCGGTGGGGCGACCGGCGGGCCATCGCCAACGCGCTCGCGCCGTCGGCGACCGAGGCCAGGGTGCGGTTCGTGTTCGAGTCCGCGGGCGTGCGCTACGTGCTGGCCAGGGTGGTCCGCCGGGACGGCAAGGGCGCGGTCACCACGAAGCACGCCGGGCTGGAGGCGCTGCCGCACGGCTTCGACCTGTCCCGGTTCGACAGCGGGCTGAGCGCCGAGGACATGGGCACCGTGCTCGCCGGCACCCCCAACGAGGTCGACCTGGCGGTGCAGAGCGTGATCGGGCTGCCCTACGAGCAGTTCACCAAGTGCGTGGTGCTGCCGCAGGGCGAGTTCGCGGCGTTCCTGCACGCCAAGCCGGCCGAGCGGCAGAAGATCCTGGTGAATCTGCTGGGTCTGGACGTGTACGGGAAGATCCGCGAGCGTGCGACCGCCCTCGCCGGCACCGCCGAGGCGAAGCTCAAGGTGCTCACCGAGCAGCTCGCCGGGATGGCCGACGCGGACGACGCGGCGCTCGCCGCCGCGCTGGCGCGGGCCGCCACGCTGCGGTCGCTCACCGACGACGTGGACCGGGTCGGCCCGCAGCTGGCCGACGCGGCAAAGCTCGCGGTCGCCGCGGCGCAGACCCTGGCCGGCCTCGACGCGGAGATCGGCCGGCTGACCGGGCTGCGGGTCCCGGCCGACGCGGGCACCCTGGCCGCCGGCGCGGCCGCCGCCCGCGGCGCGGTCGCCGCCGCCGTCGACGCGGCCCGCGCCGCCGAGGAGCGCGAGGACAAGCTGCGCGGCGAGCTGCAGGCGGCCGGGGACCAGACCGCGCTGCGGCGGCTGCTGGACGCGCACGGCGAGCGCGAGCGGCTCGCCGCCGAGGCGGCCACCGTGCACGAGACCGTCGCCGCCGCCGAACGCGAGCACGGCAAGGCGGCCGGGGCCCTGGCGACCGCCCGTACCAAGGCGAAGGACGCCCTCGACGCGCTCGAGGCCGCGCGGGAGGCCTACCAGACGGCGGTCGCCGTGGACCGTGCCGCCGCGCTGCGCCCGCACCTGCGGGTCGGCGACGACTGCCCGGTGTGCACCCAGCCGGTGCGGGTCCTGCCGGAGCTGCCGCACGAGCCGGCGGTCGCCGCGGCCAAGGCGGCCGGCGACGCCGCCCGCAAGCGCAGCGACGCCGCCGAGCGGGTCGTCGCCGAGCAGGACAGGATCGTGCGGGACCTGGACCGGGGGCTCGCCGCCGCCCGGGCGCACGCCGAGCAGGTCGACGCCCGGCTGGCCGGGCTGGACCGGGCGCTGGACGGCGCGCCGCCGCCGGACGCCCTGCGCCGCGACCTCGAGACGATCGCGAAGCTCCACAGTGGACTGGAGCGGGCCGGCGCGGAGGTCCGCAAGGCCCGCGAGGCGCACCGCAGGGCGGCCGGCGCCGCCGACCGGGCCGAGGACCAGCTGCGGGCGGCGTGGAAGGCGTTCGACGCGGCCCGCGACGCGCTCGCCGCGTTCGGTCCGCCGCCCGCCGACCGGGACGACCTCGCCGAGGCCTGGGCCACGCTGACCGGCTGGGCCGGCGCCGCCGCCGGTGAGCGGCAGGCCCGCCGCCCGGCGGCGGTCGAGGCCGTCACGGCCGCCGAGGCGCGGGTCGACACGGTCCGCGCCGAGCTGCGCGCGCTGTTCGCCGCGGCGGGGCTGCCCGCACCCGGCGGCGACCCGGCCCGGGAGGCCGCGATCGCCCTGGAGCGCGCCGAGGCCGCGCACCGACGGGTCGAGGAGCGCCGCGCGGACGCGGCGCGGCTGCGCGAGCAGCGCGACGAGGTCGTCAAGGAGGGCCAGGTCGCCAAGGCCCTCGCCCAGCACCTGCGGGCCGACCGGTTCGAGCGGTGGCTGCTCGCCGAGGCCCTCGACACGCTCGTCGAGGGCGCGTCGCGGACCCTGCGGGAGCTGTCCGGTGGGCAGTACGACCTCGGCCACGAGAAGGGCGAGTTCTACGTCGTGGACCACCACGACGCCGGTCTGCGCCGGGCGGTGCGGACCCTGTCCGGCGGCGAGACGTTCCAGGCGTCGCTGGCGCTGGCGCTCGCGCTGTCGGAGCAGCTGGCCGGCATGTCGACGTCGGCGGCGAGCCTCGAGTCGATCGTGCTGGACGAGGGCTTCGGCACGCTCGACCAGTCCACGCTCGACACGGTGGCCGCGACCCTGGAGGCCCTCGCCGCGCGCGGCGACCGGATGGTCGGCGTGGTCACCCACGTCGGCGCCCTCGCCGAACGCATCCCCGTCAGGTTCGAGGTCCGCCGCGACGCGCGCACGGCCCGGGTGGAACGGATCGGGCTGTGAGGTTCCACGTCGACGCCTGGGACCCCTCCTACGGGGTGGCGTTCGAGGCCGCCGACGGCCCGCAGGCGCAGAGCAGCGCCCAGATCCAGGCCGACGTGGAGCTGCCGGCGGCGGCGTGGCGGGCGGTCGACGCCCCGCCGGGGCTGCGCCCGCCCGGCACCGTGCTGGTCGTCGACGGCGTCCAGCGCATCGACGCGCGGGTCTGGGCCACCGACGACGACGGCGTCACGCACCCCGGCGTCGCCGCCTCGTACGCCGCCGGCGTGGTGCGCTGCGACCTGGACCGGGGCGCCGCCGCGATCGCCACGACCCGCATCGAGCGCGGCCTGTTCACCCCGTTCGAGCTGGCGCCGCCGCTGGTCGCCGGCGCCATCCGCTACCCGGCCCGGCGGGTCGCCCGGGGCGAGCCGAAGGACCTGGCGCTGGGCGTACAGCGGCACATGCGGGCGCTCGAGGTCGGCGTGTCCGGCGAGGAGCGCGACGACGGTGACCTGCTCATCGTCGACGGCCCGCTGCAGGAGCGGGCGCACCTGCCCCGCGCGCTGGGCTACATCAAGACGCACCGGGTGGAGTACCTGCCGCCGGAGCTGACCGCCGTCGTCACCACGCTGCGCGGCGGGCAGCGCTCCCCCGTGTTCCTGCTCGGCACGTCGTGGCACCGGTTCGCCTGGTACCTGCGGCTGCCCGGGCCCGAGGGCTCACCGTGGGCGGGCATCGTGCGGGCCGAGTGCTCCGCCGAGCTGCTGCCGGCGGACGCGGTCGCCCTGGCGCACCTGTCGGCGGTCACCCTGCCGCGCTTCGCGTCCAGCGCGTACAAGGACCCGCGGGCGCCGCAGAACCTCATCCCGATCGCCGGGCTGGAGCGTAAGCTGCGCGCCATGCTCGGCGACGCCCGCCTGCTGCACCGCGCCCTGGCCAGGGCCGCGGCCAGTGCCGCTGCCACCAGGGACGTGGCCCGGTGAGGACCTTCCCCACCCCGGACCGGTACGACCTGGCGGGCACCCTGGGCGGCCTGGCCCTCATCCACGGCGACCCGACGCTGTCGGTCGGCGCGAAGGTGGGCTGGTTCGCCACCCGTACCCCCGACGGCCCGGGGACCCTCAAGCTGGAGCTGTCCGGGTCGTCGCTCACCGCGACCGCCTTCGGCCCGGGCGCCGGCTGGCTGCTGGAGCGGGCCGACGCCGTCGCCGGGCTCCGCGACGACGTCACCGGCTTCGCCGAGCTGGCCCGCCAGCACCCCCTCGTGCACCGGCTGGCCCGCGAGCACGCCGGCCGGCGCATGGGCGCGACCGGCCGGGTCTTCCACCACCTGGTGCCGGCCGTCCTCGGCCAGAAGGTCACCGGCAAGGAGGCCCGCGACGGCTACGTGCGGCTGCTGCGGCACTTCAGCACCGACCCGGCGCCCGGCCCCAACCCGCGGCTGCGGCTGCCCCCGCCGCCCGAGGCGGTCGCCGCCGCGCCGTACTGGGTGTTCCACCCGTTCGGCATCGAACAGAAGCGCGCCGACACGCTGCGGCGGGTCGCGGCCGAGGCCGCCCGCCTGGAGCGCTGCACGACGGTCGCGGAGGTGAGCGCCCGGCTGCTCAGCATCCGCGGCGTCGGCCCGTGGACGGTCGCGGAGGTCACCCGGGCCGCCTTCGGCGACGCCGACGCCGTGTCCGTCGGCGACTACCACATCAAGAACGTCGTCGCCTACGCCCTGACCGGCGCCGCCCGCGGCACCGACGAGCACATGCTGGAGCTGCTCGCCCCGTACGCCGGGCACCGCGGCCGGGTCTGCGGCCTGTTCGCCGCCGCCGGCATCACCGCCCCGAAGTTCGGCCCGAGGATGCCGCTGCGCAGCTTCGCGACCTTCTAGCCGGTGTCGGGCGGTCCCGACCCGGGGCCTGCGGCACCGCGGATCCGGTTACTGTAGGACCGTGGATCTGCCGGTGATGCCGCCCGTTGAGCCGATGCTGGCCAAGAGCATTCCCGATCTGCCCAAGGCGGACGGGATGAGCTTCGAGCCGAAGTGGGACGGTTTCCGTTGCATCGTGTTCCGCGACGGTGACGAGGTCGAGCTCGCCAGCCGCGGCGGCAAGACGCTGACCCGCTACTTCCCCGAGGTCGTCGCGCAGGTGCGGGAGCAGCTGCCGCCGCGCTGCGTGGTCGACGGGGAGATCATCGTGATCCGGCGCGACTCGGGCGAGCCGAAGCTCGACTTCGAGCTGCTCGGGCAGCGCATCCACCCGGCGGCGTCGCGGGTCAACCTCCTCGCCGAGCAGACGCCGGCCTCGTTCGTCGCGTTCGACCTGCTCGCGATCGGCGACGAGGCGCTGGTCGAGGTCGGCTATGCGACCCGCCGCGCCCGGCTCGTCGACGCCCTGTCGGGCGTGCGGGCGCCGGTGCACGTGACGCCGGTCACGACCGACATCGACACGGCCCGCGACTGGTTCTCCCGGTTCGAGGGCGCCGGGCTCGACGGGGTCATCGCCAAGCCCGCCGGCGGGGCCTATGAGCCGGGCAAGCGCACCATGTTCAAGATCAAGCACGCGAGGACGGCCGACGCCGTGGTCGCCGGGTTCCGCTGGCACAAGGACGGGCCGATCGTCGGGTCGCTGCTGCTCGGGCTGTACGACGACGACGGCCGCCTGCACCACGTGGGCGTGTCCGCGTCGTTCACCCGGGAGCGCCGGGCGGAGCTGGTCGAGGAGCTCGCGCCGTACCGCGAGAACATCGCCGACCACCCGTGGAACTGGGCCGGTCAGCAGCCCGGCGAGGCGGCCGCGAGCCTGGACGCCGTGCCGGCCGACGGCGCCACCCGGCTGCCGGGCGGGCTGAGCCGCTGGACCGGCAAGAAGGACCTGTCGTTCGTGCCGCTGCGCCCCGAGCTCGTCGTCGAGGTCGGCTACGACGCGATGGAGGGCGACCGGTTCCGGCACACCGCCCAGTTCAAGCGCTGGCGGCCGGACCGGGAGCCGCGGTCGTGCACCTACGAGCAGCTGGACCGGCCGATCCGCTTCGACGTCGAGTCCGTGCTGGCGGGACGGCCTTGAGGCGCTCGCGGCTGCTGTCGGCGCTGGTGGTGGCGGCGCTGCTCGGCGGGTGCAGCGCGCCCGCGGCGCCCTCGCAGCAGGCGCGCCGGCTGGACGCGCCGGCGGCCGAGCCGTCCACGTCCTCGGCCGTGTTGGTCCCGCCGGCGCAGTGGACCCCGTGCCCCGACGTGTACAAGGGGGTCTTCGCCAACCCGCCGCAGAACGTGAAGTACGACTGCGCGACGGTGCGGGTCCCGCAGGACTGGCAGAACCCGGAAGGGTCCGGCACGTTCGACATCGCGCTGGTCCGCGGCCGGTCCACGACCCAGCGCGACCGGGTCGGGTCGCTGTTCATCAACCCGGGCGGACCGGGCGCGTCCGGGTTCGAGTACGCCGTCTACCGCTCGGTGTACCTGCCGGCCGAGGTCGTGCGCCGCTTCGACGTGATCGGCTTCGACCCGCGCGGCATCGGCCGGTCGTCGCCGGTGAAGTGCTTCTCCGACGCGGACCTCGACGCCAACTTCGGCATCGACCCGGACCCGCAGACGGACGCCGCGTTCGCCGAGTCCGTGGCGCTGACCCGCAGGCTCGCGCAGAGCTGCGGCGACAAGTACGGCGACACCCTGCGCTACTTCTCCACCGAGCAGACGGCCCGCGACATCGACGCGCTGCGGGCGGCGGTCGGCGAGCGGCAGCTGACGTATCTCGGGTACAGCTACGGCACGCTGCTCGGCGCGGTGTACGCGCAGTTGTTCCCGAAGAACGTGCGGGCCCTGGTGCTCGACGGGGCGGTCGACCCGACGCTGTCGATGCAGGACTCCGCCGAGAAGCAGGCGGCCGGGTTCGAGCACGCCTTCGACAACTTCAGCACCTGGTGCAAGGCCAACGCCAGCGCCTGCCCGATCGGCCCCGACCCGCGGGCCGTGGTGACGAAGGCGATCGCCGACGCGCGCACCAACCCGGTGCAGGGCAAGGGGCGCAAGGCGACGGCCGGCTGGGTGTTCACCGCGGTCGTGTCGTCGCTGTACAGCGAATCCAGCTGGCGGGTGCTCGCCCAGGCGATGCAGGACCTGCGCGGCGGCAACCCGGACAAGATGTTCCAGCTGGCGGACTCGTACGCCGAACGCGACCCGCAGGGCAAGTACACGAACATGTTCGACGCGAACGCTGCGGTGGGCTGCGCCGACAGCGACGACACGCCCACGGTCGAGCAGGCCAGGGCGTTGCAGCCGCAGTGGCGCGCGAAGTACCCGCTGTTCGGCGGCGCGCTCGCGCTGAACCTGATCTGCGCGCAGTGGCCCGGCAAGCGTGACCCGTACCCGGCGGCCGAGGCGACCGGCGCCGCGCCGATCGTCGTCATCGGCACGCTCGGCGACCCGGCGACCCCGTACGAGCAGGCGCCCGCCCTGGCGAAGATGCTGGGCGTCGGCACGCTCGTCACGTGGGAGGGCGAGGGCCACACGGCCTACCCGAAGACCGGCTGCGTGATCGACGCGGTCAACCGCTACCTCATCGACCTGCGGGTGCCCGCCGCCGGCCTCAGCTGCGACAAGTAGCGCTACTCGGCGGGCTGCACGGCCCTGGCCCGGCTCGGCTGCACGCGCATCGGCTCGCCCGGCATCTTCGGGTACTCCGGCGGGTAGGGCATGTCGCCCTCGCCGTTCGCGGCGTCGCGCTCCGCCCACTCCAGCAGCGGCGTGATGTCGTGGGCGACGTCGTCGATGCCGGCGTGCGCGTCGCCGAGCCGCGCGATCCGCTCCGGCACGGTGCGCAGGTCGAAGTCGTCGGGCTCGACGTCGGGCAGCTCCTCCCAGCGCAGCGGCGTCGACGCCGTGGCCCGGGCGTTGGCCCGCAGCGAGTACGCGCACGCGATCGTGCGGTCCCGCGCCATCTGGTTGAAGTCGACGAACACCCGCTCGCCCCGCTCCTCCTTCCACCACTTGGTGGTCACGAGGTCGGGCCGGCGCCGCTCGACCTCGCGGGCCAGGGCGATCACGGCCCGTCGGGCCTCCACGAACGTCCAGCGCGGCTGGATCCGCACATACACGTGCACGCCGCGCCCGCCGCTGGTCTTCGGCCAGCCGCGCCAGCCCAGCTCGTCGAGGACCGCCTTGAGCTCGCCGGCGACGACGGCCGCGTCGGCGAAGTCGGTGCCCGGCTGCGGGTCCAGGTCGATGCGCAGCTCGTCGGGGTGGTCGACGTGCCCCCGGCGCACCGGCCACGGGTGGAACACGATCGTGCCCATCTGCGCCGCCCACGCCACGTGCGCGAGGTCGGCGGGGCACAGCTCGTCGGCCTTGCGCCCGCTGGGGAACGCGATCTGCGCCGTCTCCAGCCACGGCGGCACCCCCTTGACGGGGACCCGCTTCTGGAAGAACGTCTCGCCGCCGATCCCCTCCGGGAACCGCTGCAGCGTCGTCGGCCGGTCGCCGAGCGCCCGCATGATCCCGTCGCCGACCGCGACGTAGTACTCGAAGACGTCGCGCTTGGTGAAGCCGCGCTCCGGGAACATCACCTTGTCGGGACTGGTCAACCGCACCGACCGCCCGGCCACCTCGATCTCCAGCGCACTGGCCATGCCAAGCACCCTACGCGCCGGGCGCGCCCGTGGGGGCCCGCGACACCGCTGCGTCACCGGCCGGGACCACTCGGTGCGCGCCGCGGGGCCGCGGAGGCGCGCGGGTCAGGACCGGCGGGCGGCCTGCGGGCTGGGGCGGCGGCGGGGGCGCGGCGCGGCCGGGCGGCCGTCCCGCGGGCCCTTACGGGACGGGTCGCGGTCCTGCTCCTCGCCCCGGTCGCCGAGCCGGGTCAGGTACAGGATCCCGGCCCCGCCGATGATGAACCCGAACCCGATCGTCGTCATCATCGACGACGTGCCGGTCACCGGCAGGACGCCGGCCGCGGTGCCGGTGGCCGTGCCCGCCCCGGAGCCCGCGGACCCGCCGGGGACACCGGTGCCGGTGCCGGTCCCGCCGGGGACACCGCTGCCGGTGCCGGTCCCGCCGGGGAAGCCGCTGCCGGTGCCGGTCCCCCCCGGTGTCGTGCCAGGTGTCGTACCCCCACCGCCGCCGGGCGTGGTGCCGCCACCGGGGGTGCCGTTGCCGGTGCCGCCGCCGGGGGTCGTGCCGCCGCTGCCGCCCGGCGTGCCGTTGCCTCCCGGCGTGCCGGTGCCCGCGCCGCCGCCCGGGGTCGTGCCGCCACCGCCGCCGGGCGTGCCGTTGCCGGCGCCTCCACCCGGGGTCGTGCCGCCGCTGCCGCCAGGAGTCCCGTTGCCGCTCCCGCCGCCGGGCGTCGCGCCGCCGCTGCCGCCGGGCGTGCCGTTGCCCTGGCCGTGACCACCGTGACCGCCGTAGCCCCCGCCTGCCGTGCCCGGGTGCAGCGGGCCGCCGGTGCCGACACCACCGCTACCGCCGTTGCCCTGGCCGTGACCGTTTCCGTAGCCGCTGCCGTGGCCGTTCCCGTGGCCGTGGCCCGCGCTGTGGCCGTGGCCGCTGCCCGCGCTGTGGCCGTGGCCGCCGTAGCCGGGGGCGTCGTCGTCGCCGGTGGCGTGGCCGGCGTACCGCCAGTCGGTGGTGTCGGCCGGGCCGTAGCCGGCGGGGGCGCCGCCCGGGTAGGACGTCTCGCCGGCGGCGCACAGCTCCATCGTGCCGCTCCACGACGCGCCGCAGCCCCCGACCCGCAGCTCCTGCGCCGCCTGCCCGGCCGGCCCGGCCAGCGCCGCCTGCGCCGCACCGGCCACCGGCGTGATGCCCGCGGCGCCGGCCGCGCCGACCGCAACCGCCTTGTAGAGCAGCCTCATCGTTGTCCTACCCCCATCGACCGCTGTGTCAGCAAAAGTCCGAATAACGGCTTTCGTCATCCAACGAGGCGGGGGCGCAGACGTCGCGCGTACCGTGCCAAAAAGGGGTTCGCAGGCTGTAATGGTCGCCCAGGGCCGCGCCGCCTACCGTTGAGGCATGACCGAGCCACTTGTCGACCTGCCCACCACCGATGCCGAGTGGCGCGTGCGGCTGTCCCCGGAGGAGTTCCGGGTGCTGCGCCGCGCGGGCACCGAGGCGCCGTGGAGCGGGGAGTACGTCAACACCAAGACCGCCGGCGTCTACCACTGCCGGGCGTGCGGCGCCCAGCTGTTCGAGAGCACCGCCAAGTTCGACTCCCACTGCGGCTGGCCGAGCTTCGACGACGCCATCCCGGGCACCGTGAAGGAGATCGAGGACCGCAGCCACGGCATGCTCCGCACGGAGATCCGCTGCGCCCGGTGCGACTCCCACCTGGGGCACGTGTTCCGCGGCGAGCGGATGACCGACAAGAACACCCGGCACTGCGTCAACAGCCTCTCGATCCGGCTCGACCCCGCCGCCGGGTAACGGCCGCACGACCTGCCGCGACCGCCGGACGGGCGGTCGCGGCAGGCCCCGTCACCCGCGGGTCTTCGCGCGGAAGCGCAGCGCCGACGCGGCGGTCGACACGGCCGTGAGCGCCAGGCACCAGGCCACCGCCTTCTCCGGCGCCGAGCCGACCGCCCGGTCCAGCGGCAGGCCGCGCAGGCGCTCCACGATCGGCGTGACCGGCTGGCTGGCCGCGAACCCGCGCAGCCACGAGGGCATCGTGCCGGACGACCCGCCGGCCGAGCCGGGCGAACACCGCGTCCCCGCCATCGCGGTCGGCCGGCTCCAGGACGGGCACACCGCGCGATGCGACGCTCACCTACGGTCAGTCACCCGGAAAGCTCGCCGGCTCGTGCCGGTTCACGGGACCCGGCGGGCCCGCGGCACCCGGCATACTCAAGGTGCCGGACGAGACACCGCCCGCACCTCCGGACCGACCCGCGTCCCGGACGGCTCAGCGGTCCCGGTCGACCGCCGGGAGCGCGCCCAGGCGCCCCCGACCGTCCGTGACGCGTTGATAGGGTGCGACGGTCATCTCAAGGGAACGGCGGATCTCGTGGCAGTAACCGTGGAACGACCCACGTCGGCGGCACCGACGTCGGCGCCGGCCCGGCGAAAGCCGCCCGCCTGGGCGCCACCGGCGGTGCTCGGTGTGCTGGTCCTGATCGGCCTGGCGATCTACGGCGTGCCGGTCTGGACCACCGCGATCTTCGCGGGCTACGTCACGCTGGGTCTCATCCTGCCGGGCATGCTGCTGTGGCGGGCGGTCCGCGGCCGGCCCGGCTGGTTCGTCGAGGACGTGGCCGCCGGCCTCGCCGTCGGCTATTCCTGCGAGGTCGTGGTGTACATCGGCGCCAGGTCGATCGGCCTGCCGCTGCTGACCGCCGCCTGGCCGGTCGCCACGATCGCCGTCTTCCTGCTCGTGCCGGGGCTACGGCGGCACTGGCGCCGCACCGACCGGGCCGAGGAGAAGACCCCGTTCTGGTTCTCGGCGGTCCTGTCCGGATCCGCGCTGGTGCTCTTCTACTGGAGCGTCATCCGGTTCTTCCGCACCCACGACCTCGCCGAGCCCGGCATGCTGAGCCCCGACGGCGACTCGCCGTTCCACCTGGCGCTGCTCGGCGACGCCAAGCACCACATGCCGCTCGCCTCGCCGTGGCTGCCCGAGCAGCCGGTGCTCTACCACTGGTTCGTCTACGCCGAGATGGCCTCCACCTCGTGGATCACCGGGATCGAGCCGCAGGTGCTGCTGCTGCGCCTGTCGCCGCTGCCGATGGTCTTCGGGTTCCTGGTGCTGATGGCCGTGCTCGGCAAGCGGCTCACGGGCGCGTGGTGGGCCGGCGTCGCCGCCGCGGTCACCACCTACTTCGTGCTCACCCCGACGCCGTACCAGTGGCGCCTCGACGGCTGGTTCTCCACCTTCGGCACGAACGCCTACGAGGACGGCTCGTCGCTGCGGGCCCAGATGTGGACGAGCCCGACGCAGACGTTCGGCGCGATCCTCTTCGCCGGGCTCGCCCTGGTCCTCGTCGACGTGCTCACCGTCGCCAACCGCAAGCGCTGGGGCCTGGTGGTGCTGCTGACCGCGGCCGTCACCGGCGGCAAGGCGACGTTCCTGCCGATGCTGCTCGCCGGCCTGCTGCTGGTCGTCGCGGTGCGCCTGCTGACCCGCCGGAGGGTCCACCCCGGCGCCCTGATCGCCTCCGGCATCGCGTTCGTCGCGCTGCTGTTCGCGCAGTTCGTGCTGTTCGGCGGCGCCGCGCAGGGCCTGGCGATCGACCCGCTGCACTTCGCGCAGATCTCCGGGGCGTCCTACACGGCCGAGTACGCGATGCCCAACCTCGGGTCCACGTGGCGGCTGGTCCTGGTCGCGCTGATCACGTTCGCCTGCTGGGCGTGCATCTGGCCGGGCCTGATCGGGCTGGCCCGGCTCGCCAGGCGCCGCCGGCCCGACCTCACGATCTCCGCCGACCCGGTCATCCTGATGTTCGGCATCGGGCTTTCCGGCATCGGGGCGCTGGTGGTCCTCGGGCACGAGGGCGGCGCCGAGGGCTGGTTCATGGTGTCCGGGCGGCCGTACCTGTCGCTCGCCGCCGTGGTCGGCCTCGCCCTGATCACGCCGGCCGACGTGCCGAAGCGGCGGATGCTCATGTGGGTGTACGGGGCGATCCTCGCCGGCGCCGCCGCCCTCGTCGTGGTGCACGAGGCCAACCCGAAGTGGACGCCCCGCCCGTCGACCGTCGGCGGGCCGGCGCATTCCGCGTTCCACCTGGTCTGGCCCTACCTGGCGGTGTTCGCGCTGCTCAGCGTCGCCGCGTATGTCGTGCACCGCTCGTCGTTCCCCGCCAAAGGCACCGCCTACGCCAGCCTGCTCGCCGGGGTCTGCCTGGTCACCACGCCGCTGCACCTGTACGAGACGACCCGCGAGGCCAACCACACCGGCTGGCGCGGCGTGGTGCAGTACGAGCCGTTCATCCCGAAGGGCACCAAGGACGCCGGCCGGTGGCTGCGCGACCACTCCGACCCCAGCGATCTGGTGGCCACCAACGCGCACTGCGTCATCACCAGCATCAGCCCGAAGGACAAGTGCGACAACCGGCACTTCGCCTTCTCCGCGTACTCCGAGCGCCGCTTCCTGATCGAGGGCTGGGGTTTCACCAACCGCACGCACGAGGTGGCCGCCGCGACCGGCACCAACGCCGTCGAGGCCCCGTACTGGAACGAACAGTTGCTGGCGGACAACGACGCGGCCTTCACGGCACCGTCGGCCCAGACGATCGGTAAGCTGCGCGACCAGTACCGTGTGCGGTGGCTGTTCGTCGATGAGGTCCGCGCCGCCCCCGCGCCGACGCTGGGCGACTTCGCGCAGCTCAGGTACCGCGCTGGAGAGATCGCCGTCTACGAGATCCGCTGAGGGATGATGAACGACACTGTGACTGACGCCCCCGCGACCGAGCCGGCGGCGGCGGGCCGCCAGGCCCGCCTGGCCGAGGTGCTGGCCTGTCCCGCGTGCCACGCGCCGCTGCGGCTCGACGGCGGCGAGACGATCGTCTGCGCGGCCTGCGGTCACACCGGCCGGCGGCGCGGCGGGCAGCTGAAGTTCGGCGGGTTCGAGTCCGAGGAGCTCACCGCCGACGCGCTGAACCGGATCAAGGAGTTCGTCAAGAAGCGGTTCAACAAGGTGTATCCGACGGCGATCAAGGTCCTGTCGCCGGTGATGGACCGCAACCTGATCATGCCGTTCCTGCGCAGCTTCGACCTCGACCGCGACCTCGTCGCCGACTTCGGCTGCGGCACCCACCGCCGCGACCAGCGGGTCATCTGCATGGACGGCGGCACCTACCCCAACGTCGACATCGTCACCGACCTGCGCAAGGTGCCGCTCGCCGAGGGCAGCCTCGCCGGCGGGATCAGCATCGCCGTGCTGGAGCACGTGCCGGACCCGGCGGCGCACATCGCCGAGATGCACCGCCTGCTGCGCCCGGGCGGCCGCATGCTGGTGTTCGTGCCGTTCATGCAGCCGTTCCACGCCTCGCCCTACGACTTCCAGCGCTACACGGAGGTCGGGCTGCGTGAGCAGTTCCCGCAGTTCGAGGTGCTCAGCGTCAAGGTCGGCGCCGGGCCGACGTCGGGCATGCTGTGGACGCTGCAGGAGTGGCTGGCGATGCTGCTGTCGTTCGGCAGCATGCGGCTGTACCGGGCGATCCTGCCGCTCACCTGGATCCTCTCCCCGCTCAAGGTGCTGGACCTGCTGCTGGCCCGCCACCCCGCGGCGGCGGTGACCGCGAGCGGCTTCGTCATCGAGGTCCGCAAGCCTTCATGAGGGACGCGCGCCTGTTCGGCGGGGCGGCCGGCGACCTGTCCGGCAACCCGTTCCGCGCCGACCGTGACCGGATCGTGGCGTCGCCGTTCTTCGCCCGGCTCGGCGGCGTCACCCAGGTGATCAGCCCCGGCGGCTCCGGACTGCTGGTGCACAACCGGCTCACGCACAGCCTCAAGGTCGCCAGCGTCGCCCGCGGGATCGTGGAGCGGCTGCGCTCCCCCGCCGCCGGCGCGCAGCCGCTGCTGGAGAAGCTCGGCGGCTGCGACGCCGACGTGGTCGAGGCGGCGGCGCTCGCGCACGACCTCGGGCACCCGCCGTTCGGGCACCTCGGCGAGCGGGTCCTGGACCGGCTCGCCCGGCAGCGGCTCGGGCTGCCCGACGGCTTCGAGGGCAACGCGCAGTCGTACCGGATCGTGACCAGCACCGAGATCAGCGGCTCGACCGTCGGGCTGGACCTCACCGCCGCGGTCCGGGCGGCCATGGCGAAGTACCCGTGGACGCGGCGGACCTACCCTTCGCCGCACGTACACCTGATGCATCCGCCACCGCGCGGGGCCGGGGTGGACCCGGAGGACCCCGCGACCGGGTCGGTGAAGTTCGGCGCCTACGTGACCGAGCTCGCCGATCTGCGCCAGGCGCGGGCGCCGTTCGAGGGCCTGCTCGCACAGTGGCAGCAGACCGCGGAGGCGTCGGTGATGGACACCGCGGACGACATCGCCTACGCCATCCACGACCTCGAGGACTTCCACCGGGTCGGGGTCCTGCAGCAGGGCACCGTGGCCACCGAGCTGATCGCCTGGCAGCGCGACGCGACCGAGCTGCGCGCGCTGGACGTCGCCGAGCTGCGCCGCGCCGCCCGCCGGCCGGGGCGCTCGGTGGAGCTGCTGCGCCGCGACCTGTTCCGCAAGGACGGCTGGATCAGCGACGACGACGCGTTCTGGGCGGCGGTGGAGCACGTCCGCCACGAGCTGGTCGACGGCCTGCTCTCGGCGCCGTTCGACGGCTCGATCGAGGCCGAGCAGGGCGTCGCGCGGTTCTCGGCGCGCTGGACCCGCCGGCTCATCGACGCCATCCACGTGCTGCCCGACCCGCCGGTGCGCTGCGGGCACGTGGCGCTCGCCCCCGCCCAGTGGCACGAGGTGCAGGTGCTCAAGTTCGTGCACCACCGGTTCGTGCTCGAGCGGCCGGACCTGGCGCTGCACCAGCGCGGCCAGGCGCGGCTGCTGGGCGCGCTGGTCGAGGCGCTGCACGCGTGGCTGGTCGACCCGGACGAGGCGGCGCGGCTACCGCGACGGCTGCACGACCTGGTCGAGATGGCGCACGCCGAGGTGCGGGACCTGACCGCCGAGGACTACGGCGTGCCCGGCGGCGACTTCGACCCCACGGCGATGGCCCGCGGCCGGGCGATCGTCGACTTCGTCGCCGCGCTCACCGACGGGCAGGCGGTCGGCCTGCTCGACGCGCTCGCGGGACGGTCGCGGCAGCTGTGGACGGACGCCTTCGTATTGTGAGCCCATGTTCACGATTCGCCCGCTCACCCAGGCCGAGTACGACGTCCGCATCCCCGCGCTGAAGGCCGAGTACGCCGCCGACGAGGTCCGCGCCGGCCGCAGCGACCCGGCGGAGGTCACCGCGCGGGTCGAGCGGCAGTTCCAGGCGCTGCTGCCCGACGGCCTGGCCACCGAAGGGCAGCTGCTGTTCGCCGGCGAGGCCGACGGCGAGGTCGTCGGGTTCCTGTGGATCGGCATGCCGACCGCCGAGCGGGCGCAGGCGTGGATCTACGAGATCCAAGTCGAGGAGGCGCACCGCCGCCGCGGCTACGGCCGGGCGCTGATGCTCGCCGCCGAGGAGGAGCTGCGGGCCCGCGGCGTCACCCGGCTCGGCCTGAACGTCTTCGGCCACAACCCCGGCGCCCGGCACCTGTACGAATCGTTGGGGTTCGAGACGACTTCGCTGCAGATGTCGAAGGCACTTGGATAACCGTACGCATCAATAGGTTGCGCCCGTCACTCCTGTACCACTAGAAAGGGTCGGTGACCACCGAGAGTGATCTTCCGGCGACAGGGCGCCGCGTTCACTGGGGCCCGATCGGCGTGGCGGTCGCCGGCGTCGTCACGGTGGCACTGACCGCGATCCTGGTGTACCCGCTGACCCGGCCCACCCGGCCGACGTCGGCGGACGGGCTCACGCCCGAGCAGCGCCGCTCCGCGGAGATGGCCGGGCTGCCGGGCGCCGGCTCCCCCACCGCCTCCCGGTCCGCGTCGCCCTCGCCGTCGGTGTCCACGTCGCCCGGCGGGTCGCCGTCGACCGCGCCGCGGGTCGTGTCCCGGGGCGGCGGGAAACCGGCGGCCGGCAACACCGGGGTCATCGCCGGGACCACGCTGACGGTCCTCACCGGCGACCAGACGATCTCCGCCGACAACACCGTGGTGTCCAACGCCGACATCCGCGGGTACGTGCGCATCACCGGCAGGAACGTGACGATCCGCAACTCGGTCGTGCGCGGCGGGGCGGCGCGGTGCCCGGCCGCGGTCATCCAGGTCGAGGGCAGCGCCGTCATCGAGGACGTCGAGATCGCCCCGGCGAACCCGAACGCCTGCCTCGACGGGGTGTGGGCCACCGCGACGACGCTGAGCCGGGTCAACATCCACGGCACCGTCGACGGCGTGCGCGCCGGCACCGACGTCGTCGTGCAGGACTCCTGGATCCACGACCTGACGTACTACCGCAGCGGCGCCCCCGGCGGCGGCGAGACCATCAACGACGCCGTCGACACCCGCGGCGGCCGCCGCATCACGCTGCGGCACAACGTGCTGTACCCGGGCGCCGACGCCAACGCCGCGTACCAGGTCACCCAGGAGGCGGGCGCGAGCGGCGACATCCGGGTCGAGCGCAACTGGCTCGACGGCGGGCACTGCGTGCTGAACTTCGCCCACCGCGGCGGCGGCCCCACCCCGATGACCGGCATCGCCGTGGTCAGCAACCGCTTCGGCCGCAACAGCATGTTCGTGTGCCCGATCCTCATCAGCACCCAGACCACGCTGAGCACCAACTCGGGAAACGTCTGGGACGACACCGGCGCCGCCATCCCCGCACCCGACAAACACGATTAAATGATCGGGTGACTTCTGCTGAGCGCCTGGTCGTCATCGGCGGCGACGCCGCCGGGATGAGCGCCGCCTCCCAGGCCCGCCGCCGCCGCAAGCCCGACGACCTGCGCATCGTGGCCTTCGAGAAGGGCCAGCACGTCTCGTACTCGGCGTGCGGCATCCCCTACCTGGTCGCCGGCGACGTGGCCGACCCCGACGACCTGGTCGCCCGGACCCCGGCGCAGTTCCGCGACCTCGGCATCGACCTGCGCCTCGGCAGCGAGGTCGTCGGCATCTCCCTCGACGACCGGTCGGTCACCGTCCGCCCCACCGGCGGCGACCCCTACACCGAGCCCTTCGACCAGCTCGTCATCGCCACCGGCGGCGTGCCGGCCCGCCCCGACGTGCCCGGCGCCGGCGCCGCCGGCATCCACGGGGTCCAGACCCTGGAGGACGGCATCCGGCTGCTGTCGTTCCTCGAGGACCACCAGCCGCGCCGGGCCGTCGTCGTCGGCGCCGGGTACATCGGGCTGGAGATGGCCGAGGCGATGATCCGCCGCGGCCTGCAGGTCGCCCTGATCGACGCCGCCGACCAGCCGATGCGCACCCTCGACCCCGACATGGCGACCCTCGTCGCCGACGCGCTGCGCGGCCTCGGCGTCGACCTGCGGCTGTCCTGCCCGCTCGAAGGCTTCGACACCGCCGGGGACCGGGTCACCGGGGTGCGCACCGCCGAGGGGGTGCTGCCCGCGGACATCGTCATCCTCGGCCTCGGCACCCGCCCCAACAGCGGCCTCGCCGCCGACGCGGGCATCGCCGTCGGCGCGAGCGGCGGCATCACCGTCGACCGGCGCCTGCGCACCTCCGCCGAGGGCGTCTGGGCCGCCGGCGACTGCGTCGAGGTGCTGCACCTGGTCTCCCAGCGCCCGACCGCCATCGCCCTCGGCACCCACGCCAACAAGCAGGGCCGCGCCGCCGGCATCAACATCGGCGGCGGCTACGCCACCTTCCCCGGCGTCGTCGGCACCGCGGTCTCCAAGATCTGCGCGTACGAGGTCGCCCGCACCGGCCTGTCCACCGCCGAGGCCGCCGCGGCCGGCTTCGCCACCTTCTCCACCGTCACCGAGTCCACCACCCGCGCCGGCTACTTCCCCGGCGCCCTCCCCATCACCACGAAGATCATCGCCGAGCGCACCACCGGCCGCCTGCTCGGCGCCCAGATCGTCGGCCAGGAGGGCGCGGCGAAACGCATCGACGCCCTCGCCGTCGCCCTGTGGCACGGCATGACGGTCGAGGAGATGACCGGCCTGGACCTCTCCTACGCACCGCCCTTCGCCCCCGTCTGGGACCCGGTCCTCATCGCCGCCCGCAAGGCCGCCGAGCAACTGGCTACCCTCAAGCCGTGATCATGCACAGCGCGCCCTTCGCCTCGTTGGACGTCTTCACCCTGTACGCCCTCCTCCGCCTGCGCAGCGACGTCTTCGTCGTCGAGCAGCACTGCGCGTACCCCGACCTGGACGGCCGCGACACCGAGCCCTCCACCGTCCACGTCTGGCTCACCGACCCCCCGGACACCGTGCTCGCCTACCTGCGCGTGCTCACCGAACCGGACGGCTCGGCCCGCGTCGGCCGCGTGGTGACCGCCCCGACCCACCGCGGCCAGGGCCTGGCCGGCCGCCTGCTGACGGAGGCCGTGACGGTGATCGGCGACCGCCCCGCCACCCTGGACGCCCAGACCACCGCGATCCGCGTGTACGAACGCTTCGGCTTCACCATCTCCGGCCCCCCGTTCCTCGACGACGGCATCGAACACGTCCCCATGCACCGCCCCGCCCCGTAACGCCTCCGCCGCCCGCGGACGACGGACGCAGCCGGCCGACACCACCGGTGAGCGTGTTTTCGACCAGACGCGGACACCTCCGCCCGGCGAGCCCGGCGAACCGATCCGACCAGCCCCACGCGCCACGCCCAGGCACGGGCGGCCGGCACCCCGCGAACGCCCGTTTCACCGCAGCGGCGACTCGGACGCGGGGCGCCACCTCGCCAGCCCGGTCCGGCCGGTTGGAGACCGGCATCTCACCCCTGCGGATCAGGCGGACCAGCCACCGGCAGCACCGGCGACGACTCCACCGGCATCGAACCGGCATCGAACCGGCATCGAACCGGCCACGGAAACGGACCACACCACCGACGACCCGCCACAACGGCAGCGACCGGGCAGGCCAGCGCCGACCGGGCCACGCCAGCAGCGACCGGGACAGGCCAGCAGCGAGTTGACCAACCGCACCAGGCCACACTGCGCCGCGCCAGCGCGACAACCCACGCCACCGGCAGCAGGTCGGCAACGAACCGCCCGCCGGGAACAGGCCAGCCCACCCACAACGGAAACAGACCACACCACCGACCGCTCGCCACGACGGCAGCGACCAGCCAGACCAGCGGCGACCGGGCAGGCCAGCGCCGACCGGGCCACGCCAGCAGCGACCGGGACAGGCCAGCAGCGAGTTGACCAACCGCACCAGGCCACACTGCGCCGTACCAGCGCGACGACCCACACCACCGGCAGCAGGTCGGCAACAAACCCGCCCACCGGGAAGAGCCAGCCCAGCGGCCACGAACCAGACCGCACCACCGACGACCCGCCAGGTCGGCAGGACCAGTCACGACCGCAGCGACGGGCCAGACCAGCGGCGACCGGCCTGCCGCCGCCCGGCCGACGACCGACCGTGACACCGCACCGGCCAGACCGCCGGCCAGGCCAGGCCGTTGAAGGCCGGGCCCAGTCAAGGCCCAGGCCCAGTCAAGGCCCAAACCCAGTCAAGGCCCAGGCAAGGCCAGGCCAGTAGCGATGCCCGGGGTGTCCCGGCGAGCGAGGCGGTGCCCCGGCGAGAAGTGAGGCGGCGGCTACGGCAGGTTGGCGACCAGGTCGGCGATGTCGCGGCGGCGGCCCGTGTAGAAGGGGACCTCCTCGCGGACGTGGCGGCGGGCGGACGAGGCACGCAGGTCGCGCATCAGGTCCACGATGCGGTGCAGGTCGTCGGCCTCGAAGGCGAGCAGCCACTCGTAGTCGCCCAGGGCGAAGCTGGCCACGGTGTTGGCACGCACGTCCGCGTAGCCGCGGGCCATCTTGCCGTGCTCGGCGAGCATGGCGCGGCGCTCCTCGTCGGGCAGGAGATACCACTCGTAGGAGCGCACGAACGGATACACGCAGACCCAGGCGCGCGCCACCTCGTCGGCGAGGAAGGCCGGGATGTGGCTCTTGTTGAACTCGGCCGGGCGGTGCAGGGCCAGCTGCGACCAGACGGGCCGCAGGTGGGTGCCGAGGGCGGTGCGCCGCAGCGCCGCATACGCCTCCTGGAGGGCCTCGGCGCTCGGGGCGTGCCACCAGACCATGAGGTCGGCGTCGGCGCGCAGGCCGGCCACGTCGTAGGTGCCGCGGACCACGACGTCCTTGGCGGCCAGGTCGGCGAGGAACGCGGTCGCCTCGGCCGCGATCTCGGTGCGCGAGGCGGGGTCGAGGGGGGTCGCAGCCTGGAACACCGACCACATCGTGTAGCGGATCGAGTCGTTGAGCTCGCGGATGCGGGCGGCGTTGCTGCTGGTCATGGTCGTCATCCTTCCAGGGCGTGGATCAGCGCGTCGGCGGCGGTCCACCCCGATGTGACGCAGGCGGGGATGCCGACGCCGTCGTAGGCGGCGCCGGCGACGGCGATCGCCGGGTGGGCGGCGAGGGTGGCGCGCAGCGCGGCGACCCGGTCGCGGTGGTGTGGCTCGTACTGCGGGAGGCCGCCGCCCCAGCGGAAGACGGCGGCGTCGACCGGGTCGGGCAGGCGGTCGGTGCCGAGGAGGCGGGCCACCTCGTCGCGGACCAGGTCGAGCAGGTCGGCGTCGGTGCGCTGCAGCTGCTGCTCCTCGCCGGCGCGGCCGACGGAGGCGCGCACCACGGTGAGGCCGGGGCGGCGCAGGTGCGACCACTTCTGGTCGAAGAACGTGACGGCCTTGACGGCGAAGCCCTCGGTCGCCGGCACCAGGAACCCCGACAGCTCGGGCAGCTTGGTGGCCGGCAGCGCCAGCGCGGCGAGGGCGACGCTGGCATAGCCGAGCGGCACGCCGGCCACCCCGTCCACCGTGGACAGCAGGCGGGCGGCGGGAGCGGCGGGCACGGCGAGGATCACGCCGTCGGCCTCGACCGTGGACGGGTCGCGGGTCGAGCCGACGGTGAGGCGCCAGCCGGCGCCGTGCCGGTGCAGCTCGCGCACGGGCAGGCCGAGCCGGACGTCGGGCAGGGTGGCGGCGACCGCGTCGACGAGCCGGCTCATGCCGCCGCGCACGGCGCTGAACACGGGCGCGCCCGGGGTGACCCGCCGCGCGGCCAGGGCGGCGCGGACGGCGCCGGTGAGGGTGTCGGACCGCTCGGCCGCGTCGGCGAGGGCCGGCAGCGCCATGCGCAGCGAGAGCCGGTCGGCGCGGCCGGCGTAGACGCCGCCGAGCAGCGGCTCCACGAACCGGTCGACGACGAGGTCGCCGCGGCGCGGGCGGACCAGCCCGCCGACGGTCACGTCCTCGCCGGGGGCCAGCAGGGGGCGGCCCGACGGCCGGTCGGCCGGGTCCTCGCCGGCGGGGATGCCCATGAGGGTGCCGGCCGGCAGGTCGAGCAGGCCGCCGCCGGTCGCGACCGCGGCCTTGGCGGTGGCGGGGTGCACGAGCTCGTCGCCGAGCCCGACCTGCTCGGCGAGGCGCACCGCGGCGCTCGGGCCGCCGGCCGGGTCGCCGGACAGGAACGACTCGGCGCCCCGCTCGACCGGGCCGCCGGCCAGGGCGACGGTGCGCAGCTTGCCGCCGGGACGCTCGCCCTGGTCGAACAGCACCACGTCGAGGTGCGGGGCGCGCTCGCGCAGCCGGTGCGCCGCGGCCAGACCGGCGATGCCGCCGCCGATGACCGCGACCCGTCTGCCCACGCCCCCAACCATGCCCCGAGTCTATGGTCGGCATATGACAGAAACGCGAGTGGCCGTCGTCACGGGCGCGGCGCAGGGCATCGGGCGCAGGACCGCGGAGCTGCTGGCCGAGGAGGGCTACCGGCTGGCGGTGATCGACACCCGGCCGGTGGACCTCGACGGGCTCGTCTTCACCGGTGACGTGTCCGACGAGCAGGACGTCGCCCGGTTCGTGAGCGAGGTCGAGAGCGTGTACGGCGGCTGCGACGTGCTGGTGAACAACGCCGGCATCGCCTCGATCGCGCCGGCCGAGGACACCGACGCGGCGCAGTGGCGGCGGGTGCTCGACGTGAACCTGACCGGGCCGTTCCTGCTGTGCCGGGCGTTCGGGCGGCGGATGCTGGTCCGCGGCAACGGCTCGATCGTCAACATCGCCTCGGTGGCCGGGCTGATGGGGGTCGCCGACCGGGTCGCGTACAACGCCAGCAAGCACGGCCTGATCGGGCTGACCCGCACCCTCGCGGTCGAGTGGGGCGGCCGGGGCGTGCGGGTCAACGCGGTCTGCCCCGGCTGGGTGAAGACGGAGATGGACGACGAGTCGCAGGCGTCCGGGGCGTACGCGGACACCGACATCACCGACCACGTGCCGATGGCGCGGTTCGCGCAGCCGGAGGACATCGCCCGCGCGGTGGCGTTCCTCGCCGACCCGGAGCGCTCCGGTTTCGTCAACGGTGCCGCACTCTCCGTCGACGGCGGCTGGGCGGCCGACGGGTCGTGGCAGTCGCTGCGGCTGGGCAGCCGGGGGCGCTGAGGGAGGTCGTCACCGCGGCCGGTGTACCCGAAGTGCGTCGATATGTCGTCGGGTCGGGCGAATCTGACCAGCGGGATGTCCATCTGTGGGGCGAACCCCTCTGGAACATCTCGCCGGAGGCGAGCAGACTCTCTCGGATGAGCGACCTCGCGTCCTCCCGACCGTCACCGGACGAGCCGAGCGACCGCGCGCTGGACCCCGGCGCCGCCGGCGGTCACGCCGCGTGGGCCGCCGACCCACCCGGCGGCGAGCCGTGGCGCGCCGAGCCGTGGAGCACGGACCCGTGGCAGATCGGCGCCGGACAGGTGACCCCCGGCCAGGACGGGGACGCCTACGCGACGGACCCGCTCGCCGACGTCATCGCCGACCTGGCCGACCTCGCCGACCCGGCGGCCGCGGCCGCCGCCGCGGAGGCGGCCGCCGCGGCGCGGGCCACGCCCGTCGACGACGTGGAGCCGACCGCGCGGACGATCTCGGCGCTGCTGGCCGACGCGGCGACGTCCCCGGCCGAGCTCGCCGACGCCGTCGCCTGGTGCTACGACGACGAGGCGCTGCCGCTGCTGCTGCCGCTGATCCACCACGCCGACGCGCGGGTGCGGCGGGCGGTCGCCCAGGCGCTGCCGAGCGTGCTCGGCGAGGCACCGCCCGACGACACGGTGCGGGCGCTGCTGGTGCTGAGCAACGACCCCGACGACGACGTGCGGGACTGGGCATGCTTCGCGCTCGGCACCCAGCTGTCGGAGGTGGACGCGCCGGTGCTGCGCGAGGCGCTGCTCGTGCGGCTCGACGACCCGCACGACGACACCCGCTGCGAGGCGCTGCTCGGCCTGGCCCGGCGGCGCGACGAGCGGATCCTGCCGGTGCTGCAGGAGCGGCTGGCCCGCGACAACGTGTTCTCGCTGGAGATCGACGCGGCCGGCGCGCTGGGCCACCCGTCGCTGCACACGCTGGTGCGCGGGCACCTGTCCGGCTGGGACGACGACGTGGTCGCGCGGGTGTGCGCGGCGCTGCGGCTCACGGACCCCGACGGCGTCGGCGACGACCTGCTCGACGGGCTCGCCGAGTGGTTCACCGGCGGCGCGCCGCACGCCAGCGACGAGGACCGCTACTGGTGGTCGGTGACGCTGCAGCTGCTGGAGCACGCCGAGTACCGGGCGCCGGAGATCGCCGAGCAGGTCCACACCCGGCTCGCCGGCGAGGCCCGGGCCACGTCGCTCATGCTCGGCTCCCGGCTGGCCCAGCTCGCCGGCGACCACGGCTGGTGGCGCTGGAGCCCGACCTACTGAGCCACGGCCGGCACCGGCCCGAACAGCGCCGGCACCGCCCCGAGCCGCGAACGGCCCGGGCTACGCCGAGTGGACCAGCTCCACGAGACGGGTGAGCACGTCGGGGTCGGTCTCGGGCATGACCCCGTGCCCGAGGTTGAAGATGTGCCCGGGCGCCTTGCGCCCCTCGGCGATCACCCGCCGCGCCTCCTGCTCCACGACCTCCCACGGCGCGAACAGCACGCACGGGTCGAGGTTGCCCTGCAGCACCTTGCCGGGCACCCGCCCCGCCGCCGCGTCCAGCGGCGTGCGCCAGTCCACGCCGACCACGTCGGCGCCGGCCTCCGCCATGGCGGGCAGCAGCTCGCCGGTACCGACGCCGAAATGGATCCTCGGCAGGCCCGTGCCGGCCAGCCCGTCCAGGACGCGGCGCGAGTGCGGCAGGACGTAGCGGCGGTAGTCGGCCTCGGACAGGGCCCCCGCCCACGAGTCGAACAGCTGCACCGCGTGCACGCCCGCGTCCGCCTGGACCCGCAGGAAGGTCAGGGTGATGTCGGCGAGCCGGCCGCACAGCGCGTGCCAGACGTCGGGCGCGCCGTACATGAGCGCCTTCGTCTTCACGTGGTGCCGCGACGGGCCGCCCTCGACGAGGTAGCTGGCCAGGGTGAACGGCGCCCCCGCGAAGCCGATGAGCGCGGTCGGGCCGAGCTCGGCGAGCAGCAGCCGGATCGCCTCGGCGACGAACCCGACGGCGTCAGGGCTCAGGGCGGGCAGCGCGTCGACGTCGGC
Source organism: Dactylosporangium aurantiacum (assembly GCF_000716715.1). Classification (GTDB taxonomy): domain Bacteria; phylum Actinomycetota; class Actinomycetes; order Mycobacteriales; family Micromonosporaceae; genus Dactylosporangium; species Dactylosporangium aurantiacum. The sequence continues at coordinate 299,349 of NZ_JNYJ01000005.1, read as the reverse complement.
CATGGTCGCGACCGGCGCCGCGACGACGGGGCCGGTGCCGGCGACGATGTCCAGGTCGACGCCGGCGGCCTGCAGCGGCACGACGATGTCGCTGAACAGGATCGCCGCGTCGACGTGGTGGCGGCGCACCGGCTGCAGCGTGATCTCGCAGACCAGGTCTGGCCGCCGGCACGACTCGAGCATGCCGATGCCGGCACGCAGCGCGCGGTACTCGGGCAGGGACCGTCCCGCCTGGCGCATGAACCAGACCGGGGGGTGCGGCACCGCCTGACCGCGGGCGGCACGCAGAAGCAGATTGTCAGTCATAGCGAAGTCATCGTTTCACTGCGTGCACGGCGGCGGCGCGGCGGCACCCCCTGCGTGGGTTTGCGCCTTACTCTTCCGGTATGGCGCCATCGACCGCGACTCCCCTCACGTTCACCCGGGCGGTGGAGGACCTGCGCGCGGTCACGGCGCGGCCCGAGATCGAGCTGGAGGAGATGCCGGCGCCGCAGCGGCTCGCACCGTTCGCGCACGCGATGAGCGGCACGGTGCTGCGCGACGGCGACGAGGTCGCCACCGGCCGGCTGATCCTGCTGCACGACCCGGCCGGGCACGAGGCGTGGGACGGCACGATGCGGCTGGTCACGTACGTGACGGCGGAGCTGGAGGCGGAGCTGGCCGCCGACCCGCTGCTGCCCGGGGTCGGCTGGAGCTGGCTGACCGACGCCCTGGAGAGCCACGGCGCCGCCTACACGGCGATCGGCGGCACGGTCACCCAGACGCTGTCGACCCGCTTCGGCGACCTCGCCGGCCCGCCGACCGCGGCGGACCTGGAGATCCGGGCGTCGTGGACACCGACCGACGTGGACCTGCAGGCCCACGTGCACGCCTGGTGCACGCTGCTCGCCTCGACCGCCGGCCTGCCCCCGCCGGGCGTCACCGCACTGCGCTGACAACGAAGCCGACGACGAAGCCGACGACGAAGCCGACGACGAAGCCGACGACGAAGGGCGGGCCGCACGGCCCGCCCTTCGTCTACGCGTGGGATCAGATACCGAGCAGGCCCTCGGCCTCGTCGCACGGCTTGTCCATCTCGGTGAGCTTGTTCTGCAGCGTGGCCTTGTCGCCCTTGTTGGACGCGTCGAGCGCCTCGATCAGCAGCTTCAGGCAGGTGCCGATGACGTCACGCTGGCGCTTGGCCTCGGTGCTGTCAGCCGTCACGCCGCGCAGCTCCTGCTGGGCCTTGGTGAGCTCGTCGGCCTTGGCCTTGAGGTCGTTCTTCGTCTTGTCCAGCTCGCCCTGGGTCGCGGTGAGGCTGTCCTGGCGCTGCGACGCGAGCTTCTCGGACTTGTCGAGCTTGCCGCTCTTGTCGATGTACAGCCCGACGAACACGCCGGCCGCGATGATCGCGAGCGCGAGGAGGCTGGCGAGGATCGGCACCGCGACGCTCTTCTTCGGCGCCGGGCCGGGGGTCTGGTAGCCGCCCTGGGCGTACCCGGGCGGGCCGGAGACCGGGCCGTAGGCGACCGGCGGGCCGGACATCGGCGGCGCCGACATCGGCGGGTTCGCCATCATCGGCGAGGTCGGCGGCGCGGACACCGACGGCTCCAGGTTGTACGACGCGGGCTGCTCGCCGTAGGTGGGCAGCTGCTGGGTGCCCTGGTCGTACGGGTTGGGCTGCGGCGGCTGGCCGTAGCCCTGGTCGTGGGTGGGGGCGGGCTGCGGCGGCACCGGGGCGCCGTAGGGCGACTGCGGCGCGGCGGGCGGGTAGGCCCCCTGCGCCGCGTTCGGGTCCGGGTAGGCGTAGCCCTCGTGCGGGTTGCCCTGGGGGTTATTGGGGTAGGTCATCTCTTTCTTCCTCCTGATGATCCCTCCGGGCAGCGCCCCGGGCGGGGTCGAGCGGCCGCCGCGACCGGGACGCGACGACGTGGTGCAGAGTCGGCACGGCCTGCGGCAGGCCGTGGTTCTGGACGGTGGTGCAGGTCGGACGTGCCGGGTGCGGCGGGATCAGCAGATGCTGATCGTCTCGCAGACCACCGAGATCGGGATCGCCAGACCGATGCCTTCGGACTCCCGCGCCTTGAGCGTCGCGACGCCGACCACCTCCTTCTTGGCGTTGAACACGGGCCCGCCGGAGTTACCGGGGTTGATCGCCGCGTCGAACTGCATCAGGTTCTCGCCGCCGAGCGAACGGAACGCGCTGACGACGCCGGTGGTGACGGTGTCCTCGAGGCCGAGCGGGGCGCCGACGACGAGCACGGGCTCGCCGACCTTCGGCACCTGCGCCGCGGCGACGAGCCGGGTGAAGTCCTCGTCGGTGTGCAGCACCGCCAGGTCCTTGTCGGGGTGCGCCTCGAGGATCTTGGCCGGGAACCGCTGGTTGGTGCGCTCGATGCTGACGTCGCGCTCGCCCTTCTCGTAGGCCTCCTGCACGACGTGGTAGTTCGTGATGAGGTTGGTGCCGCCGCCCGAGGGCGCCTTGCCGAGCGCGAACGAGGTGCCGGTCGCGTACTTCGTGGTGACGCGGAACACGCTCGGCCGGACGCTCTCGGCGACGGCCGCGGCGTCGAGGTTGCCGCCCGTCTTGGCCTCGAGCTTGTCGGCGCGGTCCTCCAGGGCCCTGAGCCGGGTCTCGTCGCTCTGCTTGGCGGCGCTGGCCGCCTTCTCGGCCTTGTCCAGGCGCGACTCGAGCCGGACGATGAACGCGGCCTGCACGCCCACGACGACCAGCAGGAGCAGTGCCAGCGCCAGGGCGAGGGCGCCGCCGCGGCCGCGGCGGGCCCCGTCGGGGTGCTGCCCGGCGTGCGGCGGGACGCTGTGCGGCGGCGGCCCGGCGGGCGCGGAGACGGGCCAGGCGCTCGTCGGCTGGGCCGGGAAGCCGCCGGTGGCCGGGCCACCCGCGGGCGACACGCCGGCCGCCGGGAACGATCCGGTCGGCGTCATGCGTGGAGGAAGTGGACCGAGTCGCTCCGAGTCGTCGACGGATCGGTCCGTGTGGCGCGGACGATCGTACGAATCGGAGGTTCCGGAAGCCACCGGGTTGGAAGGGTCATACCCGGCCGTCATGCTTCTCGTTTCCTTCCTGTCACAATTCCACCCGTTTGTCCTGCGGCGCGGTCGGAGTGCGGCATCGCAGTCGGCCTCACCCTAAACTGCCCGCACAAGCCTCGCGACCTCCGTGGCAACCAACGGACACAACCGGAAGTACCAGTTCGGCTCGCGCACGCGACCGTACCGGGGCGGCCCGGGTTTGTCCGTCCCGCAACGGCGTGTCCCGGGCCACCCGGACGCCGCCGGAGCACACCGGAAACCGACGCGCCGGACCCGGCTGCATCGGCGTTCCGGTGCCGCAACGTACCGTGGTCCGGGTGACCGACGAACCCCCCGCGCGGCGTCGGGACGAGGAGCCAGACAGTCCGGACAAACCGGACGACAAGACCGAGCCCGTCCTGCTGACCGCCCCCCGAGACGGGACGCCCGAGCCGATCACCGACCGGGCCGAGCTCGCGCGCGCCGTGGAGCGCTTCGCTCAGGGCAGCGGCCCGGTGGCCGTGGACGCCGAACGCGCCTCCGGCTACCGGTACACGCACCGGGCCTATCTCGTGCAACTGCGCCGTGCCGGAGCCGGCACCGTCCTGATCGACCCCCTCCCCTTCGGACAACTGCCAGAGCTCGACGAGGTCATCTCGCCGACCGAGTGGATCCTGCACGCCGCCAGCCAGGATCTGCCCTGCCTCACCGAGCTCGGGCTGCGCCCCACCCGGCTGTTCGACACCGAGCTCGCGGCGCGCCTGTGCGGCTTCGAGCGGGTCGGCCTGGCCGCCCTGACCGAGTCGCTGCTCGGCTACACCCTCGAGAAGCACCACTCGGCCGCCGACTGGTCGACGCGGCCGCTGCCGACGTCCTGGCTCACTTACGCGGCGCTGGACGTCGAGCTGCTCCTGCAGCTGCGCGACACGCTCGCCGAGGAGCTGCACGAGCAGGGCAAGACGGAGTGGGCGGCGCAGGAGTTCGCCGCGCTGGTCGCCTCCGCCGGCGACCCGCCCCGGGTGCGCGCCGACCCCTGGCGCCGCACGTCGGGCATCCACCGGGTGCGCGGCGCCCGTGCCCTGGCCCGGGTCCGCGCGTTGTGGCAGGCCCGTGACGAGATCGCCGCGCGCCGCGACGCGAGCCCCGGCCGGGTCCTCGCCGACGCGGCGATCATCGCCGCCGCCGAGGCCGACCCGAAGGACGAGCGCTCGCTGCTGGCCCTCGCCGGCTTCGGCGGGCGCTCGGTGCGCCGGCTCGCGCCGACGTGGCTGGCCGCGCTGGCCGACGCCAGGGCGCTGCCGGACAAGGAGCTGCCGACCACCCCGCCGTCGGAGGGGCCTCCCCCGCCGCACCGGTGGGCCGAGCGCGACCCCGTCGCGGCGGGCCGGCTGGCCCGGTGCCGGGAGCTGGTGACCAGCCTGGCCACCGCCCACCGGGTGCCGCCGGAGAACCTCATCACCCCGGACTCGGTCCGGCGCCTGGCCTGGTCGCCGCCGGAGGAGCTCACCGAGGAGGCGGTCGCCGCGGTGCTGTCCGGCTACGGCGCGCGCCCGTGGCAGGTCGCGCTGGTGACGCCGGGGCTGACGGCGGCGCTGGAGGTGCCGGCCCAGTAGCGGGCGGACGACAACGGACGGGCACGGGGCAGGTGTGGGCGGATCCACAGGCGCACCGGACTTACTGGCGAGTAACATTGCCGGTAATTCGTCGCTAGGAGGACACCCGTGCCCCGTCCCGTCCGCGACGTCGTCTTCGTCGACGGCGTGCGCACCCCGTTCGGCAAGGCCGGTGGGATGTATGCCAACACCCGCGCCGACGACCTCGTCATCCGCTGTATCCGCGAGCTGCTGCGCCGCAACCCGCAGCTGCCGCCGGAGCGGGTCGACGAGGTCGCGATCGCGGCCACCACGCAGACCGGCGACCAGGGCCTGACCATCGGCCGCACCGCCGCCCTGCTGTCGGGTCTGCCCAAGACCGTCCCGGGCTATGCGATCGACCGCATGTGCGCCGGCGCCCTGACCGCGGTGACCACCGTCGCCGGCGGCATCGCGTTCGGCGCCTACGACGTCGCGATCGCCGGCGGCGTCGAGCACATGGGCCGCCACCCCATGGGCGAGGGCGTCGACCCCAACCCGCGGATCCTCGCCGAGAAGCTGGTCGACCCGTCGGCGCTGGTCATGGGCGCCACCGCGGAGAACCTGCACGACCGGCTGCCCGGCATCACCAAGGAGCGGGCCGACCGGTTCGGCTACGCCTCGCAGGTGAAGACCGCCGCCGCGTACCAGGCCGGCAAGCTGCAGCCCGACCTGGTCAGCGTGGCGACCCGCGACCCCGAGGCGGGCTGGGGCCTGGCCACGGTCGACGAGGCGCCGCGCGAGACCAGCCTGGAGAAGCTGGCGACGCTCAAGACCCCGTTCCGGCCGCACGGCAAGGTCACCGCCGGCAACGCCGCGGGCCTCAACGACGGCGCCACCGCCGCCATCATCGCCGCCGAGGACGTCGCCCGCGAGCTGGGGCTGCCGGTCGGCATGCGCCTGGTCTCCTACGGCTTCGTCGGCGTCGAGCCGGAGGTCATGGGCTTCGGCCCGGTCCCGGCGACCGAGAAGGCGCTGCGCCAGGCCGGGCTGAGCATCGACGACATCGGCCTGTTCGAGCTCAACGAGGCGTTCGCCGTGCAGGTGCTGGCGTTCCTGGACCACTTCGGCATCGCCGACGACGACCCGCGGGTCAACCCGTGGGGCGGCGCGATCGCCGTCGGGCACCCCCTGGCGTCCTCCGGCGTGCGGCTCATGACGCAGCTGTCCCGGCAGTTCGCCGAGCACCCCGAGGTCCGCTACGGCCTCACCGCCATGTGCGTCGGCATCGGCATGGGCGCATCCGTGATCTGGGAGAACCCGAACTGGAAGGGCGACAAGTGAGCGCGGCCATCTCGAACCCCAACGAGGTCGTGACCAAGGCGCTGCTGCGCTTCGTCACCCTGCCGAGCCGGGAGCGCGCCGCGCTCATCACGCTCGACAACGGCTTCGACCACACCAAGCCCAACTCGTTCGGCCCCGGCGGCCTGGCCAGCCTGGACGCGGCGATCGACGAGGCCGTCGCGGCCGCGCCGAAGTTCATCGCGATCACCGGCAAGCCGTACATCTTCTGCGTCGGCGCCGACATCACCGGCATGCCGCTCATCACCGAGCGGGAGCAGGCCCTCGAGCTCGGCCGGTACGGCCACCGCGTGTTCCGCAAGCTCAAGGACTCCCCGGTGCCCACGTTCGCGTTCGTCAACGGCGCGGCGATGGGCGGCGGCCTGGAGGTGGCGCTGCACTGCCACTACCGGACCGTGTCCTCCGGCGCGGCGGCCCTCGCCCTGCCCGAGGTCGCGATCGGTTTGGTGCCCGGCTGGGGCGGCACGCAGCTGCTGCCGAACCTCATCGGCATCGCCCCGGCGGCGCAGGTCATCCTGCAGAACCCGCTGACGCAGAAGACGCTCAAGCCGGCGCAGGCCCGCGAGCTGGGCATCGCCGACGAGATCTTCGAGCCGGCCGACTACCTGGAGCGGTCCCTCGCCTGGGCCGAGGGCGTCGTGGACGGCACCGTCACCGTCACCCGGCCCGAGATCGACCGGGACATGTGGGACGGCGTGCTGTTCTTCGCCAAGCACCAGCTCGACGAGCGGCTGCACGGCGCGGTCAACTCCGCCAACAAGGCCATCGAGCTGCTCGCGCTGGCGAAGGACGCGTCCTTCGAGGACGGCACCGCGGCCGAGGACGAGGCCCTCGCCGACCTCATCATGGGCGACCAGGCCCGGGCCAGCCTGTACGCGTTCGACCTCGTCCAGCGCCGGGCGAAGCGGCCCGCCGGGGCGCCGGACAAGGGGCTCGCCCGCGACGTCAACAAGGTCGGCATCGTCGGCGCCGGGCTCATGGCCTCCCAGCTGGCGCTGCTGTTCGTGCGCCGGCTCGAGGTCCCGGTCGTGCTCACCGACCTCGACCAGGCCCGCGTCGACAAGGGCGTCGGCTACGTCCACGCCGAGATCGACAAGCTGGTGTCCAAGCGGCGCCTCGACCCGGGCAAGGCCGCGAAGCTGCGCGGCCTGGTGAGCGGCTCGGCCGACAAGGCCGCCTTCGCCGACGCCGACCTGGTGCTGGAGGCCGTGTTCGAGGACCTGGGCGTCAAGAAGCAGGTCTGGGCCGAGGTCGAGAAGATCGTCCGGGACGACTGCGTGCTGGCGACCAACACCTCCTCGCTGTCGGTCAGCGAGCAGGCCGCCGGGCTCGCCCACCCGGAGCGCGTCGTCGGGCTGCACTTCTTCAACCCGGTCGCGATGATGCCGCTGCTGGAGATCGTCCGCGCCGACCAGACCGACGACGCGACGCTCGCCACCGCGTTCGCCGTCGGCAAGGCCCTGAAGAAGTCCTCGGTGCTGGTCAAGGACGCCCCGGCGTTCGTGGTCAACCGGCTGCTGACCCGCTTCCTCGGGGTGGTCACCGCGGCCGTCGACAACGGCACGCCGATCGAGGTCGCCGACTCGGCCCTGGACCCGCTGGGCCTGCCGATGCGGCCGATGGTGCTGCTCACCATGGTCGGCCCGGCCGTCGCGCACCACGTGGCCGAGACGCTGCACACGGCGTTCCCGGACCGCTTCGGCGTCTCGGCCAACCTGGGCCGGGTGGTCGAGGCCGGCAAGCGCGGCTTCACCGACGCCGAGGGCAACCCCGACCCGGAGGTGCTCGCGCTGCTGCAGGTCGGCGACGCGCCCTCCACGGCCGAGGAGCTGCGCGACGAGGCGACCGCCGCCCTGGCCCGCGAGATCCGGCTCATGCTCGACGAGGGCGTGGTCGCCGACCCGCGCGACATCGACCTGTGCATGATCCTCGGTGCCGGCTGGCCGATGCACCTCGGCGGCATCACGCCGTACCTGGACCGCGAGGGCATCTCGGAGAAGGTGACCGGGGTACGGTTCCTGCCGCCGGGCGTGGCGAACGCCCCGTAGGTTCACCCGATCGAGGGCACATTCGGTAAATATCGGTAACGGACCCCGCCGGCGCCTAGCGTTGGCGGGGTTCGCGCGCAGTCCCCCCGGCTGCACGGATCACTCGTCCCCGGGGGTGCACCATGCGCAAAATCATGTCCGTTGCCGTCGTCGTCCTGGCCACGCTGACCCCGGCGGTCGACGCGCACGCCGCGGAGAGCGCCACGGTCGTCTCGCCCAAGCGGCCCTTGAACGTGCGGGCGGGCAGCGCGGTGTGGACCGCCCAGCTGCGCACCCTGCCGCACGGCGCGTCGGTCGCGATCGACTGCCAGGTCAAGGGCCAGCTGATCAGTGAGGGCTCGGTCCGGGTCACCGACCGGTGGGACCGGCTCACCGACGGCTCCTACGTCTCCGACGCGTGGATCCGCCGCCCCGGCACGCCGGTCCCGGCCTGCGGCCCGGCCGCCCCCGTCGCGCCCGCCGCCGTCGCCGCCGCGGTCACCACGACCACGGGCAGCGTCGCCACCGGCGGCACCCCGCTCAAGGCCCGCACCGCCCCCTCGCACGGCGCGCCGCTCGTCGCCGCCCTGCCCAACGGCACCGCGCTGACCCTGGTCTGCCAGGAGCGCGGCGAGAGCATCGCCGGCTCGCAGCGGGTCACGTCGATGTGGGACCGCCTGCCGGAAGGCACCTACGTCTCCGACGCATACGTGCGCCGCGGCGCGACCCCGCCGCCGTGCGCCGCGGCGAACCAGCCAGTCGCCGCGCCCGCCGCACCCGCCGCCGGCGGCTGGACCAGCCCGCTGCCGGGCTTCCGGGCCCGGCCCGGCTTCCGTACCTCGAACAACCCGAACCACATCGGTGTGGACCTCATGTCCTTCACCGGCACCCCGATCCACGCCGCCTCGGCCGGCACGGTGGTCGAGGTCGTGTGCAACATCGAGGCCGGGCACAGCTGCGACCAGACCGGCAGCCCGTCGGTCGGCGGCTGCGGCTGGTACGTCAAGCTGCAGCACGAGGGCGGCATCTCCACCCTGTACTGCCACATGGTCCGCCGGGCCGTCGTCCAGCCCGGCCAGAAGGTCAAGGCCGGGCAGGTCATCGGGTACGTCGGCAGCTCCGGCAACTCCTCGGCCCCGCACCTGCACTACGAGGTGCACATCAACGCCCCGCCGACCGGCCCGCAGAACGCCATCGACCCGATCCCGTTCATGCGCACCCACGGCGCCCCGATCGGCTGAGTCAGCCCGCCCGGTGCCGGCCGGGGCGGTCGGGGCCGCGCTTGGCGGCGTACATGGCCTGGTCCGCGGTGCGCAGCACCTCGTCCGGGTCCTCGCCGGGGCCGGCGAGGTGCAGCCCGACGCTGGCGCCGATGCGCACCTCGTGACCGGCGACGTCGAACGGCTCGGCCAGCACCTCGCGCAGCCGCACCGCCAGGGTCCCGGCGTCCTCACCGCCGACCACGCCGGGCAGGAGCAGCACGAACTCGTCGCCGCCGACGCGGGCGAGCACGTCGGTCGGGCGCAGGCAGGACGACAGGCGCTCGCCGACCTGACGCAGCAGCTCGTCGCCGGCCTCGTGACCGAGCTCGTCGTTGACGGGCTTGAAGCCGTCGAGGTCGACGAAGAGCACCCCGACCGGGGTGTGCTGCAGTGACGCGGTGAGCCGCTCCTGCAGGCGGCGGCGGTTGGGCAGGCCGGTGAGCGGGTCGTGGTGCGCGTCGTGGGCGAGGCGGTCCTGCATCTCGCGGCTGTCGGTGATGTCGCGGGCGTTGATGACGATGCCGTCGAGCGCCGCGTTGTGCAGCTGGTTGGAGGCGGTGAAGTCGAACCAGCGGTGGTTGCCGTCGGCCTGCGCGACCCGCACCTGCATGCGCTCCAGGCCGCCCCTCTCGGCCAGCAGCGCGGCGAAGCGGTCCCGCACCTGCTCGCGGTCGTCGGGGTGCAGCAGGTCGAAGACGGACGAGCCGACCGCGACGAAGCCGAGGATGCGCTGGCCGCTGGGGCTGGAGTACACCACGGCGCCCTCGCGGTCCAGGACGGTGACGACGTCCGGCGCGTGCTCGACGAGCGCGGCGAAGCGCTCCTCGGCGCGCCGGCGCACCAGCTGCGAGCGGTACCCGAGGACGGCGAGGCCGGCGACGCCGACGAGGAGCATGGTCAGCAGCGCCAGGTTGATGGTGAGGCTGCGGTTGCGCACCGGACCGTCGAAGGTCGCCGTCGACTGCGCCCGCACGTACGCCCAGCCGCCCGGCAGCCCGCCGTGCACCGCGGCGATCATGGAGCGGCCGCCGGCACGGTACGTGACGAACACCGACTCGGTCGAGCGCAGCTGCCTGATGACGGCGGAGTCGACGACGGTGCCGACCGCGTCGGGGTCGCTGGACGCGCCGACGGTGCCCGAGGAGTCCACGACCAGCGACAGGTGCGACGGGTCGCTGAGCTTCTCCAGATACGCCTGCAGCTGGCCCTTGCGCACGGGGATGAAGCCGTAGATCAGCGCGGTCGGGTCGCTGCCCACGACGATCGGCACGGCGACCGCCTGGACCAGGGTGTCCTTGACCGTCATGAGCGAGGAGAAGCCGGGCCGCCCCAGCGCCAGCCCGGAGATCAGCGGCTTCCAGCCGATCGCGTCCCGGTCGGGGAACAGGTTCGCCGGTTTCGTGGCGTTGATCGGGTTGCCGGTCAGGTCGGTGATGGTCAGCCCGTACGTGAAGAACGTCGACTTGTTCGCGTACTCGATGAGGGCGGCCCGGTCACCGGCGTCGCCGGGGGTCAGGCTCAGCGGGCGGCTGGTGACGAAGTCGTTGAGCTCCTTCGCCGACACCAGCAGCAGCTGCTCGACCAGGCTGCCGTTGTTGGTGGCGAGGGCGAGCGTGTCGGCGCGGTGCACGGTCTCCGCGGCCCGCAGCGCGGACCGGTTGACCGAGATGCCGACCGCCCCGATCGCGAGCAGCAGGGCGGCGCTGACGCTGACGACGAGCCAACTCCGCAGCCGCATGCAGTTTCCTCCGACTCGTCCTGTGGAGGTCTGATCGGCGGCGGCGGGGGCGGAACTGAGAAAGTGTGCGACCGGTCACAGCCCGGCGGTCAGGCGGCCGGTTTGACCGAGGCGGTGCCGGTCAGGACCGGGGTCACCGCGGCGGCCGGGAGGCTCACGGTGACCTCGAGACCGCCGCCGTCCAGGGCGACGGCGCTGACCCCGCCGCCGTGGGCCTCGCAGACGGCGCGGACGATCGACAGGCCGAGCCCGGAGCCGCGGGCCCCGGTGCGCTCCCGCCCGCCGCGGCGGAACGGCTCGAACAGCGCCGGCACGTCGGCCGGGTCGACCTCGAAACCGGTGTTGCCCACGACGAGCCAGGCGAGGGTCTCGTCGGTGCCGGTGCGCACCCAGATCCGCCCGCCGAGGTGGTTGTACCGCACCGCGTTCTCCACGAGGTTGCCGGCGAGCCGCTCCAGCAGGCCCGGGTCGCCGACGACCCGCGCCGGGGCGAGGTCGGTGGTCACGTCGAGGGTGAGCCGCTGGATCTCCTTGCCCATCGCCGACATGGCGACGGTGACCCCGGTGGCCAGGTCGGTCGGCACCTTCCGGCCGAGCCGGCGCCCGGCCTGCGCCTCGGTCCGCGCCAGCAGCAGCAGCGACTCGACCAGCGCGTTGGCCCGCATGGACGCGTCGCGCACCACGTTGGACATCCGGCGGAACTCCTCGACGTCGGCGTCCGGGTCGTCGAGGGTCACGTCGACCTCGGTGCGCATCACGGCGAGCGGGGTACGCAACTCGTGGGAGGCGTTGGCGACGAACCGCTTCTGCGTCTCGAACGCGTCGCTGATCCGGTCGAGCATCGCGTCGAACGTCTTGGCCAGCTCCGACACCTCGTCGTCGGCGCCGTCGTAGTTGATCCGGGCGTCGAGGGTCTCCCCCGTCAGCCGCTGGGCGGTGGTGGTGACCTTCTGCAGCGGGCGCAGCGCCCGGCCGGCCACGACGTACGCGCCGGCGACCCCGACCGCGCCGATGAGCAGCAGCGCGAGGCTGCCCCGGGTCACCAGCTCCCACTCGGCGGCGTCGGCGAGCTCGGTCTGCCACTGCCGGGCGTCGACCTCGGTGCCGTCCTGCAGCACGATGCGGGTCCCGGGCCGCAGCTCGTCGGCCGGCCTGATGGCGCCGTCGACGAGGATGTACGCGAGCACCACGAGCACCAGCCCGGCCCCGACGAGCAGGATGCCGTTGAGCAGCGTGAGGCGCAGCCGCAGGGTCGGGCGGAAGACGGCGGCGCGGCGGGCGTCGTACACGGTCATTGCGGTGAACCCTGGGGTGGCCTCGTGCGGTATCCGGCGCCGACGACGGTCTCGATGAGCGCCGGGTCGCCGAGCTTCTTGCGCAGGGTCATCATCGTGACCCGCACGGTGGTGGTGAACGGGTCGGCGTTGGCGTCCCAGACCCGCTCCAGCAGCTCCTCGCTGGACACGACGGCGCCGCGGGCCTTGAGCAGCTCCTCGAGCAGGCCGAACTCCTTGCGGGTCAGGTCCAGCGGCTGCCCGCCCCGGGTCGCGACCCGCTTGGCCTGGTCGAGCACGAGGTCGCCGATCGTCAGCACCGGCGGCGCGGCGGGGGTCGCCCGCCGGCCGAGCGCCTGCACCCGGGCGACCAGCTCGTCGAACGCGAACGGCTTCGGCAGGTAGTCGTCGGCGCCGATCTGCAGCCCCTCCACCCGGTCGGCGACGCTGCCGCTCGCGGTGAGCATCAGCACCCGGGTCAGCGCCCCGGACGCGACGAGGTCGGCGCAGATGTCGTCGCCGTGCATGCCGGGCAGGTCCCGGTCGAGCACGACCACGTCGTACCGGGTCACCATCGCCATCTCGTGGCCCTGGGTGCCGTCGTAGGAGACGTCGACCGCCATGCCCTGGCGGCGCAGCCCCCGCACGATCGCGTCGGCGAGGTGCCGTTCGTCCTCGACCACCAGCACGCGCACGCCACATCACCCCCCACCGGTCCGGCCAGTGTCAGGCACCGGCTGTGAAGTCCGCGTGAGCCAACGTATACCGCACCGCTGGCGACCATGGCCCACGCCAGGCACCCTGGTGAGGTGGAGGAGCGGCTGATCGATCTCGGGGTGGTCACCGACGACGCGGACCAGCTCGACACCGGGCCCGCTCCCGTGGTCCCCGGCCGCCGCCAGTGGCCGTTCGTGATGGTCCTCGCGCTGTTCGCGACGCTCGCCGGCGGCTCCGGCGCGAGCACCTCGGTCGAGTCGCTCGGCGTCCTCGCGGAGCACACCCTCGGGTTCGTCGCCGACCGGGGCGCACTGTACGCGCTGCGCGAGGAGCCCGCGGTCACCGCGTACGACTGGGGCACCGGCGAGGAGCGGTGGAGCCGCTCGATCCCGTCCAACGCCGGGCAGGTGTACCTCGCCGCGGACCGCGCGTACATCCGGCACCGCCCCTGCACCGACGCGGTCGGCTGGACCCTGGAGCGGCTCGACCCGGCCGACGGGCACCAGCAGTGGCTCGCCGCCGGGGCGCCCGTCTCGGTGCTGCGCGTGGAGGACCGGCCGGTGCTGCTGCTCGTCGACGAGCGCGCGACCACCTGCCCACCGGCGGTGCCGCTGCGCAACAGCCCGCAGACGCCGGTGCACCTGGCCGCGGTCGACGCGGAGACCGGCGCGGTGCGGTGGGAGTTCCAGATGCCGGCCGGCGGCCGGCTCGTCTCCCCCGACGTGCCCGGCAACGACTGGTTCGCGATCTGGTACCCGGGCGGCCGCACCGAGGTCCGTGCCGCCGGGACGGGCGCGGTGACCAGCACGGCGCAGGTCCCGGAGCTCGCCGACGGCCCGCCGCAGAGCGTGCGCATCGTCGGCGACATGCTCGTGATCGTCGCCGTCCGCCTCGACGGGGCGATGATCACCAGCTACGGGCACGCGCCGCTGACGTACCGGTGGCAGCAGCTGTTCCAGTCCGCCGAGCCGGTGCCGATCGCCGAGCTGGCCTACGGCCCGGTGGTCGTCGCGTGCGGCCCGATGGTGTGCGTGCCGAACTGGCGCGACATCGCCGTGCTCGACCCGCGCACCGGCGAACAGCGCTGGCGCCGCACGATCCAGCTGGACGCCGTCGGCGCCGGCGTGCTCGTCGCCCGCGACCGCGAGGACTTCATGCGCATCCGGATCGTCGACTGGCAGACGGGCGTGGACCGCAGCCAGCTCGACGGCTGGGGCCTGGTGCCGATGGCGACCGACGGCAACGACGACGCGGCCGGCACCGCCGCGGCCGCCGGCACCACCTACGCGGTGGTCCAGCGGCCGGACGGGGACGGCTCCCGGATCGCCCGGGTCAACCTGCACACCGGCGAGGTGGAGGTGCTCGGGCACCTGCGCCCGGCGCCGTCGCGGTGCGCGCTGCGCGGGCACCGCCTGTCCTGCCTCGCCGGCGGCGACGCCGTGCACCTGTGGAAGCTGTGAGTCACCCCCGCCCGCTGCCGGGCACCCGGGGAAGCTGTGAGTCACCCCCGTCCGCTGCCGGGCACCTGGGGGAAGCTGTGAGTCACCCCCTGCCGGCCGCCGGCTCGCCGGCGTGCACCACCAGGGTCGTGCCGGCCTGACCGGCCGCCTGCAGGGCGCGCAGCCGCAGCAGCGCCGGGCGGTCCTCCAGCAGCTTCGCCGTGTTCGCCAGCGAGCGCAGTGCGGCGGCCTCGCCCCGGGCGCGCTCCAGCTCGGCCCGGCCCCGCTCCTTCGCCAGGGCGGTGTCGGCGTACGCGCGGCGCAGGTCCCCGGGGAGCATGACGTCCCGCACGGTCAGCTCCAGCACGTCGACGCCGACGGCGCGGGCCGCGGGCGCCAGCGCGGCCGTCAGCCGGGCCGGCAGCCGCGGGCGGGCCGCGATGACCGACTCGAGGTCGGCCTCGGCGACGGCGGCGCGCAGCTCGACCTGGGTGCGCAGGTACAGCTCCTGCACCGGGTCCTGGGCCGCGGTGACGAACAGGGCCGGGTCGGTGACGGCGATGCGCAGCGTCGCGGAGACCTTGACCACGAGCCGGTCGGCGGTCAGCATCTCCTGCCCGTTGACCGGCACCAGCCGGGGCCGCAGATCGACGCGCTCGAGCCGGGTGCCGCGGCGCCGGTACCGGTGCCGCCCGGGCTCCAGCACGCCGGCGAGCCGGCCGTGCTCGAAGCGGACGACCCGCTCGTACTCCATCACGGTGACCTTGGCCATGACCTGACTCCTGGTTGGTACGCGGCGGCCGCGGGCGGGGAGCCCGGCGCCGCCGGGAGCCGCAGGGCCCGCGGTCGCCGGGCACGTGATCGGGTGGTGCTGCTGAGGACTTGAACCCCTGGGATCCGCGGCGCGGCGCGGAACACCGTCCGGCGATGCCGTGGTGCCGCTTCCTGCCGCGCCTTCCGGCGCCGAGACTACGGCCCGGGTGCGCGCGCACGCACCCCGATATCGGCGCCTTACGGCAGCCGCAGCAGGACCACCTCGTCGGCGTCGGTGCCGCAGGCGACGAGCGGGCCGTCGATCTCGCAGCCGACGAGGGTGCCGGGCACCGACGCCGACGGTGTGGGCGCCGGCCCGCCGTCGGACCAGGCGAGCAGCGTGTCGCCGTCGGTGCGCAGGCCGAGCAGGACGCGGGCGCCGTCGGCGGCGAGGAACCGCCACCCCGCCGGCACGGTGCGCCCGGTGTCCGGCGGCAGGGCCGGCGCGCCGCCGGGCGCGACGAGCAGCGAGGGTTTCGGCACCGTCCACAGCACCGCGCCGCCGGCCGGGTCCACGGCGACGGTGCGGTCGCCGTTGACGCACAGCGCCGCGCCGCACGGCAGGACGGTGAGCGGCCCGCTCTGACCGGCCGGCACCAGGGTGCTCCAGCGCCGTTGCAGGTCGCGCGTGTACGCGGTGAGCCGCGTGCCGCCGGTCGCCGCGTCCCACCGGGCGACGAGGAGCAGCTCACCGACGGCGGCGACGAGGTCGTCGGCGGGACCGGCGACGCCGGCGACGGGGGCGGTGCGCGCGCCGGTGGTCAGGTCGACGGTGCTGAGCCCGCCGTCCGGATCCAGCAGCGCGGCCCAGGTGGCGCCGGCGGCGGCCGAGTCGACCGCGACGCGGGTGCCGGCCTCGACCGCGGTGTCCCAGCGCACCAGGCCCGCGGTGTCGATGAGCTGCCAGCGCAGCACCCCGGCGAGCGGGGTGTTGTCGGCGAGGGCGCGGCAGCCGTCGGACCACAGGCTGCGCATGACGACGGTGCCGGTGCCGCCGGGCGGGGTGCGGACGGGCACGCCGACGGCCCGCCACTGCTCCCGCCCGGTCGCCCTGGTCACGGCGACGGTGGTGCCGGTGACCCCGGAGCGGCACAGGTCCGGGGAGAGCACCGCGAGGTCGCCGCGGACGTCGACGGCGGAGAGGCTGGCCAGCCCGTCGGGGGTGAACGACCAGCGCAGGGATCCGTCGGCGGCGTCGAACGCCTCGACGGGCGTGGGGGTGCGGTCGCTGTCGAGCACGAACAGCGCCCCGCCGGCGACGTGGAACTCGCCGTTGCGCAGCGGCTGGCGGGTCACCTCGTGCGGGCGCCCCGGTGGCGGCGCCGAGGACAGCAGGCTCAGCAGCAGCGCCAGGACCCCGGTCAGGACCCAGCCCCTGGGCAGGCCGACGGCCGCGTCGTCGACGTGGTCCCAGCTTTCGTCGATGACGCCCAGATCGATGGTGACCGTGCTCACCGGCACGGCTCCATTGTGCGCGGATCAGTGCCGGTTGGGCAGTCGCCACACGGACATGCCGCCCACCACGACGCACGCGAGCGTGCGGCCGTCGGCGGAACACTCGGGGTTGCCGAACCAGTTCTCCGCGCGGGCGAACACGGTGATCAGCCCGGTCGCCGGGTCGAGCTCGCCGAGCACCGCGGTGCGCTTGTCGTCCGAGCGCCACAGCAGCGGGCGGGCGCCGCCGGCGGGCAGCGCGTACCAGCCGGTGAACGTCCTGACGAGGGCACCGGTGCGGGCGTCGACGATCCCGGCCACCCGCGGCCCGGTCGCCACCGGGTCGCGCCAGGAGCCGACCAGCAGGCGGTCACCGGCGAAGTGCAGGACCCCGTCCGGTCCCGCCAGGTGCCAGCGGCGCTCGCCCGTGGTGCTGTCCAAGGCGTCCAGCCCGCCGCCGGTGCCGGTGCACAGCAGCCGGTCCGTGCACCGGAAGAGGCCGTTGTTGAGCTCGCCGGGCCAGCGGAACAGCCGCCGGCCGGTGGTGAGGTCGTACACGACGGCGCCGCGCTCACCGTCGGGGTACACGACGACCCGGTCGGTGGGGCGGCCGGAGCCGTCGAGCCAGCCGGCGCTGAACATCGCCGAGGTCCCCGACCAGTCGAGCTGGTAGGTCGCGGTCACCGCGCCGGTCCGCGCGTCCCGCCGGGTCAGCTGCCCGGTGCGGCTGAGCACGTCGAACCGGTTGACCTGGGCCTGGTACAAGTCGGCCCAGCTGAGGTTGACGTCGGAGCCCTCGGCGACGGTGACGTCCCAGACCGTCGCGCCGGTGCGCAGGTCGAGGCCGAGGTACCGCTGCGGCGGCCGCGCCCCGGCGTGGTTGACGCCCGGGTCGTCGCCGGCCACGTAGACGACCTGGCCGGGCGGTTCCTCCGGGGCCTCCTCGACGACCATGACCCGGGCGTTGATGCCGTCGAACGTGACCCGGGGCCGCGACCACAGCTCCCGGCCGGTCGCCGCGTCGAGCACGAGCAGGACGCTGGAGTCGCCGCGGCCCGTGCGGTCCTCGCTCATCAGGATCACCACGTCGGGGCCGGCGACGATCAGCTGCTGGTCGACCTCGGCCGGGCGCTGCCAGAGCATCGCGCCGTCGGTGGCCCGCCGCGCCTCGATCATCGGGCCCGGGCTGGTCAGCTGGTACCGGGCGAGGAAGACCCGCCCGCCGGACGCCTGCGCCCGCAGCACCTGGAAGTCGACCGTGAACAGCAGGCCGGTGTCCGGGCGCGGCCCGCCGGCCGCGAGCAGCCCGAGCGCCAGGACCAGCGCGGCGGCCACGGCCAGCCACCGCGCCGGCGGGCGCCATCGCGGCGCGGGCGGCTCCGGCGGCTCCCACGGGGTGCTGACGTCCAGCTCGATCACGGTCTCCGGCACACGGACCAGATTGTCACGGGCGCCGCCGGGCCGCGCGTCCGCGCTCACCGGCGCTCCGGCAGGCGCCAGACCGTCGCGCTGCCCACCATGACGCAGGCGAGGGTGGCGCCGTCGACGCTGCAGTCGGGCGCGCCGTACCAGTCGCCGGCCCGGCCGAACACGGTGATCCAGCCGGTCGCCGGGTCGAGCTCGCCGAGCAGCGCGGTGCGGATGTCGACGGGCCGCCACAGCACGATCCGGCCGGTGGGCCCGCCGAGGACCAGCTGCCACCCGGTGAGCTCCTGCAGGACGGCACCGGTGCGCGCGTCCGCGACGGCGACCCGCCCGGGCGTGGAGCCCTGCGCGTACATGCTGACCACGAGCCGGTCCCCCACGGAAGCGACGACCTCCGGGTACCCGTCGAGCCGCCACACCGGCCGGCCGGTGGTGACGTCGTAGGCGGCGAGGCCGGTGCCGGCGCCGGCGCAGAACAGCGTGGCGGTGCACTGGTGGAGCCCGTCGTACATGGCGGTGTCGGTGCGGAACAGGGCCCGGCCGTCGGCGAGGTCGAACACGATCCCGCCGCGCCCGCCGTCGGGGTAGACCACGGCCCGGCCCGGCGTGCGCCCGGGGTCGCCGCCCGGGCCGCTGAGCCACACCGAGCCGGTGCTGAACATGGCGGGCGTGCCGGACCAGTCCAGCTGCCGGGTCGCGACGACCCCGCCGGTGCGCACGTCCCGGCGGGTCAGCAGCCCGGACGGGTCGAGCTGGTCGACGGCGGTGACCTGACCCGTCGGGTACCGGCCGGCCCAGGTGAAGTCCAGGGCGCTGCCGAGCGGCGGGGTGAGGCGCCACACCTCGGCGCCGGTGGCCGCGTCCAGCACGGCCAGCTTCCGCTGCTGTGGCCGGCCGGCGTGGTTGACCTGCGGATCCGTCAGGTCGGGCTCGTCACCCGCGGTGAACTCGACCACCCGGCTCTGGTCCGGCAGGTCCTCGACGACGACCAGGCCGTCGTGGGTACCGACGAGCACCGCCTCCGGCCGGGTCCAGCGCTGCCGCCCGGTGACCGGGTCGAGGGCGATCAGGGTGCTGGTGAAGCCGCGGTCCGACTCGCCGTGCAGGACGAGGATCAGCGTGCCGGCGCTGCTCGCCACGTAGTGGTGCTGCAGGTCGACGGGGACGCTCCACAGCACGGCGCCGTCCGACCGCCGGCGGCCCTCGATCCGCGGGTCGCTGGCGGGCTGCCGGAAACGGCCGACGAACAGCAGGTCCCCGGCGACGACGACGCTGCGGACCTGGTCGTCGATCCGGTACAGCGGCCCGGTCGACGGCGCCGCACCGGACGCGGCCGCCCCGGCGGCGACGGCCACGGCGACCGCGCACACGGCCGCCCACCGCAGCCTCCGCGCCCGCCCCGGCCGCTGCCCGCGGGGCGGGTCCGGCGGCTCCCAGGGGCTGCTGAGGTCGAGCTCGATCACCGTCTCAGCCACGTAAGCCAGAGTCGCACGGCGGCCGCCCGGTTGCGTACCCCGCGCCGCCCACGCGAAACGGCGGACCCATCGCTGGATCCGCCGTCCGGGGTGGCTACGGTCAGCGCCTGGCGCGCGCCGCCGGGACCGCCGGCTGCTCCGCCGCGTCGAGGCGGCTGACCCACTCGGTGACCTGGCGCGCCACGTCCTGCGCGGTCAGGCCCAGCTCGGACAGGATCTCGGCGCGCGTGCCGTGCGGGTGCCAGCCCTGCGGCACGCCGAGGTCGCGCAGCGGCACCCAGACGTCGGCGTCGCGCAGCGACTTGGCGATCGCGTCGCCGACCCCGCCGGTGCGGATGCCGTCCTCGACCGTGACGACCAGGCGGTGCTCGCGGGCCAGGCCGACCAGCTCGACCGGGACCGGGCGGACCCAGCGCGGGTCGACGACGGTGACGCCGTAGCCCTGCTCGGCGAGCCGGGCGGCCGCGTCCACCGCCAGGTGCGCGAACGCGCCGACACTGACCAGCAGCACGTCCTTGCGCTCGTGCTCGCTGAGCACGTCGACACCGCCGAAGCCGTCGACCCCGCCGACGCGGCGCACCGCGGGCAGGTCGGCGGGGACCGCACCGGTCGGGAAGCGCAGGATCGTCGGGCCGTCCTCGATGCTGACGGCCTCGCGCAGCTCCTCGCGGACGGTCTGCGCGTCGCGGGGCGCGGCCAGCCGCAGGCCCGGCACCACGCCGAAGACCGACATGTCCCAGATGCCGTAGTGCGACGGGCCGTCGGGGCCGGTGATGCCGGCCCGGTCGAGCACGAACGTCACCGGCAGTTTGTGCATCGCCACGTCGAGCAGGACCTGGTCGAAGGCCCGGTTGAGGAACGTCGCGTAGACGGCGACGACCGGGTGCAGGCCGCCGATCGCGAGACCGGCCGCGGACGTCGCCGCGTGCTGCTCGGCGATGCCCACGTCGTAGGCCCGCTCGGGGTACTTCTTCATGAGCTTCGCGATGCCGGTCGGCTCGGCCATGGCGGCGGTGATGCCGACGATGTCGGCCCGCTCGTCGGCGATCGCGACCAGCTCGTCGGCGAAGACGCCCGTCCACTTGACCGCGGCCGGGGCGAGCAGCTTGCCGGTGTCGATGTCGAAGGCGCTGCTCGGGCCGTGCAGGCAGTCGGCCTCGTCCTCCTCGGCGGGCCGGTAGCCGAAGCCCTTGCGGGTCACCGCGTGCACGATCACCGGGCCGCCGAACGACTTCGCCTTGCGCAGCGCCGACTCGACCGCGACCTGGTCGTGGCCGTCGACGGGCCCGACGTACTTGATGCCGAGGTCCTCGAACATCGCCTGCGGCGCGACCGCGTCCTTGATGCCCTTCTTGACCGCGTGCAGCACCTCGTACAGCGGCGGGCCGACCAGCGGCGTGCGGCCGAGGGAGTCCTTGACCAGGTCGAGGACCTTCTCGTAGCTCGGGTTGAGCCGCAGGTTGGACAGGTGGTCGGCGAGCCCGCCGATCGTCGGGGAGTAGGAGCGCCCGTTGTCGTTGACCACGATCACGAGCGGGTTCTTCGCGCCGGCGATGTTGTTGAGCGCCTCCCAGCACATGCCGCCGGTCAGGGCACCGTCGCCGACGACCGCGACGACGTGGCGGGGCTCGCCGCGCAGCGCGAACGCCTTCGCCAGGCCGTCGGCGTAGGACAGCGCGGTCGAGGCGTGCGAGTTCTCGATGATGTCGTGCTCGCTCTCCGCCTGGCTCGGGTAGCCGGTGAGGCCGCCACGCTGGCGGAGCAGGTCGAAGCCGCCCTGGCGACCGCTCACGATCTTGTGCACGTACGCCTGGTGGCCCGTGTCGAAGAGGATGCGGTCCTTCGGCGAGTCGAAGACCCGGTGCAGGGCGAGCGTCAGCTCGACCACACCCAGATTGGGGCCGAGGTGGCCGCCGGTGCGGGAGACCTTGGCCACGAGGAAGTCGCGGATCTCGGCCGCGAGGACCTCGAGCTGCTCCGTCGAGAGGTCGCGGAGGTCACCCGGGCTGCGGATCGCGCTCAGCAGGGTGGCGGCCTCGGTCTCTTCAGTGCTCATGGGGCCCAACTGTAACGGGGTCCCGCATCGGCGCACGTCGGCCGGTTGAATCTTGACAGCTTCCACACATGCCCGTTACCAGGCCACCGCAGGTGGGACCGGTCGCGCCCGGGGCGTCACCCCGCGGCCGCGGCGGCGAACTTCACGGTGTCCCCGTCCTGCACGAACAGCGTCAGCGCCGCGTCGATCGCTGAACTGCGCACGGTACCGGCGACAACACCGTGCGTGAGCGAGCCCACCACCCGGGTCGCGCTGTCGGTCCACTCGGCGATCGCCTGCGCGAGATAGCCGGTGTACCGCGACTTGTCGGCGTCGAGCCGGGCCGGCACGGACCCCTTCTGCGGGTTGAACGCGTCCTGGCCGCTGACCGAGCCGCACTCGATCAGCCACTGCTCGGCGGCCCGGCGGTGCGGCGCCCCGGCGGGCAGCGTGAACGAGTCGGACAGGAAGTCGTAGACCCCGTCCGACCCCGGGGTCGGCACGACCGAGTAGCCCTCCTGGAACACCAGGCCCCTGGTCCGCAGGTACGCGTCGGCCCAGTCGCCCATCACGTTGTACGCGGCGGTCCCGGCGACGACCTTGTCCAGCGCCGGCTGCCAGTCGTCGGCGGCGGCGTCGGCGGCGTCGGACTGCGCCAGGACCTCGATGAACCGCGTGAGCGCCTGCCGGGCGGGGGCGCCGGCCCAGTCGGTCGCGCCGGTCCACAGGCCGGTGTACCCGTCCGCGCCCAGCTCGCCGAGCAGCACGCACTCCAGCAGGTGCTTCTGGGTCCAGGCGGGCCCGATCGACAGCGGCAGGACGCCGCGCCTGCGCAGCGCCGCCGCCTGGGTCAGGAACTGCGGCCAGGTCTCGGCCGGGGTCAGCCGCTGGGCCTCGAGGACCGCCGGGTTGTACCAGAGCAGGTTCGCCCGGTGGATGTTCACCGGCACCGAGTAGATCCTGCCGTCGAACGTCAGCGCCTCGACCAGCCCCTTCGGCAGCCGGTCCCGCCAGCGCTGCTGGTCGTACAGGTACCGGACGTCCTCGACGTAGCCGGCCTCGATGTCGCTGGCGAGCTCGAGGCCGGCGTGCGCCTGGTACGAGTCGGGCGGGTCGTCGTTCTCCAGCCGGGTCGCCAGCACCGTCCGGGCGATCGTGCCGGCGCCGCCCGCGACGGCGGCGTTGCCGAACTCGATGCCCGGGTTGCGCTGCCGGAAGTCCGCGACGAGCGCCTCCAGCCCTTCCTTCTCGCCGGGCCCGGCCCACCAGGAGAAGACCTCCACCTTGCCGGACCCGTCGTCGGCCGGCTCGTCCCCGGCGACGGCGCACGCGGGCAGCCCGAGGAGCGCCAGCCCACCGGCGGCGAGCAGACTTCTCCGGCTCAGTCCCACTTCCGCAGTATCTTCGCCGGGGACTGCCGCGTCAGCGGTTCGGCGGCATCCAGTCGGAGTCCGACCCCTGCTGCGCGGGCGGCTGCTGCGGGTCGTGAGCCGGCGGGCCGTACGCCTGCGGGTCGTACGCCTGCGGGTCGTACGCCTGCGGCGGCGGGGTCAGCCCGGCCTCGTCGGCGAGGGTCGCCGTGGTCAGCGGCTCGACCCGGGCCCGCATGTCGGCGTACGCGGCGAGGGTCAGCGGCGCCGTCAGCACCGCACCCGCCCGCGCCAGCAGGTCCGCCACCACCGTGCCCGCGACCACCGCGACGATGTACCCGGTCCCGACACCCCCGAACGGGCTCGACGACTCCGGGTCGAACCTCGGCGACCCCGGCACCAGCTGGATGATCGTGTTGACGATGTACGCGACGACCCCGATGCCGATGCTGATCCCGGCAATCGTCGCGATCCGGCTGATCGAGGCCGCCAGGTCCTGGTGGAACAGCCGGAAGCAGCGGCTGATCGCCGACGCCCCCCGCTCGAACGTCACCACCACCGGCAGCACCATGAACACCGCCGCGAGGTAGATCGCCGGCACGACGCACGCGCACACCCCGGCCAAGGTGATCAGCCCGGCCAGGATCTGCCACCCCAACAGCGGGAACATCCGCCGCACCGCCAACCCCAGCGCGGCCCCGATCCGCGGCCGCACCCCCGCCGCGACCGACACCGCCACGTGGTTGCACGCGATCGCCACCACGAAGCTCACCATCACCGCGAGGAACGCCCCGACGACCGTGAACCCCAGGACCGTGAACAGCGGCCCGAGATCCGGCGTGACCGGCCGTCCCGTGTCCGGGTCCACGGTCCGGCTCGCCCGCTCCAGCTCGTCGGTCATGTTCAGCAGCAGCAACGCCTGCGGCACGCTGAACAGCAGCGACACCGCGAACCCGATGAGCTGCAGCACCGCCAGCGACCGCCAGCCCTGCCTGAGCACCGCGACCGCCCGCCGCCACCAGCCCGAGTAGTCCGGGCTCACCAGGGGGTCACCCTCCCCGATCACCCCGGGGAACGCCCCACCGGCCGGCACCGCGTGATAGATCATGTACGGCTGCGACGGGTCGTACTGCCCCGGGTACGGCTGCGACCGGTCGTACCCGCCCGCCGGGTACTGCGGCTGCCCCACATACCCGCCGGGCGCCGCCTGCCCCGGATACCCGGGGTAGCCCTGATACCCGGGATACCCGGGCTGCCCGGGTGCCGCGTAGCCCGGCTGCGCGCCCTCACCGGCAACGGGCGCTCCGGGCACCGTCGGCGGCCCGGCGGCCGGCACGGTCGGCGACCCGGACGCCGGCACGGTCGGCGACCCGGACGCCGGGGCGGTCGGCGACCCGGACGCCGGGGCGGCGGGTGGCGCGGCGGCGGCCGGGGTGGTCTCCTCCGGCGGCGCGGTCTCCCGCTGCTGCCCAGGATCGGCCGGGGGCACCGGCTCGGATGGCTGGGCCGGGCCCGTGGACTCGTCGGGCCCCGGGGGCTGGGTCATGGTTCCTCCGTATCGCGGACTGCGCCGGGCGGCACGACACAGAAGATAGGGCCACGCGGCCAGGACCGCCGCCCCCACCGGTGGCGAACCCGGTCACCCGATCAGTCGAGCAGCCCCGAATACACCGTCGTCAGCACGAACCCGACCAGCCACAGCCCGCCGCACCACCAGGTGAGCCGCACCTCGGTGGCCCTGTCGGTGGCCCGCAACGCCTTCACCGCGAGCAGCGCCGACGTCACCATCACCGCGAGGCTGGCGATCCACACCACCCACGCGGCCTGGCTCCGCTCCACCTTCGGCCCGTCGTCGAGCCCGAGCACCAGCCGGATCAACGGCACCAGGAACAGCACCGTGAACGCGATCGTCACCTGCGCCACGGTCCGCCGCACCGGCCGCCACTGATCCCTGCGCCCGCCGCCGCCCGCCCCAGCGCGCCCCGCGGCCGCCGGCTCCGACACCCCAGACGCCTCGGACCCCGCAGCCGCACCGGACGGCTCCACGACACCCGCACCAGACGGCTCCACGACACCCGCGCCCGACGGCTCCACGGCACCCGCACCAGACGGCTCCACGACACCCGCACCCGACGGCTCCGCGGCACCCGCGCCCGACGGCTCCGAAACCGCCGACGGCTCAGACAGCCCGGAAACCTCCGACGCCTCGGACGGCTCAGGTGCGCCCGACGAACCAGAAACGCCCGACGACCCAGAAGCCTTCGGCGACTCCGAAGCGTCCGACGGCCCACAAGCCCTCGGCGACTCCGAAGCGCCCGACGGCCCAGAACCACCAAGCGACTCAGACGGGTCCGACCGCCGAGAAGCGCCCGGCGACTCCGGCGCACCCGGCGGCGTGGACGCACCACCGGCGCCAGCGCCCCCGGCCGCCGCCCCCGAAGAAGGCCGCGCCCCCTCGCCCCCGCGCGGCAGGTCGTCCGCCCCGGAGGCTCCCGTCGGCTCAGTCACCGGACCGCCGCCGGGCGAAGCGGGGTGAGAACAGCTCCAGCAGCCGCACCGTCTCCTCGAACGGCAGCTGCCCCGGTGCCGGCCGGCCGCCCATCGCCGAATAGGTGATCCGCGAGCCGAGCACCGGCAGCATGACGCGGGAGGCGGCGCCCTCGGCGCCCATGCCGATGACGATCACGCCGCGGTGCTGGTGGCGCAGGGTCAGCTCGGTGAGGGTCCGCACGTCGTCGGGGCCGTGGGCCATCGTGCTGATCTTGACGAGGTCGGCGCCGGCGGCGAAGCCCTCCTCGACGAGCGAGTCGAGCGCGGCCGCGGACGGGGTGGCGGCGAAGTCGTGGTGGGACAGGACGACGAGGGTGCCGTGCGCGCGGGCGGCGGCCACCACGCCGGGGCGGATCTCGGCGGAGGCCAGCTCGACATCCACGGCGTCGACCTCGGGCATGACCGCCTCGTAGAGCCGCAGCCGCGCCGGCTCGTCACCCGCCCAGTAGCCCCCCTCGTCCTTCGACCGGATCGTGGCGAGCGTCGGCACCCCGGCGAACGGCCGCACCTGCTCCAGCGCGTGCTCGGGCTGCGTGGAGGCATACCAGTCGACGCGCAGCTCGGCGACGTCGACGCGCAGGTCGCGCGCGAGCGCCGCGTCCCGCGCGGCGTCCTCGTCGCCGAAGCTGACCGCGACCAGCGGCACCTCCTCGGCGAGCCGCTCCCGCAGTGTTGCCATACCCGACACTCCCCCCGCCCCCGAAACCACCGCTCAACGACAGGGGGAGTCTACGTGCCAGGTACGACACTTCACCGCCGCCGGCGCAGCGTCCGCTCGTAGTCCTGGAAGCGGGCCTTGGCGATCACCGAGCGGTCCGGGGCGCGCAGCACGAGCCCCTCGGCGCGGCCCTCGGCGCCGTCCAGCCCGACGAGGGTGGCCGGCAGCGTCGCCGTGAGCAGCTGGTGCATGTCCTCGATCCCGGCCGGCAGCTCGGCGCCGGGCCGGTGCCACAGCCGCGGGGTGAGCTCCAGCCCGGCCTGCGCGGCGAGGGCGACCAGGGCGTCCTCGGGCAGCCACGGCTGGCCGCCGGACTCCCGCCACGCCGAGATCTTCGCCGGCGACCAGGTCAGCGGCTCCTGCCAGTCGGCCAGCTCGGCCACGTCGAAGAGGCGCCACCCGAAGCGTGCCGGGTCCCGGGTGTACTGCTTCGCCGCGCCGCCGACCTTGCCGCCGTACAGCTCCAGGTAGTACACGCGGATCCCGGCACCGCGGGGCAGCCGCTCCGCGACCGGCTTGAGCTGCTCGACGATGCCGAGGGCCGGGTTGCCGATGAGGTCGCCCTTCGCGTACAGCAGCTCCTCCCGCGACCCGATGAGGTAGGACCCGTCGGGCAGCAGGACGAGCCGGCTGTTGGTCCCGTCGACCTTCTCGGTCGCGACGACCTCGCCCGGGAACACCGTGGCCGGCGCGGCGAGGCACCCGGAGCCCGGCTCCAGGGTGTGGTATGTGGCGATCGACGGGTACTTCGTCAGCGAGTTGAGCAGCCGCAGGTCGACGGCGCGGACATCGAACATCACCACATCATCGCCGCCGGAAAATGGCGCGCGCCACGCGAATATCCGCTGCTACGGTTCCCGGCACACGATGTCCCGTCGTGGTGACCCGGTGCGTAGACGCCGGATACTTCGAATCCTCATCGAGAGGTCGCAGGTTCGAATCCTGCCGTCCCGGCCCATCGGGGCGTAGCTCAGCGGTCAGAGCACTGTGTGCCGGCGTCGCCTGGATCTCGGGTCACCACGACGGGACATCACCGTCTTCCCAGCACACCAGCCCCGAAGGAGGGTGATCCCACCATGGCCAAGTTCAACCGGCAGCGCACCCGCCGCCCCGACGGGGTCACCTACCAGGGTGGCGCCGGCTACGCCCGCGACCCGCGGTCGGAGCTGTTCCTGCTGGCGGTCGCCAACATGGTCGGCGAGCAGACCTTCTACGAGCCGGGTGCCGACCGCGACCAGCGCTACCGCGAGCTGATCGCGGCGGCCGCCGTCGCGCACCCGCAGTGGACCGCGGCGCTGCTGCGCTGGCTGCGCGGCGGCGCGAACCTGCGCACCGCGGCGCTGGTCGGCGCGGCCGAGTACGTCCGCGCCCGCCTGGCCGCCGGCCTGGTCAACGGCACCGGCGAGCACCGCCGCGTGGTGGCCGACGTGCTGCAGCGCGCCGACGAGCCCGGTGAGCTGCTCTCGTACTGGACGTCGCGCTACGGCCGGGCGGTGCCGAAGCCGGTGAAGCGGGGCGTCGCTGACGCGGCCCGGCGGCTGTACACGCAGCGCAGCCTGCTCAAGTACGACACCGCCAGCCACGCGTTCCGCTTCGGTGACGTGCTCGACCTGACCCACCCGTCCCCGTCCGGGCCGGCGCAGGGCGACCTGTTCACGTTCGCGCTCGACCGCCGGCACGCCCGGCCCGAGCCACGCGTGGCGGCGTCGCTGGCGACGGTCGCCGCCAACGCGGCCCTGCGCGCCGACGCGGCGGACGACCCGGCGGTGCTGCTGGACCCGCAGCGGCTCCGCGTGGCCGGCATGACCTGGGAGGACGCGTTGTCGCTCGGCGGCTCGCGGCTGCCCAAGGCGGCCCTGTGGGAGGCGATGATCCCGTCGATGGGGTACATGTCCTGCCTGCGTAACCTGCGTAACTTCGACCAGGCGGGGGTGTCGGACGAGGTCGCGGCGGGGGTCGCGGCGCGGCTGGCGGACCCCGGCGAGGTGGCGCGGTCGCGGCAGCTGCCGATGCGGTTCCTGTCGGCCTACCGGGCGGCACCGTCGCTGCGCTGGGCGTGGGCGCTGGAGCAGGCGCTGAACCTGAGCCTGGCGAACATCCCGTACCTGCCGGGCGACACGCTGATCCTGATCGACACGTCCGGCTCGATGCACTCGCCGTTCTCGAAGGACGGCACGCTCATGCGGTGGGACGCGGCGGTGCTCTTCGGGTTGGCGCTGGCGCTGCGGTGCGAGCGGGCGAAGGTCGTGTCGTTCTCGACCCGCACCACGGTGTTCCCGGTGCAGCGGGGTGAGTCGCTGCTGCGCGGGATCGACCGGTTCAAGGCCAAGGGGCACTTCCACAACGGCGGCACCAACACGGCGTCGGCGGTGCGGGAGCACTACCGCGGCCAGCACCGGGTGGTGATCCTGACCGACGAGCAGGCGTCCTTCGACGGCGACGTGTCCACGTCGGTACCGGCCACGACCCCGCTGTTCACCTGGAACCTGGCCGGGTACCGGATGGGCCACACCCCGCAGGCGCGCAACCGCTGGACGTTCGGCGGCCTCACCGACGCGGGGTTCGGCATGATCACCCTGCTGGAGGCCGGCGAGCGCGGCGACTGGCCGTTCTAGGAACGGCTGAACAGGCCGATCGTCTCGAAGTGCTGGGTCATCGGGAAGCTGTCGAAGGCGCGCACCTGCGACAGCTCGTAGCCGAGGCCCAGCAGCAGGCCGGCGTCCCTGGCGAACGCGGCCGGGTCGCACGCGACGTACGCGATCGCGCGCGGTGACCTGGCCGCGATCGACGAGACGACCTCGCGCCCGGCGCCGGCCCGGGGCGGGTCGAGCACGACCAGGTCGACGCTGCGCCAGCGCGGGTTGGCGATCGTCGCGGCCACGTCGCCGTTGACGAAGCGGACGTCCGGCAGGTCGCGCAGCGCCTTGCGGCCGGCGGCGACGGCGCGGCGGTCACCCTCCACGACGGTGACCGGGCCGCAGTGCGGGGCGATGGTGGCGGCGAAGAGGCCGACGCCGCCGTACAGGTCCCAGGCCCGCTCCCCGGCCGCGGGGCGCAGCATGTCCAGCACGGTGCCGGTGAACGTCTCCACGGCGTGCGGGTGGACCTGCCAGAAGCCGCCGGCGTCGACGCTCCATTCGTGGCCGGCGGCGACCTCACGGACCCGCACGGGCGGGCCGGTGAGCGCGCCGCTGCGGCCGGCCCTGGTCAGCACCGCGGTCTCCCCGCCGGACGCGGCGACGGCCTCCACGGTCGAGCCGGGCGGCCACCGGCGGCCGGTCACCGGCAGCGCCTGGATCGCCGGGTGCGCGATCCGGCACCGGTCGACGGGCACCACCTCGGCGGAGCGGTGCCGGTGGAAGCCGGCCCGTCCCTCGTCGTCGACGGCGTACTGGACCCGGGTGCGCCAGCCGAGCGCCCCTCCGGGCAGGGCTTCCACCGGTACCGACGCCGAAAATCCGGCGAGGCGGGCCAGCTGCTCGCTCAGGACCTGGGACTTCATCCGGCGCTGGGCGTCGGGGGCGGCGTGCTGCCAGTCGCAGCCGCCGCACGCGCCGGGGCCGGAGAACGGGCACGGCGGGATGACCCGGTCGGGTGAGGGCAGCAGGATCTCGACGGCGTCGGCGCGCAGGTAGCCCTTGCGCTCCTCGGTGATCCTGGCCAGCACCCGCTCGCCGGGCAGCGCGTGCCGCACGAAGATGACGCGGCCGTCGTGCCGGGCGACGCAGTGCCCGCCGTGCGCCACCGCCCCGATCTCCAGCTCGAGCATCATTCGGTGGGGGTCTCGGCGGCGCGGCGCGGGCCACGCTGCGGTCCGCGGGTGAACGCGGCGTCGAGCTTGGCGATGTCGACGTCGTCGATCGAGCTGAGCTGCCACGGGACGCTGGTGACCATGACACCCGGCTCGAACAGCAGGCGGCCCTTGAGCCGCAGCGCGCTCTGGTTGTGCAGCAGGTGCTCCCACCAGCGGCCGACCACGTACTCGGGGATGAAGACGGTGACCACGTCGCGGGGCGAGTCGCGCCGCTTCGACCGGACGAAGTCCAGGATCGGGCGGGTGATCTCGCGGTACGGGCTCTCCACGACCGTCAGCGGTGCCGGGATGCCGCGGCGCTCCCACTCCGCCTGCAGGTTGCGGGTGTCGTGGTCGTCGACGTTGACGGTCAGCGCCGTCAGCGAGTCGGGCCGGGTGGCCTGCGCGTAGGCGACGGCCCGCAGCGTGGGGCGGTGCACCTTGCTGACCAGCACGACGGCGTGGTTGCGCGACGGCAGGACGGGCCGGTCCTCCGACGGCATCAGCTCCCGGGCGACGGTGTCGTAGTGCTTCTTGATGCCGACCATCAGGAAGTAGATGACGATCATGGCGATAATGGCGATGTACGCGCCGAGCAGGAACTTCGTGATGAGCACGACGATGAGCACGGCGCCGGTCATGCTCAGGCCGATCATGTTGATCGTGCGGGACCGGATCATGCGGGCCCGGGTGCTCTTGTCCCGTACGGTGCGCAGCAGCCGGTTCCAGTGCAGGATCATGCCGGCCTGCGACAGCGTGAACGACACGAACACGCCCACGATGTACAGCTGGATGAGGCGGGTGACCTCGCCCTGGAACCCGACGATGAGCACCATCGCGGCGAGGGCCAGCAGGATGATGCCGTTGGAGAACGCCAGGCGGTCGCCGCGGGTGTGCAGCTGGCGGGGCAGGTAGCGGTCCTGGGCGAGGATCGAGCCGAGCACCGGGAAGCCGTTGAACGCGGTGTTCGCGGCCAGGAACAGGATCAGCGCGGTGATCACGGCGACGACGTAGAGCATGATCGAGCCGGAGCCGAAGACGGTCTCGCCGAGCTGGGTGGTGACCGTCTTCTGCACGTAGTTGTCGGGGCCGCTGACGATCTGCCGGGCGGGGTCCTCGACGTACTGCAGGCCGGTCTTGCCGGCCAGCAGGATGATGCCG
Organism: Dactylosporangium aurantiacum; assembly: GCF_000716715.1. GTDB lineage: Bacteria > Actinomycetota > Actinomycetes > Mycobacteriales > Micromonosporaceae > Dactylosporangium > Dactylosporangium aurantiacum. Next base: position 268,173 of record NZ_JNYJ01000005.1, on the reverse strand, counting down.
AGCAGCATGGTGATCGAGATCGAGCCGAGCAGCAGCAGCGTGGTCGCCGCGTTCTTGCTCTTCGGCTCCCTGAACGCCGGCACGCCGTTGGAGATCGCCTCGACGCCGGTGAGCGCGGCGCAGCCGGACGAGAAGGTCCGCAGCAGCAGGAACGCCATGGCCCAGCCGCTCAGGTTGGCGTGCTCGGCCTCGATGGTCAGCCCGGCGCTCGGCGCGCGCAGGTCGTCGCCCAGGACGAAGATCTTGAAGAAGCCCGTGATGACCATGCCGATCATCACGATCATGAAGCCGTACGTGGGGATCGCGAAGGCGCTGCCCGACTCGCGGATGCCGCGCAGGTTCAGCGCGGTCAGGATCGCGATCGCGATGATCGAGATCGCGACCTTGTGGGTGGCGACCCACGGCACGACCGAGCCGAGGTTCGCCACGCCGGACGCGGTCGACACGGCGACGGTCAGCACGTAGTCGACGAGCAGCGCGCTGGCGACCGCGACGCCGAAGCGCGGCCCGAGGTTGACCGACGCCACCTCGTAGTCGCCGCCGCCGGACGGGTAGGCGTGCACGTTCTGCCGGTAGCTCGCGACGACCGTGAGCATCACCACAGCGACGGCCAGGCCGATCCACGGCGAGATGAGGAACGCCCCCGCCCCGGCGATCGACAGCGTCAGCAGGATCTCGTCCGGCGCGTAGGCGACCGACGACAGCGCGTCGGAGGCGAAGACGGGCAGGGCGATGCGCTTGGGCAGCAGCGTGTGTTTCAGCCGGTCCGAGCGGAACGGTCGGCCCAGGAGCAGCCGCTTCATCAGGGAGGTGGGACTGGCCACGACCGCTAAGCGTACGGGTCGCGCGCCTGCCGGATGCACCGGTCCGGCCCGCGCATGGCATCCTCAACACGGGTGCCGCACACATCGGAGGCGTTACGTGCACGTGGTGATCATGGGGTGCGGGCGCGTGGGCTCGACCCTCGCACTGAGCCTTGAGCAGCGCGGACACTCGGTCGCGGTGATCGACTCCGATGCCGACGCGTTCCGCCGCCTGGGCGGGGACTTCACCGGCGCGACCGTCACCGGGATCGGCTTCGACCGCGACGTGCTGCTGTCCGCCGGCATCGAGCGGGCCGACGCCTTCGCCGCGGTCTCCTCCGGCGACAACTCCAACATCATCTCGGCCCGGGTCGCCCGCGAGACGTTCGGCGTCGAACGGGTCGTCGCCCGCATCTACGACCCGAAGCGCGCCGAGGTGTACGAGCGCCTCGGCATCCCGACCGTCGCCACGGTCCGGTGGACCGCCGACCGCATGCTGCGCCACCTGGTCCCCGAGGGCAACGTGGAGATCTGGCGCGACCCCACCAGCACCGTCTCCATCATGGAGATCCCGATGCACCCCGACTGGATCGGCCGCTCGGTCGGCGACCTGGAGGCGCACAGCGGCACCCGGCTGGCGTACCTGATGCGCTTCGGCCTGGCCATGCTGCCCACCGAGTCGACCGTGATCCAGGACGGCGATCTCGCCTTCATGCTCGTCACGGACGAGATGGTCGCCTCCGTGACGAAGGTCACCGGCTCCGCTCCCGAAGGGGGACACTGATCATGCGGATCGCCATCGCCGGGGCCGGCAACGTCGGCCGCTCCATCGCCACGGAGCTGGTCGACAACGGCCACCAGGTCATGCTCATCGAGCGCGTCCCGCGCATGGTCCGCCCCGAGCGCGTCCCCGCCGCCGAGTGGATCCTCGCCGACGCCTGCGAGCTGTCCTCCCTGCAGGAGGCCGACCTGTCCTCCTGCGACGTGGTGGTCGCCGCGACCGGCGACGACAAGGTCAACCTCGTCGTGTCGCTGCTGGCGAAGACCGAGTTCGCGGTGCCGCGGGTGGTGGCCCGCATCAACCGCGCCGAGAACGAGTGGCTGTTCAACGAGCAGTGGGGCGTCGACGTCTCCGTGAGCAAGCCCCGCCTGATGGCGGCGCTGGTCGAGGAGGCCGTCTCCGTCGGCGACCTGGTCCGGCTCATGACGTTCCGCCAGTCCGAGGCCAATCTCGTGGAGATCACGCTGCCGGAGACCGCGCCGTACGTCGGCCACCCGGTCCGCGAGGTGCCGCTGCCGCACGACTCGGCGCTGGTCGCCATCCTGCGCGGCAAGCGGGTCCTCGTCCCCACCCCGGACGACCCCCTCGAGGCCGGCGACGAGCTGGTCTTCGTGGTCACCTCGGAGATGGAGGACTCGGTGCGCGCGGTGATCCTCGGCGCCGACTCGGTGGAGAACACCCGCAAGAAGCGCGGGCCGCAGTTCTTCTAGCCCCGTCCGGGCCTCCGGCCCGTCCGGCGCTCTGGCCCCCGTCCCGTCCCGGGCCGGGGGTCAGTCGGCCGGGCGGGCGACCTCGACGGCGGGCGTGGCGGGCTCCGAGTCGCGGATGATGCGCCGCGCCTGCCAGATCGTCAGCGCCGCCAGCAGCGCGTACGGCGGCCAGCCCAGCGCCAGGCGGGCGACGCCGAGCAGGTCGGCGGCGTCCTCGCGCCAGAGCTGGATCTGCACGCCGAGCTTCGCCAGGTAGACGACGGCCCACAGGACCGTGAGCCAGGCGAAGGCACGGCGCAGCCGGGGGTTGTCCCGCCAGCGGGTCTCGCCCTTGTCGAGCATCACGGACCACAGCCAGCCGACCAGGGGCCGGCGGAACGCGACCGAGGCGAGCATGCCGACCGCATACGCCGCGGTCAGGGCCATGCCCGGCAGGTAGATGTCCTTGGCGTCGCCGCTCTTCCAGGCCAGGTACGCGCCGATCGCGATGCCGAACACGCCGTTGACCGAGTGGCGGACCGACTCGCGCCGGCTCAGCCGGTACACGGCCATGGACAGGGCGGCGGCGACCGCGACGATCAGCGACGTGCGCAGCGACCACCAGTGGAAGTGGTCGCCCAGGAAGTTGACCACGATGAAGAGCGTGATCGGGATGCTCGACTCGATGAGGCCGCGGGCCCCGCCCAGCTGCTCGGACATCTGCACCGAGAACGAGGGCAGCGGCGCTTCTTCCTCGGCGTCGGCGGTCTTACCTGGCTGCATCCGGCCTCATCTGGGTGTGTCGAGCTCGTAATACGGGTTGTAGAGCACCTTACGGCCGTCGCGGACCGCGATGCGCCCCTTCGCCGTGATCGCTCGACCGGGCTCGATGCCGGCGATGTGCCGGCGACCCAGGAAGACCAGGGTCACCAGATCGCTGCCGTCGAACAGCTCCGCCTCCAGGGTGGGCAGGTTGGTGCGCGGCGTGTAGACCACGGTGCGCAACCGGCCCTTCAGGCTCACGACCTGACCGCGCCGGCAGGCGAGCGCGGGCATGCTGCCGCACTGCTTGGCGTCGCGCTGCAGCTCTTCGGCGTCGAGCTCCGCCTCGCTGGCGGTGAGGCGGCGGAAGAACCTCCGCAGCCCCCTCGCCTGCTCGACGGACGGATCGACGACTTTCTCACTGTCCGTGGTCATGATGTCGGTGCCACCCTCCTCGGCCAGACATGACACCTCACTACGACGGTACAGCTCACAACGGCTATTTGCGCCGGGGCCTCGGTGACGGCTTTCGGCGCTCCGCCCCACCGGCGCCATTGGCACCGTCGGCCGCGTCCGTGACGGGAGCCTCGGACTGGCCCTCGGCGGCGGTCGCCTCGGCGACCTCCTTCGGCAGGTGCAGCGGCAGCGGCTCGCGGACCGGCATCGCCTCGTGGCCCCGGTCGACGACCAGGTTGCGCAGGCACTGCAGCAGCTGCGGCGCGACGCTCGGGTCGACCGCGGCCGGGCCCTGGAAGACGGCACGGACCAGCCAGCGGGGGCCGTCGATGCCGACGAACCGGATGTCGGTCAGGCCGTCGGGGGTGCGCACGCGGGCGCGCAGCTCGACCCCCCACTCGCCTTCGGCGTCCTCGGCCGCGACGCCGTCGGTGAACAGCTGCTTGCGGATCTCGCCGCGGACCTCGTCCCAGATGCCCTCGCTGCGGGGCGCGGCGAAGACGCCGAGCTGCAGGGCGCTGTCGTTGTGGACGAGCACGATCTGCTGGATCTTGCCCTCGTTGTCGGCCTGGACGCGGACCTCCACGTCGTCGACCGCGGGCACCTTGAGCGCGCCCAGGTCGAGCTGCGGGATGCCGGCGGGCGCCTCGGTGATGTCATACGGGCCCTCGGGCCGGTCCGCCTTGGGCGCCACCGCCTCCTCCGGCTCGTCGTCGACGAGGCCCAGCTCCTCCTCGAGCCGGCGGGTCCCGCTGGGGCGGGTGTCGTCCTTCGCGTGCCGCCCGCTCCCGCGATTGCGCGAGAAGATCACTGCTCTGCCTCCAGTTCAGCATGCCCACCGGTGGATCCGTGACCCCCGGCTCCGCGCACAGTATCGGGAAGGTGGTCGACGCCGTGGAAGTGTGCCCGCTCCACCCGCTGGACCACAAGCTGGGCAATCCGGTCACCTCGGCTGATTTTGGCCGTGATCACCCGATCGTGATTGACGAGGTTCACCAGGATCTCGCCGCGGTACCCCGCGTCGATCGTGCCCGGCGCGTTGAGCACCGTCACGCCGAGCCGGTGCGCCAGGCCCGACCGCGGGTGCACGAGGCCGACGTAGCCGTCCGGCAGCGCGATCGCGATCCCCGTGGGGACCAGCGCCCGCTCGCCCGGGGCGATGTCGACGTCCCGCGCCGCGACCAGGTCGGCGCCCGCGTCGCCGGGGTGCGCGTACGCCGGCAGCGGCAGCTCGGGGTCGAGCCGCCGGACGTGAACCTCCACCGTCATGCCTCCATCCTGCCGGGTGCCCCTGCGCACCGGACACGTACCCTCGCACACGTGGCACAGCCGACCTCGTACCGTGAGCGCCTCACCGTCGCCTGGTGGCTCTGGCTGCCGGCGGTGGCGGTCGCCGGGCTCCTCGCGGCGGAGGTCCGGCTCGGCGCGCCCGGCCTGGCGACGTGGATCCCCTACCTCGTCCTGCTGCCGTTGACCACCGTAGGACTGTGGTGGCTGGGGCGCATCCGCGTCGAGGTGTCCAACGGCGAGCTACGGGTCGACGACGCGCACATTCCGCTGCGATACGTCGGTGAGGTGACGCCGCTGTCGGCCGCGGACAAGCGCGACCTGCTCGGCCCGTACGCGGACCCGGAGGCGTTCGTGATCCAGCGGCCGTGGATCGCCGGCGCGGTCCGCGTCGATGTGACCGACGACGCAGATCCGACGCCGTACTGGCTGATCAGCACCCGCCACCCGGAGCGGCTCGCGGCGGCGCTCAGCCCTCGATGACCTTGCGCCCGGCCTGGAGGTCCTTGCGGATCTCGGTGCCGAGCGCCAGCGTGGCCCGGCGGTTGAGGAACCCTCCGACGGCGGCGCCGGTCAGGAACGGGCCCAGGGTGCTCAGGTTGCGCCCGAAGCGCTGCAGGAGCCGGTCGCGCAGCTCCTTGCGCAGCGCGGTGCCCATGGCGGCGGCGACGCTGCCGCCGACCCGCAGCGGGTTGACGCCGCGGCGCTCGGCCCACGCCTGGATCAGGACCACCGCGCGCTCGGCGCCGGTGCCCTCCACCGGGCGGCCGTAGACGGCGTGCAGCTCGCCGATCAGCTTCATCTCCACCGCGACCACGGCGACCGTCTCGGCGGCCAGCAGGACCGGGGCGGTCAGCAGGCTGGGGGTCACGGCCCACTCGACGGCGGCCACGCCGCCGCCGGCGGCGCCGATGCCGGCGGTGACCCGCGCCGCGTTGCGCACCAGCCGGTCCGCGAGCGCGTCGCCCTCCAGCCCGGGGTGGTGCACCCGCAACGTGTCGAGGTCACGCACCGGGATGTGCGGTGCGACCGTCGTCACCGTGTCGGTGATCCAGTTGAGCGCCTTCTTCGGCCGGAACAGGTCCTTGACGCCCCGCTCGCGGATCTCGAGACGGACCAGCCGGCCGAGCAGGCGCCGGCGCTCCTTCTGCTCGACGCCCTCGTCGGTCAGCGCCGCCACCGCGGTGGACAGCTCGGCCTCGTCGACCGGGACGGCGGCGCCCGAGGAGGCGGCGGCGCCGTCCAGCGGCTGGTTCTCGGCGAGCTCGTCAGGCTGGGCCATCGTCTACCTCCGGAGGTGCGAAACGGTGCCGCCTATGACTCAAGCACGCCTGCGCCAGGTCCGCGTGATCAACTCACCGTCAGGCGCACTCCCGGCAGATCAGCTCCCCGTTGCGCTCGGCCGCGAGCTGGCTGCGGTGGTGCACCAGGAAGCAGCGCGAGCAGCGGAACTCGTCGGCCTGCATCGGCAGGACCTTGACCGTCATGTCCTCGTCGGCGAGGTCGGCGCCGGGGAGCTCGAAGGTCTCGCCCAGCTCCGTCTCGTCGACGTCGACGATCGCCGACTGCGCATCGGTCCGGCGGGACTTCAGCTCCTCGAGGCTGTCCTCCCCGAGGTCGACCTCGTCGCGACGTGGCGCGTCGTAGTCGGTGGCCATCGGTGTTCACACTCCCAATTCATTCGCCCGTAGGTGTCGCGCCCGGTGTAACGTCCAACGGGCGGCGTACCTTACCGCCCTCGTGCGTTTGTTGTACGCCCACTCGCGGAAACTTGTTCCCAATGTGACCGAGGCGACACAACAACGTCCCCGGCTTCTGATCCACCGGGGGCCACGGCGATGCGACCTTACCGCCACCCGGCCGTTCCCGTGGGGAGTCGTCCTGCAACGGCGAGTAGGAACTTTGTGGTAACCCGGGTGGGGACTTCAGCATGTTCCCCCGGCAGGCGCTAACCTTCCCGGCAGCCAGAGCGTCTATCTGGTGACGGAGTCGCTCTGGGGGCGGGGAGAAGCACTGCCATGAGTTTCGCGCGGGTGAGAGCCCTGGCGCTGGTTGGCCTGCTCGTGGTCACCGCGGCGGTCTTCGTGACCATCGCCCTGGTGAAGGACCGCCAGACCGGTCCCATCAAGGCCAACGAGTGTGCCCAGGACGCCGTGATCGTGAACGACAGGTTGCCTGAAGAGAAACAGGTCAACCTCAACGTGTTCAACGCGACGAGCAAGCCCGGCCTGGCCGGCGAGATCACCAACGACTTCGCCAGCCGCGGGTTCAAGGCCACGGTGCAGAACGGGGCGCCCAACCCGCCGGTGAAGAAGGCCAACGAGAAGGTGGCCGTCATCCGGTTCGGGCCGAAGGCGGTCGGCGCCGCGTGGCTGGTGCGGGCGTACTTCCTGGACAAGTCCGAGGACGAGTTCGACAAGAACCGGCAGGACGACAAGGTCGACGTCATCCTCGGCGGGAAGTTCCAGCAGCTGCCGACGGTGACCGAGGTCAAGCAGTCGATCGGCGCCCTGGGCAACCCGGAGCTGCCCGAGGGCACCTGCGCCGAGGCCCCGGGCCGAGGCTTGACCGGGCCGAGGCTTGACCGGGCCGAGGCTTGACCGGGCCGAGGCTTGACCGGGCCGAGGCTTGACCGGGCCGAGGCCTCAGGGCCCCTTGTCGGCCCCGAGCTCGACCAGGCGGTCGTGCAGGCCCTGGTGCAGGGCCGGCGGGGCCGCCACCACCATGTCGGGGCCGGCCGTGGCGCCGCGCAGGCCGGTGACCAGCAGGCCGGCCTCCGCGGCCACCAGGCCGCCGGCGGCGTGGTCCCAGGCGTTGAGGCCCTTCTCGTAGTAGGCGTCCAGGCTGCCCTCCGCCGCCAGGCACAGGTCGATCGCCGCGGCGCCGAACCGCCGCACGTCACGGATGTCGCCGATCAGGCCCGCCAGGACGGCCGCCTGGTGCAGGCGACGGTCGGCCGCGTATCCGAAGCCGGTGCCGACCAGCGCCTGGCGCAGGTCGGTCTGCCCGGAGCCGGACAGCCGCCGCCCGTCGGCGTAGGCGCCGCCGCCCCGCACCGCGGTCCACTCCCGCCCCGTCGCGGCGTTGATGACCACGCCGGCCACCACCTCGCCGTCGACCTCGGCGGCCAGGGACACGGCGTACTGCGGCAGGTCGTAGAGGTAGTTCACGGTGCCGTCGATCGGGTCCAGGATCCAGCGCACGGCGGCGCCGTCACCCTCGCCGCCGCCGAACTCCTCCCCCAGCACCACGTCGCCGGGGCGGGCGGCGTGGATCGCGTCGCGGACCTGCCGCTCCACCGCCCGGTCGGCGGCCGTGACCACGTCGGTGAGCGTGGACTTCGTCGCGACGGGGTCGACACCGGCGGCCCGCATCGCCCGGGCCCGGGTCGCAGCCTCCCGGGCGATCGACACCGCGAGGTCCAGCAGTTCGTGTTCCCGATCCATGCACCCCATCCTGTCAGGCCCGGTTCCGCCCATCCGTTCGGTCACAACGTGGGGTCAGGATCGCGGGTCGGGCCCACAGAGCGGGATGTTGGGGCGAGAGAGCGTTACAATTCACGCGCTGCCCGCTGTCGCTCGTGAATCCGCCCCGGACGCACGGCACACGGGCGCCACCAAAAGCACCCAAGGCCCACTCAGCACGGCCGCGCCGTGCGCGAACTCGGCCGCACCGGCCGTCGCTCGCTCATCGCACCGGAAGGTCGTTCGTGACAGCAGCTCACCAGCCCAGCGTCGACGTACGCTCGCTCGCCGACTCGCTGATCGCGCGTGCGGCCGCCAATGGCGGCCACCTCACGTCGGCGGAGGTCGCGCAGGCGGTCGACACCGCAGATGTGACCCCCGCACACGCCAAGAAGCTGCTCAGGAGTCTCGCCGAGGCCGGAGTCACCGTCGTCGTCGACGACTCCGCCAACGGGCGGCGCCGGGTCGCGGCGGCACGCTCCGCGACCCCCGCGTCCAAGGCGGCCACCGCCAAGGCCGCGCCGGCCCGTAAGGCGCCGGCACCGAAGCCGCTGACAGCCGTCGAGTCCCCACAGGATTCGGGGGTGGAGAGGGCGCCCGTGAAGAAGGCAGCGACACCCGCAGCACCCGCCAAGAAGGCCGCCCCCGCGGCGGCGGCGCCGGCGAAGGCCGCGCCGGCCGCGCCCGCGAAGAAGGCGGCGCCGGCCAAGAAGGCCGCCGGGCCCGCGAAGAAGGCCGTGCCCGCGGACGCCGCCGACCCGGGCGCCGGTCCGAAGATCGCCGGCGACGAGCCGGAGCTCGAGGAGATCGACGACGCCGCGCTCGTGGCGGAGATCGAGGACGTGGTCGCCGACGAGCCGGTCGAGGTCGTCAAGGCCGTCGAGGCCGACGCCGAGGCCACCGCGACCGACGACGACTTCGCGTGGGACGACGAGGAGTCCGAGGCGCTCAAGCAGGCCCGCCGCGACGCGGAGCTGACCGCGTCCGCCGACTCGGTGCGCGCCTATCTCAAGCAGATCGGCAAGGTCCCCCTGCTCAACGCCGAGCAGGAGGTCGAGCTGGCCAAGCGCATCGAGGCGGGGCTGTACGCCGCCGAGCGCCTGCGGGCCGCCGAGGACGCGGGCGAGCCGATGGTCATGCCGGCCAGCCGCGACTTCATGTGGATCTCCCGCAAGTTCTCCACCTACGCCACCTGGTGGATCCGCCAGGCCATCACCCGCGCCATGGCCGACCAGGCCCGCACCATCCGCATCCCGGTGCACATGGTCGAAGTGATCAACAAGCTCGGCCGCATCCAGCGTGAGCTGCTCCAGGACCTGGGCCGCGAGCCCACCCCGGAGGAGCTGGCCAAGGAGATGGACATCACGCCGGAGAAGGTGCTGGAGATCCAGCAGTACGCGCGTGAGCCCATCTCGCTCGACCAGACCATCGGCGACGAGGGCGACAGCCAGCTCGGTGACTTCATCGAGGACTCCGAGGCCGTCGTCGCGGTCGACGCCGTGTCGTTCTCGCTCCTGCAGGACCAGCTCCAGCAGGTGCTGCAGACGCTGTCGGAGCGCGAGGCGGGCGTCGTGCGGCTGCGGTTCGGCCTCACCGACGGCCAGCCGCGCACCCTCGACGAGATCGGCCAGGTCTACGGCGTGACCCGCGAGCGGATCCGCCAGATCGAGTCCAAGACGATGTCGAAGCTGCGCCACCCGTCGCGTTCGCAGGTCCTGCGCGACTACCTGGACTGACCTTTCACATTCCGCTGTGCGCGAACCCGGGCTGTCCCTTTTGGGGCGGCCCGGGTGTGTTTCCGGTCACCGAGGGCATGAGGGAGGGGTGCCGCCGCCTCAACCCACTTGTGATCGCCGCCGAGGCGCGATAGGAAGCACGTAGCGGGTGTTGCGGTCCGGGCTCTCGCAGGCACGACGGAAATGTGACATCGGTCCCCCTCATCCGGTGGGAACGATGTCAGGCAAGACGGTGTTGAACCATCTGTGAACGACGCAAGGAAGCGTTCGTCGGTGACGATCAGAGGAGGAAGGCGATGACCCCGACCCTCACGCCGCCGCCGGAGACGGCAGCGCCCCCAGCCGCCGAGGAACGGTGCGACCGCTGCAGCGCGGCAGGCAAACTACGAGTTCGGCTCGCCGAAGGCGGCGACCTGATCTTCTGTGGACATCACGCAAACAAGTACGCCGACCAACTGGTCAAGATCGCAGTTGAGGTGGCGGTCGCCCCGGACTTCACGTGGCGAGGCTCCGAGATCACGGCCAGCTGACCATACCCTGTCCGTAGGGCGTCCCGAGCGGGGCGCCCTACGACCGTATTCCGGCCCGGCCGAGGTCTCGACGGCCCCGGGCGTCCTCCGACTGCCCGGGGCGGCGCTGACGGCCTCAGGTGACGTTCGACGGCCCTGGGCTTCGACGGCCGGGGCTTCGACGGCCGGGGCTTCGACGGCCCGGGCCGCGTTCGACGGCAGGGCTTCGGACGGCAGGGCTGCGGACGGCCCCGGGCGGCGTTCGACGGCTCAGGGTGGCGCTGACGGCGCCCGGGGTGGCACGACCCCGTCCGGGGACAGACCGGCCTTCGAAGCGCCCGACGGGTCCGGCTCGGGTGGCGACAAGCACGGCCGAGCCGGCTGCGGCCTCCACGCGACGTGGAACGGCCTGCCATCGACCGACCGGCACCGGCCCGACCCGCACAAATCCGCCCAGCTGCCCACAGGCTGGCGTGCCTGTCCACGGGACCGGCACCGGGCACGCCGGCATCGTGCCAGGCCACGCCCACCCCGCCGGGCCGTGGGGAACCCACCTCGCGGCCCGCGTACCGGGCTCACATCGTCTGGATGGTGGCGATCCGCTCCTCGAGCTGCTCGATCGTCGCCTGGGCGCTCGGCGGCCCGCCGCACAGCCGGCGCAGCTCGGCGTGGATCTTGCCGTGCGGCAGGCCGGTGCGGTGGTGATGGGCGGCGACCAGCGTGTTCAGCTGCCGGCGCAGGACGATGCGGCGCTCGCCCGCGGTCTTCGGCGGCTCCGGGGCGAGGGTCGCGGCGGCCGGGGCGCGGCGCTTCTCGGCGGCGACCTGCTCGGCCTGGCGCTTGCTGAGCAGCGCCGAGACCTGGTCGGCGGTGAGGAGGCCGGGCAGTCCCAGGTACTCCTCCTCCTCGGGCGTGCCGGTCTGCGCCGGCACGCCGAACGTCGCGCCGTCGAAGATGACCTGGTCCAGCTCGGCGGTCGCGGACAGCGCCTCGAAGCGTTTGAGCAGGTCGTCGCCGACCTTCTCCTCGCGCTGGGCGCGTTCCAGCAGCTCGTCGTCGTAGCCGTCCTTCTCCTTGGGGGCGCCGAGGACGTGGTTGCGCTGGGCCTCCATCTCGGAGGCGAGCTCCAGCAGGTGCGGCACGCTGGGCAGGAAGACGGTCGCGGTCTCGGCGGTGCCGCGGGCCCGCACGAAGCGGCCGATCGCCTGGGCGAAGAACAGCGGGGTGGAGGCGCTGGTGGCGTACACGCCGACGGCCAGGCGGGGGATGTCGACGCCCTCGGACACCATGCGGACGGCGACCATCCAGCGCTCGTCCGACGCGGAGAACGTGGCGATGCGGCCCGAGGCGCCCTGGTCGTCGGAGAGGACCACGACGGCCTTCTCGCCGGTGATGTCGTGCAGGACCTTCGCGTACGCCCTGGCGGCCGTCTGGTCGCTGGCGATGACGAGACCGCCGGCGTCGGGCATGCCGCCGGCGCGCAGCACCTTCAGGCGGGCGTCGGCGGCGCGCAGGACCTGCGGCATCCAGTCGCCGGTGGGGTCGAGGGCGGTGCGCCACGCCTGGGCGATGAGGTCCTGGGTCATCGGCTCGCCCAGGCGCGCGGCCAGCTCGTCGCCGGCCGACGTCCGCCAGCGGGTCTCGCCGGAGTACGCGAGGAAGATGACGGGCCGCACGACGCCGTCGGCGAGGGCCTCGGCGTAGCCGTAGGTGGTGTCGGAGCGGGACCGGGCGATGCCGTCGTTGCCGCGCTCGTACTGCACGAACGGGATCGGGTTGTCGTCGGAGCGGAACGGCGTGCCGGTGAGCATCAGCCGCCGCACGGCGGGCTCGAACGCGGCCTTGACCCCGTCGCCCCACGACTTCGAGTCGCCGGCGTGGTGGATCTCGTCCAGCACGACCAGGGTCTTCCTGGTCATCGTCCGCCGCCGGTGTACCGCGGGAGCCACGCCGACCTGCGCGTACGTGACGACGGTGCCGTGGAAGTCGGACGCGGCGTGCACGTCGGCGTTGCGGAAGCCGGGGTCGAGGTCGATCCCGACCCGGGCGGCGGCGTCGGCCCACTGCTTCTTCAGGTGCTCCGTCGGCGTGACGACGGTGAGGTTGTCGACGGTGCCGTCGGCGAACAGCTCGAGGGCGATCCGCAGCGCGAACGTGGTCTTGCCGGCGCCGGGCGTGGCGACGGTGAGGAAGTCCTCCCGTTTGCCCCGCAGGTATTCCATGAGTGCCTTGCGCTGCCACACCCGGAGCGTCTGTCCTGCCTGCACCACCGGACGCGGCGGCATGCGGCACCCCCTTGAGGACCTGAAGAAACCCACACAGAAACGCCTCCGGGTCACTGGACCTCGAAGGCGTTGCTCAGCCTAGCGGGCGCGGGCCGGCGGAGCGCCGATCCGCGCCGAACGTCACTACGACAGCTGGACGGCCCGTCAGGAGGGGTCGTCGTTCTGCACGACGTTCTCGTAGATGTCCTTGCAGACCGGGCACACCGGGAACCGGCTGGGGTCGCGCGACGGGACCCACAGCTTGCCGCACAGCGCCCGCACCGGCGTGCCCTCGATCATGGCCTGCATGATCTTGTCCTTGGGGGCGTAGTGCGAGAACTTCTCGTGGTCGCCGGCGTCGTAGCGGTAGTCGGTCTGCTCTTCGACGCGCTCGTCGGTGAGCGTCGAGCCACCGTTGTCTGGAGTCGTTGTCACGGTCCCAGTCTGCCAGGCGAACGGCCGGCCTGCCGCACGGCGGCCGGGGTTATCGTTGCCAGGTGATCAACCATGCCATCCGCTTCGGCGCCGAGGTCGCGGCCGCCCGGGAGTCCGGCGCGCCGCTCGTCGCGCTGGAGAGCACCATCATCTCGCACGGGCTGCCCCGGCCGTCGAACCTGACCGTCGCGAAGGAGATCGAGGCGACGGTCCGGGCCGCGGGCGCGGTCCCGGCGACGATCGGCATGATCGGCGGCGAGATCGTGGTCGGCCTGTCCGACGAGGAGATCCACCACCTGGCCGGCAGCGACGACGTGGTGAAGCTTTCGGTGCGCGACCTGGCCCCGGCCGCCGCCGCGCGGGCCGACGGCGCCACGACCGTGGCGGCGACCTCGGCGATCGCGGTCGCGGCCGGCATCGCGGTCTTCGCCACCGGCGGGCTCGGCGGGGTGCACCGGGGCGCGGCCACCACGTTCGACGAGTCGGCGGACCTGACCGCCCTGTCGCGGCTGCCGATCACGGTGGTCTGCGCGGGCGTCAAGTCGATCCTCGACGTCGGCGCCACCCTGGAGCGGCTGGAGACCCTGGGGGTCAGCGTCGTGGGGTACCAGACCAGGCGCTTTCCGGGGTTCTACCTGACCGACGGCGGGTTCGACCTGGACTGGTCCGTGGACGACCCGGCGGGGGCCGCGGCGATCGTGCGGGCGGCGCGCGCCCAGGCGGTGCACACCGGCGCGCTCATCGTGGCGAACCCGCTGCCGGCCGGCGAGCAGCTCGACCCCGGCCTGCACGACCGGGTCCTCGCCGACGGGCTGGCCGGCCTGGAGCGCGACGGCGTGACGGGCAAGGACGTCACCCCGTTCCTGCTGTCGCACTTCCACGCCGCGACCGAGGGCCGCAGCCTGGACGTCAACGTGCGGATCATCCTGCGCAACGCCGACCTGGCGGCGCGCATCGCGGCGGCCCTGTGACGGTGATCGTCGTCGGTGACGTGGTCACCGACATCGTGACCGTGCACGAGGGTCCCCTGGCGATCGGCTCCGACACCCTCGCCTCGGTCCGCGTCGGCGGCGGCGGGTCCGCGGCGAACACCGCCGCGTGGCTGGGCTCGCTGGGGCACCCGGTGGTGTTCGCGGGGGTGGCCGGCGACGACGAGCCCGGCACGGCCCGCCTCGCCGAGCTGGCCGCCGCGGGCGTCACCACCTCGGTGCGCCGGGTGCCGGGCACGGTGACCGGCACGGTGGTGGTGCTCGCCTCCGACGCGGAGCGGACCATGTTCACCGACCGCGGCGCCAACCGGCTGCTCTCCCCCGCCGACGTCGACCGGGCCCTGGACGCGACGCCGGACGCCCGGCACCTGCACCTGTCGGCGTACGTGCTGTTCGACCCGGACTGCGCGCCCGCCGGCCGGCACGCCCTGCTCGCCGCCCGCCGCCGGGGGCTGTCGACCAGTCTGGACGCCGCCTCGGCCGCGCCGTTGCAGCGGCTCGGGAAGGCGTTCTGGGCGTCGGTACCGGCTGTGGACCTGCTCCTGGCCAACCTGGACGAGGCGAGGGTCCTCGCGGGCCCCGGCGGCTCCGCGGCACGGCTGGCGGCGGCGCTGCTGGACCGGGCCGGCGCGGTGGTCGTGAAGTCGGGCGCCGACGGGGCGACCTGGGCCGCGCCGTCCGCGCTGCCGGTGCACGTGCCCGCCGCACCCGTCGCGCGGGTGGTCGACCCGACGGGCGCCGGCGACGCGTTCGCCGCCGGCTTCCTCGCGGCCTGGCTCACCGGCGCCCCGCCGGCCGACGCGCTGGCCGGCGGGGCCCGCCTCGGCGCCCGCGCGGTCGCGCAGGTCGGTGGCAGGCCCGCCGCTACAGATCGATGATCTTCGGGTCGGTCCGCTCCCGGTCGGTCAGCGCGTGCGCGGGGTCCGGATGCGACTGCTGCCGCTCGCGCCGGGCCTGGAGCTTGTTGCGGAAGCGGTGCTCGGGCCGGGGCCCCCGGTCGTTGGCGAGCAGCACCGCCGCCCAGGGCAGCACCGCCGCCCCGATCAGCAGCAGGGTGAGCCACAGCCACAGCAGCGGCACCTTGGCGGTGACCAGGATCGCCGCCACGATCACGCAGAGGCCGCGCAGCAGCATCATCGCGACGTAACGCCGCTCCCGGGATCGGAGCTCCTGTTCGGGCGTGCGCTCAGCGGTGGTGATCAGCTGCGGTTTCGGCCTGCGTCCCATTACCACCGAGTCTGCCACGCGCACGGGTGAAGCGCGCTCAGGTGTCGCTCGGCTTCACCGGCGCGGCATGCGCGCCGCCGACCGGGTCGACCGGCCGGTCGGTGGGCCGGTTGACGGTGCCGGTCGCGAGCAGGTCGCGGATCTCGGTGAGCAGCCGGATGTCCTCGGCCGGGGCGGCCGGCTCGGGCTCGATGCCCCGCTTGCGCCGCTCGGCGAGCTTGTTCATCGGCAGCACGACCAGGAAGTAGACGGTGGCGGCGGTGAGCAGGAAACCGATCACCGAGTTCAGGAACGCCGGCCACGCCAGGAACTGCGACCCGATCGGCAGCCCCTGGTTCTTGTCGTCGACCCCGATACCGCCGGTGAGCTTGATCAATGGTTGGAGGAAGCCGTCGGTGAACGCCTTGACCACGTCGTTGAACGCGGCACCGATGACGACGGCGACGGCAAGCTCGATGACATTGCCGCGCGAGATAAAGTCCTTGAAACCCTTCAGCACGTTAGGCACCCTACGACCCTCGGTGCCCGCGCGCACGCCACGTGGCTACCCCTGTTTCGTGGCGGCCTTCATCTGCTTCTTGTACTCCCGGACCCGCCCCAGCGACTCACCGTCGACGATGTCCGCGACCGAGCGGAACGAGCCCTCCTCGCCGTAGCCGCCGGCGGCCTCCCGCCAGCCGTCCGGCCGCACCGAGTACTGCTTGCCCAGCAACGCGACGAGGATCTGCGCCTTCTGCCTGCCGAACCCGGGCAGCGCCTGCACCCGGCGGAACAGTTCGGCACCGGAGCCGGCCCCGGCCCACAGCGCCGCCGGGTCGCCGTCGTAGCGGTCCACGAGGACCCGGCACACCTCCTGCACCCGTGCCGCCATCGCCTTCGGGAACCGGTGCAGCGCCGGCGGCGTCGCGAAGATCTCCACCAGCGCGCCGGGGTCGAACTCGGCCAGCTCCTGCGCGGTCGGCTCGTGCCCGAGCCGCTGCCCCAGCACCCACGGCGACGTGAACGCCTTCTCCAGCGGGATCTGCTGGTCCAGCGTCATCCCGATGAGCAGCGCCAGGGGGTCGCGG
Organism: Dactylosporangium aurantiacum; assembly: GCF_000716715.1. Lineage (GTDB taxonomy): Bacteria > Actinomycetota > Actinomycetes > Mycobacteriales > Micromonosporaceae > Dactylosporangium > Dactylosporangium aurantiacum. The sequence goes on along the minus strand of NZ_JNYJ01000005.1, from coordinate 251,704 downwards.
TCCAGCAGCGCGTTCGCTTCGGCGGGGATCGGCAACGAGAACGGCATGGGCGTCATTCTTCCTCACCCCCGCCCACCCGCGGCGGAACCCGGCGGGGCCCGCCCGGTCGCCGACCGGCCGGGCCCGCCGGGCGGCGGTCACTTCTTGGTCTTGCGCAGCGCCTTCAGGTCGGTGTGGGCGGTCTTCGCGGCCGTACGGATCGGCTGGAGCTGCGACTTGATCGCGTCGGCGTCGGGGCCCGGCTTGACGGCCAGGAGGGCGTCGACCTTGCCCTTGAGGGTGGCCTCGACGGCGTCGAGCTTGGCGGTGTCGGCGCCGGGCTGGGCGCGTAGCTTGGCGATGACGGCCAGCTCGGTGTCGATGGCCGCGGTGAGGCGGACCTTCGGGCCGGTCAGCACGAAGACGCGGTAGCCGGTGACCATCGACTGGGCGTCGTCCTTCACGGCGGCGGCGGTCGTCTCGCCCTGGACCTTGGTCTTCAGGGCGGTCAGGCCGGCGCGCTGGTCGGCGATGAGCTTGGTGAGGGTGTCGCGGTGCGCGGGCTGGACCTGTTTGGCCGCGGCCAGGCTCGTCTCGAACTTCTGCAGCGCGGTCAGGCGCTGGTCGATCCGGCCGGCGACGGCGTCCTTCGCCGCGTCCAGGGTGACGGCCCGCACCGAGGGGCGCGCCGACGGTTCGGCGGCCGCGGCGCCGGCGGTACCGGCCACGAGCGCGGCACTGAGGGTGAGGGTCAGGGCGATCAGGGTGCGCTTCACGGTGGATCCCTCTCAGTCTTCGTCGCCGGCGGGCTGGGCGTCCCCGGACAGTTGCTGGTCGACCTGGTCGAGGAGCTGGTCGACGTCGTCGGCCGCCGGGGCGTCCTGGGCCGGCTGGGCCGTCCCGGCCGGCTGGGTCGAGACCGCGGCCGGGCGCTGGTCGCGCCGGTCCTTGCGGTCCTGCCGCCCGCAGCCGCCGGCGAACAGCAGCGCGGCCGCGAGCGCGATGGCGATCGTTCGTCTCATGCCGCACATGGTGTGTCCCGCGGGTAAGCGCGGCCCGCGGGACAACGTAAGGATCAGGTCAGGACGCGGCGACCGCGGCCACCACCTCGACCTCCAGCAGCGCCCCGTCGCGGAACAGCCGGGACACCTCGACGGTCGTGCTGGTCGGCGGCGGGCCCGTGAACACCCGCCGGCGGACCTGGCCGTACTGCGGCAGCTGCGCCATGTCGGTGAGGAACGTGCGGATGTTCACCACGTCGGCGAGCGTCGCGCCGTGCGCGGCGAGGATCGCGCCGATCAGCTCGAACACGCGGGTGGCCTGCGCGGCCATGTCGCCGGGGCCGACCAGCGCGCCGTCGTCGTCCAGGGCGATCTGCCCCGACAGGAACAGCAGCGTCCCGGTGCCGACGTCGACCCGCGCCACGTGCGAGTACGCGCCGGCCGGTGCGGCGACCGTGGAGGGGTTGTCTATGACGAGCATGCGGGTCCTTCCGTCACGATGGTGGTCAGGTCCGCCTCCGGGTCGGCGGCGGCCAGGTGCCGGGCCGCGGCGAGCGCGACGGGCAGGTCCCGGTCGCCGAGGCTGAGCGTCAGGTCCTTGCGCGCCAGCCGTACGGGGAAGTGCGCGGCCCGCGCCCCGGTCACCCGCTCCACGGCGATGCCGAGCGGGCCGCCGCGCAGCGCCTCCAGCGCGCCGGCGCGCGGCACCCCGACGGCGTCGGCGACCAGCAGCACCTCGGCCAGGGCGGCGAGGGCGGTCACGAGGGCGGTGTTGAGGACCACCTTCATCGCCGCGCCGCTGCCGGACGGGCCGCACCGGTGCAGCTCGCCGAGCGTGGCGAGCACCGGCGCGACCCGGTCGACCGTGGCCGCGGTGCCGCCGGCGAAGATGCGCAACGTGCCACCCGCGGCGGCCCCGGTGCTGCCCGCGACCGGCGCGTCGACCAGGTCCACCCCGGCGGGCAGGGCCGCGGCGAGGTCGCGCACGGCGTCGGGGCCGATCGTCGACATGTCGACCAGCGTCGCCGGCCCCGCGACCGCCGCCGCGGTCACCACGTCGCGCACCACCGTGCCGTCGGTGAGCATCGTGATGACGACGTCCGCGCCGCGGACCGCCGCCGCCGGGTCCGGCGCGGGGGCCACCCCCTCGACGGCCCGCGCGCTGCGGCTCCACCCCGTGACCGGGAACCCGTGGGCGGCCAGTCGCCGGGCGATCGGCGCCCCCATGTGCCCGAGCCCGAGCACCGCGATCTTCTGCATGCGGCGACCGTATGCGCCCCGCTGACATGTCACCAACGAATGTCTGGCATCGCTACCATGCAGTATGGGAATGTCGTGCGGTGCAGACCGAGATGTTGGAGGTGTTCCGGGAGGTCGCCCGGCACCGCTCGATCACCGGCGCCGCGACCGCGCTGCGCTACACCCAGTCGGCGGTGTCCCGGCAGATCGCGGCGCTCGAGCTGGAGGTCGGCGCCCGGCTGTTCGACCGCCTGCCGCGCGGCGTCGCCCTCACCGCCGAGGGCACCTGCCTGCTCACCCACGCCACGGCGGTCCTGGACCGGCTGGCGCTCGCCCGCCGCGAGGTCGACGCCGTGCGCGCCGGCGCCTCAGGCCACCTGCGCGTCGGCGCGTTCGCCACCGCCGACGCCGCGCTCGTGCCGCGCGCCCTGGCCCGCTTCCGCGCCGGCCACCCCGGCGTCCGGCTGTCCCTCGTCGAGGGCGTCACCGGCTCGCTGCTGTCGGCGCTGCTCGCCGGCGACGCCGACGTGGTGCTGGTGACCGCCTGCGCCGATCCCCGCTTCGCCGTGCACCACGTCCTGTCAGAGCCGGTGCTGCTGGCCGTGCCGCGCGCCCATCCCCTGGCCGGGACCCCGTCGGTGGTGCGCCTCGCGGCGCTGGCGGACGAGGCGTGGATCGCGGGCTCGGCGGCGCCGGAGGAGACGCTGCTGGCACCGAGCGTGCGGCTCGGGTTCCGGCCGCGGATCGCGTTCGTGGCCGGCGAGTGGACCGCGAAGCTCGGCTTCGTGGCGGCCGGGCTCGGGGTGACCCTGGTGCCGGCCCTCGCCGCGCGGGCCGCCCCGGCGGACGTCGCGCTGCTGCCGCTGCACCCGGACGAGGTGCCGCCGCGCGACGTGCTGGCCGCGACCCTCGCCGGGCGCACCGTGCCGGCCACGGTCACCGCGTTCCTGACCGCCCTGCGCGCCGAGGCGGCGCTGTTCCCCGCGGATTGACCCCGGCTCCCGGCGCGCCGGACGCCCGTACGGTCTAGAGGCTGCTCAGGTCGATCAGCTTGGCCAGGCCGACCAGCTTCGGCAGCAGGTCGGCGCCCGCGGGGTCCGGGGTGCCGGGCGGCAGGTGGACCGACAGCTGGATGATCCGCTTGTTGCCGGCGAGCCAGCCCACCTCCGCGCCCGCGCCGGTGGCGTCCGTGGCCGGGATCTGCAGCTGGTACGCGGCGGCGCCCAGGCCCTCGACCGGGACGGCACCCTTCGGCTGGACGGCGGAGGCGTAGATGTCCGCGCCGATGGTGGTCGCGGTCACCGACAGGACCAGGTCGGGGGTGGCGGCGCCGCGGGGCTGCAGGACGCAGGTGAAGGTGTTGTCCTGGGTCGCGGCGGCGGCGACGGCGAGGTCCAGGCCGAGCTTGGTGTTGACGACCGGGAAGTCCAGCAGCTGGCACGCGCCGCCGGCCGCGGCGGCCGGGGCGGTGGACGGCGCCGGGCCCGGATGCGCGCCGGCGTCGTCGCAGCCGGCGAGCAGGATCAGCACCGCGAGCACTCCGGCAACCGTACGCACGCGCGCACCCTACCGCTCAGCGCGGCAGGCGGTCGACGATGTACCTGGCGATCTCCAGGGAGCTGGTGGCGGCCGGTGACGGGGCGTTGAGCACGTGCACCTGCCGGCCTTCGACGACGATGAGGAAGTCGTCGACGAGGGCACCGGACGGGGTGATCGCCTGCGCCCGTACACCTGCCGACGCCGGCACCAGGTCGGCGGCGGTCACCGCGGGCACCAGGCGGGCCAGGCTCGCGGCGAAGCGCTGCTTCGACAGGGAGCGGCGGACCTCGGTGAGGCCGTAGCGCAGGTGCTTGCGGGCCAGCTGCCACATGCCGGGGTAGCTGACCGTGTCGGCGATGTCCCGCGGGCGGACGCGGGACCAGGAGTAGCCCTCGCGGGCGGTGGCGAGGACCGCGTTGGGGCCGGCGTGGACGCTGCCGTCGACCATCCGGGTCAGGTGCACGCCGAGGAACGGGAACTGCGGGTCCGGCACCGGGTAGATCAGGCCGTTGACCAGGTGGCGCCGCTCGGGGCGAAGCTCGTAGTACTCGCCGCGGAACGGGATGATCCGGGCCGGTGGCGTGATGCCGGCCAGCTTCGCGACCCGGTCGGCGTGCAGGCCGGCGCAGTTGACGAGGACGTCGGCGAACACGTCACCGACGGTGGTGTGCACGACCGTCTCGCCGTGCAGGGTCGAGATCCCGGTCACCCGGGCGCCGAGGCGCAGGGTCGCCCCCGCCTTCTCCAGCAGCGCCGCGAGGGTCACGCAGACGGCGCCGAAGTCGGCGATGCCCGTCGAGGCGACGTGGATGCCCTGGACGCAGGCGACCTCCGGCTCGTACTCCCGGGCCTCCGCCGCGTCGACCAGCCGCGCCGGCAGGCCGTTGGCGAGGGCACGGTCGTACAGGCCGCGCAGGCGGGGCAGCTCGGACGGGTCGGTCGCCACGATCAGCTTGCCGGTCACCTTGTGCGGGATGTCGTGCTCCCGGCAGAACGCCACCATCGAGGCGCTGCCGGCCTTGCACAGGGTCGCCTTGAGGCTGCCGGGCTTGTAGTAGACGCCGGCGTGGATGACGCCGGAGTTGTGGCCCGTCTGGTGCGCGCCCCAGGTGAGCTCCTTCTCCACGACGGTGACCTCGGCGCCGGGGTGCTCCAGGGTGAGCCGGTGCGCGGTGGCCAGACCGACGATGCCACCACCGATGACGACGTACCGCACGCTGCCTCCTCGGGCTCCGACCGTCGCATCGTAGCCGTGCTAGCGTTCCCGTCCGTGGGTCAGCCTGTCGTCGAAGTGGCACCAGCCAAGCCGTGGCGGGCCCGCCTGATCAGCGCCGTCCGGGTGCTCGCCGCGCTCGGCATCGTCTACTTCATCGTCGCCACCACGATCGACCAGTGGTCGGCGGTGCAGGCGACGTTCCGCGGCCTGTCGTGGCCGTCCCTGATCGCCGCGCTGTTCGCCGCCGTGCTGTCGCTGTGGACGACGATGATGGCGTGGCGGGCGATGGTCGGCAGCATCGATCACCCGCTGCGGGTCCGTGACGCCGCCCCGATCATGCTGGTCGGCTCGCTCGGCAAGTACCTGCCGGGTTCGGTGTGGGCGTATGTCGTGCAGATGGAGCTCGGCCGCCGCGCCGGGGTGTCCCGGTCCAAGGTGTTCATCGGCTCGGTCCTGGTCAGCGGCCTCGGCGTCACGTCCGGGCTGATCCTGACCTCCCCCGGCTTCGGCACCGCCTTCGACGGCGTGCGGGCGTCCGGGCACGAGGTGTTCGGCTCGCTCGCGGTGTGGGCGTCGATCATCCTGCTGCCGTTCGCCGTGGCCTGCTGCTACCCGCCGCTGCTGACCTGGCTGGTCGGCCGCGCCATGCGGGTGCTGCGCCGCCCGCCGCTGGACCGGCCGATCACCTGGCGCCCCGTGCTGGAGAGCGCCGCCTGGTGCATCGCCGGGTACCTCGCGGCGGGCCTGCACGTGTGGCTGCTGGTCCGTGCGCACCTGCCGGGCCTGCACGGCCTCGCCGGCAGCGTCTTCGCGATGGCGCTCGCGATGAGCATCAGCACGTTCGTGATCGTCGCCCCGTCCGGCCTCGGCGCCCGCGAGTTCCTGATGGCGCTCGCCCTGGCCGGTCTCGGCGTGCCGTGGGCGACGGCGTGGGCGCTGACGCTCGTGTCGCGCCTGCTCTTCACCGTCGCCGACGTGGCCGCCGCGGGCGTCGCCGCCGCGGTGGGGCTGCGGCGCATCCGCCACTCATCGCCGCCGCAGGAGGAACTCCTCCCAGGTGCCGGTCCCGCCGCCGGGCCCGGTCCCCGCGCCGGCGCGCAGCGCGCGGAAGATCCGGCCGGGTAGCCTGACCGGCACCAGCAGCCGCCGCTTCCCGGCCTGGCGCAGGTACGCCCGCCACAGGTCCCGCCCGCTGCGCCGCTGCGGCCCGGAGAAGTCGCCGGGCGTCGCCGGCAGGTCACCCTCGACGATCTCCGCGAGCCGCACCGCCACGTCGTGCACCTCGACGGGCCGCAGGTCGAACGCCGGGTAGAAGCCGATGAGCGGCAGCGTCGTCAGCGCCTTGGCGAGGGTCAGCACCAGGTCGTGGAACTGGCTGGCGCGCAGCGACGTCCCGCCGTACGCGGCCACCATCCGCTCGATCGTGACCTTGTCCTTGTAGTAGCCCAGCGGGATCCGGTCGACCCCGACGATCGACACGAACACCAGCTGTGGCCGGCCGCCGGCCTTCATGGCCTCGATCAGCTTCCCGGCCGCGGCGACGTCCCTGCGGCCGTCCGTAGCCGCGTGCACGACGACGTCGACCCCGTCGAGCGCCGCCGCGAGCCCTTCCCCGGTGAGCAGGTCACCGTGGGCGTGACCGGGCTTCGACCGGCTCAACCCGCGCACCTCGTGGCCGCGTTCCCTGAGGACGGCGACGAGGTCCCGCCCGAGCGTCCCGGTCGCGCCGGTGACGAGCACTGTTCGCTTCATGCGGTACCAGACGGCGCAGCGCCCGGAACGTGACGCGGTGTGTCCGGCGTCTCAGCTCAGGTCCGGCACCTCACCGGCGATCAGCGCGTCGATGGGGTCCTTGCCGACCTCGGTGTAGACCCCGTCGGTGAGCCGGAACCGCAGCACGGTCCCGTCCGGCTCGACCCGCCAGAAGTGGGCGATCCCGGCGTCGGCGTATTCACGCGGCTTCACCCACCGGTCGGTCCGTTCCGACCCCGGCGACACGACCTCGACGGCGAGCAGCACCTCGGCCGCGGCGAGCCAGACCGTCTCGGGCGGGACGTCCCCCTTCGCCACGACGATGTCCGGCGTCCGGCCGTTGCGGTCGTCGTCCGCGGTCCTGACGCCGGTGGACAGGGTCGTGCGGTCGAGGAAACCGTGCGTGAGCAGCCATACGCCGAGTCGCGTGGCGATGATCTGGTGCCGCCTGGGGTGCGGCGGCATGACCACGAGGTTGCCCTCGGTCAGCTCGAACCGGTGCAGCTCGTCGGCCTCGGCGAGCGCCGTCACGTCCTGCAGGGTGAGCGGGCGGGGTGGCAGCTCCGGCACAACCGTCACGCCATGGAGTCTACTTGTGCGCATATGCTCATGTCGAGCGAACGATCAGGTGCGGGTGTCGTAGCGCTCGCGGGCCTGGGCGACGTCCGCGCGGTGCCGCTCCGCCCACGTGATGATCGTGAGCAGGGCGGCGTGCAGCTCCTGGGCCATCGGGGTGAGGCTGTACTCGACCCGTGGCGGGACGGTCGGGTAGACGGTCCGCACGAGCATCCCGTCACGCTCCAGGTTGCGCAGCGTGAGGGTCAGCATGCGGCGGCTGATGCCGGTGATGGCCCGCTCCAGCTCGGTGAAGCGGATCGGGCCGTCGGCGGCCGCCACCAGGATGCACACGCTCCACTTGCCGGCGACCCGGTCGACCAGCTCCTGGACGGTGCATCCGGGCAGCATCAGTGCGCCGCGACGAACACCCGCGACGCGACCTCCCGCGGCAGCCGGATGCGCTCGCCGGCCCGGTCGATGCTGACGCCGTCGCGCTCCTGCGCCACGGTGACCGTCGCGCCCGGGTCGATGCCGGCGGTGTGCAGCTGGCGCAGCACGTCGGCGTCGGTCTGGACGCTCTCGCAGATCCGGCTCACCACGACCGCCCCGGCCAGGCCGGGGAAGGCGAGGTTGCGCTCGGGGTCGGAGGGGTCGTGCGACTTGTCGGCGCTGCCCTCGAGGCCTTCCAGCCCGGGGATCGGGTTGCCGTACGGCGACCGGGTCGGGCGACCGAGCAGCTCGTAGACCCGCTGCTCGACGGCGTCGCTCATCACGTGCTCCCAGCGGCAGGCCTCTTCGTGCGCCTCCTCGTAGGGCAGGCCGATCACGTTGACCAGCAGCAGCTCCGCGAGGCGGTGCTTGCGCATGACCGCGACCGCGTGCACGCGACCCTCGTCGGTCAGCGCCAGGTGGCGGTCGCCCTCGACGATCAACAGGCCGTCACGCTCCATACGGGCGACGGTCTGGCTCACGGTGGGGCCGCTCTGGTGGAGTCGCTCGGCGATCCGGGCGCGCTTGGGAACGACGCCTTCCTCTTCGAGCTCCAGGATCGTCTTCAAGTACATCTCGGTGGTATCGACCAGGTCGTTCACTGCCTTGCCCTCCCGGTACGCGATAGTACTCGTCGCGTACGTCAAGATTGGAACGTGACAGCCAACCAAGCGATCTTGGACGGTGCCGTCGTCGCCGAGCTGGTGTGGGAAGCGGGGGTCACCGCGTCCTGCAATCCTACCGGCGCGCGCAGGGTCCCTGCGCACACTGCGAAGGAGGGGCCGGTCACGTGAACACGCTGGTCATGTGGGACGACGCATTGCTGCGCTACGACATGGGCGAGCATCCGCTGGACCCGGTGCGGGTCGAGCTGACCATGGCACTCGCCCGTGACCTGGGCATCCTCGCCCGCGAGGGGGTCACGGTGCGGGCTCCGCAGCAGGCCGGCGACGAGGTGCTCGGCACCGTGCACGACCCGGACTACATCGCCGTGGTCAAGGCCGCGTCCACCGGCCGGCGGATCGGCATCATGGGGCTCGGCACCACCGACAACCCGACGTTCACCGGCATGCACGAGGCCAGCGCCCTGATCGCGGGCGCGACCCGGGCCGCCGCCGAGGCGGTCTGGCTGGGCGAGGCCGACCGGGCGGTCAGCATCGCCGGCGGGCTGCACCACGCGATGCCGGCCCGGGCCGCCGGGTTCTGCGTCTACAACGACCCCGCCGTCGCGATCGCCCGGGTGCTGGAGCTCGGCGCCGAGCGGGTCGCGTACGTCGATATCGACGTACATCACGGCGACGGCGTACAGGAGATCTTCTACGACGACCCGCGGGTGCTCACCGTCAGCCTCCACGAGTCGCCGCGGTCGCTCTTCCCGGGCACCGGCTTCCCCGAGGAGACGGGCGGTCCCGGCGCGGAGGGCTCCGCGGTCAACGTCGCGCTCCCGCCGGGCACCGACGACGCCGGCTGGCTGCGCGCGTTCCACGCCGTGGTGCCCGGGGTGCTGCGCGCGTTCCGGCCGCAGCTGCTGTTCACCCAGTGCGGCGCCGACACGTACCGGCACGACCCGCTGGCGAACCTGCGGCTGACCGTCGACGGGCAGCGCGCCGCGTACCTGGCGCTGCGTGCGCTCGCCGAGGAGGTCGCCGGCGGCAAGTGGGTCGCCAGCGGCGGCGGCGGGTACGCGCTCGTCGAATGCGTCCCGCGGGCGTGGACGCACCTGCTCGCGGTCGTCACCGGCGACGCGCTCGACCCGGCGACGGTCACCCCGCCGTCGTGGCGGGCGCTCGCGGCGGCGCGCCGGCCCGGCCACCCCGTACCCACGGCGATGACCGACGGCGGCACCGGCGCGTGGACGCCGTGGGTGCCGGGGCAGACGCCGGACGCCGTCGACCGGGCCGTCATGGCGACCCGCGCCGCGACCTTCCCGTTCTTCGGCCTCGACCCGCACGACCCGCGGGACTAGCGAACGACCCGCGGGTCAGTTCCGCACGGCGGCCTCGAGCCGGCTCAGGCGCTGCTTGATCCGGTCGAGCTCGGCCAGCATCGCCGACTCCGCCGCCGTCGACGTGCCGAACGACGCGTCGGGCGCCGGCGCGCCCCGCAGCGCGGCCAGCTCGTCGTGCAGCGCGGTCAGCGCCTGCGCGACCACGTCGAGGAACGCGTCGACCTCGTCCTCGTCATAGCCGCGCTTGCCGAACGCCGCCTTGGTGAACCGGACGGCTTGCACGTCGGCCGGGGTGAGCATCATCCCGACACGGTACTAAACCGCAGTGGCACGATGAGGACGTGACCGAGATACCGGACCGGGCCGCGGACGTCCTGCTGTCCGACGGCACGACCGTCCACTTGCGACCGATCCGGCCCGACGACGCCGACCGGATCGTCGCGCTGCACTCGCGCTTCTCCGAGCGGACCCGCTACCTGCGGTACTTCTCCGCGTACCCGCGGATCCCGCAGCGCGACCTGGACCGCTTCGTCAACGTCGACCACCACGACCGGGAGGCGTTCGTCGTCGAGCACGCCGGCGGCCTGATCGCCGTCGGCCGGTACGAGCGCCTCGGCGCCGGGTCGCACCAGGCGGAGGTCGCCTTCGTCGTCGAGGACGCGCACCAGGGCCGCGGCATCGGCTCCGTGCTCATCGAGCACCTCGTCGCGGCCGCGTCGCAGGAGGGCATCACCGAGTTCGAGGCCGACGTCCTGCCGGTCAACCAGGCGATGCTGCGCGTCTTCATGGCCGCCGGCTTCCACATCGAGCGCGAGTTCTCCGACGGTGTCGTGCACCTGTGGTTCCCGATCGCGGCGACCCCCGACTCGATGCGCGTGCAGTGGTCCCGCGAGCAGCGCGCCGAGGCCCGCTCGATCGGCCGGCTGCTCAACCCGCGGGGCGTGGCCGTCTACGGCGCCCGCGCCGACGGCACCGGCGTCGGCGCGGCCATCCTCGCGCACCTCAAGGCGGCCGGCCCCGCCGGACCGCTCGTCCCGGTGCACCCGAGCGCCGCGGTCGTCGGCGGGCTGCCCGCGGTGGCCGCCCTGGCCGGCTCCGGCCATCCCGTCGATCTGGCGGTGGTGGCGGTACCGGCCGAAGCGGTGCCGTCCGTGGTGGCGGACTGCTCGGCCGCCGGCGTGCACGGTCTCGTGGTCGTCTCCGCCGGGTTCGCCGAGTCCGGGCCGGTCGGCGCGCAGGCGCAGGCGGCCCTGCTGCGCTCGGTCCGCAGCCACGGCATGCGGCTCGTCGGCCCCAACTGCCTCGGCATCGCCAACACCGACCCCGGCGTGTCGCTCAACGCGACCCTCGCGCCGCTGCTGCCCCGCCGCGGCCGCGTCGGCTTCTTCAGCCAGTCCGCCGCGCTCGGCACCGCCCTGCTCGCCGAGGCCGACCGGCGCGGGCTGGGCCTGTCGACGTTCGTCTCCGCCGGCAACCGCGCCGACGTGTCGGGCAACGACGCGCTGCAGTACTGGCGCGAGGACCCGCACACCGACGCGGTGCTGCTGTACCTGGAGACCTTCGGCAACCCGCGCAAGTTCGCCCGCATCGCCCGCGAGCTGGCCCGGCGCAAACCGGTCGCGGCCGTGGCCAGCCCGGTCCGCCCGCCGGCCCTCGACGCCGTCACCACCGGCCCCGACGCCCGTGGCGTGGCCGCCCTCTTCGCCAGCTCCGGCGTGATCCGCGTCGACACCGTCGCCGAGCTGTTCGACGTCGGGCTGCTCATCGCCGGCCAGCCGCTGCCGACCGGCGACCGGATCGCCGTGGTCACCAACGCCGCCGCCCTCGGGGTGCTCACCGTCGCCAAGGCGCCCGCCGCCGGGCTGCGGGTCGCCGAGGGGTACCCGCGCGACCTCGGCCCCGAGGTGAGCGACGCCGACTTCGTCGCCGCCGTGCGGGAGGCCCTCGCCGACGACGGCGTCGACGCGGTCGTGGCCGCGTACGCGCCCGCGCTCTCCGTCGCCGGTGAGCTCGGCGTCGCGGACCTGCTGCGCACCTCGACCGTCGAGTCGGCCCGCCCGCTCGCGGTCGTCCTGCCCGCCGACCCGTCGTTCACGTTTGCCCCCGCGTACCGGGAGAGCGACCCGGCCGCCCTGCCCACGTACCCGGCGATCGAGGAGGCGGTGCGCGCCCTCGGGCGGGTCGCCCGCTACGCCGCCTGGCGCCGCGAGCCGGTCGGCACCGTCCCCACGTACCCGGGCGTGCCGGCCGCTGCGTCCACCGGCATCGAGGCGCTGCTGGCCGCGTACGGCGTCCCCGTGGTGCCGTCGCGCCGCGCCGCGGGCCGGGACGTGGCCGCGGTCGCCGCCGAGCTCGGCCTGCCGGTCGCGTTGAAGGTCGCCACGGGACCGTGGCGGCACCGCATCGACCTGGGCGCGGTCCGGCTCAACCTCACCGCGCCAGACCTCGTCGAGGAGGCGTACCAGGAGCTGGAACGCCTCTTCGGGCGCGGCGTGGAGGTCCTCGTCCAGCCGATGGTCGCCCCGGGCGTGGCCTGCGTCGTCGAGGTCGTCGACGACCCCGCGTTCGGCCCGGTCGTCGGCTTCGGCCTCGGCGGCGAGGCCGCGGACCTGCTCGGCGACCGCGCCTGGCGGCCGGCCCCGCTCACCGACCGCGACGCGGCCGCCCTCGTGCGCGCGCCGCGCGCGGCGCCGCTGCTGACCGGGTACCGCGGCGCCGCCCCGGTCGACCTGGACGCCCTCGCCGACCTGCTGCTGCGCGTCGGCCGCCTCGTCGACGACCAGCCGACGCTGTCGTCGCTGTCGCTGAACCCGATCCTGGCCCGGCCCCAGGGCCTCGCGGTGCTGCACGCGGCCGCCGAGTTCACCGCGCCGGTGCACCGCCCCGACAGCGGCCCGCGGCGGCTGTACTGAACCGCCGCGGACGGCGAACGCCTTGACCGACAGGGACGTCCGGCTGTCGCCGCAGCCGCAGGTTCCTGCCGATCAAGGCGCTTCTGGTCGGGTCGTGCTCAGCTGGCGTAGGCCTCCAGGCGCTTCGCGCGCGACGGGTGGCGCAGCTTCAGCAGGGTGACCTTCTCGATCTGGCGGATGCGCTCGCGGGACAGGCCGAACTCGCGGCCGACCTCGTCCAGGGTGCGCTGCCGGCCGTCGTCGAGGCCGAAGCGGAGCCGGATCACGGCCTGCTCCCGCTGCGACAGCGTGGACAGGACGATCTCGACCTCGGACTTGAGCATGCCCTGCGACACGCTGTCGGCGGGCTCCTCGCGGGGGTCGATGCGGGCGACGAAGTCACCCAGGGCGCTCTCGCCGTCCTCACCGACGGCCTGGTCGAGGCTGACCGGCTCGCGGTCTGGTGTAGTCGAACTTCTCCACGGCGCGGATGAGGCCGAGGTTGCCTTCCTGGATGAGGTCCAGGAACGCCATGCCGCGGCCGGTGTAGCGCTTGGCGATGCTGACCACCAGGCGCAGGTTGGCCTCGAGCAGGTGCGCCTTGGCGGCGCGGCCCTCGCGGACGATCACCTCGTAGGTGTTCATCCACGCGGGGTGGACGTCGCCCGTGCTGAGCTTCTCCTCGGCGTAGAGCCCGGCCTCGATCCGCTTGGAGAGGTCGACCTCCTGCTCGGCGGTGAGCAGCTTGGTCCGCCCGATCGTGTTGAGGTATGCGCGAACGAGGTCCGCTGAGACGCCCGTGTTGTCGATCTGGGGCTCGTGCTGCTCGTCGGTCTCGACGTCGACTGCGTTGAACTCCGTGGTGTCACTCAGCGGCTGGGCCACTTCGCTCGCCTCCCGTGTGCCTGCACCAGTGCCCTGTCCAGTGGCGCGATCATTCCTACGGGTAGAAGCTTCGCTGAGTGCGCGTGAAGTGGCGGTGAGGCGGCCGAGCCGTGGCACGAATCCGTGAGTCTCAGATTTCGAGCATCACCGTGTGGGGTCCGACGTTCACGCTCTCGACGAGCATGTGGGTGCGGAAGCGCCCGGTTTCCACCACTGCGCCCCGATCTCGCAGATACCGGCAGAAGTCCTCGATGAGCGGCTCCGCGACCTCGGGGCGAGCCGCGGCGATCCAGGTCGGGCGGCGGCCCTTGCGCGCGTCGCCGTACAGGGTGAACTGCGAGACGACCAGCAGCGGCGCGCCCATGTCGGCGGCGGACCTCTCCTCGGGCAGGATGCGCAGCTCGTGCACCTTGCGGGCGAGCGTCGCGGCCAGCGCCGGGGTGTCGGTGTGCGTGACCCCGACCAGGACGAGCAGGCCGTCCCCGATCGCGCCGACCACGGTGCCGTCGACGGTGACCGACGCCCGGCTCACCGTCTGGACCAGGGCGCGCACTAGCCGGCCGCCGGCAGCAGGATGCCCCGCTCGACCAGGTGCGACACCAGCGGGACCGCCACGTCGGCGAGCAGCTCCGCCGGTACGCCGTGCGCCGCCGCCAGCACGTCGACCTGGTCGCGCAGCGTCACGGTGCCGTTGCACGCGCCGACGAGCGTGATCGCCACCTGGTCGACCTCCTCGATCCAGCGCAGGCCGTCGGGCAGGCTGAGCAGCTGCCGCTCGACCTCCCAGCCCTCCGCGCCCTGCGTCGCCTCCTGGCGCAGCCGCAGGCCGGGCGCGGCGGTGAGGCGGGCGCCGAGCAGGTCGCCGTCGCGCAGGAAGTCCTGCCGGGCGAACCAGTCGCCGATCAGCGGCCCGAACGGCCCGTCGACGGTCTGCCGCAGGTCCTCGATGCGCACCGTCGGGTCCTCGTGGCCGCCGGCGCGCAGGGTGATCAGCCCGAAGCCGACCGCGTCGACCTTCTGCGCGTCGAACCAGTCCAGCCATGCCGCGGCGATCGCCGGCTGCCGGGCCGGGTCCTCGGAGGCGTCGGAGAGCCACAGGTTGACGTACGCGACCGGGTCGGACACCTCGCGCTGGATCACCCACGCGTCGAGGCCGGTGCCGGCCAGCCAGTCCGCGACCCGGTCCTCCCACTGCTCGCCGGTGACGTGCAGCCAGTTGGCCAGGAACTGCATGTGCCCGCCGTCGTTGAGCAGCCGCGGCGCGGCGGCGACCAGCTCGGCGCAGACCGCGTCGCCGGGACGGCCCGAGTCGCGGTACGTATGGTCGGTGGTGCCCGGCCCGGCCACGAACGGCGGGTTGCTCACCACCAGGTCGAAGCGGCGGCCGGCGACCGGCGCGGTCAGGTCGCCGTGCAGCAGCTCCCAGTCCAGCCCGTTGAGGGCGGCGGTGGTGGCGGCGAAGCGCAGCGCCCGGGGCAGCAGGTCGGTCGCGGTCACCTTGGCCGCGTGCGTGGACAGGTGCAGCGCCTGGACCCCGCAGCCGGCGCCGAGGTCCAGCGCGGTCGCGACCGGGTGCCGCAGCGTGGCGGCGGCGAGGGTGGTCGAGGCGCCGCCGATGCCGAGCACGTGGTCGCCGGGCAGCGGCCGGCCCGGGCGCATGCCGGCGGACAGGTCCGCCACCACCCACCAGTCGCCGTAGGGCTCCAGCTCGACCGCGGCGCGCACGCCGTCACCGTCGGCCTCCAGCAGCGGCAGCGCGGCGGCGAGGGGCAACGGGGCGAGGGCGTCGGCGACCGCGTCCAGGGACTCGGTCTGGCCGCACACGAACAGGCGCACGAGGGTCGACAGCCGGCCGGGCTGCTCCTGCGTGCGTTTGAGCGCGGCACGGAAGTCGTTGCGGGCCAGGGCGGCCGTCGCGGGCTCACCCAGCAGGTCCTTGATGCCCTGGGAGGTGTACCGGGCGGAGGTCAGCGCCTCACGGAGCCGGGCGAGACCGTCGGCGTCGAGCAGTGCGTCCACCCTGACATCCTGCTACGTCAACGTTGGTCGATCCCTAAACAGGCCACGACGCGGCTCGCGTCGGCGGTGAGGAAGAGCTGGAAGTGCGTCGGCGGGTCCTCGACCTTCGCCTCGCCGATGCGCAGCGGCTGGTCCCCGGAGACCCGCAGGCTGGCGAGCGCGTCCTCGCCGCCGAGCATCGGGGTGCCGATCTTCGCCATGTGCTGGGCCCGCCGTGAGTAGCTGCGGGCCAGTGCGTCGGCCGGCACGGTGTCGTCCCACACGACGTAGTCCGCGCCGGCCCTGATCGCGTCCTTGCAGGCCACGAACGCTTCCCCCGGCACCTCGTCGAGGAGCCGGAGCAGTACTTCACGATCCATGACCTATGTGACCATAAAGCGGGACTTTTGGTTAGTCCCTCGTCATCAACTTCCGCAGTTCTTGAGCTGCTTGAGCACCGCCGCCGGGACCTGGCCCATGCAGACGTTGTCGGTGCCGCCGGCGATCGCGAGCCACTGCTTCTTCGCGGTGTCGTACTGGAACAGCACCGTCGCCTTGTCGTTGGCCTCCGGCTGGGTCCGGGCGGTCGCCCAGTTGTCGGCGCAGCTGATGTCGGTGAGGCCCTTGCCGATGTCGACGGCGTTGGACACCTCGAGGTTCGCCACGAACGCCTTCTCCAGCGTCGCCGCGTCCACCGGGCACCCCGCCTGCGGGCTGGCGCCCGGTTTCGTCGGCGCCGGGCCGGTCTGCGGCAGCAGGGACTCCTGCGTGGTGGGGGCCGCGGCGGTGGCGTTGTCCTTCGGCGGGTCGTCGGAGCAGGCGGACAGCACGCCGGTCAGTGCGAGGGCCGCGGTGGCGGCGGCGCACCCGAGAAGTCGCTTCATCACACGCGGAATCCTCAGCCCGGCCGAGCGTTGAGACAACCCTCTATCTCTGCAGGAACAGCCCTATCGCCTCGACGACGAGGGCGTGGTCGTCGGCCTGCGGCAGCCCCGAGACGGTGACCACGCCGACCACACCGACGTCCACGATCCGGATCGGGAACGCGCCGCCGTGGGTGGCGAAGTCGGCCGGGTCGACCCCGTACGCGGCGTCCATCGCCGTGCCCTTGGCCGCCATCCGCCGGCCGACCAGGTACGACGACGCGTTGAGCCGCTCCACGACGCGGATCTTGCGCTCGATCCACCGGTCGTTGTCGGGTGCGGTGCCCGGCAGCGCGGCGTGGAACAGCTGGTGACCGTGGCGGCGGATGTCGACCGTGATCGGCAGGCCGCGCTCCTTGCCCAGCCGCACCAGCAGCGACCCCAGCTCCCAGGCGTCGTCGTTGTCGAACCGGGTGAACCGCAGCCGCTCCTCCTGCGCCTCCAGCTCGGCGATCAGGTCCTCCACCGCGGTGCTCCTCGCTCGGACGGGGGTACGTGGTGATCAGCCTACGGCGGTGCCGCCAAGTCGGGCGCAAGCGCCTCCCAAGTCACCCGCGCACGATGTGGGCATGAGGACTTCGACGTGCAGCCTGTACATCGCCGCCGACCCGGCCCGGGTGTGGCGGGCGATCACCGAGCCCGCGTTCACCCGGCGCTTCTACCTCGGCCTCGCGGTCGAGTCGCAGTGGACGCCGGGCGCGCCCATCGTCTACCGGGCCGCGGCCGGCCCCGTCCCCGACGTCCTGCACGGCGACATCGTGCACGTCGAGGAGGGGCGGCTGCTGGTGCACAACCTGTACACCGGCATCGGCGTCGCGCAGGAGGTGCACTGCTGGCTCACGTGGGAGCTCACCCCCACCGAGCCCGGTCTGTGCCGGGTGGCGCTGACCTGCGACGACGTCGACCGCGACCCGGACCCGGAGCGCGACGAGACCTGGTCGCGCATCCTGAGCGGGCTCAAGACGGTGCTCGAGTCCGTCCTGCAGGACGGGCTGGAGGACGGCCTTGGGGACGGGCTGGAGGACGGCCTTGGGGACGGGCTGGAGGGCGGCCGCTTCATCCCAGGTTCGTGAACGCCGCGGTGACCTGCCCGGCCGCGTCGAGGGCCTCGAGGCGGCCGTGGGCGAGGTTGGCGCTGCGGAACGAGAACGTGCGCACGCCGGGCTCCGCGTCCAGCAGCGGGATGCCGCGCGCCGCGCCGCCGGGCGCCGAGGTGTACCGCAGCCGCGCCACCTCGGCCCCGACGACGCCGTTGACCCGCACCTTCGTCTTCTCCCGGCGGACCAGGAACGTGACCGGCTGCCCGGGCACCGGCGCGCCGGTGAAGTAGAAGTAGCGGGGGTTGGTGAGATCGTCGGCCGAGTACGCCTTGAACGTCGGGTCGGCGCCGGCCGGCAACGGGGTGAGCGCGAGCACGGCCAGGCCCGCGACCGCGGCGACCGCGATCCGGCGGGCGGTGCGCAGCCGGGTCGAACGCAGCCGGGCGACGGCGACCCCGCCGAACCCGGCGACGCAGACCGCGACGAGCCCCACCGACCGGGCGTTCTCCAGCAGGAACTGCCAGCCCGGGTAGAGCGCCACACCGCGCAGCACCACACCCAGCGACAGCGTCATGACGACCAGCAGCACCACACCGGCGACCCGCCGCCACGCCCCCTCGGCGGCGACCAGCAGCATCGCCGCGAGCACCGTCCACACCTGGTGGTGCGTCCAGGACACCGGCGAGGCGGCCACGGTGGCGCAGCCGACGAGCACCGCGGCCCGCACCGGCTCGCCGTGCCGGTGCAGCTGCCGGGCGCGCAGCAGGGCGGCGCCGCAGATCGCCGCGATCAGCACCGCCCACACGACCGGCAGCGCCGCCGGCGAGAGCCCCACGCGCAGCAGCATGCCGTGCACGGACTGGTTGCCCAGCGAGGCCAGGTCACCGATGCGGGACGTCTGGAAGATGGTGCCGCTCCAGTACCGCACACTGGCGCCGGGCATGACCACGGCCGCGACCGCCGCACAGCCCACGAACGCCGCCACGGCCCGCGCCGCGTCCTTGTACCGCCCGGCCACCAGGAAGTACACGACGAACAGCAGCGGCGTCAGCTTGATCGCCGCGGCCACCCCGACGAGGACGCCGCGGTACCGCGCCGGCACCACCTGCCCCGCGTCGACCAGCGCCAGCAGCACGATGAAGATGCTCACCTGCCCGAACCGCAGGTTGCTCTGCACCGGCGCCGACACCAGCAGCGCCGTGGCGACGGCGGCGACGAGCACTCTCGCGCCGGCGGGCGTACGGATCCACGGCCAACCTGCCGTCCCGGCGCCGGCCGTGGTGGTCCCGGCGGCCGTGACGGTCCCGGCGGGCCGCCTGGTCACGGTGCGGGCGATGGCGATCACCGCGGCGCACGTCATCGCCAGCCACAGCAGGCCGAGGGT
This sequence comes from Dactylosporangium aurantiacum, assembly GCF_000716715.1. Classification (GTDB taxonomy): domain Bacteria; phylum Actinomycetota; class Actinomycetes; order Mycobacteriales; family Micromonosporaceae; genus Dactylosporangium; species Dactylosporangium aurantiacum. The sequence goes on along the minus strand of NZ_JNYJ01000005.1, from coordinate 232,862 downwards.
CGCCTCGGGCAGCAGGCTCAGCGGCCGGAACAGCACCATCGCGAAGGGCGGATACGTGAACGGCCCACCGTTGCTCGCCACGTAGTCGTAGAGCGGCCCGTCGAACTTCGCCGCCCCGTAGTAGATGTGCAGGTCGGACAGGCGTTGCGCGTCAGGCCGCCGCAGCACCAGCCCCGCCGACAGCACGGCGATCCCCGCGAACGCGGCCCACGCCGCCATCACCCTCCGCTCGAACATCACCCCAGGCTATGGTCGGCGATCAAGCCCCACCCCCGCCGCCACGCCGCCCCCGCACCGGCGTTCACGCAGCGTGCACACCCTGCACCCGGCCTGATACCACCCCGGCGTCGCGTTCCCGACCCCAGCTCAGCCGATGCCGGTCCCGCTCGTGAACCGCGCGACCCACCGCTCGGCCACAGCAAGCGCCGCCGGCAGCGCCACCCCGGGCGCGGCGGTGAGGCCGTCTCCGGACGTCGTGTCCCAGAGGTGCCCCTCGGCGAGGTAGTCGGCGAAACCGTCCGGGTCGTCGCCGACGAACCGCTCGTAGTCGAGCGTCGCCTGGCGCATCTCCTCTTCCCGCTCCAGACGTCGTGCCGCCTCCTCGAGCAGGACGGACATCGTCGTGCGGCGGCTCGCGGCGACGGCTGCGAGCATGTCACGCGCGTCCGTCGACACCCGGACCGCCACCTTCGCCATGGTCAAGGTCCTTTCAGCGGCGATGCACGGGCGAGCGCGTGCCTTCGTCGGAAGCGCCCGGCGTTCGGGTGGTCATCCAACCCGTCCGACCGACGACGGCCGCGGCACACGTGCGCTCAGACGGCAAGGTGAAGGCGGAGCGCCTCGTCGAGGCTGCGGACGGTGTCGTCCTTGAGGCTGCCGAGCTGGCGGCCGAGCCGGCGCACGTCGACGGAGCGGACCTGCTCGGCCTGGGCCTTCGAGTCGACGGCCAGACCGCCGTCGCCGGCGCTGATGAAGGTCTGGAACGGGTGGATCCTGGCGGTGTTGGACGTGACCGGGACGACCGTCACGACGCCCCGACGGTTGCGCTCGGCGACGCGGTTGGCGGCATTGTTGCTGACCAGCACGGCGGGGCGGAACTTGGCGGCTTCCGAGCCGACCGCCGGATCGAGCTCGACCATGAAGACGTCACCGCGGCGCATCGGTGATCCCGTCGGCGGCGGTGCGCTCCCACAGCTTCGCGTCGTCGCCGTCCGCCCACTCGTCCCAGGCGTCCGAGTAGGACTGCTCCATCTCGCTGAGCCGGAGCAGCTCGATGGCCTGGTGCAGCACCGATGAGCGGGACGCGTTGCCACGCCGCCGGGCGTAGTCGTCCACGAACGAGATGTCATCGGACGGGAGACTCACACTGACCTTCATACCCGCGATGCTACCGGATGAACGCCTTGGTAGCATCGATTTTCCTACCCAAAGCTGCTCGAGTGCGCCACCGGTAGGCACACACGTGTCAGCATAAGACAACATGCGGCGATGCTAGCGGTGTGCACGGACGTGCGCCAACTCGCCACGACCCCGCGATGGATGCGGCGCCGCGGAAATGCCGGGACGGGTGGCACGGTTACCGTGGTCGAGTTCCGCACGAGAGGTGAGCTGACGTGACCCAGACCGGTGACCGGCCCGAGCCGGACGTGACCGCGGTGCTGCTCGACGCCCTCAAGAGGGCCGCCGACGCGCACCACGCCTACGAGGCGGAGACCGGCACCCCCGACGCCGACTGGCCGGCCTGGTACGCCGCGCACATGGCGGGCACCTTGCGCGACGCCGGGTACCGCCTCGAACGGTCCTGACCACGAGGGGGCCGCCGGTCAGGGCATGACGATCTCGATCGAGGCGGCCGGGTGGCGGTCGCGGAGGGCCTCGGCGCGGACGCGGGCGTCCTCCGACAGCACGAGCAGCCGCATCGGGCCGGGCATCCGGGTGACGACGGCGTCGAGGCGGGCCGGGGAGTTGATCGGGCCGACGTGGTAGGTGGCGCCGGCCATCGGGCCGGAGGTGCGCTGCAGCGTTGAGATGAACAGGGTCAGCCGGTACGAGTCGTACCCGGGGTCGTCGCCGATGACGACGGTCGGGCGGCCGGGGCGCAGGGCGAGGGCGGCCCTGGCGTAGGCGCGCTGGTCCGCGCCGGCGCCGGCCAGCCAGCTCGTGCTCGCCTCGATCCGGGCCGGCCCGTCGCTGGCGCGTTCGCCGCCGATGAGGGCGACGATCGCCATCAGTACCGACGCCGCCCGCAGCTGTGCGTGGGGCACGGGGCGGCGCGGCAGGTGCAGTGCCAGGGCCCCGGTGCCGGCCAGCAGGAGCGCCAGGACCAGGAACAGCGCCTTGTTGGCGTAGTAGCCGCTGCCCGAGCCGAACAGCCGCTGCACGGCCAGCATGCCGATGGCGAAGCCGGCGACGGGGACGAAGACGAGGGCGTACGAGCGCCAGATCCCGCTGCGCCGGCCGCGCCTGGTGAGCATGCCGGAGGCGACGAGGCACACCAGGACCGCGAGCCCTTCGCGGCCGACCTTCAGGGAGCCGACGCTGAGCAGCGCGCCGGCCTGACCGGCGACGAGGACCCCGATGGCGAGCGGCACGGCGCTGGTGACGGCGATCGCGAGGGCGAGGGCGGGGACGCGCCGGGCGCGGTGCCGGCGGCGTTGCCGCATCAGCCACAGGATCGCGGCGAGGCCGACCGGCGGCAGGTACAGGTAGTACGTGAACCCGACGGCGGCGAGCAGGGCCGCGACGAGCAGCAGCTGCTGGCGGGGGCGGGGCACCGGCCGGACGAGGACGCTCAGCAGCATGACCGCCTCGGCGAGGCCGAGGACCTGGCTCGGGTACCCGAACCGGACGAGGTCGAGCAGCTCCCCGAACGCGCACAGCCCCGCGATCCCGGCCGCGACCGGGACCGTGCGGGCGGGGGTGAGCCCGCCGGCGCCGATCCACTGCGCGGCCCAGACGAGGGTGGCGGCGAGCAGCAGGTACCCGGCGGCGACGAACGCCAGGTAGTGGTCGAACATGCCGGCGCCGGTGCCGTGCGCGGCGGCCGAGGACCGGAGGAACCCGTCGAGCAGCGCGGCGGTCACGTGCTCGCCCTGCGGGTAGGTGACCATGCCCTCGTAGACCAGGGTCCTGCCCTGCGCTGGGTGCTGGAACAGGTACCCGCCGGCGCGGCGGATCGCGTCGAACAGCGCCGCGTGCCGGGCCAGGTCCTCGCCGTCCATGACGCGGGCGAGCCGCCCGGTCCGCCCGTCGCGCAGCAGCGGCCAGGCGACGACCGCCCCGACGGCGGCGACGGCGGCCACGGCGATCGCGTCGGTGGCGCCGGGCCGCGGCAGCCGCGGCCGGCGCCCGGTCCGGGCGGCGGTGACGATCAGGGCGGTGGCGGCGGTCCCGCCGGCGGTCACCGGGTGCAGGCCCCACGGCCAGACGGCGAACACGAGCGCGCCGAGGCAGGTCAGGCCGAGCAGCAGCCCGGTCGCGAGCATCACCCGGTCGAGGACGGTCCGGCCGCCCCGCAGCAGCGCGGCGGTGCCGATCAGCAGCAGCGGCGGGACGAGGACGGCCACCCCGGCGAGGTACAGCAGGGCGATGACCAGCCAGGCGGCCGCGACCAGCCCGGCGGTGACGAGTTGCTTGGGTGTGGTGTCCGTGGCGGGGGGTGCGGATACTGACACAATTCACTTAACGACGAAGTCGGGCATCTGGTCGTTTGTCTGAATGTGTTGGCTGACCGCTACTCGCCCCGCGCGAACGCCCTCGGATTCCTGCGGCTCTGCCTGGCCCTCGCGGTGCTGGTCGGCCACTCGTGGCCGCTCGGCGCCGGCCGGCCCACCCCCGGGCTCGGGGTCACCCACGGGCAGGCCGACCTCGGCGCGCTCGCCGTCGACGGCTTCTTCGTCCTGTCGGGCTTCCTGGTCACCGCCAGCGCGGCGCGGCTCGGGTCGGTGCGGTTCGCGTGGCACCGGTTCCTGCGGATCTTCCCCGGGCTGTGGGCGTGCCTGCTGGTCACCGCCGGCTGCGCCGGGTGGTTCGCGTCGCTGCCGCAGGCGCTGGCGTTCGCCAGGGGCAACGCGCTCGGGCAGCCGCACGTGTGGGGCATCGGCACCCTGTTCGGCGACAACCCCTACGCCCGGCTCACCGGGGGCGGCTCGGTCGTCAACGGCTCGCTCTGGAGCCTGTCGTTCGAGCTGTTCTGGTACGGCGTCCTCACCGCCCTCACCGCCTGCGGAGTCATCCGCCGCTGTCCCCGGCTCGTCCTGCTGCTCACCGCCGGCGCGTACGCGGTGCTGCTCAGCGACTTCCTGCACCAGCTGCCGTCGACCCCGTACACCGTCCCGCAGCCCCGCGGCACGTTCGGCCCGATCCCGCTGTTCGGCGCGCTGAACACCCAGACCCTGGTCTACCTGGGCTTCCTGTTCCTGCTCGGCGCGTCGGCACAGCTGTACCAGCACCGCGTGCCGGCACACCCGGCGCTGGCCGCCCTCGCCGCCCTCATCCTGGTGGGCACCCTGCGCCTCGGCGCGTTCCACGTGCTCGGCTACCCGGCGTTCGCGTACCTGCTGCTGTGGGCCGCGTGCAGCCTGCCACCGTGGTCGCACCGGATCGGCCGGGCCCGCGACTACTCGTACGGCATCTACATCTACGCGTTCCCGACCCAGCAGACCCTCGCCGCCCTCGGCGTCCAGCACTGGGGCCTGCCGTGCTACATCGCGGCGTCGGCGCTGGCGACGACGGCCCTCGCCGCCGCGTCCTGGCACCTGGTGGAGCGCCCGGCGCTGCGCCTGAAGGACTGGACCCCGCCGGTGCGTCGGCCGCGTCCCGCGCCACCACGCCCCGCCGGGGTCGCGGACCAGGAGCCGGTCCTGCCCAGGACGGGCTGACCAGACGGTCGTGGCCCGCCGCGACGGCGAAGTCCCCCGAACGGTAGCGCCCGGGGGACTTCGGTCGGTCAGGTCACCGACGGCCGTGCCTGCTCAGTGTCAGCTGCAGCCGCTGGTCGAGCCGCAGCCCTCGCACACGTAGCAGCTGCCCGCCGGGCGCATCTTCGTGCCGCAGGTGAAGCACAGCGGCGCGTCGGCGGCCTTGCCCTGGACCAGTTCGAGCAGCTCGGTCGACGAGCCGACCCGGCGCGGGGCGGCGACCTCGACCGGCTTCGCGGCGGGGGCCTCGGCGGTGGTCGCCGCCGGCTTCGCGGCCGACTCCACCGGGGCGGAGTTGCGCATCTCGGTCAGGTCGACGTCCGGCTCGCCGGCCTCGGCGCGCAGCTGGGCGGCGCGCTCCGCCGAGGTGAGGATGCCCAGCTCCGAGCGGGTGTCGAAGTCGAGGAAGTCCAGCGCCAGGCGGCGGAAGATGTAGTCCATCACCGACGAGGCCAGACGGATGTCGGGGTCGTCGGTCATGCCGGCCGGCTCGAAGCGCATGTTGACGAACTTGCTGACGTACGTCTCCAGCGGCACGCCGTACTGCAGGCCGATGGAGATCGCGACGGAGAAGGCGTCCATGACGCCGGCGAGGGTCGAGCCCTGCTTCGACATCTTCAGGAAGACCTCGCCGAGGCCGTCGTCCGGGTACGACGACGCGGTGAGGTAGCCCTCGGCGCCGGCGACGGAGAACGACACGGTCGAGCTGGGCCGCTTCTTCGGCAGCCGCTTACGCACCGGGCGGTACTCGATGACCTTCTCGGTCTTGACGACCTCCTGGACGACCTCCCGCACCGCCTCGGCCGGCTCGTCCTTCTTGGACTTGTTCACCGCGGACAGCGGCTGGCCGACCTTGCAGTTGTCGCGGTAGATCGCCAGGGCCTTGAGACCGAGCTTCCAGCCCTGGAAGTAGATCTCCTCGACGTCCTCGACGGTCGCCGCCTCCGGCATGTTGACCGTCTTGGAGATCGCGCCGGAGATGAACGGCTGGATGGCCGACATCATCCGGACGTGCCCCATGGGGGCGATGGTCCGCTCGCCCATGGCGCAGTCGAAGACCGCGTAGTGCTCGGCCTTCAGGCCGGGGGCGTCCACGACGTGCCCGTGCTCGGAGATGTGCTCGACGATCGCCTCGACCTGCTCCTCCTGGTAGCCCAGGTTGCGCAGGGCCCGCGGGACGGTCTGGTTGACGATCTGCATCGAGCCGCCGCCGACGAGCTTCTTGAACTTGACCAGGGCCAGGTCCGGCTCGACGCCCGTGGTGTCGCAGTCCATCATCAGGCCGATGGTGCCGGTCGGGGCGAGGACGCTGGCCTGCGAGTTGCGCCAGCCGTGCTTCGCGCCGATCTCGTTGCCGCGGGCCCACTCGGCGGTCGCCGCGGCCTTGATCGCCACGTCGACGCCGCCGACGGTGGTGATCGCGTCGTTGGCGGTGGCGTGCTGGCGCATGACCCGCTGGTGCGGGGCGGCGTTGCGGGCGTAGCCGTCGTATGCGCCGACGATCCCGGCCAGCTCGGCCGAGCGGCGGTACGCGGTGCCCGTCATGAGGCTGCTGATCGTCGCGGCGACCGCGCGGCCACCGTCGGAGTCGTACGCCAGACCGCTGGCCATCAGCAGCGCGCCGAGGTTGGCGTAGCCGATGCCGAGCTGGCGGTAGGCGCGGGTGGTGGCGCCGATCTTCTCCGTGGGGAAGTCCGCGAAGCAGATCGAGATGTCCATGGCCGTGATGATGAACTCGACGGACTTGACGAACTTCTCGACCTGGAACGTGCTGTCGGCGTTGAGGAACTTCATGAGGTTCAGCGAGGCGAGGTTGCAGCTGGAGTTGTCCAGGTGCATGTACTCGCTGCACGGGTTCGACGCGGTGATCCGGCCGGTCTCCGGGCAGGTGTGCCAGGCGTTGATCGTGTCGTCGTACTGGATGCCGGGGTCGGCGCACTCCCACGCGGCCTGCGCGAGCTTGCGGAACAGCTCGCGGCCCTTGACCGTGGACACGACGCTGCCGTCGAGGCGGGAGCGCAGCGCGAACTCGGCGTCGTCCTCGATGGACTGCATGAACTCGGCGGAGACGCGGATCGAGTTGTTGGCGTTCTGGTACTGGACGCTGACGATGTCCTTGCCGCCGAGGTCCATGTCGAAGCCGGCGTCGCGCAGGGCCCGGATCTTGTCCTCTTCGCGGGCCTTGGTCTCGATGAACTCCTCGACGTCGGGGTGGTCGACGTCCAGGATCACCATCTTGGCCGCGCGGCGGGTCGCGCCGCCGCTCTTGATCGTGCCGGCGGACGCGTCGGCGCCGCGCATGAAGCTCACCGGGCCGCTGGCGGTGCCGCCGCTGCTCAGCAGCTCCTTCGAGGAGCGGATCCGGGACAGGTTCACGCCGGAGCCGGAGCCGCCCTTGAAGATCAGCCCCTCCTCCTTGTACCAGTCGAGGATGCTGTCCATCGAGTCGTCGACGGCGAGGATGAAGCAGGCGCTGACCTGCTGCGGCGACTGGGTGCCGACGTTGAACCAGACCGGGGAGTTGAAGCTGAACACCTGGTGCAGCAGCATCCAGGTCAGCTCGTGGGCGAACACCTCGGCGTCGGCGGGGGTGGCGAAGTAGCCGTGGTCCTCGCCGGCCTTGCGGTACACGGTGACCACGCGGTCGATCAGCTGCCGCAGCGACCACTCGCGGGCGTCGGTGCCGACGGCGCCGCGGAAGTACTTGGTGGTGACGATGTTGGCCGCGTTCACGGACCAGAAGTCGGGGAACTCGACGCCGCGCTGCTCGAAGTTGATCGAGCCGTCGCGCCAGTTGGTCATGACGATGTCGCGACGCTCCCACGTCACCTCGTCGTAGGGGTGGACCCCCTCTTTCGTCCACACCCGCTCGACGCGCAGGCCCTGTGCCTCTTTGCGCGACGCTGCCTTGGTCTTCGTCTCCCCCGCCATCCGCGGCCCCCTCATGTCTTCTGTCTTCTGTTGTCGGTGCTGCTTCGCTGCTGTACTGCGGTGCTCGCGTCGTCGCCTCAGCCGACGGGCTCGGCGGCGCGCTCCCCCTGTGACGGTGCTGCCTGGTGCTGGGTCGCGCTCGCCGGGCGGTTCGCCGCCGCCCGGAGCGCGGCGATCTCGCGCTCGAAGTCCTGCAGCGAGTCGAACGAGCGGTAGACGCTCGCGAAGCGCAGGTACGCCACCTCGTCGAGCTCCCGCAGCGGCGCGAGGATGGCCAGGCCGACCTCGTGGCTGGGCAGCTCGGCGGCGCCGCGGGCGCGCACGGTCTCCTCGACCTTCTGCGCGAGCACCGCGATCGCGTCCTCGTCGACCGGGCGACCCTGGCAGGCCTTGCGGACCCCTGCGATGATCTTGGAACGGCTGAACGGCTCGGTGACCCCGCTGCGCTTGACCACCGCGAGGACCGCCTCCTCGACCGTGGTGAACCTCCGGCCGCACTCGGGACAGGACCGGCGCCGGCGGATGATCTGGCCGTCCTCGGCCTCCCGCGAGTCGACCACCCGCGAGTCGGCGTGTCGGCAGTACGGGCAGCGCATGCGATGGCCTTCCAGTCTACGTCGGACATGTCCTGATAAAACGCACACGAATGCCCAACGGTCAGCCCGGGTCGCAGGCCTCCGCTGGTCTTCACCGTCAGTAAGGGTGATTGCCGAATCCACAACCTGTGGACGACTTACAGCCCTGTAACTACTACATCTAGGGGTAGACGCTATGCCGATGCCTACGCCGACGCAAGTTGAACGGCGGATTACGACCCTCGCGTGTCGCACGCCACTTGCCAGGTGGCTCGTTTGCCCTGATCAGCCCCGTCGAGGGAGGGTCAGCCGCTGCCCGGCGTCGACACTGTAGCCGTCCAAGTGGTTGAGACGGCGGATCTCCTCGATGGTCGCGTCCCGCCCGCGACCCCCGGAATGCCGGGTCGCGATGTCCCACAGCGTGTCGCCCGGCTGCACGATCATGACCGGCGCCGGCCCCGGCTCGTCGGCCGCCTGCCCCGGCGCCGACACGAGGGTGATGAGCCCGCCCGCGACCGCCAGCAGCAGGCAGAAGAGCACGATGCGACCCCGCCGGGTGAGCCGGATGGGTGGGTTTCGCGGGTGTCGTCGCATCTGCGCCCTCGATTCCGTACAGCCGTTCGATCGAACGGACGTACGATGGTCTACCAGAGCGGGAAGACCCGAGTCCAGCGACGCGCCGAAAAAACGGCGCGCCACGTAGTACAGATGTTTGAAACTGTCACACCTCGGCGATACGGTGATCCACACACGATCGAGACGTTTGATCGGGATACCCGAAATTTGCGACAGCCGGCGCCGTCACACCCGGTGGCGGTCAAGGTGGCGGGCCACCCCACGGCCCGTCCGCACCCGCGGCCTTCCCACCGCGGGTGCCAACAAGAGGGAGGACGACGTGTCAGCCGACGACCGCACCGACGAATCCGCCGAGGTCACCGCGATCGGCGCCGGCACCACCCGCCGCGCGAGCACCCGCCGCCGTGGCGGCGAGCCGGAGATGCGCGCGGTCACCGCGGTGGTCAGCGCCTTCCCCGACCTCTTCGCCGCCGACCTGACCGTCCGCCAGCGGCGCATCCTGGAGTTCATCCGCAGCGCGGTGGAGCGCAACGGCTACCCGCCGAGCGTCCGCGAGATCGGCGAGGCCGTCGGCCTGGTCTCCCCCTCCAGCGTCGCCTACCAGCTCAAGGAGCTGGAGCGGAAGGGCTACCTGCGCCGCGACCCCAACCGCCCGCGCGCCGTCGACGTGCGCCCGCCCAGCGAGCTCGTCGCCGTCGACGAGGAGGCGGAGCGCGCCGCCCGGCCCTCCCCGGCGTATGTGCCGGTCCTGGGCCGCATCGCCGCCGGTGGCCCGATCCTCGCCGAGCAGGCCGTCGAGGACGTGTTCCCCCTCCCCCGCGAGCTCGTCGGCGAGGGCACCCTCTTCATGCTCCAGGTCAAGGGCTCCTCGATGATCGAGGCCGCCATCTGCGACGGCGACTGGGTCGTCGTGCGCCAGCAGCCCACCGCCAACAACGGCGACATCGTGGCCGCCATGATCGACGGCGAGGCCACGGTGAAGACGTACCGCAACCGCGACGGCCACGTCTGGCTCATGCCGCAGAACCCGGCCTTCGAGCCGATCCCCGGCGACCACGCCACCATCCTCGGCCGCGTCGTCACGGTCGTGCGCCGCATCTGACCCTGTGCGCGCCGCCGACCGCTCCGCCTATGCGCGCGGGGTGGCGGTGGCGCGGTCCGGTTCGAGCAGGGCCCGCCCGGCGGCGTCGCGCGAAGCGCGGCTCCTGGCCGAGGCGGGCCTTCGCGTCCGTTCGGGCGCCGAAGGCATGCGCGCGTCCCCTGCCGCGCCGCCCGGCCTCCTTGCGGTGTCCTCGGCCGGGTCCGCGGCCGTCGACCGGCCAGGTGCACCCCGCCGCCCTTCGTGCCGGGCAGCCCGATCCCGCCGGACAGACCGTCCCCTGCCGCGCCGGGGCCCGCTGCCGGGCGACGAACCGCTCGGCCGACGGCCCACGCACGACCGTCGCGACCACCGCGGATGCGCTCGAGCCAGGTGACCACCGGCCACTGGGCCGGCTCGACCACCCGCACCGCCTCACCGCGACCGCCCACTTCGAGCCACCGCGGGGTCCGCCGCCACGACCGCGCCAGGCGACCGTCCTGAGGAGACCGCGCCGCACATCCGGAAACGGGCGGAAAACGACGTTGACCACTACACGCCGCGGCGTGTAGTGGTCAACTTTCTATGTCGGACGGGCTCGTTGCCCGTCACTGGAGAAGTCTCTTGATCAGCCGGTGTGCTCGGCCATGGCAAGGAACTTGCGCTTGCTCTCCAGGGCCTTCTCGGCCTCCTTGATGCGGCGCTGGTCGCCGGCGGCCTGGGCGGACGCCAGCTGCTGCTCCGCGCGGGCCACCTGCTCCCGCATCTGGGCGAGCAGCGGGCTCGCCTCCGGCGGGGTCCGGCGCCACGCGGCGTCCATCGCCGTCTTCACCTTGTCCTCGACGACGCGCAGGCGACGGTCGAGGCCCGTCTGCGCCTCGCGGGAGACGCGGCCGATCTCGTGCCACGCGGCCTGGATGTCGCGGAGCTTGGCCTGGGCGGCCTTCGGGTCGGCGTCGACGTCGAGGGCCTCGGCCTCGACCAGCAGCGCCTGCTTGGCGTCGAGGTTGCCCTTGAACTCGGCGTCCCGGGCGCTGAAGACCTCGCTGCGGCGCTTGAAGAACGAGTCCTGGGCGGCACGGAACCGCTCCCAGAGCTTCTGCTCGGTCTCCTTGGCGGCGCGCGGGGCGGCCTTCCACTCGGTCATGAGCTCCTTGAGGCGGGCGGCCGTCGCGTTCCACTCGGTGGACTCGGCGATCTGCTCGGCCTCGACGACCAGCTCCTCCTTGCGGCCCTGCGCCTGCTTGCGGCTGGCGTCGAGGGTGGCGAAGTGGGCACCGCGGCGGCGGGTGAAGGCGTCGCGGGCGGCCGCGTAGCGCTTCCACAGCTCGCTCTCGGCCTTCTTCTCGACGCCGTGGATGGACTTCCACTCGTCGAGGATCTCTTTGAGGCGGTCGCCGGCGGTCTTCCAGCCGGTGGCCTCGGCCGCGATCTGCTCGGCCTCCTCGACCAGGGTGGTCTTGCGGGCGAGGGCCTCGGCCCGGGCGGCGTCGCGGGCCGCGCGGGCGGCGCCGGCCTTCTCCTCGGCGATCGAGGTCAGCTTGTCGAGGCGGGCGGCGAGCCCGTCGATGTCGCCGACGACGTGCGCCTCGTCGAGGCCGCTGCGCAGCCGCTTGATGGTGGACAGCGACTGGCCTGCGTCGGCGGCGCCGCTGCCGAGCCGGGCCTCGATCAGGTCGACCTCGGTCACCAGGTCGGCGAACCGGCGGGCGAAGTGGGCAAGGCCCTCCTCCGGTGTGCCGGCCTGCCACGATCCGATGGCCCGCTCTCCGGCTGCCGTCTTCACGAAGACGTTGCCGTCAGCGTCGATCCGTCCAAACGTCGTAGGCTCGCTCATCTGCCATCCTCGCTCCCGGCGCCCGTGGGATCGGGTATCCCACTGTCACGCCGCCATCGCACAGCAAAGTTCCCCATGGCATTCTCACAGGTGTGCCCCGGGGCCGGTCGAGGGCCTGCGGCCGAACCGTGACCATTCCGGTGCCGAACGGGTCGCAGGATGCCGCAAAGACCATCCCCGATAACGTTAAGACCGTGCCACTCGTCGCCGCCGCCGTCTGCCCACATCCGCCGTTGCTCGTGCCGGAGGTGGCCGCCGGGGCCGCGGGCGAGCTGGACGACCTGCGCGCCGCCTGCCGTGCCGCCGTGACCCACCTCCACGCCGCTGACCTGCTCGTCGTGGTCGGTGCCGACGCCACGACGATACGCCGTGAGCCGCCGTTCGGGGGGACCCTGGCACCGTGGGGCATCGACCGGCGGATCGGCGAGGCCACGGACGACCCGCTGCCGCTCAGCCTCCTCATCGGCGCCTGGCTGCTCGAAGACGTAAATATCGGAAATGTGCAGTTCCAGAGTATCGCCGCCGACGCGTCACCCGCCGAGTGCATGGCCCTGGGCAGTGCGCTCACGGCCGGCGGGACCGACGTCGCACTGCTCGTCCTCGGTGACGGCTCTGCGTGCCGGGGTGAGAAGTCACCCGGCTACGACGACCCACGGGCCGAGGCGTTCGACACCGCCGTCGCGGAGGCGCTCGCCAAGGGTGACACCGCGGCGCTGCGGCAGCTCGACCCCGGGCTCGCCGCCGAGCTGCTCGTCGCCGGCCGGGCGCCGTGGCAGGTGCTCGCCGGCGCGGCGGACCGGCCGTTCGGCACCACCGAGCTGCTGCGTCACGAGGCGCCGTACGGCGTCGCCTACCTGGTAGCGAGCTGGCGGTGACCCGCGTCGTCGCCGTGGTCGGCCCGACCGCGGCCGGCAAGTCGGCGCTGAGCCTGCGCCTGGCGCACGAGCTGGACGGCGAGGTGGTCAACGCCGACTCGATGCAGCTCTACCGGGGCATGGACATCGGCACGGCCAAGCTCACCCTCGCCGAGCGCGAGGGCGTGCCGCACCACGTGCTGGACATCTGGGACGTCACCGAGCCGGCGAGTGTCGCGGTGTACCAGCGGCTGGCCCGCGCCGCGATCGACGACATCGCCGCCCGGGGGCGGGTCCCGCTGCTGGTCGGCGGCTCGGGGCTCTACGTGCGGGCGGTGCTGGAGGACTTCGACTTCCCCGGCACCGACACCGCGCTGCGCGAGGCCCTGGAGCAGGAGCTCGCCGAGGTCGGCCCGGAGGCGCTGCACGCCCGGCTGCGCAGCACCGACCCCGAGGCCGCGGAGCGGATCCTGCCCGGCAACGGCCGCCGGATCGTGCGCGCGCTGGAGGTCAACGCGCTGACCGGGACCACGTTCACGGCCCGCCTGCCGTCGCAGCCGCGGCCGGTGTACGACGCGCTGCAGCTCGGCGTCGACGTCGACACGGCGGTGCTGGACGGGCGGATCGAGACGCGCGTCGAGGCGATGTGGGCCGCCGGCCTGGTGGACGAGGTGCGGACCCTCGAGGCGGCCGGGCTGCGCTCGGGGCGCACCGCGGGCGCCGCACTCGGGTACAAGCAGATATTGGACTATTTTTCCGGCCAGTCGGACGAAGCGACCGCGAAGGCCGAAACGGTGCGCGCCACCCGGCGGTTCGTGCGCCGGCAGCGGTCCTGGTTCCGCCGCGACGGGCGGATCGTGTGGCTCGATGGTGGTGCGGGCGACATCACCGCAGCGGCGCTGGAGATCGTGCGGCAAGATTGACGCCATGCGCTTCGCCAAGGGACATGGAACGGGCAACGACTTCGTCATCCTGCCCGACCCCGACGGCGTGCTGCCGTTGACGCCGACGTTCGTCGCCGCGCTCTGCGACCGCCGGCGCGGCATCGGCGCCGACGGCGTCCTGCGCGTGGTCCGCAGCGCCGCCCACCCCGACGCCGAGGCGTCGGCCGGCACCGCCGAATGGTTCATGGACTACTGGAACGCGGACGGCTCGCAGTCGGAGATGTGCGGCAACGGGGTGCGCGTCTACGCCCGCTACCTCGCCGAGGCCGGCCTGGTCGCCCCGGAGGGGTCGTTCAACCTGGTCACCCGGGCCGGGGTGGTGCCGGTGACGATCGGTGAGGAGATCTCCGCCGGGATGCCGATGCCGCGCGTGTACGTGCGCAGCGAGGCCACCAGCGACGGCCGCGTGTTCGGCGGCACGGCCGTCGACGTGGGCAACCCGCACCTGGTCTGCCCGGTCGACGAGCCGACCCTGGAGCGCCTGGACCTGACCCGCGCGCCCGGCGTCGACCCGCTGGTCTTCCCGGCGGGCGTCAACGTCGAGTTCGCCGCGGCGGGCTCACCGCCGGCCGGTGCCGACCTGTACCGGCGGATGCGCGTCTACGAGCGCGGCTCCGGCGAGACCCAGTCGTGCGGCTCGGGCGCGTGCGCGGTGGCGGCGGTCGCCCTCGAGCACGCCGGGCTGGAGACAGGCGTGGTCGTCGTGGACGTGGCCGGTGGCCGGCTCACGATCACCCAGACCGCGTCGGAGTTCCTGCTGGCCGGACCGGCCGTGATCGTCGCGCACGGTGACGTCGACGCCCAGGCGATCCGGCAGCTGGCGCCGTCCTTCTGACCTCAGACCCGCTCGACGGGCGACGGGGCCGAGGACGGCTCGCCGTCCACGGTGCTGTCCAGGTGCGGGCCCTTCGCGGCGGCCCGGACGGCGGCCGCCACCGCCGGGGCGACCCTGGCGTCGAAGACGCTGGGCACGATGACGCTCGGGTTGAGCTTGTCCTCGCCGACCGAGTCGGCGATCGCCTGCGCCGCGGCCACGGCCATCGCCTCGGTGAACTCGCGCGCCTGCGCGTCGAGCATGCCGCGGAACACGCCGGGGAAGGCCAGCACGTTGTTGATCTGGTTCGGCTGGTCGGAGCGGCCGGTCGCGACGATCGCCGCGTGCTCGCGGGCCTCCCGCGGGTCGACCTCCGGGTCCGGGTTTGCCAGGGCGAACACGATCGAGTCCGGCGCCATCGTGGCGATGTCGTCGCCGGTGAGCAGGTTCGGCGCGCTGACCCCGATGAACACGTCGGCGCCGCGCAGGGCGCCCTTCAGGTCGCCGGTGTAGCCGGCCTTGTTGGTGTTCTCGACCAGCCACGGCCAGGCGCCGGTCAGCCCGGTCATGCCGCGGTGCAGGGCGCCGGGCCGGTCGGTGGCGATCACGTCGCCGACGCCCTGGCGCAGCAGCAGCTTGATGATCGCCGTGCCGGCCGCGCCGGCGCCGCTGACCACGACCCGGATGTCGCCCATCGACTTGCCGACCACCCGCAGCGCGTTGGTGAGCGCGGCGAGCACGCAGATCGCGGTGCCGTGCTGGTCGTCGTGGAACACGGGGATGTCCAGCATCTCCCGCAGCCGCTCCTCGATCTCGAAGCAGCGCGGCGCGGCGATGTCCTCCAGGTTGATGCCGCCGTACGCCGGGGCGATGGCCCGCACGATCGAGATGATCTCTTCGGTGTCCTGGGTGTCCAGCGCGACCGGCCAGGCGTCGACCCCGCCGAACCGCTTGAACAGCGCGGCCTTGCCCTCCATGACCGGCATCGCGGCGGCCGGGCCGATGTTGCCCAGGCCGAGCACCGCGGATCCGTCGGTGACGACGGCGACGGTGTTGCGCTTGATCGTCAGGCGGCGGGCGTCGTCGGGGTTCTCGGCGATCGCCAGGCAGACCCGGGCCACCCCGGGCGTGTACGCGCGCGACAGCTCGTCACGGTTGCGCAGCGCGACCTTCGGGGTGACCTCGATCTTGCCGCCGAGGTGCAGCAGGAAGGTGCGGTCGGACACCTTGCGCACGTCGACCCCGTCGAGCTTCTCCAGGCAGGCCACGACCTGCTCGGCGTGGGCTGAGTCGGCGGTGTCGCAGGTCAGGTCGACGACGACCGCGGTGCTGTCGGAGTCGACGACGTCGACCGCCGTGACGACGCCCCCCGCCTCACCGACCGCGGTGGTGAGGCGGCCGATCGCCGAGGCGTCGGCACGGACGGAGACACGGATCGTGATGGAGAACCCGGCGCTGGGCAAACGGTGCGTGGCAGTCGTCACGTCACCCATTCTTATCCCCCGCCCGGCCCCGCCCTCGCACGGGGACATATCAAGTGCCGGGAAGGCGGCGAGGTGTCACGATTGGAGGGTCCTGCAGATCGGAACAAGGAGAACATGTTGCGCGCAACTGCCGCAGAAACCTGGGATCTCGCCGAGGACGGCGACGGCCTGGAGCTCGAGGAGCGGCATGCGCTTCGCCGTGTCGCCGGTCTGTCGACCGAGCTCGCCGACGTCACCGAGGTCGAATACCGCCAACTGCGCCTCGAGCGGGTCGTGCTCGTCGGGGTGTGGACCGAAGGCACCGCCACCGACGCGGAGAACTCCCTCGCGGAGCTGGCCGCCCTCGCCGAGACCGCCGGCTCGCAGGTCCTCGACGGGGTGATCCAGCGCCGCAGCCGGCCCGACTCCAGCACCTACATCGGTAGCGGCAAGGTCGACGAGCTGCGGGCCGTGGTGCAGAGCACCGGCGCCGACACGGTCATCTGCGACGGGGAGCTGTCCCCCTCGCAGCTGCGGACCCTGGAGGCGAAGGTCAACGTCAAGGTCATCGACCGGACCGCGCTCATCCTGGACATCTTCGCCCAGCACGCGAAGAGCAAGGAGGGCAAGGCCCAGGTCGAGCTGGCCCAGCTGCAGTACTTCCTGCCGCGCCTGCGCGGTTGGGGTGAGGCGCTGAGCCGGCAGGCCGGTGGCTCCGCCAGCGGCAACGGCGGCGTCGGCCTCCGTGGTCCCGGTGAGACCAAGATCGAGACCGACCGGCGCCGGATCCGGACCAGGATCAGCCGCCTGAAGCGGGAGATCGCCGCGATGGCGACGATCCGCGACACCAAGCGCGCCACCCGGCGCCGCAACCGGGTGCCCAGCGTCGCGATCGCCGGGTACACCAACGCCGGCAAGTCGAGCCTGCTCAACCGGCTCACCGGCGCGGGCGTGCTGGTGGAGGACGCGCTGTTCGCCACCCTGGACACCACGACCAGGCGGGCCCGCTCGGAGGACGGCCGGATCTACACGCTGTCCGACACCGTCGGGTTCGTCCGGCACCTGCCGCACCAGCTGGTCGAGGCGTTCCGCTCCACCCTCGAGGAGGTCGCCGAGGCAGACCTGGTCCTGCACGTGGTGGACGGCGCGCACGCCGACCCCGAGGAGCAGGTCCGCGCGGTCCGGGAGGTGCTCGCGGAGGTCGGTGCGGATGCGGTACCGGAGCTGCTCGTCGTCAACAAGATCGACGCCGCGGACGAGGAGACCCAGCTGCGGCTGAAGTCCCTGTGGCCCGACGCGGTGTTCGCCTCGGCCCGCACCGGCGCCGGCATCGACGCGGTCCGCGCCGCGGTGGAGCACCGGCTGCCGTGGCCGGCGATCGAGCTCACCGCCGTGGTGCCGTACGAGCGCGGCGACCTCGTCGCCAGGGTCCACACCATCGGTGAGGTGCTCGAAACCGCGCACCTGGCGGAAGGCACCCGCATCCGGGCGCGGATCAACGACGCCCTGGCCGCGGAACTCGCCCCTTTTGCCGTGAAGTCGTAGGTTCAGCCAGTCACTACGAGTGAGAGCCGGACCGGGCGCACCCACGACCGGTCCGGCTCTGCCAAACTTGTCCGATGCGACAACGGGTGGCCTTTGCTTGTGGTGTGGTGACGAGTCTCTTCCTGGGGCTCGCGGCACCTGCCGCGGCCGCCCCGAGCCCGTCCGCCGGCGCACCGCAGTCGGCCGCCGCGGGCGCCGGTCAGCCCGTCTGCACCCCGGACTCGCAGAAGATCAACGAGATCTCCGGCCTGGTCGCGACCGCCACCGGCTACGTAGCGGTCAACGACAGCGCGCCGGCCGGCGGCAAGGCCCGCATCTTCACCCTGGACACGGCCTGCAAGGTGGTCGGCACGCCGATCAACTACGACCCGACGGCCCGCGACCCCGAGGACCTCGCCGTCGACAAGAACGGCACGCTGTGGATCGCCGACATCGGCGACAACATGGAGTCCACCGGCGGCAGCTCCACGCCCCGCCCGACCGTCGCCGTGTGGAACCTGCCGCAGGGCGCGAAGGCCCCGGTCATCAACCGGCTCGCGTACCCCGACGGCAAGAAGCGCGACGCCGAGGCCCTGCTGCTCAACGGCGACGGCACACCGATCATCATCACCAAGGACCCGGTCGGCGAGATCTGGGTGCCCGAGGGCCCGCTGCAGCCCAACACCACCAAGGGCGTCAAGCTCACCCAGCGCGGCACCTTCAGCCCGCAGGAGACGAAGACCGCCAACCCGCTCGCCTTCCTCGGCTGGAAGGCGATCACCGGCGCCGCCTCCTCCCCCGACGGCTCCCGCGTCGTCATCCGCACCTACTCCGACGCCTACGAGTTCGACGTCCAGGGCGGCGACGTCATCAAGGCGATCACCACGGGCAAGCCCCGCATCACGCCGCTGCCCAACGAGGCCCGCGGCGAGGCGATCACCTACTCCACCGACGGCAAGCAGTACATCACCGCCTCCGACGTGCCCGCCGACGTGAAGGCGCCGATCCTCAAGTACACGCCGCAGAACGTCACCCCGGGCAAGGGCGGCGGCGCGGTCCTGCCCACCCCCAAGCCCGACGACCGGTCGTTCCTGGAAGACCTGACGCTGCAGGACATCACCTACATGGTCGCCGCGCTCGGCGTGCTCGGCCTGATCCTCGTGGTCGCCGGCATCATCGGCATCCGCCGCTCCCGCGCGGGCCGTCGCGCCGCCGCCGCCGCGGGCGGCCCGGTCCGCGGCTCGGCCCGCGCCCCCGCCGACGACGACCTGCCGCCGCCTTCCGACGACAACGCCCCGGGCACCGTGTACGGCGCCCGCCCGGCCGCCGCCACCACCCGCGGCGCCGCCGCCGGCGGCACGGTCTACGGCGGCGGTGGCGGTCTTGGTGGCGGCCCTGGTGGCGGTCCCGCGCAGCCCGACCCGCGTGACTTCGACCGCCAGCCGAGCTATCCCCCGCCGCCGCCGTACGACCAGCCCCGAGGCTTCCAGCAGGGCGGCTACCCACCCCCGTCCGCCTCCCCCCAGGGCGCCGTGTACGGCGGCGGTGGCGGGGCCTACGACCAGCGCGGCGGCTACCCGGGCCCGGGCGACCACGACGGCTACGAGCGCGGCTACGCCCCACACCGCTGAACACCGTTGGGCGCTGCCTCCGAGCACTGACGCTGCCGGCGCAGACCAGCCGGCGTCGAAGTGCCGGGGCTCGCACCGTTGGTCATCCGCACGGGCTGACCACACGGGTGGCCGTTCCCACACGGATGCCCGCACGCACCTTGGCGTCGGCGGCATCTGGAGTCTGCGACTGCACCGGAAGAGGCTGCCGGACCCGACGCTGCCGACGAACGGCCACGCCCGCACGGACAGCCGCGTCCGCGTGGACGGTGTCACCGCGCTCTGGCCTCGGCATCAACGGGGTCTGCGGCTGCACCTGAAGGAACTGCCGGGCGCGGCGCTGTCATCCGGGCCCCGCAGTGTGCGACGGCCGCCTCGGTGGCTGATCGCCGTTTCGGACGATCCCCGCCGTTCCGGCACCGATCGCCGTTTCGGCGTCCGACCGCGGTCGCGGACACCCCATCACCGGTTCGGACGCCCGACCGCCGCACCTGAGCACCGGTTCAACGCCCGACCGCCGCACCTGAGCGCCGATGCAGAAGCTCCCCGATCGACGCTTCCGGCGCCCGGTTGCCACCTCGGCAGCACCCGATCACCGTTTCAGGCGCGCGAACGCCGCTTCGGATGCCCGCGCGCCACCTCAGGCGCCTGGCCGCCACCTTCCTCGCGCCTGATCGCTGTTTCGGGCAGGCAGGCAGGCGGGACGCGGCGTTCAGCCCCATGGCGCGCCGCGGGGCCCGGTTGCGCGCCGGTGAGGCGTCAGCCGGGTCCAGCGGGACGCATCAGCAGGAGCGGGCGGAGGCCGGGGCCGGGGGTGGGGTGCCGATGGTGGGCATGCCGAGCGAGACGCCCGGGGTGCGGGTGACGCGGCCGGCCTCCCAGGCGTCGCCGGCGCGGGTGCGGCGGTGGGACAGCAGGGGGCCGTCGGCGTTGAGGTGGTGGGGCGCGGCGTACGTCACCGTGGTGTGCACGATGTCGCCGGGGCGCAGGGAGAGCGACGGATCGGCGGCGAAGTGCACCAGGCGGCCGTCGCGGGCGCGGCCCGACATGCGGCCGGTGGCGCCGTCCTTGCGGCCCTCGCCGACGGCGACCAGGACCTCGACCGGGGTGCCGACGAGCTTCTTGTTCTCGTCCCAGCTGATCTCCTCCAGGGTGGCGATCAGCCGGTCGTACCGCTCCTGCACGACGGCCTTCGGCACCTGCAGGTCCATGGTGGCCGCAGGGGTGCCGGGGCGCTTGGAGTACTGGAAGGTGAAGGCGCTGGAGTACCGGGCGGCGCGCACGACCTCCAGGGTGCGCTCGAAGTCAGCGTCGGTCTCGCCGGGGAAGCCCACGATGATGTCGGTGGTGATGGCCGCGTCGGGCATGGCGGCGCGGACCTTCTCGATGATGCCCAGATAGCGCTCGGCGCGGTACGAGCGGCGCATGGCGCGCAGCACGTCGTCGGAGCCGGACTGCAGGGGCATGTGCAGCGAGTGGCAGACGTTGGGGGTCTCGGCCATCGCGGCGATGACGTCGTCGGTGAAGTCCTTCGGGTGCGGGCTGGTGAAGCGGACCCGCTCGAGGCCCTCGACGTCGCCGCAGGCGCGCAGGAGCTTGCCGAAGGCGAGGCGGTCGCCGAACTCGACGCCGTAGGAGTTGACGTTCTGCCCGAGGAGGGTGACCTCCAGGACGCCCTCGGCGGCCAGGGCGCGGACCTCGGCGAGGATGTCGCCGGGGCGGCGGTCCTTCTCCTTGCCGCGCAGCGCCGGGACGATGCAGAACGTGCAGGTGTTGTTGCAGCCGACCGAAATCGACACCCAGCCGGCGTACGTCGACTCGCGGCGGGTAGGCAGCGTCGAGGGGAAGACCTCGAGGGACTCCAGGATCTCGACCTCGGCGGCGGCGTTGTGGCGGGCGCGCTCCAGCAGCACCGGCAGGGAGCCGATGTTGTGGGTGCCGAAGACGACGTCGACCCAGGGCGCCTTCTTGACGATCTCGCCGCGGTCCTTCTGCGCCAGGCAGCCGCCGACGGCGATCTGCATGCCGGGCTGGGCGAGCTTCGTCGGGCGCAGGTGGCCCAGGTTGCCGTAGAGGCGGTTGTCCGCGTTCTCCCGCACGGCGCAGGTGTTGAACACCACGACGTCCGGCTCCGCGCCGGTGGGCACCGGGACGTAGCCGGCGTCCTCGAGCAGGCCGGAGATGCGCTCGGAGTCGTGCGCGTTCATCTGGCAGCCGTAGGTGATGACCTTGAAGCTGCGAGGGGTCTCAGTCATAGCAGCGCAAAGTCTAGCCGCCGACGTGTTCGCCGGCGGTATCCACCAGCCCGGGCAGCGCGATGTCCGACGCCTCCCGGGACGGGCGCACGGGTGTGACCGCGACGTAGCCGTCCAGCAGCCACGCGTCGTCGCTGCCCGGCTCCGCGCCGTGGTCGCTCTGCTCCAGGGACATCCGCACGTACCCGTGGCCCTGCTCCATCAGGACCATCTGCACGGCGCCGAACTGCGCGAGGGTCGCCCGGCGGATGCCGCGCAGGTCGCCGGCGTCCAGGTTGGGCACGTTGACGTTGAGCACGAACTCGGGGCTGAGCAGCGGCATCAGGTCGCCGGCCACCTCCGCGGCGGTCTCCCAGTAGGCGTACGGGTCGTCGTCGGTGGGGCGGAAGGACACGTCGAGGGAGACCGCCATGGCGCGGCAGCCGTTGGCGACGGCGGTGAAGGCGGCGCCGACGGTGCCGGAGTGCAGGACGGCCGCGCCGGTGTTGGGGCCGCGGTTGATGCCGGAGAGCACGACGTCGGGCTCGGGGCCGTACGCGCCGCGGGTCGCCATCAGCGCGATGAACGCCGGCGACGCGGAGACGGCGAACGTCGGCACCCCGGGGAAGAGCTCGGCACGGATGTCGGTGGCGATGCGCCCGTCGGCCTCGACACCGGTCAGGGACGTCCCCGCGCCGCTGGCCTCGCGGGCGGGGGCCGCCACCACCACGTCGTGGCCCTGGCGGACCGCCATCGCGGCGAGCGCGTGCAGGCCGGGGCTGTCGATGCCGTCGTCGTTGGTCACCAGGATGCGCATGGTCATCATTGTGACAAGCCCAGGCCGTTATCCGTCCGTGACCGCTATGCGGGTGTTCGTGGGCATCGCCACGGCTAACGTCGAGCCCACCGACGGAGCCAGGGTGCACAGCGATGGGGCGGATGATGACGAACGAGCCTTTGATCGTGCTCAGCGGCGTCAACAAGTGGTTCGGCGAGTTGCACGTCCTCAAGGACGTGAACCTGTCGATCGCGCGCGGCGAGGTCGTCGTCGTGATCGGCCCGTCGGGCTCGGGCAAGTCGACGCTGTGCCGGGCGATCAACCGGCTGGAGCCGATCAACAACGGCGAGATCGTCTTCGACGGCACCCGCCTGCCGGAGGAGGGCCGCCCGCTCGCCCGGCTGCGCAGCGAGGTCGGCATGGTGTTCCAGTCGTTCAACCTGTTCGCGCACAAGACCATCCTCGAGAACGTGATGCTCGGCCCGGTCAAGGTCCGCAAGGAGAAGTCGGACGTGGTGCGGCAGCGCGCCATGAGCCTGCTGGACCGGGTGGGGATCGCCGCGCAGGCGCAGAAGTACCCGGCGCAGCTGTCCGGCGGTCAGCAGCAGCGGGCCGCGATCGCCCGGGCACTCGCCATGCAGCCCAAGGCGATGCTGTTCGACGAGCCGACCAGCGCGCTGGACCCGGAGATGGTCGGCGAGGTGCTCGACGTGATGACGGGCCTGGCGAGCGAGGGCATGACGATGGTCGTCGTCACGCACGAGATGGGCTTCGCCCGCCACGCCGCGAACCGGGTCGTGTTCATGGCCGACGGCCAGCTGGTCGAGGAGGCGGACCCGAAGACGTTCTTCGCCAATCCGCGCACCGATCGGGCCAAGGACTTCCTGTCGAAGATTCTCACCCACTGAAAGGGGATAGCGACCATTATGCGTATCACGCGGATCGCCGCGGCAGCCGCCGCCGTCACGCTTGCGCTGGGCCTGGCCGCCTGCGGCAAGGAGGGCACGCCCACGCCGTCGGCTGACGGCGGCACGTCCGGCGCGCCGACCAGCGACGCCTGCACCTCCTCGGGCACCACGTTCACGCCGGCCAGCGGCGTGGCCATCGCGGGCAGCCCGACGTTCGAGAAGATCAAGGCGGCGGGCAAGGTCGTCATCGGCGTCAAGTTCGACCAGCCCAACCTGGGCTACAAGGACGCGTCCGGCAAGCGCTGCGGCTTCGACATCGAGATCGCCCAGCTGATCGCCTCGAAGCTCGGCATCGACCCGGCGAAGATCGAATACAAGGAGATCGCCTCCGCCAACCGCGAGACGGCGATCAAGGGTGGCGAGGTCGACTACTACGTCGGCACGTACTCGATCACCGAGAAGCGCAAGGCGGACGTGTCGTTCGCCGGCCCGTACTTCGTCGCCGCCCAGGACCTGCTGGTCCGCAAGGACGACACGTCGATCACCGGCGCGGACTCCCTCAAGGGCAAGACGGTCTGCTCGGCGACCGGTTCCACGCCGATCCAGCGGGTCCGTGACCAGAAGCTGACCGACAAGATCGTGGAGTTCAAGACGTACTCCGAGTGCGTGTCGCAGCTGCTGGACAAGAAGGTCGACGCGGTCACCACCGACGACGCGATCCTGAAGGGCTTCGCGGCGCAGAGCCCGTCGCAGCTGAAGGTCGTCGGCAAGCCGTTCGTCGACCCGGCGACCGGCAAGGCCTACCCGGAGAAGTACGGCATCGGCCTGCCGCACGACGACAAGGCGCTGCGTGACTTCGTCAACGCCGCCCTCGAGGCCGCGTTCACCGACGGCACCTGGCAGAAGGTGTACGACGGCACGCTCGGCAAGTCCGGCTCGGCGGGCAGCCCGCCGGCGCTCGAGAAGTACTGATCCCTGACGTGACGGGGCGCCGCCTTCGCCGGCGGCGCCCCGCGCGCATGTCCCAACCCCAACCAGCGAAGCGGAGGTGACGGCGTGAACGAATTCATCCACGTCCTGACGGACAACTGGGACGTCTTCGGCTCCCACTTCCTGGAGACGATCAAGCTCTTCCTGATCGCCGCCGTCGGTTCGATGGTGCTCGGCACGCTGCTGGCCGCGATGCGGGTGTCCCCCGTCCCGGCGCTGCGCGGGTTCGGCAGCACCTACGTGCTGCTGCTGCGCAACACGCCGCTCACGCTGGTCTTCGCGCTGCAGGTGTTCGCGCTGCCGAAGCTCGGCGTCACGTTCGACTTCACCACCGGCGCCTGCGTGGCGCTGACGGCGTACACCAGCGCGTTCGTGTGCGAGGCGCTGCGCTCCGGCATCAACACGGTGCCGGTCGGGCAGGCCGAGGCCGCCCGCGCGCTGGGCATGACGTTCACCCAGGTGCTGACCAACGTGGTGCTGCCGCAGGCGTTCCGCACCGTGGTGCCGCCGCTGGTGAGCGTGCTCAACGCGATGCTCAAGAACACCACCGTCGCGGCCGGCTTCTCGGTCGCCGAGGCGGGCGCGATCACGTTCTACCTGTCCGAGCGCGGTGAGAACCAGATCTACGGGCTGCTCTGGATCGCGATCGGGTTCCTGGTCCTCGTCGTGCCGCTGGTAGCGGTACAACGGATGCTCGAACGACGCTGGAAGGTCGCGCGATGAGCAACGTCCTCTACGACCTGCCCGGCCCCAAGGCCCGGCTGCGGTACCGCATCATCGGCATCCTCAGCGGCGCCGCGATCGTGCTGCTGCTGGCGTACATCGGCTGGCGCTTCTACGACACCGGCCAGTTCGAGCCGATCCGCTGGCAGCAGTTCCAGTTCAAGCAGATCCAGCAGGACCTGCTCGACGGCTACCTCACCACGCTCAGCGCCGCCGGGACCGCCGCCGTGCTCGCGCTGCTGCTCGGCGCGGTGCTGGCCACCGGGCGGCTCAGCGACCACATGGTGTTCCGCGCGCCGGCCACGAGCTTCGTCGAGCTGTTCCGCGCGGTCCCGCTGCTCATCCTGATCTTCTTCGCGTACTACGGCCCGATCCAGCTCGGCTACAAGGTCGGCCCGTTCTGGCCGCTCGTGATCGGCCTGACGTTCTACAACGGCGCCGTGCTGTCGGAGATCTTCCGCGCCGGCATCCTCGCCGTGTCCCGCGGGCAGTCCGAGGCCGCGTACGCGCTCGGCATGCGCAAGTCGCAGGTCATGCTGTCGATCCTGCTGCCGCAGGCGGTCCGGGCGATGCTCCCGGCGATCGTCAGCCAGCTGGTCGTGCTGCTCAAGGACACCGCGCTCGGCTTCATCATCCAGCTGCCGGAGCTGCTGTACTTCGGCAAGCAGATCGGCGGGCGGCTGCCGTTCGGCTTCCCGTACGTGCCGAGCTACCTCGTCGTGGCCGTCGTCTACATCGGCACCTGCGGCCTGCTGTCGTGGTTCGCGTTCTGGCTGCAGCGGCGCCTCATGGGCGGCCCGAAGCAGGTGAAGACCACCGCGAAGGCCGTCAAGCTGACCGACGTCGGACAGGCAGTTTGAGCTAGCCGAACGATGATTGGCAAGGTTGCGCAGAGTACGTACGCTGCGCGGGTGGCGGACACCGGCTTTCGTTTGGGCATCGACTTCGGCACCTCGAACACCGTCGCCGTGCTCCGCTGGCCGGACGGCCGCACGAAGCCGCTGCTGTTCGACGGTTCGCCGCTGCTGCCCTCCGCCGTCTACGTCAACGCCGACGGGACCATCCTCACCGGCCGCGACGCGGTGCACTCGGCGCGGCTGCAGCCGCACCGGTTCGAGCCCTACCCGAAGCGGCGCGTCGAGGAGGGCACCGTCTGGCTCGGCGAGCAGGACGTGCCGGTCATCGACCTCGTCGCGACCGTCCTGCGCCGGGTCGCCGCCGAGTCCTACCGGGTGGCCGGCACCCACCCGGCCGAGGTCAACCTGACCCACCCGGCGACGTGGCCGCCGCAGCGCCGGCAGACCCTCGCCCAGGCCGCCACGGCCGCCGGGTTCCCGCAGCCGTTCCTGTCCTCGGAGCCGGTCGCCGCGGCGTCCTACTTCGTCGGCACCGTCGGCACGCACGTCCCCGTCGGCGGCATCGCCGTCGTGTACGACTTCGGCGCCGGCACCTTCGACGCGAGCGTGGTGCGCCGCAACGCCGGCGGCGGCTTCGACGTCCTCGCCAGCGAGGGCCTTCCCGACGCGGGCGGCCTCGACGTCGACGCCGCGGTCGTGGCGTACCTGGGCCGCAACTTCACCGGCCGGGAGGGCGACCAGTGGCGCCGCCTGACCAACCCGGAGAGCGAGGCCGACCGGCGCGCGGCGTGGCAGCTGTGGGAGGACGCCCGGCTGGCCAAGGAGATGCTCAGCCGCGCCGCGACCACCTACGTGCACGTGCCGCTGTTCGACGAGAGCGTGCCGATCGGACGTGAGCAGCTGGAGCAGCTCGCCAAGCCGATCCTGGACCGCACCGTCACCGCGACGCAGCTGGCGGTGACCTCCGCGGGGGTCGCCGGGCAGCCGCTCGCGGCGGTGTTCCTGGTCGGCGGCTCCTCGCGCATCCCGCTCGCCGCGACGCTGCTGCACCGCGCGTTCGGGCTGGCACCGACCGCGATCGAGCAGCCCGAGCTGGTCGTGGCCGAGGGCGCGCTGCACCTGGCGCCGCCGACCGGGCGCGCCCCCGTCGCCGGGGTGCCGGCCGGTGGCCCCGCCGGTTCGCCGACGTCCGGCGCGTCGGGGCCGTTCGGTCCCGTGCCGACCTCCGGTGTGCCCGCATCGGGCGGGCCGTCCTCGGGCGGACCGTCGTCCGGCGGGCCCGCGGGCGGCGGTCACGAGCCGAGCGGGGACGTGTCGGCGCAGCCGGTGTCCGCGCAGCCGGTGTCGCCGGGCTTCAGCGTGCCGTCGATGAACCCGGGGTTGCCGCCGCTGCTGCAGACCGGGTCGATGCCGGTGGTGCCGGGCGGGCAGCAGCCGCCGCAGCAGGTGTACCAGCAGCCGGCGCCGCGGCCCGGGGTCCCGACGCACGGCCAGGGGGTGCCGCAGCAGCGGCCCGGGGTGCCGCAGGTCCCGCCGCAGGGAGTGCCGCCGCAGGGGATGCCGCAGCAAGGAGTGCCGCAGGGGCAGCGCCCGCCGGTCCAGCCGCAGGTGCAGCAGCGGCCGCCGGTCGTGCCGCCGGTCGCCGCGCAGCCCGTCCAGCAGGGCTTCCCGCAGCCCGTCCCGCCGCAGCCGCACCAGCCGGTCCCGCAGCAGGCGGCCCAGCCGTTCCCGCCGCAGGCGCAGCCGTTCCCGCCGCAGCAGCCTGTACCGCCGCAGCCGCAGCCGCAACCGCCGGTCCAGCCTGCGCCGCCCGTACCGCAGCAGCAGCCACAACCCGTGCAGCAGGGCTTCCCGCAGCAGTTCCCGCCGGTCGCCGTGCCGCGGCCGCAGGTGAGCGCGCCACCGTCGTCCGGCCCGCCGGTGTCGGGACCGCCGGCCGGTCCGGGGCAGGGCTGGCCGTCGGGCGGGCAGGGCTTCCCGCCCGGCACCCCGCGCCGGCGCCGGACCGGCACGCTGGTCACCGCGGTCGGCGGCGGGGTCCTCGCGCTGATCCTCGTCGTCGCCGGCGTCGTCTGGGCCGTCAACCGCGACGGTGGCGGCGGCACACCCGGCGGCGACGGCAGCAGCGGCCCGTCCTACCAGGCCGGCCCGGCGGTGTCCGCGGCCTGCGGGCACAAGATCGCCTTCCTGGGCATCCTCGCCGGCACCGGCTCCAAGGACAGCAACGGCATGCGCAACGCCACCAAGCTGGCCGTCGACGACTACAACGCGAAACACCCCGGCTGCAACGTCGGGTTCGCGGAGTTCGACACGAAGGGCACCGAGGCGGGCAGCAAGACCGCCGCCGAGGACCTGGTCGCCGACAGCGAGGTGATGGGCGTCGTCGGACCGGCGTACCGCACCGAGATCCTCGCCGCCGCGCCGGTGCTGGAGAAGGCCGGCATCCCGTTCCTCACGCCGTTCGCGCCGGACGTGGACCTCGCCGGGAAGGGCTGGTCGACGTTCCACCGGCTCATCGCCAACGACAAGGACCAGGCCGAGGCCGGCGGCCGCTACCTCAAGAACAAGCTGCGCGCGTCGAAGGTCGTCGTGGTGTACGACGACAGCGACGTCGGCGGCGTGGCCCGCCAGGCGGTCACCAGCACGCTCGGCGGGGCGGTGGCGGCGAGCGTCGCGATCCGCCGCAAGGACACCGAGTTCGCCGGCCCCGTCGGCCAGGTGACGAACGCGAACCCCGACGCGGTGTACTACGCCGGCGAGTCCGACGACGGCACCACGTTCATCAAGGCGCTGCGCACCGCGAAGCCGGGCCTCCCGGTCGTCGTCACCGACCGGCTGTTCACGCAGCTGTTCGTCGACACCCTCGCCAAGACCGCGGACGGGATCGTGGTGACCTGCCCGTGCATCCCGAGCGACCAGGCCGGCGGGGACTACGCGTCGCGCTACCAGGCGGTGTACAAGGCCAACGCCGGCTATTACGGCCCCGAGGCGTACGACGGCGCGAACATCCTCCTGGCGGGCTTCACGGCCGGCAAGGGGACCCGCGCGGACCTGCTCGCCTTCGTGCACAAGTACGAGGGCAAGGGCGTCGCGCGCGCGTACAAGTTCGCGGCCAACGGCGACCTGTCGGTGCCGGAGCCGCTGATCTGGTCGTACAAGATCACCAGCCCGTACACGTCGCCGGAGTCGGTGATCGCCCCGTAGGCGGCGTGCCTACCGGGCGATCTCGGTGACCCGCGACTCGCGCACGACGGTGACGCGGATCTGGCCGGGGTAGGTCAGCTCCTCCTCGATCTGCTTCGCCACGTCGCGGGCGAGCACGGCGGCGCCGATGTCGTCGACGTCGTCGGGGCGGACCATGACCCGGATCTCGCGGCCGGCCTGCATCGCGAAGACCTTCTCGACGCCGGACTTGCCGGCGGCGATCTCCTCGATGCGTTCGAGGCGCTTCACGTACGCCTCCAGGCTCTCCCGGCGGGCGCCGGGGCGGCCACCGGAGCAGGCGTCGGACGCCTGGGTGAGCACGGCCTCGATGGTCTGCGGGAGGACCTCGTTGTGGTGCGCCTCGATGGCGTGCACGACGTCCTCGGACTCGCCGTACTTGCGGGCCACGTCGGCGCCGATCAGCGCGTGGCTGCCCTCGACCTCGTGGGTCAGGGCCTTGCCGATGTCGTGCAGGAACGCGCTGCGCTTGATGAGCTTCGGATCCAGCCGCAGCTCGCTGGCCATGATGCCGGCGATGTGGGCGGTCTCGACGAGGTGCTTGAGGACGTTCTGCCCGTAGGAGGTCCGGTACCGCAGCCGCCCGAGCAGCGTCATCAGCTCCGGGTGCAGGTCGGTGATGCCGACCTCCACGAGGGCGTCCTCGGCGGCGCGCAGGCAGAGGCGCTCGACCTCGTGCTTGGCCTGCTCGAACACCTCCTCGATGCGGTGCGGGTGGATCCGGCCGTCGAGCACGAGCTTCTCCAGCGTCAGTCGGCCGATCTCCCGGCGCACCGGGTCGAAGCAGGACAGCAGCACCGCCTCCGGCGTGTCGTCGATGATCAGGTTCACCCCGGTCGTCGACTCGAACGCGCGGATGTTGCGGCCCTCGCGGCCGATGATGCGGCCCTTCATCTCGTCGCTGGGCAGGTGCAGCACGCTGACGACGCTCTCCGCGGTCTGCTCGCTCGCGACCCGCTGGATGGCGTCGACGACGATGTGCCGGGCCCGCTGGTCGGCGGTGTTGCGGGCGTCGTTCTCGATGTCGCGCACCAGCAGCGCGGCCTCGCGCTTCGCCTGCGCCTCGATCGTCTCGATGACCTCGAGCCGGGCGGCGTCGGTGGTGAGCCCGGCGACCCGCTCGAGCTCCTCCCGGTGCCGCTCCTCGCCGGCGGCGATCTCGGCCTCGCGGCGGGTCAGGGCCGCCTCCCGTTCGAGCAGGTCCGCCTCGGTGGCGGTGATGCGCCGGTCCCGCTCGGCGAGCCGCTCGGCCTCCTCGGCGAGCAGCCGCTCCCGCTCGTCCAGCCGGCGCTGGCGCCGCTCCGCGTCCTGCGACTGCTCCTTCGCCACGGTCGTGAGCTGACTGACCTCGCGCTCCCCCGCGCGGCGCGCGGCGGCCCGGGCCTGCTCGGCGTCGACCTCCGCCTGCCGGTGCGCGCGCTCCAGCAACGAGTCGGCCTCGGCCCTCGCCCCGTCGAGGATGCGCCGCGCCTCCGACCGCGCGGAGCTGGCCTCCGCCTTGGCCGCCGCCGCTTCGGTACGCGCGGCCGCCGCCACGGCCCTTGCCTCCTCGACGGCGGCGGTGGCATCCTCGGCGGCGGTCCGCAACGAGGCGAGCGAGTGCTCCTGCCGGTCCTTCTCGGCGAGGAACGCGGGATCCTCGGCAACAGGCTGAGCGGGCGCGGTGGCGGCGGTGTGCAGCCGGCGCATGACCTTCAGCGAGAGCAGCAGCGCGGCCAGGACGCCGAAGCCGATGACGACGACCACGACGACGAGCACGGCCTGGAGCCCGGTCACGCGGTCACCTCGGCGGCTGCGGTCGCGGCCGGGTGGCCGGCGAGCGGCCGGCGGGCGGGCGGGTCGCCGATGACCGGTTCACCGGCGGCCGGTTGGCTGGCGGGTCGTTCGCTTGCGGGTCGTTCGCAGCGGATGACCGGGGCGCATTCCGTCACGACGTCACCTCGCTCCGCTCGGCGCTGCGCAGAGTGGCGCAACGCGGGATGTTGTGGAGGAGACGCCCGACCACACACTGCCATCAAGATGTATCAATATCGAGGCACAGGGTGCCCCGATAACGGGTCGACACCGCCACCTCCCGCAAGGCGCGATGCTTATATGTCGTGCGTAAACGTTGCTGATCTGTGACGCGATCTATGTTGTGCGGTAAACCCGCGGTGGTTGGGCGGTCTCCATCTGGTAACGCCGAGGCTAGGTCGTGAAGGGCGCTTCGGTCAAGGACTCATGATCGGGCACCATACGGGACGTAAGTCCGTCAAGACCCTTGCCAGGCGAAACACCCTACCAGCGCCATTTGACCAGAACTTTCCGGCATGTCGGTCGTAGAACGGCCAATCTTGTCGACCGACTGTAGCCACCCGGACGCGCCCCGCTCAACTCGGACCTTGACGCCGCTGCAATCATCCCACCACAGACCGTACAACCGCCAATCACCTCATCGACGCCCGTCGCATCCTGGCGGAGGTTGGTGACCGCTCACACGACCCCTGGGCGGTCGCCTGCGGCGGGGAGCGGATGGTGGCCTGCTGATCACGGAGGGTTTCCGCCGCGGTGACGATGTCGGCCGGCCTCCCGCTGCCGGCGCGGCGTGCTGGTGCCTTGCGTCGCGGTCCGCGTGCGGGACCTGGTTCGCCGACGAGTGCTGCGCCCTTCGCGGTCCCGCACGCCCTTCGCGGTCCCGCACACCCTTCGCGGTCCCGCACGGGCCTGCCCGCCGCGCGGGCGGGTGGCGTGGTCTCGGTCCGTGCCGTGGTCGCGGTGCTGGTCCCCGGGCGCGTCCTCACCTGATCGGCCGCCTTCGGCCGGCACGGCCGGTCAGCGTTGGTCGGGGTCGAGGGCGGCGTCGGCGAGGGCGTCCGGATCGATCCCGTCGGCGAACTCGGCGGCGTCGGCGCGCTCGGCCAGGCAGTCCTTCACGATGCGGATGGCCATGCCCGGCGGGTACCCCTTCCTGGCCAGCATCCCGACCAGCCGCCGGAACACCGCCTCGGGGGGAGCGCTGGACTCCACCCGCAGGCGCCTGGCGACCAGGGCCCTGGCGGTCTGCTCCTCGACGTCCGGGTCGAGCTCGTCGAGCGCCTCGCCGACCTCGTCGGACGAGACCCCCTTGCGGCGCAGCTCCCCCGCGAGCGCCCGCCGGGCGAGCCCTCGCCCGTGGTGCCGGCTGGCCACCCACGCCCGGGCGAACGCGGCGTCGTCGATGATGCCGACCTCGTCGTACCGGTCGAGGATCTCGTCGGCGATCTCGTCCTCGACCCCGCGCTTGCGCATGGCGGTGGCAAGCTCGAGCCGGGTCCTCGGCCGCACCGCGAGCTGCCGCAGGCAGATCTCCCGCGCCGCTTCCCGCGGATCGAGCGGCGCGGCCGGCTGACCACCCCGCCGTCCACCGCCGCCTCGCCGCCGGCCCCGCCCCTGCGGCTCGTCCCCGTCCCGCGGTGCCCCGGTGCCGTCGTGCTCAGCCGCGCCCCCGCCCTGAGGCGCGGCGTCGTCCCGCTGGAGCCCGGTGTTGTCGCGCTGGAGCCCGGTGTTGTCGCGCTGGAGCCCGGTGTTGTCGCGCTGGAGCCCGGTGTTGTCGGGCTGGAGTTCAGTGCCGTCGGGCTGGAGTTCGATGCCGTCGGACGGGAGATCGGCGCCGTCGGGATGGAGCCCGGTGCCGCGCTCGCGTGAGTCGCGCCGAGAACGTCTGCCGGAGGATCGGCCCGTCCGGGGGCTCTCGGTGTTGCGCTGACCGGTGGCCGGGCGGTCGCCGGCGGGTCGGCGCCGGGTGCCGGGACTGCCGCCGGCTGGGGTGCCGTTGTCGAGGTCGGCCAGCCAGGCGGGCGGGGCGACGCGCTCGGCGGGAGGGATGCGGGTGGCCGAGACGTCGCTGTGCTCGGGGTCGGACGGCCAGCCCGGTGGGACGGCTCCCGGGGCGGTCCTCCTGGAACTCGCCGGTCGCCCAGCGGTGGCGCCGCCCGGCTCAGGTCCGGTGCCCGGGTCGCTCCAAGGGTTGAAGGACCCGGCTCCCCACGGACCGGTCTCCGACGACCCGCCGCTCACAGGTTCGACGCCCGCAGGTCCGGCGGTCGCAGGTCCGGCGGTCGCAGGCGGAGCAGTCGCGGGCCGAACAGCAGAGGGCCGAGCAGTGGCGCCCCCGGAGGTCGCAGGGCCGGTGGTCGTCTCGGCCTCGGCGGACAGCCAAGGATTGTCGTCGCCCATGTCGGCAAAGAGCCAGGGGTTGTTCGCCGACGCGGCCGCGAGCGCCGCTGTGACGTCGGACCCGGCCGCGGGCGCCGCCGCGGCACCGGGCTCGGCGGCGGGCGCCGCTTCGGCGCGGCTCTCGCCCGGCTGACCGCCTGGATCGGTGGGATCGCTGGATCGCCGCCTGGCCGGCACGAGCACACCTCCGAAGAACCATGAAACGAGCCCACGACAGGCGGCGCACCGCGCCACCCGAGGGCAAGGCTGCCACCCGCACACCGGGCAGAGCCCCAACGCAGCCAGGCGCCCGGCCCGGACAAGGGCCGGCGGGGCCGGGCCGCGGGGCGGGCCTCCCGACGGAGGTCCTCCCGCGGACCGGCACCGAACGCCGTGGGTCGCGCGTGGGACGAGGAGCGGCGCGGTCAGAAGTCGACCGGGACCACCTCGGGGCCGCTGGCGGCGTCCGTGGCCTGGCCGACGCCCACGCCCAGCTTCTCCTTGATCTTCTTCTCGATCTCGGCGGCGACGTCGGGGTTCTCCCGCAGGAACTTGCGGGAGTTCTCCTTGCCCTGGCCGAGCTGGTCGCCATCGTAGGTGTACCAGGCGCCGGCCTTGCGGATGATCGTCTGCTCGACACCGACGTCGATGAGGGAGCCCTCGCGGGAGATGCCCTTGCCATACATGATGTCGAACTCGGCCTGCTTGAACGGCGAGGCCACCTTGTTCTTCACGACCTTGACGCGGGTGCGGTTGCCCACCACGTCGGTGCCGTCCTTGAGGCTCTCGATGCGGCGCACGTCGAGACGGACCGACGAGTAGAACTTCAGCGCGCGACCACCGGTCGTGGTCTCCGGGCTGCCGAACATGACGCCGATCTTCTCGCGGAGCTGGTTGATGAAGATCGCGGTGGTGCCGGCGGTGTTGAGGGCACCGGTGATCTTCCGCAGCGCCTGGCTCATGAGGCGGGCCTGGAGGCCGACGTGGCTGTCGCCCATCTCGCCCTCGATCTCGGCGCGCGGCACGAGGGCGGCGACCGAGTCGATGACGATGATGTCGAGGGCGCCGGAGCGCACCAGCATGTCGACGATCTCGAGGGCCTGCTCACCCGTGTCCGGCTGGGAGACGAGCAGCGCGTCGGTGTCGACGCCGAGGGCCTTGGCATAGTCGGGGTCGAGGGCGTGCTCCGCGTCGATGAACGCGGCGATGCCGCCCTGGGCCTGGGCGTTGGCGATGGCGTGGAGGGCGACGGTCGTCTTACCGCTGGACTCGGGGCCGAAGACCTCGATGACCCGGCCGCGCGGCAGGCCGCCGATCCCGAGCGCCACGTCGAGGGCGATCGAGCCGGTCGGGATCACGGACATCGGTGCGATGACCCGCTCGCCCAGCCGCATGACTGAGCCCTTGCCGAACTGCTTGTCGATCTGCGAGAGGGCGAGCCCGAGCGCCTTCTCCCGGTCAGGTTGCACTGCCATGTCCGTCACCCCTGAGTTCGCGGTCTTCGTCGGCGTTCGTTTATTCACGCTGACAAGGTAAGCGCCGGGTATGACAAAAAACCGGCACCGACGCCTGAGGAGAGTACCCGTACATCTGTACGATCAACGAGCCGACACGCCAAAAAACATCAGCGTAGCCTGCTAGGAACACGCTCCGGATATGCGGCGACCACAGCGCGCCACACCACCGCGGTCTCCTCGCCGCCCGCGAGGGCCTCCTTGATGGTCCGGCCGCCGAGTTGCGTCAGCACCTGGTCGTTGGCGACGCTCCCGGCGTACGCCGCGCCGAACACCTGCTCCAGTCGCTGCCAGAAATCCGTCAGTCGCACGGGCCAAGACTAAGACCTTCGCAGCGCCAGAGCAGCCAGCGGCACCACGGCGACGACCGCCAGTACCGACAACGTGGCGAATCCGAACAGGTCGACCACGACGCCGGCCAGGGCGCCCGCGGAGGCCGCCGCGACCCCCATGATGACGTCGGACAGGCCCTGCACCCCGGCGCGCTCGACCACGGGCACGGATTCGGACAGCAGGGTGGAGCCGGCCACCATCGTGCAGCCCCAACCCACGCCGAGCAGGCCCATCGCGACGGACAGCTGGACCGTGCGGTCGCCGGCGGTGCCGCTGAGCGCGCACGCGAGGGTGAGCAGCAGGATCCCCGTGAGGATGACGGCCCGGCGGCCGAAGCGGTCGGCGGCCCAGCCGGCGAGCGGCGACAGCGCGTACATGCCGGTGATGTGGATGCTGATCACCAGGCCGACGACGCGCAGCAGATCGCCGTGTTCGTGCACGTAGCCGCCGATGTGCACCGGCGTCATGGACATCACGCCGACCATCACCACGTGGCCGACCGCGACGGTGGAGACGCCGAGCCGCGCCCCGGCGCTGCCCCGGACGGCGGCGAACGCCGACCGCCACGAGACCGGCCGCTCCGGTACGTCGGACGCGGCGGCGAGCCGGGCGGTCACCAACGGATCCGGCCGCAGCAGCACGAACAGCACCAGCGCCGCCAGGCCGAACGCCACGGCACTGAACAGGTACGGCCCCGCGTACTCCGGCGCGCCCCACGGCATCGTCACCCGATCGGCGAACGGCGCCAGGTTCGGCCCCGTCACCGCCCCGAGCGTGGTCGCCCACACGACCAGCGACAGGTGCCGCGCCCGGTGGTCACTGTCGGCGAGGTCGACCGCGGCGTACCGTGACTGCAGGTTGGCCGCGCTCGCCCCGCCGAACAGGAACGTGCCCGCGAACAGCAGCGGCACCGACCCCAGCCAGACGGCGGTGACGACCAGCAATGATCCGGTCACTCCCGCGGCGTACCCGAACACCAGCCCCGGGCGCCGCCCACCGGCCCGCATCAGCCGGGCCGCCGGGATCGCGATCAGTGCCGCCCCGATGACCGCGGCGCTGCCGGACAGCCCGGCCGCGGCCGGACCGGCCATCTCCGCGGCGAGCAGCGCGCCGATCGACACCCCGCTCGCCACGCCCAGGCCACCGACGACCTGCGTGGAGACGAGCAGGCCGAGGGTGCGCCGCTGGAGCCTGGCGACGGGGGGAGCGTCGATCATGACGGTCATCCTCGCGTACGCACCGCGAAGCGCACCACTCCTTACTCGGCGGCCGCCAGCACCGCCACGGCGGCGTCGAGCGCGACGCCGGCGTCCTCGCCCGTCGCGCGCACCAGCACCGAGGATCCGGCCCGGGCGTTGAGCCCCATCACCGCGAGCACGCTGCGGGCACTCGCCTGCTTGCCACCGAAGTGGATCTCGACGGTACTGGTGAAGCCCGCGACGGCCCGCACCAGCGCACCGGCCGGCCTGGCGTGCAGGTCGGCCGGCAGCACGACGGTCGTCTCAGAGCTTGCGGACATCGCGGGCCTCCGTCGCGGCCCGGGTGCACTCGGCGAGGTCGGCACCGGCGCCGGCCAGTACCGCCGCCGCGACCGCCCCCTCGACGAACGGCGCGTCGACCAGCACGGCCGTGTTGGCGACCCGGTCCTCGAGCACGGTCTGCGCGGTGAGGACGGCGCTGCCCAGGTCGGTCAGGACGAGCACCCCGGCGCCCCGGTCGGCCCGATCGATCGCGACGAGGATGCGGTCGTAGCTCGTGCCGAGGCCGCCGTCGTCCGTGCCGCCGGCCGCCTCGATCGGCACCTCCTCCCCCGCCACCTGCACGAGCATGTCCCGCAACCCGTGCGCGAGCCGTTCGCTGTGCGAAACAAGGACGATTCCCACCATGTGTGCCACGCGGGCAATGCTATGCAGCGGCCGTACCCGCAAAATGGCAGGCATGAAGAAGTTCATCAACGATCCGGACAACGTGGTCCGGGAGGCCCTCGCCGGGATGGCCGCCGCGCATCCCGAGCTGCGGGTCGACCTCGACGAGCAGATCATCGTGCGGGCCGACGCGCCGCGCCCCGGCAAGGTCGGCATCGTCTCCGGCGGCGGCTCCGGGCACGAGCCGCTGCACGGCGGGTTCGTCGGGCCGGGCATGCTCGACGCGGCCTGCCCCGGGGAGATCTTCACCTCACCCGTGCCGGACCAGATCCTGGCCGCCACCAGGGCCGTCGACGGCGGCGCCGGGGTCGTGCACATCGTGAAGAACTACACCGGCGACGTCATGAACTTCGAGCTCGCCGCCGAGGACGCCGAGACCGAGGTGGAGAGCGTCCTCGTCGACGACGACGTCGCGGTCGACGGCTCGACCTGGACCGCGGGCCGCCGCGGCACCGGCGCGACCCTGCTCGTCGAGAAGATCGCCGGCGCACTCGCGGAGGAGGGCGCCCCGCTCGCCGCGGTCGCCGCCGTCGCCAGGGACGTCAACGCCCGGTCGGCGTCCTTCGCCATCGCCCTCACCGCGGGCACCACGCCGGCCGCCGGCAAGCCCGGGTTCGACCTGCCCGAGGACGAGATCGAGGTCGGCGTCGGCATCCACGGCGAGCCCGGCCGGGCCCGCGAGAAGCTGCGCCCGGCGCGTGAGCTCGCCGCCCGGATCGTCGAGCCGGTGCTGGCCGCGAAGCCGCTCGAGCCCGGAAGCGAGGTGATCGTGCTGGTCAACGGGCTCGGTGGCACGCCGCTGCTGGAGCTGTACGTGATGTTCGACGAGATCAGCCGGCTGCTCGCGGCCGCCGGGGTCCGCATCGCCCGGAGCCTCGTGGGCAACTACGTCACCAGCCTTGACATGGCCGGGATGTCGCTCACCGTGTGCCGGGTCGACGACGAGCTGCTGCGGCTCTGGGACGCCCCGGTCCGCACCGCCGGCCTGCGGTGGGGTGCCTGACGTGGACGCCGCCCTGGCCCGCGCGTGGGTCGCCGCCGTGGCCGCCTCGGTCACGGCGCACGCCGCCGAGCTGACCGACCTCGACGCCGCCATCGGCGACGGCGACCACGGGGTCAACCTGCGCCGCGGGTTCGACGCGGCGGTCGCCGCCCTGGCCTCGTTCGAGGCGGACTCCGCCGGCGCGGTCCTGACCAAGACCGGCACGACGCTGGTGTCGAAGGTCGGCGGCGCCTCCGGCCCGCTGTACGGCAGCTTCTTCCGCGCCCTCGGCAAGACGCTCAGCGACGACCCGGACGCGTTCGCCGACGGGCTGCGGGCCGGCCTCGACGCGGTCGTGCGGCTCGGCAAGGCCGAACCCGGCGACAAGACCATGGTCGACGCGCTCGTCCCGGCGGTCGACGCCTACGCCGCCGCGGCCCCGTCCGGCTTCGCGGCGGCCGCCACCGCGGCGGCCGGCGCGGCCGCGGACGGGGCGGCCGCGACGACACCGTTGCAGGCCCGCAAGGGCAGGGCCTCCTACCTCGGCGAACGCAGCGCCGGCCACCAGGACCCGGGCGCCACGTCCACCGCGCTGATCTTCGCCGCCTTGGCGGGCCTCGGCTAGACCCCCAGGCTCCGCCCGATGATCTCCTTCATGATCTCGGTGGTGCCGCCGTAGATGGTCTGGACGCGGCTGTTCAGCCAGGCCTTCGCGACCGGGTACTCCATCATGAAGCCGTACCCGCCGTGCAGCTGGACGCAGCGGTCCGCGACCTTGTTCTGCAGCTCGGTCGTCCACCACTTCGCCTTGGCCGCGTCGGCGACGGTGAGCCGCCCCGCGTTCTGCTCGGCGATGCACTGGTTCAGGAACGTCCGCGCGATCGTCACCTCGGTGTCGAGCTCGGCGAGCACGAACCGGTTGTGCTGGAACGACCCGATCGGCTTGCCGAACGCCTGCCGCGTCTTGGCGTACTCGAGCGTGATCGCCAGCACCTGCTCGGCCGACGCGACGGCGGCCACCGCGATGCCGAGCCGCTCCCGGGGCAGGTTCGCCATCAGGTGGTAGAACCCGGAGTTCTCCTGGCCGAGCAGGTGGTCGGCGGGGATCCGGCAGTCGTCGAAGAACAGCTCGGCGGTGTCGTTGGCCTTGAGCCCGACCTTCTCCAGCCGCCGTCCCCGCGTGAAGCCCGGCGTGCCGGTCTCCACCACGAACAGGCTGATGCCGTGCGCCCCCTGCGCCGGGTCGGTCTTCGCCACCACGACCACCAGGTCGGCGAGCTCACCGTTGGTGATGAACGTCTTCTGCCCGTTGAGCACCCACGAGTCACCGTCACGCACCGCCGAGGTCCGCACGCCCGCGAGGTCGCTGCCGGCGCCCGGCTCGCTCATCGCGATGGCGGTCACGATGTCCCCGGAGCAGAACCCGGGCAGCCAGCGCTTGCGCTGCTCCTCGGTCGTCAGGTCGGTCAGGTACGGCGCGACCACGTCGTTGTGCAGCCCGAACCCGAGCCCCGACGCGCCCGCCGCGACGATCTCCTCGACGAGGACCGCGTTGAAGCGGAAGTCCTTCTGCCCGCCGCCGCCGTACTCCTCGTCCACGTCCATCCCGAGCAGCCCGGCCGCGCCCGCCTTGCGCCAGACCTCCCGGTCGACGATGCCGGCCTTGTCCCACTCGTCGTTGTACGGCACCGCCTCCCGGGCCAGGAACGCCTTGCACAGTTCCCGGAAGGCTTCGTGTTCGGCTTCGTACAGGTGCTGTTCCATGACGTGCAGTGTTGTCCGTGAGACACCGTCTCGCCTAGGCCCGCCGCCGCTGCCATGCCCGCGCCAGCCGCCGCGCGACGGTGTCGCCGGCCGCCGCCGACGGGAACGACACGGACGGCCGCCGGGCAGAGAACCGCCGCCTGCAGGGCCGACGGACGGTCGCATGACCCCGCCCCGACGCCCCGCGCAACGGCCCGGCAGGTAGCCGCACGGCTGCGACACGACCGCGACCCGCCCGACCAGCCCAACCGCCTGGCGGCGGCCACCGAACCAGCCACATGGCCGCCACATGCCGGGCCCGACCGACGGCCCGACGGCCCCGCGCCCCGACGGCCCCACGCCCCGACGGCCTGGCGGACAGCGCGGGCCGCCGCGGCACCGGTCGGCGGCGCCGAGCTTCGCGCGACTCAGGCCGGTGCGGCGCGCGTCAGAGGCCGAGCATGCCGTACAGGTGGTCGGGCAGCGGCGTGGCGCCGGACGGGGCGGTCGTGGTCAGCGTGGAGCCGAAGTCCGAGTACGTGGCGGTGACCGGGTTGTCCGGGATCTCCACCTTCATCGCCACCAGGCGGTCCTGCTCGTCGACGGTCGCCTCGAACGGCATCCTCGTGGCGACCTCGCCGAGCTGGATCACCTGCGGGATGTTGACCGGCCCCCAGGTGGTCACGCGGGTCAGGTCGACGGTGCCGGTGAAGGCGCGGTCCTCCCGGCGTACGTCACGGGTGGCGGCGACCAGCGCCTGCACGCCCGTCGGGTCCTTGATGGCGCTGAGGCCCAGCGAGCCGGGGCGCGTCACCCGGGCGGGGTCGACCCGATACCAGGTGGCTCCGTCGAAGCCGGGCATCGGCAGGCCGGTCAGGCGGATGTACGCCGAGCCGCCCACGCCGATCGTGTCGATCTTCAGGCTGGCCCCGTCGGAGGAGACGCTGACCGTGGCGTCGAGCAGGCCGGCGACGGGGTCGATGCCGCCGGTGTAGGTGCCCTCCTTGGCCACCACCTTGAACTTGTACCCTCCGCTCAGCGCGCGCAGGCTCCTGGCCAGCTCGCTCTGCGACGGCGCCACGGACGGCCCGGTGGTCGGCCGCGGCGGCCCGCTGCCGCCCGAGGTGCAGCCGGCGAGCGCGACCACGGCGACCAGCGCCGAGACCACCGCCGCGAACAGCGCCGGCCGCACGCGCACCGACCGCGTCGGACCCGGCCGCGGCGCCAAAGGCCGCACCGACCAGCGCCACGTCGAGGGTCGCGTCAAGGAGTGCCGCATCGAGGAGCGCCGCATCGGAGGAAGCCGCATCGGGTCAGCCGTTGAGCAGGCCGTAGACGGCGGCGGGGGCGGCCAGGACGTCGGCGGCCTTCGGCGCGGCGACGGTCACCGGCTGGCCGTGGCCGGTGTAGTCGACGGTCAGCGCCTGCTCGGCGACCGTGCCATACGCCGGGACGGTGATCTTCAGCGAGACGAGGTGCTGGCCGTCGAGGGTCGCCGTGAACGGTGCCGCCTTGGCCTTCTCGCCGAGCGCCTGCAGCACGGCGTCGTCGTCGATGCCGAGGTCGCCGCCGCCGGTCAGGTCATACGTGCCGGTGATCGTGGTCGGGGCGGTCTGGTTGGCGGTGACGACCCGGGCGACCAGGCCCTGGCTGCCGGTGGGGTCCTTGGCCTCGATCAGCCCGATGATCGCGTCCTTCTTGATCTTCGAACGGTCCAGCTTGTACCACTTCTTGGCGTTGACGCCGACGGTCGGGATGCTGGTCTTGAAGTAGTAGTCGGTGGCGAGCGCGATGCCCTCGATCGTGTACTTGACGCCGCCCGCGGCGACCCCGTCGACCTTGACCTGCTGCTTGCCGGCGGGGTCGATCGAGCCGGTGAACGTGCCCTCGGGGATCTTCATCGTGTAGCCATAGGTGCCCGCGTTGAGGTCCTTGACGGCCGCGGCGAGCACCTCCTTGGCGGCGGGTGAGGCCGACGCGGCACCCCCGGCGCTCTTCGAGCTGCTGCTGGTGGCCTTCTCGTCGCCGCCGCAGGCGGTGGTCAGTGCCAGCGCGATCGCCGCGACGACCGTGCCGAACGTCCTGAACGTGCTCGTGCGCATGTCACTGCCTCCCTGGATGACGCGCCCCGAACCGAGCGGGGGCCGGTCGCGGACCGTGCCCGGCCCTTCCTTCTCGCTGGTTCAACCGCCGTTCGACGATTTCGGGTGCGTCGATGACCGGCGGCACCCGTGATGCGATGTCATGCCGTCGGACACTAGCGGCAGGGTCTGACAGTTCCCGGCGCAAGGGGTCCCGTGGCCCGGACAAGGGTCGATTGTCACACCTGCCGTCGGGACGGGTCGGTGAGCCGGCGGGCCACGGCCGCGGCGACCCGACCGGCGTCGCGCGGGTCGAGGGTGGCCGTGGTGATGCGGATCGCGGGCGGCGTGAGCAGCCGGTACATGGATCCGGGCGCCACCGCGATGCCCTCCTCACGCAGCCCCGCCACCATCGACGTCTCGTCGGGCACCGGAAGCCACACGTTGATCCCGCTCACGCCGTGGGCGGGCAGGTCACCGAGCGCGGTGCGCAGCGCCTCCCGGCGGGTCGCGTACGCCTCGCGGGCCCGGGCGACGGCCGCCGTGGCCTGCGGGTCCTGCCACAGCGCCACGACCAGGCGCTGCAGGACGGTCGAGACCCAGCCCACGCCGAGCCGCATGCGGCCCTCGATGCGCGCCACGGTCACGTCGTCGCCGACGATCGCCGCGACCCGCAGGTCCGGCCCGTACGGCTTGGACAGCGACCGTACATATGCCCAGGAATCGGTCGACCCGACCAGCGGGTGCACCGGCTCGTGCGCCAGCTCGGCGGCGTGGTCGTCCTCCAGGACCAGCAGCTGCCGGTACAGGCTGAGCTGCCGACGCAACGCCGCGGACCTGCGGCTGGAGATCACCGCCCCGGTGGGGTTCTGCGCGCGGGAGGTCACGACGAGACCCGCGACGCCCGCCTGCAGCGCCGCGCGCAGTCCGTCCTCGGTGGGCCCCTCGTCGTCGACCGGGACCGGCACCGGGGTGAACCCGAGCGCCGCGACCAGGTCCAGCAGGTTGGCCCAGCCGGGGTCCTCGACGGCGACCCGGTCGCCCGGGCGCAGGTGCGCGACGAGGGCCCGCTCGAGGCCGTCGAGCGCGCCGCCGGAGACGGTGAGGCGCCCGGACGGGATGCCGTCGGCGGCGAACCGCTCACCGGCGAGCTCGAGCAGCTCGGGCAGCGGGCCGCCGCCGGAGTAGCCGACCGGCGGCATGCGCTCGGCGAGCCGGATGAGGTGCGGCGCGTAGTGCGGCAGCAGGTTGTGGTCGGGGCCGCCGCTGGCCAGGTCGAGGGCGCCGGGGGGCACGGGCAGGGCGTGCCGGGTGCGCCTGGCCACGGGTGGGCGGGGACGGACCCGGGTGCCGCCGCGGCCGGCGGTCTCGACCAGCCCTCGGTCGCGCAGCACCCGGTATGCGGACGCGACCGTCGCGGGGCTCACGCCGAGGTCGGTGGCGAGCGCCCGCACGGAGGGCAGGGGTGTGCCGGGGTCGAGCGCTCCGGTGCGGATGCCGCTCTCGACGCTGGCCGAAATCTCGGCTGCCGTGGCACCCGTCGGCTGATACTGTACTGCCACAGTTCAGCGATTGTACTAGAACAAACGAGGTCATGGTGGAGACATATCCGAAGACGGCACGGACGACCCCCAGA
The DNA here is from genome assembly GCF_000716715.1 of Dactylosporangium aurantiacum. Lineage (GTDB taxonomy): Bacteria > Actinomycetota > Actinomycetes > Mycobacteriales > Micromonosporaceae > Dactylosporangium > Dactylosporangium aurantiacum. The sequence goes on along the minus strand of NZ_JNYJ01000005.1, from coordinate 189,638 downwards.
CGGCTGGGCGAGCGCGCGTCGTATGACGCCGACGTGGTGCACGCCGTCCTCGACGAGGCCTACGTCTGCCACCTCGGATTCGTCGTCGACGGCGAGCCACGCGTGCTGCCGACCCTGCACGCGCGCGTCGGCGACACGATCTACCTGCACGGATCGACCGGCAGCCGGCCGCTGCTCGCGGCCCGTGACGGCGGCCTGCCGGTCTGCGTGACGGTGACACTGCTGGACGGCCTGGTGCTGGCCCGCTCGCAGTTCCACCACAGCGCCAACTACCGCTCGGTCGTCGCGCACGGCACCGCCCGCCTGGTCACGGACCCGCGGGAGCGGGACACGGCGTTCGCGGCGCTGGTCGACAAGGTCGCGCCCGGCCGCGCCGCCGACAGCCGGCCGCCCAACGCGAAGGAGCTGGCGCAGACCGCCGTGCTGGCCCTGCCGTTGCGGGAGGTCTCGGCCAAGGTCCGCACCGGCGGCGTGTCCGACGACGCGCCCGACCTCGACCTGCCGCATTGGGCAGGTGTCGTACCGCTGAAGCTCGTCGCCGGGACGCCCGAGCCGGCGCCGGACGTGCGGGTCCCCGTTCCGGCGTACCTGCGCCCGGCCGCGACCGGCTGGCACGGCGCGCCCACGCTGCGGGGGCGGCACGTGCTCATCGAGCCGCTGGACCAGGCGCACGCGCCGGGGCTGTTCGCCGCGCTCGACGACGCGGAGGTCTGGACCCATCTCACCGTCGCCCGCCCCGGCTCGGTCGCGCAGATGTCGTCGATCATCGACGCGGCGCTCAAGGATCCGGGGCGGACCCCGTTCGTGCAGCGGGACCCGGACACGGGCGAGATCCTCGGCAGCACCTCCTACTACGCGATCGACGAGGCCCGGCGCTCGATCGCGATCGGGCACACGATGCTGGGGCGGCCGCACTGGCGCACCGCGATCAACACCGAGTCGAAGCTGCTGCTGATGGCGCACGCGTTCGACACGCTCGGCGCGGTCCGGCTCGAGTGGCACACCGACATCCGCAACGAGCGCTCCCAGCAGGCCATCGCCCGGCTCGGCGCCGAGCGGGAGGGGGTGCTGCGCGCACACCGGCAGCGCCCCGACGGCAGCTGGCGCGACACGGTCTGCTTCTCGATGCTCGCCGGCGAATGGCCCGCGGCGCGGGACCGGCTGACCGCCGCGCTGCAAGCCGGTGCGCGCTGATGCTCGGCGTGACCAACCCGTGGACCTACGTGCTCGGCACCGCCGCCATCGTGCTGCTGCCCGGGCCCAACTCGCTGTACGTGCTGTCCGTCGCGGTCCGCCGCGGCGTGCGGGACGGGTATCGGGGCGCCGCCGGGGTGTGGCTCGGCGACGCGGTGCTCATGACGCTGTCGGCCGGCGGCGTGGCGTCGCTGCTGCACACGTACCCGTGGCTGTTCGTGCTGGTGAAGTACGCCGGCGCCGGCTATCTGGCCTATATCGGCGTCCGGCTGGTGGTCGACACGGTGCGCCGGCTGCGGGCACCGGCGTCGGCACCGCGGCCGGAGCCGCCGGCGGACCGGCCGTTCCGGCGGGCGCTGACGATCAGCCTGCTCAACCCGAAGGCGATCCTGTTCTTCGTGTCGTTCTTCATCCAGTTCGTCGACCCGGACTACCCGTATCCGGCGGTGAGCTTCCTGCTGCTCGGCATCGTGGCGGAGGTGCTCAGCGCGGTGTACCTGACGGTGCTGATCTTCGCCGGGCGGCGCCTGGCGGAGCAGTTCCGCGCGCGGCGCGGGCTGGCGGCCGGGTTGAGCACCACGGTCGGCGGGCTGTTCCTGGCGTTCAGCGTCAAGCTGGCGACGGCGAGCCTGTCCTAGCGGTCCGCAACGCATGGAGGGTCCCCCACTGGTTCATGGGGGACCCTCTTCGCTGCCCGGCCAGGCAAGTCCTCAGTGCTCCACGATCAGGTCCGCCCGGCCCAGTTCGCGGAGCAGGTCGTTGACGACCCGGTCGTCGTCGCCCTGGCGGCGGCGTTCGGCGGGTGCGCGGCCGCCGGTCAGCAGCGCCAGCCGGGCGCCGCCGGGGCGGGCCGGGCCGTCGCCGGTCGCGCCGCGGTAGACGAAGTAGTGCACGGCGGCCCGGACGCGGGCCCGGTCGACCGCGCTCGACCTGGCCGTGTCGGCGATGAGCTGGCGCAGTGCGGCGGCCATCCGCTCGGCGTGCGCGACGTCGACGGTCCCGCGACCGGTCCGCAGCGCGGCGAGGTAGGCGTCCAGCTGGCGCAGCAGCACGTCCGATTCCTGGCGGATCGCCCGCTGGGCGATCGTGCGCTGTGCTGCCACCGGCTGCTCCTGTGCTTGGGGATTGGCATACTCTAGCCAAACTCCTCCTTTCGTACAAATCGGACTAATCCGATCGACGGGGTCGGCCTGTCCGGGAAAAGTGTCGTACCCCGGGGGCAGGATGGAGGCATGGATGAGCTGGGTCGGTTCCGGGCGGCGACGCGGGAGTGGTTCGGTGCGGCGTTCGCGGCGCCGACCGCCGCACAGGCCGGTGCCTGGCGGGCGATCAGCGCCGGGCGGCACGCCCTCGTGGTGGCGCCGACCGGATCCGGCAAGACCCTCGCCGCGTTCCTCTGGTCGCTCGACCAGCTCGCCGCCCGCCCCGACGTGGAGGCCGCGAAGCGCTGCCGGGTGCTGTATGTCAGCCCGCTGAAGGCGCTCGCCGTCGACGTGGAGCGCAACCTGCGGGCCCCCCTGGCCGGGATCAGGCAGGCGGCCGCGCGGCTCGGCCAGGAGCCGCCCGACATCAGGGTCGGCATGCGCACCGGCGACACCCCCGCCGACGAGCGGCGCGCGTTCACCAAGACCCCACCCGACATCCTGATCACCACGCCAGAGTCGCTCTTCCTGCTGCTCACCTCGCAGGCCCGGGAGTCGCTGCGCAGCGTCGAGACGGTGATCGTCGACGAGGTCCACGCGGTCTGCGCGACGAAGCGCGGCGCGCACCTGGCGCTGTCCCTGGAGCGGCTCGACGCCCTGCTGGAGCGCCCCGCGCAGCGGGTCGGGCTGTCCGCGACCGTCCGCCCGATCGACGAGACCGCCCGGTTCCTCGGCGGGTCCGCGCCGGTCGAGGTCGTGCAGCCGCCCACCGCCAAGACCATCGAGGTCGAGGTGCAGGTGCCCGTCGAGGACATGACGGCCCTCGGCGAGAGCGACCCCGCGCAGGACGACGACGGCGCGCCCCGGCAGGCGTCGATCTGGCCCGCCGTGGAGGAGCGGGTGCTCGACCTGATCGAGGGACACCGCTCCACGATCGTGTTCACCAACTCCCGCCGCGGCGCCGAGCGGCTCTGCGCCAGGATCAACGAGCTGGCCGCCGCCCGCGCCGGCATCCCCACGCCCACCGCGCCGCGCACACCGGCGGAGATGATGGCGCAGGCCGGCACCGCCAACGGCGCGGCGCCCGTCGTGGCCCGCGCCCACCACGGCAGCGTCTCCCGCGAGGAGCGCAAACACATCGAGGAGGCGCTCAAGTCGGGCCAGCTGCCGGCCGTCGTCGCCACCTCCAGCCTGGAGCTGGGCATCGACATGGGCTCCGTCGACCTCGTCGTGCAGATCGAGGCGCCGCCGAGCGTCGCGGCGGGCCTGCAGCGGGTCGGGCGCGCCGGGCACCAGGTCGGCGCGGTCTCCCGGGGCGTGGTGTTCCCGAAGCACCGCGGCGACCTCGTCTCGTGCGCCGTGGTCGCCGAGCGGATGGTCGAGGGCGGCATCGAGGAGCTGCGCTATCCGCGCAACCCGCTGGACGTCCTCGCCCAGCAGATCATCGCGATGGTCGCCATGGAGCCGTGGCACGTCGACGAGCTGGCGGCCCTGGTCCGCCGCACCGCGGTCTTCGCCGACCTGCCCGAGTCGGCGCTGTTCGCGGTGCTGGACATGCTCGCCGGTCGCTATCCGTCGACCGCGTTCGCCGAGCTGCGGCCGCGGGTCGTGTGGGACCGCACCGACGGCGTGCTCACCGCCCGGCCCGGCGCCCAGCGCCTCGCCGTCACCAGCGGCGGCACCATCCCCGACCGCGGGCTCTTCGGCGTGTTCCTGGCCGGCGCCGAGAAGGCCGCCCGCGTCGGCGAGCTCGACGAGGAGATGGTCTACGAGTCACGCGTCGGCGACGTCTTCCTGCTCGGCTCGACCTCGTGGCGCATCGAGGACATCACCCCCGACCGGGTGCTGGTCTCCCCCGCCCCGGGCGCCGCCGCGAAGATGCCGTTCTGGAAGGGCGACTCCCCCGGCCGGCCGGTCGAGCTGGGCCGCGCCATCGGCGCCCGGCTGCGCGGTTTCGTGAAGGCCGGCGACGAGGCCGCCCACGCGCAGCTGCGCGGCGGCGGGCTCGACGAGTGGGCCGCCGACAACCTGCTGGCCTATCTGCGCGAGCAGCGCGAGGCGACCCGCCACCTCCCCGACGACCGCACCGTGCTGGTCGAGCGGTTCCGCGACGAGCTCGGCGACTGGCGGATGACCGTCCACTGTGTCCTCGGCGCCCGCGTCAACGCGCCGTGGGCGCTCGCGATCGCCCGCCGGCTCAACGAGCGGTATGGCGTCGACGCCCAGGTCATGCCCAGCGACGACGGCATCGTGGTCCGCCTGCCCGACGTCGCCGACGACCCGCCGGGCGCCGACCTCGTCGCGTTCGACCCCGACGAGATCGCCGGCATCGTCGAGGAGACCGTCGGCACGTCGGCGATGTTCGCCGCGCGGTTCCGCGAGTGCGCCGCCCGCGCGCTGCTCCTGCCGCGCCGCGACCCGCGCCGCCGCCAGCCGCTGTGGCAGCAGCGGCAGCGCTCCGCCCAGCTGCTCGACGTCGCCCGGGACTACGCCGACTTCCCGATCACGCTCGAGGCCGCCCGCGAGTGCCTGCAGGACGTGTTCGACGTCGCGGGGCTCGTCGGGGTCATGCGCGACATCGCCGGCCGCAAGCTGCGCCTCGTCGAGGTCGAGACGCCACGGCCGTCACCGTTCGCGCGGTCGCTGCTGTTCGGCTATGTCGGCGCGTTCCTGTATGAGGGCGATTCGCCGCTCGCCGAGCGCCGGGCCGCCGCCCTCGCCCTCGACCCGACGCTGCTGGCCGAGCTGCTCGGCCGGGTCGAGCTGCGGGAGCTGCTCGACCCCGAGGTCGTCACCGAGACCGAGCGGACCCTGCAGTGGCTCGGTGACCAGCGCACCCCGCGCGACGCCGAGGACGTCGCCGAGATGCTGCGCGTCCTGGGCGACCTGTCCGACGCCGAGCTCACCGCCCGCGGCGCCGACCCCGCGTGGGCCGCCGAGCTCGCCGCCCAGCGCCGCGCCATCCAGGTCCGCGTGGCCGGCGAGGCGCGCTGGATCGCGGTCGAGGACGCCGCCCGCTACCGCGACGCCCTCGGCGTGGCGCTGCCCGTGGGCCTGCCCACCGCATACCTGGAGCCGGTCGCGGACCCGCTCGGCGACCTCGTCACCCGGTATGGGCGCACCCACGCCCCGTTCAGCGCGGCCACCAGCGCCGCCCGCTTCGGTCTCGGCGTCTTCGTCCTCGAGCAGGCCCTGCGCCGGCTGCCGTCGATGGTGTCCGGCGAGTTCACCCCCGGCGGCGCCGGCACCGAGTGGTGCGACGCGGAGATCCTGCGGCTGCTGCGCCGCCGTTCCCTGGCGGCGCTGCGCCGCGAGATCGAGCCGGTGCCGCCGCGCGCCCTGGCCCGGTTCCTGCCGCAGTGGCATCAGGTCGGCTCGTCCCGGGCTCGGGGCATCGAGGCGGTCGCCGCCGCCGTCGAGCAGCTGCAGGGCATCGCCATGCCGGCGTCCGCCCTGGAGCGGCTGATCCTGCCCGCCCGCGTCGCCGACTACACCCCCGCCTATCTCGACGAGCTGTGCGCCTCCGGTGACCTGCTCTGGTCCGGCGGGGGCGCCATCGGCGAGCACGACGGGTGGATCAGTCTCGCCTTCGCCGACACCGCCCCGCTGCTCCTGCCACCCCCGTCCGACGTGGGCGGGCCGGTGCACGCGGCGGTCCTCTCCGCCCTCGCCGGCGGGCAGGCCCTGTTCCTGCGCACCCTGGCGGAGCGGGTCAACGAGATCCTCGCCGTGTCGCCGCCCGCCGCCGTCGACCTGTTTGACCCGGGTGACGGGTCGATCAGCGGCACACCTCCCGGTGGACGGCCCGCCTTCGTCGGCGAGGCGGAGCTCATCGACGCCGTGTGGGACCTGGTGTGGGCGGGGCTGGTCTCCAACGACACCCTCGGCCCGCTGCGGGCGAAGCTCAGCGGCGGCGGAGGCGCGCACCGGGCCAAGCCGGCGCCCCGGTCGCGATACCGGCGTGCCGGGATCGCGGCGGCGCGCGCGTCCCTCGCGTCGGCGCGGTCCGGGCCGACGACCGGCGCGGGGCGCTGGCACCTGCTGCCGGACCGGGACCTCGACCCGACCCGCCGGGCCACGGCCAACGCGGAGCTGCTCCTCGACCGGCACGGGATCGTCACGCGCGGGGCGGTGATGGCCGAGGACCTGCCGGGGGCGTTCGCCGGGGTGTATCCGGTGCTCGCCGCCATGGAGGAGCGCGGCGCCGCACGGCGCGGCTATTTCGTCGAAGGGCTGGGCGCCGCGCAGTTCGCACTGCCGGGGGCCGTCGACCGGCTCCGGGGCGGCACCGACGGCCGGGACGCGCTCGTGCTCGCCGCGACCGATCCGGCCAACCCGTATGGTGCGGCGCTGCCCTGGCCGGAGCGGGTCGTCGACGCCGGCGACGGCGAGCGCTCGGGCCATCGCCCGGGCCGCAAGGCGGGCGCGCTCGTCGTCACCGTCGGCGGCGACCTGGTCATCTATGTCGAGCGCGGCGGCCGGACCCTGCTGTCCTACGTCGAGGACACCGACCTGCTCGCGCTCGCCGCGAAGGCCCTGGCCGACGCGGTCCACGGCGGGGCGCTCGGCGCGATGTCAGTCGAGCGCGCCGACGGCGAGTCCATCCACGCCTCGCCACTCGGCGACGCCTTGTCCGCGGCCGGTTTCCGGACCACCCCGAAAGGCCTGCGCCTGCGCAGCTGAAGGACGGCGCCCGTGAGGACGGGCCGCCGGCGAAAGGACGGCGCCCGTGAGGACGGGCCGCCGGCGAACTGCAAAGGGCTCCGCCTCGCGCTTCGCGCGACGCCCGACGGAGCCGGACGACGATCACGGGAGGAGGGCGGCACAGTGGCCGAGCCCGCAGGTGCGGAACGGGTGTCGCTGTTCGAGTACGCCGGTGGCGCACCGGCCTTCCAGGCGCTGGCGGCCGCGCTGCACGAGCGGTGCCTCGCCGATCCGGTGCTCAACCATCCGTTCTCACATCCGGGGCAGCATCCCCAGCACGTCGAGCGGCTCGGGTGGTACCTGGCCGAGGTGTTCGGCGGGCCGCCCGCGTACTCGCAGGCGGCCGGCACCCACTTCGGCATGCTCGACCTGCACGCCCGGCAGGGCGCCGACGACGACCTCGGCGAGCGGTTCGTGCGGTGCTTCGTGCTCGCCTGCGACGACGCGGGACTGCCCGCCGACCCCGCGTTCCGGGCCGCGCTGCGCGATTACATGACCTGGGCGGCGGCGGACGTCATGCAGTACTCGCCGCCGGGCTCCCAGGTCCCCGCCGACGTCCGCATGCCGCGCTGGACCTGGGAGGGCGCCGTTGACCGTACGCGGCGCCGTTGACCGTACGCGGCGCCGCTGACCGTACGCGGCGCCGCTGACCGCTCAGGGCCGCTGGCGCGCTTGGCGTGTCGACCGTCCTGCGTTGGTCACTGGGCTCGGCGCCGCTGGCTGGGCGAGGCGGTCGACCGAGATCGGCCCCGCCGACCGTCCGGCGCGCCGGCCGTCGGAGGTGCTGGCCGTTGGCGCTGCTGCATGGGCTGGGCGCCGCTGGCCGGGCGCGGCGTCGACCGGGATCGGCCCAACTGACCGTCCGGCGCGCCGGCCGTCGGCGCTGCTGAACGGGATCGGCGTCGCTGGCTGGACGCGGCGGCGGTCAGGCGGGGGACGGGTCGGTGAGCCGTTCGAGCTGGATGATCGCATCGCCGTCGGTGAGGTGGGCGGTGCGGCCGGTCGGGGTGTACCCGGCGGCGGCGTAGAGGCGTTGGGCGCGGTCGTTGGAGCGGCGGGTCCACAGCGTCGTGCGGGTGTAGCCGAGGGCGTCGACCGCTCGGAGCAGGTGGCGGCCGTAGCCGTTCGACCAGTGGGAGGGGTGGACGAACACCATCGACACGTGACCGTGGCCGGGGACCGGCGCACCGGCGCCGTCGTCGGCGCGGCCCGGCTCGACCAGTGCCATGCCGACCACCCGGGTGTGATCGGCCGCCGAGCCGGGTCCGGCCGCCGGGCTCGGTCCGGGTGCGGGTCCGGCCGTCGGCGCCGGCGCGGGTTTGGCCGCAGGTGCGAGCGCGGGTGCATGCAGCGGAGCAGGTGCGGGCCCAGCCGCGGGCACGCGTCCAGCCGCGGGTATGTCCGGCGGAGAAGGAAGCGCGGCCGATGCGGGTGTGGGCGTCCCGGGCAGCGTGGCCACGAGGACCGTGGCGTCGGGAGCGGTCAGCTTCTCGCGGATGCGGGCCAGGCGGTCAGGGCTCGGCGGCAGGCCACGCGCGGTGTTCGCCGCCTGCCAGACCTCGACGGCGGCGGGCAGGTCGGTGGGCAGTGCGGTGCGCACGTCGAGCATGGCCATCATTGCAGCACGTCGGGCCCGCCGCCGCTGGACCACGGACGGCGGGAAACGCCCGTGGTGGGGATGGGCGCGTCACCACTGCAGGACCTGGCGGTTCATCGGTGTGAGCTGCTGGCAGAGCGCCGGGCGGGGCCAGGTGACGTCGCGGAGCTCGTCGTCGTACGTGCGCCAGTAGTGGCCGCTGCCGTCGTGGTCGAAATAGGCGTGGGACTCGTACGCGACGCGGTGCAGCGGGTCTTGGACCCAGGCTCGAGGGTGCATCAGTCCCCACGACGGCGGGCCCATCGGGACGTAGCCGCTGACCAGCAGGGCGCGCCGGTCGCCGGTGGCGCGGATCGCGTCGACGGACTGCTGGGCGGCGCGTTCCCACAGCCGGGCGCCGGCGCGGCCGTCGGCGGCGAGGCGGGTCGGTTCGTTGAGCAGGCCCAGGCCGATGACGGCGGGGCTGTCGGCGGCGGGGGCCATGCGGCGCCAGAAGTCGGCGAGGGCGGTGGTGGGCAGGCCGGGCGAGCCGAGGCGCAGCAGGGTCTGCCGGTGCTGGCCGCCGCCGAGGGCGAAGTCGCCGTACCCGTGCAGGTCCAGCACGACGAGCAGGCCGGCGGCGCCGGCGTGGTCGAGGGCGGCGCGGACGCGGGTGACCTCGGCGGAGGACAGGGGGCCGAACGGGACCGGTTGGAGGCGTTCCCAGTTGACCGCGAGGCGGACCAGCCTGACGCCGCGACCGGCGAGGAACTCGTAGCTCTGCGGGGTCTCGTACGTGTAGTCGTGGCCGTACCGGCCGGGGTTGGCGCTGCCGAAACCGCCGTTGACCTCGGAGGTGGCGAAGGAGCCCGCGGCCAGGTTGACGCCGCGCAGGTAGCCGGCGGCGCTGCCGTGGCGCTCGACGACCTTGGCCTGCGGGCCGGCGACGTCGACGTCCATGCCGTGCGCGACGGGGCGGTAGACGGCCATCGGGTAGTTCGCGGGCCAGGTGCCGGCGGCCCACGCCGTGACGGGCAGGCCGACCGCGTCGGCGGCGTCGTACCAGGCCTCGGCGACCCCGGTCCAGCGGTGCGCGTCGCGGTCGGCGGGCCAGCCGATCTCGCCGATGAAGCCGGTGGCGTTGTTGCGGCGCAGCCACGCCGAGAAGTTGGCCAGCCCGGCGACGGCCCTGGCCTGCACCAGGTCGGTCGTGCACACCGTCTGCTCGGGTCGGGGCCATGTCACCGGGACGAGCAGCGCCGTCACGAGCAGCAGCACCATCGCCATCGCCGGGGCCTTGGGCAGCACCGCACGGCACTGCCCGGCGGGGGCCGGGTCATGCCTGCGAAGGGTCAGACCTTCTTGGCGACGCCCCCGTAGACGGACACCTGCGTGTCGGTGACGTCGGGCGACACCTGCGCGTCGGGGCGCCACTTCGTGACCACGGGCAGGCCGGGCTCGACGAGCTCCAGGCCGGTGAAGAACCGGGCGATGTCGTCGTGCGAGCGGACCTGCATCGTCACGCCCTGGCGGGCGTAGATCGCGGCGACGTGCTCCCAGGCGACCGGGTCGAAGTCGCCGGTCAGGTGCGACAGCGCGAGGTAGCTGCCCTTCGGCAGGGCGTCGACGAGCTCCTGGACGACCGCGTACGGCTCGTCGGCGTCACCTACGAAGTGCATGATCGCGATCAGCAGCAGCGCCACCGGCTGGTCGAAGTCGATGGCGTCGCGCAGCTGGGGGGAGTCGAGGATGCGGCGCACGTCGCGCAGGTCGGCGTCGATGTACTCGGTGCGGCCCTCGGGCTTGCTGGTGAGCAGGGCACGGGCGTGGGCCAGGACGATCGGGTCGTTGTCGACGTAGACGATGCGGGCGTCGGGGGCGATCGACTGGGCGACCTCGTGCACGTTGGGTGACGTCGGGATGCCGGTGCCGATGTCGAGGAACTGCCGGATGCCGGCCTCCGCGGCGAGGTACTCCACGGCGCGGCGCAGGAAGGCCCGGTTCTCCCTCGGGGGGATGCGGCTGTTGGGGTTGGCGCGCAGGCCGGCCTCGGCCGCGCCCCGGTCGGCGGGGAAGTTGTCCTTGCCACCCAGCAGATAGTCGTAGACCCGGGCGGGGTGCGGCCGGTCCGTCTGCAGGTCGACCGGCTCGTGGGTCTCGTCGGGCTTGGGCTTCATCCAGTCGGCGCCTGACATGTCCACTCTCCGCCACGTGTGATCCGCTTGGGCATCCCCGTCCGGCTTGGATCATATGCCGCGGCATCACCCTGCGTCAGTACCGAACACCGCCGGCATCGTGACGGGCACGGATGGTCACGAGGTCCCCGGCGCGGGTGTCGAGCAGGGCCGCGGCGCTGCCACCGTTGACCGCGACGGCCAGGTACCCCGCCGAGTCGGTGAACACCACGAGCCCGCCCGGGGCGGCGTCGCCGAACGTGCCGCCGGCGGTCGCCGCCCGGCCGTCGACGGTCACGGCGCCCGGCCCCGGCACGGTGTCCGCCGGCGCGGCCAGCTGCAGGTTGCCGAAGCGGTCGACGGTGAGCACCTCGGCCGTCACGCCGTCGGGCAGCCGGCGCAGGTGCGGCGGCGGCAGTCGTACCGGATCCGCGACCGCGCTCCCGGCGGAGGCCAGGTCGGCACCCAGGGCGAGGCGCGCGGCGACCGGCGCGAAGATGTCCCGGCCGTGGAAGGTGCGCGAGACGACCGGGGCGAACCAGGCACGGTCGGTGAGGTGTACGGCCCGACGGATCCCGCCGAGGGCCTCGGCCGCCGGGACCAGCAGGCCGTTGTCGGGGCCGACGAGGAACCCGCCGTCGGCCGCCTCGATCGCGATCGGCCGGCGTTGCGTGCCGACGCCCGGGTCGACGACGGCGAGGTGGACGCCGCGCGGCAGCGACGGGACCGTCTGGGCGAGCACGTGCGCGCCGCGGCGGACGTCGCCGGGCGGCACGAGGTGGGTCACGTCGATCACCCGCGCCTCGGGGGCCAGGCGGGCGATGACGCCGTGGCAGGCGGCCACGAACCCGTCGTCGAGCCCGTAGTCGGTGGTGAAGGAGATCCAGCGCTGGTCCATCAGGATAGTGTCGGGTCCATGCGGCTCTGCGTGTTCATCGAACCCCAGCTGGGTGCCACGTACGACGACCAGCTCGCCGTCGCGCAGCGGGCCGAGCGGCTCGGCTTCGAGGGTTTCTTCCGCTCCGACCACTACACGGCCGCGCGTGGCGGGGCGCCGGGGCCGACCGACTCGTGGGTGACGCTCGGCGCGCTCGCCCGGGAGACGTCCACGATCCGGCTCGGCACGCTGGTGTCCTCGGCGACGTTCCGCCTGCCGGGGCCGCTCGCGGTCGCGGTCGCGCAGGTCGACCAGATGAGCGGCGGCCGGGTCGAGCTGGGGCTCGGCACCGGCTGGCACGAGCAGGAGCACCTCGCGTACGGGATCCCGTTCCCTCCGGTCGCCGAGCGGTTCGCCCGGCTGGAGGAGCAGCTGGAGATCCTGACCGGGCTGTGGTCGACGCCGGCCGGCGCCACGTTCAGCTACCAGGGCCGCCACTACGACCTCACCGACTCACCGGCGCTGCCGAAGCCGGTGCAGCAGCCCGGGCCGCCGGTGATCGTCGGGGGCACGGGGCCGAGGCGGACGCCGCGGCTCGCGGCGCGGTTCGCCGACGAGTTCAACGTGCCGTTCTCCTCGCTGGCGCAGACCTCGGCGTCCTATGACCGCGTGGTGGCCGCGATCGAGGCGGAGGGGCGCGACGGGCGGGCGCCGATCGTGTTCTCGTTCGCGCAGACGATCGTGTGTGGCGTGGACGACGCCGAGGTACGGCGGCGGGCGGAGGCGGTGGGGCTCGACCCGAACGGGCCGTCGGCGGCGGGCGGGCAGCTGTACGGCACCCCGGCGCAGGTGGCGGAGCAGCTGGCCGACTTCGTGAAGGCCGGCGCGTCACGGGCGTTCCTGCAGCTGCTCGACCTGCGGGACCTGGATCACCTGGAGCTGATCGCCGCCGAGGTGGCGCCGCTGCTGCCCTGAACCACGCGACACGGCCCTCGCGGCGGGCCGGCGGCGGCGGTTCAGCGGCCGGCGGAGCGGGCAAGATGGGGTGGTGCCCGAAGGCGACACCGTCTGGAACACCGCCCGCGTGCTCGCCACCGCGATCGAGGGCCAGGTCCTCACCCGCAGCGACTTCCGCGTGCCGAAGCTCGCCACCGCCGACCTGTCCGGCTGGCTGGTGGCCGAGTCCGCCAGCTACGGCAAGCACCTGCTGCTGCGCCTCACCAGCGACGGCGAGCCGGTCCGGGCGATGACGCTGCATTCGCATCTACGGATGGACGGGGCGTGGCGCACGTACCGGCCCGGCGAGCGGTGGACCGGACGCCCCGCGCACCTGGTCCGGGTCGCGCTGCACGCCCCGAAGGCCGTCGCCGTCGGCTTCCACCTGCACGAGCTGGCGATCGTGCCGACCGCGGAGGAGCACCGGCTGATCGGGCACCTCGGGCCGGACCTCATGGGCGACGGCTGGGACCCCGCCGAGGCCGTGTCCCGGCTCGCCGCGACGCCCGACCGGCCCATCGCCGACGCCCTGCTCGACCAGCGCAACCTCGCCGGCATCGGGAACCTGTACAAGGCCGAGGTGCTGTTCCTGCGCGGGGTCAACCCGTGGACCGCGACGGGCGCGGTGCCGGACCTGGCCGCGATGGTGGAGCTCGCGCACCGGCTGCTCAACTCCAACCGGGGCCGCTGGACGCAGACGACGACCGGGTCGCTGCGCCGGGGCGAGACGAACTGGGTGTTCGAGCGGGCCGGCCGGCCCTGCCGCCGCTGCGGCACGAAGGTCGAACGCTGGACCGGCGGCGACTACGAACGGATCACCTACTGGTGTCCGCACTGCCAGCCGGTTGTCGCGCCGCCACCCGGCCCGTAGGCTGCGATCCCGCTGGTCAGGCAAGGGAGAGCGGACGTGCAAGGGGTACACCGGCTGGGGCGCACGGACCGGACGCTGCTGTGGGGCACGACGGCGCTGATCGCGTTCACGCTGGGTGCCGTCACGGTCGCGCGGATGGGTGGCGGCGGCTCGGTGACCGGCGCGGGCGAGGACCGGCGCTGCTACAACTCCGCGGGCGTCGGCGCCGCGTGCCTGCCGCCGGCACCGACCGGCTTCGGCGGCCCGGCCGACGCCACCCCGGCGCCACCGTCACCCACCGTGTCCGATCCGGCACCGGGGGCCACTGCCGCCGGTATCACCGCGACGCCGGCAAAGCCCACCACGACGCTTCCCCCGACCACTGCCATCTCGCCGCCGGCCGCAAAGCCGTCCGCCTCCGCCAGGGTTCCGGCCGGCGCCTCCACCAGCGCCTCCGCCAGGGTCGACACGACGCCGGCGTGGGCCGTCGGGGTCGCGTACCCCGTCGGCGCGCGGGTCACGTACCAGGGCGGCGGCTATGTGTGCAGGCAGGCCCACACGTCGCAGGCGGACTGGCCACCGGCCGCGACACCCGCGCTCTGGAGCCGGGTGTCGTGAGGTTTACGCCCGCGCACTGATCATTGCGGGCACGCGGTAGGGTCTTGGGCGTGACGCTGGGTGTGGTGTTGTACCGGTGGATCACCGGCTGAGCCGGCGGGGCCTGTTCGTCGGCTCGGCGGCGCTCCTGGCGTCCGCGCTCGGCGGTTGCGAAGGGACCCCGCTCGCCGCCCCGACCAGCGCCCCGACGCTGCGACCGCCCGACGGCACGCCGCTGGCCGTCTGGGAGCTGACCGGCGGGCTGGTCGGCACGGCGATGCTCGCGCTGCGCCCGCCGCGCCTCGTCGTGTTCGGTGACGGCGACGCGATCGCCGACGCGGCCTACCGGTCCCGCCTCGACGCCGACGAGCTGCGGAGCCTCACCGACGGGCTGCTCGACGACCTGCGCTCCAGCGACGTGCAGAAGCAGCGCACCGTGCCCTCGCCGGTCGCCGGCGCGCCGGTGACGAAGATTTCGGTGTGGTCGCCGGCGGGGATGCTCACGTTCACCGCCGAGGGGCTCGACGAGTTCAAGGCCGAGCACGTGTACGCCGACGTGTTCTACGACGCCCGTGACCGCCTCGCCGCGGTGCACAAGACGGTGTCGGCGACGGCCCAGCCGTACCTGGCGGACCGGGTCCGGCTGGTGGCGATGCCGGTCGACGGCGAGCCCGCGACGGTGGGCACGTGGCCGGTGGACGTCGCGCTGCCGGAGCCGGACCGGGGGGCGTTGCGCCGGGCGGACCTGTCGGGTGACGCCGCCCGGGCGGTCGTGCGGACGCTGACCCGCGACCTGGACCAGCGCGGCGCGTGGCCGGCGTACCGGACCGCGGCCGGCGACATCGTCCGCGCCAGCTGGCGCTACCTGCTGCCCAACGAGTAAGCGCCCCGCCCCGGCGAGCGCCCGCCCGCCCGGCGAAGCAGCGCGGACGAACGGCCCACCCCGCGGGCCGGCGGCGCCCCACGTGGAGGCGTCGCCACGCGTACAAGCGCGAACGCCGAACGGCACCGGCGGGCGAACGCCTCCCGGCCGAGCCGGCAAGGGTCAGGCCGGGGTCGGCCGCGGGTTCGTGGTGCGCAGGTCCGACAGCGCCTCCGCGACCCCCTTCAGGAAGGCGGTGGCGTCGGCGAGGTTGCCGATCGTGGCGCTGTCCTCCGCGACGCAACCCGCCGCCGCGGTGACGAACTGCTCATACGCCGCCACGCCCTGCTCCAGCTGCGCGGCGAGGACCGCGTGCGCGGGGCGCAGCGACTCGCCGGCCGGGCCGAGCCCGATGGCCCGCTCGACGGAGGCGGTGCGCTGCGCGAGGTCGCGCAGGGACTGCTCGGCGACGGTCGCGTCGAGCACGGCGGCCTCGGCGTGCGGCCCGAGCCGCCCGATCAGGCCGTGCAGCATGGCCGAGGCCCGGTCCAGGCGCCGCCACGGCTCGGCGACGGTGAGGCCGCGCAGCTTGAACGACTCCCGCTGCCGCCCGAACTCGGCGATCGCGGTGCGACCGGCGGGCATGCGGGCGACGATGCCGACGAGCTTCTCCTTCGCCTGGGCGCCGATGACGGCCGGGTCGGGCTCGGGCGGGACGGGCAGGGCCCGGAAGGCCCGCAGGTCGATCCACCGCCAGATCGCTATGGCGATGGAGCCACCGGCCCCGGCCGCCCAGAAGGCGTCGGGCAGTCCGAGGCCGCTGTACGGCACGAGGACCGCCGTGGCGCCGGTCAGCAGGCCGGCCCGCACCGACCAGCCGCGGGCGGAGCGGTGCAGCCGCCGCAGTCGCTTCAGGTGCTTCGTCCGCTCCGACGCCATGACCCGCTCTCCCCCACTGTCGAATACGTCAGCTCGCGCTGGCGGCGTCCCCCGCCTGCTTGTCCTTGTTCAGCCCGGCCCGGATCTCGTCGAGGCGGGCGACGCTGGCGTCCTTCGGCCCGCTCGACGCGGCGG
Organism: Dactylosporangium aurantiacum; assembly: GCF_000716715.1. Taxonomy (GTDB): domain Bacteria; phylum Actinomycetota; class Actinomycetes; order Mycobacteriales; family Micromonosporaceae; genus Dactylosporangium; species Dactylosporangium aurantiacum. Next base: position 173,592 of record NZ_JNYJ01000005.1, on the reverse strand, counting down.
CCTGCGGCGTGCCCGGCGTCGCGGGCGCGGCGGCGAGCTGGTCGCCGGCCATGCTGGCGCGGATCTGCTCGAGGCGGGAGCTGCCGGCCATGTCGAGCGTGGTGCGCTGCACCTCGAGCATGCGCCCCTCGACGGAGTTGGAGGCGAGCTCAGCGCGGCCCATCGCGTTGGCATACCGCCGCTCGATCTTCTCCCGCACCTCGTCCAGCGACGGCGTGTTGCCGGGCGCGGCGAGGCCGCTCATCGACTCGAGGGACTTGGCGACGGTCTCCTGCATCTTCGCCTGCTCCAGCTGGCTGAGCAGCTTGGTGCGCTCGGCGAGCTTCTGCTGCAGCAGCATCGCGTTGCTCTCGACCGCCTTGCGCGCCTGGGCGGCCGCGTTGAGCGACTGGTCGTGCAGCGTCTTGAGGTCTTCCATGCCCTGCTCGGCCGCGACCAGCTGGGTCGCGAAGATCTGGGCGGTCTGCTCATACTCGACGGCCTTCGCCTCGTTGCCCTCGGCGCGCGCCTTGTCGGCGAGCACGAGCGCCTGCCGGGCGGAGCCCTGCAGCTTCTCGACCTCACCCATCTGCCGGGAGAGCCGCATCTCGAGCTGCCGTTGGTTGCCGATCACGGCCGCGGCCTGCTGCACCAGCGCCTGGTGCTGGCGCTGGGCATCCTCGATCGCCTGCTGGATCTGCACCTTGGGATCGGCGTGCTCGTCGATCTTGGCGCCGAACAGCGCCATCAGGTAATTCCAGCCCTTAGCGAACGGATTCGCCATCTCGCGGTCCTCTCTCGGCCGGCACTACGAACGTGCGGCTTCCATCGTGTCAGGCGAGCGCTAGAGCGTCACGCCCAGCGTGTGGGCAAACGGTAGGAGAAAGCGGTCAAACAGCCAGAAACTCCGCGCGACTCAGGGTGATCTCAGGGATGCGCACTACTGCACCTGCCCGCCGGTGAGCGCCGAACGCGACAGCCGCTCGGCCTCGGCGAGGCCGTGACGCATGCCCTCGAGGTCGCTGGTCAGCTCGGCCACCTTCGCCGCTGTCAATGATGCCCCGCCGTCGGCGGTCGCGTGCAGGGCGAGCAGCTCCGCCATCCGCGCGACGAGGCCCTCCAGGCCGAGCACCGCCGCCTGCATCCGCGCCAGCAGCATCTCCCGGGCGCCGTCCAGCCGGCGCGCCACGTCGAGCTGATCGGTCACGGCGCGCAGCGCCCGCTCCCGCTCCGTGCGCAGCGGCCCGGGCGGCAGGCCGTGCAGCCCGCGCTGGAGCTCGGCGAGGTCGACCCGCAGCCGGCCGACGTTGATGCCGGCCGCGGTCTGCTCGATCAGCGTGACCTGACCGGCGAACCTCGCGAGGTCGTCGAGCGCGCGGCCGGCCTGGTCGTCGACGCCGCCGACCTGCGCGCGCAGCCCGGCGTCGGTGGGTGTGCCGGCCTGGCGGTGCAGGGTGCGCACGGCCGCCCCGGCCCGCCGCAGCCACCGCTCGGCGTCCCCGCCCCGCGACGGTGCCGGCAGGTCCGGTGCGGGCCGCGGCGACGGCAGCGCGGCGGTGCGGTCGACCAGCGCGCCGAGCCCGACACGGATGCCGTACACGGCGGCGGCCACGGCCAGCCCGACCGGCAGCCCGGCGAGGATCCCGGCCGGGGCGAGCGCCGCGGCGACCGCGCCGGCCAGGCCGCCGAGCACGCCGGCGGTGACGAGCCCCCACGGCTCGGTCAGCTGCTCCCGCACACCCACACCGCCAGTCTGCCCGCAGCCGGGGCCGTTCAGAAGTTGCTCAGGACGTTCACGAGCACCTTGTCGATCGTCGTCGGGTCGCCGGCGTCGTACGCCGCGGCCCGGGACGCCGACGAGATGCGCTGCAGCACGCCGAGGTCGGCCTGACCGCCGTACGCGACGGTGAACACGCGCACCGGGATCTCCTTCTCGGTGGTGTCGATGTCGCGCACCAGGGACTCGAGGTCGTTGTCCTTCGCGTACTCGTTCTTGCCGTCGGTCAGCACCACCACGGCGTTGATCCGGGACGGGTCCGCCGAGCCGGCGAGCTGCTGCTGCGCCGCGCGGGTGGTCGCGTACAGGGCCGTGCCACCCTCGGCGCTCAGCCCCTTGAGGACCTGCTCGAGCTTCGCCCGGTTCGCCGACAGCGCGCCGATGTCGACCATCGGGGTGTACGGCGTCGCCGCCCCGGCGGCCTCGGTCGAGAAGGTCCACAGCCCGACCTCGTCGTCCGGCGCGAACAGCCGCAGCGCCTGCAGCGCGGCCGCCTTCGCCAGCTCCAGGCGGCTCTTGCCGTTGCCCGCGCTGGTGTTCATCGACCCGGACACGTCCAGCACCAGCAGCACCCTGGCCCGCTTGCGTTGCGCGTCCCAGCCGGCGAGCGCCTTGTCCAGCACCTCCGGCGCCGGCGGGTCGATCACGGCGAGCCCCGCGTCCGGCAGCAGCCCGTTGGCCTGGGTCAGCCCGGCGCCGCCCTTGCCCTCGTACGTGCGGAACGCCGCGTCGGTGAACCGCTGCTGACGGGCCGGCTCCTGCACGTACCTGAGGAAGTCGGCGGCGGCGGCCCGCTGCTCGTCGCTGGCGGTGCGCAGCACGACGAACGGGTGGTCCGACAGTAGCGTGCCTTCCTTCGGGTACACCGCGACCAGCGGCACCCGGGGCTTCGCGCCCTTGCCCGCCAGGGCCGGGTCGCCGGTCGGGTTGCCCTGGTTGTAGTCGTAGACCGACTTCTCCTCGACCGCGACCGCGCTGATGTAGCTGAGCCCCCGGCCGGCCTTGTCGGCGGCGGCGAGGTTGGACAGGAACGTCAGCGTGGTGTCGCCGTAGTGCACGACGCCGGACTCGACGGACCGCACGTACTGCAGCACCTTCGGGTCGGCGAGGTCCTTCGCCGTCAGGTCCGTCGAGCGGCCGGTCGCGGCGAAGTAGGCGCCGACGGTCGCGTTCAGCCCGGACGTCGAGAAGTGCGGGTTGGTCTTGCCGAGCTTGAACCTGCCCCATTCCGGGTGCCCCTTGGCGCCCCAGCCCCGCGGGTCGGTGGTCAGCCCCAGCACGTCCGACCAGCCGATCGGCGTGGCCGGCCAGCCCAGCGCCTCGGCCATCGGCTTCGGCATCGCCAGGACGAGCGGCGACTGCGCCAGCGTCGGGATCTTGCCGTCGGGCACCAGGGCGCCCTTGTCGGTGCTGGACAGCCGCTGCTGCAGCAGCGCCACCCACGACGAGGACGCGGGCGTCCACACCTGCGGCTCGGGGCCGTCCTTGGCGGTGTTCCAGCCGGCGGCGAGCGCGTCCAGCGCCGCACCGGACGCCTTCGAGGTCACCACCGGGTCGGCGCACCGGCCGTCGAAGCGCCGGTCGGACCGGATGTACTCGTCGGCGAGCTGGCTGAGCAGCGCGGCCTTCTCGCTCGACGCGCTGATCGCGAGCGGGACGCAGCCCTCGCGGCGCGGCGCGGCGCCCTGCTTGTCGCCGGTACGGTCACCGTCACGGTTGACCAGCACCAGGTACACGCCGCAGATCGCGAACAGGCCCACCACGATCGCGATGACGATCGGCAGGGGGTTGCGCCGCCGGGCCGGTGCCGGGAAGGTCACGGGTCGCCTCCACGAAGGTGCTCACGCCTGCTGGCGTGGGCCCAGTGTGGCAGGTGAGGTCCAGGCACGATGCCCTGTGGACGCTCCCGGCGGCCCTCATCGATCACGGCCGGAGGGGTCAGGCGGCGTAGACGACTTCCCGCGGGTTGCGGGTGGCGCGCAGCGTCGTGCGCAGCGGGCCGTCGTGGTGCACCGCGACCGACAGCTTCGCGTCCGCGCTGACCTTGGACCTGGGCGCACCGCGCCCGATCCTGGCCTCCGCCGCCGGAGCGGCCGCCGGGGCCGGCTCTGGCGCCGGTGCGGCCTCCGCGGCGGACTCCGACTCGGGCGCACCCACCGGCACGAGGACACGTGGCAGGTCCTCGGCGGTCGCCAGGGTGTCGCTCACATCCCGCAGGACCTCCGACAACGCGGCCCCGAGCGCCTCACAGATGGCGGCCAGCAGCTCGCTGGACGCCTCCTTCTGCCCGCGCTCGATCTCGGACAGATAGCCGAGACTGACGTTGGCGGCGGTCGACACCTCGCGCAGGGTCCGGTGCTGGGCCTGCCGCCGCGCACGCAGCGCGTCACCGATCACTCGACGAAGCAGCACCTTGGCACCCCCTCTGAGGCAGTCCGCGAATGGAGCCCGCGAAAACTGGTACCCGCCACGGTACCTGGTGCGGCGCCGATCGACACCCTGCCCCGCCGTTATCGCGAGGTGATGGTGATCGCCAGCCGCTCGGCGAGGAGCGTGACGGCCGCCTCGACGGCTCCGGCGCGCACCGCGGCACGATCACCCGGCAGGGTGAGCTCCCGGACGGCGGCATGGTCCGGCAGCGGCCCGGCGACGGCCACGTAGACCCTGCCGACGGGCTGGCCGGCCTGCGGATCGGGGCCCGCGACGCCGGTGGTGGCGGCGGCCCAGTCGGCGCCGCAGCGGTCCCTGGCCCCGGCCGCGAGGGCGGCGGCGACGGAGGGGTCCACGGGCCCGTGCGAGTTCAGCAGCGGCAGCGGTACGCCCACCAGCGCGGCCTTCAGATCGGTCGCATATGCGACGAGCCCACCGCGGAAGACCAGGCTGGCCCCGGGCACGGCGACGAACTCGGCCGCGAGCAGCCCGCCGGTCAGCGACTCGGCCACGGCGAGGGTCTCCCCCCGCTCCTGTAGCACCGACAGCACCTCGGCGGCGCTCATGCCGTCGCCTCCGCTGCGCTCCAGCGCCGGCCTGAGCTCCACCCTGAGCCCATGATTCGCAGCCCTCCGCTGCGCTGCGGGCCGCTCATGCCGTCACCTCCGCTGCGCTCCGGCGCCGTCCTGAGCTCCACCCTGAGCTGCCGATTCGCAGCCCTCCGCTGCGCTGCGGGCCGCTCATGCCCTCGACCTCCGCTTCCCGGCTCACGCGACCGGCTCGTCGGCGGTGGGCGCGACGGCCGGGGCCGGGGCCGGGGCGCTGAGCATCTGGTCCGGTAAGGACGCCCCCGGCCCGTCGCCGAAGCCGTCCGGGCCACCGGCCCCGCCGCCCGGCTGGCCGGCGGCGCGGCGGCGCAGGGAGTCGCGGCGGACCCGGTACGCCCGCAGCACGTAGTCCAACCCGGTGACGACCGTCACGATGACCGCGGCCGCCATCAGCCACGGCCCGACCGCGGCGAGCCCGTCCGGCAGCGGCGTCAGGTACCAGCCGATCGCCAGGATCTGCAGGGCGGTCTTCGCCTTGCCGCCCCGGCTGGCGGCGATGACACCGTGGCGGATCACCCAGAAGCGCAGCGCCGTGACGCCCCACTCGCGCACCAGGATGAGGACCGTGACCCACCAGGGCAGCCGGTCGTACAGCGACAGCAGCACGAGCGCGGCGCCGGTGAGGGCCTTGTCGGCGATCGGGTCCGCCACCTTGCCGAAGGAGGTGACGAGGTTGTGGGTGCGGGCGATCCACCCGTCGACGTAGTCGGTCGCCGACGCGACGACGAACGTGAGGCCCGCCGCGATCTGCCAGCCGGTCTCCGTCATCCGGCCCGCCACGACGAAGATCACGAAGACGGGGACGAGCACCATCCGCACGACGGTCAGGACGTTGGCCGCGTTGAGCAGTGGGACGGGCTTCAACACCGTCATGAGTCCGCCGGACTGATCATCTCGATCGGCACGGCGACCAGGTCGACGCCGACGCTGTCGACGACCTTGGCCCGGACGAGGTCGCCGCGGCGCAGCGCGAACGGGTCGAGCCCGTCGCCGCCCACGAGGGTCGTGGAGCCGTCGACCTCGGGCGCCTGGTGGGCGGCCCGGCCCTCGACCGAGTCGTCGAGCACGTCGTCGACCAGCACGTCGACGTGCGAGCCGATCCGGTCGGCGGCCCGCTGCGCGCACAGCTCCTCGGCGAGGGCGCTCATCCAGTCGTACCGCTTCTTGATGTCGCTCTCGGACACCTTGTCGGGCAGGTCGGCGGCCTCGGTGCCGTCCTCGTCGCTGTAGTCGAACACGCCGACGGCGTCGAGGCGGGCCTCGGTGAGGAACCGGGCCAGCTCGTCGACGTCCTCGCGGGTCTCGCCGGGGAAGCCGACGATCACGTTGCTGCGCGCGCCGGCGTCCGGGTCGAGCCGGCGGACCGACTCGAGCAGCTCCAGGAACCGCTCGGTCGAGCCGAAGCGGCGCATCCGCCGCAGCACGGGCTCGCTGGAGTGCTGGAACGACAGGTCGAAGTAGGGCGCGACGCCGGGCGTCGTGGCGATCGCCTCGACCAGGCCCGGGCGGGTCTCCGCCGGCTGCAGGTAGGACACCCGCACGCGGACGATCCCGCGGACCGCGGCGAGCTGCGGCAGGAGCCGCTCCAGCAGGCGCGGGTCGCCGAGGTCCTTGCCGTAGGAGGTCGAGTTCTCACTCACCAGCACCAGCTCGCGCACGCCGCTCGACGCGAGCCACTCGGCCTCGGCGAGCACCTCGTCGGGCGTCCTGGACACGAACGCGCCGCGGAACGACGGGATCGCGCAGAACGTGCACCGCCGGTCACAGCCACTGGCCAGCTTCAGCGGCGCCACCGGGCCCGACTCGAGCCGCTGCCGCATCACGCCGCGCAGGTGCGCCGGCAGGTTGCCCGCGCCGTGACCGGGCACGACGACCTCGGCGGCCGCCTGCCGCGCGACCGGGGTCAGCGGCAGCAGGGTGCGCCGGTCGCGGGGCGCGTGCGACGCGATCGTCTCGCCGGCGAGGATCGCGTCGAGACGGGCCGCCATGTCCGGGTAGTGGTCGAAGCCGAGCACCGCGTCCGCCTCGGGCAGCTCACCGGCGAGCTGCTCGCCGTAGCGCTCGGCGAGGCAGCCGGTCGCGACGACCTTGGCGCCGGTGTCGGCCGCGGCGAGCAGCGTGTCGATCGAGTCCTGCTTGGCCTTGGCGACGAAGCCGCAGGTGTTGACGACGACGACGTCGGCGTCGGTGCCGTCGGTGGTGACCGACCAGCCACCGGCCGCGAGGCGTGCCGCCAGCTCTTCGGAGTCCACCTCGTTGCGGGCGCAGCCGAGGGTGAGCAGGGCGACGCGACGGTCAGCGTTGGTGGGCATGCTCCGAGGGTACCGGGCCGGCCGGGGCCGGGGCTGCGGGGAAGGGGTCGCGGAAGGTGAAGGCCTCGGATGACGACCCGTTGCGACGCAGCAGGTCCAGGCGCTCGCCCGCCTCGCCGAGCGTGGGGATGTGCCCGGCCGGGACCCACCAGATGACCGTGTGCGCCGCGCCGAGTGGCACGAACCACTCGCGACGCCGTCGCAGCACGTCGAGGTGGCCGCTGCGGAACGTGAAGTCGCGCAGCGACTCCAGGTCCTGCCAGACCGACAGGTTGACCAGCAGGTCGTCGCCGAACGGCCGCAGCGAGGTCGCGTCGGCGCCGCCCTCGTCGACGAGCCGCCAGACGAACCCCGGCCAGCCGTCGGCCAGCGCGTTGATCCGGTCGAGGTCACCGTAGAAGCCGGCCATGCGGGGGTCGTCCTTCGGCCCGACGGTCCGGCCGACGTTCAGCTGCGCGAGGTGGAAGCTCATGCGCCGATTCTAAAATACATCGTCGTTGTCTTTAGTCCGCCGAACGGTCACACAGCACCCTTCCGGCCGCGGATCGATCTCCACCCGGGCGCCGAGCGCCCCTTCCAGCAGGGCGAGGTTCGCCCCGCAGACGAGCGCCGCGTGGGTGCGCGCCACACCGTCGAACGGACAGTTGCGCAGCCGCCACACCGGGCCGTCCTCGTACGGCTCGTAGCCCATCCCGCGCAGCAGCTCGTCCACCGGCGCGTCGTCGCGGCGCAGCCGGGCGCCCTGCCTGCGGGCGGCCTCGAACAGGACCGGCTCGACGCCCGCCTCCTCGACGGCGTCGGCGAACACCGTGGCGAGCGTCCGGTAGTCGCGCGGCGGCAGGCTCAGCTCGTGTTCGGTGCCGGTGCGCCGGTACAGCTTCGACGGCCGCCCCGAGCCGGGCCCGCTGCGCCCGTTCACCCGCGCGAACGACACCTCGAGCAGCCCGGCCTCGGCCAGCCGGTCCAGGTGGTGCGCGGCGAGGGTCCGCCCGATCCCCAGCGCGTCGGCGACGGCGTTGCGGCTGACCGGCACCCCGGCGGCGGCGACGTGCTCGTACACGGCCCGGCGCTGCGGCTCGGCGAGGGCGGCGATCGCTGCGGCATCCACCCGACCAACTATCCCCTCATCCCAGCAGCGCCGTCGCGACGGTCAGGGTCACCATGGACACCGCCGTCGAGGCGACGACGGCGTCGCGCGGGAAGCGCCCGTCCACCCCGTACGCCCGGGCGAACACGAACGTGTTCTGCGCCGTCGGCAGCGCCGAGCACAGCACCGCCGCGAACACCACATCCCCGTCCAGCCCGAACCCGAACCTGGCCAGCAGGAAGCACACGACCGGCTGCACGCACGACTTGAGCAGCACCGACAGCGCCACCTCCGCCGGCCGGGCGGGCACCTGGTCGGCGTCGCCGGCCGGTACGAGCGACAACCCCAGCGCCACGAGTGCCGACGGCACGGCCGCGTCCCCCAGGAGCGCGACGACCCCGGCGAGCAGCCGCGGCAGCTCCACCCCCGCGGCGCCGAGCACCACCCCCGCGACGCAGGCCAGCATGACCGGGCTGCGCAGCGGCACCGTGGCGAGCCGCCGCCACCGTCGCGTGGTCCGGTCGTCGCGCGCCACGTCCAGCGTCCCCAGGATCACCGGCGTCAGCACCGTCGTCTGGATGAGCAGCACGACCGCGATGAACGACGCGTCCCCCAGCACCTGCACCGCCACGGGGATCCCGAGGTTGCCGGCGTTGACGTACCCGGCGGCCATGGCGGCGATGACCTGCTCCCCCAGCGCCCGCCGCGTCACCCACCGCGCCACCCCGAACCCGACCGCCGCCACCGCGAGGGTCCCCCCGACGAACGCCGCGACCCCCCGCCCGGCCAACCCGGTGATCGGCTGCCTGGTCAACGTGTCGAGCAGCGCCGCGGGCATCGCCACGTAGAACACGAACCGCCCGAGCACGTCGACGGCCCCGAACCCGAGCACACCGGTGCGACCGGCGACGAAGCCGACGAGGGTCAGCGCCCAGATCGGGACGAACGCCGCCAACACCGCCGCCCAGCTCCCGCCTCGACCCTCGAACCGCTCAGGTCACCCTGCCGACCTCACCCTCCAACGTCAACTCCGGCCCGCGTCGTGCGGCAGGGTCGTCCCGGGTCGCCGGTCGCCAGGTCACGCGCGGCACCGCTCACACGAGCCCCGCACCGGTCGATGCCGGGCGAGCCGCACTGGGTGGTCGCCGCCCGGGGATCGTGGCCTCAGCCACCGCAACGCCCATCTGAGCGGGGTGCCGCCCGGTGCGGGACGTTCGTACGCCTGGCAGGTCCGTTCGCCTGGCACGTCCGTGCGCCTGGTACGGCTGGGTCGGCGCCGCCGCTCGGCACGGCACTCCGGGACGCGGCCACGCGGGGCGCTCTCCCAGCGGTGCCGCGGAACGCCTCAGGATCGCCGGACGAACGGAACACACGCTCCGCGAGGGGCCCCGGCACGCGGACACGCCTCGGACACCGCCGGCGCGTCGAACGGACGCTTCCCGAGCACACCGGCTCGAAAACCGACGGCCGTCCTCGCACCGCCACGCCTGAAACGGCGATCCCCGCCCTCTCCCAACACTGCCGGCACCCCGAAACGGCGATCCAGCGACACCACCAGCGTTCAACGACGATTCTTCGAGACGACCCGTGGTATGGACCGCGCGCCTCCGGGATCGGCCGTGGCCGGACACATGCTGGACCTCATGGTCGACGTCCCGGGCAGCCGGTGCGGAAAGCCCTCAGACACGTCCGCCCACCGAACGTCACACCCTGAGACCCGCCCACGCAGAGACCCGCCCACGCAGACACCGCCCACCCTGAGGCACGCCCTCACGCTGAGGCACGCCCCACGCCGAAACACGCCCCACGTTGAGGCGGACCCGGGCTGAGGCTGGCCCGCGCTCAGGGACGCACCCCGACACCGGCCACGGCAACGGCCGCGACGCGTGCCGCGCGACGCCGCCGGCGCGTGCCGCGCGACGCCGCCGGCGCGTCCGACGAACGGCACGCACCCGGAGACCGCGACAAGGCACGACACCCGGGCCATCCGAGCCGGCCCGCGCGGGGTCGGTCAGTCGTCGTCCTCCGCGGCGCGCAACGCGCCCAGCACCTCGGGGAGCTCGTCGGGCTTGATGAGCACGTCGCGGGCCTTGGAGCCCTCCGACGGGCCGACGATGCCGCGCGTCTCCATGAGGTCCATGAGGCGGCCGGCCTTGGCGAACCCGACCCGCAGCTTGCGCTGCAGCATGCTGGTCGAGCCGAACTGGCTGGTGACGACGAGCTCGATCGCCTGGAGCAGCAGCTCCATGTCGTCGCCGATCTCCTCGTCGACCTTCTTCTTGGTGTCCTCGGGCTTGGTGGTGACGCCCTCGCGGAACTCGGGCTCGCGCTGCTCCTTGCAGAACTTGACGATGTCGTTGATCTCGGTCTCGCTGACCCAGGCGCCCTGGATGCGGACCGGCTTGGAGGCGCCCATGGGCAGGAACAGCCCGTCGCCGCGGCCGATCAGCTTCTCGGCGCCGGGCTGGTCCAGGATGACCCGCGAGTCGGCGAGGCTGGAGGTGGCGAACGCCAGCCGCGACGGCACGTTGGCCTTGATCAGGCCGGTGACCACGTCGACGCTGGGGCGCTGGGTGGCGAGCACCAGGTGGATGCCGGCCGCGCGGGCCAGCTGCGTGATGCGCACCACCGAGTCCTCGACGTCGCGGGGAGCGACCATCATGAGGTCGGCGAGCTCGTCCACCACGACCAGCAGGTACGGATACGGCCGGATCACCCGCTCGCTGCCCGGCGGCGCGGTGATCTGCCCGGCCCGGACCTTGCGGTTGTAGTCGTCGATGTGCCGGACCCCGGCGGCGGCCAGGTCGTCATAGCGCATGTCCATCTCGCGCACGACCCAGTCGAGGGCGTCGGCGGCCCGCTTCGGGTTGGTCACGATCGGCGTCACCAGGTGCGGGATGCCCTCGTAGCTGGTCAGCTCGACGCGCTTCGGGTCGACCAGCAGCAGCCGCACCTCGTCGGGCGTGGCGCGGGTCAGCAGCGACACCAGCAGCGAGTTGAGGCAGCTGGACTTGCCGGCCCCCGTCGCGCCGGCGATCAGGATGTGCGGCATCTTCGCCAGGTTGGCCACCACGTAGCCACCCTCGATGTCCTTGCCGAGCGCGACGATGAGCGGGTGGTGGTCGCTGGTCGCGGCCCGCGAGCGCAGCACGTCGCCGAGCGCCACGTTCTCCCGGTCGGGGTTGGGGATCTCCACGCCGACGGCGCTCTTGCCCGGGATCGGGCTCTGGATCCGCACGTCGGGCGACTTCACCGCATAGGCGATGTTGCGCGACAGCGCCGTGATCCGCTCGACCTTGACGCCGTGGCCGACCTCGACCTCGTAACGGGTCACTGTCGGGCCGCGGGTGAAGCCGGTGACCAGCGCGTCGACGCCGAACTGCTCGAACACGCCCTGCAGCGCGCTCATCACCTCGTCGTTGGCGCGGGTGCGCCCGCGCGGCGCGTCGCCGGTGCCGAGCAGGTCGGGCGGCGGCAGCTTGTAGTCGGCGTCGGTCAGTGCCAGCTGCTCGGCCCTGGTCGGCAGCGGCGAGTGCTCCGGCGGCTCCTTCTGGAGCTCCTTCGCCTTCTTCCGCGCTGTGGTGGCGGCCGGCGGCCGGGGCAGCACCACCGTGTCGTGGACGATCGGGTCCTCGTCGAGCCCCGCGCCGAGGTCGGGCGGCGAGGCGTCGTAGCTGTCGAGCGGCCCCTCCGGGTCGTCGAGCGGGTGCGGCAGCGCGGCCTGCCGGCGGCGGGCCGGGGACCGGCGCGCCGGGCGCGGCTCGGGCTCCTCGTAGAGCTCCTCGAACTCCTCGTCGACGTCGAGGGTCGGGTCCTCGACCCGGCCCAGGGCCAGGTCACGCAGCTGCCGCCAGCGGTGCGGGATGCGGCTGATCGGGGTGGCGGTGACGACCAGCAGGCCGAACCCGCCGAGCAGGAGCAGCAGCGGCACCGCGACCCACGCGGTCACGCCCTTCTCCAGCAGCCCGCCGCCGGCCCGGCCGAGCAGGCCGCCGGCCTCGTCCATGAGGTCGGGCTTCTCGGGGCTGCCGGCGGCGAGGTGCATGAGGCCGGTGCCGCCGAGGAACAGCGCGGTCCAGCCGACGAGGCCGCGGCCGCGGTGCTCGTCGTCGGGGTCGGAGCGCATCACTCGGACGCCGCCGATGAGCAGCAGCACGGGCAGCACGGCGGCGGCGCCGCCGATGAACGTGTGGCAGATGCCGGCGAGCCAGTGCCCGACCGGCCCGGCCGACTGGAACCACACGGCGGCGGTGAGCAGCACGGCGAGGCCGATGAGGGCCAGGCCGGCGCCGTCGCGGCGGTGCGCGGGGTCCAGCTCGCGGGCGCCGGCGGCCTGGCGGCCCACGGCGCGGGCGAGCCAGCCGACGCCGTGCGCGACGCCCATCCACAGCGCGATCATGCCCCGGCCGAGCAGCCCCAGGGGCGTGGCGACGACCGCGCCGCCGCGGCGCCGTGATGCCGTCGCGCGGCGTGCGGTGGGCCGCGCGACCGGCGTGGCGCGCTTCGCCGGGGTGGTGCGCCGCGCCGGGGTCGCCGCCGGCGTCGCCCGTTTCGCGGGAGTTGTCCGCTTGGACGGCGTGCTCGATCCGCCGCGGGCGCCGGGGGTGCCGCTACCGCGGCCGGCCTGAGAGGTGCGGCCCGCCATGGTCACACCGTAGCGGTAGGCTCCGACATTTCTCCGGACCCCTGCGCCGTGTTCCGCGTCGTGTTCCGGCGCCTGCGCCGGCGCACGAAGATCCCGGCGTAGGAGATCGCCACGAGGACGCCCACCAGCACCTGCAACAGGTGGGTGTACCGCTCCGGATAGAGCACGCCTTCGATGTACTGGTCGATGAAGCCGCGCCCGACGCCGGTCTCGCCGGCCTTGCGGCGGGCCCAGTGCTCGATCAGCGTCAGCGGGCAGGTGAGCGGGATGCTCACCACGGCGAGGCCCCAGGCGGCGGCCGCGAGATGCGGCCACAACGCCCTGGGCCATCGCCAGGCGAGGAACCCGCCCAGCACCACGTACGCGAGGAAGCAGAAGTGCAGGACGAGCACCGTGGACGCCAGCACCTCATACATCCCGCTAGACCTCCACCACCGTCGGCACGATCATGGGTCGGCGCCGGTAGGCCTCGTTGACCCAGCGCCCCACGGTGCGGCGCACGATCTGCTGCAGCTGGTGCGGGTCGGTGATCCCCTCGGTGGCGGCCTTGTTGAGCGCCTCCGTGACCAGCGGGAGCACCGCGGCGAACACCGCCGGGTCGTCGGAGAAGCCCTTCGCCGAGACCGTCGGGCCGGCGACGACCTTGCCGGTCACCGAGTCGATGACCACGGTCGCGGCGATGAACCCGCCGTCGCCGAGGATGCGGCGCTCGGTGAGCAGCGACTCGCCGACGTCGCCGATGGCGAGGCCGTCGACGTAGACGTACCGCGAACGGATGTGGCCGACCAGGGACGCCTTGCCGTCGACGAGGTCGACCACGTCGCCGTCCTCGCAGAGCACGACCCGGTCGTCGGGGACCCCGGCGTCGCGGGCGAGCTGCGCGTGCGCCCGCAGGTGCCGCCACTCGCCGTGCACCGGCATGAAGTTGCGCGGCTTGACCACGTTGAGCAGGTAGAGCAGCTCACCGGCCGGCGAGTGGCCCGAGACGTGGACCTTCGCGACGTCCTTGTGCACGACGATGGCACCGGCCCGGGACAGCTGGTTGATCACCCGGTAGACGGCGGTCTCGTTGCCCGGCACCAGCGACGAGGCCAGCACGATCGTGTCGCCCTCACCGATCTGCACGTGCCGGTGGTCGCCGTTGGCCATGCGGCCCAGCGCGCTCATCGGCTCGCCCTGCGAACCGGTCGACATGAGCACGACCCGCTCCTCGGGCAGCCCCAGCGCCTCGTCGATCGGCACCAGCAGCCCGGCCGGGATCTGCAGCAGCCCCAGGTCGCGGGCGATGCCCATGTTGCGCACCATCGACCGGCCGATCAGCGCCACCTTGCGCCCGTGCGCGTGCGCCGCGTCGAACACCTGCTGGACCCGGTGCACGTGCGAGGCGAACGACGCCACGATGATCCGCCCGGTCGCCCGGCCGAAGATCCGCTCCAGGACCGGACCGATCTCCCGCTCGGGGGTGACGAACCCGGGGATCTCCGCGTTGGTCGAGTCCGACAGGAGCAGGTCGACGCCCTTGGCCCCGATCCGGGCGAACCCGGCGAGGTCGGTGATACGGCCGTCCAGCGGCAGCTGGTCCATCTTGAAGTCGCCGGTGTGCAGCACGGTCCCGGCGCTGGTGCTGACCGCCACCGCGAGCGCGTCGGGGATCGAGTGATTGACCGCGAAGAATTCACACTCGAACGGCCCGAGCCGCTCGACCTGGCCTTCCTTGACCGTCAGCGTGTACGGCTCGATGCGCCGCTCGGCGAGCTTCGCCTCGACCAGCGCGAGGGTGAACTTCGACCCGACGAGCGGGATGTCCGGTTTGTGGGCCAGCAGGTACGGCACGGCGCCGATGTGGTCCTCGTGGCCGTGGGTGAGCACGATCGCCTGAACCTGGTCGAGCCGGTCGAGGATCGACGAGAAGTCGGGCAGGATCAGGTCGACGCCGGGCTGCTCGACGTCGGGGAAGAGCACCCCGCAGTCGATGATGAGCAGCTTGCCGTCGTGCTCGAACACCGTCATGTTGCGCCCGATGGCGCCCAGCCCGCCCAGCGGCGTGACCCGCAGGGCGCCCGGAGACAGCGGCGGCGGTGGTTCGAGCTCGATGTGTGCCACCGTCATAGGGCCACTCCGAGGTCGTTGTGATGGGCCATCTGGTCCGCGGTGCCGATCGTGCGGCCCGCCTCAGCGCAATCCTCCCGCAGCCGGCCGAGCTCTGCCGCGTTCGCCGGCACCAGCGGCGGGCGCACCGGCCCGGCGGGCAGGCCGAGCAGGGTCAGGGCGGCCTTGGTGAGAATGACCCCCTGCGTGCGGAAGAACCCGCAGAACGCAGGGAGGAGTTGCAGGTGCAGCGCGCGGGCGCGGGCGACGTCGCCCTCCTCGTGCGCCAGGATCATCCGCTTCGTCTCGGGGCCGAAGACGTGCGTCGGCACGCCGACCACGCCGACGGCGCCGACCGACAGCAGCGGCAGGGTCAGCTTGTCTTCACCCGAGTAATACGCCAGGTCGGTGCGCTTGATCACCCAGGCGCTCTCGCCGAGGTCACCCTTGGCGTCCTTGACCGCGACGATCCGCTCGTGCTCGGCGATGCGGCACATGGTCTCGGTCTCGATCGCCACGCCGGTGCGGCCGGGGATGTCGTAGACCATCACCGGCAGGGCCGAGGCGTCGGCGATCGACCGGAAGTGCTGCAGGATCCCGGCCTGCGGGGGTTTGTTGTAGTACGGCGTGACGACGAGCAGCCCGTCGGCGCCCGCCTTCTCCGCGGCGCGGGCCAGCTCGATCGAGTGGTGCGTGTCGTTGGTGCCGACGCCGGCGATCACCGTGGCCCGGTCGCCGACCGCCTCGATGACGGCCCGCAACACCTGGTCCTTCTCGGCGTCGCTGGTCGTCGCCGACTCGCCGGTGGTCCCGTTGACCACCAGGCCGTCGTGCTCCTGGTCGTCGACCAGATGAGCGGCCAGCCGCGCCGCACCGTCGACGTCGAGCGAACCGTCAGCGCGAAACGGCGTCACCATCGCGCTGAGCAGCCGGCCGAACGGCCGGCCGGGGTCGGAACCGGTGCGTGTCATACGCACAACCTAGCGGACGCGTTCAGGTCGCTCAGCTCAAGATTCCCAGCTGTACTGAGCGGCCGCGACCTCGGTGCCGTCAGCAAGGGTACTGATCGTAAAATCGGCGAATACGTTGGGCGCCACGCGCTGCAGCTCCCGGAGGCAGGCGATCGCCACCTCGCGGATCTCCACGTCGGCGGCCTCCGTCGCGCGCATGGTCACGAAGTGCCGCCACGCCCGGTAGTTGCCCGTGACGACGATCCTGGTCTCCGCCGCGTTGGGCAGCACCGCCCGCGCCGCCTGCCGGGCCTGCTTGCGCCGGCTCGTGCCGTTCTCGACGTCGCTGAACTTGGCCTCGAGCCCTTCGAGCAGCTCGTTGTACGCCCGCAGCGCCGCCTCCGACGCCTCCACGAACACCTTGTGCAGCGCCGGGTCCTCGGCGATCACGTCGGGCTCGACCATCTGCGCCTCGCGGCCCGGCACGTACCGTTGCGACAGCTGCGAGTACGAGAAGTGCCGGTGCCGGACCAGCTCGTGCGTGAACGACCGCGACACGCCGGTCAGGTAGAACGTCACGGTCCCGTGCTCGAGGACGGACAGGTGCCCGACCTCGAGGATGTGCCGCAGGTAGCCCTCGTTGGTCGCGGTCGCCGGGTTCGGCTTCTTCCACGACTGGTAGCACGCCCGCCCGGCGAACTCCGCGAGGGCCTGACCGCCGTCCGCGTCCGTCTCCCACGGCACGTCAGCGGGAGGTTCGAAGTGCGTCCAGGCGATGGCTTTGGCGGAGAGCATTTCGCGAGCCTACTAAACGAAGAGCCAGTCGAACGGCGCCCACGGCAGGTTCCTGGCCACCGAGAATATGAGCCACGCCACGAGGAAGCCGATCAGTGCGCCGTTGGACAGCCGCAGCGTCGGCAGCACCTTCCGGTTGGCGAGCCGGTTCACGGCCCAGCTCACGTACAGGTACACGAGAAACGGCGTGGCGAACACCATCATCGCGTGGTGGTGCGCGGCCGCCGGCACGTCGCCGTGCAGCAGATACCAGGCCGCGCGCGTGCCGCCGCACCCCGGGCAGTCGAAGCCGGTGAAGAGCTTCATCACACACGTCGGCGCCGCCGTCGCGCTGGTCTCCGTGGGCCGCATCAGCAGCGTGTACGCCACGCCGCCGGACAGCAGCGCGGTCACCCCGAGCGGCGACACCCATCGCGGGGTGCGCTCGGCCAGCCTGGCGAACCGCCCCTTCGGCGGGGCCACGTAGGCATACTGGTAGCCACCCTGCGCGGGCAGCTCGGGCCCGGCCGTGGCGGGCTGCTCGGCGCCGGCTCCGGCCAGCAGGTGTGCCGCCAGCCCGTCACTGGCGGGCGCGGCCTGAAGGGGTGACGTCACGCTCTTCACGCTACACGGTGCACGCCCCACTTCCACCGTGCCGCCGCCCCGCATCGGCGCTGCGGGGCCGCCCTCCAGCAGCCGCCCGTCAGCAACGCGACACAGCCCGACAGCCCGACAGCCCGACAGCCCGGCAGCCCCGCAGCCCGACAGCCCGACAGCCCGACAGCCCGACAGCCCGACAGCCCGGCAGCCCCGCAGCCCCGCAGCCCCGCAGCCCGGCAGCCCGGCAGCCCGGCAGCCCGGCAGTCTGGCCGACCGGGGAGGCACCCGCAGGCACCCGCCGCCGCGAACTCGCCCAGGCGAGGGCGAAGCACCCACGCAGGCCGGGCCGGACGAGCCGCCTCAAAACCCCGAACCGGACCGCCCAACCGGGCGACGCAGCGCCGCGCCGAGCGGCTCGCGCACCCTCTCGACCAGGTCAGCGACCCGCGCCGCTCCGTCAGGCGGTCATGGCCTTGGCCAGGTCGGCGGCGAAGTCCCCCGCGACCGGCAGGTCGACCCGCTCCAGCCCCAGCCACCCGGCGAACCGCTGCAGCTCCACCCACAGCGCCGCCGCCACCTCGCCCCGGGACGGCGCGCCGCGGCCGGTCAGGGGCTCGACCCATGCGGCGGGCACCAGCAGCGTCCCCGTGCGGCGGTCCGCCTTCAGGTCGACCCGGGCCACGAGCCGGTCCCCGAGCAGGAAGGGCAGGACGTAGTAGCCGTAGAGCCGCTGCAGGGGCGGCACGTAGATCTCGATGCGGTAGGTGAACCCGAACAGCCGCGCCACCCTGGCCCGCTCCCACATCAGCGGGTCGAACGGGCTGACGAGGGTGGCGGCGCCGATGCGCCGCGGGTTGGGCGCCTCGTGGTGCAGGTAGGCGCGCGGCTGCCAGCCCTCCACCTCGGTGGGGATCAGCTCGCCGGCCTCGACCAGCTCGGCGATCGCGGTGCGGGCCCCGGCCAGCGGCAGCCGGAAGTAGTCGCGCAGCTCGGCCTCGGCGGCGATGCCCATCGACCTGGCCGCGACGCGGACGAGGTCGCGGTAGGCGTCGGCGGGCTCGGGGGTGGGCGCGGCGAGGACGTCGGCGGGCAGGATGCGCTCGGGCACGTCATAGACCCGGGCGAAGGAGGCGTTGCGGCCGGCGACGCTCACCTCACCGGTGTAGAAGAGCCACTCGATCGCGGTCTTCGTGTCCGACCAGTTCCACCCCCAGTGGTCCTTGCGGCGGGGACCGGCGAGGTCACCCTCGACCTCGTTGGCGGTGACGGGGCCGTTGGCGCGGATCTCCTCCAGGACCCGGCGGATGAGGTCGGGCTGCTCGCGGGCCATGCGGACCATCCGGCCCCAGGCGGCCCCCGACTGCATCCGCCAGCGCAGCGCCGGGTGCAGGTGGACCGGGACGAGGGACGCCTCATGGGCCCAGTACTCGAACAGCTCGCGGGGGCGCCGGTAGGCCATCCGGTCCAGCAGCTCGGTCGGGTAGGGCCCGAGGCGACTGTAGGCGGGCAGGTAGTGCGCGCGCTGGACGACGTTGACCGAGTCGATCTGCAGCAGGCCGGTGCGGCCGATGACCCGCTTCAGGTGGCGCCGCTCGGGGACGCCGGTCGGGGCACGGTCGGCGAAGCCCTGAGCGGCGAGCGCGATCCGCCGTGCCTGCGTAAGTGTCAGCACCCCGCGAGGCTAACCCCGGGGTATGACAAAAACGTGGCCCCGCGCGTTCGCGCGGGGCCACGAGAAGCGGAGGAACAGGTCAGGCGCCGACCAGCGGCCGCTCGGCCGTGCCGGCCTCCTTCGCGTCGAACGCCGCGCTCACGCGCCGGTCGATCTCCACGAGGTCGGGCACGTCCTCGGCGACGGGCCCCGTCGACGTGGCCGGGTTGGCGGAGCGGGCCGGGCCGGAGGTCGCCTCGGCGCGCTCCCGGATCGGCAGCGTGATCAGCAGGGCGATCATGAGCAGCACGTACGCGTTGCCGCCGATCAGGCCCAGACCGTCGAACTTCATGTGGAACGCCCACGGCGTGCGGCTGCACAGCAGCAGGTACGAGAACACCCCGAAGATCATGAGGTGGCGCCGGCGGCGGGCGTCGTAGGACCGGTCGGTGGCGTGGTCCAGCAGGACCGCCATCGAGGGCAGCACCCACACCAGGTGGTGGATCCAGCTGATCGGGCTGATCATGCAGCCGGCGAGGCCGGTGAGCGCCAGCCCGGCCAGCTCGTCGCCGGCCCTGACCGCCTTGCGGACCCGCCAGGCCCAGACGGCGAGCGCGCCGAGCACGAGCAGCAGCCACAGCGGCTTCATCGGGTCCGGGTTGAACAGGCGGGCGACGAGGCCGCTGAGCGCCTGGTTGGACACGAACGTGGCGGAGCCGACGCGGTCGGTGTTCCACATCGCGTCGGTCCAGAAGACCCGCGAGGCGTCCGGGGCGAAGGTCGCCGCCGACCAGGTCGCGGCGGCCGCGGTGGCGGTGGAGACCGCGGCGGCGCGCCAGCGGCGGGTCACCAGCAGGTACAGGATGAACACACCGGGGGTGAGCTTGATCGCGGTGGCCAGGCCGATGCCGATGCCGCCGAGGCGGGAGCCGCCACGCACGAGCAGCATCAGGTCGCCGACGACCATGAACAGCAGCAGGATGTTGACCTGGCCGAAGTTGACCGTCTCACGCACCGGCTCGAAGGCCGCGACGATGCCGAAGGCGATGGCGAGGGAGAACCAGAACTGCCAGCCCTGCCGCTTGATGACCGGGCCGATCAGCCAGGTGATGATGAACCCCAGCGCGACCACGTTCATCGTCACGCTGATCGCGATCGCGGTGTGCCAGCCGATGAGCGCCATGGGCGACATCAGCGCGGCGGCGAACGGTGGGTAGGTGAAGCCGTAGGGCGTGCCGGGCACCAGGTAGTCGTAGATGTCGCCACCCTTGTTCACCCAGTAGTCCATGGCGCCGTAGTAGACCTTGAGGTCGAAATACCCGTTTCGCGCCGCGGCCACGTACAAGAAGGCCCACACGGCGGCCCAGACAGCCGCCACGATGAGCACCTGCTTGACCCGGGGCCGAAGCTTGGGCCGGACGGCCGTCAACACGGCGACTCGTCCTCGCTCCGCCACTTGTGCTGCCCTCCACTCGCTCGTTGCTGGCTACCTGCTGCCTCTACCAACGGTTGCTCGGGTCCAACTGTGACGAGCCGGCGCTACCCCGCCACGTGGCTCTTCACACAAATCCGTAGGCTGCTGCGTCATGACGCTCGGCTTCGTCCGACCGGCGCGACTCGACGACGTCGTCGAGATCACGCGCATCCAACTCACGACCTGGCGGGTCGCCTATCGGCGACTGCTGCCCCAACACGTCCTCGACCAACTGGATGAGGACTGGATTACCCGCAGGTGGCGGGACGCAATCGCGGATCCCCCGACCCCAGAGCACCGGGTCCTGGTCGCGGTGGAGCAACAGGAGTCGCCCGGCGCCGGACCGACCTCAGCATACGTCGTGGGTTTTGCCGCGTCAGGTCCGGCAGACGACACCGCGCTCGCTCCGGACGAAGATCACACGGCGCTGACGAAGGCCGCGGCGATCACCGATGTCCTGGTCGAGCCCCGGTGGGGGCGTCGCGGCCACGGCAGCCGTTTGCTGGCGGCTAGTGTCGATTTGTGGCGCACTGACGGATTTACGACAGCACTTGCGTGGACGTTCGCTGACGACCGTGTTACGCGTCGATTTCTGGAGAGCTCCGGCTGGGCCCCGGACGGGGTCAGCCGGTCACTCGACGTGGATGATCTGCTCGTCCCGCAGATCCGGTGGCATGTGTCACTGGAGACCGAAGAAGGCCCCGCCGTTACCGCGATGTGACCCTGTTGCGCCCGAATTGGGGCCTCCGGATCCCAGCATCTGGAAACATCAGACTGAACGCGAAACGGTTACACAACGTGACCGCTAGCTCAGGAGCGGCCCGAGCCCGACGGTCAGCCCGGGCCGCGAGACGACGGCGCGGACCGCCAGGAGCACCCCCGGCATGAAGGACTTCCGGTCGTAGGAGTCGTGCCGGATCGTCAGCGTCTCGCCCGTGGCGCCGAAGAGCACCTCCTGGTGCGCCACCAGGCCCCGGGCGCGCAGGGAGTGCACGGGCACGCCCTCGACGCCGGTGCCGCGGGCCCCGGCCATCTCCTCCTTCGTGGCGTCCGGCACCGGCCCCAGGCCGGCCTCGGCGCGCGCCTCGGCGATCAGCTGGGCGGTGCGCAGGGCGGTGCCGCTGGGCGCGTCGATCTTCTGCGGGTGGTGCATCTCGACGACCTCGACCGACTCGAAGAACCGGGCCGCGCGGGCCGCGAACTCCATCATCAGCACGGCGCCGACCGCGAAGTTGGGGGCGATGACGACCCCAACGCCCGGCCGGTCGACCAGCCAGGACCGCACCTCGTCCAGCCGAGACGTGGTGAAGCCGGACGTGCCCACGACCGCGTGCACGCCGCGCTCGACGCACCAGCGCAGGTTGTCCATCACCACGTCCGGGGTGGTGAAGTCGACCAGGACGCGGGCGCCGGCCTCCGCGGCGGAGGACAGCTCGTCGCCGACGTCGAGCCGCGCGACCAGCTCGAGGTCGGCACTGTCGGCGACGGCCTGGCACGCTTCGGTGCCCATGCGGCCGTGCGCGCCGAGCACACCGACCCGGATGGGTTCTGCCTGTGAGTTCACGCCGGACAATCTAACCCAGCGTCAGCCGAGGGCACCCGCAAAGGCCTGGTCGTCGAAGTCGCCGATCACCGCGAGCGACATCGGGCGGGACAGCAGCTCCCCCGCGACCTGCCGCACCGTCTCGGGCGTGACGAGGTCGACCCGGCGCAGCACCTCGTCGACGGACAGCAGCTCGTCGTACAGCAGCTCGCCCTTGCCGAGGCGGCTCATCCGCGACCCGGTGTCCTCCAGGCCGAGCACGACCGCGCCCTTGAGCATGCCCTTGCCCCGCTCGACCTCGGCGTCGCTGATCCCGTCCTGCGCCACGCGGGCCAGTTCGTCCCGGGTGATGGCGAGGACCTCCTCGACCTTGCCGGGCGCGCAGCCGGCGTAGACGCCGAAGAGCCCCGCGTCGCTGTACTGCGAGGTGAACGAGTACACCGAGTACGCCAGGCCCCGCTGCTCGCGGATCTGCTGGAACAGCCGGCTCGACATGCCGCCGCCGAGGACGTTGTTCAGTGCCCCGAGCGCGAAGCGGTTCTCGTGCTGGCGCGGGTACCCCACGCAGCCGAGCACGAGGTGCGCCTGCTCGGTGTCCTTGTTGCGCACCACGACCTGCCCGGAGCGGGCCGGCACCCGAGTGGTGCGGGAGCGCCGCGGCGCCGGATCGGCCGCGGTCGACAGCCCGGCGAACGCCGCCCGGACCGCCTTGACGACCTTCGCGTGGTCGAGGTTGCCGGCCGCCGCGACCACCATCTGCGAGGGCAGGTAGCGCCGGCGGTAGAAGCCGTCGATCTGCTTGCGGGTCAGCGCCGAGATGCTCGCCACGGTGCCGGAGATCTGCCGGCCGAGCGGGTGGTTACCGAAGATCGCCTCGGTGAAGACGTCGTGCACCTCGTCGCCGGGCTCGTCGTCGTGCATGGCGATCTCCTCGAGGATCACGCCCCGCTCGGTCTCGACGTCCGCATCGGTCAGCACCGAGTCGATGACCAGGTCGCACACCACGTCGATGGCGAGCGGCAGGTCGGCGTCGAGGACCCGTGCGTAGTAGCACGTGTACTCCTTCGCGGTGAACGCGTTGGTCTCCCCGCCGACCGCTTCGATCTGGGAGGAGATCTCCAGCGCGCTGCGCCGCTTGGTGCCCTTGAACAGCAGGTGCTCGAGGAAGTGCGAGACCCCGGACAGCGCCGGGGTCTCGTCCCGCGAGCCGATGCCGACCCAGACGCCGAACGACACGCTGCGCATCGCCGGTATCGCCTCGGTCAGGATGCGCAGCCCGTTGGGCAGCACGGTGCGGCGCACCGTGCCACCCAGCGGGTCTTCTGCCAACGTCTGGGTCAGCGGTCGGCTCGCCATGTCTCAGCTGTGCCGGTTCCGCCGGCGACGGAACTCGCCGCCGTCCTCGCCGCCCTCGCCGCCCTCGGACGCGCCGGCCTCGCCCTCCGGGGAGGACGCCTGGCGCGGGCCGCGGTCGCCACGGTCACCGCGCTCGCGGGAGCGCGGGCCACGGTCACCACGGTCGCCACGGTCACCACGGCCGGAGGGCCGGTCGCCCGAGCCACCCGCCGGGGCGCCGCCACCGGCCGCCGCGGCCTCCGCCGCAGCGGCGGCCTCGGCCTCGGACAGCACCTTGTCGAGGTAGATCTTGCCGCGGTTGTCGATGTCCGCGATCTGCACCTCGACCTTGTCGCCGACGTTGAGGAAGTCCTCGACCCGGTCGACGCGCTTGCCGTTGCCCACCTTCGAGATGTGCAGCAGGCCGTCGCGGCCGGGCAGCAGCGAGATGAAGGCGCCGAACGCGGCCGTCTTCACCACGGTGCCGAGGAACTTGTCGCCGACCTTCGGCATCGTCGGGTTGGCGATGGCGTTGATCCGCTCCACCGCGGCCTCGGCCGACGGGCCGTTGGTCGCGCCGACGTAGATCGTGCCGTCGTCCTCGATGCTGATCTCGGCGCCGGTCTCGTCCTGGATCGCGTTGATGGTCTGACCCTTGGGCCCGATCACCATGCCGATCTTGTCGACGGGGATGCGGACCGTGGTCACGCGCGGCGCGTACTGGCTCATGCCGGCCGGCGACTCGATCGCCTCGGCCATCACGTCGAGGATGACGTGCCGCGCGTCGTGGGCCTGCTGCAGCGCGCCGGCGAGGACGTCCGAGGGGATGCCGTCGAGCTTGGTGTCCAGCTGCAGGGCGGTCACGAAGTCACGGGTGCCGGCGACCTTGAAGTCCATGTCGCCGAAGGCGTCCTCGGCACCGAGGATGTCGGTGAGCGTGACGTACTCCGTCTTGCCGTCGACCTCGTCGGAGATGAGACCCATCGCGATGCCGGCGACCGGCGCCTTCAGCGGCACACCGGCGGACAGCAGCGCCATGGTGGAGGCGCAGACGGAGCCCATCGACGTCGAGCCGTTGGAGCCGAGGGCCTCGGAGACCTGACGGATCGCGTAGGGGAACTCCTCGCGCGCCGGCAGCACCGGGATCAGGGCCCGCTCGGCGAGCGCGCCGTGGCCGATCTCGCGGCGCTTGGGCGAGCCCACCCGGCCGGTCTCACCGGTCGAGTACGGCGGGAAGTTGTAGTTGTGCATGTAGCGCTTGGACTTCTCCGGCGCCAGGGTGTCCAGCGTCTGCTCCATGCGCAGCATGTTCAGCGTGGTGACGCCGAGGATCTGGGTCTCGCCGCGCTCGAACAGCGCCGAGCCGTGCACCCGCGGGAGCACCTGGACCTCGGCGGTCAGCGGACGGATGTCGCGCGGGCCACGGCCGTCGATGCGGACCTGCTCGCGCAGGACGCGGGCGCGGACCTCGTTCTTGGTCAGCGACCGCAGCGCGGCGCCGATCTCCTTCTCGCGACCCTCGAAGTCGGCGGCGAGGCGCTGGAAGGCGGCCTCCTTGATCCGGTCGAGGGCCTCCTCGCGCTCCGCCTTCGAGGAGATGCGCAGCGCCTCGGAGACGTCCTCGCGGACCGCCGCGGCGACGGCCTCGTAGGCGTCGGGCTGGTAGTCCAGGAAGGTCGGGAACTCCTGGACCGGCTTGGCGGCGACCGCCGCGAGCTCGGACTGGGCCCGGCACAGCTCGCGGATGGCGGGCTTGGCGGCCTCGAGACCACCGGCCACGACCTCCTCGGTCGGCGCGGGCGCGCCGCCGGCGACCAGCGCCACGGTGTGCTCCGTCGCCTCGGCCTCGACCATCATGATCGCGACGTCACCGTCGGGCAGGGTCCGGCCGGCGACGACCATGTCGAACGTGGCGCGGCCGAGCTCCTCCAGCGTCGGGAACGCGATCCACTGGCCGTCGACGTGCGCCATGCGGGTGGCGCCGATCGGGCCGGAGAACGGCAGGCCGGACAGCTTGGTCGACATCGAGGCGGCGTTGATCGCCACGACGTCGTAGGGGTGCGCCGGGTCGAGGGCGAGGATCGTCTCGACGACCTGGACCTCGTTGCGCAGGCCCTTGACGAAGCTGGGGCGCAGCGGCCGGTCGATCAGGCGGCAGGTGAGGATCGCGTCCTCGCTGGGCCGGCCCTCGCGGCGGAAGAACGAGCCGGGGATGCGGCCCGCGGCGTACATCCGCTCCTCGACGTCGACCGTCAGCGGGAAGAAGTCGAACTGGTCCTTCGGCGTCTTGCCGGCGGTGGTCGCGGACAGCACGACGGTCTCGCCCAGCTGGGCGAGGGCCGAACCGGCGGCCTGACGCGCCAGGCGGCCCGTGGAGAACGTGATCTCCCGGGTGCCGAACGTGCCGTTGTCGATGACCGCGGTGCTGGTGTGCGTACCGAGAGTGCTCTGCTCGGTCATGTGATGTGCTGCTCCTTCGGGTTGTGGTGCGCCCAGGCGGAGCTGTCTGCGGCCGGTCTTCGATCGAAGCTCACGGGGCTGATCGCCCGGAAGCCACTACCGAGGACCGGTGCGCCGACGCGCTCGGGCGGGGCGGCTGTCATACCAGTGTGTCACTACACGAAGGGGAGCGACGCTTGGACGCCGCTCCCCAACGCATCAGTCGTTATCGCCGCAGGCCGAGCCGCTCGATCAACGAGCGGTAGCGGGCGATGTCGCTGCGCTGCAGGTAGTTGAGCAGGCGGCGGCGACGGCCGACCAGCAGCAGCAGGCCGCGCCGGCTGTGGTGGTCGTGCTTGTGCTTCTTGAGGTGTTCGGTGAGGTCCGCGATCCGCTTGGTCAGCATCGCGACCTGGACCTCCGGCGAGCCGGTGTCCGCTTCGCCGGTCGCGTACTTGCCGATGATCTCGGTCTTCTGCGCAGAGTCGAGCGCCATGTTCTCCCTTAGAGGTTGGTTCTTCCGAGGCCGGCCCCGCGGCGTCGTGCAGGCAGCCTGACCCCCGCCGGTCACCCGGCGTCGATACAAGGCTAACAGACGGGGCGATCCAGTACCCGTCTGGCCTGTGCGACGTCGTCGTGGATCTGCTCGACCAGCGGCTCGACCCCGGCGTAGGTGCGCTGCTCGCGGAGCCGTTCGACGAAGTCGACGGCGATCCGCTCGCCGTAGATGTCGCCGGTGAAGTCGAGGATGAACGACTCGACCCGCCGCTCCTTGCCGGAGAACGTCGGGTTGGTGCCGACCGACACGGCCGCCGGGTGCGCCACCCGGTCGCGGTCGCGGGTGACCCACGCCGCGTAGATGCCGTCCGCCGGGATCGCGGCGTTGGGTGAGGTCAGCAGGTTGGCCGTGGGGAAGCCCAGCTCGCGCCCGCGCTGGTCGCCGCGCACCACGACACCCTCGACGCGGTGCGGCCGGCCCAGCGCGCGGGCGGCGGCGACCACGTCACCGGCGTCGACGCAGGCCCGGATGTAGGTCGAGGAGAAGACCGTGCCCTCGTCGGCGACCAGCGGCGCGCCCTCCACCCCGAAGCCGAACGTGCGACCGAGGCGGTGCAGCAGTTGCAGGTCGCCGGCGGCCTTGTGGCCGAACCGGAAGTTCTCCCCCACCACGACCAGGGCCGTGTGCAGGTGCTCGACCAGCGCGTCGTGGACGAACGCCTCCGGCGACAGGTGCGAGTACTCGACCGTGAACGGGATGACGCACAGCACGTCGACGCCGAGCGCCTCGATCAGCTCCGCCTTGCGCGACGGCTCGCTCAGCACCGCCGGGTGCGACCCGGGGCGCACCACCTCGGACGGGTGAGGGTCGAACGTCAGCACCACCGACTGCACGCCCAGCTCGCCGGCGCGCTTCACGACGTGCCCGATCACCTGCTGGTGACCGCGGTGCACACCGTCGAAGACGCCGATCGTGGTGACCGCGCGGCCCCAGCCACCCGGCGCCGCCTGTGTTCCCCGCCAGCGCTGCATGCGTCCGAGCCTAGCCCTTGCCGTCATTGCGGCAGGTGTACGGGTGGCCGCCCGGCCACCGGCGCACGTCAGGGCACGAGCACGATCTCAGGCCGCGCCCGGCCGTCCTTCTCGCGGACGATCGCCAGGACCGTGCCGTCCGGGGCGAACACCGCGTAGGGCTCGGCGATGCCGACCGGGGCGAGGGAGCCGCCGTGCGACAGCGTCCTGGCCTCCACCTCGTCGGCGTCCCGGCGTGGGAAGCAGCGGTCGGCGGCGGCCGGCAGCGGCATCGTGACCGGGTCCTCGCGCTCGGCCAGCTCCTCCAGGGTCGCCGCCTCGGCGAGGGTGAACGCGCCGACGGCCGTGCGGCGCAGCGCGGTCAGGTGCCCGCCGACGCCGAGGGTGGCGCCCAGGTCCCGGGCGAGCGCGCGGATGTACGTACCGGACGAGCAGGCGACATCGACGTCGACGTCGACCCAGCCGCTCGAGCGGCGCACGGCCAGCACGTCGAGGCGCGCCACGGTGACGGGCCGGGCCTGCAGCGCGACCTCCTCGCCGGAGCGGACCCGGTGGTAGGAGCGGACCCCGTTCACCTTGATCGCCGACACCGCGCTCGGCACCTGCAGGATCTCCCCGCGCAGCGGCTCGAGCCCGGCGTGCACGTCGCCGTCGGTGACCGCACTCGCGTCCACTGTGGACACGATCTCGCCCTCGGCGTCGTCGGTGACGGTCGCCTGTCCGAGCCGGATCGTCGCGCGGTACTCCTTGGTGCTGCCGATCACGTACGTGAGCAGGCGGGTGGCCTTCTCCACGCCGACGATGAGCACGCCGGTCGCCATCGGGTCCAGCGTGCCGCCGTGCCCGACCCGGCGGGTCCGGGCCAGCCGCCGCATCCGCGCCACCACGTCGTGCGAGGTCATCCCGCCGGCCTTGTCGACGACCACGAGCCCGCCCGCCGTCGCTACCTTCTGCGCCACAGCGGGACAGCCTAGTCGGCCCTCAGCGCACGGCACCCGTCACGGCCCAGCGGTCGCCCGCGAGGCGCCACAGCAGGCCGGCCAGGCGCAGCCCGATGAACAGGCACAGCGCGATCCACACGCCGCGCAGGCCGCCGTCGAGCAGGTACGCCAGCCAGATACCGGGAAGGAAGCCGCCGAGGGCCGACACGAGGGTCAGGTTGCGCAGGTACCGCACGTCGCCGGCGCCGAGGAAGACGCCGTCGAGGGCGAAGACGACCCCGGCGGCCGGCATCATGCCGGCGAAGAACCACCAGGCGGTCCTGGCCTCCGCGTAGACCTGCGCGTCGGCGCCGAACCACGGGCGCACGGTGGCCAGGGCGGCCGCGACCAGGAACGCGAACACGATGCCGGAGACCAGCCCGGCGCTGGTGATGCGCCGGGCGAGCAGCTTCGCCTCCTCGGCGCGGTCGCCGCCGAGGGCCGCCCCGACCAGCGACTGGGCGGCGATCGCGACCGCGTCCAGGGCCAGGGCGGTGAAGAAGAACAGCTGGATGGCGATGAGGTGGGCGGCGAGGCTCGCGGTGCCGAAGCGGGCCGCGACCGCCGAGGCGGACAGGAAGCACGCCTGGAACGCCGCGCCGCGCAGCAGCAGGTCCCGGCCGAGGGTCAGCTGGTGGCGGATCACGTCGAGGTGCGGGCGCAGCGGGACGCGCTCGGTCAGCAGCGCCCGGACGAACAGCAGCCCGACGGCCGTCTGCGCGACGACGTTCGCCACGGCGGAGCCCTCAAGGCCCAGCCCGAGCGGGTAGACCAGCAGCGGGCAGAGCACCGCGGACAGCGCGTTGGCGCCGAGGACGTAGTACAGCGGCCGGCGGGTGTCCTGGACGCCGCGCATCCAGCCGTTGCCGGCGGTGCCGAGCATCAGCCCGGGCGCGCCGAGGGCGGCGATGCGCAGCCAGTCGGCCGCGCCGTCGGCGACCGGTCCCGGCGAGCCGGCGATGGCGCGGGTCAGCGGCCCGGCGACCAGCTCGAGGGTCACCATGATGGCGACGCCGCCGGCCAGGGCCAGCCAGGACGCCTGGACGCCCTCCTGGACCGCGGCCTCGCGCTGTCCGGCGCCGAAGCGGCGCGCGGAGCGGCCGGTGGTGCCGTAGGCGAGCACGGTGCCGAGCCATACGGCGAGCGCCATGATCTGCCCGCCGATCGCCAGCGAGCCCAGCTCCTCGCGGCCGAGGTGCCCGACGACCGCGGTGTCGACCAGCACGTAGAGCGGCTCGGCGGCCAGCACCACGAGCGCCGGCAGGGCAAGGGCGGCGACACGACGCATGGTCACCGCGACAGCGTAAGGAGTTGCCTCCCGACGCGCTACTTACGAAGGTGGGTCAGCCCCGGCGGTCCATCGACATCTGCAGGGCGGCGCGGGCGCGCTCGCGGGTGTCGGTGGTGGACTCCTGCGGCTTGGGCTGGGGCTTCGGCTGCTCGGCCATGACGGTCTCCTGACTGGTGACGCGGCTGATGACGCGACTGGTGTGTTGACGGTCCGATCGCAGGGGCGCCGGGATCACCGGCGGCCACGCCAACGCACGACCAGGAGACCGACGATGGGTGGTGTCGGTCCGCAACGTGGATCGGTGGGTCTGTCGCATCTGATTCCTCGCTGACGGCGGCTGCTGTGTGACTGGGCCGTGGACGCCCGCCGCCGGGTTCCGCTGTCTGCGGTCAGCCCCGGGACGGGCAGCGAAGAATTCGTACGATGCGCATAACGACTAAGCTATCGTTCAGTTCCACGATGTGCGACGTCATCCCGCGATCTGGACGCAGTTTCCCTGCCGTTCCATCTGTCGGGTAATCGTCAGCGGGCCAGGAAATGCCAGCCCAGCCACCACCAGAAGCCGAACATCGCGATCCGCCCGACCGGCAGCGGGCCCACCCGGTAGCGCATGACGACGCCGCACACCTCACCGAGCGTCGGCACCCCGGAGCCCTCCCGCCGGGCCGCGACCTCCACCGCCGCGAAGAGCCCCAGCGTCACGGCGAACGCGGCCGCGATGCCCGCCTGCACCGCGGTCATCGCCGCACCAGCGCCCAGAAGGCCCACAGCCAGCCGAAGTACGCGGCGGCCCGGGCCGGATAGTGCTCCAGCAGCGGATCCGCGAGCCGGGACAGCGTCGGGTACTCCCGCGAACCGATGAGGAACGTGACGCCCTCCACGACCGCGAACAACCCGACCGGCAGCAGCCACCACGCCGACGCCCGGGGCAGCCGGGCCGGGGCCGGGCGCTTCGGCACGGTCGCGGACATGCCGAGCCACAGCAGCGCGCCGCCCGCGCCGAGGACGAGCAGGTTGGCCCGCAGGGAGAACGACGGCAGCGCCCCGCCCACGAGCGCGATCAGGGCGAACGCCGGTGCCAGCACGACCGGACGGGCCCAGGCCCGGTCGACCTCCGCAACCAGCTCAGGTCGGTCCATCCATCGATTGTCACCGCAGGACCAGCCCGCATGCCAGCGCTCAAGGCCCTGGTTCAACCCTGATCTACGAGGGCGACCCGGTCGTCGAGGGCGGCGCGGATGGCGGCCATGACGCCCTCGACGGTGCCCGTGGCGCTGAACCCGGCGGCGAAGCGGTGCCCGCCGCCGCCGAGGCCGACCGCGATGCGGCTCACGTCGACGGCGCCCTTGCTGCGCAGCGAGACCGACCACTCGTGCGGGGCGACGGGCTTCACCACGCACGCCACGTCGGCCTCGGCGACGCAGCGCACCGAGTCGATGAGCGCCTCGACCGCACCCGGAGGCTGGTCGAACTCGGCGAGGTCGTCGAGCGTCACATACGTCCACGCGAGGCCGAGCCCGCCCGCGGGCTCCAGCGCGGTGCGGGCCAGGGCGACGCCGAAGAGCCGGACCGCGCCGTAGGAGCGGGTGTCGAACAGGCGGCGGGAGATGTCACCGACGGGGATGCCGGTGGCGATGAGCCGGGCCGCGAGCTCGTGCACGGCCGGGGTGGTCGAGCTGTGCCTGAACGAGCCGGTGTCCGTGGCGAGCGCCACGTAGAGACACTCGGCGATCTCCGCGTCCAGCGGCACGCCCAGGCGGCTGAGCAGCCCCTCGGCGACGACCGACGTCGCGGCGGCGGACGGGTCGATGAGGTTGATCGCGCCGAAGCCGGCGTTGGACGCGTGGTGGTCCAGCACGATGCCGACCGGCGCGGTGGCGAGGGTCGCGGCGAGCGGGCCGAGCCGCTCGGCGCTGGCGGCGTCGAACACCAGCATCGCGTCGGGCAGCGTCACCGCACCGGCGGGCACCAGCATCGAGACGCCCGGCAGCTGGTCGAACGGGGGCGGGACGGTCATGGGACCGGGGAACGTCGCCTCGACCACGAGCGACGGGGCGAAACGGCGCAGGCCGAGCCCGAAGCCGAGCATGCTGCCCAGGGCGTCACCGTCGGGGTTGACGTGGCAGGCGAGCAGCACACGGGCGCCCGGGGGCAGGCCGCGCAGCGCGGTGACGGCTGCGGCCCACTCCCCGGGCGACGGTTGTGCCTGGGTCACCTGCGGTCCCGGCCGACGACGACCTCGTCGTCGGCGCCTTCGGCCCCCGCCAGGTCGTCGTTGCCGGTCTCCAGGGCGTCCTCGAGCCGGTAGGGCTGGGCGTCGCCCGCGTAGTGCGCCCCCGCGGCCCTGCGCTGGACCTCCGCGTCGGCGTTGCGTGCGGTGGCCAGCAGGTCGTCGATGTGCTTCACGTGCTCGGTCACGTCGTCGTGCACGAACGTGAGGCTCGGTGAGTGGCGCAGCCCCAGGGCCTTGCCGACGGTCGAGCGCAGCAGCCCCTTGGCGCTCTCCAGCGCCGCCGCCGTGCCCGACTGCGCGGTCGCGTCACCGAGCACCGTGTAGAACACGGTCGCCTCGCGCAGATCAGCGGTGATCCGCGCGTCGGTGATCGTGATCATGCCCAGCCGAGGGTCCTTGACCTGCGTCCGCACCACCGATGCGACGAGCTCCTTCACGCGCTCCGCGTGCCGGCGCACCTTTGCCGGATCCGTCATCTCGAACACCTCCGCAGCCAAAACGATCTGACCAACGCTCTGACAGTACCCGCGACGAGACCCTGCGGCCGCTCGCGGAACCGATGACTACTCGTCATCGTCACCGTGCAGCCGGCGGCGCACGGAGAGCAACTCGATCTCGGGCCGCCCGGCGACCGCCCGCTCGATGGTGTCCAGGACCTCCCGCACGTGGGCGGCCTCGGAGGCGACCACCGCCACGCCGATCTCGGCGCGTCCGTGCAGATCGAGGGCGCCGACCTCGGCGACGGACACCTCGAACTTGCGCAGATACGCCACCAGCGGCCGCACGTAGGCGCGCTTGGCCTTCAGCGAACGGGAGTCACCGGGAAGAAGCATGTCGAAGACCGCGGTTCCGGTATACACGGCCCAAGATCCTATCGACTCTACGAGAGCCTGGCCACCAATAACGGTGCTGGTGCGACCGGCAGCGGCGCGGCGTCCTCGACGATCGGGCGGGGCGTGCGCCGGGGCAGCACCGCGCCGGCGCTGCCGCCGCGGCCCGGGTAGACATACCGCGTGTGCGGATCGACCGCGTCGAGCGCGGCGACCACCGCCGGCAGCTGGCGGAAACGGTCCCAGTCGCCGTCCTCGGCGAAGCCGAGCTCCAGCACGACGCCGAACGGCTCGGCCTGCCAGATGAAGTCGCGGGCCCCGTGCGTGACGGCGGCCTCGAGCAGCGACCGTGACCAGGCGTCGCGCCATTGCCGCGCCGGGGTCTGCCCGTCGCGGACCTCGATCGACCACCAGACGAGGTTCATGACATATCGACGGTACGCCCGAACCCAACATCAAAGAAAGGGCCGCCGCGGAAGTCCGCGGCGGCCCCTCTCAGCTCAGCGGCGTCAGCCGCGCGGCTTCTCCCGCAGCTCCCAGGTCTCGATGATGTCACCGAGCTGGATGTCGTTGAAGTTGCCGAGCGTGATACCGCACTCGAAGCCCTCGCGGACCTCGGTGGCGTCGTCCTTGAAGCGGCGCAGGCCCGCGATGGTGAGGTTGTCGGAGATGACAGCCCCGTCGCGGAGCAGGCGCGCCTTGCTGTTGCGCCGGATGAGCCCGGTGCGGACGATGCAGCCGGCGATGTTGCCGAAGCGCGACGAGCGGAAGACCTCGCGGATCTCCGCCGTGCCGAGCTCGACCTCCTCGTAGATCGGCTTGAGCATGCCCTTGAGCGCGGTCTCGATCTCCTCGATGGCCTGGTAGATGACGGTGTAGTACCGGATCTCCACGCCCTCGCGGTCGGCCAGCTCGCGGATGCGACCCTCGGCCCGCACGTTGAACCCGATGACGATCGCGTCGGACGCGCTCGCCAGGTTGACGTCGTCCTGGGTGACCGCGCCCACGCCCCGGTGGATGATCCGGAGCTGGACCTCGTCGGCGACGACGATCTTGACCAGCGCGTCCTCGAGCGCCTCGACCGAACCCGAACCGTCACCCTTGAGGATGAGGTTGAGCGTGGTCTTCTCGCCCTCCTTGAGCTGGTCGAACAGGTTCTCGAGGGTGACCCGGCCGGTCCGCGAGGCCATCTCGGCCGCACGGCGGCGGGCCTGCCGCTGCTCGGCGATCTGGCGCGCGGTGCGGTCGTCGTCGGCGGCGAGGAACGTGTCGCCGGCGCCGGGCACCGAGGTCAGACCGAGCACCAGGACCGGACGGGCCGGACCGGCGGACGGCACGGGCTTGCCGTTCTCGTCGAGCATCGCCCGGACGCGCCCGTAGGCCCGGCCGGCGACGATCGAGTCACCGACGTTGAGCGTGCCCTTCTCCACCAGCACGGTGGCGACCGGACCACGACCGCGGTCGAGGTGCGACTCGATCGCGATACCCTGCGCCGGACCGTCGATCGGCGCCCGCAGGTCGAGCGCGGCGTCGGCGGTGAGCAGCACGGCCTCGAGGAGACCCTCGATGTTGATGCGGCTCTTCGCGGAGATGTCGACGAACATGGTCTCGCCGCCGTACTCCTCGGCGACCAGCCCGTACTGCGTCAGCTCCTGGCGGACCTTCGCCGGGTTGGCGTTCTCCTTGTCGATCTTGTTGACCGCGACCACGATCGGCACCTCGGCCGCCTGGGCGTGGTTCAACGCCTCGATCGTCTGGGGCATGACGCCGTCGTCGGCCGCGACCACCAGGACCACGATGTCCGTGGCCTGCGCACCACGGGCACGCATGGCGGTGAACGCCTCGTGACCCGGGGTGTCGATGAAGGTGATCGCGCGGTCCTCGCCGTCCTCGCCGTGCGGCACGTGCACCTGGTAGGCACCGATGTGCTGGGTGATGCCACCGGCCTCGCCGGCCACGACGTTGGTGGAGCGGATCGCGTCGAGCAGCTTCGTCTTACCGTGGTCGACGTGACCCATGACGGTCACCACCGGCGGCCGGATGACCAGGCGCTCCTCGTCGACGTCGGCGTCGAGGTCGATGTCGAAGCGCGCGAGCAGCTCGCGGTCCTCGTCCTCGGGGCTGACGATGCTGACGACGAAGCCCAGGTGCTCACCGAGCAGCTCCAGGGTCTCGTTGGTGCACGACTGGGTCGCCGTCACCATCTCGCCGAGGTTGAACATCTCCTGGACGAGCGAGCCCGGGTTGGCGTTGATCCGGTCCGCGAAGTCCGACAGCGAGGCACCCTGCGGCAGCCGGATCGTCTGACCCTGACCCCGGGGAGCGCCCGAGCCCATCGTCGGCGCGGACAGGTTGTCGAACTCTTGTCTGCGCTGCTTCTTGGACTTGCGGCCACGCGTCGGCCGGCCGCCGGGACGCCCGAAGGCACCCGCCGCACCGCCGCCGCGACCACGGCCGCCGGCACCGCCGCCACCGGGACGACCGGCACCGCCGACGCCCGCGCCGGGGGCGCCACCGCCACCGCCGGGACCGCCGCGGAAACCGCCGCCACCGGCACCGGCACCGCCACCGGGACGGAAGCCACCGCCACCGCCGCCGGGACCGCCGCGGAAGCCACCGCCGCCGCCACCGGGACCGCCGGGACGGCCGGCACCGCCGGCACCACCGGGACCGCCGCGGAAGCCACCGCCGGCGCCGCCACCCGGGCGACCCGGACGGTCACCGGGGCCACCGGCCGGGCGACCCGGACGCTGGCTCGGCATCTGCGACGGGTTCGGCCGGGGGCCGCCCATCGAGGCCGGGTTGGGCCGAGGAGGCATCGCGGACGGGTTCGGCCGCGGGATGTTGCCGGGCGGCGACGGGCGCGCGGGAGCGCCGCCGGACACGCCGAACGGGTTGTTGCCCGGGGAACGGGCCGGCGGACGGGCGCCGCCGGGACGTGGCCCCTGGCCGGGACGCGGGGCCCCCGGGGTCGGCGCGGCACCCGGCTGGGGTGCCGGCGTGGCCGGGCCGGGACGCGGGCCGGGCGAGGGAACGCCACCGCCGCCGGGCGGCGGCGTGGACTCACGCCTGGTGGTCTCCCGCTGGCGGGCCTCCTTGGCGGCCTTCATGGCCGCCTCCTGGTCCGCCTTCAGCGCGGCGGCACGCTGCTCGGCGGCCGCCACCTCGATGTCGTGCGCACTCGTCGGCTTGACCACGGGCGCCGGGCGCGGCGGGCCGGGAACGGGGCCTCGCCCGCCACCGGATCCACCGCCCGCGGGCGGCTGCGGCCGCTTCGGGGGCGCGAAGGGCTTGGCTGCCGGGACGGCCGGGCCCGGACGCGGTGCCGAGGGCACCGGCGGGGCCGAAGGAGCCGACGATGCCGGCGCAGGAGGTGCCGAGGGCGCTGGTGCGGACCCTCCGGACTCGAAGCTCGCTCGCAGCCGGCGCGCCACGGGCGCCTCGACCGTGCTGGATGCGGACTTCACGTACTCGCCAAGCTCCTGCAGCTTCGCGAGCACGGTCTTGCTCTCGACCCCGAGCTCTTTTGCCAGCTCGTGTACGCGGGCCTTGCCTGCCACTACACTCCTCACCTCGAGGCCGGGCGGCATAGGTCCGCGCCGACCTCACTCGTGCACTTGAAGCCTGGTCATCTCAGGGACTTCATCGTGTGCTCATGTCCGTCGTCCTACCTTGCGTGTCCGGGTGGGGCATCTCGCGCCCACCATCGGCGGTTCCGATCACTGCGATTGCTCCGCTGCCGCCGCCAAGGCGACGGCTTCGGCCAGCGGACCGGTGTCCAGGACTCCGGCGAGACGTAAGGCTCGCCCGAAGGCGCGCCGACGCTCCGCTAGCGCCAGGCAAGCCGGATCAGGGTGCAGGTGCGCTCCCCGACCCGGCCGTCTGCGGGCCGGATCAGGAACGGCCTTGAACTGGTCAGGGCCGGACTCGATCGCGACAAACCGCAGCAACTCGGAGGATGACGCACGCTTCCGGCAACCAACACAGGTGCGGACCGGGGGCATGCGACGTACCGACAAGAAGTCTACCCTGCGCTTTCGGCTTGTGCCGCGCCCGGTCCCGTGACGTGATCGACGTTGCCCCCCGAGGCACCGTCCGGGGCATTGTCCGGGCGGATGTCGATGCGCCATCCGGTGAGGCGCGCGGCGAGCCGCGCGTTCTGGCCCTCACGGCCGATGGCCAGGGAAAGCTGGAAGTCCGGGACGGTCACCCGGGCCGCCCGGTTGCCCGCGTCGACGACCTCGACGTTGAGCGCCTTCGCCGGCGAGAGGGCGTTGCCGACGAACTGGGCCGGGTCGTCGGACCAGTCGATGATGTCGATCTTCTCACCGTGCAGCTCGCTCATGACCGCCCGGACCCGCTGGCCCATCGGCCCGATGCAGGCACCCTTCGCGTTCACCCCGGCGACCGTGGTACGCACCGCGATCTTGGTGCGGTGGCCGGCCTCGCGGGCGATCGCGGCGATCTCGACGGTGCCGTCGGCGATCTCCGGCACCTCGAGCGCGAAGAGGCGCTTCACCAGGTTCGGGTGGGACCGCGACAGCGTCACCTGCGGCCCGCGGAAGCCCTTCACCACGTGCACGACGATGCACTTGATGCGCTGGCCGTGCTCGTACCGCTCGCCGGGCACCTGCTCGGCGGCCGGCAGCAGCCCCTCGATCTTGCCGAGGTCGATCGAGACGATGCCCTTCTCGGTCCTCGCGTCATGCGCCTGGATCACACCGGTGACCAGGTCCCCGTCGCGCCCGACGTACTCGCCGAAGTGCGCCTCGTCGGTCGCCTCGCGCAGCCGCTGCAGGATGACCTGCTTGGCGGTCATCGCCGCGATCCGGCCGAAGTCGTGCGGGGTGTCCTCGTACTCCCGCACGATCGTGCCGTTGTCGTCGAGGTCCTGGGCGAGCACCGAGGCCGCGCCGGTCCTGCGGTCGATCTCGACCCGCGCGTGCGGGTTGGCCCCCTCGGTGTGCCGGTACGCGGTCAGCAACGCGGTCTCGATCGCCGCGAGGATGGTCTCGAACGGGATCTCCCGCTCACGCTCCAGCGCGCGGAGCGCCGCCAGGTCGATGTTCACGCCTCGTCCTCCCCTTCCTCGTCGTCGTCTTCAAGGTCGTCGTCTTCAAGGTCGTCGTCTTCGTCGTCAAGGTCCTCGGGCAGCTCGGCGAGCCGCTTCATCTCCACCTGCACCCGGCCGGGGCCCAGATCCTCGAACGCGACCGTGCGGGCGGTGCCCTCCACGTCCAGGGTCACCCCGGTCTCGCTCACCGCCGTCACCCGGCCGGTCACCGGCGTGCCGCCGACGTCGACCTGCACCAGGCGGGTCCGGTTGCGCCGCCAGTGCCGGGGCTCGGTGAGCGGCCGGTCGACCCCGCGGGAGCCCACCTCCAGCTCGTACTCCCCCGCGATCAGCTCGTCGCCGGACGCCTCGGCCTCGTCCAGCGCGGCCGACACCGCCCGGGACACCTCGGCGACCGCGTCCAGGTCGACGCCGTGGTCGCTGTCGACCGCCACCCGCAGCAGGTGACGCCGCCCGACCCGGCTGACCTCGAGGTCCTCCAGGTCGTAGCCGGCGGCCACCACGACGGGCTCGACGACCTTCCGCACCCGCTCGCGGTGCGCACCGGCGTCGCGGGCTCCAGCATCCCGCGAACCGCCGGCGCGGCGATCCCGCTGCTGAGCCATGATCGACACCTCTTTCTGCACCGCCCCGCCGGGCGCACGGCAACTTGGCCGCCTGCGACGGTACGCGCGGGCGGCTCTCCGCAGAGCGTAACGCGCGGTGACCCCCGGCGTTCCGGCGGCGCTCCCACGGGCTCGCGCGGGGAACGCGGAGGCGGGTCGTGTGCGCCGAAAAAGGCCCGGATAGTGTTCACTGTGCGCGTGTCCTCCCGTAGAGCCGTCCTCGCCGCCGCCGCGGCGGCTATGACGACCCTCACCGCCTGCGAGGTGCCGAAGCGCGCGGCGGTCACCTGGCACCCGGCGCCCGACGTGCTGCTGCCGCTGCTGGCCCGCACCGTCGCGCTGCGGGACCGCTACGCCGAGGTGCTCACCGCGTTCCCCGCGCTGCAGGACCGCCTCGGCCCGCTCAAGGACAACCACGCCGCCCACGTCGTGGCCCTGGCCCGCGAGGTCGGGCTCGACGAGCACGGCCCGATGCCCACGGCGAGCACCTCCGCCGGCCCGGTCGTGCAGGACCAGGCCGCCGCGGTGAAGGACCTCGCCACCCTGGAGAAGGCGGGCCAGGAGGACGCGACCGGCGCCTGCCTGGCCGCGCCGTCGTACCGCGCGGCCCTGCTCGGCTCGATCGCCGCCTGCCGCGCCGCCCACCTGGAGGTGCTCACATGATCGCCACCCCGGCGGTCCGGCCGGCGCCGCGGCGCGACGCAGCCGGGCCCGCGGTCCGGCCGGCGCTGGACCACAGCGCGGGCGGGCCGACGGTCCGGGCGGCGCTGGACCACAGCGCGGGCGGGCCGGCGGTTTCCGCTCCCGGGGCGCCGGCATGACGACGCCCGCCGACGAGCGGCTGATCGCCGCCCTGCAGGCCGAGCACGCCGCGATCTACGCCTACGGCACGGCCGGCGCCAAGCTCGACGGCGGCACCGTCGGCCTGGCCCGCGCCGCCGAGGCGGCCCACCGCACCCGCCGCGACACCCTCGTGGTCCGGCTGTCCGGCGCCGGGGTCACGCCGCCGCCCGCGGCGCCCGCCTATGCGCTGCCGTTCGCCGTCACCGACCGGGCCTCGGCCTTGAAGCTGCTCGCCATGGTGGAGGACCGCACCGCCGCACAGTGGCGCCTGGCCCTGCCCCCGACCGCCGGCGAGGTGCGCAGGCTCGCCCTCGACGCCCTGGTCGACTGCGCCGCGCGCGGCGCCGGGCTGCGCCAGGCCGCCGGCACGACGCCGGTGACGAGCGCGTTCCCCGGGAAGGTCTAGATGCTCGGCAGGATCGTCAAACGGCTCGGGCACCGGCCGTGGTTCGCCGCGGCGGCCCGGCGGGTCGTGCGCCTCGACCGGTGGCTGCAGCGCCGCTCCAAGGGGCGGATCGTGCCGATCAACGCGGCCGGCGTCAACACGCTGCTGCTGACCACCACCGGGCGGAAGTCCGGGCTGCCCCGCTCGCAGCCGCTGCTGTTCGTCCGCGACGGCGAGGACTTCATCGTGATCGGCTCCAACTGGGGGCAGGCGCACCACCCGGCGTGGACCGCGAACCTGCTGGCCGACCCGCGCTGCTCGATCACCTGGCGGAGCCGGGAGCTGCCGGCCACCGCGGAACTGGTCCGCGACGGCGAGCGGGCCCGCCTGCTGGAGCTGCTGACCGCCAGCTGGCCCGCGTACCGCACGTACCAGGAGCGGGCCGCGGGGCGAGAAATCCGGATATTTCGCCTGCGCGGGATCTGAAACCTCCGGTACTCCCGAAAGCGTGCCATCGCAAGGGCGCGAGACCCCACGGACGTGTCCGCTCCGCGACGATCGTTGCATCACGCCACGAGCGTCCAAACGAGAGGAGACCGACATGCGCCGCACCGCTTGGGCCGGTCCGACGATGCAGCCGCGTCGTTAAAACGACACCCGTCTCGTGAGCCCTGCCGTCCGGGAAGACCACCACCTTCCCGGACGGGCCAGGTCACTCACACCCCGATCAGCCGACCGACCAGATACGTCGCCCCGGCCGCCGCCGCACCGAGCAGCAGCTGCCGCAGGCCGGACGCCCACCAGGGCCGCCGGGTGTAGCGGGCGATCAGCGCCCCCGCGACGAACAGCCCCGCACCGCCCGCGGCCAGCGCCGGCCACAGGGTGGTGGCGCCGAGCAGATACGGCAGCAACGGCACCAGCGCACCGATCGAGAAGCACACGAACGACGAACCGGCCGCGACCCACGGGCTGGGCGCGTCGTCCGGGTCGACGCCGAGCTCCTCCTGGGCGTGGACCCGGACCGCCTCGTCGATGTCCCGCCCCAGCGTCGAGGCGACCTGCATCGCGAGGTCCTCCGGCAGCCCGCGGGCCTGCCAGATCCGGGCCAGCTCCGCCGCCTCCTCCTGCGGGAAGCGGGTCAGCTCCCGGCGCTCCTTCGCGACCTCCGCGGCGATCTGCTCGTTCTGCGCGCGGACGCTCGTGAACTCGCCCAGCCCCATCGAGATCGCCCCGGCGACCAGCCCGGCGGTGCCGGTGAGCACGATCGTGCGCGGCGAGATCCCGCCGCCGCCGACCCCGGCGATCAGCGCGATGTTGGTGACGAGCCCGTCCATGGCGCCGAACACGGCGGCCCGCAGCCAGCCGCCGGACACGTCGGCGTGATGATGGGCGTCCTCGGCGGCGGGGTGGGTCGTGGCGCCATCGGGCTCGGTGCGCTCCACGGCGCCGGTCACGGCAGGGTCAGGATCTCGTAGCCGTCCTCGGTCACCACGATGGTGTGCTCGAACTGCGCCGTCCACTTGCGGTCCTTGGTGACGACCGTCCAGCCGTCCTTCCAGATGTCGTACTCGTGCGTGCCGTGCGTGATCATCGGCTCGATCGTGAACGTCATCCCGGGCTCCATGATCGTGGTGAGCCGCGGGTTGTCGTAGTGCGGCACGTAGAGCCCGGTGTGGAACACCTCGTTGATGCCGTGGCCGGTGAAGTCGCGCACCACGCCGTAGCCGAAGCGTTTCGCGTACGCCTCGATGACCCGCCCGATCGCGTTCAGCGGCCGCCCCGGCGCGACGGCGCGGATGCCGCGCATCATCGCCTCGCGGGTGCGCTCGACCAGCAGCCGGTCCTCCTCGGCCACGTCGCCGACGCAGAAGGTCTGGTTGGTGTCGCCGTGCACCCCGCCGATGAACGCGGTCACGTCGACGTTGAGGATGTCGCCGTCCTCGATCACGGTCGAGTCCGGGATGCCGTGGCAGATCACCTCGTTGAGCGAGGTGCAGCACGACTTCGGGAACCCCTTGTAGCCCAGCGTCGAGGGGTAGGCGCCGTGGTCGCACAGGAACTCGTGCACGACCCGGTCGATCTCGTCCGTGGTCACGCCCGGCTTGGCGTGCTCCCCGGCCAGCGCGGTCGCCTGCGCGGCGAGCCGGCTCGCGACCCGCATCCGCTCGATGATCTCCGGCGTCTGCACGTCGGACCCGCGGTGCTTGCTCGGCCCGCGTTTGCCCACGTACTCGGGGCGTGGGATCGAGGCGGGCACCTGGCGCCAGGGGGTTTGCGTGCCGGGGGCGAGCGGAGCGCGGACCGTCATGCCGAAAAGCCTAACGCGCATCAACCCGGCATGGTCTGGGTAACCCCCTGGGCATGATCGACGACGACCGCGTCAGCAGCCGCGCCGAGGAGCTCCTGCCCGAGGAGCTGACCGCCGGCAGCGACGATCCGAAGGCCCAGGCGGAGGCGCTCCTGCAGGACTCCGACGACCGCGAGCACTACCGCGAGTCGTCCCCCGACCTGCGCATCGACCACCGCACCTCAACCGAGGCCGCCGCCACCGGCGAGTAGCTCGACCAGCGCCACCTCACCGACCGGCACGTAGCGTCCGTCTTGCAAGAGGCCCTGGACGACCACATAGCCCGTAACGGTGGGTTCGACCCGCCAATACTGCGGAATCCCCGCGCTGGCGTAGACCTTCGCCTTGACGAGCCTGTCCTCGTCGACCGAGGTCGGCGATACGACCTCGACGAGCAGGTCGACGATGTCCGGCGACTGCACCGCTTCCGTCGTCGCCGTACAGCCGGGCCGCAGCACCGTCACATCCGGTATCCGATAGCTGTGGTCGTTGAACTTGACGCCCATTTCGGTGTAAACCTTGCGCCCTCGTGCACGAAAGTAGAACGCAAGATCGAGCTGAACGTCGTTGGCCTCCGGCTTCGGCGGCGGCACGACTCGAATGACTCCCTCGTGCAGTTCCAACTGGTAGCGGTCGGTTTCGGGCAGCTGCAAGAGGTCCTGCACTGTGAAGACGCCATCCGAGGCATCCTCAGGAATCTGGATGAGCATGTCCATCACCGTCACAAGGAGAGCATAGCTTGCTTATGGCCTTATGGCCACAGAGGCGCGGCGGGCGCGGGCGGCCTCGATGAAGGCGGCGAACACCCGGAAGTCGGTGGTGTCCTCGGGGTGCCACTGCACGCCCAGGGCGAAGGACTTCGACGGGTCCTCGACGACCTCGATGAGGTTGTCGTCGGGGCACCAGCCGGTCGGCACGAGCGAGCCCGGGTCGGCGCACCCCTGGTGGTGGAACGAGTTGACGGTGACCGCCGCGCCGAGGATCTTGGCGGCGAGGGTGCCGGCGGTCAGCACGACCGGGTGCTCGCCGAACTTCGGGCCGCTGACGGGGCGGTGGTCGTGATGCCCCAGGACGTCGGGCAGGTGCTGGTGGAGGCGGCCGCCGTAGGCGACGCACATGAGCTGCATGCCCCGGCAGATGCCCAGCAGCGGCAGGTCCTGGGCCAGTGCGGCGCGCATGAGCAGCAGCTCGGCGGCGTCGCGCTCGGGCTTGACCTTGGTCGTGGCGTGGGGCGGCTCGCCGTACAGGTCGGGGTTCACGTCGGAGCCGCCGGTGAACATGATCCCGTCGAGCCCGTCGAGGACGTCGATGTCGGGGTCGTCGGGGGTCACCAGGACCGCCCGGCCGCCGGAGGCGTGCACCGCGTGCACGTAGGACAGCGGGAGCACGGCCGAGAAGGTGTCGTTGAGCCCGAAGCGGGTCTCCTCGGCGTAGGTGGTCAGGCCGATCACCGGTCGCGACATGCCATCAACCTAGACCCACCGGTGCCAGGTTGTGCAGGATCTCCAGCGCCCGTTCCCGGGCGGCGACCGGCTCCAGGCCGGCGACGGGATCCCAGTTGAGGTCGTAGAAGACCTCGGTGACGCCCTGCGTGGCCAGCCAGGCGGTGCCCTCGCGGATCTGCTCGTAGCTGCCGGCCAGCGGCGGGCGGCCGGCGGCGGGCAGCTCCTCGCCGGTGAGCCGCACCACACCCCGGCAGACGATCCGGGGTGACGGGCGGCCGGAGGACTCCGCACCCTGCCGCACCAGCGCGACGTCGGCGGCGATGGCGGCCAGGTCGGTGGCGGACCGGCTGACCCAGCCGTCGCCGATCTCGCCGGCGCGCCGGATCGCGGCCGGGACGGCGCCGCCGAGCAGGATGGGCACCCCGGGGCGCTGCACCGGCCGGGGCTCCATGCGGCTCGGCGGCACGGTGTAGAACTCGCCGTCGTGGGTCGCCTCGCCCGACCACAACGCCCGCAGCACCGCCACGTACTCGCGGGTCCGCCGGGCCCGGTGGGCGCTGGAGGCGCCGGTCGCGGTGAACTCGTCCGGTGACCAGCCGCCGCCCAGGCCGAGGTCGACCCGGCCGCCGCTGAGCACGTCGAGGCTCGACACCTGCTTGGCGAGCACCACCGGCGACACGAACGGCAGGTTGATCACGGCGACGCCGAGCCGGATGCGGCTGGTGCGCGCGGCGGCGAAGGCCAGCGCGACGATCGGGTCCAGGACGCTGCGGTACACCGGGGCGTCGGCGGACAGCAGGCGCTGGAAGGTCCACACCGAGTCGTAGCCGAGCCGCTCCGCCTCGACGGCGACCTCCGCGAGGATGTCCGGTGCGGCCCACGACCCCGACACCGGCAAACCGAAACCGACGCGCATGCGCCCAACCTACCCAGAAACGGCCCGCACGAGCGCGGCGAACGG
Organism: Dactylosporangium aurantiacum; assembly: GCF_000716715.1. Lineage (GTDB taxonomy): Bacteria > Actinomycetota > Actinomycetes > Mycobacteriales > Micromonosporaceae > Dactylosporangium > Dactylosporangium aurantiacum. The sequence goes on along the minus strand of NZ_JNYJ01000005.1, from coordinate 129,376 downwards.
CCGGACGTCCGCGGCCTCCTCCGGGTGCCACTGCACCCCGAGCACGAAGCGGCGCGCCGGAAGCTCGACGGCCTCGATGACGTCGTCGTCGGCCCAGCCGGTCACGGTCAGCGTGCCCGGGTCGTCGACCGCCTGGTGATGGTACGAGTTGATCTCCGCCACCGGGCCGAAGATCTCGGCGGCCCGGGAGCCGGGCGCGAAGCGGGCCGGGTGGGCGCCGTAGACCCCGGGGGCCGGCTGGTGCCGCTCGTTGCCCAGCACGTCGGGCAGGTGCTGGGTGAGCGTGCCGCCGCAGGCCACGGCGAGCAGCTCCATGCCGCGGCAGACGCCCAGCACCGGCAGGTCGGCGTCGAGCGCGGCGGCGAGCACGGCGAGCTCGCCGCTGTCGCGGTCCGGCCGGGTCATGGTCCGCGGGTGGGCCGGCGCGCCGTAGTGCGCCGGCTCGATGTCGGCGCCCCCGGCCAGGACCAGGCCGTCGAGGCGGCGGACCAGGTCGGTGGCGTCGTCCGGGGACGGCGGCAGCACGACCGGCCGGGCGCCCGCCTCCCGCACCATCCGCACGTACCCCTCCGGGACGAGCACGGCCCGGGTGTCCCAGACGCCCCAGCGGGCCGGCTCGACGTACGCGGTGATACCGACGACGGGGGTCACAGCGGGGTGACGTACGCGCCGGTGATGCCGCCGTCCACGACGAACGTGGAGGCGGTGATGAACGAGGCGTCGTCGCTGGCGAGGAACGCGACCGCGCCGGCGATCTCCTCGGGCTCGCCGAACCGGCCCATCGGCACGTGCACGAGGCGCCGCGCGGCCCGCTCGGGGTCCTTGGCGAACAGCTCCATGAGCAGCGGGGTGGCGATCGGCCCGGGGCACAGCGCGTTGACCCGGATGCCTTCGCGGGCGAACTGGACGCCCAGCTCGCGGGTCATGGACAGCACCGCGCCCTTGCTGGCGGTGTAGGCGATCTGCGAGGTCGCCGCGCCCAGCAGCGCCACGAAGCTCGCGGTGTTGATGATCGAGCCCTTGCCCTGGGCGCGCATGTGCGGGATGGCGTACTTGCAGCAGAAGTACACGCTGGTCGTGTTGACCTTCAGCACCCGCTCCCAGGCCTCGAGGCCGGTGTCGAGGATCGAGTCGTCGTCGGGCGGGGAGATGCCGGCGTTGTTGAACGCGATGTCGACCCGGCCGTACCGTTCGGCGACCCCGTCGAAGAGAGCCTTGACGGCCTGTTCGTCGGCGACGTCGGCGGCCACGAACTCGCCGCCCACCTCCTCGGCGGCGGCCTTGCCCGCGTCGGGGTTCAGGTCGACCGCGACGACCTTCGCGCCCTCGGACGCGAACCTGCGCGCCGTGGCGAGCCCGATGCCGCTGCCGGCGCCGGTGATGACCGCGACCCGGTCCTGGAGACGAGCCTGCACTTAGACCTCCGTGCTGAAGAAGACGTTCTTGACTTCGCTGAACGCGGCGAGCGCGTCCGGGCCGAGCTCGCGGCCGAGGCCGGACTGCTTCACGCCGCCGAAGGGCGTCCAGTACCGCACCGAGGAGTTCGAGTTGACGCTGAGGTTGCCGGCCTCGACACCCCGGGCGACGCGGATGCCGCGGCCGAGGTCGCCGGTCCAGATGGAGCCGGACAGCCCGTACTCGGTGTCGTTGGCGAGGCGGATCGCGTCGGCCTCGTCGTCGAAGCGCAGCACCGACAGCACCGGGCCGAAGATCTCCTCGCGCCAGTGCCGGTCCTGGACCGACGACGCCTCGATCACGGTCGGCGCCATCCAGTAGCCGGGGCCGTCGGGCGCGCTGCCGGCGAACAAGGGCTGGTCCACGTAGGAGCGCACCGAGGAGAGCTGGCCGGCGGAGATCAGCGGGCCCATCTGCGCGCTCTCCAGGGCCGGGTCCTCGCAGCGGAACGCCTTGACCGCCTCCTCCAGCAGGCCCATGAACCTGTCGTACACGCTGGACTGGACCAGCAGGCGGGACCGGGCGCAGCAGTCCTGGCCGGCGTTGTCGAACACCGCGCCGGGCGCGCCCGCGGCGGCCCTGGCCAGGTCGGCGTCGGCGAAGACGATGTTGGCGCTCTTGCCGCCCAGCTCGAGGGTCACCCGCTTCACCTGCTCGGCGCAGCCGGCCATGATGCGCTTGCCGACCTCGGTGGAGCCGGTGAAGCAGACCTTGCGCACCAGCGGGTGGGTGACGAACCGCTCGCCGACGACGGAGCCCTTGCCGGGCAGCACGGTGAACACGCCCTCGGGCAGCCCGGCGTCCAGCGCCAGCTCGCCCAGGCGAATGGCGGTCAGCGGGGTCAGCTCGGCGGGCTTGAGGACAACGGTGTTGCCGGCGGCGAGCGCGGGTGCGAAGCCCCAGCCGGCGATCGGCATCGGGAAGTTCCACGGCACGATGACGCCGACGACGCCCAGGGGCTCGTAGAACGTGACGTCCATGCCGCCGGCGACGGGGATCTGCCGGCCGCTGAGCCGCTCGGGCGCCCCGGCGTAGTAGTTGAGCACGTCGCGGACGTTGCCGGCCTCCCACCGGGCGTTGCCGATGGTGTGCCCGCTGTTGCGGACCTCCAGCTGGGCGAGCTCCTCGTTGTGCTCGTCGACCAGCGCGGCGAAGCGGCGCAGCAGCCGGGCCCGGTCGCCGGGGGCCACCGCCCGCCAGGTCCGGAACGCCTCGTGCGCCCGCGCGATGGCCGCGTCGGTCTCCTCGACGCTCGACGATGGCACCGTGGCGACGACCTGTTCGGTCACCGGCGAGATGACGTCATGCATGTGGTTACAGCCTTTCGAAGCCGCGCTGGAGCTCCCAGTCGGTGACCGCCGCGTCAAACGCTGCCAGCTCGACCCGGGCGTTGTTGGCGTAATGGGCGACGACGTCCTCGCCGAACGCGGCGCGGGCCAGGTCGCTTCCCTCCCAGAGGGTGAGCGCCTCGCGCAGGGTGGAGGGCACCCGCGGCGCGCTGTCGTCCTGGTAGGCGTTGCCGGTGTAGATGTCCTCGAGGGGCAGCTCGTTGCGGATGCCGTGCAGGGCCCCGGCGGTCATCGCGGCGATCGCCAGGTAGGGGTTGACGTCGGCGCCGGGGACCCGGTTCTCGACCCGCAGCGACGGGCCGTGGCCGACGACCCGCAGGGCGCAGGTGCGGTTGTCGTTGCCCCAGCGCACGGCGGTCGGCGCGAACGAGCCGGCCTGGTAGCGCTTGTAGGAGTTGATGTTCGGCGCGTACATGAGGGTGAACTCGCGCATGGTGGCCAGCAGGCCGGCCATGGCGTGGTGGAAGGTTGGCTCGTCGACCCGCTGCCCGTCCCGCCGCAGCGAGAAGTGGATGTGGCAGGAGTTGCCCTCGCGCGCGTTCGGCTTGGCCATGAAGGTGATGGACATGCCTTCCAGCGCCGCGATCTCCTTGGCGCCGTTCTTGTACAGCACGTGCCCGTCGGCGTTGCGCAGCGCCTCGTCGTAGCGGAAGGCGATCTCGTGCTGGCCGAGGTTGCACTCGCCCTTCGCGCTCTCCGGGACCAGGCCGGCGCCGGCCATGTCGTTGCGGATGCGGCGCAGCAGCGGCTCGATCCGGGCGGTCTGCAGGAGTGAGTAGTCGGCGTTGAAGACGTTGGCGGGGGTGAGGCCGCGGTACCCCTTGGCGTAGGCCTCCTCGTAGGTGTCGCGGTACGCGACGAACTCCAGCTCGGTGCCCGTGTATGCGGTCAGGCCCCGCTCGGCGAGCGCGGCCAGCTGCGCCTGCAGGATCTGCCGGGGCGACGCGGCGACGGGCGACTGGCCGTCGAGCCAGCGCAGGTCGGCCAGGACGAGTGCGGTGCCGGGCTGCCACGGGATGCGCCGCAGGGTGCTGAAGTCGGGGATCATCGCGAAGTCGCCGTAGCCGCTGGACCAGGACGACATCGCGTAGCCGTCGACGGTGTTCATGTCGACGTCGACGGCGAGCAGGTAGTTGCACCCCTCGGTGCCGTGCGCGACGACCTCGGCGAGGAAGTGCGGGGCGTGGAACCGCTTGCCCTGCAACCGGCCCTGCATGTCGGTGATCGCCACGACGACGGTGTCGATCTCGCGTTCGGCCACGGCGACGCGCAACTGCTCGAGCGTCAGCATCGATCCACCCCTAAAGGTCTAGAAACAAACCATAAACTCATCCGAGCAGGCCGCGCAACAGTGCGGCGGTCGCGTCGCAGTGCTCTTCCATCTCGGTGCGCGCCACCACGGGGTCGCCGGCGAGGATGGCCTCGACGACCCGCTCGTGCTGGGCGTCGGAGTGGTCCAGGTTGCGGCGCAGCACCGGGATCGCGGCGAGCAGCCGGTCCAGGCGCAGCTGTACGTCGGCGATCGAGGCGGCCACGGACGTCGAGCCGCTCGCCGCGGCGATCGCCAGGTGCAGCCGGGAGTCGTTGACCCGCCGGGTCCGCGGGTCCCTGGTCCGGGCCGCGGCCAGGCAGGCGACGAGGTGCGCGCGGTCGGCGGCGGACAGGGCGCGGGTCGCGGCCAGCGCGGCGGCGCCGGGCTCCAGCACCCGGCGGAAGTCGAGGGCGTCGTGCAGCGTGTCGCCCATCTCGCGGGCCAGTGCGGCGGCGTCCTGCTCGGCGGCGTCGGCGTGCGCGTCGCCGGTGGAGCGCACCACGAACGTGCCGCCGGAGCGCCCGCGCCGCGACTCGAGGAAGCCGGCCTCGCGCAGCGCCGCGATGGCCTCCCGCAGGGTCACCCGGCTCACCTGGAGGCGCTCGGCCAGCTCGCGCTCCGGGGGAAGACGCTCGCCGACCGGCACCAGACCCAACCGGATCGCCTGGGCCAGCCGGGCCACGGTGATCTCGAACGCGTTGCCACCCCGCACCGGTCGCCACATCGGCACACCCGACAGGGGCTCAGTGGCCACCGGCATCCGCCCTCCTCGGTCGTGGTCGCAGGCGGCGTTCGCGCGCCGCCTGCGACCACATCATTCCCTACTCGACGGGTGCGGCAGTGTCCTCCGCGATCGCTTCGTCGATCGTGCGGATCGGACCCTTGAACCAGTGCTTCGCCGACAGGACCCACCACAGCGCGGCCCCGCCGATGACCAGCAGGATCGCCAGCGGTGCGTAGTTGACGTTGAGCCAGGAGAAGTCCTTGTTGCCGGGGATCGCGGCCGGCGACAGCGGCAGCACGAAGTAGACCGAGATGACCGCGATCTCGATGACCGCGATCCAGCCCAGCACCTTGTACTTGGCGCCGAGCGTCCACGGCCCGGGCACGAACCGGTCGCCCATCTTCAGCCGCAGGTAGATCGGGATCAGGAAGGCCAGGTACAGGCCGATGACCGCGACCGAGACCACCGCGTAGAAGGCGGTGGGCACGCCGAGCGGGCTCTTGTACAGCGCGGGCAGGGTCAGCACGAGCCCGGCCGCCGAGGCGCCGAGGATCGCGTTGACCGGGGTGCCGTTGCGGTCCACCTTGGACCACAGCTGCCAGCCGGGCACGGCCCGGTCGCGGCTGAACGCGTAGGTCATCCGGGACATGCTCGTCACGCAGCTCATGCCGCAGAAGAACTGCCCGATGGTGGAGATGAGGATGACCGCCTTGAAGAAGCCGGAGCTGAGCGCGGTCTCGAAGATCGCGCCGGAGAAGCCCCCGGCCTCGGTGATCGCGTCGACGTCGGTCGCCGCGAACAGGAACGCCAGCAACAGGATCCAGCCGCCGATGGCCGAGTAGAAGATGGACTGCCACAGGCCCTTCGCCGCGGCCGTGGACGCGCCCTTCGTCTCCTCCGACACGTGGGCGCACGCGTCGAAGCCGGTGATCGTGTACTGGGTCAGCAGGAAGCCGAACGGCAGCACCAGGAACCAGTACAGCGCGTCGGAGTAGCCGGAGTTGTTGAAGCGCTCGGTGAAGACGAACTCCAGGCTCTGGTGCTTCTCCGGCACGAACACCAGGATCAGCACGACCGCGGCGGCGCCGAACACGTGCCACCACACCGAGACGTTCTGCAGCACGTCGATGATGTTGTGGCCCCAGATGTTGATCGCGGCGTGCAGCACCAGGATCACCACGAAGAGCAGGAACGTCAGGTACAGGTTGGCGCTGTCCCACGAGGTGTACGCGTCGAGCACCAGGCTCATGAACGTCGCGCAGCCGTAGTCGACCGACGCCGTGACGGCGACCAGGCCGACGAGGTTCAGCCAGCCGGTGAACCAGCCGTGGATCGGCTTGCCCATCTTCGCGGCCCACCAGTAGATGCCGCCGGCCGTCGGGTACGCCGACACCAGCTCCGACATGCAGAAGCCGATGATCAGGATGAAGGCGGAGATGAGCGGCCAGCCCCACGAGATGGCGACCGGGCCGCCGTTCATCCACGCCTGGCCGAACGTGGTGAAGCAGCCGGCGAGGATGGAGATGATGGAGAACGAGATGGCGAAGTTGGAGAAGCCGCTCCACTTGCGGCGCAGCTCCTGCTTGTAGCCCAGCTCGGCGAGCCGCTGTTCGTCGGCGTCGACGGTCGGTGATGCCATGGGCACCTCCTTGCGTGTTCTTAGGGGTGGGGGGTCCTTCCTGAGGCCGCCGCCAGGAGCCTGCCGAGTCCGGGGTCGTCCAGTGCCTCCTGGGCCTGACCCCACTTGTCGGCCGCCTCCGCCGCGTAGTCGAACGCGCCGAGGTCCCGGGCCGACAGCAGTCCGTGGTGGACGGTGAACCACAGCGTCCAGGTGACGTTGGACGCGACTTGATACAGCCGGACCCTCGCACGGAGGGCCTCGTCGGCGTCGGCGAAGTACTCCCCCGCCAGCAGGCCGGCCAGATCCGGGTCGTAGTCGGCCTCCGCGGCGATGTCGCCGAGCTCGAAGGCGGGGTCGTTGTTGCCGGACAGTTGGTAGTCGATGATCCGCACGCCGTCGCCGGTGGCGATGAAGTTCTCCGCCAGCAGGTCGTTGTGGCACGGCACGCTCGGCAGCGGTGCCTCGGCGAGCGCGGCCGCGATGGCGTCCACTGTGGACGAGCGGTCCAGGTAGCCGTCGGGCAGCGGCAGGTCGTGCCGCGCACAGACGTCGAGCAGTTCGGCCCGTTTGGCGAAGATGTCGAAGTCGTTGCCGAACGCCGGGCCGGCGTGCAGCCGGCGGCAGGCGGTCGCGATGGACGGGATGATCTCGGGGCGGCGCACCTCGGCGGCGCCGAGGGTCCGTCCCGGGAGGAACTCGATGACGACCGCCGGCACGTCCGGCAGGATCTCGTAGACCTTCGCGCCGACGGTGTGCGCCGCGAGGACGGTGTTGGCGATCTCCTGCTCCGGCGGGATGCCGAGGCCGGCGGCGGACACCGCCGGCTCCAGGACCCGCAGGACGTAGGGGACGCGGTCGACGTCGACCCGGTAGATGTGATGGGACAGCCCGCCCTGCAGCCGCTGCCATTCGACCGCGCGGCCGATCCACGACGGGACCCGCTCCAGCAGGTCCGCGATGGACGGCACCGCAGTCATGGCACCCGGCCCCTTCGCCGCGCGGTCCGACGCCGGTTACAGACCTTTTACACCCTGCGGCCCGTAGTGATCAGCGTCATAGTGGGGCACAGTTAACGCCTGCCGCGGCCGGTCGTCAAGAGGTTCCTTCACGTTTACCGGTATTGCTTCAGACCTTTTACAAGCCCGGCACGTGGGATCACAATCATGCAATGTCGGACCTCCCGCAGGCCTCTCGCGTTGTGGTGATCGGCGGCGGCGTCGCCGGTTGCAGCGTGGCGTACCACCTGGCGCGGCTCGGCTGGACCGACGTGGTCCTGCTGGAGCGGCACGCGCTGACCGAGGGCACGACCTGGCACTCGGCCGGCTTCGTGGGGCAGCTGCGCTCCACCGTCAGCCAGACCCGGATGATCATGTACTCCTCCGGCCTGTACGCGGAGCTGCGCGACCTCACCGGCCTGGACCCCGGCTGGCGCGGCGTCGGCGGGCTGCGGCTGGCGACCACCCCGGAACGCGTCGAGGAGCTGCGCCGGCAGGTCAGCTCGGCCACCACGTACGGGCTGGAGCTCGACCTGCTGAGCCCCGCGGAGACCAGGGACCGGCTGCCGCTGCTCAACGTCGCCGACGTGCTCGCCGCGGGCTGGCTGCCCGGCGACGGCTGGCTGGAGCCCGCGCGGCTGGCCGCGGCCCTCGCCGCCGGCGCCACCGCGCTCGGCGTACGGATCGTCACCGGGGTGCGGGTGACCGGCGTCGAGACGGCCGGCGGGCGGGTCACCGGCGTGGTCACCACCGCCGGGCGGATCGCCACCGAGGTCGTCGTCGACGCGGCCGGCGCCGCCGCCGGGCACGTCGGCCGGCTCGCCGGCGTGGACGTCCCGATCGTGCCGATCAAGCACCAGTACGTCATCACCGACGCCATCCCGGGCGCGGGGTCCACGGTGGTCATCCCGACGGTCCGCGACCCCGACCGGATCGTGTACTTCCGCGGCGCCCCCGAGCCCGAGGGCGGGCTGCTCGTCGGCGGCTACGTGCGCGACCCGTCGCTGTGGGACGACCCCGACCCGCTGTCGGCGCCGCGCACCCTGTTCGAGCCGGACCTGGGCAGGTTCGCCGAGTCGTGGGGCAACGCCCGGCACCGCGTCCCGGCCCTCAACAGCCTGGGCATGGACCGCGTCGTGCACGGACCGGAGGCGTTCACCCCCGACGGGGAGTTCCTGCTCGGCGAGACCGCGGTCGCCGGCTTCTGGGTCGCCGCCGGGTTCTGCGTCCACGGGCTCGCCGCGGCCGGCGGCGTCGGCAAGGCGATCGCCGAGTGGATCGTCGACGGCACCCCCGAGTGGGACGTGTCCACGATGGACGTCCGGCGCTTCGGGGCGCACGCCGCGAGCCGCACCTGGGCCGCGACCAAGGCGCTGGACGGCTACTCCCGCTACTACGACGTGGTGTACCCGGGCCAGGAGTGGACCGCCGGCCGGCCGCTGCGCCGCTCCCCCGTCTGGCCGCGCCTGGCGACCCTCGACGCCGCGCTCGGCGAGAAGGCGGGCTGGGAGCGGGCGAACTGGTTCGGCGCCAACGCCGCGCTCGCCGACGCCCGCGTCACCGCGCCGCGCGGCTGGGCCGGGCGGTCCTGGTCGCCCGCGATCGCCGCGGAGGTCGCCGCGACCGCCACCGCCGCCGGGCTGTTCGACCAGTCGTCGTTCGCGAAGCTCGACGTGCGCGGGCCGGACGCGCCCGGGCTGCTGCGGCGGCTGTGCGCCAACGACGTCGACCGGCCCGTGGGCACCCTCACCTACACCGCGATGCTCAACGCCCGCGGCGGCGTCGAGGCCGACCTGACCGTCGCGCGGCTCGGCGAGACGCACTTCCGGCTCGTCACGAGCACCGCCAGCGGCGTGCGCGACGCGGCCTGGATCCGCCGGCACGCCGCGGCGGCCGGCGCCGGCGTGACGGTCGACGACGTCACCTCCGCCCACGGCTGCCTGTGCCTGTGGGGGCCGGCCGCCCGCGACATCCTGCAGCCGCTCACCGACGCCTCACTGTCCAACGTGGACTTCCCGTTCATGCGGGCCCGCCGCCTGACGGTCGGGCCGGTGCCGGTCCTCGCCCAGCGGGTCACGTTCGTCGGCGAGCTGGGCTGGGAGCTGTACGCCCCGGCCGAGTACACGCTGACCCTGTGGGACCTGCTGATGGAGGCCGGCGCGCCGCTCGGGCTGCGGCCGGGCGGCTACCGGGCGATCGACGCCATGCGGCTGGAGAAGGGGTACCGCGTCTGGGGCACCGACCTGACCACCGACACCGACCCGATCTCCGCCGGCCTCGGCCCGTTCGTCGACCGGTCGAAGGACTTCATCGGCCGTGCCGCCCTTCCCGACGCCCCCGACCGGGTGCTGCGCTGTCTGGTGCTGGACGATCCGGGCACCGTCTGCCTGGGCGGGGAGCCGGTCCGCGTCGATGGCGTGCCGTGCGGCCGGGTCACGTCCGGCGGGTTCGGCTACCGGGTCGGCGCGTCGATCGCCTATGCCTACCTGCCGGCGGCGACGGCGGTCGGCGCCCCCGTCGAGGTCTCCGTCTTCGACCGCTGGTTCCCCGCCGTCGTGCGGGCCGAACCCCTCTACGACCCGAAGATGCTCCGCGTGCGCGCCTAAGGCTGCTCGGGCCGGTCGATGACGCGCAGCCAGCCGCCGTCGGGCTGGCGGCGCACGACCTGGACGCGGCCGCCCTTACCGTCGGCGGAGCGGGTGCCGGTCAGGGCGAGGTCGCCGCTGACGACGGTCGGGGTCAGCGGCTCCAGCTCGAAGCGCGGCACGTGCCGCAGCATCTCCTCGCAGACGGCCCGGATCGCGGCGCGGCCGACGGTGGTCGAGCCCGGCGGGTAGGCCAGGACGGCGTCCGGCTCGTACAGCGCGGCGAGCCCCTCGGCGTCGCCGGCGTTGGCCCGCTCGACGAACAGGCGGGTCAGGTCCTCGGGTGTCTTCGCTGTCGTCGTCATGCCTCCACCCTGCCCACCTGGCGTCCATAACGCCAAGAGCGCTTCCTGCTGGTATCTAGAATCAGCACGTATGGAGCTGCACCAGCTGGCGTACCTCGTGGCGGTGGCGGACGAGGCGAGCTTCACCCGCGCGGCGGCCCGGCTGCGGGTCGCCCAGCCGGGGGTGAGCGCGCAGGTCAGGAAGCTGGAGCGGGAGCTGGGCCAGGACCTGCTGGACCGCTCCGGCCGGCAGGTGCGGCTGACCGCGGCCGGCGCGGCGGTGCTGCCCTACGCGCGGGCCGCCCTCGCCGCGGTCGAGGGCGCCCGGCGCACCGCCGCCGAGCTCGCCGGCCTGGTCCGCGGCCGGGTGGCGATCGGGACCGTGACCTCGCACGACGTCGACCTGGCCACGGTGCTCGCCGACTTCCACGCCGCGCACCCGGGCCTGGAGATCACCCTCGCCGAGGACACCACCGACCGGCTCGTCGACGGGCTGCGGGCGGGGCGCCTGGACGCGGCGATCATCGCGTACGACACCCCGCCGCCCGACCTCGACGTGCGGGTGCTGACCGACGAGGCCGTCGACGCCGCCGTCGCCCCGGGGCACGAGTGGGCCGGGCGCTCGACCGTGCGGGTCGCCGAGCTGCGCGGGCGGCCGCTGGTCTGCCTGCGGGCCGGCACCGGCATCCGCGGGATCCTCGAGTCGGCCTGCGCGGCGGCCGGGTTCGCGCCGGTGGTCGCGTTCGAGGCCGGCACCCCGCAGGTGGTGGCGCAGCTGGCGGCCCGCGGGCTCGGTGTGGCGGTCCTGCCGGCGTCGATCGCGCGGGGGTACGCCGGGCTGCACCCGCTGCGGATCACCCGGCCGGCCCTCAGCGGGCGGCTCGGCCTGGCGTGGCGCCGCGAGGGTCCACGACCGGCCGCGGCCGGGGCTTTCCTGTCCCATTTCGCGCGGTACCGCTAGCGCCCGCCGCCCGGCCTCGCGGCAGGGCGCTGGACCGCCCGCCGTCACCAGGCACGGACCGGCCCGCCGGCTACCAGGGCACCGGACCGTCCTCGTCGAAGAAGCCGCCGGTCGGGCCGTCGGCGGGCAGCGTGGCGAGGCGCACGGCGGCGGTCGCGCCCTGCGCCGGCGTGCGCGGGCCGGCGTGGCCGTTCATGTCGGTCGCGCAGTACCCGGGGTCGGCGGCGTTCACCTTGACCGCCGTGCCGCGCAGCTCGTTGGCGTAGGAGACCGTGACCGCGTTCAGCGCGGTCTTCGAGGCGTTGTACGCCAGGAGCGGGTTGTGCGCGTACACGTGCGAGACATCGGTGGTGAGGGCGAGCGATCCCAGCCCGCTGCTGAGGTTGACGATGCGCCCGGCGTCGGCGCGGCGCAACGCCGGCAGGACCGCGTTGGTGACGGCGACGACACCGAGCACGTTGGTCTCGAACGTCCGCCGCAGCAGCTCGACCGGGGTACCGCTGGGCGGCGCGCCGCGCTCCAGCAGGACGCCGGCATTGTTGACCAGCACGTCGAGCCGCTCCAGCGCGCCCAGCGCCGCGACGCTGTCGCCGTCGGTGACGTCCAGCGTGACGGCGGTGGCGAAGCCGCCCAGCGCCGCGGCCGCCGCCCGCCCGCGCCCGGCGTCCCGCGCGCCGACCAGGACCCGCATGCCGTGCACGGTGCCGAGCAGGCTCGCGATCTCGAAGCCGATGCCTTTGTTCGCGCCCGTGACGAGGGCGACCCGTGGTTCGCTCATGCCGGCCACGCTGCCCGCCCGGCGGGCCGGCCGGCAGAGCCGTGCCGAACAGCGGATCGGCGGTCCCTGGTTGCGCGCGGGCGGTTCCGGCAGCATGGGACCCATGGACCGGGTGCAGCTCGCCGACTTCCTCAAGAGCCGCCGGGCGCGGGTCGCCCCGGCCGACGCCGGCATCGACGGCGGGTCCCGCCGCCGGACCCCGGGCCTGCGCCGCGAGGAGGTCGCCCGGCTCGCCGGCATCTCGGTGGACTACTACGCGCGGCTCGAGCAGGCCCGCGGCCCGCGGCCGTCCCGGCAGGTCCTCGGCGCCCTCGGCCGGGCGCTGCGCCTGCACGACGACGAGCGCACGTACCTGTTCCAGCTCGCCGGCGAGCAGCCCGGGCCGGCGGCCGGGCCGTCGCCGCACGTCTCGGCCGGCATCCGGCACCTGCTCGACCGGCTCGACGACACCCCCGCGTTCGTGATCGACGCGAAGTACGAGCTGCTCGCCTGGAACCCGATGGCCGTCGCCCTGATGGGCGACCCGGCGGTCCTGATGCCCGAGTCGCGCAACATGATCTGGAACCTGTTCGCCGGCCCGGCCGGGCTCGACGCCTCCCTGTCGGAGTTCGCCGACGAGTGCGTCGCCGACCTGCGGGCCGCGTCCGTGCGGTACCCGGCGGACGAGGGGATCCAGTCGCTGGTCGCCCGGTTGCGGGCGGCCAGCCCCGAGTTCGTCCGCCGGTGGGACGAGCACCGGGTGTCCGTCCGGCGCGCCACCACCAAGCGGGTCACCCACCCGGTGCACGGCGAGCTGGTCTTCGACTGCGAGGTCCTCGACATCGCCGACGCCGGGCAGAAGGTGATCTTCTACACGGCGGCGGCCGGCTCGCACAGCGCGTGGGTGCTGTGCTCGCTGCGCCGGCAGCCGTCGTACGCGGTCTGACGCCGTGCCCGCCCACGGCGAGGGCGCCGCCGCGCGTTCAGTCGCGGGCGCCCTCGGCGAGGACGGCGCGGTCGGGCACCGTCGCGCGTCAGTGGCGGGCGCCCTCGGCGAGGGCGTTGCGGTTGAGCACCGGCCGCAGCGTGGACGCCTTCGCCGACTCGTGGGTCAGCCGGGCGCTGAGCAGCCCGCCCTGCCTGGCGATGCCGGCGGCGAGGGCCGGCACGAGCGGTAGCAGCCAGTCCACCATGAAGCCGCGGGTCGGCAGCTGGGCGACGGCGAGCACCGCGAACGCGACCACCGCCCCCTCGACCAGCCCCCGCCAGGTGGCCCGGCCGGAGGCGGCGACGGTGGCGCGGCGGGTGATCGTGGCGGTGTCGAGCGCGTCGAGCGCGCGGGTGTCCCGGCGGCCGAGGTTGAAGCAGGCGCACCCGGCGGCGGTGGACAGGCCGAGCACCGTCGCGGCGACGGTGCTCCTGGTCAGCAGGAACGTCAGCCCGAACACCGCGGCCCCGGCGCCGCAGGCGACGAGGGCGCGGAGCCACTCCTTCTTGTCCCCCGGGTACCAGTAGTAGCGCGTGGTGTTGGGCGATATCTGCCGGATGATCTGGCCCATGCGAAGCTTCCCTTTGTTCAGCCGGGTGGCCTCTTGATCATCCTGCACGCGGGGGGCGTTTTGTCGGGAAATCCCGGTTTAGAACAGCACCGTGGCGAAGGTGCCCACCTGCTGGAACCCGCAGCGCTCGTACACGGCGCGAGCTGGGGTGTTGTAGTCGTTGACATACAGGCTGACCGATGGCGCCACCCGCCGCAGCGCGTCGCGCACGATCGCGGCGATCCCGCCCCTGGCCAACCCCCGGCCGCGCCACTCCGGCGCCGTCCACACGCCCTGGATCTGGGCGGTGTGCTTGGTGATCACGGCCAGCTCCGCCTTGAAGACGACCTGCCCGTTGATCACGCGGGCGTACGCCCGGCGGGCCCGGACCAGCTCGCCGACCCGCTCGCGGTAGGAGCGCTCGCCGCCGTCGGCGGTCGGTGAGACGCCGACCTCCTCGGTGTACATGGCCACGGCCGCCGGGAACAGCAGGTCGATCTCGTCGGGCCGCACGAGCCGCACCCCGGGGTCGGCGGGCACGGGCGCCGGCGAGGACGTCGCCATCAGTGGCTGGTTCGGCCGTACGTCCCGCGAAGGCCCCCACGACGACGCCAGCCTGCTCCACAGCCCGAGCACCGCGTCGGCGGAACCGACGATCGACGAGCAGCCGCGGGGCTCGCCGGCGACCATGTCGGCGAACGCCGAGACGGCCGCGGGTGAGGCGTTGACGGGGATGAGGTTGGCGCCGAGCCAGCACAGCGACTCCAGGTGACGGCGCGAACCGTACCCGAAGATCCGGGCGTCCTGACGCCACCAGGCCAGCCCGGCCATCGAGATCCGCTCGGCCACCTGGGCGCCGCCGAACGGGTCACCGTCGAGCAGGCGCTCGACCGAACCGCGTTCGGCGTCGCCGAGAAGCCTCGCCGCCGCCGTCAGCATGCGTACAAGCCTGCCATGTCCGGCCGGAGACGGCCGCACATACCCGGCGCAGTCGTGCCCGTGTCCGCTTCAGGGGTCCCCGTTGCCGCTCCCCGGGCGGGCACACCACGGCCGCCGCCCGCCGGCACCCGGCCGGCGGGTTGCGGTGCGGCGTCGGCGGCGGATGCCGGTGCGGCCGCGGTGGCGGGCTTCAGTGCACCGTCACGGACGGGCCGAGGCCGCGCAGCTCCTCCGGCAGGTCGACGCCCATCTCCTCGGCGAGGCGCAGGGCCTCCTCGACCAGGGTCTCCACGATCTGCGACTCGGGCACCGTCTTGATGACCTGGCCCTTGACGAAGATCTGGCCCTTGCCGTTGCCGGACGCGACGCCGAGGTCCGCCTCGCGGGCCTCACCGGGGCCGTTGACGACGCAGCCCATGACCGCGACCCGCAGCGGCGCCGGGAACCCGTCGAGCGCGGCGGTGACCTGCTCGGCGAGGGTGTACACGTCAACCTGCGCCCGGCCGCACGACGGGCACGAGACGATCTCCAGCCCGCGCTCGCGCAGCCCGAGGGCCTCGAGGATGGCGTTGCCGACCTTGATCTCCTCGACCGGCGGCGCGGACAGCGAGACCCGGATCGTGTCGCCGATGCCCTCGGCGAGCAGCGCGCCGAACGCCACGGAGGACTTGATCGTGCCCTGGAACGCGGGGCCGGCCTCGGTCACACCCAGGTGCAGCGGGTAGTCGCACTGCTCGGCCAGCTGCCGGTACGCCCGGATCATGACCACCGGGTCGTTGTGCTTCACCGAGATCTTGATGTCGCGGAAGTCGTGCTCCTCGAACAGGGAGCACTCCCACAGCGCCGACTCGACCAGCGCCTCGGCGGTCGCCTTGCCGTGCTTCTCCAGCAGGCGCTTGTCCAGGGAGCCGGCGTTGACGCCGATGCGGATCGGGATGCCGGCCGCGGACGCCGCCTTCGCGATCTCCTTGACCTTGTCGTCGAACTGGCGGATGTTGCCGGGGTTGACCCGCACCGCCGCGCAGCCGGCGTCGATCGCCGCGAAGACGTACTTCGGCTGGAAGTGGATGTCGGCGATGACCGGGATCTGCGACTTCTTCGCGATCGCCGGCAGCGCCTCGACGTCGTCCTGGCTGGGCACCGCGACCCGCACGATCTGGCAGCCCGAGGCGGTGAGCTCGGCGATCTGCTGGAGCGTGCTGTTGACGTCCGCGGTGAGGGTGGTCGTCATCGACTGCACGGACACCGGCGCGCCGCCGCCGACCGGCACCGGGCCGACCATGATCTGGCGTGACTTCCGGCGCGGCGCGAGCGCCGGCGGGGGGACGGTAGGCAGGCCGAGGCTGACAGCGGTCATGGAGTGCGCCACCTGTTTCCGGTTCACTTCAGGGTGATGGGGTTCACGAAGTCGGCGGTCACCGTCAGCAGGACGAAGACGCCGAGGATGCCTATCACGCCGAGCGTGATGGGCGCCAGCTTGTAGTAGTCGACCCGACCTGGGTCGGGTTTGCCCAGCTTGGCCGCGAACCACGACCGCACGCGCTCGAACCAGGCGATCGCGATGTGGCCGCCGTCCATCGGCAGCAGCGGGAACAGGTTGAAGATGCCGAAGAACAGGTTGAGGCTCGCGAACAGCAGCAGCAGCGAGGCCCAGTCGCCGAGCTCGAACAGCTCACCACCGATGCGGCTGGCGCCGACGACGCTCACCGGGGTCTCGGGGTCGCGCTGCTCGCCGAAGATCGCCTTGAAGAGGTTGGGCACCTTCTCCGGGATGTCCTTGAACGAGGCGAACGTGCGCTCGACCAGCGACCAGGTGATCGTGAACGTCTTGTCGACGCCCTCGACCGGGCCGTAGGAGACGTGCGGGATGTCGGAGGTCCGCGGGGCGATGCTGATGCCCAGCAGGCCGCCCTGCTCGAGGTCCTCAGCGGTGATCTTGTCGGCGGTCTTGACGACGCCGGGCTTGGTCCGCTGCGCCTCGGGGATGAAGGCGGTGCCGCTGAGCTCCTTGCCGTCGCGCGTCCAGGTCACCGGGACCGTCTGGTTGGTGACCTTCTTGAGCTGCTCGCGCAGCGTGCCCGAGTTGGGCGTGGCGACGCCGGCGATGGACGTGATCATGTCGCCGGACTTCAGGCCGAGCTGCGCCGCCGGGCTCTTCGGGTCGGTCGCCGGGTCGCAGGCCTTCGCCGCCTTGGTGGTGGCGTCGTACTGCCACGTGGTGGCGATGCACTGCGCGACCGGGCCGACGCGGACCGGCAGCTCGTCGTTCTTGGTCTCGGGGTCGGGGATGCCCACGAACGAGAACAGCACCCACAGCGTGATCAGCGTGATCGCGAAGTGGGTGATCGACCCCGCGCTCATCACGATCGTCCGCTTCCACACCGGGAAGCGCCACATCGCCCGCGGGTCGTCCGCACCGGACTTGCCGGTGGTCGGGTCGATCTCGTCCTCCTGGGGCGTCATCCCCACGATCTTCACGAAACCGCCGAACGGCAGGGCCTTGATGCCGTACTCGGTCTCGCCGCGCTTGAACGACCAGATCGTCGGCCCGAACCCGGCGAAGTACTTGGTCACCCGCATGCCGAACCATTTGGCGGTCAGCATGTGCCCCGCCTCGTGCAGGCACACCGCGAACAGGATCCCCACTGCGAACAGGACGATCCCCACCGTGAACGCCATCAGGCCCCTTTCCCGCCCGCGATCCGCTCGCGCGCATAGGCCCGCGCCCAGGATTCGGCGGCGAGCACGTCATCGACGGTACCTGGTTCGGCAAAGTCCGGTGCGTCCGTCAGCGCCTGCTCGAGCGTCTCGACGATGCCGAGGAAAGGAAGGTCACCCGCTGTGAACGCGGCGACACACTCCTCGTTCGCCGCGTTGTAGATCGCCGGGCGGCACCGGCCGGCCTCACCCGCCGCCTTCGCGAGGGCCACCGCGGGGAACGCCTCCTCGTCGAGCGGGCGCAGCTCCCACGTGTGCGCGGTGGTCCAGTCCACGCCGGGCGCGGCGTCCGCGACCCGGTCGGGCCAGCCGAGGGCGAGCGCGATCGGCAGGCGCATGTCGGGCGGGCTGCACTGCGCGAGGGTCGAGCCGTCGTGGAACTCGACCAACGAGTGGATCACCGACTGCGGGTGCACCATGACGTGGATGTCGCGATACGCCACCCCGAACAGCTCGTGCGTCTCGATCACCTCGAGGCCCTTGTTGACCAGCGTGGCGCTGTTGATCGTCACGACCGGCCCCATGTCCCAGGTCGGGTGGGCGAGGGCCTCCTGCGGGGTGACCCCGACGAGCTGCTCGCGGGTCCGCCCGCGGAACGCGCCGCCGGACGCGGTCAGCACCAGGCGCCTGACCTCCCGGGCCGTCCCGCCGCGCAGCCCCTGCGCCAGCGCCGAGTGCTCCGAGTCGACGGGGACGATCTGGCCCGGCTTCGCGACGGCCCGCACCAGCGGACCGCCGGCGACCAGGGACTCCTTGTTGGCCAGGGCGAGGATGCGGCCGGCGCGCAGCGCGGCGAGGGTCGGCGCCAGGCCGAGCGAACCGACGACCCCGTTGAGGACCGTGTCACACGGCCACTGCGCCAGCTCGGTCATCGCGTCGGGGCCGGCGAGGATCTTCGGCAGCCGGAAGTCGCCGGTGGCCCAGCCCCGGCGGGCGGCCTCGCTGTAGAAGGCGAGCTGCAGGTCCTGGGCGGCGGTGGCCTTGGCCACCCCGACCGCGTCGACGCCGAGCTCCAGCGCCTGCTCGGCGAGGAGACGCACGTTGCCGCCGCCGGCGCCGATGGCGACCACGCGGAACTTGTCAGGGTTGCGCCGGACGATGTCGATCGCTTGCGTGCCGATCGACCCTGTCGAGCCGAGCAGGACGATCTCGCGGAGGGTCACCCGTCCATTGTCTCAGGCGCGCACGCGAGGGGCGTGGCCGATGCCGCGGGGGCACACAGTGGTGCACCCCCGCGACCGACCGTCATCGCGGTGAATCCCAGATGCCATCCCCGTTAGTACGCATGTTCCAATTATAGATCATCATTTGTACGGCTGCAATCGATTTACGGGGCCAGGCGGTGCAGGTCACGCGGGAAGAGCGTGGTCTCGCGGACGTTCGCCGCGCCGGTCACCCGGGCCACGAACCGCTCCAGCCCGATCGCGAACCCGCCGTGCGGGGGCATGCCGTGCCGGAACGCCTCCAGGTACGTCCGCAGCGGCCCGGCGTCCATGCCCCGCTCGGCGAGCGCGGCCAGGTAGTCGGCGTACCGGTGCAGGCGCTGCCCGCCGGTGACCAGCTCCACGCCCCGGAACAGCAGGTCGAACGAGTTCGACCAGCGCGGCTCGTCCGGCTGCGGGTGCGTGTAGAAGGGGCGCTTGCGCATCGGGTACCCCTCGACGTACACGAAGTCCGAGCCGTGCTCCCGCGCCGCCCACTCCCCCAGCGCGCGCTCGTGCTCCGGGGCCAGGTCGGGCTCGTCCTCGGGCGCGCCGGCCAGCCGCAGCGCGTCGCGGAAGTGCAGCACCGGTACGTCCACCGGCAGGTCGACCCGGTAGCCGAACGGCCGCACCGCCGCCACCATCGCCCGCACCACCTCGGTGAGCACGGCCATGACGTCGCGGTGGTCCCGCACGAAGCCGAGCTCCGCGTCCAGCGACGTGTAGGTCGCCAGGTGCCGCGACGTGTCGTGCGGCTCGGCGCGGAAGACGGGGCCGACCTCGTACACCCGCTCGAACACCCCGACCATCGTCTGCTTGTAGAACTGCGGCGACTGCGCGAGATACGCCGGACCGCCGAAGTAGTCCAGCCGGAACACGTTGGCGCCGCTCTCCGTCGCCGTGCCCACGATCTTGGGGGTGAACACCTCGGTGAACCCCTGCCGGTCCAGCGCCGCCCGGAACGCGCCGACCGCGGC
The DNA here is from genome assembly GCF_000716715.1 of Dactylosporangium aurantiacum. Lineage (GTDB taxonomy): Bacteria > Actinomycetota > Actinomycetes > Mycobacteriales > Micromonosporaceae > Dactylosporangium > Dactylosporangium aurantiacum. The sequence goes on along the minus strand of NZ_JNYJ01000005.1, from coordinate 109,899 downwards.
CGCCGACGCCGCGAACACCTGCCGGCGCGCCGGGTGCCGCAGCGTCACCGCCGCGTGGTCGAGCAGTGCCGGCAGCGACGCCTTGAGCTCGGGCCGGAACAGCTCCACCGGCGGCGGCTCGGCCGGCCCGAGCAGCGTGAACACCGGGTCGACCAGCTCCGCCCCGCCGGGCGCGGCGGCGTTGGCGACCACCCGCCCGGTGACCTCGACGACCTGCTCCTCACCCGGCGGCTCCGGCTCCCGGCACACCACCTGCAGCAGCCCGGCGCGGTCGCGCACGACCACGAACGCGACGCTGGAAAGGATCCGCCGCCGATGGACCCAGCCGGCGACCGTGACGGTCTCGCCGACGTGGTGCGGCAGCTGGTCGGAAAGAATGCGATGCATGGCACCTCCTGAGGGACTCCGCTCCCCGGAGGTGTGGGCGATGGGGCCGGTCGCGGTGCCACCACACCTTCGCCACGACACGCCGCCGTGACCTCGACGCATCGGCTCCGCGGCCGCGCCGCCGTGCGCTTGTCAGGCGCCGGCACGTCCGCATCGTCACCGTGCCCCTCGATGGTAGGCAAGTTTTCCGTTTCGCCGCGACGGGAATTCAACCGCTGTGAGCAGCACCCGGCAGGTCCCCGAGACGCGCCTCATGGCCCGCGACGACCTCTCCGCCGACGACGCCTGGCACGCGCTGCGCCGGCACGGCGGCTGGTGCCTGCTGCGCGACGCCTTCCTGCGCTTCCGGTACGGCGACGGCTTCAGCCACTCGCGCGCCCTCGGCCTGCAGCTGTGCCTGGCGATCGTGCCGTTCCTCATCGCCCTCACCGGTCTGGTCAGCAAGCTCGGTGTCGCCGAGGGCGGTGAGGTGGTCGCCGACACCGTCCTCGCCCTCACCCCCGGCGCCAGTGACCAGCTCGTCCACGACCTGCTCGCCGACACCGAACGCACCGAGGACATCGGCGAGTTCGCCCTCACCGCCGGTCTGCTCACCGGGCTCCTCGCCCTCACCACCGCGATGGCCCAGATCGAACGCGGCGCCAACCGCATCTACGGCGTCGAACGCGACCGTCCCGCCCACATCAAGTACGGCCGCGCCGTCCTGCTCGCCGCCGGCGCCGGCCTGCCCGCCCTCACCGGCTTCCTCATGCTCGTCGCCGGCGGCGACCTGGGCCGCTCGGTCCGCGCCCACTACCCACCGTGGGGCGGCGTCTTCGACACCGTCTGGCAGGTCCTGCGCTGGCCCGTCAGCCTCGCCCTGGTCATCACCGCGGTCGGCGCGATCTTCCACTACGCCCCCCGCCGCCGCCAGCCGGCCTTCTCCTGGCTCCTCTTCGGCGCCGCCCTGTCCACCCTCCTGTGGTGGCTGATCAGCGCCCTGCTCGCCGTGTACGTCAGCAGCAGCGACGCCTTCGGTGCCACGTACGGCGCCCTGACCGGCATCATGGCCCTGCTGCTGTGGGCCAACCTGACGGGCGTCGCCCTGTTCTTCGGCATCGCCTTCGGCGCCCAGCTGGAGGCCCTGCGCGTCGGCGTCCCCGAACCGGTCGTCGCCGACCAGTGGGTCCCCGTCGACGAACAGCTCGACCGCGAACCGGACACCGACCCCCAGGCCTTCGCCCACGAGCAGCTCAACTCCCCCCGCTGACGCCCGCCGCCCCCGACCGGGCACACCGACAGGAGCCAGCGGGTCCGCGCAAGGGCCGGCGGGTCTGCGCAAGGAGCCAGCGGGTCCGCGCAAGGGTCACGCGGGATCCCCAGCCCTGCACATGGCAGGGTGACACCGGGCCGGCACGTTCCCAGCCGGCGCCGGCGGCCCAGCCTGACAACGGCCGCCCGGGATCCCCAGCCCTGCACATGGCAGGGTGACGCCGGGCCGGCACGTTCCCAGCCGGCGCTGGCGGCCCGGCCTGACGACGGCTGCCCAGCGCAGACGGCCCAGCCCGACAACGGCCGCCCAGCGCACGACGGCCCAGCGCGCGACGGCCCGGCACGTGACACCCGGCGGTGACGGCCCGGCGCGCCACACCCAGGCACGCGACGCCCAGCGCTTGACGCCCGGGGTGTAGCGGCACACCACGTGACGGCCCGACACGTGACACGCCCCCGGCTTCGGCGGCGGGCCGGCGGGTCAGCCGGACAGCGCCGGCCCGCGGGTCAGCCGGGTAACGGCTGGCGGGCGGCCGTCGGCACCCGGGGGCTGCCGAGGTCGGCGCGCTGCCCCGCCGCGTTGCCCGCGTCGAAGCCACCGCCGGTCAGGCGTCGCGGGCGGGCGGTGCGCAGGTCCGGATACTGCTCGTCGACCGCCACGTCGACGGCCCGGCCGCGGTCGGCCAGGACCAGGGCCATGCCGGGCTGGTCGGGGGTGGCGGCGCGGCTGCGGCGGTCGGCCTCGGCGAAGCGGTGGGCGACCGCCGAGCTGAAGCCGATCAGCCACGACCGGCGCCAGGCGGCGACCTGCTCGCCCGGCGGGACGGGCTCGGTGAGCACCCCGCGGGCGGCCTGGACGAGCAGCGACGCGAAGAGCAGCTCGACGCCGGCCACGTCGGACTCGAAGCCGAACAGGTGCATGGAGATGCGCAGGCCGTCGCGCGTACGGTGCTGCAGCCGCACCGACCGGCACCGCAGCGACGTGGCGACGACGTGCAGGAGGTGGGCCTTCTCGCGCAGATACGGCGGCTGGAGCTCGACCAGCCGGTTGCCGACGGCCTGCGGGCGCTCACCCTCGGTGGCCGCGAGCAGGGCCTGGTCGATGCCGTACTTGCCGATGAGCTCCGCGGCCTTGGCGGTGAGCGCCTCGGCCTCCTCACGGGTGCACGCCGGGTCCTCCGCCTTGGCGAGCAGCTTCCGCACCTTCTCCAACACGAACGAAGGCTACCGCCCAGCTACGACACTTTCGCGCGCCCCGACCGGAGCACGCGGAACCGCCGCGCGCGAACGCGCGGAACCGCCGCGCGCGAACGCGCGGAACCGCCGCGCGCGAACGCGCGGAACCGCCGCTAGGAAGCCGGAGCCGCGGCCGGCGGTGCGGCCGGCGCCGCCTCTCCCGCGCCCGCGGGGCGGGAGCGCAGCTCGTGGCCCACGCTGGTGAGGCAGCGGCCGCTGGGCAGGTCGAACTTCCAGCCGTGCAGCTGGCAGGTCAGCGTGTTGCCCTCGATGACACCGAAGCGGGTCAGGTCGGCCTTGAGGTGCGGGCAGCGGCGCTGGGTGATCCAGTCGCCCAGCTTGATGTCCTCGGCGTCGGGCTTCTGCTCGGCGAACCAGCCCTCGGCGTACTGCAGCCGCTCCTCCGACAGGCACTTGAAGAACGAGTAGACGAACTCGTTGTACTGCCCGATGCGGGTGGCGGTGAAGCGGCACGACAGGAACAGCGAGTTGACCCAGTCGACCTCCTCGATGAACAGGAGGTGCTCGATGAGCGCACGCTCGGTGCGGAAGCGGTAGCGGACCTTCTCGTCGGCGTACGGGCGGACCTGCTTGCCGGGGAAGTCCACGACGATCGACTCGACGGAGGTGCCGTCGTAGCCGACGAGGTCGAAGCGGACCGGGCCGCCGACGCCCTTCGCCAGGTACACCGACTCGTCCAGCAGCGGCTCGATGCGCGCCTTCATCTCCTTGAGGACATCGACCTCGGGGTGGCGCCAGGACGCCTTGGCCGCCTCGATCACGGGGCGCTTGCGCTCCCGCATCTCCTCCAGGTGCTCGCGCTTGTGCGCGAAGAACTCCTCGACGTCGACCGGGTGGGTCGTCTCGGCCGAGTCCGTGGTGAGGGTCATCACCGAACCGGGCAGCAGGACGGTGGAGTTGGTGCCGCCGTACTTGGCGTACTCCTGCTGGAACACCCACTGGTCGGGGAAGATGTTGCCCTCGTCGCCGAAGATGTCGTTGAACTGCCACAGGTCGTCGTCGAGGAAGCACGGCGGGCCGGCGATGGGCACCACGTGCGAGGCCTTGAGGTCGTCGATGTACCGGAACGTCCGGTCGAACTGGCGGTCCCGCTTCTGCTTGCCGAACGCCGTCTTCGCCGCCTGCGGCAGGTCGTAGACCATCGGGTACCAGATGGCGCCGGAGAACTGCAGCAGGTGCGCGTGCACGTGACCGAGCGCGGCGTACGTGGTGAGGTCCGTCGGGCGGGCGTCGTTCTGGTTGAGGATGCGCACGCCGTCGTACTCGACCCACAGCGAGGAGTCACCGATCGGGCCGTCGGTCGGTGAGGTCAGCGCCTGGATCATGATCTTCAGGCCGCCGTCGAGCTCGTGGACGTGGTCGCTCTTGGTCTCCAGGAACCTGGTGAAGCCGAGCGCCTCCAGCTCGTCGCGCATCTCCGAGGTGGGGAACTCCGGCAGCAGCACGGTCGCCTTCTTGGACACGAAGCGCTTGAGGTGCTCGGCGTCGAAGTGGTCCCGGTGCAGGTGCGACACGTAGAGGTAGTCGCAGTCGCCGAGGGTCTCCCAGTCGAGCAGGGAGTTGTCGGGGAACGGGAACCACGACGCGAAGTACGCCGGGTTGACCCACGGGTCGCACAGGATGCTGCCGGCGTCGGTGTCGATGCGCAGGCTGGCGTGTCCGGTCCCGGTGATCCGCACCGCGTTCCTCCCTTGAAGCCACAAAGAGCGTGCCGCACCGACGCTACCCGACCGACCCGCAACCGTCGGTCCGGGTGCCGCATGCCAGACTTTGTCGCGAAGCACACCTGCAGCGAAAGGACGCGCCGTGGCCGAGCACGAGCCCGTGACCTCTCCCGACCAGCTCAAGCCGGGGCACCCGCGGGCGGCCCGCATCGGTGCCGCCGTCACCGCGCTGCTCATCCTGAGCATGATCGTCGGCAACCACCAGGGCCGGGTCGAGGACATCTGGCTGATCGCGAGCGCCGGTGTCCTGGTGCTGGTGCTGGTCGCCGACTGGGTGCTGCGCCGCAACGGCCTGCGGTAGCAGCAGGCGCGGTCGTACACACGCGAAAGGCGCACCGGACAGCTCCGGTGCGCCTTTTCGTCGGCTCCGCGTCAGCGGCGCCGGATCACGATGTCGCGGACCTCTTTGAGGGCGGCGTCGACCTCCGCCTCGAAGTAGCCGCCGGGCACGAGGTTGAAGTGGGACGGGTCGAGGTCACCGTCGGTGAGCGGGCCGCCACGGCCGGACAGTGACGCCATGACGCCCTCGAACAGCCGGTCGACCTGCGCGCGGTCGTAGCCGCTGCCGAAGCGGCGCAGCTGGAACGTGCGACGGAGCTGGTCGATGCGGGCGACCTCGGTCGACTGGTGCTGCACCGGCGGCGGAGGCGGCGGGCCACCGTACGAGTCGCCGTACGGGTCCCGGTCAGGGCCGCCGCCGTACGGGTCGCGGTCGGGCGCACCACCGTACGTGGCCGGCTCGGGCCGGTCGCGGTCCATGCGGATCTCGGCGGTCATGTCGGCGCGCGGCTGGCGCGGCGCCTCGTAGCCCCGGTCGTCGTCGAACGCGCCACCGTAGGTGGGCTCGTCATACCGGCCGTAGTTCTGGTCGCGGGGCGGCGGGCCGGCGGGGGCGGGCGCGGGCCGCGGCGGCAGGGGCGGCGGCGCCATCGGCGGCGGACCCATCGGCGGCGGACCCATCCGCTCGGGCTGCATCCGCTCCATCGGCGGCGGACCCATGCGCTCCGGCTGCATCCGCTCCATCGGCGGCGGACCCATCCGCTCGGGCTGCATGCGCTCCATGGGCGGCGGGCCCATGCGCTCGGGCATCCGCTCCGGCGCCATGCGCACCTCGCCGCTGCGGGAGTCCAGCGCCCGGCCGAAGCCACCGCCGCCGCGCTCCTCCAGCTCGGCCAGCTGGCGCTCCACCCGGTCGAGGTGCAGGTCGACCTGCCATTCGTCGTAGCCGCCGAAGCGCACGCGGAAGACCACGTCGTGGACCTCCTGTGCGCTCACCGGCGCGCCCATCGGGTCACCGGAGAGGGTGGCCTCGACCCGGTCGAGGAACGAGTCGACCTCGTCGACCTTGTATCCTCGCCGCAGCGCACGGCGCCGGAACCGCTGACCCTGACTCACTGTGTCTCCTCGTTCGCTCGCCGTGCTAGCAAGCCTGTTTCACGCTCTCCCACCTTGCCACCGTTCGAGGCGGCAAGCTGCCCGCAGGCCCCGTCGATCTCTCGGCCACGGGTGTCACGCACCGTGGTCGCGACACCGGCGGCCCGCAGGCGCCGGACGAACTCTCGCTCCACCGGCTTAGGACTAGCGTCCCACTTACTGCCGGGTGTCGGATTGAGCGGGATGAGATTGACATGCGCGAGACGGCCGGACAAGAGCCGACCGAGCAAATCGGCCCGCCACGGGTGGTCGTTCACATCCCGGATCATTGCGTACTCAATGGACACGCGCCGACCAGTGCGAGCCGCATACTCCCACGCGGCATCAAGCACTTCGGCGACCTTCCAGCGTTGGTTGACCGGCACGAGCGTGTCGCGCAGATCATCATCGGGTGCGTGCAACGACAGCGCAAGCGTCACCGACAGCCCCTCCTGCGTCAACCGCCGCATGGCCGGCACCAGTCCGACGGTGGACACCGTGATGTGCCGCTGGGACAGCCCGAGCCCTTCGGGCGCGGGATCGGTGAGCCGGCGGACCGCGGCGACGACCCGGTTGTAGTTGGCCAGGGGCTCGCCCATGCCCATGAACACGACCCGCGACAGCCGGTCGGGGCTGCCGGGCAGGACCCCGCGGGCGGCCAGCCCGGCGAACCAGACGACCTGGTCGACGATCTCCGCCGTGGACAGGTTGCGGGTCAGGCCGGCCTGGCCGGTGGCGCAGAACGGACACGCCATCCCGCAGCCCGCCTGGCTCGACACGCACACCGTCACCCGGTCTGGATATCCCATGAGGACGCTCTCGACGAGGGCGCCGTCGTGAAGGCGCCACAACGTCTTGCGGGTGGCTCCGTCGTCGGTGGCCATCTCCCGCACCGGATGCAACAGCTTCGGCAGGAGCGCGGTGGTGATCGCGTCGCGACTGCGCGCGGGAAGATCCGTCATGCCGTCGGGGTCGCGGATGAGACGGCCGAAGTAGTGCGCCGACACCTGCCCGGCCCGGAACGCCTGCTCGCCCAGCTCGGCGACGGCGGCACGACGCCCGGCGAGATCGAGGTCGGCCAGGTGCCGTGGTGGCATGGTCGCACGGCGGCCGTCACTGGTCGTGCCGGTCGCGGTGGATGACAGGTTCAAAACGGGGAGCTGTGTCATGACGTCTTCAAGTGTCCCATGCCGAGTCGCGTGATCTTCAGTACCGCTGGCCAAGGGCACTAGGACGGGGGTACCAGGAACGCCAGGACGGCATATGCGGTCGGCAGGGCGAGCAGGACCGAGTCGAGCCGGTCCATGAGCCCGCCGTGACCGGGCAGCAGGTTGCTCATGTCCTTGACGCCCAGGTCCCGCTTGATCAGCGACTCGCCCAGGTCGCCGAGCACCGAGGCGATCGACACGGCGATGCCGAAGATCGCGCCGTGCCACCAGACGGCGCCGGACAGCAGCAGCGGCAGCGCCACCGCGCTCCCGGCGCCCGTCCACACGATCGACCCGGCGAAGCCCTCCCACGACTTGGCCGGGCTGACCGACGGCGCCATCGGGTGCTTGCCAAGAAAGACACCTGTCGCATATCCGCCTGTGTCGGACAGCACGACGGCGAGGATCGTCACCAGGACGCGGACCGCGCCGTCGGACACGCCCTTGCCAGGGTGCGCGAGCAGGGCCGCGAACGCGCCGAGGAACGGCACGTACACCGCGATCAGCGCACCGGCGGTGACGTCGCGCTGATAGTCGCGGGCGCCGCCGGCGAAGCGCCACACGAGCATCACCAGCAGCGTCGCGAGCAGGCCGAGGGGCAGGACGTCGGCGCCGCCGAACCAGGCCAGCACCACCATGCACGGCCCGCCGGCGAGCAGCGGGACCAGCGGCGGGCGGGCCTTGTGCACGCCGACGGCCCGGGCCATCTCCCAGATGCCGACGATGACGGCGGCCACGACCAGGGCGAGGAACGCCGGGATCCACACGAAGAGCGACGCGAGCACCGCACCGCCGAGGGCGACACCGACACCGATGGCGGCCGGCAGGTTGCGCCCGGCGCCCTTGCGCTTGGGCTGGGCGGCCGGCGGCTGCGCGGCGGACCGCCCGGTCTCCGTCGCCGGCTGCGGCCCGGTTGCCGATGGCTGCGGCTCTTGTACCGGCGGCTGCGCGGCTCCGGCCGGGTGCGGCTCGTCCGGCTGCTGTTCTTTTGGCATAGACGCCTCGGGCGCGGCATCAGCGTGCCGCGCCCTGGTCGAAGGGTTACCGGGGGCCGTCATCAGACCTCGAGGAGCTCTGATTCCTTGTGCTTGAGCAGCTCGTCGATCTGGGCGACGAACCTGTGCGTCAGGTCGTCGAGCTCCTTCTCGCCGCGGCGCCCGTCGTCCTCACCCGCCTCGCCGTCCTTGACGATGCGGTCGAGCTCCTCCTTGGCCTTGCGGCGCACGTTGCGCACGGCGACGCGCGCGTCCTCGGCCTTCTGCCTGGCGATCTTGATCATCTCGCGGCGGCGTTCCTCGGTCATCTGCGGCAGGTTGATCCGGATCTGGGTACCCTCGTTGTTCGGGTTGACCCCCAGGTCCGAGTCGCGGATGGCCCGCTCCATGGCGCCGATCACGCTCGCGTCGTACGGCTTGATGATCGCCATACGCGGCTCCGGGATGGCGATCGACGACATCTGCGGCAGCGGGGTGGGCGTGCCGTAGTAGTCGACCATCACCTTGCCGAACATCGCGGGGGTGGCTCGGCCGGTCCGGATGACCGCGAACTCCTCCTTGGCGTGCTCGATCGCGCGCTCCATCTTCTCTTCGGCCTCGAAGAGTGCTTCTTCGATCACGTGGTCTTTCCTCCTCGATCCGGGATGGGCTCGGCGGTGATGAGCGTGCCGATCCTCTCACCACTCAACGCGCGAGCCACGCTGTCCTCCCCCTCGGCGCCGAAGACGAGCATCGGCAGCGCGTTTTCCTGGCAGAGGCTGAACGCGGTCTGGTCGACGACCCGCAGGCCCTGCAGCAGGGCCTCGGCGAAGGTCAGGCTGTCGAGCTTGCGCGCCGTCGGGTCGGTGCGCGGGTCGGCCGTGTACACGCCGTCGACACCGTTCTTGCTCATCAGGACCGTGTGGGCGTGGATCTCCAGCGCGCGCTGCACGGCGACGGTGTCGGTCGAGAAGTACGGCATGCCGGCCCCGGCGCCGAAGATCACGACCCGCCCCTTCTCCATGTGACGGATCGCCCGGCGCGGGATGTACGGCTCGGCGACCTGCGCCATGCTGATCGCGCTCTGCACCCGCGTGTCGATGCCTTCCTTCTCCAGGAAGTCCTGCAGCGCGAGGCAGTTCATGACGGTGCCGAGCATGCCCATGTAGTCGGCGCGGGAGCGGTCCATGCCCGCGCGGGACAGTTCCGCGCCGCGGAAGAAGTTGCCGCCGCCGACGACCACGGCGACCTGGACGCCGCGGCGGACCACGGTCGCGATCTGGGTGGCCATGTGCCGCACCACGGTCGGGTCGACACCGACCGCGCCGCCGCCGAACACCTCACCGGAGAGCTTGAGCACGACGCGCCGTACCCCGATCGGGGCCGGCGTCAGTGCCTGCCTTGCCGCTTCCACAGCGGTGTGCGTCATCTGGGCAACCTCTCCGTGTCCGTTCTGCCGCTGAAAGGGGATATGACGAGGGGGTCCCGGCCTCCAGTGTGGATTCCGTGACCCCCTCCGCGCCCTGCTATCAGGCCTGGCCGACCTCGAAGTGGACGAACCGCGTCACCTCGATGCCGGCTTCGGCCAGCACCTGCTTGACGGTCTTCTTGTTGTCGCTGACCGACGGCTGCTCGACGAGGACGAAGTCCTTGAAGAAGCCGTTGACCCGGCCCTCGATGATCTTCGGCAGGGCGCCCTCCGGCTTGCCCTCCTCGCGAGCGGTCTGCTCGGCGATGCGGCGCTCCGACTCGACCACGTCCGCCGGGACGGCGTCACGGGTCAGGTACTTCGGCCGCATGGCCGCGATCTGCATCGCGACGCCACGGGCGTCGGCGACGGCGGCCTCGTCGTCCTTGCCGCTGAACTCGACCGCGACGCCGACCTGCGGCGGCAGGTCCGGGCTCTTGCGGTGCATGTAGATCGCCACCGGCGAGCCCAGCACCGCGAGGCGGTTGACGACGAGCTTCTCGCCGATGCGCGCCGACTCGGTCTGGATCAGCTCGGCCACCGTGCTGTCACCGAGCTTCGAGCCCAGCAGGGCCTCGACGTCGGCCGGCTTCGTCTCGTCGATGTGCTTGGCCAGCTTCTGGCCCAGCTCGACGAACGCCTCGTTCTTGGCGACGAAGTCGGTCTCGCAGTTGATCTCGACCAGACCCGAGCCGTAGTGCGCGACGAGGCCGTTGGCGGTGGTGCGGCCGGCACGCTTGCCGACGTCCTTCGCGCCCTTGATACGCAGCAGCTCAACGGCCTTGTCGAAGTCGCCCTCGGCCTCCTCGAGCGCCTTCTTGCAGTCCATCATGCCGGAGCCGGTCAGATCGCGGAGTCGCTTGACGTCCGCGGCGGTGAAGTTGGACATGACTCTCTCTCGCTTGAGTTCGCGCTGTCAGGCCTGGGTGGGTTCGGCGGCGGGAGCGGCGTCGTCGGGCTTGGCACCCTCGAGCAGCTCACGCTCCCACTCGGCGAGCGGCTCGTCGCCGGCCACGACGCCCGGCTCGGGCTTCTGGTCGGCGCGGGTGGCACGGCCCGACCGGGCGATGAGACCGTCCGCGACCGCGTCGGCGACCACGCGGGTCAGCAGCGCGGCGGAGCGGATGGCGTCGTCGTTGCCCGGGATCGGGAAGTCGACCTCGTCGGGGTCGCAGTTGGTGTCGAGCACCGCGATGACCGGGATGCCCAGCTTGCGGGCCTCGTCAACCGCGATGTGCTCCTTCTTGGTGTCGATCACCCAGATCGCCGAAGGGAGCTTCTGCATGTCGCGCAGACCACCGAGCGTGCGGCTCAGCTTGGTCTGCTCGCGCGACAGCTGCAGCGTCTCCTTCTTGGTGTAGCCCTGCGCGGTGCCGGTGAGGTCGAGGGACTCGAGCTCCTTCATCCGCTGCAGCCGCTTGTAGACGGTCTGGAAGTTGGTCAGCATGCCACCCAGCCAGCGGTGGTTGACATACGGCTGACCGACACGCGTCGCCTGCTCGGCGATCGCCTCCTGCGCCTGCTTCTTGGTGCCCACGAACAGCACCGAGCCGCCCTCGGCGACGGTGTTGCGGATGAAGTCGTAGGCCTTGTCGATGTAGTCCAGCGTCTGGCGCAGGTCGATGATGTAGATGCCGTTGCGCTCGGTGAAGATGAAGCGCTTCATCTTCGGGTTCCAACGGCGGGTCTGGTGCCCGAAGTGCACGCCGCTTTCCAGCAGCTGGCGCATGGTCACAGCCATGTTCGCGGGATCCTTTCGATCCTGGTTGACACGGCGGCCCGGTCGGTCCGCCGTCCTGGCGCCCGGTCGTCGGCCGTCTCACCCGAGTCAGCACGGGGCTGTGGATCGGGACCAGGGCGGCCGCCGCCCTGTTTCTCTCGCCCGGCGCGAGAAAGCGGCGGGCTGCGGGAGGGCGCGCGAGGTCGACCGTGCGTGCACGGTCGCCGTTCGGAAGTGTACGCGCAGCGGCGGCCGACTCACGAATCCGCCCCCGGATGCCGCTTTTCGGGGCAGGCCCGGCCGCCCTTTGCGGTGGTTTCCAGGACAAAGCGCTCACGGAGCGGGTGGCCCTCGCATCACGGAGCGTCGATCCGTGCGCGTGCCGCGGTCCCGCACGGAGCACGTGCCGCGGTGCCGTGCGGATGGCGTGCCACGATGCCGTGCGGACGGACCGCTCGCCGACCGGCCCGGGCCGATCCGACGGCCGGTCCGGAACGGCCAGGGTGGGCGCCGCGTGGACGTGCCGGCGCTCCCCCGGCCGGTCAGGCCGACCCTCGGACGGTCAGGTGGACAGCGCCGCCGCGACGAACAGCACGACGGCGATCGGCAGGTACGCCAGCGGCGTGCGCGCCCAGGCCCGCGCGCCGGCCGCGGCACCCGCCGCGCCGCCGATCAGGCCGTACAGGCCGAGGGCGAACATCGGCAGGCCCAGGATCATGAAGATGCTCGCGAGGGTGCCCGCCGCCTCGATCTTGTCGGCGGTCACCGCGGTCAGGAACAGCCGCAGCACCGGCAGCTCGAACACGACCGTGAGCACCACCAGCGCGACGGCCAGGCCCGGGCGCTTCGAGCGGTACACGGCGCCACCCGGCTCGGCGGCCGCCGCCGGTGGCGGCACCGCGGCGGTCAGGGCGGTCGGCGCGGCGAACGCGTTCTGGTGACCCGGCTGACCCGCCTGCCCCAACGACCCCGCCTGCGCCAGCGGGCTCGCCGCGCCCAGCGGGCTCGCCGCGCCCAGCGGGCTCGCCGCGCCCAGCGGGCTCGACTGCTGACCGAAGCTCGCCGGCGGCGTCGGCACCGTCACCGCGGCGGGCGCCACCGGCGGGGCGGCGGCAGCGCCCGGCGCCCCACCCGACACGGGCCGCTGCAGCGCGCTGCGGTCGATCGCCTCGGAACGCCGGGACCGGGACACCGACTCGACGTCGCCGATCTCCGGCCCGGCGCCGGGCGCGGCCTGCAGCGAGCCGCTGAACACGCCGCTCGGGCTGTCGCCGTACGACAACGGGTCGCCGCCGTAGCCGCGGGACGCGCCGCGCGGCTCGGGGACCCGGTAGCCGTCGTCGTACTCGCGGTCGTCGGCGTACCGCGTCGGCGTGTACCCGCGGTCGTCCCCGTAGCCCCGCTCGTCGCGACGGTCGTCCAGGCGGTCGTCGAGGCGGTCGTCCCGCCGGTCGTCACGGCGGTCGTCACGGCCGCGATCGTCATATCCACGGTCGTCCGGGTACCAGCGGGGTTCCGCATCCGGGTCCGGGGCGTAGTTCCGGCGTCCATCCACGGTCCGTCACGGTAGGCGCTCCGGATGATCCTCGCCACTCCACGATCCTGGGAGAACCTGACAGTGACCCGCGTCGCATACTCGGTGGGTGACTGACGCCACCCGTGATCAACTCGTCGCCCGGATGCGCCCCTTCGGCACGACCATCTTCGCGGAGATGTCGGCACTCGCGGTGCGGACCGGCTCGGTCAACCTCGGCCAGGGCTTCCCGGACACCGACGGCCCCGCCGCCATGCTCGACGCGGCCGCCGCGGCGATCCACGGCGGACGCAACCAGTACCCGCCGGGCCCCGGCGTCCCCGAGCTGCGCGCCGCGGTCTCCGCGCACCAGAAGGCCTTCTGGGGTCTGGACTACGACCCCGACGGCGAGATCATCGTCACGGCCGGCGCCACCGAGGCGATCGCGGCCAGCATCCTCGCCCTGTGCGAGGCCGGCGACGAGGTCGTGTGCTTCGAGCCCTACTACGACTCCTACGCCGCCTCGATCGCCCTCGCCGGCGCCGTGCGCCGCCCGGTGACCCTGCGTGCGCACGCCGGCGGCTACGGCTTCGACCCGGCCGAGCTGCGCGCCGCCTTCGGCCCGCGGACCCGGCTGGTGCTGCTCAACTCTCCGCACAACCCGACCGGCAAGGTCTTCACCCCCGACGAGCTGGCCCAGATCGCCGCCCTCTGCGAGGAGTTCGACGCGGTCGCCGTCACCGACGAGGTCTACGAGCACCTCGTCTTCACCGACGCCGACGCCCCGCACATGCCGATCGCGTCGCTGCCGGGCATGCGGGCCCGCACGCTGCAGATCTCCTCGGCCGGCAAGACCTTCTCCTGCACCGGCTGGAAGATCGGCTGGATCTGCGGCCCCCGCGACCTGGTCTCCGCCGCGCTGCGGGTCAAGCAGTTCCTCACCTTCGTCAACGCGGGCCCGCTCCAGCCCGCGGTGGCCGTCGCCCTGGACTCCCCGCCGTCCTACTACGAAGCCTTCCGAGACGACCTGCAGCGCAAGCGCGACCGGCTGTGCGAGGGCCTGACCGCGGCCGGCTTCGCGGTCCTGCGCTCGGAGGGCACCTACTTCGTCACCGCCGACATCACCCCGCTCGGCGGCACCGACGGCGTCGACTTCTGCCTGGCCCTGCCGGAGCGCTGCGGCGTGGTCGCGGTGCCCACCCAGGTCTTCTACGACGACGCGACCGCCGGCCGGCACATCGTGCGGTTCGCCTTCTGCAAGCGCGACGAGGTCATCGAGGAAGCGATCACCCGCCTCGCCCGCCTCTGACCCACCGCCGACACCCGTCACGGCCGGCGCCCCTCACCGCCGCCGACACCCGTCACGGCCGGCGCCCCTCACCGCCGCCGACACCCGTCACGGCCGGCGCCCCTCACCGCCGCCGGCGCCCATCACGGCCGGCGCCCCTCACCGCCGCCGGCGCCCGTGACGGCCGGCGCCGTCACGGCCGGGTCCGCGGGGCGAGGCGGTAGCCGCCGTCGGCGCTGACGACGAACCCGTGCTGCTCCAGCACCGGCAGGCTGCGCCGGGCATCGCGCCCCGCCACCCCGGCGACTGCGGCGATCTCCTCCGCCGTGCGGACCGCCCGCGGCGCCACCGCGTCGAGGACCCTGGCCTGGGTCGCGTCGAGGACGTCCTCGGGCCGCTCCTCGCCGTGGATGGGCTCGGCGAGCTCACCGACGTGGCCGACCTCCTCCACGATCTCCTCGACCCGGGTGACCAGCACCGTGCCGGGGGTGCGCAGCTCGACGTGGCAGCCGACCGACATCGCCGAGGTCACCGGGCCGGGCACGACCATGGCGGAGCGCTCCAGCCGGCGGGCGTAGCTCAGCGTGTTGCGGGCGCCGCTGCGGGAACCGGCCTCGACCATCACGGTGCCCCGGGTCGCCGCCGCGATGACCCTGTTGCGGGTCAGGAACCTGGTCCTGTGCGGCCGCGTCCCCGGCGGCCACTCGGTGATGAGCAGCCCCTCCTCGGCGATCCGCTCGAACACCGCCGAGTTGGACACCGGATAGACCTGGTCGATGCCGCAGGCCAGGACGGCGCAGGTCACGCCCCCGGCGGCGAGGGCGCCCCGGTGCGCGGTGACGTCGACGCCGAGCGCGCCGCCGGACACGACCGTCCACCCGCGCTCCGCCAGCCCGAACGCGAACTCCGAGGCGACGAACTGCCCGTAGCCCGTCACGGCGCGCGCCCCGACCACCGACACGGACCGCTCCAGGACCTCGTCGAGGCGGACCGGGCCGCGCAGCCACAGGCACAGCGGCGGGTCGGTGTCGCGGCGCAGCGCGTCGCCGTCCCGGCTGACCCGGGTGAGGTCGTCGAGCGCGGCGGGCCACTCGTCGTCGGCGGCCGTGACGATCCGGGCGCCGAGCTCGCCCGCCCGTTGCGTCATCGCGGCGGCGAGGGTGTCGGCGACGTGCGCGGTCCAGGCGTCGGCCGAGCCGGTCCGCGGGCCCAGGCCGGCCGCGTCGAGCCGGGCCTGGACGGCGCCGGCGAGCGGCTCGCCGACCCCGACGCCGTGCAACGCCATGGTCAGCGCCTCCGGCGCGCTTTCGCGGCGCACCAGCAGGCCGAGCTCCCGGCTGCCGGGCTCGACCAGGTGGGCCAGCGCCAGCCGCGCGGCCCGGTCGGTGGTGCTCATCGCCCTCTCCTTGATCGCATCTCGAGTGCCTCGTAGACGTCGTCGAGGCCCGGTCGGTCGCGGCCGTCGAGGTCGGCGACGGTCCACGCGACCCTGGTCATGCGGTCCAGCCCGCGCGCGGACAGCTGGCCGCGGTCCATCGCGGTGGACAGCGGCCGCAGCACGGTGCGGGGCAGCCGGAACCGCCCGGCGCGCAGGACGGCGGCCGGGACCTCCCCGTTGGACCGGGCGTGCGGCGCCCACCGGGCCGCCGCCGCCTGCCTGGCCCGCCCGACCCGCACCGCCACCGTCGCCGACGGCTCGGCCGGCTCGGCGTCGAACAGCGCCGCCGACCGCACCGCCACGACGTCGACCTGCAGGTCCACCCGGTCCAGCAGCGGCCCGGAGAGCCGGGACCGGTACCGGATGCGCACCCCCGGCGGGCACTGGCACATCGCGTCGCCGCCGGGCCTGGCGCAGGGGCACGGGTTCGCGGCGAGGACGAGCTGGGCGTTGGCCGGGTAGACCGTCTCGCCGTGGACGCGGCGCAGCCGCACCTCGCCGTGCTCCAGCGGCTCGCGCAGCGCGTTGAGCGCGCTGGCGGCGAACTCGGCGCACTCGTCGAGGAACAGCACGCCGCGGTGGGCCAGGCTGATCGCGCCGGGCTTGGCGATGCCGGAGCCACCGCCGACCAGGGCGGCGATCGAGGCGGTGTGGTGCGGCGCCTGCAGCGGCGCCCGGCGGATCAGGCCGGCGCCCGGCGGCAGCTCACCGGCGACCGAGTGCAGCGCCGTCACCTCGATCGCCTCCTCCTCGGTCAGCTCGGGCAGGATGCCGGGCAGCCGCTGGGCGAGCATCGTCTTGCCGGCGCCGGGCGGGCCGAACATCGCCAGGTGGTGCCGGCCCGCCGCGGCGAGCTCGACGGCCCGGCGGCCGCGCTCCTGGCCGAGGACGTCGGCGAGGTCGGCCGGGGCGGCCTGCGCCGGTGGGGTCCCGGGCGGCGGGTCGAGCAGCGCCTCGGTGCCGTGCACGAACCCGATGATCCGGCCGAGGCAGTCGGCGGCGCGGACCCGGATGTCGGGCACCAGCCGGGCCTCCTCGACGTTGCCGGGCGGGACGACGACGAGACCGGCGCCGGCCCGGCTCGCCGCGAGCACGGCCGGCAGGACGCCGCGGACGGGCCGCAGGGTGCCGTCCAGGCCGAGCTCGCCGAGGACGACGGCGTCGACCAGCAGCCCGGTCGGCAGGTTGGCACCCGCGGCGAGGACGGCGAGGGCCATGGCGGTGTCGAAGCCGGAGCCGTGCTTGCGCACGTGTGCCGGCAGCAGGTTGACGGTGATGCGCTGCTGGGGCCAGACGGCCCCGGAGTTGTGCACGGCGGCCCGGATGCGGTCGCGGGCCTCGGTGAGCGCGGCGTCGGGCAGGCCGGACACGACGAGGCTCGGCAGGCCGGGCGCGACGTCGGCCTCGACGACGATCACCTGCCCGACGACGCCCTGCAGGGCGACCGAGCGGATCTGCGCGTAGCCCATCAGAACGCCCCACGCAGGTGCTCGACGCCGACGGTGCCGCCGCCGAGCAGGATGCTCACCACGTCGAAGCGGACCTGCGGGTGCCGCCCGCCGGCGTGCTCGGCCAGCCACCGGGCGGCCAGCCGGCGCAGCCGGACGGCCTTGCGCGCATCGACCGCCTCCGCCGGCGCCCCGAACCTGCCGCCGCGGCGGGTCTTGACCTCGACGAACACCAGCAGCGGCCCGTCGCGGGCGACCACGTCGAGCTCGCCGGACGGGCAGCGCCAGTTGCGGTCGAGCACGACGAGGCCGCGGGCGATGAGGTGCCGCACGGCGAGGCGCTCGCCGAAGCGGCCCACGATCTGGTTCGTGTTGGTCATGCCGGGCAGCCTGCCGCGATCCGCCGGGCGGCGGGTGGCGTCGGCGGCGGATCTGTGGACAACTGGCCGCTTGTGGATAACCCGGGTCAGGCCAGTGACAACCGCCACTGCTCCTCGACCACGTCGACCCCGTACACCGACGCCGGCGTCGCGCTCTCCAGCTCGAACCCGGCCTGCTCGTAGAGGCGCCGCGCGGCGGTCAGCACGTCGTGCGTGTACAGGACCATCTCGCGGTACCCCACCCGCTTCGCGAACCGCACGCACTCCTGCACCAGGGCCCGGCCGACCCCCGCGCCCCGCGCCGACGGCTCGACGAACAGCAGCCTGAGCTTGGCCACCCCGTCGCCGGCGGCCACGCAGAAGATCGAACCGACCGGCGTGCCGTCGATCTCCGCGATCCAGCCCGCTTCGGTACGCGGGTCGTGCGCCGTCGCGTAGTCGGCCACGATCCGGGCGACGAGCGCTTCGAACGTGGCGTCGAGCCCGTACTCGGCGGCGTAGAGCGCGCCGTGGCGCTGCACGACCCAGCCGAGGTCGCCGGGCAGCGGCTGGCGCAGCACGACGGTGCGGGGCGCCGGTACACCGTCGAACACGGACCGGATCGTGGTCATCGCCGCGACCAGGCGCCGCCGGTCGACCTCCCCGACGCCGGTCAGCAGCCCGGCGATCTGCGCCTCCGAGCGGGCGTCCAGCGCCGCGAACGCCTCCCGCCCGGCCGGGGTCAGCTCGATCCGGCGGCGGCGGGCGTCCGCGGCGGAGCGGGACCGCGCGACGAGCCCGTCGGCCTCCAGCCGTCCCAGGATCCGGCTCAGGTACCCGGCGTCGATGTCCAGCACTCTGCGCAGCTCGGCCGTGTCGTGCGCCCGGTCGACGGCCAGCTCGTACAGCACCCGCACCTCGGCCAGCGAGTACGCCGAGTCGAGCAGTCCGGCCCGCAGCGCGCCGATCAGGTTCGTGTAGTAGCGGTTGAACTCCCGTACCGCTGCGATAGTCATAGTTGACAGAGTCAACGGTTCTTCTGACGAAGTCAACGACTCACCCCGAAAGCGCACCGACGTGGCGTCGTAACTGCGGGGAAACGCTGCGTCGCCAGGCTTGCCGCATGTCGTTGCGTCACGTGATCGTGCAACTCCCGGACCGGCCCGGCTCCCTCGGACAGGTCACCACGCTGCTCGGCCGGCTCGGCGTGGACATCTGGCAGATGCGGGTGCTGAGCCGCGACGGCACGGTCGCCACCGACGAGTTCACCGTCAGCGTCCCCGGCGTCGTGATCGACCGCTCGCTGCCCGGCCTGCTCGAAGAGATCCAAGGGGTGCGAGTCCTCGAAATGTGGTCCGTCGATACCGCCGCAGAGATAGCGGGCGCTATCGTGTAGGGCATGACCGCTCCCGCCGACAAGCTCGTGGAGCTGCTCGAGACGCTCCCCGCCACCACCCGCCAGGAGATCACCGCCTGGCTCCTCGACCGCGGCGCGCCGTCGCAGGCCAGCAGCGGCAGCCTGCTCGCGGCGGCCGTCGAGCTGCGCACCGGGGCCCTGACCGGCGCGCACAGCGCCCTCGGCGGCGTCCTGCCGGCGGGTGAGGAGAGCCAGCTGGTCACGTTCCGCCTGCCCGCGGAGCGGCACGCCGAGCTGCGCGCCTGGTGCTCCGAGCACGGGTTCACCATGGCGGCGGTGGTCCGTGGCCTGATCGAGCGTTTCCTCGAAGAGCAGTTGCGCCGCAAGTGACGGCGGCGGATGGCGTACGAGCGACGCATGAGCAACTGCCCGAGCCCATGCGCGCGGCGGTCGACGACTTCGCCAGGCACCTCGCCGCGGAGCGCAACCGGTCGGCGCACACCGTGCGCGCCTACGTCGGCGACGTCGTCTCCCTGCTCGCGCACGCGACCCGCGCCGGCGTCGCCGCGCCCGGCGACCTGACGCTCGCGGTGCTGCGCGGCTGGCTCGCCCGCCGCCGGGCCGCCGGCGCCGCCCGCACCAGCCTGGCCAGGCACGCCGCGGCGGCGAGGACGTTCACCGGCTGGGCGCACCGCGAAGGGCTCCTCGCCACCGACCCGGGCCAGCGCCTCGCCAGCCCGAAGGCGCACCGTGACCTGCCGACCGTGCTGCGTGCCGACCAGGCCGAGACCCTGGTGACGGCGCCGGCCGGCCGCGACGACGCCGTCGGCCTGCGCGACCGGCTGGTCCTGGAGCTGCTGTACGCGACCGGCATCCGCGTCAGCGAGCTCTGCGGCCTCGACCTCGGTGACGTCGACCGGATGCGGCGCGTCGTGCGGGTCGTCGGCAAGGGCGACAAGGAACGCGCGGTGCCCTACGGGCTGCCCGCCGAGCAGGCGCTCGCCGCGTGGCTGCGGCACGGCCGGCCGGCCCTCGCCGGACCCGCCAGCGGTGCCGCGCTGCTGCTCGGCGCCCGGGGCGGCCGGTTGCAGCCCACCGCGGCCCGCCGCCTCGTCGACGGCCACGCCCGCGCCGCCGGCCTGCCCCACACCTCCCCGCACGACCTGCGCCACTCCGCCGCGACCCACCTGCTGGAGGGCGGCGCCGACCTGCGCTCGGTGCAGGAGCTGCTGGGGCACACCTCGCTGTCCAGCACCCAGATCTACACACACGTCTCGATCGAGCGGCTGCGGTCGGCGTACGAGCAGGCCCACCCCCGCGCATGACTGCGCGCAACGCGGCCCGGCGCCGCCGACCCGGACATTAAGATCGTGGATGTGTCCGCACCGGAGCCGATTCCCGGCGCGCGCCTGCTGTTCTCCAACGACGCGGCGGTCGCGCAGTTCAACCACGGCTCGTTCGGCATGGTGCCGATCTCGGTGCAGCGCACCCAGCAGCGGCTGCGCGACGAGATGGAGGCCAACCCGCCCCGCTTCTTCAGCGTCGGGCTGGAGGAGCGCATCGCGCACGTGCGCCGGCACCTCGCCACGTTCGTCGGCGCCGACCCCGACGGCTCCGCCCTGATCGAGAACGCCACCACGGGCACCGCGACGGTCCTGGCCGGCCTCGACCTCTCCGCGGGCGACGAGATCGTCACCACCGATCACGGGTACGGCGCCGTCGACCTCGCCGTCGACGAATGCTGCCGCCGGACCGGCGCGCGGCGGCGGGTGGCCCAGGTGCCGCTCGCCCCGGACGACGACACCGCCGTCGCCGCGGTCCTGGACGCCGTCACCGGCCGGACCCGCCTGCTGATCGTCGACCACATCACCTCGCCGACCGCGCGGCTGCTGCCGGTCCGCCGGATCGTCGAGGCGGTCCGCGCCCGGGCCGGCGAGCGGGTCGCGATCCTCGTCGACGCGGCGCACGCGCCGGGCCTGCTGCACGAGCCGGCGGCCGGTGTCGGCGCCGACTTCTGGGTCGGCAACTTCCACAAGTGGGCCTACACCCCCCGCGGCACGGCGCTGCTCTCGGTGGCGCCCCGCTGGCGTTCCCGGATCAGGCCGCTGGTCGTGTCGTGGAGCCAGCCCGCCGGCTTCCCCGGCAACCTGGAGTGGGTCGGCGCCCGGGACTACACGCCCTGGCTGGCCGCGCCCGCGGGCCTGTTCGTCCTGCGGTCCCTGGGCGCGGATGCGGTACGCCGGCACAACGCCGCGCTCGCCGCGCACGGCCAGGCGCTGCTCGCGGCCGCTCTGGGTGTGACCGTGCCCGCCCACACGGGGCTGCCGATGACCGTCGTGCCGTTGCCGCCCGGCGCGGCGGACGACCCTTCCGCGGCCGCCGCCCTGCGCCGCCGGATCTCGGACGAGCTCACCACCGAGGTCGGCCTCAACGCCTGGCGCGGCAAGGGCTACCTGCGGTTGTCGGCGCAGGTGTACAACCGTGCCGAGGACTTCCAGCGCCTCGTGGACGGCCTGCCGAAGCTGCTGCGGCGCTGAGGGGAAAGTGTCGTACCCCGGGGGTAGGTTGCTGGGCATGACGGGGATTGAGCTTGCGGTGGGTGAGGACGTTTCGGCGAGCGGCACCGCGGTGAGCCGGCCGGCACCGTAGGAAGGCCGGCGCCGACGGGGCTGGGCTGAGGGCGGGCCGCCGCTCGGGGCACGATCCGGCGGTGAGGCCTCCGGGCGGTGCTCTGGCTGTCCTGGCGGTCGGCCGCCCGCACGCGGCGGCGTCGCTGGGCATGACACGGCGGTGTCACTGCGGGAGCGGGCGGGAACCGGGGCACGCGATCCCGGCACGCGATCCCGGCACGCGATCCCGGCACGCGATCCCTGCGAAGCGTCGTGAACGCGGCCACTCGGAACGCAACCCGGAGCGCGGGCTGCCACGAGCCCGGCCGCTCCCGCGGAGCGGAGTGCCGTGAGCCCTGCCGCTTCCCGGCGCAGCCCGGAGCGCCGCGTGCCATGAGCGCGGCCATCCTCACGGTGCGGAGTGCGGTGAGCCCGGCAGCGCAGAGTGCCGTGAGCCCGGCAGCGCAGAGTGCGGTGAGCCCGGCAGCGCAGAGTGCGGTGAGCCCGGCAGCGCGGAGTGCCGTGAGGGTGAGCCGCAGCGCAGCGGAGCACCTACGCGACCGGTCGACGGCACCGCCGAACAGGATCACCACGGGAGGAGGCGGACCTGGCCTCGGCGGAGCAGGGTCAGCGGGTCGAGGTACACGTCCCCGGCGCGCAGGCCCCAGTGCAGGCAGGCGGACTCGGGGCAGCCGGCGTGTCCCGCCCGCAGCGTGCCGAGCGGCGTGCCCGCCGACACCACCGTGCCGGCCGGGATGACGGCGTCCACGGGCTCGTACGTGGTGCGCAGGCCACCCGGGTGCGACACGCTCACCACCGGCCGCCCGGCGACCATGCCGGCGAAGGCGACCACGCCCGGCCCGGCGCTGCGCACCATCGTGCCGGGTGTGCCGAGCAGGTCCGCCCCGCGGTGGCCGGCCTTGTACGGGTCCGGCGGTGGCTCGAACCGCCGGGTCACGGCCACCGGCGGCGCCAGCGGCCAGCGGAAGGTCCCCGGGGCCCGCTCGAAGGCCGGCGGGCCGCGGAACACCACCGGGCCGCCGAGCGGCGCGACACGAGCCCCCACCGATCCGGCTGGAGCACCCAGGCGGACCACGCCAGGAACGACACCCAGGCGGACCACGCCAGGAACGACACCCAGGCGGATCACGCCAGGAATGACACCTGGGCGGACCACGCCACGGACGACACCCAGGTGAACCATGCCGGGAACGGCACCCACGCGAGCCACGCCAGGGACAGCAACCAGGCGAACCGTCCAGGAAACCAGGCGACCAGGCTCACCGACACAGCGAACAGCGCCAGGGACGAAGCCACTGATACCGGCGACGAAGCCACCAGCACCGGCGACGAAGCGAACATCACCCGGAACGACCCGACCCGGACCGCGGGCAACGCGATCAGCCCCGGAGACAACGCAGACAGCACCGGCGGCGCCGCGGACGGAAACAGCGATCACGCCAAGAGGGTCAGCGACAACGCCAGCAGGGACAGCGACGACAGGGACAGCGACGACAGGGACAGCGACGACAGGGACAGCGACGACAGCGTCAGCGACGACAGCGTCAGCGACGACAAGGTCAGCGACGACAGCGTCAGCGACGACAGGGACGCGGACGACGCCGACCCGATCGGGGGCGGCGCTGGCCTCCGGAGGCCCCGCAGCCGCCGCCGTGAGCAGGCGCGCGAGCGTCGACCGCTCAGCCAGCGCGGGCGCGACAGCCGGACCAGCGAACGAGAGCGCTACCAGTACAAGAGCGAACAGGCGCATCGGCATGCGGCGGAGCTTCGCTGAGCGCCGCCCTCACCGGCAACCGGCCGGCGGCCAGGCTGTGGACAGCGTGGGGCTTGTGGACGGGCGTGCGAAGATCGGCGGATGAACGGCGTGCGGGCGGTGCTGGTGACGGCCGGGATCATCCTCGTGGGGATGGTCGCGTGGTGGTTGGTGAAGCTGCTCTTCGGGCTGGCGTTCTACCTGATCTTCGGCCTGATCGTGATCGCCGGCGGCTACTACCTGTACCAGAAGGCGACACGGCCGACCCGGCGCCGGTAGGAAGGCGCCGAGCCGGCCGGGGACGCGGCTGTCAGCCGCCGAAGCCGTTGTCGGGCAGGGAGATGTCGGGCTTCTCCAGCTCTTCGACGTTGACGTCCTTGAAGGTCATCACCCGCACGTTCTTCACGAACCGGGCGGGACGGTACATGTCCCAGACCCAGGCGTCGTGCATCTCGACCTCGAAGTAGACCTCGCCGTCGGAGTTGCGCACGTGCAGGTCGACCTGGTTGGCCAGGTAGAACCGGCGCTCGGTCTCCACCACGTAGGAGAACTGGCGGACGATGTCGCGATACTCCCGGTAGAGCTGGAGCTCCATCTCGGTTTCGTACTTCTCGAGATCTTCGGCGCTCATCGCGGTCCGCCTTCCATAGCCACATTGTCGCCCACTTGCGCCGGCACCGTCGCGGCCTCGCCGGGCGCCACGCCGACGTTACCGCGCCTTGGCCTCCGCTGCCCCACCGCCGCCACGTTCGCGTAGGAGAAACGGTGCTCGGCGCACGGGCCGTGGGCCACGAGCGCCGCCTGGTGCACCGGCGTGCAATAGCCTTTGTGCTCGTCGAAGCCGTATTGCGGGTGCTCGGTGTGCAGCGCCCGCATGATCCGGTCACGGGTGACCTTCGCCACCACGCTCGCCGCGGCCACACAGGCCGCCACCTGGTCGCCCTTCCACACGGCGAGGCCGGGGGCGCCGAGGCCGTCGACGCGGAAGCCGTCGGTCAGGGCGTAGTCGGGGCGCTCGGCCAGGCCGGCGAAGGCGCGGCGCATGCCGGCGAGGTTGGACACGTGCAGGCCGCGGCGGTCGATCTCGCCCGGCGGGATGACCACCACCGACCAGGCGGTGGCGCGGGCGACGACCTCGTCGTAGATCCGCTCCCGGGCCGCGGCGGTGAGCAGCTTCGAGTCGTTGAGCTCCTCGATCTCGCCGCGCCGGCCCTGCGGCAGGATGACCGCGGCGACCACGAGCGGCCCGGCGCAGGCGCCCCGGCCGGCCTCGTCGGCGCCGCCGACCCGCTCGAAGCCACGCCGCTGTAGCGCCCGCTCCAGGGCCCACAGGCCGGCGGCGCGGTGCACGACGGTGCGCGGTGGGGCCAGCATCAGACCACCGCCCGCAGCAGGTCGGGCAGGTCCGGCGGGTAGAAGCGGTCCTCGGTGGTCTCCAGCGCCGCGGCGGACCACCAGCGGGCCTCGTCGATGCAGCCCTGCTCCACGTCGTTGAGCCGCGACAGGTCGATCTGCGTGCCGGCGGCCCGCGCGACGAAGAACGACTGCTCCTGGGAGTACCAGTGGCCGTCGAAGGGGAACGACACGGTGTCGGTGCGGACCGGGCCGACCATCTCGTCGGCGCGGAAGCGCAGGCCCGTCTCCTCGAACGCCTCGCGGACCGCGGCCTCGAGCAGGGTCTCCCCCGGCTCCAGGCCGCCGCCGACGGTGAACCAGTAGGTGTGTTCGGGGCGCGCGGGGTCCCAGCCGTGCAGCATCAGCACGCGGCCGTCCGGGTCGAGCAGGAGCACCCGCGCGGCCCGGCGGTCGATGTGTCCCCCGTCGTGGGTCATACGACGAGACTACGACGTCTCACTTCGCTGTCGGCGCCGGCACCTTGTCGAAGGTTTCGGGCACACTGAGCCATTTCGCCCTGGAGAACGGCCAGAACACCACGAACGCCCTGCCCACCACGTCGTCCTCGGAAATGGTGGCCTGCATGGGGTCCTTGTTGTGGCGCAGGAAGTTGTACCGGGAGTCGCCGGATCTCGACCGGTGGTCCCCCATCACCCACAGCCGGCCCGCCGGGACGGTGACGTCGAACTGCTCCTCGCTGGGGAGGTCCTGCAGCCCGCTCTCGTCGGCGTAGATGTAGGTCTCGTCGAGGGCCTTGCCGTTGACCGTGATGCGCTGCTTGTCGTCGCAGCAGACCACGTGGTCGCCGCCAGTGGCGATGACCCGCTTGATGAAGTCCTCCTCGGACGGGTCGTTGCGCCACGAGTCGGGGGCCTCGAAGACGATGACCTCGCCCCGGTGCGGGGACCGGAAGTCGTAGACGAGCTTGTTGACGAGCACTCGGTCGCGGATGAGGAGGGTGTTCTCCATCGACTCGGAGGGGATGTAGAACGTCTGCAGGACGAAGGCCCGGACCACGACAGCGACGATGATCGCCACGCCCAGCAGCACGGGCAACTCGCGCCAGAACGTGTTGGGGCGCTTGGTCTGCTCGTCAATCACGCCCTGAAGGGTACGTGCTCGTCACCATCGGCGACGCCTCAACCGCTCCTGACGCGCCGAACGGGTCGAAACCGTGAGAGAAACCGCGAGTGGGGCAAGTACCATATCGGGCACCAAAGGTAATTCGGGCGCCTTGGTCACTCTAGGGCCCGCCGGCCCCGCCGCACCCTTCGGCACGTTCTTGAATGTGTCGGGCACCGGCAGCCAGTCCCATCGCCCGCTCGGCCACAGGATGACGAAGGCCCGGCCGATGACGTTCTCGATCGGCACCTGGCCCTGGCACCGGGAGTCCTGCGACACGCCCCGGTGGTCGCCCATCACGAACATCTGCCCGGGCTCGACCTTGATCGGGCCGAACCGGCGCGCGGTGCACTGCTTCGGGTTGGGTGTGGCGTCCAGGGGCGAGTCCTCGTAGACGTACGCCGACTCGTCCAGCGGGTACCCGTTGACGAAGACCCGGCCCTGCACGTCGCAGCAGGACACGGTGTCGCCGGGCAGGCCGATGACCCGCTTGATGAAGTCCTTCTCGCCGGGCTGGCTGAACCCGACCAGGTCGCCGACGGTGCGGCCGAGCTCGGCGAAGAACCCGGCGTCCTTGTCGACCTGGTTCTCCGGCGCCCAGTTGGCCGGGCCCTCGAACACGACGACCTCGCCCCGCTGGGGCTCGCGGATGTCGTACAGCACCTTGTTGACCAGCACCCGGTCGCCGACGAGGAGGGTCTCCTCCATCGAGCCCGACGGGATGAAGAACGCCTGCACCAGGAACGTACGGATGAGCACCGCCAGGCAGAACGCGACGATCAGCAGCAGCGGCAGCTCCTGCCACAGCGGCATGTTCTTGCGCTTCTTGCGGACCTTGCTGCGCCAGGAGCTGGCGCTGTCGTCGTCGTAGGCGCCGCGGGTCCGGGCCGACGCGCCACGGCCGCGGTCGTAGCCGCGCTCGCCGGTGCGGCGCCCGTCGTGGTCGCCGCGCTCGTCGTAGCCCCGCGCGTCATAGCCGCGCTCGTCATAGCCGCGGGCGTCGTAGCCGCGCTCGTCATACCCCCGGGCGTTGTAGCCCTGGGCGTCGTACCCGCGGTCGTCGTAGCCCCGGTCGTCGTAGCCGCGGCGGTTGTAGCCCCGCGTGTCGTAGCCGCGCTCGTCATAGCCGCGGGCGTCGTAGCCCCGGTCGTCATAGCCCCGGTCGTCGAAGGCGCGGTCGCGCACGACCGGCGGCTCGTCGCGGTCCCAGCGGCCCCGGCCGCGCTCGCGCCCGGCGTCCCAGCCGGCGTCACGGCCACCGTACGGGTCGTCCCACGACCGGCCGGACTGCGACCAGTCGCCCCGGTCGTCCCCACGGTGCGGGCCCCGGTCGTCGCCGCGATGCGGGCCCCGGTCGTCGCCACGGTGGGCGGCGCGGGCGTCGCCGCGGCCCCAGGCGTCGAACGTCGGCTGGCTCTCCTGCCGTCCGCCGCCCGGCTGCCCCCAGTAGTCGTGGTCGGGGTAGGTGTTGCCGCCGAAACTGAGCTGCCCACGCTCCCCGCCCTCCTGGTCGAGGGGGCGGCGCCGTGGGGGTATGTCATCGCCGCGATCGTCGTAACCATCGCGGCCATAGTCGCTTGCCATCGGCGTCAGCCTAGAGGCACAAGACCAAATTGGGGAGCCCGGCACCGGTTGACCGGAAAGCGAGCTTTCAGGTGAACGACGACGAGGAGGACCCGTGCCCGGGCCCTCCTCGAAGGAAGTCGATCAGGGTGCGGCTCAGCCGACCTTGGTCTCGCGCTTCTCCTTGATCTTGGCCTTCTTGCCCCGGAGGTCGCGCAGGTAGTAGAGCTTGGCCCGGCGCACGTCACCGCGGGTCACGACCTCGATGCGGTCGACGGCGGGGCTGTTGACCGGGTAGGTGCGCTCGACACCGACGCCGAAGCTCACCTTCCGGACCGAGAAGGTCTCCCGCAGGCCGTCACCCTGGCGACGGATCACGACGCCCTGGAAGACCTGGACCCGGGACCGGTTGCCCTCGACGACCCGCGCGTGCACCTTGATGGTGTCGCCGGCGCGGAAGCTCGGGATATCGGTCCGCTGCGACATTGCGTCGAGCGCGTCCAGCGTGTTCATCGCGGCAGTTCCTCGTCACTCAAGGCACGCCCGATCCATGGCGCGCGGATGTCAGATGATCAAGAGGTGCGCAGGCGTCGGCCCGCAGCAACCCCACTACTTTGCCACATCGACACCCGGAACCTGAAATCCGGCCCCCGCGAGAAGGTCCGGGCGGCGCTCGGCGGTGCGGCGGAGCCCTTCCTCGCGCCGCCAGCGGGCGATCTTGCCGTGGTCGCCGGAGCGCAGCACGTCGGGCACGTCCAGGCCGCGCCAGGTCGGCGGTTTCGTGTACATCGGCGCCTCCAGCAGCCCGGCCGCGTGCGACTCCTCCACGAGGGAGTCGGCGTTGCCGAGCACGCCGGGCAGGAGCCGGGTGACCGCCTCCAGGACGACCAGCACGGCGACCTCGCCGCCGAAGAGCACGTAGTCGCCGAGCGAGACCTCGCTCACCCGCATCCTGGTCGCGGCGTGCTCGATCACCCGCTGGTCGATGCCCTCGTAACGCCCGCAGGCGAAGAGCAGGTGCGGGTCGTCGGCCAGGGACCGGGCCGCGGCCTGGGTGAAGGGCGCGCCCGCGGGCGAGGGCACCACCAGGTGGGTGTCGGGGCCCGCCAGCTCGTCGAGGGCCTGGCCCCACGGCTCGGGGCGCATGACCATGCCGGGACCGCCGCCGTAGGGCGTGTCGTCGACGGTGCGGTGCACGTCGTGGGTCCAGCGGCGCAGGTCGTGCACGGCCAGCTGGAGGATCCCGGCGCCGCGGGCCTTGCCGATCAGCGACAGGTCCAGCGGGGCGAGGTAGTCCGGGAAGATCGTGACGACGTCGACCCTCATAGGTCGAACAGGCCTTCCGGCGGGGTGATGACGATCCGGCCGCCGGGCACGTCGACCTCGGGGACGATCTCGCGGACGAACGGCACCAGGCCGGTGCGGCCGTCGGTGAGCCGCACGACCAGCAGGTCGTGCGCGGGCGCGTGGTCGATGCGCAGCAGCTCGCCGACCTTCTCCCCGGCCGCGTCCACGATGGCGAGGCCGACGAGGTCGTGGTCGTTGAACTCGTCGGGATCCGTCGGGGCCGGGATGGTGGCGCTGTCGACGCAGAGCAGCACGCCGCGCATGTCCTCGGCGAGGTTGCGGTCGTAGATGCCCTCGAAGACGACGAGGAGCCGGCCCTGGTGCGGGCGGACCGACTCGACGGTGACGGTCGCCGGCGGGCGCCAGGCACCGGCCGGGACCTTCTGCAGATGCCGGACCGCCGTCGAGTCGGTCACCAGGACCGACCCGACGGCGAAACGATCTGCCGGATCATCGGTGCGGACGTCAACCACGACCTCGCCGCGGATGCCGTGCGCCCGAAATATCTGACCGACGACGAGGAGCATGGATCAGTACGCGTCGACGATCTCGACGCGGACGCCGCGACCGCCGATCGACGTGATCACCTGGCGCAGCGCCTTCGCGGTGCGACCACCGCGGCCGATCACCGTGCCGAGATCCTCCGGGTTGACGCGGACCTCGAGGCGCTGACCGCGACGGGAGTCGACCATGCGGACGCGGACGTCGTCGGGGTTGTCGA
Organism: Dactylosporangium aurantiacum; assembly: GCF_000716715.1. Lineage (GTDB taxonomy): Bacteria > Actinomycetota > Actinomycetes > Mycobacteriales > Micromonosporaceae > Dactylosporangium > Dactylosporangium aurantiacum. The sequence goes on along the minus strand of NZ_JNYJ01000005.1, from coordinate 80,563 downwards.
CGATGCCCTTGACCAGGTGCTCCAGCGCGGGGCGCAGCACGTCAGGCCTCCGTGCCGGCGCCGGCACCGGTCTGCTCCTCAGCCTGCGCGGCCGGGGCCTCGGCCGCGGCCTCCTTCTTCTTCGGCTCGGCGGCCTTCTTCGCCTTCGGCGCCTCGGCGAGACCGGCGGCGGCCTGCGCCTCGGCCTCGTAGGTGGCGCGGCGGTCGGGCGCGACGGCCCGGACCTTCAGCGGCTCGGCCGGCGCGGGCAGACCCTTGAACTTCTGCCAGTCACCGGTCTTGGAGAGGATCGCCTGCACGGCCTCGCTCGGCTGGGCGCCGACCGACAGCCAGTGCTGCACGCGCTCGGAGTTGACCTCGATGCGCGAGGGCTCCTCCTTCGGGTGGTAGAGCCCGACGAACTCGATCGCCCGACCGTCACGCTTGGTGCGTGCGTCGGCGACGACGATGCGGTACTGCGGGTTGCGGATCTTGCCCATCCGCAGGAGCCGGATCTTGACGGCCACTTGGTTGCTCGCTCCTGGATCTGTGTGGAAGCCGAGCGAACGTCCGGACACCGTGGGGATTGGCGCCTTCGGCTGCTCTGATGGAAAGGACCCGACGCCGGGTTAGAGGGCTCGACGCGAAACCTGATACCAGCCATCCATTGTGCCAGACCCACTACCGACCGCAAAAACGGATGGCGGTCATCGGGCCGGCGGCCGATCCCAGCCGGGCTCCAGCGACGGCAGCGTCCAGTGCGCGGGTGGGGTGAAGTCGGTCCACGTGCCGTCGAACGGGAACATGCCCGCCTCGATCTCCGTGACCACCCGCTCGCCCTCGGCGCGCACGGTGGCCTCGTCGGGGACCCAGTAGTGCTCCGGCAGGGCGAGGCGCTCCAGGAACTCCTCCTCGTCCTTCCAGCGCCACGAGCGGTCCGGGGCCACCACGATGTCGAGGTCCCAGTCGGTGACGTCGACGCCGCTGGTGCCGCCCTCGTCGCTCCAGCGCACCGCGGGCAGCTCGAGGTTGACGTACCAGTTGGTGAAGCGCCCCTCGTCGTCGTGGAACCACCAGACCGAGTGCGCGGGGTCGCCGGGCCGGTGCAGCTTGAGCACGCCGGGCCCGTTCCAGGTGCCCTCCTTGAGCGCGGTGCCCCGGGTCACGAACTCGGCGAACGGCATCGTGCGCATGCCGAACCCGTCGCCGGAGACCTCGTTGACGACCGGCGTGCCCCGCGCGATCCACACCAGCAGACCGCGCTCGTCGTCGGAGACGACCCTGGCCGGGCGGACCCAGCCGAGCCTGCCCCGCCGCACGTTGCGGTGCATGATGACCTGCCCGGGCGTGAACCTCACGCTCAACGGCGCTCCCTCGGTCGGTCCCAGCCCTCGACGACGGGCGGCGGGACGCTCCAGCCGGCCGGCGGGCGGAAGTCGGTCCAGGTGCCGTCGAACGGCCACGCGCCGGCCTCGATCGCCGGCACGATCCGCCGCCCCTGCTCCCAGACCGCCTCGGCGTCGTCGACCCAGTAGTGCTCGGGGAAGGCGAGGCGCTCGGTGAACTCGTCCTCGTCCTTCCAGTCCCAGCGGCGGTCCGGCCACACCCAGATGTCCAGGTCCTGGTCGGTCAGGTCGACCCCGGCCACGTCGCCGTCGTCCCAGGTGACCGACGGCTCCTCCAGGTTGACGTACCACGCCCGGAAGCGGCCGGCCGGGTCGAACAGCCACCACACCGAGTACGCGGCGCCGCGCGGGTTGAACTTCAGGATGTCGGGCCCCCGGTACACATCCTGGATGATCTTCTTCGGCGTCTCCACCCATTCGGCGAAGGTCATGTCGCGCGGACCCCGGCCGTCGACGGTGACCTCGCGGACGAGCGGGCTGCCGGTCGTCATCCACAGGCGCGTGCCGAGCTCGTCGTCGGCGACGACCCGGGCGAGCGGGGCCCAGACGAGCGTCTCGCGGGCGAAGTGCCGGTGCAGGATCACCCGTCCGGGACTCAGCGCCACCCGTCGATCATAGGACGACCCGCCCCCTGAGAACGATCCTCCGGGGCCGCAGCAGCTCGGTCAGATCGTGGCGTGGATCACCGTCGTAGACGACAAGGTCGGCGAGCCCGCCCTCGACCAGGCCGGGGAAGCCGAGCCACGCCCTGGCGCCCCACGAGCCGGCCCGCAGCACGTCCTCGGCCGGGATGCCGGCCTCCCGGTGCAGCAGCAGCATCTCCTCGGCGGCCAGTCCGTGCGCGATGCCGCCGCCGGCGTCGCTGCCCACGTAGATCGGCACGCCGGCCTCGTGCGCCTGCCGCACCACCGACGGGAAGCGGTCGCGCAGGGCGAGCATGTGCCGGGCATAGGTGGGGAACTTCGCCTCCGCCGCCGAGGCGATCCCGCCGAACGTGGCAATGTTGATCATGGTCGGCACGAGGGCGGTGCCCCGCCGCGCCATCTCGGCGATGTCGTCCTCGGACAGCCCGGTGCCGTGCTCGACCGAGTCGACGCCGGCGCGCACGAGCGCGGCCACGGACTCCTCGGCGAACGTGTGCACCGCCACCCGGGCCCCGGCGGCGTGCGCGGCGGCCACGGCGCCGGCCATCGACTCCAGGTCCCAGGCCGGGGCGAGGTCGCCGACGCCCCGGTCGATCCAGTCGCCGACAAGCTTCACCCAGCCGTTGCCGAGCCCGGCCTGCCGGGTGACCTCCTCGGCGAGCGACGCGGCGCCGACCTCGACGCCGATGTCGCGCAGGTAGCGCTTCGGCGGGGCGACGTGCCGCCCGGCCCGCGCCAGCCGGGGCACGTCCGGGTCGTCGTCGAGCATCGCGTACGGGATCGGCGAACCGGCGTCCCGGATCGCGAGCACCCCGGCGTCACGGTCGACGAGCGCCAGGCCGCGGGCCGCCTCGACCCCGGCGGAGGGGTGACCGCCGGGCGCGATGCCCAGGTGGCAGTGCGCGTCGACCAGCCCCGGCAGGACGAACCCGCCGGCGGCGACGGTCTCGGCGCCGGGCACCGGCTCGAACGTCACCCGGTCGCCGACCAGCCACAGGTCGCGGCTGGTGTCGTCGGGCAGCAGCACGCCCCGGACGTGCAGCGCGTCAGGCGTCCTTGTCACGCTTCTGCAGCTTCGAGAAGTCGAGCTTCGGCAGCTTGAAGCCGGCGGGCAGGCCGGCCGCGTTGGGGTCCATGGCCGCCGGGTCGAACCCGGGCGGCAGCTGCGGCATGCCGCCGCCGATCCGGGGCTGCCGCACGCCGCCGCCACCGCCGCCCTTGCCGCCCTTGCGCTTGTTCTTCGGCGACTTGGTGGCCTTGCGGCGCATGCCGGGCATGCCCATCATGCCGCCCATCTGCTTCATCATCTTCTGCGCGTCGGCGAAGCGGTTGAGCAGCTGGTTGACGTCGGTGACGGTGACGCCGGAGCCGTTGGCGATGCGGACCCGGCGGGACGCGTTGAGGATCTTGGGGTTGGTGCGCTCGCCCGGGGTCATCGAGCGGATGATCGCGGTGACCTTGTCGAAGTGCTTGTCGTCGATCTCGGCCAGCTGGTCCTTCATCTGGCCCATGCCGGGCATCATCGCCAGGACGTTGGCGATCGGGCCCATCCGCCGCACCGCCTGCAGCTGCTCGAGGAAGTCCTCCAGGGTGAACGTCTCGCCGCCCATGATCTTGGCGGCCATCCGCTCCTTCTGGTCGTCCTCGAAGGCCGCCTCGGCCTGCTCGATGAGGGTGAGGACGTCACCCATGCCGAGGATGCGCGAGGCCATCCGGTCGGGGTGGAAGACGTCGAAGTCCTCGAGCTTCTCACCGGTCGACGCGAACATGATCGGCTGGCCGGTGACGTGGCGCACCGACAGCGCGGCACCACCGCGGGCGTCGCCGTCGAGCTTGGACAGCACCACGCCGGTGATGCCGACGCCGTCGCGGAACGCCTGGGCGGTGCTGACCGCGTCCTGACCGATCATCGCGTCGATGACGAAGATGACCTCGTCCGGGTCGACGGCGTCGCGGATGTCGGCGGCCTGCTGCATCATCTCGGCGTCGATGCCCAGGCGGCCGGCGGTGTCGACGATGACGATGTCGCGCATCTGGCGCTTGGCGTGCTCGATCGACTCGCGGGCGACGCTGACCGGGTCGCCGACGCCGTTGCCGGGCTGCGGCGCGTAGACCTCGACGCCGGCCCGGCCGCCGAGGACCTGCAGCTGGTTGACGGCGTTGGGGCGCTGGAGGTCACAGGCGACCAGCAGCGGCTGGTGCCCCTGCCCCTTGAGCCACCGGGCGAGCTTGCCGGCCAGGGTGGTCTTACCGGAGCCCTGCAGGCCGGCGAGCATGATCACGGTCGGCGGGGTCTTGGCGAACTGCAGCCGGCGGGCCTCGCCGCCCAGGGTCGCGACCAGCTCCTCGTGCACGATCTTGATGACCTGCTGGGCCGGGTTGAGGGCCTTGGACACCTCGGCGCCGCGGGCGCGCTCCTTGAGCCGGCTGATGAAGTCCTTCACGACCGGCAGGGCGACATCGGCCTCGAGCAGCGCGAGGCGGATCTCCCGGGCGGTCGCGTCGATGTCCGCGTCGGTGAGCCTGCCCTTGCTCTTCAGCTTCGAGAAGATGCCGGAGAGCCGGTCACTGAGGGTGTCAAACACGACGAATCCGTCCTCGAGGTAGGCGCTGCTGCAAAGGGTAACCGACGCCAGGCGGTCGCTAGGTGGGCGTCGCCGCCAGCAGCACGGCGTCCTGGACCCTGGCGCGGTCGTCCTCGGACAGCTCACCGGCCAGGTAGAAGGCGTCGACCACCTCGCCGCCGAGGGTCGAGATCCGCGCGGAGCGCACGTCGGCGCCCACGTCCTCCAGCGTCCGCGCCACCCGGAAGAGCAGCCCGGGGGTGTCGGAGGCGCGCAGCTCCAGGACCGTGGCGGCGGTCGCGGCGCTGGCCGGCTGCCACACGACCCGCGGCGGCACGGCGCTGCGGTGCCTGGCGGAGCGCTCCCGGGCGGCCAGGCGCTCGGCGACGGGCAGCTCGCCGAGCACGGCGCGGCGCAGGTCACTGGCGATCGCCTCGCGGTCGATCTCGCCGCCGTAGCGGGGCTGGACCGCGCACACCATCCTGGCCAGGCCGCCGGAGCTGACCGTGTCGGCGGTGACCACGTCCAGCCGGTGCAGCGACAGGCAGCCGGCGACCGCGGCGAGCAGCCCCCGCCGGTCCTGGGCGGTCACGGACACGGCGTCGGTCTCGACGAGCACCGCCGGCAGCTTCTCCGGCTCGGGCAGCGCCGCGGCCGGCGACGGCGGCGGGGCGACCACGCCGGTGTCCAGGGCCCGGTCGACGTGCCGCACCAGCTCGGCGATCAGCCGGCCCTTCCAGTCCGACCAGGCGCCGGGGCCGGTCGCGGCGGCGTCGGCGCGGGCGAGGGCGTGCAGCACGGCGAGGGTCGAGGCGTCACCGACGGCGGCGGCGACGGTGCCGATGGTGCGCGGGTCGCTGAGGTCGCGGCGGGTCGCCGTGTCCGGCAGCAGCAGGTGCAGCCGGACGACCTTCTCGACCAGGGCGACGTCGGCGGCGGGCAGGCCGAGCCGGGACGCGATGTCGGCGGCGATCGGCGCGCCGACCGTGCTGTGGTCGCCGGGCAGTCCCTTGCCGACGTCGTGCAGCAGCCCGCAGAGCACCAGCAGGTCCGGGCGGTCGACGTCGCGGGACAGCTTCGCCGCGTGGCGGGCCGTCTCGACCAGGTGCCGGTCGACGGTGAACAGGTGCACCGGGCTGTGCTGCGGCAGGCTGCGGACCCGGGCCCACTCCGGCAGCCAGTTCACCACCAGCCCGTACCGGTCGCAGGCCTCCCAGATGGAGATCATCGCCGGGCCGCTGCCCAGCAGCGTCAGCAGGGCGTCGCGGGCGGGCGCCGGCCACGGCTGCGGCATCGGCGCGGCGAACCCGCCGAGCCACTCCAGGGTCGCGTGGGCGATCGGCAGCTCGGCGCGGGCCGCGGCGGCGGCGACCCGCAGCGGCAGCGTCGGGTCGGGGCGCGGGGTCACGGCGGCCCGGGCGAGGACGACCTCCCCGTGCTGCTCGACGACGTCGCGGGCGAGCGGCCGGCGCTCGGTGTGCCCGCGCGTGCCGGGCGAGGACCAGCGCTCCACCGCCCGCCAGGCGTCGTCGCTGGCGTAGGCGATGGTGCGGGCCGCCTCGGCGATGCGCCGCAGCACCTCGTCGCGGTCGCCGAGGTCGAGCAGCTCGGCGACCTCGTCGCGGTCCTGCGCGAGGAGCCGGTCGACCCGGCGGCCGCGCACGGCGTGCAGGGCGTCGCGGACGTCGAGCAGGGTGCGGTACGCGCCGCGCACCGGCGGGCGGGGGCCGTCGGCCACGCCGGCGAAGCCGATGCCGCGCAGCACGCCCACGTCGCGCAGGCCGCCGCGGGACTCCTTGACGTCGCCCTCGAGCAGGAAGGCCAGCTCGCCGTGGGCCGCCCAGCGGGCCTGGGTGAGCGCGCGCAGCGCGGGCAGCAGGTGCCGCGCCTCGCGCCGCCACTGCGCCACGGCGGCGGTGTGCAGCCCGGCGAGCAGGGCGCCGTCGCCGGCGACCAGCCGGGCGTCGAGCAGGCCGAGGGCGACCTTGAGGTCCTCCCGGGCCAGCGCGAGGGCCTGCTCGGGGCTGCGGGTCGAGTGGTCGAGGGCGTACCTGGCGTCCCAGATCTGGTACCACATCCGGGTGCCGAGCTCGTCGGCCGCGGCCTCGGCGCCGGGCTCCCCGCTGTGCAGCAGGACCAGGTCGAGGTCGCTGCGCGGGGCGCACTCGCGCCGGCCGAGCCCGCCGACGGCGACGAGCGCCAGGCCGTCGGTGCCGCCCCCGGCCTCGGCGTAGACCTTGGACAGCCAGCCGTCCAGGGCCGCGGAGCGCTCGGCACGCGCGTCGGCGCCCGCCCCGGTGGAAAGGACCGGAGCGGGCGCCGACGGTTGCGTCATGTGCTCAGTATTCAGGGAGTGATCAGCGCTCGACTACAGGGCGTCGAGGCCGCGCTCGCCGGTGCGGACCCGGATGACCTCGTCGACCGAGGTGACCCACACCTTGCCGTCACCGATCTTGCCGGTGCGGGCGGCGGTGACGATGGCGTCGACGACCTTCTCGAAGTCCAGCTCGTCGGTGACGATCTCGACCCGGATCTTCGGGACGAACTCCACCGTGTACTCGGCGCCACGGTAGACCTCGGTGTGCCCCTTCTGACGCCCGTATCCCTGGACCTCGCTCACGGTCAGGCCGGCCACACCGAGTGCGTGCAGCGCCTCCTTCACCGCGTCGAGCTGATACGGCTTGATGACCGCGGTCACCAGCTTCATGCCCATTCCCTCCGTCATCCCTCGACGCTAACCGGCAACTGATTCCGACGCCGGGGCTTGCGCCGCCGGGGCCGCTGATGCACTTCCACCGATCCCGGCCAGTGCGAAGGCACCGGCCGACGCGCCACCGCCACCCGCGGTGTGCAGGTCGTAACCGCTCTCCGCGTGCTCGGCGATGTCGATGCCCTCGACCTCCGCCTCCGCGCTGACCCGGAAGCCGATCGTCTTCTCGATGATGAAGGCGAGAACGAAGGCCACCGCGAACGAGTAGACCGTCACGATAGCGCTCGCACCGGCCTGCGCGCCGAGCTGTGCCGCACCGCCGCCGAAGAACAGGCCGTCCTTGGCGCCGACGACGTCGGTGATCGCCGCGTTGAGGTCCGAGTTGGCGAAGAAGCCGAGCGCCAGGGAGCCCAGCCAGCCGCCGACGAAGTGGACGCCCACCACGTCGAGCGAGTCGTCGAAGCCGAAGCGGTACTTGAGGCTCACCGCGAGGGCGCAGACGATACCGGCGACCAGGCCCAGGATGACCGCCGCCCACGAGTCGATGAAGCCACAGGCGGGGGTGATGGCGACCAGGCCGGCGATGGCGCCGGACGAGGCGCCGACCAGGGTCGGCTTCCGGTCGCGGATCCACTCGACGATGACCCAGCCGAGGACGGCCGCGGCGGTGGCGACCTGGGTGTTGACGAACGCCAGACCGGTCACGCCGTCGACGGTGAGCTCCGAGCCGGCGTTGAAGCCGAACCAGCCGAACCACAGCAGACCGGCGCCGAGGGCGACGAACGGCACGTTGTGCGGCTTCATGCTCTCCCGCGGCCAGCCGATGCGCTTGCCCAGGACGAGTGCCACGCCGAGCGCTGCCGCACCGGCGTTGATGTGGACCGCGGTGCCACCGGCGAAGTCGAGCGGGTGAAGCTTCTGGAAGATCCAGCCGCCGCCCCACACGTTGTGGGCGACCGGGAAGTAGACCAGGGTGGCCCAGCCGAACGCGAAGAGCAGCCAGCCGGCGAACTTGGCCCGGTCGGCGATCGCGCCGCTGATCAGGGCGACCGTGATGACGGCGAACGTCATCTGGAACACCATGAACACGTAGGTCGGGATGCCGATACCGCTCGGGTTCTCGTCGGTCGCGCCCCAGAACAGGTCCGTGTAGGTCTTCGAGCCGAGGTAGTCGCCGAGGTTACCGATGAAGCCGCCCGCGCTGTCGGTGCCGAACGACGCGGAGAAGCCGTAGAACAGCCAGAGAATGCTGACGAGCCCGATCGTCGAGAAGCTCATCATCATCATGTTGAGGACGCCCTTGGAACGGTTCAGGCCACCGTAGAACAGTGCCAGACCCGGCGTCATGAGCAGCACGAGCGCTGTCGAAACCAGCAACCAAGCGGTGTTGCCGGTATCGATGGTCGCTTCAGGCACGCTGGCCTCCTAGTAGTCGAGATCCTCCCTCCCGACCTTCGAGGCAGCGTTGCCCTCCAGCCGGTTGCGCGAGAGCTTCCAGGGCCCACGTTTCGCGCACCGGCGCTGAGCGGTTTCTAAGGCGTCACGTCATGTTTCCAGCGTGTGAAGAAAGACTCACACGTCGGACGTTCCCTATCGAAGGGCGTATTCGAGCGTGTGCCGTTCATAGTCGATGAGCCGCAGGTCACGGACCGGACGACGCAAATGCCCCTTGTGCACGATCCGTACGAACGCGGGGTCGCCGGCGGCCGCCATGCGTCGAATTCCCTCGATGTGGTCGACGATGCGTTTCCTGATCACCCGCACCAGGCGGTGCCGGTCGCGCGGGGTCAGCCCGTAGGCGTCGGCGAACATCCGCAGCCGCCGCGGCCGGTTCGGCCGCTTCCAGCCGAGCGTGTAGGAGTCGCGGTCGGAGAACAGCGGCACCCAGGTCCACGCGGCGTACGCGACGTCGTAGATCCTGGCGCCCGGCGAGGCGAGGTCGAAGTCGATCAGCGACAACGTCCCGTCGGGCCGCCAGATCACGTTGTGGGGGGCCGCGTCGTGGTGGCAGATCACCTCGGTGTCCGGCGGCGGCGGGCCGAAGGAGCGCCACACCGCGTTGGGCGGCGGGCGGAACCCGGCCTGCGCGTCGTGGAACATCCGCAGCATCGTCGCCACGGTGACCATCGCCTCGTCGGTCACCCAGTGCGGGGCGAGCGGATAGCCGCCCGACTCGCCCTCCAGGTAGGACAGGACCTCGCGGCCCCGCTCGTCGATGCCGAACGCCCGTGGCGCGCCGGTGAACCCGACATACTCCAGGTGCCGCAGCAGCGCATGCACCGCCGGCGTCCAGGGACCGGCGTTGCGGCGCACGGTGTCTCCCGAGCGCACCACGACGGAGGTGTTTCCGCCGTGGAGGGGGATCTCCTGCTGCGTCACGTGTCGTCCTTCGTAAGCTCCGTCGGCCGAGCAGACCTACGTACCCGATCCAGTTACCGTGCCAAGCTACCGTCCGAGGTTACGCGTCCGTGCCAACGAGTGCGTCGACGAACTGTCGGGCATCGAACGGCGCGAGGTCGTCGGGGCCCTCGCCGAGGCCGACCAGCTTCACCGGGATGCCCAGTTTGCGCTGGACGGCGATGACGATCCCGCCCTTGGCGGTGCCGTCGAGCTTGGTGAGCACCACGCCCGTGACGTCGACCACCTCGGTGAAGACCCGGGCCTGCTCCAGGCCGTTCTGGCCGGTGGTGGCGTCCAGGATCAGCAGGGTCTCGTCCACCGGGCCGTGCTTCTCCACGACCCGCTTGACCTTGCCCAGCTCGTCCATCAGGCCGACCTTGTTCTGCAGCCGGCCCGCGGTGTCGATCAGCACGGTGTCCACACCGGCTTCGATACCCCGTTTGACCGCGTCGAACGCCACGGACGCCGGATCCGCGCCCTCCGGACCGCGGACCACCTCGGCACCCACCCGGCCGCCCCAGGTCGCCAGCTGCTCGGCGGCGGCCGCCCGGAACGTGTCGGCGGCGCCCATGACCACCGTGTGGCCGTCGGCGATCAGCACCCGGGCGATCTTGCCGCAGGTGGTCGTCTTGCCGGCGCCGTTGACCCCGACGACCAGCAGCACACCCGGACGCCCGTCGCGCTGGGTCGCGGCGAGGCTGCGGTCAAGCTGCGGCTCGAGTGCGGTGACCAGCTCGTCGGCGAGCATGCCACGCAGCTCGGAGGCGGTCGCCGTGCCGTGCACGCGGGCCCGCTCCCGCAGCTTGCCGACGATCTCGGTGGTCGCCGCGACGCCGACGTCGGCGCCGATCAGGGTCTCCTCGATCTCGTCCCAGGTGTCGTCGTCGAGCTTGTCGCGCGACAGCAGGGCGAGCAGGCCCTTGCCGAACACGTTCTGCGAGCGTGACAGGCGGGCCCGCAGCCGCACCAGCCGCCCGGCGGTCGGCTCCGGCGTCTCGAGCTGCGGCACCTCGACCGGCGGGGCCTCCACCACCGGCGGCGCCTCGACCACGGGCGGCGGCGCCTCCACCACCGGTGGGGCCTCCACCACCGGCGGGGCGGGCGGCGCCTGCGTCGTCGGAGCCGGTGGCACCTGCTTCTTGGGGGGCGCCGGCGGGAGGGTCGGTGGTTTGCGGAAACGGGGCGCTACCAGCGCGAGGGTCGCCCCGATCACCACGACGAGCAGCACCAGGCCGAAGACGATGTACGACTCCATGGCAGGAATCCTCCCAGACGACGCGCGCCGGGGCCTGCGGTGGCGCCAGGTCCGCCCACGCAGGATCATCTTCAGTGCACCCCCTAGCGTCCTGGAGGTCCATGACATGCCGGAGGACGACTCGTCCCGGTCCCTTGACGAGGACCGCGGCCCACTGCTGCTCGGCCCGGTCCTGCGCCGCGTGGAGGGCGACCGCGCAACGATCTGGGTCGAGACGTCGCACCCGGCGACGGTCGAGGTCGACGCCGCCCCCGCGGGCGGATCGGCCCGCACCTTCACCGTCCACGGGCACCACTACGCCCTGGTCGTGGTCTCGGGGCTGCCGCAGGACGCCGTCACGCCGTACCGGGTGAGGATCGACGGCGACGAGGTCTGGCCGCTGCCCGGCGACACCTCGCCACCCTCCGCCATCCGCACGAGACCGCCGGGCGCGCCGGTCCGGCTGATCTTCGGCTCCTGCCGGGAGTCGAGCCCGCTCAGCGTGACCCGCTTCCCACCCGACGCGCTGGACGCCTACGCGGGCCGGCTCATCGACTCGATCAACGCCGACGCCCCCACCGAGTGGCCGGACATGCTCGTGCTGCTCGGCGACCAGGTGTACGCCGACGAGACCCCCGAGAAGATCCAGAAGTGGCTGGGCCGCCGCAAGCGCCGCGCGGACGCGCCGAAGAAGCAGGTCGTGGACTTCCACGAGTACACGAAGCTGTACCTCGACTCGTGGGGCGACCCCGAGATCCGCTGGCTGCTGTCGACCGTGCCCAGCGTGATGATCTTCGACGACCACGAGATCATCGACGACTGGAACACCTCGGACCGCTGGCGGGCCCAGATGCAGGCGCTGTCGTGGTGGGAGGAGCGCATCCGGGCCGGCCTGTCCTCCTACTGGGTCTACCAGCACCTGGGCAACATCGCCCCCAGCGCGCTGGACGACGACCGGGTGTGGGCCGCCGTGCGGGCCGCCGCCGACGACGCCACCGAGGTCCTCGACGCGTTCGGCACCAGCGCCGACCACGAGCCGACCGCGTACCGGTGGAGCTACACGATCGACATCGACCGCACCCGCCTGGTCGTCGTCGACAACCGTGCCGCCCGCCGGCTGGAGCGCGGCCACCGGGCGATGCTGCAGGAGTCGGAGTGGAAGTGGTTCACCGAGCAGCTGCCCGGCGACTACGACCACCTGCTGATCGGCTCCTCGCTGCCGTGGCTGCTGCCGCCGGCCATCCACCACCTGGAGGCGGCCACCGAGCGGCTGGCCGAGTCGCACCGCGACTGGGTCTCGAAGTTCGGCGAGAAGCTGCGCCAGGCGGTCGACCTGGAGCACTGGGCGGCGTTCAAGCGCTCGTTCGACGCGCTCACCGAGCTGCTCAGCCGGGTCGGCGCCGGGCAGGGCGGCGTCTCACCGCCGCCGGCGTCGATCAGCGTGCTCTCCGGTGACGTGCATCACTCCTACGCCGCCCGTGCCGTCCTCGGCCCGGAGGTGGTCAGCCCGGTGCACCAGCTGACCTGCTCGCCGGTGCACAACGACATGCCGCGGTACATCCGCCCGGCGATGAAGTTCGGCTGGAACGCGCCGGCCGCGAAGCTCACGCGCGCCCTGGCCCGCTCCGTCGGCCTGCCCAGCCCGCCGGTGCGCTGGGACAAGACGGCCGACCCGTACTTCGGCAACGCCGTCGGCGTGCTGCTGCTCGACGGCCGCTCCGCCCACGTGATGATCGAGGGGACCCGGCCCGACAAGACCCTCGGCCAGGTGGCGTCGCTGCGGCTGACGTGACCGGCGTCAGGCCGGACGGACGCCGGGCACGGTCGCCGGCGCCCCGTCCAGCTCCGTCCACGTCCACAGCGTCGCCACCCTGGCCCGCCCGGTGAGATAGGCCACAGCCGGCTCTCTGATCGGCGCGAACCACATCCGTCCCAGCCGCTCGACGGCCTCGGTCAGGTGCACCCACTCCCCCGAGCCGTCGTGCGCCCCGACCCCGGTCACCTCGAAGCCGAGCATCGCGTAGTCGTCGCCGGCGGCGCGGTACCGGGCGACCCACAGCAGCCGCTCGGCGGTCACGCCCGCGTAGCCGGCCTCCCGGGCCACCTTCGCCAGCAGCGGCGTGCCGTCCTCGACCGCCCCGCCGGGCAGGGCGTCGCCGTCGCCGACCAGCAGCACGTCCTTGCCGCGCCGCACGACCGCCCCGACCGCCAGGTGCTCCACGTCGCCAATCTAGCCGCGCGGCTGCCGGGTCATCGGAAGTCCTCCATGACGACCACGGTCTTCTGCCGGGTGAGGCCCAGGACCGTGTCGTGGACGCCCTCGCGGTGGCCGCCGGTGTCCGTGGTGCCGCCGGAGGGCAGGTGCCCCGCGCGCAGCGCCGTCGAGCCGTTGACGACGACCCCGCCGACGTCCAGGCCGCGGGCGATGCCCAGGGCGCGGGAGACGTCCCGGGTGAAGACGGCGGCGTGCGCCCGGTACGGCGACGCATTGACGAGCCGGACCGCCTCGTCCAGGTCGTCGAAGCGGGCGACGGGCGCCACCGGCCCGAAGACCTCCTCGGCGAGGGCGGGACTGCCGGCGGGCACGCCGACCAGGACGGTCGGGTCCACGAAGGCGCGGTTGCGGATCCCGCCGGCGGCGAGCCTGGCCCCGTCGGCCACCAGCGTCCGCACGGCGTCGAGGACCCGGCCGGCGGCCTCCTCGGCGATGAGCGGGCCGACGTCGGTCGACTCCAGCAGCTGGTCGCCGACGGACAGCTTCCCGGTCCACGCGACCAGCGCGTCGACGAACGCGTCGCGGGCGGCCGCCTGGACGTACACCCGCTGCACCGCACGGCTGGTCTGGCCGTTGCCGCGGGTGAACCGGCCGAGGACGACGGCGCGGGCAGCCTCCTCGACGTCGGCGTCGGCGCAGACGATCAGCGCGTCGTCGCCGCCGGGCTCCAGGTGGACCCGCTTGAGCGTGCCGGCGGCGCGACGGGCGATCTCCCGGCCGGCGGCGGTGCTGCCGCTCAGCGTCACCGCGGCGACGCCGGGCAGCTCGGCGAGCCGCCGCGACACCTCGGCGCCGCCGATGACGACCTGGTGCGCGTACCGTGGCACGCCGGCCTGCTCGACCAGCTCGGCGATGCGCAGCACGGCGAGGGGGCAGCGGGCCGGGGGCTGCGCCACGACCGCGTTGCCGGCGGCGAGGGCGGCGGCGGCCCGCTGCGCGTGTTGCTCCACGGGGTGGTTGAACGGCACGAGCGCGGCGACGACGCCGAGCGGCTCGTGGACCGTCACGGCGCGGTGCCGCTGCGGCCCGGGCACCCCGTCCAGGGGGATCCGCCGGCCGAAGAGCCTGGTCGCCTCCCCCGCGGCGGCGCGGAAGATGCGCACCGCGGCGTCGACCTCGGCGCGGGTCCGCTGGATCGGCGTGCCGTTCTCGGCGGCGAGGAGCCGGGCCAGGCCGTCGCGCTCGGCCTCGATCAGGCCGGCGACGCGGCGCAGCAGGTCGGCGCGCTCCTGCGCGGGGGTCGCGACCATCGCCCGCTGCCCCCGCAGGGCCCACTCGACGGTCGCGGCGACCGCTGCGGCGCCGGTCGTGGGCACCTCCCCGAGCACTTCGGCGGTGCCGGGGTTGCGCACGGTGACAACGGCCATGATGGCTGGGCTCTCCTCGGGAGACGGCGGTCGCGGGCGCGTGCCGCGCAGGGCAGGTCCGCCGGCGCCGTCCGGCGAGGATGGGGCCAGGACCGCGGTGAGTGAGGGTGGGCTCACCGATATCGGCATTTGTTAATCTACCGAACGAACCCCCCAAGTCAAGCGCGGCCTACGATCAAGGGCATGAGCATCTACGACGTCAAGATCGCCGATCTGCAGGGCGATCCGTTGGACCTCGGCCGGTTCCGCGGCCACCCCGTGCTGGTCGTCAACGTGGCCTCCCGGTGCGGGTTGACCCCGCAGTACGCCGAGCTGGAGGCGCTGCAGAAGGAGTACGGCGACCGCGGCCTCACCGTGCTCGGCGTGCCGTGCAACCAGTTCGCCGGCCAGGAGCCGGGCTCGGCGGAGGAGATCGCCGAGTTCTGCAGCACCACGTACGGTGTCACCTTCCCGATGACCGAGAAGGTCGAGGTGAACGGCGACGGCCGGCACCCGCTCTACCAGGAGCTCGTGGACACCCCGGACGCCGAGGGGCACACCGGCGACATCCGGTGGAACTTCGAGAAGTTCCTCGTCGCCGCCGACGGCTCGGTCGCGGCCCGCTTCTCGCCCCGGGTCACGCCGAAGTCCGACGAGGTCGTGCGGGCGATCGAGTCAGCCCTGTAGGCCGAGGGCCTTCCGCGCGTAGGCGAGGTCGTCGCCGGGCGTGTAGCGGTAGGCCGACAGGCCTGCCGCTCGCGCGGCGCGGATGTTGCGGTCGGTGTCGTCGACGAAGAGGCACTGCTTCGGGTGCGCGCCGACCAGGGCGCAGGCGGCCCGGAAGAAGCCGGGTGCGGGCTTGTGCACGCCGATCTCCGAGGAGTTGGCGACCGCGTCGAACTGGGCGCTCAGGCCGTGCAGGGCCAGGACGTCGGCGAGGTCGTCCATGGAGTTGGTGGCCAGGCCGACCTTCATGCCGGCCGCGCGGACGTCCTTCACGAACCGCAGCACCTCCGGCACGATCTCGCCCTTGTACGCGTCCCACTCCAGCACGACGGCCTCGTCGACGCGCAGCGCCCCGGCGATCGAGGCGAGCCACTCGTCGCGCTTGACCTGGCCGATGATCGCGGGCAGCTGCCGGTCCCATTCGAGGCCGGCGGCGAGGATCGCGCCGGGCTCCAGGCCGTGCCGGGTCTCGACGGCGGCCGCGACGGTGGGGTCGTGCCGCCGCAGCACCCCGTCGAAGTCGATGAGCAGGGCGGTCGGGCGAGGGGTCATGCCGCTTCTTCCGTGCGCAGGCGCTGTGAGATGACCTCGGTCACGCCCTGGCGCATGGTGACGCCGTACAGGGCGTCGGCGACCTCCATCGTGCGCTTCTGGTGCGTGATGATGATCAGCTGGCTCTTCTCGCGGAGCTGCTCGAAGAGCGTGATCAGCCGGCCGAGGTTGACGTCGTCGAGGGCCGCCTCGACCTCGTCCATGATGTAGAACGGCGAGGGGCGGGCCCGGAAGATCGCGCACAGCAGCGCGACCGCGGTCAGCGACCGCTCGCCGCCGGACAGCAGCGACAACCGCTTGATCTTCTTGCCGGGCGGGCGGGCCTCGACCTCGATGCCGGTGGTGAGCATGTCCTCGGGGTCGGTGAGCACCAGGCGGCCCTCGCCGCCGGGGAAGAGCACCGCGAAGACCTGCTCGAACTCCCGCGCCGTGTCGTGGTAGGCGCTGGTGAAGACCTCGAGGATCCGGTCGTCGACGTCCTTGACCACGGTGAGCAGGTCGCGGCGGGTCGCCTTGAGGTCCTCGAGCTGGTCGGAGAGGAACTTGTAGCGCTCCTCCATCGCCGCGAACTCCTCCAGGGCGAGCGGGTTGACCTTGCCGAGGAGGTTGAGCTCGCGCTCGGCCTTGGCGGCCCGCTTCTCCTGGGTGGCCCGGTCGAACGGCACCGGCTCGGGCGCGGGCCGGCCGTCGGCCTCGGCGGCGGCGAGCTCCGGCGCGGTCGGCGGCACGTCCAGGTGCGGACCGTACTCGGCGACGAGGGTGTCGGCGTCCAGGCCGAACTCCTCGGCGGAGCGGGCCTCCAGCTGCTCGATGCGCATCCGCTGCTCGGCGCGGGCGACCTCGTCGCGGTGCACGGCGTTGGTGAGCCGGTCCAGCTCGGCGGTGAGCTGCTTCGCCCGGCCACGGACCTCGGTGAGTGTCGTCTCCCGCTCCGCGCGGGTCTCGGCGAGCACGTCGCGGGTCTCCTGGGCCTCGGCGATCGAGTCGGCGAGGTGCTCCAGCGCGAGCTGCGCGGCCGACGCGACGGTCTCGGCGACCTTCGCGCCGCGGGCCCTTGTGGCCTTGCGCGCGGCGGCCCGCTCGCGGGCGGCGCGCTCCGCCGCCGCCTGGCGCAGCAGCGCGTCGGCCCGGCCGGCGAGGGCGCCGACCCGCTCCTCGGCGGTGCGGACCGCGAGGCGGACCTCCATCTCCTGCTGGCGGGCGACGGGCACCTCGGCGGCGAGGTCGTCGCGCTCCATCGTCGAGGGGTCCTCGTCGATGGGCGTCTCCTCGGCGAGGGCGAGCCGCTCCTCCAGCTCGGCGAGGCTGGCCACGCCGGACTCGCGGACCGCCTCGGCCTTCGCCTTGGCCGCGGCGTGCCGCTCGACCTCGGCCTTCGCCGACTTCGCCGCGGCGCCGAACTCGGCGAGGCGCCGGGCGGCCGCGTTGCGCTGGCTGTCGGCCTCCTTCTTCGCCGCGGCGGCCTCGGCGACCTGCTGCTTGGCGCCGGTGGCCGCGTGCCGGGCCAGGGCGAGCAGCTCCCGGGCCTCGGCGACGCGCCGCTCGGCGTCGACCTTCTGCTGGCGGGCCTCCTCCACGGCGGCCTGCACCTCGATGTAGCTGTGCTGCTTGCCCGACCCGCCGGCGGCGGCGTACGCGCCGAGGACGTCGCCCTCGGGGGTCACCGCGCGCAGGTTGGGCGCGTAGGAGACGATCCGCTTCGCGACGGCGAGGTCCGGCGCGAACACCACGTCGCCGATCGCCCGCTCCAGCGCGGGGCGCAGCTCGTCGGGGGCGCGGACCAGGTCCAGGGCCCAGGCGGCGCCCGGCGGCAGCGGCACCCGCTCGACCGGCGGCGCCGAGTGGGTCGGCGCGGACGCGATCAGCAGCGCGGCCCGGCCGGCGTCGTCCTGCTTGAGCATCTCCACGGAGGCGGTGGCGCCGTCGATGTTGGCGACCGCGACGGCGTCGGCGAGGGCGCCGAGCGCGGCGGCGAGCGCCGCCTCGTGCCCGGCCTGCACCGACAGCAGCGCCGCGACGCTGCCGAGCATGCCCGGGATCCGGTCGGCGCGGGCGAGCAGCGTGCCGGCGCCGTCCTTGCGGCGCAGGCCCGTGGCGAGGGCCTCCTCGCGGGCCTTCCACTGCGCGGCGTCCTTCTCGGCCGCGCGCTCGGCGTCGCTGTGCTGCCGGACCTCGTTGTTGATCGCGTCGAGCTCGCGGGTCGCCTCCTGGTGGCGGATCTCCAGGTCGGCATTGGCGTGGTCGGCGACGCTCGCCCCGGCGCTGGCCTCCTCGTAGAGCGCCTGCGCGTGCTCGGCCCGGGTCTCGGCCTCGGCGAGCTGCACCGACAGCCGCTCGATCTCGTCGGCGGCGGCGGTCGCCCGGCTGCGGGCGGACTCGACCTGGCCGGTGAGCTTCGCCAGGCCCTCGCGCCGGTCGGCGATGGCCTTGTGCGCCGCGACGATCGCCTTCTCCGCGAACGCGAGGCGCCGCTCCAGGTCCTGGCGCCGCTCGACGGCCTCGGCGAGCCGCTCCTGGCTGGCCTCCAGGGCCGCGCGCAGCTCGTCCTCCTGCTCGCGGACCTTCTCCGCCTCGGCGGTCAGCTGGTCGGGATCGCGGCCGGGGCGCTCGTCGACCGGGGCGGCCGACAGGTTGCGGTGCCGCTCCGCGGCGAGCTGGTGCAGCGAGCGGTAGCGCTCCTGCAGCGTGGAGAGCTGAAACCAGGTCTCCTGCGCCTCGGCGAGCACCGGCGCGTCGGCGGCGTGCTCGGCCTCCAGCGTCGCGAGCCGCTCGTTGATCGACTCGACCTCCGCCTCGACCTCCTCGCGGCGGGCCCGCAGCGCGGTCTCGTCGGCGATCTCCCGGTCGAGCGTGGTGCGCAGCGTGGCGAGGTCGTCGGCGAGCAGCCGCAGGCGGGCGTCGCGCAGGTCCGCCTGGATGCCGGCGGCCCGGCGGGCCACCTCGGCCTGCCGGCCGAGCGGCTTGAGCTGGCGGCGCAGCTCGGTGGTGAGGTCACCGAGGCGGTTTAGGTTGGCCGCCATCGCGTCGAGCTTGCGGATCGCCTTCTCTTTGCGCTTGCGGTGCTTCAGGACGCCGGCGGCCTCCTCGATGAACGAGCGGCGGTCCTCCGGCCGGGCGTGCAGCACGCCGTCGAGGCGGCCCTGGCCGACGATCACGTGCATCTCGCGGCCGATGCCGGAGTCGGACAGCAGCTCCTGGATGTCGAGCAGGCGGCATTGGTTGCCGTTGATCTCGTACTCGCTCTCGCCGGAGCGGAACATCCGGCGGGTGATCGACACCTCAGTGTAGTCGATCGGCAGCGCACCGTCGGTGTTGTCGATGGTGAGGGTCACCTCGGCGCGGCCCAGCGGGGCCCGGCCGGCGGTCCCGGCGAAGATGACGTCCTCCATCTTGCCACCGCGCAGCGCCTTCGCGCCCTGCTCGCCCAGCACCCAGGAGATCGCGTCGACCACGTTGGACTTGCCCGAGCCGTTGGGCCCGACGACGCAGGTGATGCCCGGCTCGAGACGCAGCGTGGTAGCGGACGCGAAGGACTTGAAGCCCTTGACCGTCAAGCTCTTGAGATGCACGGATCTCCACGGGTCGAGGTGGGTGCGTACCGGGCAGACTACCGCCCGGCAGGATACCCAATTCGGCAGTGCCGCACACCATAATGCGCGTGTCGGTCCCCATGGAATTGCAGGCCAACACCATTCGCAACCATTGTCGACGCTGCGTCGTTACGTGACTGCGCGCCGCTGACAGATCACGATGACCGATTGTTCACCGGACATGACTGCGCGCCGATACCCGAAGGTGGTCGGCGCGCGGGTTTGCTATTCAGTTCTGCGTAGGCTCCAGTGCAGAACGCCGGATCCGCCGACGTCCTTGCTGGTGCGATGGCCTTGGGTCAGGCCATCGCCGGCTCGACGAGCCGGACCAGGTGATCCGTCTCGGCGGCCGCCGCTGCGAGCCGGTCATTCTCGGCGCGCAGCCGGACGACCTCGAACTCGAGCGCCCGAACCTTGGCACGCAGTTGGGTGACCTCGTCGACGAGGCGCCGATCGGGCGCGCCGCCTACGTGGCCGAAGAGGGCCTTAGCCATATCGTCTCCTTGATAAGCGCAGCCGGTCGGATTCCGGCAAACGCGCGCCCAGCACCCGCGACCGAAGCACTAGGGCATGATTGGGCGCGACTGGCGACCCCTCTATGTTCAGCCCGGGCGGCGACTTAGTCAAGCCAACCGGCACGCCAAACGTCCTGGCCAGGGTGTTCTCACTCACCCGGGTGCGTGATCACACCTGCGTAGCCGATCGTGGCAGTGTGCCACCGGTTGCCCGCAAGCGCCACTGCAAAGTAGCGTCGTGCCGGAGAAATTCTGACCCCGAGGAGATCCGGATGACGGCGCCGCAGCCTGGCTTGGTCGCCCGGCTCGGAGGACCCACCGGCGTTGCCGCGATCGCCACGGCGGTTCTCATCCTCTTCGGCATCGGCGCGGTGATCGTGCCCGCGCTGTTCGACGGCGCCGACCGGCCCTCCGCCGCGGCCGCCGCGGCCGAGCCGGCACCCGCCGGGGCACCGGCGGGCGCCGAGCCCACCGAGACCGCCTCCAGCGCCGCCCCGCCGAGCGCCGCGGCCACCAGCGCCCGGCCCACCCCCACCGTCACCGCCAGCTTCAACGCCGGCTACGAGGACCGGGTGGTGCAGCTGGTCAACAGCGAGCGCCGCAAGGCGCGGTGCGAGGCGCTGCGCATGCACCCGCAGCTGCGGGCCGCCGCCAGGTCGCACAGCGCCGACATGCTCGCGCACGACTTCACCCGGTCCGAGGGCAGCGACGGCAGCTCCCCCGAGGACCGGGCCGGCAAGGCCGGTTACCGCGGCTTCGCCGGCGAGCTGGTCGCCAAGGGCGGCGACGCCGGCGACGTCGTCAAGAGCTGGCTGCGCGACAAGAGCGACCGCGAGATCCTGCTGGACTGCGCCACCAGGTCGATCGGTGTCGGCGCCGCCATGCGCGGCCGGACGCCCTACTGGACCGTGGACACCGGCCGTGCTTGAGGGGGCCCAGCATCGTTAGTCCGGTCGTGGACCGGGTTCCGACGCTCCTGCCACTGCGGGCGCATCCCCTCGCCCGGCCACACGCATGGGAGATCGTCGCGGGACACGGTGCCGCGTTCACCGTCGTCATCGACGTCGCGGGCGGGCCCGGCAGCGGGCGCGACCCGGCGTACACGGCCGCCATGAGCCGGCTCGCCGCCGCCGGGGTGCGGCTGCTCGGCTACGTCGACGTCGACCTGTCCACCCGGCCGGTCGAGCAGATCCGCGCCGACGTGTACCGGTGGGCCGGCTACCCGGTGCGCGGCATCTTCCTCGACCGGGTGCCGGTCAGCCCGCACTCGATCGGCCCGGTCGCCATCGCCGCCCGGCTCGCCCAGCGCGCCGACCTGCCCGACGTGGTGCTCAACCCGGGCTGCCCGCCGGACCAGACGTACCGCGACCTGGGCCTGCCGATCTGCGTCTTCGACGGCAGCTGGCGCGACTACCGCCGGTGGAGCGGGGCGGGCGCGCTGCCCGGCGACGGCCACCTGGTGCACGCGGTGCCGCCGTGGGAGCTCGACGAGGCGGCCCGGCTGCAGGTCGCGCGGGGTGCGGGCTTCGGCATGGTGACCGACCTCGGCGCCCCCGACCCCTACTGCGACCTGCCGGCCTGGTGCGGTCAGGTGCCCGGCCTCGCCGAGCTCAACCCGCCGACGCCGCTGCCGCGCCGGCCCCGGCCGCACCGGTTGGTCAACGCGGGATCCGGGCTGCCGGGATCCGCGGCCGCGGCTGGCAGCGCGGGCAGGAGTAGGACGACCGGTTCATGAACGCCTCGCGGCGGATCGGGCTGCCGCAACGGTTGCACGGCTCGCCCTCGCGGCCGTAGGCGTTGAGCGAGCGGTCGAAGTAGCCGCTCTCGCCGTTGACGTTGACGTACAGCGCGTCGAAGCTGGTCCCGCCCTGCCCGATCGCCTCGTTGAGCACGTCGCGGACGTGCCCGAGCAGCCGCCGCACCAGCGGGCGGGACAGCTGGTCGGTCGGGCGGGCGCCGTGCAGTTTCGCCCGCCACAGCGCCTCGTCGGCGTAGATGTTGCCGACGCCGGAGATCAGCGTCTGGTCGAGCAGCGCCCGCTTGACCTCGGTGCGCCGGCGGCGCATGTTCTCCACGAACGCGTCGTCGGAGAACGCCGGGTCGACCGGGTCGAGCGCGATGTGCGTCAGCTCGGCCGGCAGGACCGCGCCGCCGGTGGACACCGCCAGCCCGCCGAACGTGCGCTGGTCGACGAAGCGCAGCTCGGGGCCGTCGTCGTCGAACGTGAAGCGGACCCGCAGGTGCGTCTCGGCGGGCGCCTCGACCGGCTGCATGAGCAGCTGGCCGGACATGCCGAGGTGGCCGACGAGGGCGTCCTCGTCGTCCAGCGGCAGCCACAGGTACTTGCCGCGGCGCTGGACGGCGCCGACGAGGCGGCCGGCGAGGACGTCGGCGAAGTGCACGGCGCCGGGCAGGTGGCGGCGGATCGCCCGCGGGTGCAGCACCTCGACGGTGGCGATGCGCCGGCCGGAGACCCACTTGTCGAGGCCGCGGCGGACGGTCTCGACCTCGGGAAGCTCAGGCATCGGTCTCCAATGGGGGTCAGATCGCGTAGTGCCAGACGGTGATCAGGTAGGAGCCGTACCACAGCCCGAACGCCGCACAGCCTGACAACACTAGCGCCGCCGTGCGGGGCCTGGCCCGTCCGATGGCGATCGCCGGCGGGACGAGGATCAGCAGCACCGGCACGAGCAGCCGCGGCTTGGAGTGGTAGTAGCCGCCCTGGCCCAGCACCAGCACGAGCGCGATCAGGCCGTACACCTGCAGCGGGACCCACACCTTCTTCGCCACGGCCACGGCGGCCAGCACGACGACGCCGATGACCATCCAGGCGACGCTGACCTGGATCCAGCCCTCGCCGGTGCGCAGCGCGTCGCGGACGAACTTGAACGTGGACGTGCCGTAGTCGAACGTGGTGCCCCAGCCGGCCGTCTGGATGTCGAACCAGGCGCCGAGGTCGCCGACGCGCAGGCCGACCCAGAGCAGGTAGCCGGGGACGCCGGCGAGCGCGACGGCGGCGGCGGCGATCGGCTGCCAGGCCGGGACGCGCCGGCCGGCCCCGCCCGGGTCCTCGGTGTCGTCAGTGTCGTCGGTGGCGTCGGTGGCGTCGGTGGCGGTACGGGCGGCGCGCCGGCTGCGGTGCACGGCCATCGCGGCGGCGACCGCGAGCGCGAGCGCGGCGGCGGCACCCGTCGGCCGGGACAGCGCCGCGCCGAGGCCGAAGACGCCGGCGAAGAGCCAGTCGTCGCGGTGCGCGAAGAGGAACATGCCGGCGACCATCGCGACGAACAGCGCCTCGGAGTACGCCATCGACAGCGCCATCGACATCGGCTGGGTGCAGAACAGCGTGGTGAGCGCCAGGCCGACCCGCTCGTCGTAGAGGCGGGTGCCGAGCGCGCAGATCAGCACCGCGGCGAACGCGCCGGCGACCCACGCGACCGTGATCGCCGCGGTGCCGACCTCCAGGCCGGTCGCCAGGTGCACGACGCGCACCAGCATCGGGTAGCCGGGGAAGAACGCCAGCCCGTTGCCGGTCAGCTGGCCCTCGGCGGTGTAGCTGTACCCGGCCGGGTACCCCTCCTCGGCGAGCCGGACGAAGTGGCCGCCGTCCCAGGCCAGCAGCCGGCTGCGGACCTCATCGTTGTCGGCCATCCACCAGACGAGCGCCAGCTGGAGCAGGCGGCTCAGGGCGTACACCGCCAGCGGCAGGGCCCACAGCAGCTGCGTGCCCCGGCGGTGGGCCACCTCAGTTACCGTGGTCATCGTCACCCTTCGGGGTCTCCGGCGGCCGCGCGGACAGCTCGCGCCAGGCGGCCTCGGCGGCGCGCTGCTCGGCCTCCTTCTTGCTGCCGCCCTGCGCACCGCCGTACCGGCGCTTGGCCACGATCACCCAGGCGGTGAACCGCTTGGCGTGGTCGGGGCCCTCCTCGTCGATGCGGTACTCGGGCACGCCGAGCCCCCGGCCGGCGGTGAGCTCCTGCAGGCTGGTCTTCCAGTCGAGCCCGGCGCCGCGCAGGGCGGCCTCGGCCATCAGCTCGTCGAACAGCTTGTGGATCACCGCGGCGGCGGTGTCCAGCCCGTACTGCAGGTAGATCGCGCCGATGAGCGCCTCGAGCGTGTCGGCGAGGATGCTCGCCTTGTTGCGGCCGCCGGTCGCCTCCTCGCCCTTGCCGAGCAGCAGGTAGGGGCCGATGCCCTCGGGGCCGAGGCGCCGGGCGACGTCGGCGAGGGCGCGCATGTTGACCACGCTCGCGCGCAGCTTCGCCAGCTGGCCCTCGGCGAGGTCGGGGTGGTTGCGGAACAGCGCGGTGGTGATCACCACGCCGAGCACGGCGTCGCCGAGGAACTCCAGCCGCTCGTTGGTGGGCAGGCCGCCGTTCTCGTAGGCGTACGAGCGGTGGGTCAGTGCACGCCGGAGCATGTCGGGGTCGAACTGCACCTCGAAGGCGGACTCGAGTGGGGTCGGATTCGTCACGAGCGCTCTCCCAATGCGTCACGGATGGTGAGGCCGCCGGCCGAGGAGAGTTCGGTCAGCAGGTCGTCGGCGAGCCCGGCGACGGCGGGGATCACCCGCTCGCGGTGCAGGCGCGCGGCGAGGGCGATGCCGGAGGCGATGTCGGGGCCGTCGGCGGAGCCGTGGCAGACCACGACGGTGCCGGCGACGCCGAGCAGGGCGGCCCCCCGGGCCGGTCTGGCGCCCTCGGCGAGCGCGGGGCGCCCCGTGGCTCCCTCGATGCCCTTGAGCAGGATGTTGCCGGTGAAACCGTCGGTGACGACCACGTCGGCCGGGCCGCCGAGCGGCACGTCGTGGCCCTCGACGAGGCCGATGTACCGCCCACCGGCGGGCAGCGCGGTGTCCGACAGCGCGACGGCGACGGCCCGGCGCAGCCGGTCGCCCTTGCCGGGCTCGCTGCCGATGGACAGCAGGCCGACGCGGGGGTCGGCGACGCCGAGCGCGGCGGCGGCGTACGCGGCGCCGAGGACGGCGTGCTGCA
This sequence comes from Dactylosporangium aurantiacum, assembly GCF_000716715.1. Lineage (GTDB taxonomy): Bacteria > Actinomycetota > Actinomycetes > Mycobacteriales > Micromonosporaceae > Dactylosporangium > Dactylosporangium aurantiacum. The sequence continues at coordinate 55,628 of NZ_JNYJ01000005.1, read as the reverse complement.
CCAGCTCCAGCATGGTGCCGTCGATCGTCACGCCGACGTCGAGCAGCAGCACCGGGCCGTGCGCGGTGGGCACGTGCGCGGCGAGCCCGGGTCGGCGCACGCCGGGGAGCCGGCCCAGGACGTGCGCGGAGGCGGCGACGGCGGCGCCGCTGGAGCCCGCGGAGACCATCGCGTCGGCGCGGCCGGCGTAGACCGCCTCGGCGGCGGCCCGCACGGTCGACTCCCGCCGGACATGGCGCATCGGGGCGTCGCCCATGCCGACGGTGCGGTCGACCACGCTGACACTGACGCGCTCGCGGTCTCCGACCGCGAGCGCGCCAAGGACCTCGTCGGCCGACTCGCGCGGCCCTACGAGGAGCAGATGCAGGTCTGGATCGGCGCTGCACGCGCGCAGAGCGCCGTCAACCACGACGGCGGGAGCACTGTCCCCGCCGAGGAGGTCGACGGCGATCCGCGCGGTGCCGGACGGGGGCTGCCCGCCGTGCGGCGACCGGTCGGATCGCGTCACCCGGATCCGGAAATCAGACCTCGATGACCTGACGGCCGTTGTACGTGCCGCAGACCGAGCAGGCAGCGTGCGGCAGCTTCGGAGAGCGGCACTGCGGGCACGGCTGCGTCTGCACCGCGACGGCTTTCCACTGGCTCCGGCGCGACCGGGTGTTGCTGCGCGACATCTTCCGCTTGGGAACGGCCACGGGTCTTACTCCTCTGAGTGCTTGATCTGGGTCAGGGCGGCCCAGCGCGGGTCGAGCTGCTCGTGGTTGTGGCCGGCGGGCAGCTCATCCAGCGGCACCCCGCAGTCGGGGCACAGCCCTGGGCAGTCTTCACGGCACACGGGATTGGCGGCCAGGGAGAGCACCACCGCGTCCCGCAGTGCCGGCTCCAGGTCGATCAGGTCGCCCTGCAGCCGTCCGACCTCGTCCTCGTCGGCCGTCTCGTCCGTGGTGCTGTGCTCATAGGCATAGAACTCTTGGATCGGGACGTCCAACGTGGCACTGATCGGGCGCAGGCAGCGTCCGCACTCGCCCACCAGCGGGCCGGTGACGGTGCCGGAGACGAGGACGCCTTCTGACACCGACTCCATCCGAAGCTGGAGGTCGAGCTCGGCGCCGACAGGCACGCCGATCAGCTCCAGACCGAGGTCCTCAGGTGCCGGCACCTGTCGCGAGACCGCATGCATCGCGCCCGGGCGGCGCGGCAGGTCCACCGTTTCGAGGACCAGCGGCTTGCGGGGATCGAGGTGCGGGTGCGAGTGATTTGGCATCTTCAGACTCCGGCCAGGCAGGGCCGACGGACAAGGCTACCCGAGCGGCGGAACTCCCGTCGAATCGCCCCGGTCGGTCCCCGTCGCTTCGGGCACTTTTCTAGAAAGGCAGCGGCCGGTCGTCGTCGCCGGACGGTGTGAACGAGCCTATCTCGCGCAGCGCGTGCATCTTGTCGCGCCCCCGCTCGATCGAGGCGAGCGAGCGGGTGAGGAACTGCTCGAAGTTGGCCAGGGCCGTGTCGACGTAGTCGTCGACCTCGTCGCGGAGGCGCTGGGTCTCGGCCCGCGCCTCGTTGATCATGCGGGACGCCTCGTGCTCGGCGGAGACGACGATCTCGTTGATCGACACGAGCCGGTTGTGCTCGGCCTCCGCCTCGGCGATGATCCGCTCGGCCTCGCGCCGCCCGGCATCCACGATCTTGTCCCGCTCGTCGAGCAGCGCGGTGGCCCGGCGGAGCTCACCGGGCAGGTCGGCGCGCAGCTGGTCGAGCAGGTTGATCATCTCGGCGCGGTCGGCCACGAAGTTGCTCCGCGACATCGGCGCCGACCGTGCACCCTCGACCAGCGCGATGATCTGGTCGATGCTCTCGAGCGGATCCACTTGCGGTCACTCCCTGTCCCACGGCAAACAACTCCACCATCATGCGGCCCAAACCATGATGCCGCTCCATCGCCACACGGGAAGCCCTCAGTTTCAGGGTTTCACGAGCCGTTCCCGAAGCAGGTTCGCCACGAGATCGGGCACATGCGGCGAAACGTCGCCGCCCCATTTGGCGACCTCTTTGATGAGGCTCGACGAGACGAAGGAGTACTTCGGGTTGGTCGGCATGAAGAGCGTCTCGATGGCGCCGAGCCCGTAGTTCATCTGCGCCATCTGCAGCTCGTAGTCGAAGTCGCCGGCGACCCGGACGCCCTTGACGATCGCGCTGATGTCATTGGCCCGGCAGAAGTCGACCAGCAGGCCCTGGAACGCGTCGACCCGCACGTTGTCGTACGGCGCCGTCACCTCCTGGAGCATCTCCTGGCGCTCCTCGACCGTGAACAGCCCGGCCTTGCTCGTGTTGATCAGCACCGCGACGACGACCTCATCGAACATTTTCGACGCGCGTCCGACGATGTCCAGGTGCCCGTTGGTGACCGGATCGAACGAACCCGGACACACCGCGCGCCTCATTGCACCAGCCCAAGCCTCATGAGCGGGGACCGTACCAAAGTGCCCGCGGCCCTCCGCGTCACCCGCCCGCGTCGCGTCTGGCATACCACAGCGTCGTCTCGCCGTACCGCCGCTCGGCGCGCTGCACCAGGCCCTCGGGCCAGCGCATCGGGGCGCCACGGCTGCTGCGCTCGACCACGACCACCGCGCCGTCGGCCAGCCACCGCTCGGCGAGGGCCCGGAGCACCTCGCCGACCCGCTCGTCCGTCACCGCGTACGGCGGATCCACGAACACCACGTCGAACGGCTCGTCGGGCTCCTGCTGCAGCAGCCGCTCGACCTTGTCCGCGACCAGCTTGACGGTGCCACCGACGCCCAGTGTGGCGATGTTGGCCCGCACGATCCTGGCGGCCTTGGCGTCGGACTCGGCGAGCAGCACGTGCGCCGCCCCGCGCGAGCAGGCCTCGAAGCCGACGGCGCCGGAGCCCGCGTACAGGTCGGCGAACCTGGCACCGTCGAGGTCGGTCATGGCCTCCAGGCTGCTGAACAGGGCCTCGCGCACCCGGTCGGAGGTGGGGCGGGTGCCCTGGCCGGCGGGGACCGTGAGGCGCCGGCCGCCGAGGGTGCCGGCCACGATGCGTGTCACGCACTCCAGCCTAGGCTCCGGCGGGCAGTGACCTGCGCCACTCCCACTCCGGACATTCCCGATTTTTCATGTTGTACTGGCTTTCAATCCGGCATGACGGTTCCGCAGGCTTGACTACGGAACGTAATCGGCCTTTGAGCAGGACTTTTCAGCGTTGCGTGACGGGTTCTACGCTGATTGCGGTCGCGACAAATCGTCACGACCACCCAGAAAATGGGGAGATGCAGATCCGGGCCGAGCATCAATCGGTCACCGCTTTGCGGCCCGGGGAGTCAGTGGTGAGACCGCCCCCAGACGAGACGCCTTGGGGGCCACGTCTTGCGCAAGACCCTGCTCGTGCTCGGCTCGACCATGCTGTTCGGGGGTGCCTTCGCCGGCACCGCGTACGCCTCGGCCGCCACCTCCACGCCGTCCTGCGTGTCCGCGTCCGCGGCGACCTACCGGCACACCTTCGACGGCCCCGCCGGCACCGCCACGGTCACCGCGTCCGCGCCGCTGTGCGACGGCGAGCGCCAGGCGTTCACGCTGGTGTCGTACACCGCCCCGGCGAAGTCGTTCGGCAACCCCCAGTTCGTCTACGCCACCGACACCGCCACCGTCACCGCCGCCACGCCGTCGGTGACCCTGCGCGTCGACGTGCCCCGCTGCTACACCCAGGTCGACACGGTCTTCGGCACCGCTGTGATCAATCCCATCGTCGACGGCGGCCCGCGCTACGGCACGACGAAGGTCGGCGACACCGCCGCCCCCGGCAACCGCTCGTCGGGCGTGCGGGCCTGGTACAACGGCGGCACCACCACCTGCGCGCCGCGGCCCGCCGCCACCTTCACCAGCGCCTGCGACGGCACCCTGGCGGCGCACCTCACCAACGGCCCGGACGCGAACGTGGACGCCGTGTTCGCCCTCGACGGCCGGTTCGTGCGGGTCGCGCCGGGCGGGACGGCGGACGTGCCGGTCCCGGGCGGGCAGGTCACGGTGCGGGACAACACGTTCACCACCGTGCCGGGCACCTGGACGCGGCCGCCGTCGTGCGACACCGGGACCCCGGCTCCGACGGCCTCCCCCGAACCGTCTCCCTCGACGTCCGCGTCTCCTTCGGCGTCCGCGTCTCCCTCGGCGTCCGCGTCTCCCTCGGCGTCCGCGTCTGCGTCGACGTCCCCGTCCTCGTCCTCGTCTGCGACCGCTTCACCGTCCGCATCCGCACCGCAGACGAACTCCCCGGTCGAGACGGTCACCGAGATCACACCCGGCAACGGCAACGGCGACGGCAACGGCGCGATGCCCGCCACGTCCGCCTCCACGACGGGCTCGACCACCGGCTCGACAACCACCTCGACCGGCCTGCCCGTCACCGGTGCGAACGCCACCGCGCTCGGCGCCGCGGCCCTCTTCATGATCGCGTTCGGTGGCGGCCTGATCCTGCTCAGCCGCCCGTCCCGCCGCGGCCGTCACGCCGCCTGACCGCCGCCGTCACTCCCCCGCTCGGCGACCTCCTCTCCGGCCGTCAGCCCTTCTCCAGGTATTCGGCGCGCTCCTCGTCGACGAGCTGGGCCACCGTGGCGGCGAGGCCCGGGTGGCGGGTCAGCTCCCGGTCCTCCTCCAGCAGCTCGAACGCCTCGGCCCGGGCGTCACCGATCAGCTCGGCGTCGCGCAGCAGCGACAGCAGCTTCAGGTGCGAACGCCGGCCGGACTGGGTGGCGCCGAGCACGTCGCCCTCGCGGCGCTGCTCGAGGTCGAGCTCGGCGAGCTTGAACCCGTCGGTGGTCGAGGCGACCGCGTCCAGGCGTGCCCTGGCCGCGGTGCCCTCGCCGGACTCGGTGACGAGCAGGCACAGGCCCGGCGCGCTGCCCCGGCCGACCCGGCCGCGGAGCTGGTGCAGCTGGGAGACGCCGAAGCGGTCGGCGTCGAGGATCACCATCATCGTCGAGTTGGGCACGTCGACGCCGACCTCGATGACCGTGGTCGCGACCAGGACGTCGAGGTTGCCGGCGGCGAAGGAGCGCATGACGGCGTCCTTCTCGTCGGCGGGCAGCCGGCCGTGCAGGACCCCGACCCGCAGCCCGTGCAGCGGCCCCTCGGCCAGCTGCGGGGCGACGTCGAGCACGGCGAGCGGGGCCCGGCGCTCGTCGTCGCCGGCGGGGAGGTCCTCGCCGTCGGACTTGGCGTCGCCGATGCGGGGGCAGACGACGTACACCTGATGACCGGCGGCGACCTCCTCGCGGATGCGGCGCCAGGCCCGGTCGAGGAACGCCGGCTTGTCCATGGCGGGCACGACGTGCGACGCGATCGGCGAACGGCCGTTGGGCAGCTGGCTGAGCACGGAGGTCTCCAGGTCACCGAAGACCGTCATCGCGACCGTACGCGGGATCGGCGTCGCGGTCATGACCAGCACGTGCGGCGGCTGGTCGGCCTTGGCGCGCAGCGCGTCGCGCTGCTCGACGCCGAAGCGGTGCTGCTCGTCGACGACGATGAGACCGAGGTCCTTGAACGTGACCCCCTCGTACAGCAGGGCGTGGGTGCCGACGACGATGCCGGCCGCGCCGGAGCCGATCTCCTCCAGGACCTTGCGCTTGGCCGCGGCGCCCAGCGAGCCGGTGAGCAGCGCCACCCGGGTCGCGTCCGGCGCGGCGTCGAGCTCGCCCGCGCGGGCCAGGTCGCCGAGCAGGTCGATCACGTTGCGGTGGTGCTGGGCGGCGAGGACCTCGGTCGGGGCGAGCATCGCGGCCTGCCCGCCGGCGTCGACGACCTGCAGCATGGCGCGCAGCGCACAGACGGTCTTGCCGGAGCCGACCTCACCCTGCAGCAGACGGTGCATGGGGTGCGGCCGGGCCAGGTCGGCCGCGATCTCGTTGCCGACGTCGCGTTGGCCGCGGGTCAGCTCGTACGGCAGCCGCGCGTCGAAACTCGCCAGCAGCCCGTCGTCGCGCGAGGGCCGGGACCGCGCGGGCCAGTCGGCGGCGCGGTGCTTGCGCTGCACCAGGGTGAGCTGGAGCGCGAACGCCTCGTCCCACTTCAGCCGGCGCTTCGCGAAGTGCAGTGACTCGCGCGACTCCGGCCGGTGGATCTCCCGCAGCGCCTTGTCGAGCGACGAGAGCTTCCGCTTGGCCCGGACGGTGCCCGGCACCGGGTCGGACACGGGCGGCAGCACGTCCAGGACGGTGCGCACCGCGGCGGCGATCCGCCACGTCGGCACCTTCGCGGTCGCCGGGTAGACGGGGATGATCGCGCCGGCGAACTCCTCGACGCTCTCCTCCCCCTCGGCGCCGTCGAGCAGGATGTAGTCGGGCTGGTTGAGCTGCAGCTTGCTCTGGAACCGGCCGACCTTGCCCGAGAACAGCCCCCACCGGCCGGGCCGCAGCTGCGACTCCCGCCAGGGCTGGTTGAAGAACGTGACGCTCAGCTCGCCGCCGCTGTCGTCGCCGACGACGACCTCCAGCAGCGAGCCGCGCTTGCCCGCCGTCTTGCCCCGCTGCTGCATGAACGTCCGCGACGACACCCGCTTGACCTGGCCGAACACCGTGACCTCGGTGTCCATCTCCAGCGACCGGATGTCGGTGTGCTCGCCCCGCTCCTCGTAGCGGCGCGGGAAGTGGTACACCAGATCACCGACCGTGTGCAGGTTGAGGCTGTCGGCGAGCAGCTTGGCGCCGTTGCCGATCACCTTCTGCAGCGGCGTGGTCAGGTCGATCTCGGTCACCGGCTCACTCCACCCCGACCAGCAGCGGATAGTGCGGCTGGCCTCCCTCGTAGCACTGGACTTCGACGAACGGCCACGCCCCGGCCACGTGCGCGGCCAGCGTCTCACCGAGCCCGGCGGGCGCCCCCTGCCCCGCGATGAGCGTCACCAGCTCCCCTCCGCCCGCCAGCATCCGGTCGAGCAGCAGGCACGCGGTGCGCTCCAGATCCTGCCCGATCAGGTTGACCTCCCCGTCGACGATCGCCAGCACGTCACCCTGCTGGCAACGCCCGGCGACGGTGAGCGCCTCCCGCGCCGCGACGGTCAGCTCCGCCGACCGGCACCGCGCCGCCGCCTCGGCCATCGCGATCACGTCGTCCTCGAACCGCCGGCCCGTGTCCCGGACCGCGATCGCGGCCAGCGCCTGCACCGGCGACCGCGTCGGCACCACCCCGGCCCGGATCCCCGCGGCCCGCGCCTCGGCCGCCGCCGCGTTGGCCACGGCCAGGACGTTGGCGTCGTTGGGCAGGACCACCACCCTGGCCGCGCCCGTCGCCCGGATCCCCGCCAGCATCTCCGCCGTCGACGGCGTGCCGCTCAGCACCGTGGCCCCCTCGGCGGCGAGCAGCTCACCGATGCCCCGCCCGGTGCACACGACCACGACGCCCGACCCCTCCGAGCGGGTGGCAGACGACCCGGCCGGCGCGCCGACGGGTTCGCCGGTGGACCGGCTCGCGGACTCCCCGCCGGACGGACCGGTGCGCTGCCCCCCGGACGGCCCGGCGGATGACCCGGCGAACTGCCCGGCGAGCGCCCCGCCAGACGAACCGGTGGACGAGCCGGCAAGCGACCCGGCGGACGGGCCGGCGAACTGGCCTGCGGACGGGTCCGCGGACGGGCCGGGCCCCTGGGCCGAGCGTTGCTCCGCGATCTGCTCGGCGAACCGTGTCACGGTGATCCTGCTCGGCCGCCCCGCCGCGATCCCGGCCTCGATCGCCGCCCCGACGTCGTTGACGTGCACGTGGACGTGCCAGGTCGGGTCGTCGCCGACCACGACGAGGGAGTCGCCGAGCGCGCCGAGCGCCTCCCGCAGCGGCCCGATCGCCGCCGCCGGGGCGTCGAGCAGATACTGCACCTCGTAGCCGAACTCGGTCGACCCTGCCTCGCGCTGCATGACCCCGCCGGGCGCGGTGCCGTGCCCCGCGGGCGCCGGCGCCGCGACGGGCGGCGCCTCCCCGGTCAGCGACGTCACGAACGCCTCCAGCAGCACCACCAGCCCGCGCCCGCCGGCGTCGACGACCCCCGCCCGCGCCAGCGCCGGCAGCTGCTCGGGCGTGCGGGCCAGGGCGATCCGGGCCCCCTCGGCGGCCGCCCGCGCCACCGCCACGACACCCCCGGCGGTGAACCCCGAGGAGCCACCGGACGCGGCGACCACCGACGCCGCGGCCCGCGCCGCCGCGGTGGCGACCGACAGGACCGTGCCCTCCACCGGGGCGGCCACCGCCGCATACGCCGACCGGGCGGCACTGTCCAGCGCGGCGGCCAGCTCGGGCCCGCCCACGGCCCGGGCCGAGGCGAGCGACGACGCCAGGCCCTTGAGCAGCTGCGCCAGGATGATGCCCGAGTTGCCCCGGGCGCCGAGCAGGGCGCCCCGGGCGGCGACGGCCAGCAGGTCCGCGGCCCCAGCGGCGGGCGGCGCGGCGTCCACGGCGTCGGCGGCGGCGGACATCGTCAGAGCCAGGTTGGTCCCGGTGTCGCCGTCGGGCACCGGATAGACGTTGAGGGCGTCGATCTCTGACCGGTGCCGACGCAGCGCGTCGAGACCGGCGGCACACCACCGGCGAACGGCGGCACCGTCCCCACTCTCTGGCACGCGCCCGAGCCTATCGGCGACCACCGACATTTTCCTCGCGCGCCGCCCGCCGGGCAGGACAGGACCCCGACAAGGGCCGATTGGGAGTCGGCGGGTCCCATCAGGTAACCTTGCGGGGTTGCCCGCCGGTCAGCCGGTCGGTGACACCTGGAATCCGCCGCCGGCGACGCCGGTGAAGGGTCCAGCCCGAGACGCAATCAATCCCAGGAGATCCCCGTGGCTAGCGTGTGCGACGTCTGCGGCAAGGGACCGGGCTTCGGCCACAACGTGTCCCACTCGCACCGGCGGACCAACCGCCGTTGGAACCCCAACATTCAGACGGTGCGCACCCCGGCCGGTGGCGGCACCACGCGGAAGGTGCAGGCCTGCACCTCCTGCCTCAAGGCCGGCAAGGTCGTTCGCGGCTGATCGCCTGCACCGAAGCAAGGCCGAGGCCGCACCGGCCGAAGCGCTGAAGAAGCCCCGCGACCCGATGGTCGCGGGGCTTCAGCACGTACTAGAGCGAACGCCCGAACGACCGCACGCTCGGGTACCCCTTGTAGTGCCCGAAATCCGGGATGCGCGAGTAGCCGGCCTGCTCGTACAGCGCGATCGCCTCGGGCTGCGCCGTGCCGGTCTCCAGCCAGATCCGCTCCCGACCGGCCCCGCGGGCCGCCTCCTCCACCGCCGCGAGCAGCCGCCGGGCCACCCCCTGGCCGCGGAACTCGGGCACCACGTAGAGCCGCTTGAGCTCCGCGGTGGTCTCGTCCTCGGCGAAGGTGCGCCAGCCGCAGCACCCCGCCGGCACGTGGTCCACGTACGCGACGAAGAAGCCGCCCATCGGCGGGTCGAACTCACCCGGCTGGACGGGGGTGGTGTCCCCGTCCCCGCCGTAGCGCCGGCTCAGGTCGGCGAGCGTGGCGCTGATCAGTTCGGTGGCGACCCGCGAGCCGTAGCGGGTCAGTCGGATGTCGAGCTCAGTCACCCGTAAAGGGTATAGAGGCGATCACTCGTTACCGGAAGTGGTCCCATCCTGGGGCTCCGCCCGTGTACCGGCGACCGTCCACAGTCACGCCGTCACCCGCGGTGAAGAGGCTGGCCGGCAGGACCTCACCGACGATCCGCCACTCGTCGGGCAGCCGCACGGACGAGGGGAAGGTGGCAGCCAGGGCGTGGTCGTCGCCGCCGGCGAGGATCCAGCCGTACGGGTCGACGCCGAGCGCGGTCGCCGCGTCACGCATCTGCTCCGGCACCACGAACGCGGAGCGGCGCAGGTCGATCCCGACGCCGCTGGCGGTCGCCACGTGGCCCAGGTCGGCGAGCAGCCCGTCGGACACGTCGATCATGGAGGTGGCCCCGAGCAGCGCCCCGGCCGGGCCGGCGGCGTAGGGCACCTGCGGCCGGCGGTGCGCCTCCACCAGCAGCTTCGGCGAGCGGAAGCCGCGGGAGAGGATGGTGTAGCCGGCCGCCGCGTACCCGATGCGCCCGCAGACGGCCACCACGTCACCGGGGCGTGCCCCGCTGCGGACCAGCGGCTCGCGCCCCTCCAGGGTGCCCAGGGCGGTCACCGCGACGGTCAGGGTGGGGCTGGCGGACGTGTCGCCGCCGACGACGACCGCCCCGACCTTGCCGGCCTCGGCGGCCAGCCCGTCGGCGAGCTCCTCCGCCCAGGCGATCTCGAGGCTGGCGGGTGTACAGAGCGCGACGAGCAGCGCCGTCGGGCGGGCCCCCATGGCGGCGATGTCGGCGAGGTTGGCGGCGGCGGCGCGGTGGCCGATGTCGCGCGCGGCGGACCAGTCGCGGCGGAAGTGCCGGCCCTCCACGAGCACGTCGGTGCTCGCCACGACCCGGCCGTCAGGCGCCGCGACCAGGGCCGCGTCGTCGCCGGGGCCGAGCTGGACCAGGGGCGACGCCGCCCCGAGCCGGGCGGTCACCCGTGAGATGAGCCCGAACTCACCGGCGGTTGCAACGGTCACCCGTCCTCCAAATATCGAACACTGACTGCGCAATGTTGAAGTTGACGCAGCGTGTCGTGGCACGATCACGCACGGCTGCTGCTTCGCTGCCTCCCATGGTGCGGTAGGTTCAGCGCTGATCAGCGCTCGCGCGGCGCAGGAAGGAGTCGTGTCGTGGTACAGGCATACATCCTGATCCAAACTGAGGTCGGCAAGGCACGTGATGTGGCGACCGCCATCCAGGAGCTCGCCGGCGTCGTCCGGGTGGACGCGGTCACCGGGCCGTATGACGTGGTGGTGCTCACGGAGGCGCGCAGCGTCGACGAGCTGGGCAAGCTGATCGTCAGCAACGTGCAGCTGGTGCCGGGCATCACCCGCACCCTGACCTGCTCGGTGGTGCACTTATAGATGACGGCGATGAGCCCCGCCAGGCTCGCCACCATCACCGCGGTCCCGGTCGCGCTGGTGGTCGGCGTCCTGGCGTTCTGGCTGCTCGGCGGCTTCCCCAAGGCCGCCGCGACCGGTCAGGTGCGCACCGACGCGGCCCCGATGGACGAGGCCACGGCGGCGACCTGCCGCGCCCTGGTGGCCCGCCTGCCGGAGACGCTCGGCGGGCTGCACCGGCGGCCGGTCAGCGCCGGGCCGGAGCAGAACGCGGCGTTCGGCGACCCGGCGATCGTGCTGTCCTGCGGCACGGTCGGTAAGCGGGCAATTCCGCAAGATGCCCAGCTGATGGGCCTGTCGGACGTATGTTGGTATCCGGAGGAGCGAGGCGAGGAGACCGTCTGGACGACGGTGGACCGCCAGGTCCCGCTGCGGGTCGTGGTGCCGGCGAAGGCGGACGGCGCGTGGCTGGTCAACCTCTCGGCACCGATCGTCGCGACCGTGCCGTTCGCCGATCCGGGCACCACCCACTGCTGAGACCGAATCTCCCCTCGGTTGCGCAACCGGACGAGGTTGCGCCCGGACGAGGGAGAGATCCATGCGTACTGTGCTCACCGCCGCGGCCGCCCTGGTCGTCGGCGCCACGACCGGCGTCACCCCGGCGGCGGCCGCGCCCGCACCCCGAAGCGTGTCGCTGAGTGCCTACCTGAGCGGCGCCCAGGAGGTGCCCAAGGGCAAGGGCGACCCCGACGCGACCGGCATCGCGCTGCTCCAGCTGCACCGCGACGGCCGTCTCTGCTACGTGCTGCGGGTGCGCAACGTCGGCGGCGACATCGACGCCGCCCACCTCCACCGGGGCCGGCCCGGCAAGAACGGCCCCGTCAGCGCTCCCCTGGCCGCGCCGGTCTGGTCGGGGTCGGTCGCGGCGTGCACGCGGGTCGGCGACCGGCTCGCGTGGCGGCTGCGGGACGACCCGGAGCGCTACTACGTCAACGTGCACTCCTCGGCCTACCCCGACGGCGCGCTGCGCGGGCAGCTGCACCGCACCTGAGCCTCGGCTCAGTGCAGGCCGGTCCCCCGCCGCACGGCCGCCTTGACCAGTCTGGAGATCAGCGTCTGGTACGCGACGCCGCTGGCCTGCCACACCACGGGGAACGGGGCGCCCGGATCGAAGCCTGGCATGGTGTCGATCCGGTCGAAGAAGACCTGGCCGTCCGGGGTGACGGTGCACTCGACGACCGCCAGCCCGGCGCAGTCGAGGGTGACGAACGCCGCCACGGCCAGGTCCCGGACCCGGCGCTCGACGTCGCGGTCCAGCTCGGCCGGTGCGGTCGTGCGCCCGCCGACGACTTCGCCGGGGACGCTGGCCTCGGGCCGGTCGGCCGCGCCGGTGTCCAGCACGCCCACGGTGATGCGGCGGCCGGCGGGCGCGGCGGCGACGACGACCTTCGCGTCGACGGCCCGGGCCGCGGCGACCGCGGGCGGCAGCTGCGCCCAGTCGGTGACCTCGGTCACGCCCCCGGCGCCGCGGGCCGGGCGGACCACGGCGGGCAGGCCGAGCCGGTCCCGGTCGGCCGCGGTGACCTCCGCGTCGCCCCTGAGCACGACGTACGGGGCGACGGGCAGCCCGGCGGCCACGACGAGCTTGCGGGAGAAGTCGTGGTCCATCGCCACGGCGGCGGCGAGCACGCCCGACCCGACGTAGGGCAGGTCCGCCATCTCCAACAGCCCCTGGACGGTGCCCTCGTCGCCGAAGACGCCCTGCAGGACGGGGAAGACCACGTCGACGCCGCCGAGGCTGGCGACCCCGGCGCCGGCGTCGACGACGGTGACCGCGGCGCCGGCCGACACCAGGTCCGTCGAGGGCCGCTCGGCGCGGGCGGCGGCGCTGAGCACCCAACGGCCCTCGTGGGTCACCCCGATCGGCACGATCTCGAACTCGTCGGTGTCGAGGGCGTCGAGGAGGTCGGCGGCGCCGACGCTGGACACGGCGTGCTCGGTGCTGCCCCCGCCGAACACGACGGCGACCCGGGTCTTCTCTGGCGTTTCCACGCGCCGACCCTAACGGCCCGGTCAAGCCGCCGCTGTCGGGCCGTCGTCGGGGTCACAGCCGCGAAGCCGACCCGTCGCGGTGCGTCAGCCCTTGATCGCGTCGAGTGCGCGGCGTACGTCGGCGACCAGGTCCTCGGTGTCCTCGACGCCGCACGAGAAGCGGATCAGACCCTCGGGGGTGGCATCGCCCCACTGCGCCCGGCGGTCCGCCGAGGTGTGCAGGCCACCGAAGGACGTGGCGGCGAAGACCAGCTCCGACGCCTCCAGGAACCGCTCGGCGGCGGCCCGGTCGGCGACGGTGAACGTGACCACGCCCGGGATCCGGCGCATCTGCCGGGAGGCGACCTCGTACGCGGGATCCTCCGGCCGGCCCGGCCAGCGCACCGACAGGACCGCCGGGTGCGCCGCGAGGACCTCGGCGACGGCGGCGGCGTTGGCGGACTGCCGGGCCAGCCGCAGGTCGAGGGTGCCGAGCGAGCGGTGCGCGAGCCAGGCCTCGAACGGGCCGACCACGGCGCCGGTGGCGCCGCGCCACGCGGTGAGGGCCGCGGCCCGCTCGGGGTCGCGGGTGCACACGTACCCGAGCAGGATGTCGGAGTGGCCGGTCAGCGCCTTGGTGCCGGAGGCGACCGAGAAGTCGGCGCCCAGGTCCAGGGGGCGCTGCCCGAGCGGGGTCGCGGTGGTGTTGTCGACGGCGACGAGCCCGCCGCCGGCGTGCACCCGGGCGGCCAGCTCCGCGATGTCGCACACGTCGAGGCCCGGGTTGGCGGGGGTCTCGACGAGCAGCAGCCGGACGGCGTCCAGCGCCGGGTACGGCCCCACGGTCGGCGCCTCGAGCACCGTGACGCCGCGCTCGGCGAGGTGCGAGGACGCGAACGCCCTGGTCTTGTAGTAGCCGTCGGCGGGCACCACGACGGTGTCACCGGGGCGCAGCACACTGAGCAGCACCGCGCTGACGGCGGCCATGCCGGAGGCGAACGTCACGCACTCGGCGCCCTCCAGCGAGCCGATCGCGGTCTCCAGCGCGCGCCAGGTCGCGTTGTCGGTGCGGCCGTAGCCGTCGACGCCCGCCTGCGGGCCGGCGACCGGGTCCAGGTGGTAGGGCGCGCCGAAGGCCGGGTTGGGCAGGAACGGCCGGCCGGGCACCGGCTCGGGCAGCCCGGCATGCACCACTGCAGTCCCGTCACCGGTCACGACGTCACCTCCGCTGCGGCGCCCCGCCAGTGATCGCGCCCCTGGGGCCCGACCCTACTGAAGCTCGGACGTCGACGGCACGCCGGGCCGCTCCGGCTTGGTCTCGCGGGACATCAGCGCGGCGAGCGCCTTGAGCGGGTCGACGCCCTCGTGGCAGACGAGCTCGACCTGCTCGGTGATCGGCATCTCCACGCCGACGCTGTGCGCCAGGTCGCGGATCGACAGGCAGCTCTTCACGCCTTCGGCGGTCTGCCTGGTCGCGGCCTGGGCCTGCTCCAGGGTCTCGCCGCGGCCGAGGTGCTCGCCGAACGTGCGGTTGCGCGACAGCGGCGAGGAGCAGGTGGCGACCAGGTCGCCCAGGCCGGCGAGGCCGGCGAACGTCATCAGGTTGGCGCCGAGCGCGCCGCCGAGCCGGGTGGTCTCCGCGAGCCCGCGGGTGATCAGCGTCGCCCGGGTGTTGTCGCCGAACCCGAGGGCCGAGGCCATCCCGTAGGCGAGGGCGATCGCGTTCTTGACCGCGCCGCCCAGCTCGCACCCGATGACGTCGTCGTTGGTGTACGGCCGCAGGTACCGCGTGCTGATCGCGCGCTGCACCAGCTCGGCGCGGCGGATGTCGGTGCACGCCACGACGGTCGCCGCCGGCTGCTCCGCGGCGATCTCCAGGGCAAGGTTGGGGCCGGTGACCACGGCGATGCGCTCCGGCTCGACGCCGGCGGTGTCGACGATCACCTCGCTCATCCGCTTCAACGTGCCCAGCTCGATGCCCTTCATCAGGCTCACCAGCGTGGCGTCGGCGCCGATCGTGCCGGCCCAGGCGCCCAGGTTGTCGCGCAGCGTCTGCGACGGCACCGCCAGCACCACCAGGTCGGCGCCGTCGATCGCCTCGCCGGCGTCGCCGGTCGCGGTGATCGCCTCGGGCAGCCACATGCCGGGCAGGTAGTCCGGGTTCACGTGCCGCTCGCGGATCGCCTCGGCCAGTTCAGCGCGCCGGGCCCAGACGGTGACCTCCGGCGTGCCGGCGTCGGCGAGCAGCTTCGCGAAGACGGTGCCCCACGATCCGGCCCCGAGCACCGCGGCGCGTCGAATGCTCATGTGCGCTCCGTCCCAGTCATGCGTGTGTCTTGCGCGGTGTCCACAGCGGCGGCGGGGTCCCGCCGCGGATCTCCACGAGCATGTCGCGGAGGTGCAGCATGATGTGGTCGGTGATCTCGTTGAGCGTCTGGGCGGTCGGCTGCGCGTCGTCCCAGGCGGACAGGTCGATCGGCGCGCCCGCCACGACCGTCACGTCGGCGCGCGGCAGGAGCCGCAGCTTGCTGGTGCGGGGGTCGTAGATCCGCTCCGGGCCCCACATCACGATCGGGATCATCGGCGCGCGGGTGTCCAGCCACAGGCGCGCGGCGCCGGTCTTGCCCCGCATCGGCCACAGGTCGGGCTCGCGGGTGGTGGTGCCCTCGGGGTAGATGACCACGGCCTCGCCGTCGCGGACCCCGGCCCGGGCGGCCTCCAGGGCCTTCACCGCGTCGGTGGTGCCGCGGCGGACCGGGATCTGGTGGGTGGCCCGCAGCAGGTAGCCGAGCACCGGCACGCTGAACAGGCTCGACTTGGCCAGGAACGACGGCCAGCGGCCGGCGTCGTAGATGTAGTGCGCGACGGTGAGCGGGTCGGCGTGCGAGATGTGGTTGACCACGATGATCACCCCGCCCCCGGCCGGGACGTGCTCCATGCCCGACCAGGTGCGGCGGGTCAGCATCCGCATCGTGGGCTTCACGGTCACGACGGCGAAACGCCGCCAAAAGCCGAGCCTCCGACGCGTCATCTCACCCTCCCCTCATGGTTCTGCTGCGAATCATGCCACTGCCGGGCGTCGGGGCGGCGTGTCAGGATGGGTCATGCTCAGCACCCGGGTGGCCACCTGGACGGCGGTCGTGCCCGTCAAGCCGCTCGGTGCGGCGAAGACGCGGCTGCGCGGTGCCGTGCCGGACGCCACGCATCCCGGGCTGGTGCTGGCCATGGCCCGGGACACGGTCGCCGCGGTGCTCGCCTGCCCGGCCGTGAGCAGGGTGGTCGTGGTCTGCGACGACCCGCAGGTGCGGGCCGGCCTGGTCGCCGCCGGCGCCACCTGCCTGCCCGACACCCCCGCCGCGGGCCTCAACGCGGCGCTGGCCTTCGGCGCCCGCGCGGCCGGCGGCGCGCCGGTGGTCGCGCTCACCGCCGACCTGCCCGCCATGCGCCCCGCCGACCTGGCGGTCGCCCTGGCCGAGGCGGCCCGGGCCGGCCGCCGCGCGTTCGTGCCGGACCTGGAGGGCAGCGGCACCGTGCTGCTCGCCGCGCCCGCCGGGGTGCCGCTCGACCCGCACTTCGGGCCCGGGTCCGCCGCGGCGCACCTGCGCTCGGGCGCGCTGCGCCTCGACGGCGACTGGCCGAGCCTGCGCCGCGACGTGGACACGGCCGCCGACCTCGACGCCGCCGCCGGCCTCGGCCTCGGCTCGCACACCGGCGAGATCCTCTGCACCCTCGCGTAACACAACCGGCACGCGGGCGCTGTCACGCGAAACACGCCAGCACATCGACACGCGGTAGCGTGGACTGATGCAGGGAACCGTGGCGACGTTCGACGACGACACCCACACCGGCACGGTGCTGCTGGACGACGGCACCGAGCTGCACTTCCCGGCCGCCGCCTTCGACGCGTCGGGGCTTCGGCACCTGCGCCTGGGGCAGCGGATCCGGCTCGATCACGACGCCGAGGGCGCCGTCGTGAAGGTCACACTGCCAACCTTGCCGTAGCCGCCAAGCCGCGGGAAGTTCATGTTCAGACCGGCACAAACGGGCCATGATGATCCGGTGGACGAGACGCCGACCGGTCGCAGCCGCCCCCGCAACTCCGCGCAGCGCCCTGACCCGCAGAGCGCGCCCCCCAAGGCCGCCCCGCGCAAGGCGGCACCGCGACGGGCGGCTCCGGCAACTGGCGCGACGCCACGTGTCCGGCGGGCAACGAAGGCCGCGGCACCGGCAACCGGTGAAGACGCCCCCCAGGCGCCCGAGGAGGTCACCATGAGCGACACGGTGGCGGAACAGACCCCCCTGGTACCCACCCAGAAGACCACGGCCGGGCCGTCGCCCGAGGACGACGCGCTGGTCGTGCCGAGTGAGAAACCACTGCCCGAGGACCGGTACCTCAACCGGGAGCTGTCCTGGCTGGACTTCAACGCGCGGGTGCTGACGCTGGCCGAGGACCCCGCGACGCCGCTGCTGGAGCGGGCGAAGTTCCTCGCCATCTTCGCCAGCAACCTCGACGAGTTCTACATGGTCCGGGTCGCGGGCCTGAAGCGGCGGCTGCAGACCGGCATCCCGGTGCGCCGCCCCGGGTTCCTGCCACCGACGGAGCAGCTGGAGCAGATCGCGGAGCGCACCACGGCGCTGGTCGCGCGCCAGTCGCGGGTGTTCGCCGAGGAGATCGCCCCGGCGATGGCCGAGGAGCACATCCACATCGTGCGGTGGAGCGAGCTCGACCCGGCCGAGCGGGAGCGGATGCGCACCTCCTTCCGGGAGCAGATCTTCCCGGTGCTGACGCCCCTCGCGGTCGACCCGGCGCACCCGTTCCCTTACATCTCCGGCCTGTCGCTCAACCTGGCGGTCGTGGTCCGCGAGCGCGACGGCGGCCAGGAGCTGTTCGCCCGGATCAAGGTGCCCAACAACGTGCCGCGCTTCTACGCGCTGGACCGCATCACCCGCGACGGTGTGCGCACCGTGCGGTTCCTGCCCGTGGAGGAGCTGATCGCGGCGCACCTCGGGCAGCTGTTCTCCGGGATGCAGGTGGTCGAGCACCACCTGTTCCGGGTGACCCGCAACGCCGAGGTCGAGCTCGACGAGGACCGCGACGAGGACCTGCTGCAGGCCCTGGAGCGGGAGCTGGCGCGGCGCCGCTTCGGTCCGCCGGTGCGCCTGGAGGTCGCCGCGTCGATCTCCGACCATGTGCTGGAGCTGCTGGTCCGCGAGCTGGACATGGACTCCCACGACGTGCTGCGGGTGCCGGGGCTGCTGGACCTGACCGCGCTGTGGGAGATCTACAACGGCGTGGACCGGCCGGCGCTCAAGGACCCGCCGTTCGTGCCGGCGACGCACCCGCACTTCGCCGAGGGTGAGACCCCGCGCAGCGTCTTCGCCCGGCTGCGCGACCACGACATCCTGGTGCACCACCCGTACCACTCGTTCTCCACCAGCGTGCAGCGCTTCGTGGAGCAGGCCGCCGCCGACCCGCACGTGCTGGCGATCAAGCTCACGCTCTACCGCACCAGCGGCGACTCGCCGATCGTGGACGCGCTGGTCGACGCGGCCGAGGCGGGCAAGCAGGTGGTCGTGCTGGTCGAGGTGAAGGCGCGCTTCGACGAGAAGGCCAACATCGGGTGGGCCCGCACGCTGGAGCGGGCCGGCTGCCACGTCGTCTACGGGCTGGTCGGGCTCAAGACCCACACGAAGACCGCGCTGGTGGTGCGCCAGGAGGGCAACCACATCCGGCGCTACTGCCACGTCGGGACCGGCAACTACCACCCGAAGACCGCGCGGCTCTACGAGGACTACGGCCTGCTGACCGCGGACCCCGAGGTCGGCGCGGACCTCACCGACCTGTTCAACGTGCTCACCGGGTACAGCCGGCAGACCTCCTACCGGCGGCTGCTGGTCGCCCCGCACGGGGTGCGCCGCGGCATCATCGACCGGATCGACGGCGAGATCGCCCTCGGCGAGCGGGGCCTCATCCAGCTGAAGGTCAACTCGCTGGTCGACGAGGAGATCATCGACTCGCTCTACCGGGCCGGCCAGGCCGGGGTGAGCGTCGACCTGATCGTGCGCGGCATCTGCGCGTTGCGTCCCGGCGTGCCGGGCATGTCGGACAACATCCGGGTCCGGTCGGTGCTCGGCCGGTTCCTGGAGCACTCGCGGGTGTTCCGGTTCGGCCGCGACGCCGCCGCGGAGTACTGGATCGGCTCGGCCGACCTGATGCACCGCAACCTCGACCGGCGGGTCGAGGCCCTGGTCAAGGTGACCGACCCGGCCGCGACCGGCGAGCTGGACCGGATGCTGACGCTCATGATGAGCGACGACACCGGCGGGTTCGAGCTGTCCGGCGACGGCACCTGGCACCGCCGGCAGGGCAGGAACCCGCAGGAGGTGCTGCTGCGGCGGATCGTCGACCGGGCGGAGCCGACCACGTGATGAGGCGGCCGGCCCGGTTCGCCGTCGGTGACGGTTTCACCCTGCCGGGCCTGGCCGGACCCGGCGGCGCCGTCACCCTCGACGCCACCTGCCACGACACCCCGGACGCGGCGCTCGCGCACGCCGGGGTGTCGCTGCGCCAGCACCGGGACGGCACCTGGTCGCTGCTGCTGCCGGGGCGTGAGCTGCGCCGCCCGGCCGCCGGCGCCGGGGTCGTCCCGCCGGACCTGCTCGACGTGCTGACCGCCCTGCACCGGGGTGCCGGCCTCACCGCGGTGCGGACGGTCCGCACGGCCGTCCACGTGCTGTCGTCGGCGGGTGGCGTACTGGCCGAGGTCCGCGTCCTGTCCGGGCGCGCGACGGGCCGGCGTCCCCGCGCCGTCGAGGTGGTGCTCATCGACGGCGGCGCCGCGGATCTCGCCGAGGTCGAGGCCGCCCTGACCGCGGCCGGCGCGGTGCCCGCCCGACCCGGCGGCGCCGACGACCCCGGCGAGGACGACGGCAGCGCGGGCGCCGTCGTGACCCGCGCCGTGCGCTCCGGCGTCGCCCGGATCCTGCGGCACGACGCCTTCGCCCGGTTGCGCGAGACCATGCCCAACGGCGACACCCCCGTGCACCAGATGCGGGTCGGCACCCGGCGGCTGCGCAGCGACCTGCAGACGTTCCAGGCGCTGCTGGACCCCGCGTGGAGCCGGCCGCTGCGGGCGGAGCTGGGCCGGCTGGCCGGCGCGCTCGGCGGCGCAAGGGACGTCGAGGTCATGCGGGCGCGCCTGCGGCTCACCGCCGCGGCCGACCCCCTCGCCCCGCTGGACACCGAAGCCGTCGAGCGCATCGACGCCGCGCTCGCCGGCCGGCAGGAGACCGCGCTGTCCGCGCTGGACGAGGCGTTGCGCTCGCCGCGGTACGTGCCGCTGCTCGACGCGCTGACCCGGCCGCCCCGGCTGGCCGGCAAGCACACGGCGCCGGCCGCCCGGGTCCTGCCGGGCCTGGTGCGCAAGCCGTGGCGGAAGCTGTACGACGCGGCGGAGGCGCTCAGCCCGCACCTGCCGGACGACGACTGGCACGAGGTGCGCAAGCTGGCCAAGCGGGCCCGGTACGCCGCCGACGCCGCCGCCCCGGTCGTCGGTGCGGAGGCGGCCGCCCTGGCCAAGCGGATCGCCAAGGCGCAGAAGATCCTCGGTGAGCACCAGGACGCCGCGACCGCCGCCGACACGTGGCTGTTCGTCGCGAGATTCCTCGACCGTGGCGAGCACCGTCTCGCCGTCACCGCGGGCAGACTGTTCGAGCGGGAGCGGGCGGCGGTCACCCGGGCGCGGGCCGCGTTCCCGGCGGTGTGGGCCGCGGTCTGCGAGGAGAACACCACGGCATGGCTGAGATGAGCACGGTCGTCCGCTCGGCGGGCGGGGTGGTGTGGCGCCCGGCGAGGGACGGCGTGGAGATCGTGCTGGTGCACCGTCCCCGCTACGACGACTGGTCCCTGCCCAAGGGCAAGATCGATCCCGGCGAGCACGAGCTGGCCGCGGCGGTGCGCGAGGTGCACGAGGAGACGCTCGTGCACGGCGTGCCGCAGGCCCGGCTGCCGTCGATCCGGTACCTGACCGGCGCGCCGGGCGTGGAGAAGGTCGTCGACTTCTGGTCGATGCGGGCGCTGGTGTGGCAGGACCGGCCCGCCGACGACGAGATCGAGGAGGCGCGCTGGGTGCCGGCCACGCAGGCGCCCGCGCTGCTGAGCTACGCGCACGACCGGGGCGTGGTGAAGGCGTTCCTGGAGCTGCCGCCGGTGACGTCGGTGGTGGCGCTGGTGCGCCATGCCCGGGCGGGCAAACGCAAGGAGTGGAAGGGCCCCGACGGGCTGCGCCCGCTGGACCGCGACGGCGAACGCGACGCGGAGGCGCTCAGCGGCCTGCTGCGGCTCCTGCGGCCGGAGCGGGTGGTGTCGGCCACCCCCCTGCGCTGCCAGCAGACGGTGGAGCCGCTGGGGCTGCCGTTCGCCCTGGACGCCACCTTCGACGAGGAGCGGTCGCCGACCGCCGCGGCGAACGCGCTGCGGGCCCTCGCCGCCCCGGGCGGCACGACCGTCGTGTGCAGCCAGGGCAAGCTGATGCCGCCGCTGCTGGTCGCATTGACCGGCCGCACCAATGTGGACTTCCACACCCGCAAGGGCAGCGGGTGGATCATCACCTTCAGCGGTGACCGGCTCCTCGGCTGGGAACCGCTGCGGCCGCTCACGGTCTGAACCACGACGGAAGGGGGCGGGCGCCACACGTGGCGCCCGCCCCCTTTTCCGTTCGTCCTACCGGTGCCGCCGCCGGGTCACTTGGCGGTGGCGGCCTTCTTGGCGGGCGCCTTCTTGGCGGCCGTCGTGGTGGAGGCCGTGGTGGTCTTGCGCGCGGTCGTCGACGCGGCGGCGCGCGTGGTCTTCGCGGCGGTCTTCTTGGCGGGGGCGGCCTTCGCCGTGGTGGCCTTGGCCGTCGCCTTGGTGGCGGTCGCCTTGGTGGCGGCCTTGGCCGGAGCGGCCTTCGCCGTCGTGGCCTTGGCGGCGGACGCCTTGGCCGGAGCGGCCTTGGCGGTGGTGGCCTTGGTCGCGGCCTTGGCCGGGGCGGCCTTGGCGGTGGTCGCCTTCGCGGCGGTGGTCTTGGTGGCGGCGGCGGCCTTCTTGGCCGGGGCGGCCTTCGGCACCTTGCCGGCGGCGACCATCTCGCGGAAGCTGGCGCCGGCCCGGAACGCGGGCACCGACGTCTTCTTCACCTTGACGGCCTCACCGGTGCGCGGGTTGCGCGCGGTTCTCGCACCACGGACGCGCTTCTCGAAGACCCCGAAACCGGTGATGGCAACCTTGTCGCCCTTGGTCACGGCAGCCTGGATCTCGGCCAGCACCGCGTCCAGCGCCGCGTTTGCCGACTTCTTGTCGCCCAGGCGAGCGCTGAGCGCCTCGATGAGCTCGGCCTTGTTCACGTTGTTTCCTCCCGTACCAGAAATAAGTCCCTGTGGGCAAGGTATCCCAACGAACACAGGATACAAACATATGACGGAAAAGAAATCGTTGTGGAGCAACGGATTGGGCCGGGGGCTCATCGAGACGCCCTGCTGGTGCCTAGTGAACGACGGGTGTCCACTCCGGACGGCGTTGTTCGAAGGCGGTGATGACGTCTTCGTGGCGCAGTGTCAGACCGATGTCGTCAAGGCCTTCCAGCAGGCGCCAACGGCTGAAGTCGTCCAGCGGGAAGGCCCATTCGCGGCCCGCCGCACGCAACTGGCGGTCCTGCAGATCGACCGTTACCGGCGCGGCCGGTTCCGCCTCGATCGCGGCCCACAGTTCCTCGACGGTTTCCACGTCCAGCTCGACGGGCAGGAGCCCGGCCTTGAGCGCGTTTCCCCGGAAGATGTCGCCGAAACGCGGTGCCACGACAACCTTGAAACCGTAGTCCTGCAAGGCCCACACGGCGTGCTCGCGCGACGATCCGGTGCCGAAGTCGGGCCCGGCCACGAGGATCGAGGCCCCGGCGTAGGCCGGATTGTTGAGCACGAATGCGGGATCCGAGCGCCAGGCGTTGAACAACCCGTCCTCGAACCCGGTGCGGGTGACGCGCTTGAGGTAGACGGCGGGGATGATCTGGTCGGTGTCCACGTTGGAACGGCGCAGCGGCACGGCCGTGCCGGTGTGGACGGTGAACTTCTCCATGTCAGATTCTGCCTGTCTTCTCGGCTAGTTCAGGTCCGCGGGGGCCGCGAGGCGGCCGACGACGGCGGTTGCGGCGGCGACCTGCGGCGACACCAGGTGGGTGCGGCCGCCACGGCCCTGCCGGCCCTCGAAGTTCCGGTTGGACGTCGAGGCCGAACGCTCGCCCGGCTTCAGCGTGTCGGGGTTCATGCCCAGGCACATGGAGCAGCCCGCGAAGCGCCATTCCGCGCCGGCGGCGGTGAAGACCTCGTGCAGGCCCTCCTCCTCGGCCGCGGCGCGCACCGACGCGGACCCGGGCACCACCAGCATCCGGACGCTGTCGGCGACCTTGCGCCCGCGCAGCACCTCGGCCGCGGCCCGCAGGTCCTCGAGCCGGCCGTTGGTGCACGAACCGAGGAACACCACGTCCACCGCGACGTCGCGCAGCGGCGTGCCCGGCGTCAGCGCCATGTACTCCAGGGCCTTCTGCGCCGCGACGCGGTCGGCGTCCTCGGCGAAGTCGGCCGGGTCCGGCACGCTCGCGCCCAGCGGCGCGCCCTGGCCCGGGTTGGTGCCCCAGGTGACGAACGGGGTCAGGTGGGTGACGTCGAGGGTGACCTCGCGGTCGAACTTCGCGCCCTCGTCGGTGCGCAGCGAGGCCCAGTACGCCTTCGCCCGCTCCCACTCCTCGCCCTTCGGCGCGTACTCGCGGCCCTCGACGTAGGCGAACGTGGTCTCGTCCGGCGCGATCATGCCGGCCTTGGCGCCCCACTCGATCGACATGTTGGAGACCGTCATCCGGCCCTCCATCGACATCTTCTCGATGGCGGGGCCGCGGTACTCCACGACGTGGCCGCGGCCGCCGCCGGTGCCGACCTGGGTGATGAGCGCCAGCACCAGGTCCTTGGCCGTGACACCCGGGGCGAGCTCGCCGACGACGTTGACCGCCATCGTCTTGAGGTGCGGCTGCGGCAGCGTCTGGGTCGCCAGGACGTGCTCGACCTCACTCGTGCCGATGCCGAACGCGAGCGCGCCGAACGCGCCGTGCGTCGAGGTGTGCGAGTCGCCGCACACGATGGTCATGCCCGGCTGGGTCAGCCCCAGCTGCGGGCCCATGACGTGCACCACACCCTGCTGGGCGTCGCCCAGCGAGTGGATCCGGACCTTGAACTCCTCGCAGTTGCGGCGCAGCGTCTCGATCTGCAGGCGGGACACCGGATCGCTGATCGTCAACAGGTTGTCGGTCGGCGTGTTGTGGTCCTCGGTCGCGATCGTGAGATCGGTGCGGCGCACGGTGCGCCCGCTCAGGCGCAGTCCGTCGAACGCCTGCGGGCTCGTGACCTCGTGCAGCAGGTGCAGGTCGATGTACAGCAGATCCGGCTCGCCGTCGGCGGCACGGACGACGTGCGCGTCCCACACCTTCTCTGCGAGCGTCCGCGGTCGTGCTTCTCCCACCATCTGGACATCCTAAAGTTTGGGAGGTATGTTTCGGTCTGTGGGACACAGTATGAGCGGTGTTGGCGTGCTCGACAAGGCGGTGGTCATCCTGGCCGCTTGTGTCGACGGCGCCAGCCTGGCCGAACTGGTGGACCGGACCAAGCTTCCCCGGGCAACGGCGCACCGGCTCGCACAGGCCCTGGAAATCCACCGATTGCTCGTTCGCGATGCACAAGGACGCTGGCGGCCGGGCCCGCGCCTGGGCGAGCTCGCCAACGCGGCACCCGACGTTCTCCTGACCGCGGCCGAGCCGATGCTCACCGCGCTGCGCGACGCGACCGGCGAGAGCGCGCAGCTCTACCTCCGCCGCGCCGACGAGCGGCTCTGCGTGGCCGCCGCCGAGCGCGCCAGCGGCCTGCGTGACACGGTGCCGATCGGCTCGGTGCTGCCGATGACCGCCGGCTCCGCCGCACAGGTGCTCCTGGCGTGGGAGCCGCCGGAGGCCGTCATGCCGCTGCTGCCTCGGTGCAAGTTCACCGGCCGCACCCTCGCCGAGGTCCGCCGCCGCGGCTGGGCGCAGAGCGTCGCCGAGCGCGAGGCCGGCGTCGCCAGCGTCTCCGCCCCGATCCGCGACCGCACCGGCCGGGTCATCGCCGCCATCAGCGTCTCGGGCCCGATCGAGCGGCTCGGCCGGCGCCCCGGCGACCGCCACGCGATGGCCGTGGTGCGGGCTGGACAACGCCTCTCCGGCCTGTAGCGTGCCGCACATCGAGCACGCCTGACTGGAGGAGCCAGTGCCTGAATCCACCCCGGCCGCCCCCGAACCGATCGACGACGGCCTCTCCGAAGCACCCGAAACCCCCGAGGGCGAGGCCTCCGGCGTCGGCGAGGCCCCGTCCGGCGCCCCGGACAAGCCGTCGACCGGTCCCGGCTCGCCCAGCCCCGACGGCCCCCAGCGCCCCGCCCCGCCGACCGTGCCGGCACCCCCGGCCCAGGCTCCCACGGGCGGCCGCGGCGGCTGCATGACCATGGTGCTGAGCCTGATCGTGCTGGTCGCCGCCCTGCTGGGCCTCGCGTCCCAGCTGTGATCGCTCCGGGTGCTCCGCGGTCCCCTCACCGCGGAGCACCCGGCGGCGCCGATTACAGGTCGACCACCTCGCGGCCCAGGGGCCAGAACGCGGCGGGGACCAGCTTGAAGTTGGCGATGCCGAACGGGATGCCGATGATCGTGAGGCACAGGGCGACGCCGGCGGCGATGTGGCTCAGCGCCAGCCACCAGCCGGCGAGGACGACCCACAGCACGTTGGCCAGGCCGGTGGCCACGCCCGCGTCGGGTCTGGCCTGGACCGTGCGGCCGAACGGCCAGAGCGAGTAGACGGCCAGCCGCCACGACGCCACGGCGAACGGGATGGTGATGACCAGCACGAAACAGATCGCCGCGGCGAAGGCGTAGCCCACGAACAACAGGAAGCCGCCCCCGAAGATCAGCCACAGGACGTTCAGGATGAAGCGAATCATCCTTCGATCATGCGCCTGCCGCGCCAGCGGCGAGGGTGACGACCTCGTCGGCGCAGCCCCAGGCGAGCGTGATCCCGGCGCCGCCGTGGCCGTAGTTGTGCACGACCCGCGGATCGCGCGGATCCGCCTCGACCCGGGCGCCGCCGTGGCGGGCCGGGCGCAGGCCGGCCGCCTGCCACAGCACGGGCGCACCGGCCAGCTCCGGGACCAGCTCGACGCAGCGGGCGAGGATGGCGGCGGTGACGGCCGGGTCGGCGCCGGTGTCCCACTCCCCGGGCTCGTACGTGCCGCCGAGCACGACGTCGCGGCTGCGGGGGTGGATGTACGTCATCCCCGCCGGGTGGTCCTCGTCCCGCACCGACGTGACGAGGCCCGGGTTGCCGACGCCGACGACGCGGCCGCGGGCGGGATGCACGGCGGGGTCGCCGGCGAGGTCCCGCGCCGCGAGGCCGGTCGCGTTGACCACGACGTCGGCGCCGCCGGACACCCGCGGCGCGTCCGACAGCCGCGCGACGCGGTGGCGCGCCACCCGGCCGCCGGCCGTCCCGAACCGGCTGAGCAGCCACGGCAGGTACCACTCCATCTCGACTGACGGGACGGTGAAGCGCCACTCGCCCGGTGCGGCGGCGAAGTCCGGCACGGCCGCCGCCCACCACGGCGTGGCGTGCGGCCCCCGCAGGATCATGCGGGTGGGCCGGGCGACCACCCCGGGCACGCCCGCGGCGGCCTGCGCGGTCAGCTCGTCGTACGTCCGGCCCGCCCAGGCCAGCACCCGCGGGTCGGCGGCGGTGTGGGTGGGGTACCAGACGGCGGCGGCCAACCGGGAGACGGTCGCGGCCGGCTCGTCGGCGGTCACGACCGTCACCGCGTGCCCGGCCTCCTGCAGGCGCACGGCGCAGGCGAGCCCGCTGATCCCGGCGCCGACGACAGTCACGTCCATGCGGCCCACGCAACCACGCCCGGCACGCGGTGTCCAAGACCGGCCGGCTGCGTCGTGATAAGCCTGGCTTATGGAACTGCGGCGACTGCGGTACTTCGCTGCCCTGGCCGAGGAGCTGCACTTCACGAGGGCCGCGGCGCGGTTGCGCATCGCCCAGCCGGCGCTGAGCCAGCAGGTCGGCGCCCTGGAGCGGGAGGTCGGCGCGCGGCTGGTCGAGCGCCGACGCGGCGGGTGCGCGCTGACCCCGGTCGGGGTGATCGTCGCGGCGGAGGCGGCGGCACTGCTCGCCCAGGCCGCCGCCGCCGAGCAGCGCATCGCCGCGGCGGTGCTCGGGCAGGGCGGCCGGCTGCGGCTGGCGTACACGCGGTCGGCGCGCGGCGGGTGCGTCGACGAGCTCATCGAGCGGTTCCGGGCCGCGCACCCGAACGTGGAGGTGGTGCCGGAGACCGGCTGGACCGCGCCGAACGTGGCCGGGCTGCTCGCGGGGCGCTACGACGCGGCGTTCGTGCGGCCGCCGGTCGACGACCCGGGGATCCGCTGGGTGCGGGTCGGCACGGAGGAGCTGCTGATCGCGCTGCCCGCCGGGCATCCGCTCGCGGCGCGCCGGCGGGTGCCGCGGGAGCTGCTGCGCGGCGAGCCCGCGGTGATGTGGCCGCGGGACAACGGCCCCGGCATGCACGACCGGATCGTGGCGCAGATCTGGCCCACGGGCAAGTTCACCCTCGCTCGGCACGAGCCCGACGACGAGCAGCTGCTGCGGGCCGTCGCCGCCGGCGGGGTGGTCGCCGCGGTGCCGGAGGGCCGGGCGAGGGCGCTGCGGCTGCCCGGGGTCGTGCTGCGCCGCTGCACCGGCCCCACGCCGACCGTCGACATCGGCCTGGCCTGGGCCGAAAACACCACGAATCCCGTGGTCCGCGGCCTGATCGGGCTCGTGCCTTAAGGCGGGCTGGACCCTACCTTAAGTGAGAGCGCTCTATCGACCCTTTTCCATAAAGGTTATTTACTGTTAACAATCCTTCCTTTACATTGGCGGCATCACCCCCACTGCACGAAGGGAGCGATCGATGCGAAGAACGATCGCGCTGGCACCACTTGCGCTCGCCGCCATCGCCACATCACTGCTCGTCTCGGCCCAGCCGGCCGCGGCGCACGGCTACATCTCCTCGCCCGCGAGCCGCCAGGCCATGTGCGCCCAGGGGCGCGTCGCGAACTGCGGCGAGATCGTCTACGAGCCGCAGAGTGTCGAGGGTCCCAAGGGCCTGATGAGCTGCAGCGGCGGCAACAGCCGGTTCGCGCAGCTGGACGACCCCAACAAGGGCTGGCCGGCCACGGCCGTCGGCAACTCCGTCACGTTCAACTGGGTGCTCACCGCCCGGCACAACACCAGCACGTGGGAGTACTTCGTCGGCGGCACCCGCATCGCCGTGATCGACGACGGGGGCCGCCAGCCCGGCGCCACCGTCTCGCACACGGTGAGCCTCGGCGGGCGCACCGGTCGCATCCTGGTCCTCGCCCGGTGGAACGTCGCGGACACCGGAAACGCCTTCTACTCGTGCGTCGACCTGCAGGTCGGTGGCGGCGGCAACCCGACGCCGACGCCCACCCAGCCGAGCCCGACGCCCACCGTCAACCCCACGCCCACCCCGACCTCCACCACGCCCCCGGCGGGCGGCACGTGGCAGGCGGGCACCGCGTACAAGGTCGGCGACCGCGTCACGTACGGCGGCGTCACGTACCAGTGCCGCCAGGCGCACACCGCCATCGCCGGTTGGGAACCGCCCAACGTCCCGGCGCTCTGGCAGCGGGTCTAGATCGCCCCTCGGGGTGCCCGGCCCGATGGCGGGCACCCCGTCCCAGCGGAGGAGTTCGAGTGCGGTTCCTGCTAGCGCTCACCTCGGCGTTGCTCCTCGCCGGCTGTGCCGCCGCCCCGGCACAGCCGGCCCCGGCGGCCGCCGCGACGGGCAAGGTCTACAACGACACCGACGTCATGTTCGCCCAGATGATGGTCGCCCACCACACCCAGGCCCTGGAGATGGTCCGCCTGGCGCGCACCAAGGCCGTCCGGGAGGACGTGCGCACCCTCGCCGCCGCGATCGACGTCACCGAGGCCGACGAGGCCAAGACGATGCGGGTCTGGCTGGAGTCCTGGCAGCAGCCGCCCAGCGCCGCCGCCGACTCCCACGCGGGGCACGGCGGCGCGCACGGCACGAACGCCGACGACATCGCGGCCCTCGCCACGTACGACGGCGCCCAGTTCGAGCGGCGCTTCCTCAACATGCTCGTGGCCCACCAGCACAACGCGGTCGAGATCGCCCGCATGGAGACCGGCTCCGGGGTCAACCCGGGCGCCCTGGACCTGGCCGGGCGCATCACCGACAGCCGTACCGCCGAGATCCAGCAGATGCTGCGGTACCTGGAGACGCTCTGACCACTCGCGGGCGATCCCGCCGCCGTCCCGGCTACTCGCAGGCGATCCCGTCGCCGTCCCGGTCGAGCCTGTAGACGTCGGTGCCGATGACCCTGACCGGCCCCTGCACGTAGGACGGGCCGTTGCCGCCGCCGCCCGCGCAGTCCACGTCCACCGGGTCGTTCGGCACGCACGGCGAGTAGTTCGGGTTGCAGTTGCCCGCCGGCCTGGTGGTCGCCTTCGTCGTCGGCGCCTTGGCCGGGCCGGTCGTCTTCGTCGCGGCCGGCGTCCTTGCCGCGGGCGGTGTCGTCGTGCTCGCGGGCGGTGCGCTCGCGGGCGGTGTGGTCGCGGGCGGCGGTGTGGTCGTGGCCGCCGTTTCCGGCTGCGCGGCCGCGCTGGCCGTCCGTGTCGCGCCGGTCGGCGGCGCGAGCGCGGCGGCGCCCTTGATGTCACCCGTCGGGTCGCCCCGGTCGTCGCTGCCGGCGGCCGCGACGATGCCGCAGACCAGCAGCACGCCGAGCACGGCGGCGCCGACGGCGAGCTGCGGGCCCCGGCGAGGGCTCCGGCGAGGACTCTGGACGGGCCGGTTGAGCGGCGGAAATGTCACCGGGAAAGTCTGTGACGGGCCGCACCCGCCCGCCAGTAGCCGAACGGTCGCGGTCGGTGATACCCGGGGTGGGGCCGGGCGGCGAACGGTGCGCCGCGAATAGACTCGGCCGCATGAGCATCACCAACTGGGCGGGCAACATCGCGTTCGGTGCCGCCCGGGTGCACCGACCGTCCACCGTGGACCAGGTGCGCGCCGTGGTGGCGCAGGCGCAGCGGGTGCGCGTGCTCGGCTCCGGGCACTCGTTCAACGACATCGCCGACACGCCCGCCGATCTGGTCAGCGTGGCCGGACTGCCGGTGGCGCCGCGGATCGACCCGGCGGCGGGGACCGTGACCGTGGCCGGCGGCGTGCGGTATGGCGAGCTCGCCGCGCACCTGGACGCCCAGGGGTATGCACTGCACAACCTCGGGTCACTGCCGCACATCTCCGTCGCGGGGGCCGTCGCCACCGGCACGCACGGGTCCGGTGCCGCCCTGGGCAACCTCGCCACCGCCGTGACCGGCATCGAGCTCGTCACCGCCGGCGGGGACCTGGTCCGGCTGGACCGCGGTGACGCCGAGTTCCCGGGCGCCGTCGTCGCACTGGGCGCCCTCGGGGTCGTGGTGGGTGTCACGTTGGCGGTGCGGCCGTCGTACAGCATCCGCCAATTCGTCTTCGAGCACCTGCCGCGGGCCGTGCTGGACGAGCGCTGGGAGGAGATCGCGAGCGCCGGCTACTCGGTCAGCCTGTTCACCCGCTGGGCCGGCGACACCGTCGACCAGCTGTGGCTCAAGCTCGCCGACGGGCAGGAGCCGGACGGGTTCGGCGCGACGCCGGCCGGCCGGGCGATGCACCCGATCGCGGCGATGCCCGCCGAGAGCTGCACCGAGCAGGGCGGCGTGCCCGGCCCGTGGCACCGGCGGCTGCCGCACTTCAAGCTCGACTTCACGCCCAGCAGCGGCGAGGAGCTGCAGAGCGAGTTCTTCGTGGCGCGCGGCGACGCGGTCGAGGCGTTCGCCGCCATCGAGCGGGTGCGGCACCTCGTCACGCCCGTGCTGCAGATCTCCGAGATCCGCACGGTCGCCGCCGACGACCTGTGGCTGAGCCCACACCACGGGCGCGACAGCGTCGCGCTGCACTTCACCTGGATCAAGGACCACGCGCGGGTGGCGCCGGTCGTCGCCGCGCTCGAGGAGTCCCTGGCGCACCTGGCGCCGCGCCCGCACTGGGGCAAGGTGTTCCACCACGCGCCGCGGCCCGAGCGGCTGGCCGACTTCCTGGCGTTGCGGGAGCGGCTCGACCCCTTCGGGAAGTTCAGCAACGCGTTCGTGGAGCGGCACCTGACGGGTTCGTAGCCCGGCACCGGCGGCGGAGTAGATTTCACGACGTGCGTATCGCTCGTTTCGCCCACAGCAGTGGCATGTCGTTCGGAGTCGTCGAGGGCGAGCCCGCCGCCGGGCTCACCGGACTCACCGTCGCCGAGATCGACGGTCACCCGTTCGGGGAGCTGCGGTTCACCGGTCAGCGCTGGGCGCTCGCCGACGTGCGGCTGCTCTCCCCGATCCTGCCCAGCAAGGTGGTGTGCGTGGGGCGCAACTACGCCGACCACGCCGCCGAGCTCGGCAACGACGTGCCGAAGGAGCCGCTGCTCTTCCTCAAGCCGTCCACGTCGATCATCGGCCCCAACGACGCCATCCGGATCCCGCCGCAGTCGCAGCAGGTCGAGCACGAGGCCGAGCTCGCCGTCGTGATCGGCGTCACCGGCGCCCGCCGCGTCGACCGGGCCGGCGCCGCCGCGGCCATCTTCGGCTACACCGCCGCCAACGACGTCACCGCCCGCGACCTGCAGCGCAAGGACGTCCAGTTCACCCGGGCCAAGGGCTTCGACTCGTTCTGCCCCATCGGCCCCTGGATCGTCACCGGCGTGGACGTCAGCGACGTCGAGGTCCGCTGCGAGGTGAACGAGGAGGTCCGCCAGCTCGGCCGCACCAAGGACATGGTGTTCGACGTGCCGACCCTCGTGTCATATGTGTCACACGTCATGACCCTGCTCCCGGGCGACGTCATCCTCACCGGCACCCCCGCCGGCGTCTCCCGCATGGTGGCCGGCGACGAGGTCACCGTCTCCATCGAGGGCATCGGCGCGCTCAGCAACAGGGTCCTGACCTTGGAATAGGCGTGTTTGCGACAACCGATTTGGCCGGATGGGTTCGCTCCGGTAAAGTTTCCAACCGGCGCTGACAGCGCCGATGGGGTATGGGGTAATTGGCAGCCCAACTGATTCTGGTTCAGTTAGTCTAGGTTCGAGTCCTGGTACCCCAGCACCGCAGCAAGATCGCGGTGCTGTATTGTTCCACCCGCAAGGCCGCACCACCCGCACCACGCACCACCTGGGGCCCCGTCGTCTAGCGGCCCAGGACGCCGCCCTCTCAAGGCGGTAGCGCCGGTTCGAATCCGGTCGGGGCTACAGTCCGCAAAGCGGCTGGTCAGAGGGAAGTTTCCTCCGGCCAGCCGCTTTCGTTTGCGGTCCGGTCAGACGCCCGCAGTCAGCGGATCGTCAGCGAGGGTCGTCGAACACCCCCGTCACGCGGCCGTGGTACTCGCTCGGCGCGTGGGTGTAGAGGTTCAGCGTGGTCGAGGTGCTTTCGTGCCCCATGACCGCCCTGACGACGTTCACGGGCACGCCGTCGGACACCAACCACGTCGCGTACGAATGCCTCAAGTCGTGGAAGTGCAGTCCGCCGGCCGCGTGGGCAACGGCGTGCTCCACCGCCTCGCGCTCCCCTTCGAACTCCCTGGTGTGCTCCAGCCCCGCCGCATCGGGCCAGGAGGCGAGCCACCCCCGGGGCGGGCGCTCCGTCACCCGGCCGAGAAGAGCAGGGCGGTCGGCCTCGGCGGCGCGTCGAGCGACTTCCGCAGCTGCGTCAGCTCCTCCACCAGGAACGCGGGCAGCGGGATGGAGCGGACGCCCGCCCGCGACTTCGGGTAGGGCTTGATGCTCCGCACACCCCCGGACTCGATGACGACCTGGACCACGCGCACGCGCGCCGCGTCGAGGTCGACCGCGCCCCACGCCAGCCCGGCCGCCTCGCCCCAGCGCAGCCCGGTACCGGCAGCCAGCGCCACCAGCGCGCGGTAGTTCGGCGCCGTGGAGGGCAACAGCCGCTCGAAGAAGTCGGCACGGCTGAGTGCCTGTGCGGGACGGCGCGGCTTGTGCGTGCTCGGGAGGTTCACGCCCTTGCACGGGTTGATGCCGATCAGCCGGGCGTAGATCGCGGAGTCCATCACCATCGACAGCACGCCGAAGCACTTGGCGACCGACGCCGGGGCTAGCTTGCGGCTGAGCGCGTTCACCCACTCCTGCACGGCGCGGTGGTCGATGTTCGCCAGCGGCCAGCTGCCCCACTGCGGCAGCACGTGGATCCGCATCACGGACAGCGTCCGCTCGTGCGTGCGCACCTCCACGTGCCGCCCGGCGAGCCAGCCCTCAGCGTGCTTGGCGAACAGGAGCTTGCCCACCTGCGGGTCGATGTAGGTGCCGTGGTTCTTGGCGCTCTCAACCTCGGCGAGGAACGCCTTGGCCTCCTTCTGGGTCTTGAACGTCTTGGCCTTCTGCTTGTTGGAGGGGTCGCGCCAGTTGGCGCGGAACTTGCCGGACGGGGTCGGGGATACGTGTCCCATGGGGTTGACTGCTCCTCAGGTGTCGTGACTGAGCGTGTTTTGGGCGTGGGGCATCGCGGCGCCTCGCTAGCAGCAGCTCGGGGTGTCGGATTCGGCGTCCTGACGCGCTTCGGGCCGTTTGCGCTGGTGGGCTGCTAGTCGCTAAGCGCCTGATGGGGTACGGAATTCGGTGCTAGCGGGGGTGCTAGCGCTAGCAGGGAGGGCCGCTAGCGCTAGCACCGATCGCCGGGCGTTCGGGCGACGCTGTTCGGCTACGCGCCGTGATGGGTGCGGTCGCGGCCGGCGGCGCGGTCGAGGGCCGCAAGCTCGCGGTCGAGGTCGTCGGTGCTGGCGGTGGGCAGGTTGTTGAGCCACGTCTCGAAGCGGCGCACCGGGATGACCCATCGGCCGCCGAGCTTCATGGCGGGGATGTCGCCCTTGCGCACGAGGGCGTAGGTGCTGCCGGTCGAGAGCGAGAGCAGCTCGGCGACCTCGGCGACGGTGTAGACCGCGCGGGTAACGGTCGCGGGCGTGGCACGCTCGGGCGCGTCGGCGGGATCGCTGTTACGGGGCGTGAACGGCAGGACGTTGCTGGACATGGGGTGGATCTCCCTCAGCGGTAGCGGGTAGCGGTGAGTAGGTGGGCCGAAATCGTGCTGTGGGCTGGTTTTCGGGGTGCGGGCGGCGGTGCCGCTACCCGCTACCTTTCGGTGTTCGTGCTGGCCAGGCAGGTAGCGGCTGAGGTAGCGCTGTCGCTACCTGGTAGCGGGCCGCTACCTGCGCCGCTACCTGCCGACGATCGACGGGTGACCGTTACGCACGGTCAGGACGGCGCTATCGGTTGCCGGGCGGGTAACGCGGATCGTGGGGGCCGGTTCAGGGCTGCGGCGGGGGCATCTCGCCTCGTTCGGGGCGTGCCGTTACCGGCCGTCGCGGCGACGTCGGCGCAGGCCGGACGGCGGATCGGCGGGTAACGGCAGCGGTAACGCGGGCGTTACCGGTCCCGCTGCCGTTACCCGTGCCGTTACCTCGGTTCGGGGATGCAGTCGTCACACAGGGCGTAGGCGAGTAGGACAGGACCGAACGCGGCGACGCTGCCGGTGAGCAGGGGTGCGGGCAGGTGGCACCGGTCGCACGTGGTGTCGTCGGGGCTGGGGTCGAGGGCGGGCAGGCAGTCGAGGCAGACGAGCAGCCCGGGGTGCCACGCGGCGGCGTGCAGCAGCTGCGGCGCGGCGCCGATGTGGGGGCAGCAGCGGGCGGCGCGGTTGAGGATGGCCGCGCGGATCGCGGCGGCCTGAGCAGCGAGCCACTCCGCGGGCGGGTTCGCGTCGAGGACCGCGCGGCCGTGGTCCGCTGCGCTGGTGAGGATGTGGCGGGCGTGGGCGGTCGCGGCGCCGAGCTGGTCGGCCAGGGCGACGGGGTGCAGGGTGCGGGCGTTCATGCTGCGGCTCCTTCGCCGGGGCGCGGCCGAGCGTGGCCGCTGTGGTCGGTGACTGCGGTTACGTCGGTGACATGCCTGGTCAGCCCGGTAACCGCAGTGAGGGGCGTAACCGCTGCATCGGTTACACGGCCGTGCGGCGTAACCGCTGTCACCGAGGGCTGTCCGGTGCGGTTACCGCCCTGACCTGCGGCGTAACCGCTGTCACCGCTGTCACCGGACCGGGCAGGCAGGTACCGATCCCAGGCGTCAGCCAGGCCGACGTTCCCGGTCGTCGGGTAGGTGGTGTAGCCCTTCGACGGGCGTCCGTCCGCGTCGCGGATCGGCGTCGGGCCGACCCCGTAGCGGCCGAGCTCCTTCGCCAGGCGCCGGGCGTCGAGCGGCTTGCCGCCGAGGTCGGCCCACGGCGCCTCCTCAACGCTCGTCAGCGCGTCGAGCAGCTCCACGGTCGGCATTCGGTCGCGTCCGGCGTACAGCGTCCGCATGTCCGCGAGCAGTCGGGTGCCGAACGTCGGCGCGCTGGCCGTGGCGAGCACGAAGTACTCACACGCGCCACGTCCGGTGTCCGGCCACTGCCCGCCCGCCGCGTCGGCGACCGCGAGGAGCGCCTCCCACACCTCGGCAGGCCGGTCGACCACCCCGGCCGGCATCTTCGGCTCGGCGTCGGCCAGGTCCTGGGCGACGTCGGCGACCCACATGCCGAGGCGCTCCCGCAGCGGCGCCGCGTCGCGCTCGGCGAACTTCTCCCGGAACGGCTGGACCGTCTCCCCCGACGCCCGCCGCCGCATGTGGATGGTGACCGCGCGGGTGGTGATGGTCGGCGGCATGTTGCCTGCCAGCCCGGCCAGGGCGACCGGAGAGAACACGGGGAACCGTTGCACCGCCATGGCTTTGGCGTCCCCGACGCACCGGGCGACGGTCGCGCCCCGCTTGTACCCGGAGTTGAGCAGCGCCCGGAGATCCTCGTAGTTGCCGCCGGTCTTCGGGTTGAAGATGGCGTCGACCTCGTCGAAGAGGATCGTGTGCGGCTTCTCGTTGATGAGCCGGAACAGCGCCGCCGTCGATGCCGAGATGGTCATTTCCGGGTTGCGGCAGAGCAGGTTCAGCAGCTCCAGCACCCGCGTCTTGCCGGACCCGGGTTCGGCCGAGTCGAGCACCAGGCGCGGCGTGACGTAGAAGCATCCGGCGGCGTGGGTGTGGGCCGCCCACAGTGTCACGGCGGTGAGGGCGTGCTCGGTGGGGAAGGCGACGTAGCGGGCGATGAACGCGGCCACCTCATCCAGCACGAGCGCGCCGGACGTGTCCGGGTGTCCGGCACCCGTGGGCGGCGCATTCACGCGGCACCTCGGCGGCTACGCGGCGACCGCTGCCCGGCCGCCAGACCCGACCGGATCGTGCGGGCCGCCTCGTGCTCGCTGAGTCCGGACCGGGCCGCCGCGTGCAGCAACGCTGTCGACACGCTGTCGACAGACAGCGCACCCGCGCCGACGAGCTGCCCGAGGCTGAACGCGGCCCGGTTCAGCGCGTTGTTCCGCCCGGAGTCCGGTGGCATGGCAGCGATGGCGTCGCACTCGCGCCGTAGGGCCGCCTCGGCGTACGGGTCGACACGGTTGGCGTGCCACGCCCGCGCGGGGGTGGTACGCAGAGCCTGCGGTGCGAGTGCCTCCAGCAGCCCGACCGGCCCGGTTGGGACGAGCGTTGGGAGCGACCACAGCGGCTCGTTGAGCCACGTGTACTGGTCTCCCGAGATGTGCACGGACGGCGGCAACACCACGTAGCCCGCCGTGCCGCGCCAGTCGCAGCCCGGCATGAACTTGCTGCGGTTGCCACGCCCGGTCGGCGCCACGAACACGTGCGTTCCGCCGGAGCCGGTGCGGGCCGCCGGCCAAACGTCGGCCAGGTCGCCGAGGTACTGGCGGAGCAGCGGCCCGGCATTGGGCAGGTCGATGTCCCAGACGTCGAACCGGTGCCCGGTCGCGGCGCCGACGTTCGCGGTCGGCCACCACCGCCACCACCGCGCCACCACGGCCGGATCGGCGCTGGCGCCGTGCACACCGTTCGGCGTGCGCGGGTGCTTGCCCGGTCGGTCGCACTTCGACCAGCCGCACGCGCACCGGCCGTCGCGGACCTCGTACAGGGGAAGTATGGGCACGCCCGCCAGGGCGTACCGCTCAGCGGCGTTGCGGAGCAACGCTTGCAGGTCAGCACGCAGTGCCATTGCTGTTCTTGCTCCTCACAGATCGGCCAGAGTGACCCGCCCACGGGCAGCAGGAACCCGCCGCGCAGCTGCGCGGCTCCTTGCCAGAGGCGGGGATGAATCGAGGGGGTGACCGGCGCGCGGCGTGGTTCCTAGCCCAGAGGGCCGCGCGCCGGAAGCTCAGTCAGCGCGTCAGGAGACGTAGTACGGGAACTCGCCGTCCTCGTTGACGGGTGCGGTCGTCGGCAACTGCCGGAACACCTGCTCAGCGACGAGGGCCTGGGGTGCCTCAACGACGCCACCCATGCAGTGGCACCCGACGTCGAACCCGTCGCAGGTCTCGCACACGATCCACAGCGACGCCCGGTGCATCGCGACGCACTGCTCCGAGGCGCACCACCGCGTCATGCAGTAGATGCAGACGCTCGCGTTGTTCAGCCGCATCGGCTTCTGCGCGGCCTGGGCTGCCGACAAGGGGCCGAACGGCACGAGCACCCGAGACTGATGCGCTGGCCTCGGTAGGGTTGCCGCCCTGCCGGGGCCGTCTTGCTTGAGCTAGACGCTACACGGCTCCCCGCTAGCCGTCTACCCGTATCTACGGTAGCCGTCCAACCGGTACGCTTGTGGGCATGACCGACCTCGATCGCCTGCGGGCCGCCGCCGAGAGCGTCCGCGCAGCCACCGAAGCACTCGACGCCGCGCGGGCTGACCGCGACAAGCTGATCCGCGCCGTCCGCCAGTCCACCGACCACACGGTGCCCGAGATCGCCGACGCCGCTGGCGTCTCGCAAGCAACCGTGAAGACCGTCATTCGCGGCCTGCGCTGAGCACTGGATGTCATAAGACGAGAAAACCCGACAACAGGTCAGATCGACAGGTGTCACCGTGGTGACACCTCATTGTCACCAGTTGATGTCACCGGGTAGACGGGGATACTTGATCGCATGGCCGACGAACAGCGCGACGCCGTAGACGTGCCCGGATGGTCCCGCCGAATCCGCGCCGAGCGGACTGCCCGGGGATGGTCGCAGAGCCAGGCCGTGGAGGCGCTACGCGCTCACGCTGGCGAGAACGCCCGCCTAGCCGAGAAAACCAGCCTCCTACGCAACTGGAAGCGTTGGGAGGCAGGCGATGCGGAGCCTGACGCCTTCTACAAGCCGTTGGTGGCCGAGACGTTCGGCACGGTGACCGCTGCGTTCTTCCCGGCGCCGCGCCCTGAGCATCCTGCGGTGCTCGGCAACACCGGCATGGACACCCTGGAACTCATCTCCAGGCTGCGCGTCTCTGACGTCTCGCCTGCGGTGCTCGAAGGCATGCACGCCGCCGTGGAGCAGCTCAACAACGACTACTCACACATGGAGCCGGCCGTTCTGGTCGAGGAGGGTCAGCGGTGGCTCAACCGGCTGATCGCGCTGCACGACGGCAGGCTCTCCCTGGAGCAGCACCGCGAGGTGCTCTCACTGGCGGGCCAGGTCGCACGCCTGGTCGGCTGCGTCGAATACGACATGGGCCGCAAGGCCGCCGCCGAGGCCACCCGCCGCGCGGCACTCACCCTCGGCAAGGAGTCCGGCGACAGCGACGTCGTGGGCTGGGCGCACGAGATGCGCAGCTGGTACTCGCTGACCGAGGGCAACTACCGGGCCGCCATCGCGGCCGCACGGGCAGGGCTGGAAGCGGTCGGGCCGGGGCACAGCGTCACCGTGCAGCTCTGGGCGCACCAGGCGAAGGCATGGGCGCGCATCGGCGACCGCCGCCAGGTCGAAGTCGCGCTTGACAACGGCCGCGCCATCCTGGAAGCCCTGCCATACCCTGAGAATCCGGGTAACCACTTTGTCATTGACCCGTCAAAGTGGGACTTCTACACGATGGACTGCTATCGCCACGTGGGAGAGGACCGTCTCGCCGCGACCTATGCGGAAGAAGTCATTCGTACGGGTACTACGCCGGATGGTGTTGTACGTCGGCCAATGAGAGTGGCGGAAGCGCACATTACCCTGGGAATCGTCGCCGCACGGCAGGGCGAGTTGGAGGCAGCGCTAGCCGCAGGACGGACCGCGCTGGCACTCGATCGGAAATCTTTGCCATCTTTGGTTATGCACTCTCGCGAGCTTGTAGCTGAGTTGGATCGGCGATTTGCGGGCGACCAGAGAGTTGTCGAGTACGTCGACCTTCTACGTTCACTGGCCAATTAAACCGGTCGACTATTGAGTGAGATGCTCGATTTCGTCAATCAGAGCGACAACCTCACTGCCGGTCGCCGAAAGAGCGCGGACGCCATCTGCACTGACATTGAGGAACTCCCAGATGCGCAGGACGCCGGACATGAACCACCCGCGCTGCGCCTGATCTGTTACGACAGCAGCTCCCCCTCCGAGGGCTGCCACTGTGCTAGCCACGTCGTCGAAGCCGCCAAGCCAGTATGATTGAAGCGCACGCTCTACGTCGTGCAGCAGCTTCACGATGTAGTTCTTCTCGTGAAGAGAAAGATGCTCATTGAACAGAACATCTTCCTTGAGCTTGCGCACATCTTGCAGCATTTGTTGGCGCGTGTCTTCACTAAGGAAGTTACTTCTGTATGTCTGACGCAGCTCGCGCGAGAGGAGTTCTAGGATGCTAATCTTGTCGTCAGTGATAAGTGGCTTGAATGCCTCCATATTTGACTGCGTGATGTGGCTGACCAGATATGATTGAAGTGTATCGAGAGATCCGAATAGGGTTGAATAAAAAGTGCGGTCGTCGCCATCTCGCGGGTTAACGAGCGCACTCTTCGCCTCTTCGATAAGCATCATGAAGCGCGCGATGTTTGAATACACGTCAGGCGCGCTTCCACCTCCTAGAGCCTGACCCCAGACGCTAAACGCGGGGCCGTCGCCGACGGCCCTGACCTCACGAAGCACTGCCACGATCCGAGCCGCAGGGTCATCTAAGAACTCAGCCATAGCACAGCATTGAAGCACACTGGTGCTACCGATTGAGTGGTGACGGTGCTGCTAGCGCTTGATCAAGTCAGGCGCGACCTGATGGCGCTTGCCGGACGACTGCTGGAGCAGCCGCACAGTCAGCGGATAGTCAGCGAGCCTGCCGACAACGGGTGCCACCAAACCACAAAACTTGACGTTGGGTAGGGCCCTGGCCAGCGGGAGCGGCGGCCCAGCCCGGTATTCGCCGCCCGTGCCACCGCGCTCTCAAGGCGGTAGCGCCGGTTCGAATCCGGTCGGGGCTACAGTCCAATGGGTCCACCCTGTTCACGGGGTGGGCCCGTTCCCGTTGGTGGACTTTCGCATTCCCCGCGCACGGCTTCGCCGCGCTCCCCGGCGGGGGGTTCCCACCCCGCACCCCCCACGCTCCGCTTCGCGGTCGCGCTGTTGGCTTGCTTCGCTTCGCCTTGGCTCCCTTCGCTTCGCTTGCGTGTCCTGTGGTTGAGGGGGATCGGTTTTGGCCCCCCGTGGGCTGTCGCGCTGGTTGAGGTTTGTGGGATCGGTGGCTGTTCGTCTTGGCCGGTGTGTTCGTCGATGGCCCCTGGGGTTCCAGGGCAGCCGGCTGGCGGCTCGCGCATCCGGTGCGGGGGCGCCCACCCCGGTCGGCCCCCGTCAGCCCGGAAGGGCGGCGCCCCGTCGGCCCCCGTCGGCCCCCATTGGCCCGGAAGGGCGGCGCTCCGTCGGCCCCCATCGGCCCCCGTCGGCCCGGAAGGGCGGCGCCCCGTCGGCCCCCGTCGGCCCGGAAGGGCGGCGCCCCGTCGGCCCCCATTGGCCCGGAAGGGCGGCGCCCCGTCGGCCCCCGTCGGCCCGGAAGGGCGGCGCCCCGTCGGCACGGTTGAGGGCCGGCTCGTCTGTTTCTGTGGCGCTTGCCTCGTTGTGGGGGGGGCTTCTCGGCCTGGTGGCGTCCAGAGTCGCGCGAAGGGCGGTACGACCCGTTCTCGGCGCGCGGCCGGCCGGGGCCGTGGTGCTCGTGCTGCCGTCCGGGTTGGCGCTCTCGGCATCCGTCCGGCGTGGCGACCGTCCGAGGCGGGGTGCACGACTTGGACGCTTCAACGGCGCACGGTTCGACCCGTCCTGCCCGGTCGGCGTCCGGCCCTGACCGGCCGGGGCACCGGTCTGCTGGCGCTGCCGTCTCGAGTCGCGGTTGCCGGGCGTGGTCAGGTGTGGTCAGGCGTCCCTGGTCTTGAACAGGTACGCGGCGACCGCCAGCAGCAGCACCGTCCAGCCGGCGAAGACCCCTAGGCCCTGCCACTGGGTGAGCAGCGGGTCGGGTGGGAGGGTCGGCTTGAAGATGAGCTGGCCGGCGTTCGTGGGCATCCAGGCGTGCACGTGGGCGCCCCAGGAGCCGGGGAGCAGGACGGTCAGGTTCGACACGATGAGGATCAGGCCGAGGACGCCGGTGATGGCGCCCGCGGTGTGGCGGACGATGGCGCCGAAGGCGAGGGAGAACAGGCCCAGGACAGTGAGGAAGAGGCCGGCGCCGAAGACGGAGCGGGCGACGCCGGGGGTGTCGAGGTCGACGGGGATGTGGTCGGACATGATCCAGCGGCCGGCGAAGAAGGCGGCGAAGCTGAGCAGCTGCCCCACCACGAACATGAGGACGGCGAAGACGACGACCTTCGCGGCCAGGACCTGCAGGCGGCGCGGCTGGGCCTGGAGGGTGGAGCGGATCATGCCGGTGGTGTACTCGGCGGAGACCGTCATGACGCCCAGGACGGCGACGATGAGCTGGGAGATGAAGACCGGCTGGTCGATGATGATCTGCAGCGGCTCGGCCGCCATGAGGGCCTGGTCATCCGGGGAGAACGTGTTCCACTGGCGCATGACGACCCAGGCGATGAAGGACATCAGGCCGACCGAGATGGCGGCCATCGCGGCCAGGGACCAGGTGGTCGAGCGCACGGTGCGCAGCTTCGTCCACTCCGAGCGCAGCAGGCCGTCGAAGCCGGCGCGGCGGGTGGCGGTGATCGTGGTCATCGGGTCTCCAGGGTGCCGTGGTACTCGACGCTGTCCTTGGTGAGCTCCATGAACGCCTGCTCCAGCGACGCCTGCAGCGGGGCGAGCTCGTGCAGCCGCAGGCCGTTGTCGAACGCGAGGTCCCCGACGCGGCGCATGGGCAGCTCCGTCACGAGCAGCGCGCCGTCGGGTTCGGTGGTGACGGTGCCGCCTGCCGCGCGTACCAGAGCCGCCAATGCCGACGCGTCGGGTGTGCGGACCCGGGTCGCCAGCACGGAGTTGCGCTCGATGAACTCCTTGACGGTGCAGTCGGCGATCAGCCGGCCGCGGCCGATGACGAGCAGGTGGTCGGCGGTGTGCTCCATCTCCGACATGAGGTGGCTGGAGACGAAGACGGTGCGGCCCTCGGCGGCCAGGGACCTCATGAGGTTGCGGATCCACAGGATGCCCTCGGGGTCCAGGCCGTTCACGGGCTCGTCGAACATGAGGGTCCGCGGGTCGCCGAGCAGCGCCGTGGCGATGCCGAGCCGCTGGCCCATGCCGAGGGAGAAGCCCTTGGACCGCTTCCGCGCGACCGCGCTGAGGCCGACCGTCTCGAGGACCTCGTCGACGCGCCGCCGGGGCAGGTTGTTGGTCTGCGCGAGGCACAGCAGGTGGTGGTACGCGCTGCGCCCGCCGTGGATCGCCTTGGCGTCCAGCAGCGCCCCGACCTCGAGCATCGGGTTGTCCAGCCGGGCGAACGGGCGGCCGTTGACCGTGACCCGGCCACCGGTGGGCGCGTCCAGGCCGAGGATCATCCGCATCGTCGTGGACTTCCCGGCGCCGTTCGGCCCCAGGAACCCGGTCACCTGACCGGGCCGCACCGTGAAGGACAGCTGGTCCACCGCGACGCGGTCGCCGTACCGCTTGGTGAGGCCGACAGCCTCGATCATGACGTTCCCTCCGCTCCCGAAGCCGGTGACCGGCACCGGCGAGCGGCAAGCTATCCAACCCTCGCTGTGGCGCGGCTAAGAAGAGCTGAGGCGCTCCACAGCTTCAGCCGATGACGTTGACGGCGCGGGCCACCACGAGCAGGACGGTGACGAGGGAGACGGCGGACTCGGCGAGCATGCCGGCCTTGGCCCACGTCGACATCGGCAGGGTGTCGGTGGGGCTGAACGCGGTCGCGTTGGTGAAGGACAGGTAGAGATAGTCGAAGAAGGTGGGCTCCCAGTCGCGCGGGGCGAGGTCGGGGGTGGTCATCTGGGTGAAGAGGAAGTCGGGGTGCGGGTTGTGCC
Organism: Dactylosporangium aurantiacum; assembly: GCF_000716715.1. Taxonomy (GTDB): domain Bacteria; phylum Actinomycetota; class Actinomycetes; order Mycobacteriales; family Micromonosporaceae; genus Dactylosporangium; species Dactylosporangium aurantiacum. The sequence continues at coordinate 12,180 of NZ_JNYJ01000005.1, read as the reverse complement.
CGTCGGCGCGGGCCGCCGGGCCGCCGCGGTCGCCCTCCCAGAACCACAGGGCGAACACGATGACGTTGGTCAGCCAGATCGCGGCGCCCCACAGCAGCAGGTGCTCGGGCGTGACGTGGCCGTGGCCGAAGAGGGCCCGCACGAGCAGGGCCGCGGACCAGGCGGTCGCGACGCCGAGCAGCGCGGCCAGGCCGAGGCTCAGCGGGCGGATCAGCCGGGTCTCCCGGTTGATCCGCAGCGGGTTCACCACGACGACGCTGACCAGCAGGGCCGCCTCCAGGCCGGGCAGCAGCCACCGCGGGCGGGGCGCCAGGTCGGCCGGCAGCAGCAGGTGGATGCCGACGGCGACGGCGATCGCCAGGGCGGCGGGCCAGCGCTGCTCGGCCTCGGTGCGCCGCAGCCAGCCGGGCACCTGCGGCGGAGGCGCCGGCGGGTCGGGCGCGGGAGGCAGGTCACTCACCCGGCCACGCTAGACCATGTCGTAACGTGCGACGAATGGCACAGCACCAGCTGCACGAGCGCGTCACGTGCGTCGCGGCGCCCGCCACGTGGCTGTCCGGCCCGGACGGGCGGATGACCGGCGGCGCGGACGGGCTCTTCGTCGAGGACCGCCGGGCGTTGGCGCGCCTGGACGTCACGGTCGACGGCGCCCCGCCGGAGCCGCTCCGGACGCGTCGCACCGGCGCCGCGTCGGCGGTCTTCGCGGGTGTACGACCAGCGTCCGGCCTCCTCGTCACGCGGGCCCGGCTGGCGGAGCCGAACGGCGGCACGGAGACCGTCACCCTGTCGAACGAGTCGGACGAGCCGCTCGGCGTGCTGCTCACCGTGACGGCCGCGACGGACTTCGCCACCACCGGCGCGGTCCGCGACGGGCAGCCGACGTCCACAGTGGACTTCGAGCCGGCCGGCGGCGCGTGGTGGGCCAGGTCCGCCGACGGCATGGCGGTCCGGCTCGACGTCACCCCGGCGCCGGACGCGGACGCGTTGCGGTGGGCGGTCACCGTGCCCGCGGGGCAGACCTGGGCGGTCGAGCTGCGGTGCACCCGCGCCGACGTCGCGCCGGTGCCGCGGGCCAAGCGGTTCAGCACCCTGCGGGTCGCGGCGGCCGACGCGCGGCTCGACGCGCTGGTCCGCGCCGGCGTGCAGGACCTCGACGCGCTGCGCCGCACCGACGGCGCCGACATCTACTACAGCGCCGGCAGCCCCTGGTACCTGACGCTGTTCGGCCGCGACGCGCTGTGGGCCGCCCGGCTGGGGCTGCCGCTGGGCGTGGAGGTCGCCGCCGGCACGCTGCGCGCGCTCGCCGCCCGGCAGGGCACCGCGTACGACGGCGACACCGAGGAGGAGCCCGGCAAGATCCTGCACGAGGTGCGCCCCGCCGACGCCGCGCACCGGCTGCCGCCGGTCTACTACGGCTCCGTCGACGCGACCGCGCTGTTCGTGTGCACCCTCGCGGAGGCGTACCGGTGGGGCATGCGCCGCGACGCCGTGGCGGCCCTGCTGCCGAACCTGGAGGCGGCCCTGGAGTGGCTCGCCGGGCACGACGGGTTCGTCGCCTACCGCTCGACCGGTGCCGGCCTCACCCACCAGGGCTGGAAGGACTCCGCCGACGGCGTGCGGTTCGCCGACGGGCGGGTCGCCGCGGGCACGCTCGCGCTGTGCGAGGTCCAGGCGTACGCGTACCAGGCGGCCCGCGCCGGCGCCGACCTGCTGGACGCCTTCGGCCGCCCCGGCGGGCCGCGGTGGCGCGCCTGGGCCGACGCGCTCGCCGAGCGGTTCCGGGCGGCGTTCTGGTGCCCCGGCGGCTACCCGGCGGTCGCGGTGACGGGCACCGGGGAGCAGGTCGACGGCGTCGCGTCCAACATGGGACACCTGCTCGGCACCGGGCTGCTGGCCCCGGCCGAACGCGCCGCCGTCGCCGGGCACCTGGAGCGGCTGCGGTCGCCGTACGGCCTGCGCACGCTCGCCCCGTCCAGCGCCGGCTACGACCCGGGCTCCTACCACGCCGGCTCGGTCTGGCCGCACGACACCGCGATCGCGCTGCTCGGCCTGGCCCGCGACGGGCACCGGCGGGAGGCGGCGGCGCTGGTGACCGCGCTGCTGGCCGCCGGGGAACGGTTCGACCACCGGCTGCCGGAGCTGTACGGCGGCGACGACGACGCGACGCCGTACCCGGCCGCGTGCCGCCCGCAGGCGTGGGCCGCGGCCGCCGGCCCGGCGCTGCTGGTCGCGCTGCTCGGGCTGGACGTCGACGTGCCCGCCGGGCGGATCACGTTCGACCCGCTCGCGCCGTCGCCGGTGGGCGCCTTCCGGGTGCGGGGGCTGAAGGTCGCCGACGGCGAGCTCGACGTGAGCGTGGACGCCGGCGGCGCGGTCACGGTCCACAATGGACCGGTCGGGGTCGTGTTCCTCCTCGCCGACGGCGCCCCGGCGAGGATCGCCCGCGCGGCGCCGGTCGGTTGAGCCGTCCCTCCGGCCGGCAGCGCCGCTACTTCGGCGGGGTGAGGCGGAGGATGGAGCCGCCGAGGTCGTCGCTGACGAGGATCGAGCCGTCGGCGTCGAGCGCCGCGTCGACCGGCCGCAGCCACGGCTTGCCGGCCTTCGTGTCGACGAGCCCGGACAGCAGGTCCACCGGGTCGCCCGGCCCGCCGGCCGTCCACGGTACGAACACCACCTTGTAGCCGACCGGTCTGGTGCTGTTCCACGAGCCGTGCATCGGGATGACGGCCCCGCCGAGCGCCGGTGAGAACGTCAGCCCCAGCGGCGCGGTGTGCGCGGGCAGCCCGAGGTCGATCGGGTCGGCCTTGGCGCAGTCGGCCTTCTGCCCGTCGCGGTTGAGCTCGTAGTCGCGGTGGAACGGCAGGTTGTGGGTGCCGTTGTCGCTGTTCGGGTTGCAGAACGGCCAGCCGTAGAACCCGCCGTCGCGCACCTTGATGAGCTCCTCCACCGGGTACTGGTCGACGAACTGGCTCATCCGCTTGCCCTTGTCGGACTTGCCGTCGCCGTCGACGTCGCGGTCGTCGGGGACCAGGGTGTTGTCGCGGTTGTTCACCACCACCCACAGCTCGTCGGTGCCGGGGCGGAACGCGAGACCCTCGGCGTTGCGGATGCCGGTCGCCAGCAGGTGCCGCCCGGCGTTGCGCCCGGCCGCGTCGTAGGTGTAGATCGCCGCGCGCCGCGGGTCGCTCACGGTGTCCTCGACGCACGCGTTGCAGGTCGAGGCGATCGACACGTACAGCCGGCCGTCCTTGACCGCGATGTTCTTCAGCACGTGGGCGTAGTTGCCGCGCAGCTCCGGGGTGCTGGTGTCGGGCAGCCCGTCGACGACCACCTGGCCGTCGTGCGCCTTGAGGTCCCCGGCCTTGTACGGGTAGCGCACGACCTTGTCCGCCTCGGCCACGAACAGCCAGGTGGCCCCGCCGATCTCGGCGAACACCAGGTCGTGGGGGCGGTTGAGCCCGGTGGCGAAGTCGGTGGCCTTGCCGGCCCGCACGACGCGCACCTTGCCCTGGCTCGGCTGGGACACCAGCAGGTCGCCGCCCGGCGTGAACGTCATGAACCGGGCCTTGTCCACCCGCGCGTACACCGCGGCGGTCCACCCGGTGGGCAGTGTCACGGTCCGTGCCACGTCGAACGGGGCGGCGTTGAGCCCGGCCCCGGTGGTGACCCGCACGCTCGCCGGCGCGCCGAGCACGAGCGCGGTCGCCGGCTGCGAGCCCGCCGCGGCGCCGCCGGTCGTCGCCGGCCTGGCCTCCTCCCCCGCGCCGTCGCCGCCGCAGGCGGTGAGGGCCAGCGAGCAGACGGTGGCCGCGAGCAGTGCACCGAGCTTGCGCATGCGTGTGACGGTACAACTTAAACTTGGCGGATGCTCACAGACCAGTCATCGTGGCCGGCCCGCCGGGCCGCGCACGAGGCACGGGTCGACGAGTGGATCGTGCCGCACCTGGAGCGCCGCCGCCGCGGGGAGAAGCACCCGGTGCTCGACTTCCTGTTCACCTACTACTCGTTCCGACCGGCGCAGCTGCGGCAGTGGCGGCCGGGCGGTGAGGCGCACCGGCGGCCGGAGACCGTCGCCTGGGTGCGGGAGCTGCTCGCCGCGACCGCGGCCCGCCCGCCGCACCTGGGCTGCTTCGGCCTGCACGAGTGGGCGATGGTCTACCGGCAGACCCAGGAGGAGCTGCGGCACAACGCGTGGCCGCTGCGGCTCGGCGCCGCGGGCACCGACGCGGTCGTGGAGGCGAGCCGGATCCGGTGCAGCCACTTCGACGCGTTCCGCTTCTACACCGCGCCGGCCCGCTCGCTGAACCTGCTGCAGCCGACCCGTGAGACGCAGGTGGCCAACGAGCAGCCGGGCTGCCTGCACGCCAACATGGACCTCTACAAGTGGTCCTACAAGCTGAGCCCGCTGACCGCGAGCGAGCTGATCGCCGACTGCTTCGCCCTCGCCGTCGACATCCGGACGCTCGACATGCAGGCCAGCCCGTACGACCTGGCCGACCTGGGCTACCCGCCGGTGCCGGTCGAGACGCCCGACGGGCGCGCCGAGTACACCCGCCGCCAGCGCGAGCTGGCCGAGCGGGCGGCGCCGCTGCGGGCCGCCCTGATCGCCGTGTGCGACGACGCCATGGCTCAGCTCAGCCAGGTGTAGACGTTCCAGCCGATGCCGGCGGCCGCCGCCAGCGCGAGTGCGCCGAGGTAGGTCAGCACCAGGCGGGTGTCGCGCAGGACGCACTTGGAGCGGGTCAGGCCCTGCCGGCGGGCCCGCACGTAACCGGCGAAGCCGAGCAGGGCGAAGCCGAGCAGGGCGACCGGGCCGAGCAGCCACGCGAGGGCGGCGATCGTGGCGTACACGCACAGGCGCAGCGGGTCGTAGGGCTGCGGGGTCGACGTCATGTCACACCGAACGGCAGCGCCACGGGGCCGGAGGGGCCCGCGGCCCGGGGCAGGCGCTGCGCGGACAGGGCCGGCCACGCCTGCACGGCGCAGAACGGGGCGCACTGGTGCCTCGGGTCGCCGTCGCGGGCGTCGACCGTGGCGACATGCACGCAGCACTGCAGGAGCCGCTCCTCGATCATCGTCGCCATGTCCATGAACGGCTTCACCGTGATGCGTTTGACGCGCTCGCCGAGCATCTTGCGCAGCCGGTTGCGGCCGCCGGGCAGCGACGAGGAGACCAGCGTGGTCAGCGTGGAGATGCCCAGGTCGCAGTTCTCGCAGATGTCGCGCCACAGCGAGCCGACGGCGGGGTGCGACAGCGACGACTGCTCCGACAGCAGGCCGAGCAGCGAGTCCTTCACCGCGGCCCGCAGCGCCGCCGGCAGCCGCACGTCGGCGATGCGGTTGGCGACCAGGTCCGGTTCGAGGTCCAGGAACGTCAGCAGCCGGTCGTGGCCGATGAGCTTCGTCATCGACTGCCACTCGCCGCTGTCGTCGCGCAGCAGATACCCCACCGAGCAGCAGTGCGGGTGCGAGCACGGCAGCGCCGTCAGGTCGCGCCAGGTGACCTGCCCGCCGGTCTGCGGGCCGAGGCGGGCCAGCACGCCGGTGTGGGTGAGCCGGTCGAGGGGGTCGATCGCGGCCGAACGACCGGAGCCGAACTGTGGCTGCAGCGACACGCCGCCGACGTACGGGGTGTCCAGGGCCCGCTTCACGACGGCGCCGATCTCGTCGTCGTTGACGCCGAGGGCGCAGGTCATCGTCAGCGTGGTGAAGATGCCGCGGGACGAGAGCCGCTCGACCGCCTGGTCCTTGAGGCGGCGCAGGTCGGCGCCGCGGTGGTGGCGGGCGGCGCGTTCGGTGACGCCGTCGTACTGCAGGTAGACCTCGACCCGATCGCGGTGCTCGGTCAGCAGGTCCAGCAGCGCGTCGTCGCGGGCGATCCTGACCCCGTTGGAGTTCACCAGGACCCGCACCACGTTGCGCGCCGACACCTCGCGCAGCAGCTCCGGCAGGTGCGGGTACAGCGTCGGCTCGCCGCCGGACAGCATGAGCACGTCGATGCGCCCGTTCTCCCGGGACAGCTTCGTGTCGACACCGGCGAGCACCTCGGCGAGCGGCACGACACCCTCGATCGCCGGGGACGAGTCGGTGAAGCAGGTCGGGCAGCGCAGGTTGCAGCTGTCGGTGAGGTCGGCCAGCAGGATGCAGGTGTGCTGGGTCTGCATCTCCGGCAGCCCGGCGAGGTACGCCGACGGCACCGGCGCGAAGTTCCCGGCGAGGTCCGGCACGTGCGTCTTCGTCGGCGCGGTCCACTGCTCCAGGTACCGCAGGATCTCCGGCGACTCGTCGTAGAGGGTGCGCACGAGGCCGTGGCGCGGGCAGCCGCGCTCCAGCCAGATCCGGCCGCCGCGCTCGGCGAGCCAGCCCGACAGCCGCTGCACCGTCTCCAGTGGACGGTCGGGCCGCTCGTCGTGGCAGTGCGGGCAGAACGCGTTGACGTAGCGGTGGATCCGGTCGCCGCGCAGCTGCATCCCCGCGCCGCTGCCGGTCACGGCGTCTCCTTCGCGGTGCGCGGGACGGTCACGGCGTCTCCTTCGCGGTGCGCGGGACGGTCATACGGTCCCCGAGTTGGCGTTGACGAGGGCGATGCAGACGCCGATGCCGGCGACGGGGAAGACGATGACGCTGACCGCCCAGCCGATGAGGATGCCGATGCCGAGACCGCGGTCCCGGCGGGCGATCCAGACGATGCCGACCACCAGGCAGGCGACGAACAGCACCAGCTGCAGCAGCATCTCCAGGTAGACGCCCAGCAGCGCGTTCTCGCTGTTGTCGGACGAGGCGAGCAGGATCGTCACCAGCACCCCGACGCCGATCGCGAGGACCTGCCCGCCGGCGGCGATGCCGAGGCCGGCGGCGACCTTGCGGCCGTGGATCGGTCGGTCCTGCCCGTTCGGGGGCAGCGGCGGCGGTGGGGGCACCGTCCAGCCCGAGTCCGGCGGCATCGTCATGCCGTCACCGCTTCCTTTCGTCGCACCAGATCACGCACCACACCCGCCACCACGAGCGGCAGGCAGACCAGCAGGAACAGCTGCGGCCGGGTCAGGCCGAGCCACACCACCTCGTTGCCCCGCACGAACTCCACCACGAAACGGAACGCGGCGTAAGCGGCCAGATAGATTTTGAACAGCGCCCCGGGGGCCGTGATCTTCCGCCGGAGGGCCAGCAGCGCGCCGAACGCGGCGAGGTGGAACAGGATCTCGTAGGCGAAGGACGGGTGCAGCGGCACGCCGGCGACGGTGTGCATCGCCTCGGCCTGCGCCGCGTCGAGGGTGACGCCCCACGGCAGGTCCGTCGGCGTGCCGGGCGGCTCGGCGAGCAGGCAGCCGACCCGGCCGACCGCCATCCCGGCCGCGACGGCGGGGGCGAACAGGTCGCCGGTGCGCCACGGGTAGCCGGACGCCTTCTTCGCCACGATCGCGCCGACGTACGCGCCGACGAGGCCCGACAGGATGCTGCGGTTGCCGTACGCCCACTGCTCCAGCAGCGTCGCGTTGTCGCGCGGGTCGAGGTGCTGCGCCCAGGTGCCGAGCCGGGCGAAGAGGGCACCGCCGACGAGGGCGCCGGCCAGCACGTACCAGAGCCGGTCGTCCTGCGCCCGGCGGCGCCGGACCTCCCACAGGAACACGACGGCGGCGACCCCGATGCCGAGCGCGACGCAGACGTCGTGGGTCAGGACCGCCACCGGGCCGAGCCTCGCGATCACCGGGTGCACAACTGGGCAGCCTAGTGGGCCGTCCGGGGGTTCTGTGAAGATTCTCAGCAGGGGCGGGGCCGGGTGGCGCGGCTCGCCTACCCTGACGGGATGGTCAGCACGCAGGATTCCCCGCCGCTCGCGGCGCCCACCGCCCCACCGGGGCGGCGCCGGTGGCTGACCGTGCTGCTGTGGCTGCTCATCGCGCCGTTCGCGCTGTGGGCGGCGGCCCGGGTGTTCGGCCTGGAGAGCGGCTTCCCGACGGTCCAGCTGATCGCGTTCACCCCGTATGTCGCGCTGGCCTCGCTGGCACCACTGGCGATCGCGCTGCTGACGAAGCGGATCTGGCCGGCGGTCGCGGCGGCGGTGGTGACCGTCGCGTTCGCGGCGTGCGTGCTGCCGCGCTGGATCTCCGACAGCGACGCCGGCACGCCGGCGGGCCCGACGCTGCGCGTGATGAGCGTCAACATGCTCCTCGGCGGCGCCGACCCGGGGCAGATCGTGCGCCTGGTGCGCGACAGCGCCGTGGACCTGCTGGCGGTGCAGGAGTACACCGACGAGGGCCGAGCCGCGCTGCGCCGGGCCGGGCTCGACGAGGCGCTGCCCAACGTGGTGGCGTACCCGCGGCCCGGGGTGACCGGCTCCGCCGTGTACAGCCGCTTCCCGCTCGTCGACAAGGGCTACCGGCGCTTCGCGTCCGACTTCGGGCAGGCGCGGGCCGGGGTGCGGGTGCCGGGCGCCCTCGACGTGTACGTCGAGTCGGTGCACCCCTGCGCCCCGTCGGACGGCGACCGGGACGCCTGCTGGGTGTCGGACCTGGCGGCCCAGCCGGCGGCGACCCCGGGCGGCCCGGTCAACCTGCTCATCGGCGACTTCAACGCGACCCTCGACCACGCGGCGTTGCGCCAGGTGCTCGCGAAGGGCTACCACGACGCGGCCGACGTCGTCGGTGCCGGGCTCACCACGTCGTGGCCCTACGACGACCGGTGGTTCATCCCCGGCGTGACGATCGACCACGTGCTGACCGATGAGCGCGTCGGGGTGCGCAAGGTGACGGTCCACCGCGTCGCGGGGACCGACCACAAGGCCGTCTTCGCCGAGCTGGTGCTCCCAAAGGCCGACCGCTGACCCGTCCGATCATGCCGAATCCGGACCTGATAGATCACTGGCGCGTACCTCCGGCTATACGCGGTTCGTTGGCCGGGAGTACCTTCACGTACGGATCGGGCGGAACGCCCCGACAGAACCACGTTGGAGCAGATGGGTGACACGAACCTTCCGCGGCACCGCGCTCGCCGTCATCGCGCCGGCCGTGCTCGCCGTCGTCCTTGCCGGCTGCTCGGACAAGAAGGACGACGCGGGCGAGACGGCGCCGGCCGACCGTCCGACGGTTGAGGTGACCGCCCAGCCGCAGGACCCGCAGACCGCGCAGGTCACGGCCGAGCAGGTCTTCGACAACCTGTCCGACGGCGACTGGGCCGGAGCCTGGGAGCTCTGGACCGACACCGCGCAGTCGGCCCTCGCCAAGGACGTCTACGTCGACCTCGTCTCGACCTGCACCGCGCTGCAGGGCGACTACGTCGTGACCGGGCTGACCCCGGTCGACGACTCGACGGCGACCGTCAAATGGACCAGGACACCGACCGGCGGCACCGCGACGAGCGGCACCAACACGATCAAGTACCAGAACGGTCACTGGCGGTTCGAGCCGGACCCCACGGCGCTGGCCGCGTTCAAGCAGAACAAGTGCCCGTGACCCTCGGCGACCGCGGGAGGGCGGGGCCGGCCGGCTCCGCCCTCCTCACCGGTCGTGGCTAGACCCGCACCTGGCGGGACAGGCCGTAGCTGAGTGCGTCGACGAGCGCGGTCCAGCTCGCCTCGACCACGTTCTCGTGCACGCCGACCGTCGTCCAGTCCTCGCCCGTCGACCGGGTCTCCACCAGCACGCGCGTCACCGCGCCGGTGCCGTGGCTGCCCTCCAGGATGCGGACCTTGTAGTCGGCCAGCTCGAAGCGCGACAGCTGCGGGTAGTGCTTCGTCAGGGCCACCCGCAGCGCCTCGTCGAGGGCGTTGACGGGGCCGTTGCCCTCCGCCGTCGCGATGATCCGCTCGCCCTTGACCCGCACCTTGACCGTCGCCTCGGAGACCACGGCGCCGTCCTCCCGGTGCTCCACGAGGACGCGGTACGACTCGAGCGTGAACGGCCTCGGCACCGCCCCGTCGGCGAGTTCGGCGCGCGCCAGCAGCTCGAACGACGCGTCGGCGGCCTCGAACGACCAGCCGCGGGCCTCCAGCTCCTTGACCCGGGTGGTGACCCGGGACAGGGCCTCCGGGTGGCCGGCCAGGTCGACCCCGAGCTCGCGTGCCTTGAGCTCGATGCTGGCCCGACCGGCCATCTCCGTGACCAGGATCCGCATGTCGTTGCCCACGACCTCGGGGTCGATGTGGTTGTAGAGCAGCGGATCCACTTTGATCGCGCTCGCGTGCAGGCCCGCCTTGTGAGCGAACGCTGACGACCCGACGTAGGCCTGGTGGGTGTCGGGTGCGATGTTGGCGATCTCTGCGACGGCGTGCGAGACGCGCACCATCTGCTCGATGCACCCGTCCGGTAGGACCGGCATGCCGAGCTTCAGCTGGAGGTTCGCGACGACGGCGAAGAGGTCGGCGTTGCCGGGCCGCTCGCCGTAGCCGTTCGCGGTGCACTGGAAGTGCGGGACGCCCGCCTCGACGGCGGCGACCGTGTTCGCCACCGCGCAGGACGTGTCGTTCTGGCAGTGGATGCCGAGCCGGGAGACGGCCTCGTCCTCGCCGATGCCGAGCGCGCCGGCGAGCCTGCCCTTGACCTCGCCGATGGTCCGGATGATCAGCGACGGCAGCATGCCACCGTTCGTGTCGCACATGACGGCCTTCTCCGCGCCGGCGGCGAGCGCGGTCGCCGCGACCCGCGCGGTGTACTCCGGGTCGAACGCGTACCCGTCGAAGAAGTGCTCCAGGTCCAGGAAGACCCGCCGCCCCTCGCCCACCAGGTACGCGACGGTCTCGTGGACCATCGCCAGGTTCTCCTCGGCGGTGGTGCGCAGCGCCCGCTCGACGTGCCGCAGGTCCGACTTGGCGACCAGGGTCACGGCCGGGGTCTCCGCGTCGAGCAGCGCCCGCACCTGCTGGTCGTCCTGCACGCGGACGCCCGCCTTGCGGGTCGCGCCGAACGCGACGAACACCGCGTGCTTCAGGTCCAGCTCGGTGCGCGCCCTGCGGAAGAACTCGGTGTCCTTGGGCATCGCCCCCGGCCAGCCGCCCTCGATGAAGCCGACGCCGAACTCGTCGAGCAGCCGGGCGACCGCCAGCTTGTCGACGACTGAATAGCTGATCGCCTCGCGCTGGGCCCCGTCGCGCAGCGTGGTGTCGTACACCTGCATGGTCTTCTCCTGGCTTTGGGATTTTTGTGGCTTCTGGCGGGTGGGCCAACAAAAAGACCCCTCGCGAATGCGAGAGGTCTGCGCGGCCAGCTAGGGGATGCTGGACGCGCTAGGGGCCAATAATGAGCCGAGTCACGTTGGGTAGCTTGCCACGCGAGCGCCGCGCGTGGCAGGTGATTCCGGATTCTGAGAACCCGGGTGATCTGCTTCACGATTCACCCTGTTCGTCACGTACCTGTAACGCACGTCGGTCAAGGTTGGAGTCAGTCAAGCGAAAGCACCAGGGAGGTCCCCGTGCTCACCGTTGGTGAACACATCTCGGCACGAGTGCCGGGCAGGTCGTCGGTCTGATGTCGATCGAAGCACTGAAGGCCGCGCTGCCGTCGTACGCGAAGGACGTCGAGCTCAACCTCGACGCCGCGCTCGCCGGCGCCCTGCTCACCGAGCAGCAGCTGTGGGGCACCGCGCTCTCCTGCGCGATGACCACCCGCAGCGCCTTCGTGTTCCGCTCGATCCTCGCCGAGGCCGGGAATCACCTGAAGCCCGACGCTGTTACAGCAGCAAAGGCGGTCGCTTCCCGCATGGCGATCCACAACGTCTATTTCCGCGCCAAGCACCTCATCGGTGACGAGGCGTACCAACACCTGCCGGCGCGCCTGCGCCGCCAGGTGACCACCTGGCCCGGCGTCAGCACCACCGACGTTGAGCTGTGGTCCACAGCAGTATCCGCGATCACCGGGTGCGGGGTGTGCCTGGAATCGCACGAAAGATCACTTCGTGGTGCAGGGGTGTCCCGCGAAGTGGTCGACGAGGGTTTGCGCGTCGCCGCGGTAGTTCACGCGTTGGCCGTGACCCTCGATGCAGAGGCAGCTTCCATCTAGGAGCTTTCCTCTTGTACGGGTGTCGGAGTGGCGGCTCCGGCACCCGTACGCATCTCTGCCCCCGCCCACCTCGCGCCAGCGATGCGACCGGTTGAACTCACCAGTCACCTGTTCAGGGCCGCCGTTCAGGGCCGCCGTTCAGGGCCGCCGTTCAGGGCCGCCGTTCAGGGCCGCCGTTCAGGGCCGCCGT
>NZ_JNYJ01000004.1 GCF_000716715.1 Dactylosporangium aurantiacum | reverse complement strand
TCCGGGTACCAGGCGGCCCGGCGCATGTCCACCTTGTCGGACTTGAGGGGCGTGCCCCCCTCGCGGGGGCGGCGGGGGGCCTCCTCGTCGTGGGCCGGGCGTGGGGCGCGCTCCCGCACCTCGTTTATAGTGCCGATTTGTCCGTGTTGGCTGCTGGCCGTGTTGACTGTGCCGGTGCCGGCTGTGCCCGTGTCGGCCCTGCCGGCCGGGGGTGTGTCCGCCAGGCCCGCTTATCCGACGGTTGTCCGCCTGGTCCGCCCGCGTCACCCACAAGCCGTCACGCCATGATCGCCTCGGTCGAAGGGCATCACCGGGGATCCCAGCCACCCGTCGCCCCCGCCGCACCCCGATCGCAGCGGTCTGGGCCACCGCCAACGCCAGCTTCTCCGCATCGCCATCGCCTGCCGGGCTGCTGACCCGGTGGATCGCGGCAACCCGGTGGATCGCTGTTGTCCCCCAGCAACGGCAATCCAACGGGTTGCGGTGTCAACGCCGACCTCAGCGTCGCCAGAATGATCACACCGCCACCTCCGGGCTGACCGACCTCCCGCAGTGCCGTGATCAGCGTGGCGTCGCGATCAGCGTGATCAGTGGCGCTGTCGCCCTCGGCCGGGCTGTGCGGGGTTGTGGGGTGGGCGGGTCAGTCCTCCGGGTACCAGGCGGCCCGGCGCATGTCCACCTTGTCGGACTTGAGGGGCGTGCCCTCCTGGCGGTGGCGGCGGAGGGCCTCCTGCTCGTGGCCCGGGACGAGGCGGCCGTTGGCGGCCACGACGCGGTGCCAGGGGACGCCGCCGCCCTCGCGGGCCATCACGGAGCCGACCTGACGCGGGCCGCCCCGGCCCAGGTAGTCGGCGATCGCGCCGTAGGACATGACGCGGCCCGGGGGGATGCGTTCCACCACGGTGAGGACCAGCTCGGCGAAGTCGTCATCGGCCACGATATGGGAACCTACCGTGGGTTCCGGACGGGGACCCGGCAAGATAGGCGGCGTGCGGGAACAGGTCACCGAGGCTCGACGGATCGTGGTCAAGGTCGGGTCGTCGTCGTTGACCACCGCGGCCGGCGGGCTCGACGCGGAGCGGGTCGACGCGCTGGTGGACGCGCTGGCGAAGAGTCCGGCGGAGGTCGTGCTCGTGTCGTCGGGGGCGATCGCGGCGGGGCTGGCGCCGCTGGGGTTGTCGCGGCGGCCACGGGACCTGTCGACGCAGCAGGCGGCGGCGAGCGTCGGGCAGGGGCTGCTGATGCGGGCGTACAACGACGCGTTCGCCCGGCACGGCAGGGTGGTCGGGCAGGTGCTGCTGACCGTCGACGACGTGACGCGGCGGGTGCACTACCGCAACGCGTACCGGACCCTGCGCCGGCTGCTGGACCTGCGGGCCGTGCCGATCGTGAACGAGAACGACACCGTGGCCACGCAGGAGATCCGCTTCGGTGACAACGACCGGCTGGCCGCGCTCGTGGCGTCGCTGGTCCACGCCGACCTGCTGGTGCTGCTGTCGGACGTCGACGGCCTGTACACGGGCGACCCGGCGAAACCGGGGTCGATGCCGGTGACGGACGTGCGCTCGCCGGACGATCTGTCGGGCATCGACGTGAAGCGGCCCGGCAAGGCCGGGGTCGGCACCGGCGGCATGGTGACCAAGGTCGAGGCGGCGCGGATCGCGACGACCAGCGGCATCCCGGTCGTGCTGACGTCGGCGCCCAACGCGGGCCGGGTCCTGGCCGGGGAGCCGGTCGGCACGCTGTTCCACCGGCTGCGGGAGCGGCCGCAGGCGCGGCTGTTCTGGCTCGCGCACGCGACCAGCCCGCGCGGCCGGCTGCACCTCGATCCGGGTGCGGTGCAGGCCGTCATCCAGCGGCACGCGTCGCTGCTGCCGGCCGGGATCACCGCGGTCGACGGGCGGTTCGCGGCCGGGGACCCGGTCGACCTGGTCGACGTGGGCGGGGTGCCGGTCGCCCGGGGGCTGGTCAACTACGACGCCACGGAGCTGCCGCCGCTGCTCGGCAGGTCGACGGGGGAGCTCGCCGCGGCGCTCGGCCCGGCGTACGAGCGCGAGGTCGTCCACCGCGACGACCTGGTCCTGCTGTAACCAAACACCGGCTGGAAACCGAACACCGGCTGGAAACCAAACACCCGGCTGGAAACCAGGAGCCCGGCTACAGCAGCCGCCCCACGCCCCCGCGCCGCGGGTCGCCGCCGGCGCCGGCCAGGCCGACCCCGCTGACGCCGCCGAAGAAGTGGTCGAGGCGGTCCCACCGCTGGACCACGTACCCGGCGCCGGCGAACGGCTCGGGGTCGCAGCCCGGCTCGACGTGCATGCGCCGGACCCCGTCGGCCGACACGGGATGGAAACGCGGCCGGCGGATCGCCGTGGCCATGTCGTCGCCGTGGACCAGCACGTTGGTGAGGGTCTCGATCAGCGCGGTCCGGATGCGGGTCGCGCCCGCGGAGCCGATCGCCATGACCAGGCCGCCGGTGGAGTCCAGCACGACGGTCGGGCACATGCACGACGCCATCCGCTCGCCGGGCCGGGTGCCGGGGCGGATGAGGTCGCCCTCGCCGAGCATGGAGTTGAGGTGGACGCCGAGGCCCGGCAGCCACACGCCCGCGCCGATGCCGAGCGTCATGGTGATCACGCAGGCGTTGCCGGAGTCGTCCACGACCGCGATGTTGGTCGTGTCGCCGAGGCGCTGGGAGCCGTACGCCAGCAGCGTGTCGGCCAGCTGCACCGCCGAGAACCCGGGCGGCAACGCGGCGATGGTCCGGATCGTCTCGTTCAGGTCCTCGCGCGCCAGCACGCGGTACGGGCCGAACGGCGCCGCCGTCACGGGCACCTGCAGCACCCGGTACGACGAGAGATCCCGCGCGCTGAGCACCCCGCCACCCGCCTGGACCTGCGCCAGCATCAGCCGCCCGACCTGCCCGGTGTAGAAGGCGGCCGGCCCCTGCGCCGACAGGATCCCCAGGGCGTCGTCCAGGCCGGGGTGGTGCAGCAGCTCGCCGCCCTCCAGCAGGCGGCCCTCGGGCGCGTACACCGCCGAACCGAACCCGGGCAGCATCGCCGGCGCCAGCGACACGAGGGTGCGGGCGTGCGCCCCGGGCAGCAGCACGCCGCTGCGGGCCAGGTTCAGCGCCGGCGCGACCACCCGCTGCCAGGGCAGCCGGCCCCAGCGGCGGTGGATCTCGCCGGCCCCGGCCGGGACGCCTGGCACGCCCACGCTCGACGCGCCGATCTCGTACCGTTGCGGCACACCACCGAACGAGATCTTGATCGGCACCATGGGCGCCGCCGGGGCGGTGCTGTCCAGGCCGGGCACCGCGCAGAAGAAGTCCAGGCAGGTGGTCGCGCCGGTGGCGGCGTTGAAGTAGGTTGCGAACCCGCCGCCGGCCAGGCCGGTCAGGACGCTCTCCGCGACGCAGCCGGCGAGCATGGCGGCCACGGCCGCGTCGGCGGCGGACCCACCGGCCTCGAGCACCCGCAGCCCGACCTCGGTGGTGGCGGGGTGCCCGGCGGCGACCCCGGCCGGGACCCGTGCCCGGGGGCGCGATGCTGCCTGCAGCAGGGCGGTGGACAGCGGAGGTTCCTTTCCGTGACGGTGATCGCTAGCATTCGTGGACCATGGCCCCAGACGTGCGAACCCAGGTCCTGCCGGGACGTGTGCGGGCGGGCTATGCGCTCGGATCGCTCGTCACCGGCGCGTTCGGCACCGTGCCGGGGCTGCTCCTGCTGCCCTACCTGACGGACACACTCGGCGTCGCTGCCGGGGTCGCCGGGCTGCTGGTGCTGGCGCCGAAGGCGTGGGACGTGCTGATCAACCCCGTTGCCGGGAGGATTTCCGATCGTACCCGCACCTCGATGGGGGCCAGGCGACCATTTCTGCTCTTCGGCGGGCTGGCGCTCGCCGTGCTGTTCGCCGCGATCTTCGCCGCGCCGAACGGAGCGGACTCCGCCGCCTACGCGGCCGTGATGTTCCTGCTCGCGGCGACCGCGTTCGCGTTCTACCAGGTGCCGTACGTCGCGATGCCGGCCGAGATGACCGACGACTACGCCGAGCGGACCCGGCTGATGAGCTGGCGGGTCGCCATCCTCGCGGTCGCGATCCTGGTCTCCGGGGCGCTGTCGCCGATGGTGACGAAACAGTTCGGCGGCGGCATCCCCGGTCACCGGGCGATGGGGATCTTCGTCGCCGCGCTGATCGTCGTCGGCACGTTCGGCTCGTTCCTCGGCACCCGGGGCGCGCCGGTGGGCACGGTCCTGCCGAGCGAGCCGTCCTTCGCCGTGCAGCTGCGGGTGGTGCGGGCCAGCCGGCCGTTCCGGCTGCTGCTGATCTGCTTCGTGGTGCAGGCCGCGGGCATCGCGACCATGCTGGCCGGAGTCAGCTACTTCGCCACGCAGATCCTCGACTCCCCGGACACCGGCGCGACGCTGCTCTTCGCGTGCTTCGTCGGCCCGGCGCTGCTGGTCATGCCGCTGTGGACCCGGGTCGGCCAGCGGGTCGGCAAGCTGCGCGCCTATGTGTCCGCGTCGCTGCTGTTCGCGGCCGCCGCCGGGCTGCTGGCGTTCGCGCCGTTCCTGCCGGCCGTCGTCGTGTACGTCCTGACCGGGCTCGTCGGCAGCGGCTACGCCGGCCAGCAGGTCTTCGGCATGGCCATGCTGCCGGACTGCATCGCGTTCGACGCCCGGCGCACCGGCCGCCGCCAGGCGGGCGTCTTCACCGGCCTGTGGACGGCGGGCGAGACCTTCGGCCTGGCGCTCGGCCCCGGCATCTTCGCGCTGCTGCTCGCCGCCTTCGGCTACGTGTCCAGCTCGTCCGGTGAGGCCGCGGCCCAGTCCGGCACCGCGAAGCTCGGCGTGCTGCTCGGATTCACCGTCGTGCCCGCGGTGGTCATGGCATCGGCGCTCATCGGTCTGCGAGGCTACGACCTGGACGAGCGACGACTGACCGAGGGGGTCACGTGAAAGGCATTCCGGCGCAGCAGGTCCTGGCCGAGCTGGCCGAGCTGCGCAAGGGGGACCTGCCCACGCACGGCGGGCGGCTGTTCGCCTACGTCTACGACCCGGCCGTGCCCGGCCTCGACGAGCTCGCCGCCGCCGCGTACGCGTCGTCCGCGCACGTCAACGGGCTCGACCCGACCGCGTTCCCGTCGCTGCTGCGGATGGAGAACGACCTCGTGGGGATGGCCGCGGCCGTCCTGGGCGGGGGACCGCAGACGGTCGGCAGCGTCACCAGCGGCGGCACCGAGTCGCTGATCCTCGCCGTGAAGGCGGCCCGCGACGGCGCCCCGCACATCGCCGAGCCGCGTCTGGTCATGCCGGTCACCGCGCACGCCGCCCTGGCCAAGGCCGCCGCGTACCTGCGGGTGGCGTTGGATGTCGTACCGGTCGGCGCCGACCTGCGCGTGGACCCCGCCGACGTCGCGGCGGCGATCGGGCCGTCCACCGTGCTGGTCGTGTGCTCGGCGCCGTCGTACGCGCACGGGCTGATCGACCCGGTCGAGCCGATCGCGGCCGCCGCGGCCGCCGCCGGGGTCCGCTGCCACGTCGACGCCTGCTTCGGCGGGTGGACGCTGCCGTTCCTGCGCCGCCTCGGCGAGCCGGTCCCGGCGTTCGACCTGTCCGTGCCGGGCGTCACCAGCATCTCCGTGGACCTGCACAAGTACGCGTACGCGCCGAAGGGCGTCTCCGTCCTGCTGCACCGTGACGAGGCGCTGCGCCTGCCGCAGTACTTCGGCTACGCCGACTGGCCCGGGTACACGATGGTCAACCCGGTCATCTCCTCCACCCGCTCCGGCGGGCCGATCGCGGCGGCCTGGGCGACCCTGCGGCACCTCGGCGACGACGGCTACCTCGCCCTCGCCGACACCACCCGCACCGCGGTGCGCGGCCTGGCCGCCGCCGTGTCGGCCGTCGACGGGCTGCGGCTGCTGCCGGTCGAGTCGACGGTGGTCGCGTTCCAGTCGACCGACGTCGACCTGTTCGTGCTCGCCGACGAGCTCGCCGCCCGCGGCTGGCACACCCAGCCGCAGTTCCGGCACGGGGACATCGCGCCGTCGGTACACCTGACGGTGACCGCGGCCGTGGCGCCCCGGGTGGAGGAGTTCGCCGCCGACCTCGCCGCGTCCGTCGCCGCCGCCCGCGCCCTCGGCCCGGTGGAGCTGCCCGACGGCATCTTCGAGCTGCTCGGCTCGGTCGAGTCGGTGGCCGCCGCGCTCGGCGTCGGCGCCGGGGACTCCGTCCTGCCCGAGCGCATGGCCGTCATCAACACGCTGCTCAACGCCGCGCCACCGGCTGTGCGCGAGCAGTTACTGGTCGCATTCCTCAGTCTGCTGCAGCGGCCGACGGGCGTAGGCTGACGGCATGGGGAGTGTCGTGGGCGACCCGATCAAGTTCGTGCTCAACTGGGGACGCCGCTATTCGCTGTGGGTGTTCAACTTCGGTCTCGCGTGCTGCGCGATCGAGTTCATCGCCACGTCGATGGGGCGGCACGACTTCATGCGCCTCGGCGTCATCCCGTTCGCGCACGGGCCGCGCCAGGCCGACCTCATGGTCGTCTCCGGCACCGTCACCGACAAGATGGCGCCCGCGGTCAAGCGGCTCTATGACCAGATGCCCGAGCCGAAGTACGTGATCAGCTTCGGCGCGTGCAGCAACTGCGGCGGGCCCTACTGGGACTCCTACTCCGTCACCAAGGGCGTCGACCAGCTCATCCCGGTCGACGTCTACATCCCCGGCTGCCCGCCGCGCCCGGAGGCGCTGCTGCACGGGATCATGAAGCTCCAGGACAAGATCGCGGGGGAGCAGTCGGGGCTCGGCGGGGTCAACCGCACCGACGTCAAAGCGCTGACCGCCCCCGCTGTGCGCAAGCCGTAGGATCGCGGGCATGAACTCCGACGAGCTCGGCGGGCTGTTCGGTGACGACGCGTCCGTCAGCGAGTCCGCCGGGGGTGGCCGCTTCAGCCGGCCGACCGTCGACGTGCCGCCCGAGCGTTGGCGCGCCGCGCTGCTGACCGCCCGCGACCAGCTGGCCTGCGACTTCTTCGACTGGTTGTCCGCCGTCGACGAGCTGCCCGGCGGCTTCACCGTGGTCGCGCACGTCTGGTCGACGACCGCGCACCACGGGCTGCTGCTGCGCACCTCCCTGCCGCGCGAGGCACCCGCCGTCGACTCGGTCGTCGACGTGTATGCGGGAGCCGCCTGGCACGAGCGCGAGACGCACGAGATGTTCGACATCGGCTTCGTCGGCAACGACGCGCTCGCGCCGCTGCTGCTGCCGCCGGAGTTCGAGGGCCACCCCCTGCGCAAGGAGTTCGTGCTCGCGTCCCGGGTGGCGAAGCCGTGGCCGGGCGCGAAGGAGCCCGGGGAGAGCGAGCACACGGCCAGCAAGCGTGCCCCGATGCGCCCGCCGGGCGTGCCCGATCCCAGCGAGTGGCCGGGAGGCCGGGCCTGATGCCGATCTGGTTGGAGCTGGCGCTGCGGGTCCTCGTCGTGGTCGCGGCGTTCCTCACCCTGCCGCTCGTCGTCGGCCAGGCCGAGCACAAGGTCATGGCGCACATGCAGGGCCGCCTCGGCCCCATGTATGCCGGCGCGTTCCACGGCTGGGCGCAGCTGGTCGCCGACGGGGTCAAGTTCGTGCAGAAGGAGGACATCACGCCGCGCGCCGCCGACCGGCAGGTCTTCCGGCTCGCCCCGGTCGTCGCGCTGCTGCCCTACCTGGCCGTGCTGCTGGTCATCCCGCTCGGGCCGCACGGCCTGGTCGCCCAGCCGCTGGACGTCGGGCTGTTCTTCGTCCTCGCCGTCGTCGGCATCGGCGTGATCGCCGTGCTCATGGCCGCCTGGTCGTCGGCCAACAAGTACTCGCTGCTCGGCGGGTTGCGGGCGGCGGCCCAGCTGCTCGGCTACGAGCTGCCGTTCGTGCTGTCGGCGGCGTCGGTCGCGATGGCCGCCGGCACCCTGTCGCTGTCCGGCATCGTCGAGGCGTGGCGCCCCTGGTGGCTGCTGTGGCAGCTGCCGGCGATGCTGATCTTCTTCACCGCGGGCCTCGCCGAGATCCGCCGCCCGCCGTTCGACATGCCGATCGCCGACTCGGAGCTGGTCTTCGGCTACCTGACGGAGTACACGGGCCTGCGGTTCGCGTTCTTCCTGCTGGCCGAGTACGTCGGCATCGTCGTGATCGCGGCGCTCACCACCGTGCTGTTCCTCGGCGGCTGGAAGGGCCCGTTCGACGACCAGCTCGGCTGGCTGTGGACGCTGCTGAAGGTCTTCGCCGTCGCGTTCGTGGTGATCTGGCTGCGGGTCGCGTATCCGCGCCTGCGCGAGGACCAGCTGCAGCGGCTGTGCTGGCTGGTCCTGGTGCCGCTGGCGCTGCTGCAGCTCGTCGTCACCGCCGCGGTCAAGGTCGCACTGTGAGCGCACGGTAGGTAAGGAGGGCACCCATGGAACTTCCCGGCAAAGGGCTCGTCAAGGGGCTCGCGGTGACCCTCGGCACGCTGGGCCGGCGCACCGGCACCCAGCAGTATCCCGATGTGGAGCCCGACCTGCCGCCGCGCAGCCGCGGCGTCATCGCGCTCATCGAGGAGAACTGCACGGTCTGCATGCTGTGCGCCCGGGAGTGCCCCGACTGGTGCATCTACATCGACTCCCACAAGGAGGAGGTCGTCGTCCCGGGCGCGGCGCGGGCCAGGCAGCGCAACGTGCTCGACCGGTTCGCGATCGACTTCTCGCTCTGCATGTACTGCGGGATCTGCATCGAGGTGTGCCCGTTCGACGCGCTGCACTGGTCGCCCGAGTTCGAGTACGCCGAGCACGACATCCGCGACCTGCTGCACGAGAAGGAGCGGCTCGAGGAGTGGGTCGCCACCGTCCCCGCGCCGCCGGCCCACGACCCTCGGGGTGAGCCGGCCAAGGAGCAGACCGCCGCCGCGAAACGCTCAGGTCGCGGCGCTGCCTGACCGATCCGACAGGTGAGCCGCGCCCAGGGGTCGCGGCCGACTGCGCGGAGGTGGCGGCATGTCCCGGCTTGGGATCTCGCAGAAGCTCTTCATCGGCTTCCTGCTCGTCTCGGTGGTGACGGTGGTGGTCGGCGTCTACGGCATCACCCGGTTGAAGGTGCTCAACCAGCGCACCGACGACGTGTACGCCACGGCGAGCGCGCCCGGGTACAACGCGCAGAAGATGCAGAACCACTGGACCGAGACCCAGCTGCTGATGTACGCCGCCGCGGTCAGCCCGGCGGCGAACCTCGACCAGATCGTCACCGGGTACGTCACACCGGTCGACGCCGAGTTCGACGCCGCGTACGCCGGGTATCTCGCCAGCCGGCACACCGCGGAGGGCAAGCGGCTCGCCGACGAGCTGGCCACGCAGATGGCCGCGGTCAGGAAGATCCGCGACGAGCAGCTGCTGCCCGCCGCCCGGCAGGGCAACACGCCGGCCGCGATGGGGGTGCTCTTCACCCCGCAGATGGGCGCCATCCTGGAGGCGCAGCAGAACGCCGGCAGCAGGATCGCCGACATCGAGCAGGCGAACGCGAAGCACATCGCCGACAAGGCCGACGACACCTACCGGTCCGCCCGCACCGGCCTGATCGTCATGCTGGTGCTCGGCATCGCCCTGTCGATGCTCCTCGCCGGCCTCGTCGCCCGGTCCATCGTGCGCTCGGTGCGCCGGGCCAAGGCCGTGCTGGACGAGGTCGCCGCCGGTGACCTGACCGCCCGCATGGACGTGACCAGCGGCGACGAGGTAGGCCAGATGGGTCTGGCGCTCAACGGCAGCCTCGACCGCATCGCCGAGATGGTGCGCCTGGTCAGCACGTCGGCGACGTCCCTGGCCGGCTCGTCGACCCGCCTCACCGGCGTGGCGCGCACCATCGCCTCGGGCGTCGGCGACGCCGCCGAGCAGGCCACCGCCGTCAGCGGCGCGGCCGGCGAGGTGTCGCGCAACGTGCAGACCGTCGCCGTGGGCACCGACGAGATGAACGAGAGCATCCGGGAGATCGCGCAGAACGCCACGGAAGCGGTACGGGTCGCGAACGAGGCCATGGAGGCCGCCAACGAGACGACCCGCACGATGGCGAAGCTCGGCGAGTCCAGCGCCGAGATCGGCAACGTCATCAACGTGATCACCGGCATCGCCGCGCAGACCAACCTGCTCGCGCTCAACGCCACGATCGAGGCCGCCCGGGCCGGCGAGGCCGGCAAGGGCTTCGCGGTCGTCGCCAACGAGGTCAAGGACCTCGCCCAGGAGACCGCCAAGGCGACCGAGGACATCGGCCAGCGCATCTCCGCGATCCAGGCCGACGCGGCCAGCGCCGTGGCCGCGATCAGCCGGATCAGCGAGGTCATCGAGAGCGTCAACGGGTACCAGACGACGATCGCCTCCGCGGTCGAGGAGCAGACCGCCACGACGAACGAGATGGGGCGCAACGCGGCGAACGCGGCCAGCGGCAGCACCGAGATCGCGGCCAGCATCGACCGGGTCGCGCGGGCGGCGCAGTCCACCAGCGCCGGGGTGCAGGAGACCGAGGCGGCGGCGGCCGAGCTGGCGGGCATGTCGCAGGAGCTGAGCCGGGTGGTGTCGCGCTTCCGCGCGTAGCGTCCGGCACGCTCCTCGCGGCGTCTGGCAGCACGCCCGTTTTTGCCGCCACGCCGGTTTTTGCCGCCCCGCCGGTCGAATCTTGTCGGACCCTGGTGGCAGGATGTCGGCCATGAGGGTGGCAACGCGATGACGGCGGCGGACGTGCTGCTCGCCGCGCTCGGCGCCGTCGCGCTGGGTGCGGGCCTGCTGGTCGTGACCACCCGGCACGTCGTGCGGGCCGGGCTGTGGCTCGTCGTCACGCTGGGCGCCGTCGCCGGGCTCTACCTGGTGCTCTCCGCCGAGCTGCTCGCCTGGGTCCAGGTGCTGCTCTATGTCGGCGCCGTGGTGGTGCTGCTGCTGTTCGCGGTGATGCTCACCCGCGCGCCGATCGGCGCCAGCGACGACCTCGACCGGGTCCGCTGGCCGGGCGCGCTCGTCGGGGCCGGCGCCGCCGCCGGCCTGGCGGTGCTGTTCATCGACGCCTTCCACTGGAGCCGGGTCGGGCTGCCCGAGCCCGGCACCGCCGAGGCGATCGGCGGCGCCGTCTTCCGCACCTGGGTCCTGCCCTTCGAGCTGGTGTCGGTGCTGCTGCTGGCGGCGCTGGTCGGCGCGATCGTGGTGTCCCGGCCCGACGTCAGCGCCGGATCCGGCACCCGTCCCGGCGCCCGGGGGCGCTGATGCACCCGGTCCTGCCGTTCACGATCGCCGCGCTGCTGTTCGGCATCGGTGTCTACGGTGTCATCGTCCGGCGCAACGCCGTGCTGCTGCTGATGGCGGTCGAGCTGCTGCTCAACGCGGTCAACCTGGTGCTCGTCACCGCCGACGCCACGATCCGCTCGGTCGTGCCGCACAGCGGCCAGTCCTTCGCCCTGTTCGTGATCGTGCTCGCCGCCGCCGAGATCGGTGTCGGCCTGGCGCTCATCCTCCAGCTGTACCGGCTGCGTCGCTCCGTCGACGTCGAGGAGCTGCCGCTCACCGAGCCGCCCGCCGACCCTGCGCCGGCGTCGGCGCCCGAGCCGGACCGGGAGGTGGCACGGTGAAGGTCGACCTGCTCGGGCTCGCGCTGCCCGCGGTCCCGGTGGTCGCCGGGCTGCTCGGGCTGCTGGTGCGCCACCGGCGCCGCGGGGTCGCCGCCGCGCTCGGCACCGGCGCCGCGGCCGCCGCGCTCGCCTGCGCGGTCGCCGCCGCCCTCCGCGGGGCGCGGGAGGCCGACACCGGGATCGTCGTCGCCGACTTCGGGCGGCTGGCCGTCACCTTCGGCACCTGGCTCGACGGCCCGGCCGGGCTCGTCGCGGTCGCCGTCGGCGTCGTCGCCCTGTGCGTCCAGGTCTACTCCGTGGCCTACCTGCACGACGACGAGCGCTACGCGCCCTATGCCGCGCAGGTCAGCCTGTTCACCGGCGCCATGCTGCTCGTGGTCGTCTCCGGCGACCTGATCGCCCTGCTGGTCGGCTGGGAGGTCATGGGCATCTGTTCCTACCTGCTGATCGGCCACGACCGGCGGCTGCCGGAGGCGCCCCGCGCCGCGGTCAAGGCGTTCCTGGTGACCCGCGTCGGCGACGTCGGCTTCCTGCTCGGCATCGTGCTGCTCGGCCTGCACGCCGGCAGCTTCCGCATCGCCGACGTGTTCGCCGCGGACCTGCCCGCCGGCACCGTCACCGCCGCCTGCGTGCTGCTGCTGGCCGGGGTCGCGGGCAAGAGCGCCCAGTTCCCGCTGCACACCTGGCTGCCCGACGCGATGGCCGGCCCCACCCCGATCTCCGCGCTCATCCACGCCGCGACCATGGTCGCCGCCGGCGTCTATGTCGTGGCCCGGCTCTACCCGCTGTTCGAGCGCAGCGGCGCCGCGCTCACCGTGCTCGCCGTCATGGCGTCGGTCACGATGCTGCTCGGCGCCCTCGCCGCGCTCGGCCAGGACGACATTAAGCGGGTCCTGGCCTGGTCGACGGTCAGCCAGCTGGGGTACATGACCGGCGCCCTCGCCGTCGGCGCCCCCGCCGCCGCGCTGTTCCACCTGCTCACCCACGCCGCGTTCAAGGCGCTGCTGTTCCTCGCGGCCGGCGCGGTGATCCACGCCGTCGGCACCAACCTGATGGCCGCCATGGGCGGGCTGCGCACCCGCATGCCGGTGACGTTCTGGACGATGACCGCCGGCCTGGCCGCGCTCGCCGGGGTCCCGCCCCTCGCCGGCTTCTGGAGCAAGGACTCGATCATCGAGGCCGCCTGGCACGCCACGTCCGACGCGGACGCGCCGGTGCCGCGGGCCGCCGCGGTGCTCGTGCTCGCCGCCACCGCGCTGACGGTCCTGGTCACCGCGGCCTACGTGGTCCGGCTGTGGCGCCGCACGTTCCTCGGCGAGCCCCGCGGCGCGGCCGCCCGCGCCGCGCACGAGCCGCCGTGGGCGATGCGCGGGCCGCTGCTCGTCCTCGCCGTGCCGACCGTCCTGCTCGGGTTCGCCGGGCTCTCGGCCGCCTTCGGCCGGCGGCTCGGCGGCGCGCACGCCGTCGCGGAGCTCGGCGCGTTCACCGTGGCGCCGCTGGTGCTGCTGGCCGCCGGTGCCGCGCTCGCCTGGCGCCGCGACCCGGCCGCCGACCTGCCCGACACCGCGTCCACCAGGCTGCTGGCCAACGCGTTCTACCTCGACGCGGTCCAGGACGCGCTGGTCACCCGGCCGGTCACCGCCCTGGCCCGGCTCGCCCGCCGCACCGACGAGACCGTCGTCGACGGCGCCGTCGACGCGACCGGCGCCGGCGCCACCGGCGCCGGCGCGCTCCTCGCCCGCGCGCACGTCGCCGGGCTGCCCCGCGCCACCGGCGCGGTCCTCGGCGGCGCGGTCGTCATCGCCGCCGTCATCGCCGTGGTCGTGGGGGTGTCCTGGTGAGCGCCGGTCAGACCCTGCTCCTCGCGCTGCTGATCGTGCCCGCGATCGGCGCGCTGTTCGCCGCGGGCATGCCGGCCCGCCTCGACCGCGCCGCCCGCATCGGCGGCACCGCGTTCGCCGCCGCCGCGTTCGGCGTCGCCCTGGCGTTCCTGCCCGGCGCCCCGGCCGGCACCGGTGCCCGGCCCGCGGCCGCGATCGCGCCCTGGGCGGAGATCGACGTGCCGTGGGCGCCCGACCTCAGCCTCCGCTTCCACCTCGGCGTCGACGGCATCTCCTACCCGCTGGTCGTGCTGACCGCCGCGCTGACCATGCTGTGCTGCGCCTACTGCCTCTGGCGGGTCCCCGACCCGGGCCGCGGCCGGCTGCTCGTCGCCCTGCTGCTCGTGCTCGAGGTCGGCATCATCGGCGTGTTCCTCGCCCTCGACCTGGTGCTGTTCTTCGTGTTCTTCGAGGTCGTGCTCCTGCCGATGTATGCGGTGATCGCCGTCTGGGGCGGCGACGACCGCCGCCGGGCGGCCCGCAAGTTCGTGCTCTACACGCTGCTGGGCTCGGTCCTGCTCCTCGTCGGCGTCTTCACCGTCGTCTCCGCCACGGGCACCGCCGACCTCGTCGCCCTTACCGACCCGGCGACCCGGCAGATGAGCGGCGGCCTGCAGCTGTTCGCGTTCGTGCTGCTCGCCGCGGCGTTCGCGGTCAAGAGCCCGCTCTGGCCGCTGCACACGTGGCTGCCGGCCGCGCACACCGAGGCGCCGACCGTCGGCTCGGTCGTGCTCGCCGGCGTCCTGCTGAAGATGGGCACCTACGGCCTGCTCCGGGTCGCCGTCGGCGTCGCCCCCGACGCCGCCGCCCGCAGCGCCCCGGTCCTGGGCATCCTCGCCACCGCCGCCATCATCGTCGGCGGCCTCGTCTGCCTCGCCCAGACCGAGCTCAAGCGCCTCATCGCCTACTCGTCCGTCGGGCACATGGGCTTCGTCCTGCTGGGCGTCGCCACCCTCACCACCACCGGATTCCAGGCCGCCCTCATCGGCAACATCGCCCACGGCATCGTCACCGGCCTGCTGTTCTTCGTCGCCGGCGGCATCAAGAACCGCGCGCACACCGGCGACCTCGCGCGGCTCGGCGGGCTGCGCGAGACCGCGCCCGCGCTCAGCGGCGTCCTCGCCTTCGCCGCCATCGCCTCCCTCGGCCTGCCCGGCCTGGCCGGCTTCTGGGGCGAGGCGTTCGCCGTGGTCGCCGCCTTCGAGCGCGGCGGCCCGCTCTGGACCACCCTCGGCGTCCTCGCCGCCGCCGGTGCCGCCCTCGCCGCCGCGTATTTCCTGCGCCTGCTGCGCCGCGTCACCCACGGCGCCGCGACACCGGCGGTCAGCGCCCTGACCACCGCCGGCCGGCTGCGCCCGGGGGAGCTGGTCGCCTGGTCCCCGCTGATCGCGCTCACCCTGGCCGTCGGCGTCGTCCCGGCCCTGGTCCTCGGCTACTCCGCCGACCCGGTGGCCGCCCTGGCCGAGGTGATCGCCCGATGACACCGCCGCGCCGCCTTCCTCCCCGGCCGCTGCTCGCGGCCCGTGCGCCGTGGGTGGCTTCCGCGCTGTCGGCGGCCGGTGCGCCGTCTGCCCCCTTTGCGCCGTTCGCGGCGCGCGCGCTGTTCGGGGTTGGCGCGCCGCTCGGGGCATGCGTGCCGGGGTCGGCTTACGCGCCGTTCGGGGTTCGCGCGCCGTGGTCGGCGCTCGCGACGTCTCCGGCCGGTGTGCCGTGGTCCGTGCTCGCGCCGCCTGCTGGGTGCGTGTCTGGTCTGACTGGTGTGTCTGGTCTGGCTGGTGTGTCGGCTCGGGCTGGTGTGTCGGTTCGGGGTGGCGTGTTTGCTTCGGTCTGCCCGGTTGTCGTGTCGACCTCGCCGCTTGCGGCCTCTCCGCGGCCTTCGTCTTTGCGGCGCTCGTTGCTGCGGCCATCGACCGCTGTGTCGTTTGTCACATCGCGGTCGGCGGTTCCCGGCGGCTCGTCCCTGACCTACTGCGCCGAATCCCGCGGGATGACGGTCTGCTCCGCGGCCGCGGCTGCCGGGGTCGGGCAGGCGGCGGTGCAAACGCGTGGCCGGGCGTGGCAGCGGGCGGCAGGACCGGTGCCCCCAGCCGCGGGCCGCCCAGCCGCTGCGGCGGTCGTCGTGGCCGTGTCCGCGACGGCCCGGCCGACCGTTCGGGCTGCCCGCGGAGGGGTCGCCGGGCCCGCGACCGCGACGGCCCGGCCGACTGTTCGAGCCGCGCGGCGGGGCACCGCTACCGGGCCGTCGCGCGGCAGGGACCGTGGCCGGCCGGCCGTTCGCGCCGTCTGCCGGGGTGCCGGTGCTGGGGCGTCGGACATCAGGGACTCCGGCCGGCTGACCGGTCGCGGGCAGGCCGGGGAGGCCGGGCGATGAGGATCGACCAGGTTGCGCTCCTGCCGACGTATGTGGCCGCCGCCACCGCCGTCCTCGCCCTGCTCGTCGACCTGTTCGCCCCCGGCAGGCGGGGCGCCGTCATCGGGGCGACCGCCCTCGGCATGCTCGCCACGGCGGGCACGGCGGTCGGGGTCGGCCTGGGGCTCGGCGACGCCGGGCGGCGCACCGCGTTCTGTGTCGGGCCGGACCAGTGCTCGCTGGTCTCCGATCCCGCGGCGGCTGCCGTCGGGGCCGCGTTCGCGCTGCTCGCCCTTGGTGCCGTCGCCCTGTCGGTGCCGCTGCTGCGCACCGGCGAGGTGCCCGTCGGCGAGTACTGCTTCCTGCTCGCCTGCTCGCTGACCGGCGCGGTCGTCCTCGGTGGCGCCCGCGACCTGATCACGCTGATCGTGGCGCTCGAGACGCTGACCCTGCCGCTGTACCTCCTCGTGGGCATCCGGCGCGGCGCCGCCACCGGCGCCTCAGCCGCCGTGACGTTCTTCGTGGTCAGCGTCGTGTCGACGGCGGTCGCCCTGCTGGGCGCCGGGCTCGTCTACACCGCGACCGGGGGCGTGCACCTCACCGACATCGCCGGCGCCGGTGCGACCACGCCCGAGCTGCGGCCGCTGCTGCGGGCCGGCGTGATCCTGCTCCTGGCCGGCCTGGCGTTCAAGGTCGCCGCCGTGCCCGCCCACGCCTGGGCACCCGCCACCTACGACGGCGCCCCGCTGCCCGTCGCCGCCTACCTGTCGACCGCCTCGAAGCTCGGTGGCGTCGTCGCCCTGCTGCTCGTCGGCGTGGTCGCCGGCGGTCCGGTGCTCGCCACGTCGGGCCTGACCCTCGCGGTGCTCGCCGTGCTGAGCATGACCGTCGGCAACCTCGTCGCCCTGCGGCAGCGGCGCATGGTCCGCCTGCTCGCCTGGTCGTCGGTGGCCCAGGCCGGCTACCTGCTCGCCCCGCTCGGGGCGCTCCTCGCCGCGGGCGGCCGCAGCCCCGACGCGGTCGCGCTCGCGGTGACCGCCACCGTCGCGTACGCCCTCTTCTACGTCATCCTCGAGTTCGCCGCCTTCGCCGCCGTCGTCGCCGTGCGCGGCAGCACCGACGGCGGCGACGTCGCCGACTACCGCGGCCTCGCCCGGCGCGCGCCGTGGCTGACGGCGGTCCTGGTCATCGCGCTGACCGGCCTCGCCGGCCTGCCGCCGGGCCTGGCCGGCCTGTTCGCCAAGGTGGCCGTGGTCCGCTCGCTGCTCGGCGGCGACGCGGCCTGGCTGGCGGTCGTGGTCGCCGTCAACGCGGTGATCGGCCTCGCGTACTACGTCCGCGTGGTCGCCACCCTGTTCGCGGCCCCAGTCACGTCGGCACCACCGGCGGACGCCACTTCACCGGCGGGCGCGGCGACAACACCGGCGGGCGCGGCGACGCCCGAGGCCGTGACGACGCCCGAGGCGGTGGCGACGCCCGAGGCGGTGGCGACGCCCGAGGCCGTGACGACGCCGGTGGGCGTGGCGACGGCTTCACCCGGCGCCGTGACCGGTGCCGTGACCCCGGTCGCCGACCAGGCAGGTGCCCCGGTGCGCGCCGGATGGCCGGTCGCGGTGGCCGCGGGGGTGGCGACCGTTCTCGCGGTGGCGGTCGGCCTCGCTCCTCAGGGCGTGCTGGAGCTCGCCGCGTTCTTCCACTGACCCGCGCAGCACCCCGCGCAGCACCCCGGCCGGCGCTCCACCGGGACACCGGTCCGGCGGCGTTCAGGCACCTCACAGCCGTCGTGGGGAAGGGGCGCAGCCGGCCGCGGTGTTGTAGAGGATATGCAGCACAGGCATCTCAACGGTCTCAAGACAGCGGCCCTGCTGGGGCTGCTGACCTCGCTGATCCTGCTGGTCGGCTTCTGGCTCGGCGGTAGCACCGGTCTGGTCATCGCCGTGTTCCTGTCGCTCGGCATGAACGCGTTCAGCTACTTCTACTCCGACAAGCTCGCCCTGCGCGCGATGAACGCCCAGCCGGTCACCGAGGCGCAGGCGCCCGAGCTGTACGCGATGGTGCGGGAGCTCGCCACGTCCGCCGGGCAGCCCATGCCGCGGCTGTACGTGAGCCCGACGATGCAGCCCAACGCCTTCGCCACCGGGCGCAACCCGCAGCACGCCGCGGTCGCCGTCACCCAGGGCATCCTCGGCATCCTCACCCCGCGGGAGCTGCGCGGCGTCATCGGCCACGAGCTGTCGCACGTGTACAACCGCGACATCCTGATCTCCAGCGTCGCCGGGGCGCTCGGCGGCATGATCACGATGCTGGCCCAGCTGGCGATCTTCCTGCCGATCGGCGGCTCGTCCGAGGACGACGACGGCCCCGGGCTCGGTGGCATGCTGCTGATGCTCATCCTCGGCCCGCTCGCCGCGACCGTCATCCAGCTGGCGATCAGCCGCAGCCGCGAGTACCAGGCCGACGAGTCCGGCGCGCGGCTGACCGCCGACCCGCTCGCCCTGGCCAGCGCGCTGCGCAAGATTCACCGCGGTACCCAGGCGCTGCCGCTGCCCGCCGACGGTCAGCTCGCCAGCCAGGCCCACCTCATGATCGACAACCCGCTGCGGGGTGGCGGGATCGCGTCGCTGTTCTCGACCCACCCGCCGATGGAGCAGCGGGTCGCCAGGCTCGAACAGATGGCGGGCGTCACGTACCGCTGAGGCGGAAATCCCAGCCGGGTGACCGGAGCCTGCCGTTAGGATCGGCAGGCTCTTCACTCGTTACCTGGTTTGAGATGAGGCAAGGCGTTGCGGCAGTACGCGGCGGTGTGGCGGCTTCCTGGTGCGCCCGTGCTGCTGGTGGTCGGGGTGCTCGCGCGGCTCGGCATCGGCATGGTCTCGCTGTCGCTGTTGCTGCTCCTGCAGCAGACCACCGGCCGGTACGCCCAGGCCGCTGCCGCCTGTGCCGTCTACGCGCTCGCCGGTGCGGCGGCCAGCCCGTTCGCCGGACGGCTCGCGGACCGGATCGGCCCCGGGCCGGTGCTGCTCGTCACCGGCGTCGCGCACCCGGTCGCGCTCGGGCTGCTGATCGTGGTGGCGCTCCGGCAGGCGCCGCTGCCCGTGATCGTCGGGGCGGCCGTCGTCGCCGGGGCCACGTTCCCGCCGCTGACGGCGGCCGTGCGCGGCACGTGGAACGCGCTGACCGCCGATCTTCCGCACGTACGCGTGACGGCACTGGCCGCCGAGACGGCACTCTTCGAGGTCGTCTTCGTGGCCGGCCCGATGCTGGTCGCGTTGTGCGTCGTGCTGTGGCAGCCCGCCGTCGCACTCGGCGCCGCCGCCGGGATCACGTTCCTCGGCACGTTGGTCGTCGCCAGGGGCCGGGCGATCCGGTCGTGGCGCCGCCACGCCGACCACACCGATGCCAAGGGCCTCGGCCCGCTGAAGGTGCCCGGCTTCGTGCCGCTGCTGGTGACCGCGTTCGGCCTCGGGTTCGCGTTCGGCGGCGTCGGGGTGGCCGTGCCGGCCTACGCCACCGCGTACGTCGAACACGACCCGGACAGCGTCGGCGGGGTGCTGCTCGGCGTGTGGGGCATCGGCAGCGCCGTGAGCGGCTTCTACTTCGGCACCCGCCCGCCGGGGCGGCTCGGCTGGCTGCTCGGCGGGGTGGCCGCCAGCATCCTCGTGCTCGCCGCCATGCCCAGCGCCCTCGCGCTCGGGGTCGCCCTCGTCGTCGGCGGTGCCACCATCGCGCCGGCGCTCACCGTGCAGAACTCGCTCGTCGGCAGGATCGTGCCCGGCTCGATGCTGAACGAGGCGTACACCTGGCTGGTCACCGTCTCGGTCGCCTCCAGCGCCGCCGGGGTAGCCGTCATGGGCCTCGTCGTCGACCACCCCGGCGGCGTCGTCTGGGCGTTCCTGCTGGCGGGCACGGCCGTCGCGCTCGGCGCGCTGGTGGCGGCCAACCCGCGCGGCGCGATCGCGCAGGCCTCGCTGACCTGATCGCGGCGCCGGCCCGGCCGGTCACCCACCCGGGTGGGCGCCGCGCGGGCGTCACTCAGATGAGTGATGCCTCGCGCACGTCCGTGTAGGGTCACGCCTCATGGCAATGCCACGCCAAGCCGTACTGACGGACCCCGATCACCGGGAAGAGCCGGACACCGAGATCCGCGACACCGACAGCTTCGTGCTGATCCGCGCGGAGGAGACCGCGGAGCGTCCCGAGCGGCGCCCGCCGGCCCGCCGGGACTGAGCCGTCACCGGTAGTTGGTGAACTGCAGGGCGATGCCGAAGTCCTCACCCTTGAGCAGCGCGATGACCGCCTGCAGGTCGTCCTTCTTCTTGCCGGTGACGCGCAGCTGATCGCCCTGGATCTGGGCCTGGACGCCCTTGGGGCCCTCTTCCCGGATCTTCTTGGAGATGGCCTTCGCCTTCTCCGACTCGATGCCCTGGATGACCTTGGCGTCGATCTTGTACGTCTTACCGGACGCGCGCGGCTCGCCGGCGTCGAGCGACTTGAGCGAGATGTTGCGCTTGACCAGCTTCTCCTTGAAGACCTCGAGCGCCGCGACGACGCGCTCCTCGGTCTCCGCCTGGAGGCTGACCGTCTCCTCCCCGGACCACTTGATCTCAGCGCCGGTGCCGCGGAAGTCGAACCGCTGCCCGAGCTCCTTGTCGGCCTGGTTGAGCGCGTTGTCGACCTCCTGCCGGTCGACCTTGCTGACGATGTCGAACGAGGGTGCCGAAGCCATGGCAGCTGCTCCTGTGGTGCGGTCGTTGGCGGTTGTGGGCGTGCCGAGGGTACCCGTTTGCGTTGCCCCCGGGGCGTACCGCTATTCTTGCTTGCGCCAGGCGGGTTGCCCGAGCGGCCAATGGGAGCGGACTGTAAATCCGTCGCGAAAGCTACAGAGGTTCGAATCCTCTACCCGCCACCGGCAGTGCTAAGAGGCCCGTCACCAGGGAAACCCGGTGACGGGCCTCTCGCGTCGGTCCCGCCGGATCTCACCCGGTGGGGTGGAGCGCCGCCGCCGTCAGCGAAGGCGCGGGGCTAGCACACCACTTCGTACAGCACGGCCGACGTCTTCTCCTTCTGGCCCCACGGATTGTTCCGCTCGGCCCAGACGCTCGTCCGGAAGTCATGGGTCCCGGTGCCGGCGCAGTTGTAGTAGACGTACTGGTCGTAACCCGGCCCGGTGATTCGGGCGGACTTCATGGTCTCCCACAGGATGGGCCACGCTCGACTCCGCTGGATGCGGACGTTGACCGTCCAGCCGACACACCCGGACCCGATGCTGCCGTATCCCTTGACGACCTCGTAGGACTCCGACGTGCCGCCGATGTGGATCTCGCAGGCAAAGGCATCGGCGGCGTTGGCCGCCGGGGAGAAGGCGGTGATACCACCGACCAGCACGATGGTCACGGTCGCCGCCGAGAGGAACCGGCGCAGGCTCGTCGCGACCCCCTTCCGTGTCATCGCTTGAAGGCCGTGACGTAGGACGTGGCGCTGGACTGCCCCCACGACGAGCTGATGGTCACCTTGACCGTGGTGTCGATCCTGTCGATACGGCCACTGCCGGCGGCGGTGAACACCACGCCGATGTCGGACATCGGGCAGGAGCTGACGTTGGAGCAGGTGTGGGTGTCCGTGATGGTGGCGGACGTCCTGCTCGTCGTGCAGCTGAACGTCAGGTTCCCATCCGTGCCGCCGCCGATGGTGCAGTTGACGTCCGATCCCTCGACGACATATGTGATCTGCACTTTCAGCGAGGAGACGGTCTGGGGTCGGCCACCCGGTCCGCAGTCGTACGTCCTGCCCGTGCCCCAGACGTTGAGGACCACCTTGGTGGACGTCGCCGAGACCCGGTCCGACTGATTGTCGGCCGTCGCATACGTCGAATACGTGTTGGTGCTGCTGGTCCTCACGCAGGAGCTGTAACCCGTGCCGCCGGTCGCGGCCGACGCCGGGCTTCCCACCAGCACCGATCCAGCCACGGCGAGTACTGCGGCCGCGGCGCCCAACGCTCGGAACAACAATCGGGATCCTGTGCGCACGGGTCGCCCTTCCTTTGTGCTCATGAGTCCTCCAGGCCGGTGATCGGGACGATCGCGGGGCTGTGATGTCTGCGGGACCGCAGCAGCCGAGTCGACCGTGGGCTCTGGGCGCTTTGACCGGTAGTGCGGCAGCCGCCGGACAAACAACGCCGGACAAAGCAGACGGGCAAGGAACCGGCGTCGTGGCGCACGCCGGCGGCACGGGGCGCGGGGTCGGCGGCGGTGCGGCTGCCGGCGGCGGCGCCGACCCCCATCGGTGGAATCCCCGGCGCCACGGCTCGCAACGGCCCGAAATTGTCGTACACCAGTTCTAAGATGTACCAATGAATGAGCGGAAGTGGTGGAACGGGCGGTGGTCGCGGCTGGTGCGCCGGGACGTCTTCGTGCGCAACGCGGCCGACGGCCGGTGGCAGGTGGAGCTCCGGCGGGGCGGGCCCGACGGGCGGCAGCGGGTGCGGTCGTTCGAGACCGAGCGGGAGGCGGTCGGATGGGTCGAGTCGACCGTGCTCGACCCCGACGCCGGCTGGCGCGAGATCCGCGACGCGGCGGTCCTGTCCGTCAGGAAGCGAAGGATGGGCAAGTCTGACTCCCGAAGGGCCGGAAAAGTTGCGCAAGGTTTAGATCGGGCCGGTTGATATGGCCGGACCGCCACTCCCGGAATCGGCCGAAAGGTCGATTCTTCCGCGCACGCGCGTCATCCTTGCCGCCGCACTGTCGGTTCCGAGGTTGGCTGTGGCAGGATCGTGGGTATCCATACCGGACCTGATGTCACTGCGATCGCATGGGAGCGACAGATGCGTGAGACGACGCTTGGCCGATGGATGACCCGACTGGCGGTGACGGTTGGCGCTGGGGTTGTTGTCCTCGGCCTGTCGACGGCCGCGGCGAACGCAAGCGAGGTAAGCAGTGAGGCGGCCCCAGTGACCCTCGTCGGTATCGCACAGGCGGTGCAGGCCGGCACAAGCGCGCTGCACCTCAACGCCACCGAGGGCTTCGACTGGAACTAAGGGCCTCAGCGCTCACCGGCCAGGCCCCTTGCCCGAACGATTGGGGAACGGGTGCCTGCTCCAAAGGTTCCGGTCAGCCGCTCTGACGCCCACTCCTGGCTGATCACCGGGCCACTGCTGCTGCTCGGTGCGCTGCTGTCGTTGCCCATCCTGCTGTCCGACAGTGACACGACCAGGCCCGGCGACAACGAATTCGGATACGCACTGGTCCTGCTGGTGCTTGCCACGCTCGCGACGCCCATGGCGCTCCGCTTCGACATCAGGCGGCAGGCACTCGTCACGCGCATGGACGACATTCCGGTCATCCTGGCGCTGTTCTACCTCTCGCCGTGGCTGGCCGTCGGCGTCCGGGTCATCGCCGGCCTGATCTGGAACATCCTCGGCGCCCGGCTCACCCCGCACAAACTCGCGTTCAACGCCGCCAGCCACTTCGCCGGCATCGCGACCGCCAACGTCATCGTCTTCGCGTTCGGCCTCGGCAGCGGCGGATCGCCCGGCACCTGGCTGGTGCTCGCCGCCGCGGTCTTCGCCGGCAACGTCGTGGCCCTGTCGGCCATCGCCGGCGTGATGGTGCTGCTGCAGGGCATCGGGCAGCTGCCGTACTTCCTGCGCTCGTCGCTGGCCGGCTTCGCCGTCATCGGCGTCAACATCGTGCTCGGCCTGGTCATGCTGCTGACCCTGCAGGCCAGCCAGTGGGGCAGCCTGCTGCTGATCGCGCTCGCGGTCGTGCTCGGCGTCCTCTACCGGTCCTACGCCCAGTTCTTCCGCCAGCACCGCAGCCTCACCGAGATGTACGCGCTGACCCGCGACATCGCCGCGACCAACCACGACGGCACCCTGCCCGACGTGCTGCTCGCCCGGGTGCGGGCGCTGCTGGCGGCCGACTCGGCGACGCTGTGGCTGCCGGAGTACGGGCGGCACCACGAGGTCCTGCTCTCCGCCCGGTTCGACTACCAGGGCCTGCTCGACAGCGCCCCGACCCCCGACCTGTTCCGGCAGCTGGCGATGCGCACCGGCAACACCGTCGTCGCCGGGCCCAAGTCCGGCCCGCCGGAGCTGCAGTCGGCGCTGCAGGAGGCGCGCGTCAAGGACATCATCGTCGTCCCGCTGCGCTCCAGCGGCGTCGCGATCGGCACCCTGGAGGTCGCCGGGCGGCTCGGCGACAAGGTCGTGTTCGGCAAGGACGACGTGCAGCTGCTGGAGACGCTGTCGGTGCAGGCCGGCGCCGCGGTGGAGAACAGCCGCCTCGTCGACCGGCTCCAGTTCGACGCCAACCACGACGCGCTCACCGGCCTCGCCAACCGGCGGCGGATGCTGGAGGCGCTCGGCGAGGCGATGACCGGCCGCGGCCCACGCGAGGTCGTCGCCGTCCTGCTCTTCGACGTGATCGCACTGCGCGAGGTCAACGACTCGCTCGGCCACGACGCCGGCGACCAGGTGCTCATCCAGGTCGCCCGGCGGCTGCGGGACCTGGCGCCGCAGGGTGCCCTGGTCGCCCGGGTCGGCGGCGACGAGTTCGCCGTCGAGCTGCGCACCGTCAGCGCCGACGCGGCCGTCGCGGTCGCCGACACGCTGCGCGCCGGCCTGCGCGACCGCATGGTCATCGACACGCTCACCATCGACGTCGACACCAACGTCGGCGTCTCGATCTACCCCGACCACGGTGCGGAGCCCGAGGCGCTGCTGCAGCGGGCGATCGTGGCCACGTACGTGGCGAAGTCCCGGGGGATCGTGCAGATGTTCAACGCCGGCCTGCAGTCGCGGTCGGTGCGGCGCGTCGGGCTGGCCGCGGATCTCGAGGCCGCCCTCAACACCGGCGAGCTGGAGGTGTACTTCCAGCCGAAGGTCGCCCTGCAGGACCGCCGGCTCGTCGGCGTGGAGTGCCTGGCCCGCTGGGAGCACCCGGTGCACGGCCAGGTCGCCCCGCCGGACTTCGTCTCCGTCGCCGAGCACACCGGCCAGCTGTCCCGGCTCAACGGCGTCGTCCTGCGCGAAGGCATCCGCCGGGCCCGTGAGTGGGCCGACGCGGGCCGTTCGCTGACGGTCGCGGTCAACATCTCCGTCCGTACCCTCAACGACGCGGACTTTCCGCTGCAGGTCTCGGAGCTGCTCGACGAGCACGGCGTGCCCGCCGACCGGATCATCCTCGAACTGTCCGAGGAGGAGCTGCTGCGCAGCGGCCGCGGCATCCCGGCGCTGAAGCGGCTGCGCGACCTCGGGGTGCAGCTGTCGGTCGACGACTTCGGCGCGGGCCGTTCCTCGTTCGCCGATCTCAGCCGCCTGCCCGTGCAGGAGGTGAAGATCGACCGTACGTTCGTCCAGGGCATGGCCACCGGCGCCAGCGACCTCGCGATCGTGCGGACGGTCGTCGACATGGCCCGGCACTTCGGCCTGGCGGTCGTCGCCGAGGGCGTTGAGAGTGAACTCACACTCGGCCTGCTCGAGGACATGCACTGCGACATGGGCCAGGGCTTCCTGTTCAGCCGCGCACTGCCGTACGAGCGCTTCGAGTCCTGGCTCCAGGTCCAGGCCGACGCCGACCCGACGGTCGCCCCGGCGGGCGAGGTGCGCTGGCTGCGCGCCGTGCCGTAGGGCCCGACTGGGCTACCGCGCGCGGGATGCCGGCGCGGCGGGATGCGCGCAGCGGGGCCGGCTTTCGCGGCCGGCGTCGTGCCCCGCGGGCGATTCCGGCCTCCGGGCGGACCGCCGGACGACACGCGGAATGACCCCTCACGACCTGGGCAAACACCAGTTCGGGGAAGTCGATTTCGTGCCACGGCGAGGGCCGTGTACGCTTAGCGAGCGCATGTGCGGGATCGCACGTGATGCGCCCCCTTAGCTCAGTCGGCAGAGCGTCTCCATGGTAAGGAGAAGGTCTACGGTTCGATTCCGTAAGGGGGCTCGAGAGACCGGGCTTGAGACATCGAGTCCGCCGCGGCGGTGTAGCTCAGATGGCAGAGCAAGCGGCTCATAATCGCTGTGTCGCCGGTTCAAGTCCGGCCACCGCTACAGAAGCACCACAGAGGTCGCCCGATTCGGCGACTGCCAGTGTGAGCCGCTATGCTCGTTCGCTGGACCTGAACCCCGCTCTGAAGGAAGGCACTTCGCCATGGCCAAGGCGACCGACGTTCGTCCGAAGATTACGCTGGCGTGCACGGAGTGCAAAGAGCGGAACTACATCACCAAGAAGAACCGCCGTAACGACCCGGACCGCATCGAGCTGAAGAAGTTCTGCCCCCGGGACGGCAAGCACACCGTGCACCGCGAGACGCGGTAACACCGCCCACAGCCCGTCGACGACGCCCCGGCCCAACGGCCGGGGCGTCTCGCGTTGTGGGGAGCGGCGAGACCGGCAAGACCACGGACGGACGGCTCCGCAACGCCGCGGAAAGCACCGCCGGTTCGGCACGCCTGACGGCCGGCCGCGAACAGCGGTCGGGGCCAGTGGTCCGGTCGGGAAAGTGCGGCGAGCCGATGTCGCCAGGACGCCGGGAGACCAGGCCGGTGGCGGGTGGCACTTTCACTGCCGCCCGGGCGGGTCGCAGTGGGGCAGCACCGCCCCCGTCAGGTCTCCAGGACTCCCCGGGCCGCCAGAAGGCCGCCAGCCGGCGGGCGGCCACGTCCGTGCCGTTCGTCGCCCCCTGGCGGCCCGCCGGATCGCGGCAGGCGGTTCCCTCGGCGGGGTGACGGCGTCGTTGCGGAGGGCGTCGGCGGTGCCGTGGGCGGTGGCGGTAAGTTGCACACCATGCCGTTGGATCAGTCGTACATGGGCCGGGTGTATCCGCCGACCCCGCCGTATGAGGTCGGCCGGGAGAAGATCCGGGAGTTCGCCGACGCGGTCAGCGCCAGCGACCCCGTGCACCGGGACCTCGCCGAGGCGCGCGCCAAGGGCTACAAGGACGTGATCGCCCCGCCGACGTTCGCGATCATCCTGAGTCAGAACGCCGGGCAGCAGCTCGTCGAGGACCAGAGCTTCGGGCTGGACTACAGCCGGGTGGTGCACGGCGGGCAGACGTTCCGCTACGAGCGGCCGATCGTCGCCGGCGACCACCTGGTGACGGTGATGGCGGTGGAGGAGATCAGCAGCCGCGCCGGGCACGCGTTCCTGACGACCCGGCACGAGGTGTCGACCGTCGAGGGCGAGCTCGTCGTGACGATCTGGACCCGCCTCGTGGTCCGTGGGGAGGGCTGAGATGGAAGCCGGCACGGTGTTCGAGCCGCAGACGTTCCGGGTGACCCGCGCCGACCTGGTGCGATACGCGGGAGCCTCCGGCGACTTCAACCCGATCCACTGGAGCGACCGCGTCGCGACCTCGGTCGGGCTGCCGGGTGTCATCGCGCACGGCATGCTGACGATGGCGCTGGCCGGACAGGCGGTTGCCTGCTGGGTGGGTGGCACCGCGGCGATCGTCGAGTACTCCACCCGGTTCGCCAACCCGGTGGTCGTGCCGGACGACGACAAAGGCACCGAGATCGTGGTGAGCGGGGTCGTGAAGCGGGTAGGCGAAGACGGTGTCACGCAGATCGACATCACCGCCACGTGTAACGGCGACAAGATTCTTGGCGCCGCAAAAGCCCTGGTCAGGGGCTGATACGCGGCTCGGGAGAGGGGGGTGGTTGGGATATCCCACCCGAACCCGTACACTGGTCGCCCGTGGGGTGAGCAACCTCTCGGCACCTGATCCGTCAGGTCCGGGAAGGGGCGATCACCACGAAGGGGTGTGGCGCAATTGGCAGCGCAGCGGTCTCCAAAACCGCAGGTTGCAGGTTCAAGTCCTGTCGCCCCTGCGCCGAAGGCCTGACCTGGGTCTGGGGTGCCCGATCCGCCGATCGGGTCACGACCTCCAGCGGTCACGGGTTGGTCCCGCCGAGTGCCGCCGGCTTCTCGCCGGTGGCCTGGTTGGGCGGATCCGCGGGCCACTCATCGGACCGAGCACTCGCGAGATCACGGAAGAGGGCGAAAGTGGCCGAACGCAGGCGACGCGGGACCGACCCCGCCGACGATCGCCGTGACGAGGAGCTCAGCGCCGAGGACGCGGCCATCGAGGAAGAGTTCGCCGACGAGCTCGACGAGCTCGACGACGACCTCGACAGCGACCTCGACGGTGACGCGGACACCGATGACGGCGAGGACGGCGGCAAGCCGGTCCTGACCAAGTCCAAGGACACCAAGTCCAAGTCCAAGGACGTCAAGGACACGGACAAGAAGAAGACCAAGGTCAAAGAGGGCAGCTCGAACAACATCTTCGCGCGGCTCGTCAACTTCGTCCGCGAGGTTGTCGCCGAACTGCGTAAGGTGATCTGGCCGACCCGCAAGGAGCTGACCACTTACACGGTCGTCGTCGTCGTGTTCGTGATCGTGATGCTGACGATCGTGGGCGGACTCGACTACCTGTTCGCCAAGGGCGTCCTCTGGGCCTTCGGCAACAAAGCGGAGTAGTCCACATCAGCGGACCGGCCGCAGACGCGAAGACTTGACAGACGGAAGTGAGCAGCGTGCAGGAATTCGACGAGACCGCCGGGACCGACGACGAGCAGCACGAAGAGACGTCGACGGTGATGACGGCCGCCACGCCGAGCACGGCCCCTGAGCCGGCTGCGGCGGCGACCGACGCCGAGGACCCCGTCGCCGAGCTGCGTGCCGCTCTGCGCTTCGCGCCCGGTGACTGGTATGTGGTGCACTCCTACGCCGGCTACGAGAACAAGGTCAAGACGAATCTCGAGACCCGCATCACGAGCCTCGACATGGAAGAGTTCATCTACCAGGTCGAGGTCCCGACGCGTGAAGAAGTCGAGATCAAGAACGGCAAGCGCACCCAGGTGCAGAACAAGGTCTTCCCCGGCTACATCCTGGTCCGGATGGAGCTGACCGCCGAGTCCTACTCCTGCGTGCGCAACACGCCTGGCGTGACCGGCTTCGTCGGCGCGACCGACCGGGCGGACCGCCCGGCGCCGCTGTCGCTCGACGAGGTGCTCAAGTGGCTCGCGCCGGTGGTGCAGCAGGAGGGCAAGAAGGCGGGCAAGCCCGAGGTCAAGGTCCTCGACTTCGAGGTCGGCGACTCGGTCACCGTCACCGACGGCGCCTTCGCCTCGCTGCAGGCGACCATCAGTGAGATCAACGCCGACCAGCAGAAGCTCAAGGTGCTGGTCTCGATCTTCGGCCGGGAGACCCCGGTTGAGCTGAACTTCAACCAGGTCACGAAGATCTAATTCGCCTGCGGTACGCTTGAGCGTCCGGCCAAGTGCCGGGCGCTCAGTCGTGCGCAAGGACAGCTGTGGCGCAAGCCGTCACGCGAAGCACGAATCATTCCAGCCCAGGAAGACGAAAGCAGCCATGCCTCCGAAGAAGAAGCTCGTCAAGACCTTCACGCTTCAGTTGCCGGGCGGCCAGGCCACTCCGGCGCCGCCGGTCGGCCCCGCGCTCGGTCAGCACGGTGTGAACATCATGGAGTTCGTCAAGGCGTACAACGCCCAGACGGAGTCCCAGCGCGGCGACATCATCCCCGCGCAGATCAGCGTCTACGAGGACCGGACGTTCACGTTCATCCTCAAGACCCCGCCCGCCGCCCGCCTGCTGCTCAAGGCCGCCGGCGTGCCGAAGGGCTCCGGCGTGCCGCAGAAGGACAAGGTCGGCTCGATCACCAAGGCCCAGCTGCGCGAGGTCGCCGAGAAGAAGATGGCGGACCTCAACGCCAACGACATCGAGCAGGCCGAGAAGATCATCGCCGGCACCGCCCGTTCCATGGGCATCGTCGTCAAGGACTGACCTACCCGACAACGTGGGAGGGCGTTCGACCGAAGCGCCCGCACGATCACCACAGGAGTACAAGCGACATGTCGCAGCACGGCAAGAACTACCGCAAGGTCTCGGACCTTGTCGACCGCAGCGCGCTCTACAGCCCCATCGCCGCGGTGAAGCTGGCCAAGCAGACCAGCACCGTCAAGTTCGACCCCACCGTCGAGGTGGCCATGCGGCTGGGCGTCGACCCCCGCAAGGCCGACCAGATGGTCCGTGGCACGGTCAACCTGCCCCACGGCACCGGTAAGACCGCCCGCGTCATCGTCTTCGCGCAGGGCCCCAAGGCCGCCGAGGCCGAGGCCGCCGGCGCCGACGCGGTGGGCACCGACGACCTCGTCGCCCGGATCCAGGAAGGCTGGCTGGACTTCGACGCGGCGATCGCGACCCCCGACCAGATGGCCAAGATCGGCCGGATCGCGCGGATCCTGGGCCCGCGCGGCCTGATGCCGAACCCGAAGACGGGCACGGTCACGATGGACGTCACCAAGGCGGTCAACGAGATCAAGGGTGGCAAGATCACCTACCGCGTCGACAAGCACTCCAACCTGCACCTGATCATCGGTAAGGCGAGCTTCTCCGACCAGCAGCTGGTGGAGAACTACGCGGCGGTCCTCGACGAGGTCAACCGGGCCAAGCCGAGCGCGGCCAAGGGCAAGTACCTGAAGAAGATCTTCATCACCACCACCATGGGCCCCGGCATCCCGGTCGACCCGAACCGCACGCGCAACCTCCTCGAGGACGACGCGGCCGCGGCGGAGTAAGACGGCACAGCGCAGCACGGCGACGGCGGGCCCCCGAGGGGGTCCGCCGTCGTCTATGTTCGGGGACGTGCACCTGCAGGACGTCTGGTTCCGGTACGCCCGGAACGCGCCGTGGACGCTGCGCGGCGTCGACCTGGAGCTCGGCCCGGGCGAGACGGCCGTCGTGCTCGGCCCCAACGGCTCCGGCAAGTCGACCCTGCTGCAGCTCGCCGCCGGCGTGCTGCGGCCGGTGCGGGGCGGCGTGACGGGCCGCCCGGCGGTCGTGGGCTGGGTGCCCGAGCGGTTCCCGGCGGACCAGCCGTTCACCGCCCGCACCTACCTCACCCACATGGCCGCCGTGCGTGGGGCGCCGGCGGCCGCGATCGACGAGTGGGCCGGCCGCCTGAACTTCACCGGGTTCCTCGACGTCCGCCTGAACCGGCTGTCCAAGGGCTCCGCCCAGAAGGTCGGCCTCGTCCAGGCGCTGCTGCACCCGCCGGGGCTGCTCGTGCTGGACGAGCCGTGGGAGGGCCTGGACGCCGCCACCCGCGAGCAGGTGCCGGCCATCGTCGCCGGCGTCGTCGCCCACGGCGGTGCGGTGCTCGTCAGCGACCACCTCGGCGAGGTGTCCCGGCTGCCTCGGGCCCGGCGCTGGCACGTCCGCGACGGCCAGGTCGGCGAGGAGGAGCGGCCGGCGAACCGGCGGATCATCGAGCTCGCGGTGGCGCCGGCGCACGCCGACCGCGCGGTGGCGA
The DNA here is from genome assembly GCF_000716715.1 of Dactylosporangium aurantiacum. GTDB lineage: Bacteria > Actinomycetota > Actinomycetes > Mycobacteriales > Micromonosporaceae > Dactylosporangium > Dactylosporangium aurantiacum. The sequence continues at coordinate 252,436 of NZ_JNYJ01000004.1, read as the reverse complement.
AGCTGCGCGCCGACGGCTTCGACGTGCTCGGCGTCCGGGAGGAGCGATGACGGCGCTGGTCCGCATGCGGCTCGCGGGGTTCGTGCAGACGGGCCGCGCCGCCGCACCGCTGCTGGCCGCGCTCGTCGTGCTGTCCATCCTGTACGGCGGGGGCCAGGCCCAGGCCGGCGAGGCGTACGGGGTCTCCGCCGCCATCCTGTTCGCGGTCCTCGCCTGGCAGACCAAGATCCTGCTCGACGTGGAGCCCGACGTGCAGCGGCGCCTCGGCCGGGTGGCGCTCGGCACCGCCCGCGAGACCGCCGCCGGCGTCGTCGCGGCGCTGCTCGCCGGCCTGCCGGTGATCCTGGTCGCGCTGGTCCTGCCGTGGCTGGTCGGCGGGGTGACCACGCCGGGCCGGGGCGACCCGCCCCTGGCGGAGGGCGTCGCCCTCGGCGTGTGGGCGCACCTGCTGCTGCTCCTGCCCGCGGTCGCCCTCGGCGCCCTGTCCAGCCGTGCGGTGTCCGTCCAGACGGCCCGCGGCCTGGCGGTCCTCGTCGGCGGCGTGGTGCTGGCGGTCGTGCTGGGCCTGAAGCAGTCGCCGGCGCCGTGGCTGGCCCCGCCGCTGATGACCACGGCCCGCGACACCGTCGGCGGCGCCGACCTCGCGGCGGTCCTCGTCACCACCGGATGGGGCCTCGCGTGGGCCGCGCTGGCGTTCGCCGGCTACGCCGGCCTGCGGCGCGGCCGGCCGTGATTTGGTGAGGCACGCCGCGTCAAGTACAGTTTCGAACGAAACCCGAAGACCGCTGGTCATGTCCGTGTGAGCGGACATCGAAGGTTCTGCGTCAGCGCAGGCGACCCGCGCAGGGCCGGACAAGCGCTGCCGACATGATGTCGCTCCGCCCCGTGCGCCCCTGCGCCCGGGGCGTTTTTCGTTGCCGCGGCTCGACCCGAGAGCGTGGCCAGCACCGTAGCAAGAGAGAGGAGGGACATGGCGGACAAGCCGGTTCGAGACGACAAGGCCACCGCGGTCGCGGAGCTCACCGAGAGCTTCCGGGCCTCGACGGCCACCGTGCTGACCGAGTACCGCGGCCTGACCGTGGCGCAGCTCAAGACCCTGCGCCGCAGCCTGGGTCGCGAGACCACGTACGCCGTCGCGAAGAACACGCTCGCGAAGCGTGCCGCGACGGACGCGGGCATCAGCGGGCTCGACGATTTGTTCTCCGGTCCTACCGCGCTCGCTTTCGTCTCCGGCGACCCGGTCGAGGCGGCCAAGGGCATCCGCGATTTCGCGAAGGCCCACCCGCTGCTCGTCATCAAGGGCGGCGTTTTCGAGGGCAGGGCCATCAGCGCGGACGAGGTCCGTCGCCTGGCCGACCTGGAGTCCCGTGAGGTTCTGCTGGCCAAGCTGGCCGGCGCGATGAAGGGCAGCCTGTCGAAGGCCGCGTCGCTGTTCCAGGCGCCGCTGTCCAAGGCGGCCCGCACGGTCCAGGCCCTGGCCGACAAGCAGTCGTCCGGGAGCGCGGCAGAGGAATCCGGTAGCGCGGCCGAGTAGGCCCGTGCTCCACACAACTTTTTTCTTGAAAGGAACGCCAACATGGCGAAGCTGAGCACCGCCGAACTCCTCGACGCGTTCAAGGAGATGACCCTGATCGAGCTCTCCGAGTTCGTGAAGGAGTTCGAGACCACGTTCGACGTCACCGCCGCCGCTCCGGTCATGATGGGCGGTGGCGGCGGCGCCGCTGCTCCCGTCGAGGAGAAGGAGGAGCAGTCGGAGTTCGACGTCGTCCTCGAGGGTGACGGTGGCAAGAAGATCCAGGTCATCAAGGTCGTGCGTGAGCTCACCGGCCTGGGCCTGAAGGAGGCGAAGGACCTCGTCGAGGCCGCGCCGAAGGCCGTGCTGGAGAAGGTCAACAAGGAGACCGCCGACAAGGCCAAGGCCAAGCTCGAGGGCGAAGGCGCCAAGGTTACCCTCAAGTAACTTTTGCGACGAAGCATGGGGCGGCCGCCGGGTTTCCGGCGGCCGCCTTTCGTTCTGCCAGGTGTAAGGACCCAAGATCTAGGGGTGGGCACCACAACACCTTGTGATCGGAGTGCGAGATATCCGTCACGGTGGCCCGACGCGCGTGGGAACCCTTGACGCGATGACCAGCGGGCAGGCACGCTAATCAGGCACTGCCTTTCCGCGGACGCGGCGGCCGGCGGCCCGACAGATGTGCCCCGACCCTTCTTGGGTCTGGCTCAGCGCACATCGACCGGTGAGCCCCAGGCCACGACCGACGCGAGCGGCTCGGCCGGTGGAACAACGATCTTCAAAAAAGATCGTTGAAACATCGTGCACGGGGCCGCTCGACAGCGGTTAGCCTTTCGGCTACACTGCTAGTTTGCGCTGTCTTCTGACTTCACCTCTGGCGTGGAGTGCCTCTTCGTGGGCACTTTGCATCGGGGGTCGTCAGGCTGCACGCGAAACGGCCTGTCTGCACCACCGGTCCTCGGAAGGACGCATCTTGGCAGCTTCCCGCCCTGCGAAGACCAGTTCGAGCGCATACGCTCCCCGCCGGGTCTCCTTCGGCAGGATCACCGAACACCTTGAGGTTCCCAACCTCCTTGCCATCCAAACCGACTCGTTCGACTGGTTGGTTGGCAACGAGAACTGGCAGAGCCGCTCGGCCGGTGATCAGCACGCCCGTTCCGGGCTCGCGGAGATCCTCGATGAGATCAGTCCCATTGAGGACTTTTCCGGCACGATGTCACTGTCGTTCTCCGCGCCCCGCTTCGACGAGGTGAAGGCTCCGATCGAGGAGTGCAAGGAGAAGGACCTCACCTACTGCGCGCCGCTGTTCGTGACGGCGGAGTTCACCAACCACACCACCGGCGAGATCAAGAGCCAGACGGTGTTCATGGGTGACTTCCCGATGATGACGCCGAAGGGCACCTTCATCATCAACGGCACCGAGCGCGTCGTGGTGAGCCAGCTCGTCCGGTCCCCGGGCGTGTATTTCGACAAGCAGCCGGACAAGACCTCCGACCGCGACCTCACCAGTGTCAAGGTCATCCCGAGCCGGGGCGCCTGGCTCGAGTTCGACATCGACAAGCGCGACACCGTCGGTGTCCGCATCGACCGCAAGCGCCGGCAGGCGGTCTCCGTCCTGCTCAAGGCCATCGGCTGGTCCGCCGAGCGCATCCGTGAGAAGTTCGGCTGGTCCGAGCTCATGATGACGACGCTCGAGAAGGACCACATCGCCGGCCAGGACGAGGCGCTGCTCGACATCTACCGCAAGCTCCGCCCCGGCGAGCCGCCGACGCGTGAGAATGCGCAGACCCTGCTCGACAACCTCTTCTTCAACCCGAAGCGATACGACGTCGCCAAGGTCGGTCGATACAAGTTCAACAAGAAGCTCGAGTTGGACCTCCCGATCAACCAGGGTGTGCTGACCGAGGAGGACATCGTCGCCACGGTCGAGTACCTCTGCCGCCTGCACACGGGCGAAGAGGGCTACGAGGCCGACGACATCGACCACTTCGGCAACCGGCGCCTGCGCACGGTCGGCGAGCTCATCCAGAACCAGGTCCGCGTCGGCCTGTCCCGGATGGAGCGCGTCGTCCGCGAGCGGATGACCACCCAGGACGTCGAGGCGATCACGCCGCAGACCCTGATCAACATCCGTCCCGTCGTGGCGGCGATCAAGGAGTTCTTCGGCACGTCGCAGCTGTCCCAGTTCATGGACCAGACCAACCCGCTGGCGGGCCTGACCCACCGGCGCCGGCTGAGCGCGCTCGGCCCGGGTGGTCTGTCGCGTGAGCGGGCCGGCTTCGAGGTCCGTGACGTGCACCCGTCGCACTACGGCCGCATGTGCCCGATCGAGACCCCCGAGGGTCCCAACATCGGTCTCATCGGCGCGCTGTCGACGTTCGCGCGGGTCAACCCGTTCGGCTTCGTCGAGACGCCGTACCGCAAGGTCGTCGACGGCCGGGTCACCGACCAGATCGACTACCTGACCGCCGACGAAGAGGACCGCTACGTCAAGGCGCAGGCCAACGCTCCGCTCAAGAGCGACGGCAACTTCGCCGAGGACCGCATCCTCGTCCGACGCAAGGGCGGTGAGGTCGACAACGTCCCCGCGGACCAGGTCGACTACATGGACGTGTCGCCGCGGCAGATGACCTCGGTCGCCACCGCGATGATCCCGTTCCTCGAGCACGACGACGCCAACCGGGCACTGATGGGCGCCAACATGCAGCGCCAGGCCGTGCCGCTGGTCAAGGCCGAGGCCCCGCTCGTCGGCACCGGCATGGAGTACCGTGCCGCCGTCGACGCCGGTGACGTGGTCGTGGCCGAGGTCGCCGGCGTGGTCGAGGACATGTGCGCCGACTACATCACGATCCACCAGGACGACGGCCACCGCCGCACCTACCTGCTGCACAAGTTCCGCCGCTCCAACTCCGGCTCCTGCGTCAACCAGAAGCCGGTGATCTTCGAGGGCGACCGGGTCGAGGCGGGGCAGGTCATCGCCGACGGTCCGTGCACCGACGAGGGCGAGATGGCGCTCGGGCGCAACCTGCTCGTGGCGTTCATGCCCTGGGAGGGTCACAACTACGAAGACGCCATCATCCTGTCCCAGAAGCTGGTGCAGAACGACGTCCTCACCTCGATCCACATCGAGGAGCACGAGGTCGACGCGCGCGACACCAAGCTGGGGCCGGAGGAGATCACCCGCGACATCCCGAACGTCAGCGAGGAGATGCTCGCCGACCTCGACGAGCGGGGGATCATCCGGATCGGCGCCGAGGTCGTGACCGGCGACATCCTGGTCGGCAAGGTCACCCCCAAGGGTGAGACCGAGCTGACCCCGGAGGAGCGGCTGCTCCGCGCGATCTTCGGTGAGAAGGCCCGCGAGGTGCGCGACACCAGCCTCAAGGTGCCGCACGGCGAGACCGGCACGGTCATCGGCGTGCGCACGTTCAGCCGGGAGGACGGCGACGAGCTGTCCCCGGGCGTCAACGAGCTGGTGCGCGTCTACGTGGCCCAGAAGCGGAAGATCCAGGACGGCGACAAGCTCGCCGGCCGCCACGGCAACAAGGGTGTCATCTCCAAGATCCTCCCGGTCGAGGACATGCCGTTCCTCGAGGACGGCACCCCGGTCGACATCGTGCTCAACCCGCTCGGCGTGCCGAGCCGGATGAACATCGGCCAGGTCCTCGAGACCCACCTCGGGTGGGTGGCCAAGACCGGCTGGAAGATCGACGGTGACGACACCGAGTGGAAGCGGGCGCTGAAGGCGATCGGCGCGGGGGAGTCCGAGCCGGACACCAACGTGGCGACCCCGGTCTTCGACGGTGCCAAGGAGGAGGAGATCGCCGGGCTGATGAGCAGCACGCTGCCCAACCGGGACGGCCACCAGCTCATCGGTGCCAGCGGCAAGGCGCGGCTGTTCGACGGCCGCTCCGGCGAGCCGCTGCCCGACCCGATCGCGGTCGGCTACATCTACATCCTCAAGCTCAACCACCTGGTCGACGACAAGATCCACGCTCGCTCCACCGGCCCGTACTCCATGATCACGCAGCAGCCGCTGGGTGGTAAGGCGCAGTTCGGTGGCCAGCGCTTCGGTGAGATGGAGTGCTGGGCGATGCAGGCCTACGGCGCGGCCTACGCGCTGCAGGAGCTGCTGACGATCAAGTCCGACGACGTCCTCGGACGCGTCAAGGTCTACGAGGCGATCGTCAAGGGCGAGAACATCCCGGAGCCGGGCATCCCGGAGTCCTTCAAGGTGCTCCTCAAGGAGCTGCAGTCGCTGTGCCTGAACGTCGAGGTGCTCTCCAGCGACGGCGTGGCCCTCGAGATGCGCGAGACGGACGACGAGGTGTTCCGCGCCGCCGAGGAACTCGGCATCGACCTCTCCCGGCGTGAGCCGAGCAGCGTCGAGGAAGTTTGATCTCGTGGCGGGCGCCCCGCGAAGGCGCCCGCCCACGACCTAGCAATTACCCGAGCAACTGAATCGTGAGGACATAGACGAAGTGCTCGACGTCAACTACTTCGACGAACTGCGCATCGGTCTGGCCACTGCCGACGACATCCGCCAGTGGTCGCACGGCGAGGTCAAGAAGCCCGAGACGATCAACTACCGCACCCTGAAGCCGGAGAAGGACGGGCTCTTCTGCGAGAAGATCTTCGGTCCGACCCGGGACTGGGAGTGCTACTGCGGCAAGTACAAGCGGGTCCGGTTCAAGGGCATCATCTGTGAGCGCTGCGGCGTCGAGGTGACCCGGGCCAAGGTCCGCCGTGAGCGCATGGGTCACATCGAGCTGGCCGCCCCGGTCACGCACATCTGGTACTTCAAGGGTGTGCCCAGCCGGCTCGGCTACCTGCTCGACCTGGCGCCGAAGGATCTCGAGAAGATCATCTACTTCGCGTCGTACGTGATCACCAGCGTCGACAAGGAGGCCCGCCACCGCGACCTCGCCACCCTCGAGAACGAGGTGTCGGCGGAGAAGCGGCAGGCGGAGAACGCCCGCGACTCGGAGATCGAGAAGCGCGCCGCGAAGCTGGAGCAGGACCTCGCCGAGCTCGAGGCCGAGGGCGCGAAGGCCGACGTGCGCCGCAAGGTCAAGGAGTCCGGCGAGCGCGAGATGCGCCAGATGCGTGACCGCGCGCAGCGTGAGATCGACCGTCTCGACGAGGTCATGGACACGTTCCGCAAGCTGGACCGCAAGAACCTCATCACCGACGAGCTGCTCTACCGCGAGCTGCGCGACCGGTTCGGTGAGTACTTCACCGGCGCCATGGGTGCCGAGGCGATCAAGGCGCTGCTGGAGAACCTGGACCTCGACGAGGAGGCCGAGTCGCTGCGCGAGACCATCCGCAGCGGCAAGGGCCAGCGCAAGATCCGGGCCCTCAAGCGCCTCAAGGTCGTCGCGGCGTTCCTCAACACCGCCAACTCGCCGCTGGGCATGGTGCTGGACTGCGTCCCGGTCATCCCGCCGGACCTGCGCCCGATGGTGCAGCTCGACGGTGGCCGGTTCGCCACCAGCGACCTCAACGACCTGTACCGGCGCGTGATCAACCGCAACAACCGGCTCAAGCGCCTGATCGACCTGGGTGCCCCGGAGATCATCGTCAACAACGAGAAGCGGATGCTGCAGGAGGCCGTCGACGCGCTGTTCGACAACGGCCGCCGCGGTCGTCCCGTCACCGGCCCGGGCAACCGGCCGCTGAAGTCGCTGTCCGACATGCTCAAGGGCAAGCAGGGCCGCTTCCGGCAGAACCTGCTCGGCAAGCGCGTCGACTACTCCGGCCGTTCGGTCATCGTCGTCGGCCCGCAGCTCAAGCTGCACCAGTGCGGCCTGCCGAAGCAGATGGCGCTGGAGCTGTTCAAGCCGTTCGTGATGAAGCGCCTGGTCGACCTGAACCACGCGCAGAACATCAAGTCGGCCAAGCGCATGGTCGAGCGTCAGCGCCCGGTCGTGTGGGACGTGCTGGAGGAGGTCATCGCGGAGCACCCGGTGCTGCTCAACCGCGCGCCGACCCTGCACCGCCTGGGTATCCAGGCCTTCGAGCCGCAGCTGGTCGAGGGCAAGGCCATCCAGATCCACCCGCTCGTCTGCACCGCCTTCAACGCCGACTTCGACGGCGACCAGATGGCCGTGCACGTGCCGCTGTCCGCGGAGGCGCAGGCCGAGGCCCGCATCCTCATGCTGTCCAGCAACAACATCCTCAAGCCGGCCGACGGCAAGCCGGTCACCATGCCCACCCAGGACATGGTCATCGGCCTGTACCACCTGACGCACATCCAGAGGAACCTGGTCGGCGAGGGGCGCACCTTCAGCTCCGACGCCGAGGCCCGGATGGCGTTCGACAACGGCGAGCTGCACCTGCAGGCCCCGGTGAAGATCCGGCTCAAGGACATCATCGGCGTCGACAACGGTGCGTCCGGCCCGCAGTGGGAGGCCCCCGAGGGCTGGCAGCCCGGCGACGCCGTGACGGTCGAGACCACCCTGGGCCGGGTCCTGTTCAACGAGACCCTCCCGGTGGGCTACCGCTTCGTCAACTACGAGATCCGCAAGGGTCAGCTGTCGGCGATCGTCAACGACCTGGCCGAGCGCTTCCCGAAGGTCTCCCTCGCGGCGACCCTCGACGCGCTCAAGCTGGCCGGCTTCCACTGGGCCACCTGGTCCGGCGTCACCATCGGCATGGAGGACGTCATCCAGCCGCCTCGCAAGCGCGAGATCCTCGAGCGCTACGAGAAGGAGGCCGAGCGGATCGACAAGCAGTACCAGCGCGGTCTCATGACGGCCGAGGAGCGCCGCGGCGAGCTCATCGAGATCTGGACCAAGGCGACCGGCGAGGTCGCCAAGGAGATGGAAAGCGCGCTGCCGCAGGAGAACCCGCTGTGGAAGATGATCAACTCGGGTGCCCGCGGTAACCTGCTCCAGCTCCGCCAGATCGCCGCGATCCGTGGCCTGGTGGCCAACCCGAAGGGCGAGATCATCCCGCGGCCGATCAAGGCCAGCTACCGGGAGGGTCTGTCCGTGCTGGAGTACTTCATCTCCACGCACGGCGCGCGCAAGGGTCTGGCCGACACCGCGCTGCGGACCGCCGACTCGGGTTACCTGACCCGTCGTCTGGTGGACGTGTCGCAGGACGTCATCATCCGCGAGGAGGACTGCGGCACCGACCGCGCCATCCCGATGGCGGTCGGCGAGCTGCACGACGGCGTCATGCGCATCCACCAGCACGCGGAGACGGGCGTGCACGCGCGCACCCTGGCCGACGACGTCCGCGACAAGGACGGCAAGCTCGTCGCCGAGCGCGGCACGGACATCAACTCGATCGTGGTCGACAAGCTGGTCGCCGCCGGGACCGAGACCGTCCGCGTCCGCAGCGTGCTCACCTGCGAGTCGAAGCTGGGCGTCTGCGGCGCCTGCTACGGCCGGTCGCTGCCCACGGGCAAGACCGTCGACGTCGGCGAGGCGGTCGGCATCATCGCCGCCCAGTCGATCGGTGAGCCGGGCACGCAGCTGACGATGCGTACCTTCCACACCGGTGGTGTCGCGGGTGAGGACATCACCCAGGGTCTGCCCCGTGTGCAGGAGATCTTCGAGGCCCGCGTGCCGAAGGGTAAGGCGCCCATCGCCGACACCCCCGGCCGCGTGCGGATCGAGGACGGCGAGCGGATGCGGAAGATCATCATCGTGCCGGACGACGGCAGCGAGGAGATCGTCCACGACAAGCTCAGCCGGCGCGTCAAGCTGCGCTACCAGGACGGCGAGCACGTCGAGGTCGGTGAGAAGCTCACCGAGGGCACGATCGACCCGCACGAGCTGCTGCGCATCATGGGTCCCCGGGCGGTGCAGGTGCACCTGACGTCCGAGGTCCAGGAGGTGTACCGCTCGCAGGGTGTGCTCATCCACGACAAGCACATCGAGATCATCATCCGGCAGATGCTCAAGCGGGTCACGGTCATCGACTCCGGCTCGACCGAGTTCCTGCCCGGCGTGCTGGTCGACCGTGCGCTGTTCGAGGCGGAGAACCGCCGCGTCGTCGCCGAGGGCGGCGAGCCGGCGGCGGGCCGTCCCGTGCTGATGGGTATCACCAAGGCGTCGCTGGCGACGGAGTCGTGGCTGTCCGCGGCCTCGTTCCAGGAGACGACCCGGGTGCTGACCGACGCCGCGATCCACGCGCGCAGCGACTCGCTGATCGGTCTGAAGGAGAACGTCATCATCGGTAAGCTCATCCCGGCGGGTACCGGCATCAGCAAGTACCGCAGCATCCGGGTCGAGCCGACCGAGGAGGCGAAGGCGAAGGTCTACTCGATGACCGGCTACCCGGAGGCCGACTACGGCTTCGGCCCGGCCAGCGGGCAGGCGGTCCCCCTGGACGACTTCGACCTGGGCTCCTTCCGCTAAACCGCGACGGCACCGTGCAGAGGGCGGGGACCCACGGGTTCCCGCCCTCTTGCCGTGCACCGGATAGGCTCGGGTGGTGACGTCGTCGACCCGCCATCCGCTCGACCCCGACCCGGTCCGTGCCACCAAGGCGTCGGCCGTGTTCGGGCTGGGCCTGCTGTCGGTGGTGACCGGGCCGTTCCTCGGCGGGCTCATCCCCGCGACCCTCGCCCTGCTGATGGCCCGCGAGTCGCACCGCGAGCTGGTCGCCGCCGAGGGCTTCCTGCTGGGCGCCAGGCGGCTGCGCAACGGCGTGCGGCTCGCGTGGACCGGCATCGTGCTGTCGATCGCGGCGCTGGTCGTGCTCGCGATCGTGGGCCTGCTGGCGTATGCCCGTGGCCGCGGCACCGACTTCGACCCGTTGGTGAACTGACGTGACGTACCCGTACCAGCGGCAGGCGCCGCCCCCGCACGCCCCGCAGTCCGGCATGCGGATCGACGTCGTGCAGGGCACCCCGTTCGGGGTCGCCTACCCACTCGTCCAGGGGACCCCCAGCGGCCCCGCGATCGGCAGCCTCGTCGCCGGCATCGCCTCGATCTTCGTCGGGCTCACCGTGAGCTGCCTCGGCCTGGCCGGCGCCGCGGAGGGCTGGGGCCCGGTCGCCGGCGGCGCCTTCACGGTCCTGGCGGTGTTCCTCGGCCTCGGCGCCGTCGGCCTGGGGGTCGTCGGCATGCGTCAGGTCCGCCGGTCGGGCCGGCTGGTCACCGGCCGGGGGATGGCGGTGACGGGCCTCGTCCTCGGCTCCGTGGGCGCCGGCATCGGCGTGCTGTCGCTGCTGGCCGCCTTCGTCTTCGCCGCCGCCGCGTAGCCGCCGGGCGGTCCGCCACCTCGCCGCCAGCGGCCGCGAAGCCCGTTGAGCTGCGCCGACGCCGATGATGCGACCCCGGCGATGTTCCGAACAGACACCAGGTACTCTTGGTGTGAAGAGTGTTCCTTCATGAGGCCGAGCCGTCGATTTTGACCAGCGTCCTCACGGTGGGTACTCTTTCCCCTCGTGCCCGGCTTTGCCGGGCAACTCGTGCGTGCGTCCACAACGGCCCGCCTCCGCGGGTTGAGGGTGGATGCAAACCGCGAAACCCGGTTGGCACTACCTGGACCGGGTTCGCGCGGCGGGCGACACGCCCGACCGCGGGTGCCGGTCACGCCGTGGAGACAGCGAAGAAGAAGACGTGCGGCCGCGAGGCCGAAGGGAGACAGGCCCAGTGCCTACGATCCAGCAGCTGGTCCGCAAGGGCCGCCAGGCGAAGCTGAGCAAGACCAAGACGCCGGCGCTCAAGGGCAGCCCGCAGCGGCGTGGCGTCTGCACGCGTGTGTACACCACCACGCCGAAGAAGCCGAACTCGGCGCTGCGCAAGGTGGCCCGTGTGCGACTGAGCAACGGTATCGAGGTGACGGCCTACATCCCCGGTGTCGGTCACAACCTTCAGGAGCACTCGATCGTGCTGGTCCGCGGTGGCCGTGTGAAGGACCTCCCCGGCGTCCGGTACAAGATCATCCGTGGTTCGCTGGACACCCAGGGTGTCCGCAACCGCAAGCAGGCTCGCAGCCGGTACGGCGCGAAGAAGGAGAAGAGCTGACATGCCGCGTAAAGGCCCCGCGCCGCGCCGGCCCCTGGTGGCGGACCCGGTCTACAACTCCCTGCTCGTCACCCAGTTGATCAACAAGATCCTGGTCGAGGGCAAGCGCCAGCTCGCCGAGCGCGTTGTCTACAGCGCCCTCGAGGGTTGCCGGGAGAAGTCGGGCACCGACCCCGTCGTCACGCTGAAGCGCGCGATGGACAACGTCAAGCCGACCCTCGAGGTCCGCAGCCGCCGCGTCGGTGGCGCGACCTACCAGGTGCCGGTCGAGGTCCGTCCGCCCCGGGCGACGACGCTGGGCCTGCGCTGGCTGGTCACCTACTCGCGTGCCCGTCGTGAGAAGACCATGGTGGAGCGGCTCATGAACGAGCTGCTGGACGCCAGCAACGGGCTCGGTGCTTCGGTGAAGCGCCGCGAAGACACCCACAAGATGGCGGAGTCCAACAAGGCCTTCGCGCACTACCGCTGGTAAGCGACGCTTTTCCAGCAATCCGACGAGAGCGAAGTAGGGATTCGAAGTGGCTGCCGTAGACGCTGCCCTCGCCAAGGTCCGCAACATCGGCATCATGGCGCACATCGACGCCGGTAAGACGACGACGACTGAGCGCATCCTGTTCTACACCGGTATCACGTACAAGATCGGTGAGGTCCACGAGGGCGCCGCCGTCATGGACTGGATGGAGCAGGAGCAGGAGCGGGGCATCACCATCACCTCCGCCGCCACGAAGTGCGAGTGGAAGGGCCACGTCATCCAGATCATCGACACGCCCGGCCACGTCGACTTCACGGTCGAGGTCGAGCGGTCGCTGCGGGTCCTGGACGGCGCCGTGGCGGTCTACGACGGCGTTGCCGGCGTGGAGCCGCAGACCGAGAACGTCTGGCGGCAGGCCGACAAGTACAACGTCCCGCGTATGTGCTTCGTCAACAAGCTGGACCGCACCGGGGCCGACTTCTTCCGCTGCGTGCAGATGATGGTCGAGCGGCTCAACGCCACCCCGCTGGTGCTGCAGATCCCGATCGGCCTGGAAGGCGACCACATCGGCGTCGTCGACCTGCTGGAGATGCGCGCGCTGACCTGGCGTGGCGAGACCCAGAAGGGTGAGGACTACGCCATCGAGGAGATCCCCGCGGATCTCGTCGACCAGGCGAACGAGTACCGGGACAAGCTCCTGGAGACGCTCGCGGAGACCGACGACGAGATCATGGTCCGCTACCTCGACGGCGACACGTTCGACGTCAAGGAGCTCAAGACCGCGATCCGCCGGGCGACCATCGCCGGCAAGCTCAACCCGGTCGTCTGCGGCTCGGCGTTCAAGAACAAGGGCGTCCAGCCCATGCTCGACGCCGTCGTCGACTACCTCCCCTCGCCGCTGGACATCCCGGCCGTCGAGGGCGTGGCGACCGACGGCGAGACGCCGATGCAGCGCAAGCCCTCCAACAGCGAGCCCTTCTCCGGCCTGGCCTTCAAGATCCAGACGGACAAGCACCTCGGCAAGCTCACCTACGTGCGCATCTACTCCGGCACGCTCGACTCCGGCTCCCAGGTGGTCAACTCCACCAAGGACCGCAAGGAGCGGATCGGCAAGATCTACCAGATGCACGCGAACAAGCGTGAGGAGCGGCCCAGCGCCCAGGCGGGTGACATCATCGCCGTGCAGGGTCTCAAGCAGACCACCACGGGTGACACCCTCTGCGACCCGGCCAGCCCGGTCATCCTGGAGTCGATGACGTTCCCGGAGCCGGTCATCCAGGTCGCGATCGAGCCGAAGAGCAAGGCCGACCAGGAGAAGCTGGGCACCGCCATCCAGCGCCTGGCCGAGGAGGACCCGACCTTCCGCGTCAAGAACGACGAGGAGACCGGTCAGACCATCATCGCCGGCATGGGCGAGCTGCACCTGGACATCCTGGTCGACCGCATGCGCCGGGAGTTCAGCGTCGAGGCCAACATCGGCAAGCCGCAGGTGGCCTACCGCGAGACCATCCGGGGCACCGTCGACAAGATCGACTACGTGCACAAGAAGCAGACCGGTGGCTCCGGCCAGTACGCGAAGGTCATCGTCAAGCTCGAGCCGCTCGAGATGACGGCGGACGGCCCGACGTACGAGTTCGTCAACGAGGTCTCGGGTGGCCGCATCCCGAAGGAGTTCATCCCTTCGGTGGACGCCGGCGCCCAGGACGCGATGCAGTACGGCGTCCTCGCCGGCTACCCGATGGTGGGCGTCAAGCTGACGCTGCTCGACGGGCAGTACCACGAGGTCGACTCGTCGGAAATGGCATTCAAGATCGCTGGTTCGATGGTGATGAAGGAGGCGGCCCGCAAGGCGTCTCCGGCCCTCCTCGAGCCGTTGATGGCCGTCGAGGTCACCACCCCGGAAGAGAACATGGGCGACGTGATCGGCGACCTCAACTCCCGGCGTGGCACCATCCAGGCGATGGAAGAGCGCGGCGGTGCCCGTGTCGTCCGCGCCACGGTGCCGTTGTCGGAAATGTTCGGCTACGTCGGCGACCTGCGGTCGAAGACCCAGGGCCGGGCGAGCTACTCGATGCAGTTCGACTCCTACGCCGAGGTTCCCGCGAACGTCGCCAAGGAGATCATCGCGAAGGCGACCGGGGAGTAGTTCCCGGTCCGCGGCCGCGAGGCTGCATCAGCGGGCCTGAGGCTTCAGCCGCCAGACCCAAGTCGACAGGGTGCGTCGACGCTTCAGGCGTCGACGCACCGCGAACCAGAAGTCCACAGGAGGACACCAGTGGCGAAGGCGAAGTTCGAGCGGACTAAGCCGCACGTCAACATCGGCACCATCGGTCACATCGACCACGGGAAGACGACGCTGACGGCGGCCATTACCAAGGTGCTGCACGACCGCATGCCGGACGTGAACCCCTACACCCCGTTCGACGAGATCGACAAGGCGCCGGAGGAGAAGGCCCGCGGCATCACGATCTCGATCGCGCACGTCGAGTACCAGACCGAGAACCGGCACTACGCCCACGTTGACTGCCCGGGCCACGCCGACTACATCAAGAACATGATCACCGGTGCCGCGCAGATGGACGGCGCGATCCTGGTGGTCGCCGCGACCGACGGCCCGATGCCGCAGACCCGCGAGCACGTGCTGCTGGCCCGCCAGGTCGGCGTCCCCTACATCGTGGTGGCGCTGAACAAGAGCGACATGGTCGAGGACGAGGAGCTCCTGGAGCTCGTCGAGCTCGAGGTCCGTGAGCTGCTGTCGAGCCAGGAGTTCCCGGGCGACGACGCTCCGGTCGTGCGCGTCTCGGCCCTCAAGGCCCTCGAGGGCGACCCGAAGTGGTCGGACGCCCTCATGGAGCTCATGAGCGCCGTCGACAGCGCGATCCCGCAGCCCGAGCGTGAGACCGAGAAGCCGTTCCTCATGCCCGTCGAGGACGTCTTCACGATCACCGGTCGTGGCACCGTCGTCACCGGTCGTGTCGAGCGCGGCATCCTCAAGCCGAACGAGGAGGTCGAGATCGTTGGCATCAAGGCCAAGTCGATGAAGACCACCTGCACGGCGATCGAGATGTTCCGCAAGATCCTCGACGAGGCGCGCGCCGGTGAGAACGTCGGCCTGCTCCTGCGTGGTATCAAGCGCGAGGACGTCGAGCGCGGCATGGTCGTGGTGAAGCCGGGTAGCAACACCCCGCACACCGAGTTCGAGGCGACCGTCTACATCCTCTCCAAGGAGGAGGGTGGCCGGCACACCCCGTTCTTCCAGAACTACCGTCCGCAGTTCTACTTCCGCACCACGGACGTCACCGGCGTCGTCACGCTGCCGGAAGGCACCGAGATGGTCATGCCCGGCGACAACACCGGCATGACCGTGCAGCTCATCCAGCCGATCGCCATGGAGGAGAACCTCCGCTTCGCGATCCGCGAGGGTGGCCGCACCGTCGGCGCCGGCCGTGTGACGAAGATCCTCAAGTAACGACCTGAGGCACCCCGATTTCACTTTGTCGCAAGTCATGCGGCATAATGGTCGGGTTGCGTCGCGGGGCGGTCGAGACTGCTCAATGAACAGTCTCGACCGCTTCCGCGCGGCGTCAGTCCTGTGACTGGCGCTCACCTCCGCGATCCGGGCGTGGCACGCCCTGGGGTAGGTCTCCAAGCCACCAGCGGTCCTGAGAAGGACGTCGGCGGCGGAGCCTGGCCCTTGGCCGCGACACGCCCGACCGCGGGGGTCGGACAAACCAAATAGGCGGCACCGGACCCTTCGGGGTTCCGCGAGGTCGAGAGGCCTCGCATGAGAGAGGGAACTGAAGCCACCATGGCGGGACAGAAGATCCGCATCCGGCTCAAGGCCTACGACCACGAGGTCGTCGACTCCTCGGCGCGGAAGATCGTCGAGACGGTCACGCGCACCGGGGCTCAGGTCGCTGGGCCGGTGCCGCTGCCCACTGAGATCAACCGCTACTGCGTGATCCGCTCGCCGCACAAGTACAAGGACTCGCGCGAGCACTTCGAGATGCGCACGCACAAGCGTCTGATCGACATCATCGACCCGACCCCGAAGACGGTTGACTCGCTCATGCGGCTCGACCTGCCGGCTGGTGTCGACATCGAGATCAAGCTGTAGGGACCGGACTTATGGACAGGCAAGTCAAGGGCATCCTGGGTGAGAAGCTCGGCATGACCCAGATCTGGGACAACGGCAAGGTTGTTCCGGTGACTGTGGTGCAGGCCGGCCCGTGCGTCGTGACCCAGGTGCGCACGGCTGACAACGACGGCTACTCCGCGGTCCAGCTCGCGTGGGGCCAGATCGACCCGCGCAAGGTCAACAAGCCGCGGTCGGGCCACTTCGCCAAGGCGGACGTCGCGCCCCGGCGCCACATCGTGGAGCTGCGGACCACCGACGCCGGCGAGTACACGCTCGGCCAGGAGATCACGGCCGACACCTTCACCGCGGGCCAGCGCATCGACGTGACCGGCCGCACCAAGGGCAAGGGCTACGCCGGTGTCATGAAGCGGCACGGCTTCCACGGCCTGCGTGCCAGCCACGGTGTCGAGCGCAAGCACCGCTCGCCCGGCTCCATCGGCGCCTGCGCGACCCCGGGTCGCGTCTTCAAGGGCGTCAAGATGGCCGGCCGCATGGGTGGCGCCCGCTTCACCGTGCAGAACCTCACCGTCCAGGCGGTCGAGCTGGAGCAGGGCCTGATCCTCATCAAGGGCGCGGTCCCCGGCCCGAAGGGCAGCCTCGTGCTGCTGCGCAGCGCGGCCAAGGTTGACGCGAAGTCGCAGAAGGGTGGGATCACCAAGTGACCACCGTTGACGTCAAGACGGTCGACGGCGCCACCAACGGCACCGTCGAGCTGCCGGATGACATCTTCGACGCCCAGGCCAGCATCCCGCTGATGCACCAGGTCGTCGTCGCGCAGCTGGCCGCGGCCCGCCAGGGCACGCACAAGGTCAAGACGCGGGGCGAGGTGTCCGGCGGCGGCAAGAAGCCCTACAAGCAGAAGGGCACCGGTCGTGCCCGGCAGGGCTCGATCCGCGCGCCGCAGTTCACCGGCGGTGGCGTCACGCACGGCCCCGTGCCGCGTGACTACACCCAGCGGGTGAACAAGAAGATGAAGGCCGCCGCCCTGCGTGGCGCGCTCTCCGACCGGGCCCGCGAGGGTCGCATCCACGTCGTGGAGAGCTTCATCGACGGCGACACCCCGAAGACCAAGGACGCCCTGAAGGTGCTGCGCGGCATCACCGACGCGCGCCGGGTCCTCGTGGTCCTCCCGCGCGACGACGAGGCCAACTGGCTGAGCCTGCGCAACGAGCAGTCGGTGCACCTCCTGGTCGCCGACCAGCTCAACACGCACGACGTGCTCGTCGCCGACCAGGTCATCTTCACGACCGCGGCGCTCAACGAGTTCCTCGGCGTGCCGGCTGAGACCGCCGGTGCCGACGAGACCACTGAGGAGGCCTGATCATGGCGACGATCGCCGATCCACGCGACGTGATCATCCAGCCGGTGGTCTCTGAGAAGAGCTACAGCGAGCTCAACCGCAACTGGTACACGTTCCTGGTGCACCCGGACGCGAACAAGACCGAGATCAAGATCGCGATTCAGCAGATCTTCAACGTCCGCGTCCTGTCGGTCAACACCATCAACCGCGAAGGCAAGCGCAAGCGGACCCGCACGGGTTGGGGCAAGCGCAAGGACACGAAGCGGGCGATGGTCAAGCTCGCCGAGGGTGACCGGATCGAAGCCTTCGGCGGACCGGTCAGCTGAGGGGTATAGACGATGGCTATCCGTAAATACAAGCCGACGACCCCGGGTCGTCGTGGTTCGAGCGTCGCCGACTTCGCCGAGATCACCCGATCGACGCCCGAGAAGTCGCTGCTCGTCCCGCTGCCCAGCAAGGGCGGACGCAACGTCCACGGCCGCGTCACCGCGCGCCACCAGGGCGGCGGCCACAAGCGCCAGTACCGGCTGATCGACTTCCGTCGCGCGGACAAGGACGGCATCCCCGCCAAGGTCGCGCACATCGAGTACGACCCCAACCGGACCGCGCGCATCGCGCTGCTGCACTACGCCGACGGCGAGAAGCGGTACATCATCGCGCCGAAGGACCTCAAGCAGGGCGACCGGGTCGAGGCCGGGGTCGGCGCCGACATCAAGCCGGGCAACAACCTGCCGCTGCGCAACATCCCGGTCGGCACCACTGTCCACGCGGTGGAGCTGCGCCCGGGCGGCGGTGCCAAGCTGGCCCGCTCGGCCGGCGTCGGGATCCAGCTGCTGGGCCGCGAGGGCCAGTACGCGACGCTGCGCATGCCGTCCGGTGAGATCCGGCGCGTCGAGGTCCTCTGCCGCGCCACCATCGGCGAGATCGGCAACGCCGACCAGTCGAACATCAACTGGGGCAAGGCCGGCCGTATGCGCTGGAAGGGCAAGCGCCCGACCGTCCGCGGTGTCGCGATGAACCCCATCGACCACCCGCACGGTGGTGGTGAGGGTAAGACCTCGGGTGGTCGCCACCCGGTCAACCCGAAGGGCAAGCCGGAGGGCCGCACGCGGCGCAAGGGCCAGCCGAGCGACCGTCTCATCGTCCGTAGGCGTTACGCCACCCGGAAGCGCGGCTAAGGAGCCTGAGCAATGCCTCGCAGCCTCAAGAAGGGCCCGTTCGTCGACGACCACCTGCTCAAGAAGGTGGAAGTCCAGAACGCCAAGAACTCCAAGAACGTCATCAAGACCTGGTCGCGCCGGTCGACGATCATCCCCGACATGCTCGGGCACACGATCGCCGTCCACGACGGGCGTAAGCACGTGCCCGTCTTCGTGACGGAGGCGATGGTCGGGCACAAGCTCGGCGAGTTCGCGCTGACCCGCACCTTCAAGGGTCACGAGAAGGACGACCGGAAGAGCCGCCGCCGCTAAGGCAGCCAACTAAAGGGGATTTCCCGATGTCAACAAAAGCAGCGGCGGCGCTGCCCGGTGCCCGGGCGATCGCGCGCCACGTGCGCGTGTCGCCGATGAAGGCGCGCCGTGTGGTGAACCTCGTCCGCGGCCTGCCCGCGCGTGAGGCACTCACGGTGCTGCAGTTCGCCCCGCAGTCCGCGAGCGAGCCGGTCTACAAGGTGCTCGCGAGCGCCATCGCCAACGCAGAGAACAACGAGCGGCTCGACCCGGACTCGCTCCTGGTCGCCGAGGCATACGTCGACGAGGGCCCGACGCTCAAGCGGTTCCGGCCGCGGGCGCAGGGTCGCGCGTACCGGATCCGCAAGCGCACCAGCCACATCACCATCGTGGTCGAGAGCGTTCCCGCGAGC
The DNA here is from genome assembly GCF_000716715.1 of Dactylosporangium aurantiacum. Taxonomy (GTDB): domain Bacteria; phylum Actinomycetota; class Actinomycetes; order Mycobacteriales; family Micromonosporaceae; genus Dactylosporangium; species Dactylosporangium aurantiacum. Next base: position 233,163 of record NZ_JNYJ01000004.1, on the reverse strand, counting down.
CAGGCACGCGCGGCGAAGGCCGGCGTCGCCAAGGCGACGAAGGCCGCCAAGGCCGTCGCCGCCGAGCCGGACGAGACCGACGAGGCCACGTCGACGCCCGCGAAGAAGACCGCGGCGAAGAAGGCGCCGGCCAAGAAGGCGGCCGCCAAGCCGGCTGACGCCGAGGAAGGGACCGAGTAATGGGTCAGAAGGTTCACCCGCACGGGTTCCGGCTCGGCATCAGCACCGACTGGAAGTCCCGCTGGTACGCCGACAAGCTCTACAAGGACTACATCGCCGAGGACGTCAAGATCCGTCGGATGATGTCCAAGGGCCTCGAGCGCGCCGGCATCGCCAAGGTCGACATCGAGCGCACCCGCGACCGGGTCCGCGTGGACATCCACACGGCCCGCCCGGGCATCGTCATCGGCCGCAAGGGCGCCGAGGCCGACCGCATCCGCGCCGAGCTGGAGAAGCTCACCGGCAAGCAGGTGCAGCTCAACATCCTCGAGGTGAAGAGCCCCGAGTCGGACGCGCAGCTCGTCGCGCAGGGCGTGGCCGAGCAGCTGTCCAGCCGGGTCAGCTTCCGCCGCGCCATGCGCAAGGCGATGCAGTCGGCGATGAAGAACCCGCTGGTCAAGGGCATCCGGGTGCAGGTCTCCGGCCGCCTCGGCGGCGCCGAGATGAGCCGCACGGAGTTCTACCGTGAGGGTCGCGTGCCGCTGCACTCGCTGCGGGCCAACATCGAGTACGGCTTCTTCGAGGCGCGTACCACCTTCGGCCGCATCGGCGTGAAGGTCTGGATCTACAAGGGCGACGCCGTCCCGGGTCGCGAGGCGCCGGCCGAGGCCGCCGCTCCGCGCGGTGGCCGTCGCGAGCGCACCGACCGGCCCGAGCGGCCGCGTCGCGGGCGTTCCGGCTCCTCCGGCACGACGGCCGGCGGGACCGAGGCCGGCCGCGCCGCCGCCGCGGCCCAGGCCGCCGAGGCGACCCCCGAGTCCGCCGCGGCCGAGCAGGCACCGGCAGAGACGTCCCAGGAGGGCTGACGAATGCTGATCCCTCGTAAGCCCCCGAAGGGCTTCCGCAAGCCGCACCACCCGGACCGGCACGGCCCGGCCAAGGGCGGCACCCGTGTGGTCTTCGGCGACTTCGGTATCCAGGCTCTCGAGCCGGCGTACATCACGAACCGCCAGATCGAGTCGGCCCGTATCGCCATGACCCGGCACATCCGTCGTGGCGGCAAGGTCTGGATCACGATCTTCCCGGACCGCTCCATCACCAAGAAGCCGGCCGAGACCCGCATGGGTTCCGGCAAGGGCTCCCCCGAGTGGTGGGTGGCCAACATCAAGCCGGGCCGGATCCTGTTCGAGATGTCGTTCCCGAACGAGCAGATCGCCCGCGAGGCAATGCGCCGCGCGATCCACAAGCTTCCGCTGAAGTGCCGGATCGTCACGCGTGAAGGGGCTGATGTCTGATGGCCGCCGGAATCAAGGCGACCGAGCTGCGCGAGCTGTCCGACGAGAGCCTGGTCGAGAAGCTTCGGGAAGCGAAGGCGGAGCTGTTCAACCTCCGCGTCCAGTCGGCCACCGGCCAGCTGGACAACCACGGGCGGTTGCAGATCATCCGCAAGGACATCGCCCGGATCTACACGATCATGCGCGAGCGCGAGCTGGGTCTCTCAGTCGCGCCCGACGCTGTGGCTGAGGTGGCATGAGCATGAGCGAGCAGACGACCGAGAGCACCGAGGTGCGCGGCCGCCGCAAGGTCCGCGAGGGCCTCGTGGTCAGCGACAAGATGAACAAGACCGTCGTCGTGGCGGTCGAGGACCAGGTCAAGCACCCGCTGTACGGCAAGGTCATGCGCCGCACCAACAAGCTCAAGGCGCACGACGAGCAGAACGCCTGCGGTATCGGCGACCGGGTGCTGCTCATGGAGACCCGGCCCCTGTCCGCCACCAAGCGCTGGCGGGTCGTGGAGATCCTCGAAAAGGCCAAGTAAGGCCGTCGTTCCGCCAAGCTCGGCACCGGTTCCACCGGGCCCGGTGCCGAGAACTGGCAGACATTAGGAGACAAGCGTGATTCAGCAGGAGTCGCGGCTGCGCGTCGCCGACAACACGGGTGCCCGGGAGATCCTGTGCATCCGTGTGCTCGGTGGCTCGGGTCGCCGCTATGCAGGCATCGGCGACATCATCGTGGCCACCGTGAAGGACGCCATTCCGGGCGCCGGGGTGAAGAAGGGTGACGTGGTCAAGGCCGTCGTCGTCCGGACCACCAAGGAGCGGCGCCGGCCGGACGGGTCCTACATCCGGTTCGACGAGAACGCCGCCGTGATCATCAAGGACGGCGGTGACCCCCGTGGTACCCGCATCTTCGGCCCGGTCGGGCGTGAGCTCCGGGACAAGCGTTTCATGAAGATCATCTCGCTCGCGCCGGAGGTGTTGTAACCATGAAGGTCAAAAAGGGCGACACCGTCCTGGTCATCGCGGGCAAGGACAAGGGCACCCGGGGCAAGGTCCTCACCGCCCTCCCGCGCGAGGACAAGGTCATCGTCGAGGGCGTCAACCGCGTCAAGAAGCACACCCGCATCCGCACCACCCAGCGTGGTTCGAAGACCGGTGGCATCGTGACCCAGGAAGCCGCCATCCACGTCTCGAACGTGATGGTGATCGACTCGGACAACAAGCCGACCCGCGTCGGTGCCCGCATCGACGAGGACGGCGTCAAGACCCGCACGTCGCGTCGCTCCGGTAAGGATCTGTGATGACGACGGTCGACAAGGTGAACCCGCGCCTCAAGCAGCGCTACCGCGACGAGATCGCCGGCAAGCTGCAGGAGCAGTTCAAGTACGACAACGTGATGCAGATCCCGGGCGTCGTCAAGGTCGTCGTCAACATGGGCGTCGGCGAGGCGGCCCGCGACTCGAAGCTGATCGACGGCGCGGTCCGCGACCTGGCCACGATCACCGGTCAGAAGCCGCAGATCCGCCGCGCGACCAAGTCCATCGCGCAGTTCAAGCTGCGTGAGGGCATGCCCATCGGCGCGAAGGTCACGCTCCGCAACGACCGCATGTGGGAGTTCCTCGACCGCCTGCTGTCGATCGCGCTGCCGCGTATCCGCGACTTCCGCGGTCTGGACGGGCGCAAGCTCGACGGCAACGGCAACTACACCTTCGGTCTCACCGAGCAGTCGGTGTTCCACGAGATCGACCAGGACCGTATCGACCGGCCGCGAGGGATGGACATCACCGTGGTCACCACCGCTCGCACGGACGAGGAAGGTCGCGCGCTGCTGAAGCTGCTCGGCTTCCCGTTCCGTGAGAACTAGGAGAACTGACCGATGGCGAAGAAGGCCCTCATCCTCAAGGCCGCCGCGAAGCCCAAGTTCGCGGTCCGCGCCTACACCCGCTGCCAGCGCTGCGGCCGGCCCAAGGCCGTCTACCGGAAGTTCGGGCTGTGCCGCGTGTGCATCCGCGAGATGGCGCACCGCGGCGAGCTGCCCGGCGTTTCCAAGGCCTCCTGGTAAACCTCCTTCGCCGTAGGCCCGCCCCAGAGGCGAGGAACCGCGGCGAGAAAGGCTGACAAAGCAATGACCATGACCGACCCGATCGCAGACATGCTCACGCGTCTGCGCAACGCCAACCAGGCGTACCACGACCGGGTGTCGATGCCCTACTCGAAGATCAAGGCGAACATCGCCGAGGTGCTCAAGTCCGAGGGCTACGTGTCCTCGTGGCAGGTTCAGGAGCCGGAAGAGGGCAAGGTCGGCAAGACGCTGATCGTTGAGCTCAAGTACGGCCAGAGCCGCGAGCGCAGCCTCGCCGGCATCCGCCGGGTCTCGAAGCCCGGCCTGCGGGTGTACGCGAAGTCGGTGGAGATGCCGCGCGTGCTCGGTGGCCTCGGTGTGGCCATCATCTCGACGTCCCAAGGGCTGCTCACCGACCGGCAGGCCCGCAAGCGAGGGGTGGGCGGGGAAGTCCTCGCCTACGTCTGGTAAGGGAGAGCCACAATGTCTCGAATCGGACGTAAGCCCATCGCGGTGCCCGCCGGCGTCGACCTGAAGGTCGACGGACAGGTCGTCACCGTCAAGGGACCCAAGGGCGAGCTGAGCCACACCCTCGCCGAGCCCATCACGGTGGAGAAGGCCGAGGACGGCACCTTCAACGTGGTGCGCCCCAACGACGAGCGCAAGGCCAAGGAGCTGCACGGCCTGTCCCGCACGCTCATCGCGAACATGGTCATCGGCGTCACCGAGGGCTACCGCAAGAGCCTTGAGATCGCGGGCACCGGTTACCGCGTCACGGCGAAGGGTTCCGACCTGGAGTTCGCGCTCGGGTTCTCCCACCCCGTGGTCGTGACGCCCCCCGCGGGCATCACGTTCACCGTCGAGCGGCCGACGCTGTTCCACATCGCCGGCATCGACAAGCAGCAGGTGGGCGAGGTCGCCGCCAACATCCGCAAGATCCGCCCGCCGGAGCCGTACAAGGGCAAGGGCGTGCGGTACCAGGGCGAGGTCATCCGCCGTAAGGCTGGAAAGGCAGGCAAGAAGTGAGCGCCACGCTGCTCAAGCGCCGCAACGCAGGCGGCACCGCCGCGGCGCGCCGAGTCGGGCGCGCACGCCGGCACTTCCGCATCCGCAAGCACGTCAGCGGCACGGCCGAGCGTCCCCGCCTGGTCGTCACCCGCTCGCTGCGCAACATCACCGCGCAGATCGTCGACGACCTCAAGGGCCACACGCTGGCCTCGGCCTCGACGCTCGACGCGAGCATCCGCGGCACCGACGGCGACAAGAAGGCGCTGGCCGGCAAGGTCGGCACGCTGCTCGCCGAGCGGGCGAAGGCCGCGGGTGTCGGCAAGGTCGTCTTCGACCGTGGCGGTAACCGTTACGCCGGCCGCATCGCGGCCCTGGCCGAGGCCGCCCGCGAAGCCGGACTCGAATTCTAGGAAAGGGAACGTTCATGCCTGGTCCTCAGCGCAGGGGCGGCGGGTCCGGTGGGAACACCGAAGGTGGCGGCCGTCGCGAGAACCGTCGCGACGGAGGCGGCCGCGGTAACGCGCCCGCCGAGAAGACCCCCCACCTCGAGCGGGTCGTCGCGATCAACCGTGTCGCCAAGGTCGTCAAGGGTGGTCGGCGCTTCAGCTTCACCGCCCTCGTCATCGTCGGTGACGGCGACGGCACCGTCGGCGTCGGTTACGGAAAGGCCAAGGAGGTGCCCGCGGCCATCGCCAAGGGCGTCGAGGAGGCCAAGAAGCACTTCTTCAAGGTTCCGCGGATCGCGGCGTCGATCCCGCACCCGGTGATCGGCGAGGACGCCGCCGGTGTCGTGCTGCTCAAGCCGGCCTCCGCCGGTACCGGTGTCATCGCCGGTGGCCCGGTGCGCGCCGTCCTGGAGTGCGCGGGCATCCACGATGTCCTGTCCAAGAGCCTCGGGTCCTCCAACGCGATCAACATCGTCCACGCGACGGTGGCGGCGCTGAAGAAGCTCGAGTCGCCCGAGGTCGTGGCCGCGCGCCGTGGCCTGCCGGTCGAAGACGTCGCGCCCGCGGCCATGCTGGCCCAGCGTGCCGGGGCGGGTGCATGACCATGGCTCGCCTGAAGGTCACTCAGATCCGGTCCGAGATCGGCACCAAGCAGAACCAGCGCGACACGCTGCGTTCGCTCGGCCTGAAGCGGATCCGCGACGTCGTCGTCAAGGAAGACCGTCCGGAGATCCGCGGCATGATCCACACCGTGACGCACCTGGTCACCGTGGAAGAGGTGGAGTAATCCGATGACGATCAAGCTGCACCACCTGCGGCCCGCCCCGGGCGCCAAGACCGCGAAGACCCGTGTGGGTCGCGGTGAGGGCTCCAAGGGCAAGACCGCCGGTCGTGGCACCAAGGGCTCCAAGGCCCGGAAGAACATCTCGGCGGCGTTCGAGGGTGGGCAGATGCCCCTCCACATGCGCCTGCCGAAGCTCAAGGGCTTCAAGAACCGCAACCGCATCGAGTTCCAGGTCGTCAACCTGGCCCGCCTGGCGGAGCTCTTCCCGAACGGCGGCACCATCGGGGTCGACGAGCTCGTCGACGCCGGCGCCGTCCGCAAGGGCGAGCTCGTCAAGGTCCTCGGCGACGGGGAGCTCGGCGGAGTGAAGCTGCAGGTCAGCGCGCACAAGTTCAGCGCGACGGCCCGCGAGAAGCTGGAAGCGGCGGGCGGCTCCGCCACGCTGCTCGGCGGCTCCGCAGCTGAGTAGATAACGCGCTACCGTGGCGTCCACCGGAGTGGTTTTGGTGGGCGCCACGCGGCGCCTAAGGATCGGTACCAGTACTACCTGAAAAGCTGAGGGATCGCCGGGGCGTGATGTGCTGCGGGCATCCTGTTAGAGTCCGTTGTCGCAGTAACACACTCGACTCATCCGCTCAGCCGCACCACCCGCACCAAGCACCACCAGGACCCCACCTCGTCGGCCCACCTGGCCGCCTTGCGCAGGAGGAAGAACGTTGCTCTCCGCCTTTGCCAGCGCGTTTCGCACGCCTGACCTGCGCAACAAAATCTTGTTCACATTGCTCATGATCGGCCTGTACCGGGTGGGCGCCACGCTGCCCAGCCCCGGTGTGTCGTTCGGCAACGTGCAGAAGTGCCTCGACATCGTCGAGAGCGGTGACAGCGCCGGGGTCGCGACCCTGCTGAACCTGTTCTCCGGTGGCGCGCTGCTGCAACTTTCAGTCTTCGCGCTCGGCATCATGCCGTACATCACCGCGAGCATCATCCTGCAGCTGCTGACCGTGGTGATCCCGCGCCTGGAGCAGCTGCGCAAGGAAGGCCAGTCCGGCCAGGCGAAGATCACCCAGTACACGCGCTACCTGACCCTCGGGCTCGGCGTCCTGCAGGCCGCCTCGATCGTCGCCCTGGCCCGCTCCGGCCAGCTCTTCGGCGGCGCCTGCGACCAGAGCCAGTTCCCGGTCATCCCCGACACCGGCAAGATCCCCCTGTGGCTCACCCTCACCGCCCTGGTCGTCACGATGACCGCCGGCACGGGCATGGTCATGTGGTTCGGCGAGCTCGTCACGGACCGCGGCGTCGGCAACGGCATGTCCGTCCTGATCTTCACCTCGATCGCGGCCCGCCTCCCCAACGAGGGCATCCAGATCTGGCAGGACGACAAGACGACCTTCTTCGTGATCGTCGGACTGGCCGTCGTCGTCATCGCCTTCGTGGTCTTCCTCGAGCAGGCCCAGCGTCGCATCCCGGTGCAATACGCGAAGCGGATGATCGGCCGCCGCATGTACGGCGGGACGTCGACCTACATCCCGCTGAAGGTCAACCAGGCGGGTGTCATCCCGGTCATCTTCGCCTCCTCGCTGCTCTACCTGCCGCAGCTGGCGACCTCGTTCGCCGGCGCGGACACGACGAACCGCACCATCCTGTGGATCCAGCGCAACATCGTGGCCCAGGACAAGGCAGCGCACATCATCCTGTACTTCACGCTGATCATCTTCTTCACGTACTTCTACGTGTCGATCACGTTCAACCCGACCGAGGTCGCGGACAACATGCGCAAGTACGGCGGCTTCGTGCCGGGCATCCGCCCCGGCAAGCCGACCGCCGAGTATCTTGACTTCATCCTCAGCCGCATCACCCTCCCCGGCGCGCTCTACCTGGGCATCATCTCGATCCTGCCCAACCTGCTCATCGGTATCGTCGGTGGCGGACAGGCTCTGCAAAACTTCCCGTTCGGCGGCACCGCGGTGCTCATTATTGTTGGTGTGGGCCTCGAGACGGTGAAGCAGATCGAGAGCCAGCTCATGCAGCGCAACTACGAAGGGTTCCTCCGGTAGTGAGGCTGGTGCTGGTAGGTCCCCCCGGGGCGGGCAAGGGGACCCAGGCCGAGTTCATCGCCGCGCACCTCGCCGTGCCCAAAATCTCCACGGGCGACATCTTCCGGGCCAACGTCGGGCAGGGCACCCCGCTCGGCGTCGAGGCGAAGCGCTACATGGACGCCGGTCAGCTCGTCCCGGACGAGGTCACCATCAACATGGTGTCCGACCGGCTGGCCGAGGGCGACGCCGCCGACGGGTTCCTGCTCGACGGCTTCCCGCGCACGGTCCCGCAGGCCAACGCCCTGGACAAGCTCCTGGCCGACCTCGGCACCGGCCTCGACATCGTGCTCGAGCTGGTCGTGGAGAACGAAGAGGTCATCCGGCGGCTCTCCGGCCGCCGGACCTGCCGCGGCTGCGGCAAGATCTGGCACGTCGAGTTCGACGCCCCCGTGCACGAGGGCGTCTGCGACCGCTGCGGCGGCGAGCTCTTCCAGCGCGACGACGACAAGGCCGAGACGATCGCCGAGCGCCTGAAGGTGTACGCCCGCGACACGTCCCCCCTCGTCGACTACTTCGGCGCGCAGGGCAAGCTGGTGGGCATCGACGCCACCGGACCGGTCGAGGACGTGACCGTCCGCGCGATCGACGCCCTGCGCTCCTACGGCGGCTGACCCCGTGGCGCACCAGGTCGAGATCGAGCTCAAGACGCCCGACGAGATCGGCCGCATGCGCCGCGCCGGTCTCGTCGTCGCGGACGCCCTGGCCCGCATGCGGGCCGCGGTGGCGCCCGGGGTTTCCACCGCCGACCTCGACGCGATCGCCGAGGAGACGATCCGGGCCGCCGGCGCGATCCCGTCGTTCAAGGGCTACCACGGCTACCCGGCGTCGATCTGCTCGTCCGTCAACGACCAGGTCGTGCACGCCATCCCCAGCCCCCGCCAGGTGCTGCGCGCCGGCGACCTGATCTCCATCGACTGCGGCGCCGAGCTCGACGGCTGGCACGGCGACGCGGCAATCACCGTCGGCGTCGGCGAGATCAGCAACGACCTGCGCCGCCTCGTCACCGTGGCCGAGGACGCCATGTGGGCCGGCATCGCCGCCGCCGCCCGCGGGGTCCGCTCCGGCAAGGGGCGGCTCACCGACATCTCCTTCGCGATCCAGTCCGCGGTGCGCAAGGCCGGCCGCTACGGCATCGTCGACGGCTACGGCGGCCACGGCATCGGCAGCGCGATGCACCAGGACCCCTTCGTCGAGAACTCCGGCCGCCCCGGCAAGGGCCCCGCCCTGCGCCCCGGCATGGCCCTCGCGATCGAGCCGATGATCACGAAGGGCAAGCCGAAGGTCGCGGAGCTCGACGACGGCTGGACCGTGGTCACCGTCGACGGCTCGATCGCCGCTCACGTCGAGCACACGATGGCGATCTGCGACGACGGGGTCTGGGTGCTCACCGCCCTCGACGGCGGCCGTGTCCGCCTCGGCGACCTGGTCACCGCCCGCCAGCAGGTCAACGCGTAACCCTCGGACCCTTTTGCGCCGGTGGGGTGGAGGAGCGGCATCGGCGGATGGGATGCTGCTCGTGCGGCAACGCGACTCGGGGAGGGTGGCAATGGCGGTGGCGGACCGGCGGGCGAACCTGCGTGCAGCCGACGTCGACCGGCAGTTCGTGGCGGAGCGGCTCAAGGCCGCGCTCGACGAGGGCCGGCTGTCACTCGGCGAGTACGACGACCGGCTCAAGGAGACCTACGCCGCCCGGACGTACGGTGACCTCGACGTCATCCTCAGCGACCTGCCGGGATTCCACCCGGTGGACGAGGCAGCCGTGGCACCGGCCAGTGGTTACGCCGCCGCGCCCGCCGACCCGGAGCAGGTGACCGGCGGCAAGGGGCAGTTCGGCCGGCAGCCGAACTGGCTGCTGGGCATCTGGAGCGGCTGGCTGATCGCCGTCACCGTCAACGTGGTGATCTGGGCCCTCGTCAGCATCTCCAGCGGCGAGGCCGTCTACTTCTGGCCGATGTGGGTCGCCGGGCCGCTCGGCGCCGTGCTCCTCGCCACTTCGGTGAGCACCTATCTGGCGGGTGGCCCGGACGCCGCGAGGGAGCTGCGGCGCGAGCGCCGGCGGCAGCGCCGAGGGGATTGACACCCCGATTTGGTGCAACGCGTTCACCGCGCGTAGACTCGTCCATTGGCGCAAAGCGTCCACTCAGGCATGCCCCCACGCGCTTCTAGTGGCAGGCCTGAGCCGCGGCTGGCGCGGTCCCTCCATGGGGACCGTGAAAAGGATGCGAGCGTCAACACCCAACCCGATCGTCAGGTAGCGGAGGACATGCCGAAGAAAGACGGGGCCATCGAGATCGAGGGCCGAGTGATCGAGCCACTCCCGAACGCCATGTTCCGGGTGGAGCTCGCCAATGGCCACAAGGTCTTGGCGCACATCAGCGGGAAGATGCGGCAGCACTACATCCGTATCCTGCCCGAGGACCGAGTGGTCGTCGAGCTGTCGCCGTATGACCTGACTCGCGGGCGCATCGTCTACCGCTACAAGTAAATCGGTGTCGGTTCCCAGGAAACGGTCGGGACTGTCGCTCCCATGTAGGGGTGCGCAGCGAGAGTTAGGCACACCGTGAAGGTCAAGCCGAGCGTCAAGCGGATCTGCAACAACTGCCGGATCATCCGGCGGCACGGCCGGGTCATGGTCATCTGCAGCACTGACCCGCGCCACAAGCAGCGCCAGGGCTGAGCCCAGGCGGCGGATCCACCTAGCACCACCTGTTTTAGCCCGTTCCAGCCCCGGGCCACCGCGCGTCGTGCGCGCGGAGCGCGTGGGCTGCACCCCCGGTCGGAGGCCGGGGCCCGTCTGTGGGCAGACGGGAGTGGAGCGGGCTCAGACCTCCGCACACGCAAGGAGCACGCCCACCTATGGCACGTCTCGTTGGTGTTGATCTCCCGCGCGAGAAGCGCACCGAGATCGCACTTACCTACATCTATGGCATCGGGCGCACCCGATCCATCGAGCTGCTCGCCGCCACCGGCATCGATGGCAACAAGCGGGCTCGTGACCTGACCGATGAAGAGATCGTGCAGCTGCGCGACTACATCGAGGCCAACTTCAAGGTCGAGGGCGACCTGCGCCGCGAGGTCGCCGCGGACATCCGCCGCAAGGTCGAGATCGGCTGCTACCAGGGCATCCGGCACCGCAAGGGCCTGCCCGTGCGCGGTCAGCGCACCCGGACCAACGCCCGCACCCGCAAGGGTCCGAAGCGCACGGTCGCCGGCAAGAAGAAGCCGGGCAAGAAGTAGTAGTCGGTCGGTAGAAGAAACAATCTAGGAGCGCATAGAGAATGCCGCCGAAGGCTCGCGCCGGCGCGACCGCTGTCAAGAAGGTCCGGCGCAAGGAACGCAAGAACGTCGCCCACGGGCAGGCGCACATCAAGAGCACCTTCAACAACACCATCGTGTCGATCACCGACCCGACCGGTGCTGTGATCTCCTGGGCCTCGGCCGGCCAGGTGGGCTTCAAGGGCTCGCGCAAGTCGACCCCGTTCGCCGCGCAGCTGGCCGCCGAGGCCGCCGCCCGTCGCGCGATGGAGCACGGCATGCGCAAGGTCGACGTGTTCGTCAAGGGCCCCGGCTCCGGCCGGGAGACCGCGATCCGCTCGCTGCAGGCCGTCGGCCTGGAGGTCGGGCAGATCTCTGACGTCACGCCGCAGCCGCACAACGGTTGCCGTCCGCCGAAGCGCCGCCGGGTCTAAGGGAAGAGATAGAAGATGGCTCGTTACACAGGTGCCGACTGCCGTCGCTGCCGGCGCGAGAAGATGAAGCTGTTCCTCAAGGGCAGCAAGTGCGACGGGCCGAAGTGCCCGTTCGAGTCGCGTCCCTTCCCGCCCGGCCAGCACGGCCGCGGCCGGCCGAAGGAGACCGAGTACCTCCTGCAGCTGCGCGAGAAGCAGAAGGCCCGCCGCATCTACGGCGTCCTCGAGCGTCAGTTCGCCGGCTACTTCGACGAGGCTGTGGCCAAGCCCGGCAAGACCGGTGAGGAGCTGCTCAAGATCCTCGAGTCGCGCCTCGACAACGTGGTGTACCGCGCCGGCCTCGCCACCTCGCGTGACGCGGCCCGCCAGCTGGTGAGCCACGGCCACATCCAGGTCAACGGCAAGAAGGTCGACATCCCGTCGTACCGGCTGCGCGAGCACGACATCGTGCAGGTGCGGCAGAAGTCGCGGGAGCTCACCCCGTTCCAGATCGCTCAGGGCCTCGCGGGCAGCAAGACCGTCCCCGCCTGGCTCGAGTTCATCCCCAGCGAGCTCAAGGTCCTGGTGCACAGCCTGCCGGCGCGGCAGGTCATCGACACCCAGGTCCAGGAGCAGCTGATCGTCGAGCTCTACAGCAAGTAGTTCTCGGCTTGCGGGGGCGGGGCGACCACGTTCCGCCCCCTCAGGCGCACCGAACAGCGTGCGCTTACTCGGAGCGCGTCAAATAGCGGGCGCGCAACGAACTGGAGGAACCGAAAGTGCTTATCTCCCAGCGTCCGAGCCTCGCCGAAGAGTCCATCAGCGAGACCCGGTCCAAGTTCACCATCGAGCCGCTCGAGCCGGGCTTCGGCTACACCCTCGGCAACTCGCTGCGTCGCACCCTGCTCAGCTCGATCCCGGGCGCGGCCGTGACCAGCATCAAGATCGACGGTGTCCTGCACGAGTTCACCACCATCCCCGGTGTCAAGGAGGACGTGGTCGAGCTCGTCATGAACGTCAAGGAGCTGTGCGTCAGCTCCGAGCACGACGAGCCGGTCTCGATGTACCTGCGCAAGCAGGGCCCCGGCGACGTCACGGCGGGCGACATCCAGCCCCCGGCCGGCGTCTCCGTGCACAACCCCGACCTGAAGCTGGCCACGCTCAACGGCAAGGGCCGGCTCGACATGGAGCTGACCGTCGAGCGCGGTCGCGGCTACGTGACCGCCAACCAGAACAAGCAGCAGGGCCAGGAGATCGGTCGCATCCCGATCGACTCGATCTACTCCCCGGTGCTCAAGGTCACCTACCGCGTCGAGGCCACCCGCGTCGAGCAGCGCACCGACTTCGACCGGCTCATCATCGACGTCGAGACCAAGGCGTCGCTGACCCCCCGCACCGCGCTGGCCTCCGCCGGCTCGACCCTCGTCGAACTCTTCGGCCTGGCCCGCGAGCTCGACGAGACCGCAGAAGGCATCGACATCGGCCCGTCGCCGCAGGACGCGCAGCTCGCTGCCGACCTGGCACTGCCGATCGAGGAGCTCGACCTCACCGTCCGCTCGTACAACTGCCTCAAGCGCGAGGGCATCAACTCCGTCGGGGAGCTGATCAGCCGCACGGAAGCAGACCTCCTCGATATAAGGAATTTCGGTCAGAAGTCGATCGACGAGGTCAAGATGAAGCTCGCCGGGATGGGTCTGGGTCTGAAGGACTCCGCCCCGACGTTCGACCCGGCACACGTCGTGGACTCGTTCGCCGATGTTTCCTACGACGACACCGACGACTACCGCGAGACCGAGCAGCTCTAAACCGGCTGCTGTTCGATTTGAGGAGCCCCAATGCCCACGCCCACCAAGGGTCCCCGCCTCGGCGGCAGCCCCGCGCATGAGCGGCTGATGCTGGCGAATCTCGCCACCTCACTGTTCAAGCACGGACGCATCACGACCACCGAGACGAAGGCCAAGCGGCTGCGCCCGCTCGCCGAGCAGCTCATCACCAAGGCCAAGCGCGGCGATCTGCACGCGCGCCGTCAAGCGCTCGCCGTGGTGCGCGACAAGGACGTGGTGTTCCAGCTGTTCGACCAGATCGCGCCGCGGTTCCACAACCGTCCGGGTGGCTACACCCGCATCGTGAAGACCGGCCCGCGCAAGGGTGACGCCGCTCCCATGGCGATCATCGAGCTGGTCGAGGAGCTCGAGGTCGCCGCCGCGCCGGCGCCGCGCAAGGCCGCCGCCCGGAAGGCCGCCAAGGCCGACTCGATCGCGGTCCTGGCGGGCGAGGACACGGACGAGGCTCCCGCCGCGGCTGCCGCGGACTCGGCTCCGGCCTCCGCGTCGGCTTCGGACGCTTCGGACGACGACGCCGCGGCGTCCGCCGAGTCGGACGAGGACGGCGAGAAGAAGGCCTGATCACAGGCCTGTATTCGACGGCCCGGCACCCTGCGTAATCGGGTGCCGGGCCGATTTTTTTGAAGGGTGTAGCGTTGAGGAGAATCCGTGTCCGCCTCGACGTGGCGTACGACGGGACCGACTTTTCAGGGTGGGCCGTGCAGCCGACCCGCCGCACCGTCGCCGGTGAGCTGACCGCCGTCCTGACCCGCCTGTTCGGCACGGTCGAGGGCCTGACCGTCGCCGGCCGCACCGACGCCGGCGTCCACGCCACGGGCCAGGTCTGCCACGTCGACGTCCCCGCCGACCGCTGGGACGCCCTCAGCGCCGCGCTGCTGCGCAAGCTCGCCGGTCTGCTGCCGCCCGACGTGCGGGTGCTCGCCGCCGCCGAGGTCCCGCCGGAGTTCGACGCCCGGTTCTCCGCCCTGTCGCGCCGGTACGAGTACCGCGTCACCGACGCCGCCTGGGGCGCCTCGCCGCTGCGCCGGCACGACACGGTCGCCTGGCCCCGCCCGCTCGACCTGGACGCCCTGAACGCCGCCGCCGAGGGTCTCGTGGGGGAGCACGACTACGCCGCGTTCTGCCGGCGCAAGGAGCACGCCACGACCATCCGCGCCGTCAACCGCCTCGACTGGCGCCGCGACCCCGACGGCATCCTCGTGGCGACCGTCCAGGCCGACGCGTTCTGCCAGCAGATGGTCCGCAGCCTGGTCGGCGCCCAGCTCTTCGTCGGCGACGGCCGCCGCCCCGCCGCGTGGCCGGCGGGCCTGCTCACCCGCCGCGTCCGCGCCGACGAGGTGACGGTCGCCCCGGCCCACGGGCTGGCCCTGGTGGAGGTGACGTACCCGGACGACCCGGCCGACCTGCTCGCCCGCGCCGAACTGACCCGCCGCCGCCGCGACGCCGACGACCAGCCCGCGCCCCCGGCCGACGGGACTGAGCCGACGGGACTGAGCCGACGGGACTGGCCGGCGGGACTGACGACGGGACTGAGCCGACGGGACTGAGCCGACGGGACTGAGCCGACGGGACTGAGCCGACGGGACTGAGCCGACGGGACTGAGCCGACGGGACTGGCCGGCCGGGACCCGCTCGTTTCGACCCGGACGACCCGCCGGGCGCTTGCGAAGCTCGTTTCGGTCTCGGGCGACCCGCCGGCACTCATGAAGTTCGTTTCGGTCCGGACGACCCGGCGGGCGCCCGCGAAGCCGCTCCGGACGAAACGCCGGGTGAGTTCGGCTCGCGGCCCGCTGGGCGCGTTCGGCCCGGAGAAGCCGCCGGGCGGCCACGATGCGGAGTGAGCCGACGTGGCCGTCTGCGAAGCCGCCGCGCGTAGCGGCCCGAAGCCGCCGCGCGTAGCCGCGAAGCCGCCGCCAGTAGAAGCCGCGCGTAGAAGCCGCGACGCGGAGGAACACCGGTGTGTGATCCCGGGGGTTCCTCCGCGTCGTGGGGAGCGGGCGGGCGGTCAGCTGGGTGGTGCGGCCGGCAGCGATGCCGCCGGGGTGGCGTCGGGCTGGACGATGGCCCGGTTGCCGATGATGCCGTTCTCCAGGTACGTCTCGACGATGTCGTACGTGATCTGGTTCGGGTACGGGTCGTCGGGCGCGAACTCCTTGCCGTCGACCCTGGCGATGACGACGAACGCGATGAAGTGGCCGCGGTAGTTCCAGCCGAGCTGGGTCGGGGCGCGCACGATGGCGTCGGTGCCGGTGCCCGCGCCGACGCTCATGCCGGCGAAGCGGCCCTTCTGACCGTCGACGATGGGCTTGACGCCGTCGAAGGCGGTGGCGGCGGCCTTCTCGGTGTCGAGGTTGAAGATGCCGGCGGTGATCAGGTACTCCTCGTTGGGTGACTTCATCGTCGCCCGGACGACCTCGGAGCAGCCGGCGCCGGCGAGCAGGGTGGCGAGCTCGTCGGTGGCGGCGGTCTTGCAGTCGGGGGAGGCCTGGGTCTTGAGGATCACGTACGGTGGCTCGTTCGCCACCGCGACGATGTTGTTCTGAGGGAAGACCTCGGCCTCGGTGAGCGGGGCGGGGTCGACCTGGCGGCTGCTGATGTCGCGCTTCTTCGGGCCGGCGGTGGCGCTGGAGCGGGCCGAGTCGGGGCCGTTCTTCTCGTCCTTGAAGATGAACCACGAGCCCAGGCCGCACGCGGCGAGCAGCACGAACACGCCGATGGCGCTCAGCGCGGCGATCCACCGGTGCGGCTTGTGCTCGACCCGCACGGGGTCGACGACGGCGGTCCGGGGCTTGCCGGGGCGGCGGTTGTCGGGGCGGCCCGCGGGGCGGGTCCCCGCTGGCTCGCGCAACGCGCGTTGGGTGCCGCCGCTGGTGTACTCCCCGGTGCCGCGTCCCCGTCCCCGCCGACCGGCGCCGGACGGCTCGTCGAACGGCAGCCCGTCGTCGAGCGGCCGGCGCTGGTGGGGTGCCTCGTCCGCCGCGGGGCGCCGCCGGGTGGCGGTGCCGCTCGCCTCGAACGCGGCGCTGTGCGGCTCGAACCCGGCGGGCTCGAACCCGTCCCGCCGCCGGGTGCCGGTGTCGTCGCGGCGGGCCGGGTACTCGTCGAAGCCACGCCCGCGCCGTCCGGTGCCGGTGTCGTCGCGCCGGAAGCCGGTCGTGTCGTCGCGCCGGAAGCCCGTCGTGTCGTCGCGGCGCCGGGCCGCGGGGTCGTCGCGCCGCCGATCGTCGATGTCGTCGCGCCGGAGGGCGGTGGTCTCGTCGGGTGCGCCGGTGTAGAAGCCGCCGCGCCGTGCGGTGGCGGGTCCGCCGGTGCCGGGTCCGGCGTGGCCGGGACCGGAGGCCGGGCCGGCGGCGGGGCCCGACACGGGGGCGCCGTACGCGGGACCGGAGACGGGACTGCCGTACGCGGGGCCCGAGACGGAGCTCGGGTCGGCGCCGGGGGCGTAGCCGGATCCGGTGGACGGGCCGCCGGCGAGGCCGGGGCCGGAGCGCTGCCGGCCGATGCCGGTGTCGGGGCCGACCGGCTCGAAGCCGCCGCGGCCGCGCCGCGAGGTGCCGGTGTCGTCGCGGCGCGAGACGCCGGTGTCGTCCCGCCGGGACGTGCCGGTGTCGTCGCGCCGGAGCGCGGCCGGGTCGTCGGCGGCGCGGGACCGCCGGCCCCCGGTGACGTCCTCGGGGGCGTCGGGGCGGGCCCGGCGCCCGGCGGGCTCGTCGAACCGCCGGCGGGCCCCCGTCGAGGTCGTGTCCGGCTCGTCCGCGGCGCGGCGGGCCCGGCGGCCGGTCGCGCCGCCGCTGGTCGGGCTGCTTTCGGGGCGCATCGACGGGAAGATCGGCACGAGCGGCGGCGGCTCGGTCGTGGTCCGTGGCGGGGTGTAGTCCGCGAGGGGTTTGATGATCGGTTCGAGGGCGGGGCCGTGGTCGTACGACTCGGAAGGGCGACGCTCGGGGGCGCGCCTGCCGCCGCTGGAGGGCTCGTCGTCGGTGCGGGCCCGGCGCCGGCCGCCGCCCTGCGTGGTCGGCTCGACGGGCAGTGGCGGCTCGATCGCGGCGCGTGCCGGCGGCGGTGCGGCCGGACGGGTGAAGACCCCGCTGGGCGAGTCGCCGCGGCCGGCCCGTGGACCGGCGGGCTCGTCGCGGACCGGCCGGAACGCACCACCGGCGGCGTCGTCACGCAGCGGCCGGAACGTCCCACCGGGCGGGTCGACCCGCGGCGCCCGGAAGGAACCGCTCGGCGATTCGTCCCGCGGCGCGCGGAAGGAGCCACTGGGGGACTCGTCGCGAGGGGCCCGGAAGGAGCCACTGGGCGAGTCGTCCCGCGGCGCCCGTCGCCGCCCGCCACCGGCAGGCCCCTCCGGCACCCGCGGACCGGCCGGCGGCGCGGCCCTGAACGACCCGCTGGGCGATTCGTCCCGCGGCGCCCGGAAGGACCCGCTGGGCGAGTCGTCCCGCGGCGCCCGGAAGGACCCGCTCGGCGAATCGTCCGGACGCGAACGACCCGGCCGCCCGCCACGGGGGCCGTCGTCGAATCCAGGTTCGTCGAACGACGGCGGCGGGGCCGAGAACGGGTCCGGTCCGCTGCCGCGGAGCCCGGCCAACCAGTTGTCGGCCTCGTCCGCCTCGTCCCGGCGGAACGAGTCGGATCGCCGCTTCCGGCGCTGCTCGTTCCCAGAAGTCATGTCGCACAGGGTAGCCGACCCTCCTGGGTGGTGGCGTGTCGGCGATGTTTCGCGCAATCCGAACGAGTGGGGCGCGAGCAGGGCCGTTCACCTGCTTGGGGACAATGCGTTGCGTCACCGGTCGAAGGAGGGTCATCGTGTCCGGCGAGCACTACTTCACCGCCGATCCCGCGGCGGACGCCACCCGGCACACGGTGGTGTTCACCGTGCATGACCAGGAGTTCCGCCTGGTCGCCTCGGCCGGGGTGTTCTCCGCGAGCCGGCTGGACCCGGGCACGTCGGTGCTGCTGCACCGGGCGCCGCTGCCGGACGGGGACACGACGGGGCACCTGCTGGACCTCGGCTGCGGGTACGGGCCGATCGCGACGGTCCTCGCCGCGAACGCCCCGCGGGCGACGGTCTACGCCGTCGACGTCAACCAGCGGGCCCTGGCGCTCGCCGGCGAGAACACCGGCCCGAACGTGGTCACCGCGCTGCCGGACGAGGTGCCCGACAGTGTCGGGTTCACGCAGATCTGGTCCAACCCGCCGATCCGCATCGGCAAGCCGGAGCTGCACGCGCTGCTGCTGCGGTGGCTGCCGCGGCTGACCCCGGACGGCACGGCGTGGCTGGTCGTGGCCAAGAACCTGGGCTCGGACTCGCTGCAGCGGTGGCTCGTCGAGCAGGGGTTCGAGGCCGAGCGGTACGCCAACCACAAGGGCTTCCGGATCCTGCGGGTCCGAAAAGCGGGCGACGGAACGACCGGCGCCGCGCAGAATTCCTGACTTGTGGGATACGTGGACGTGGCAGGGGTCGGGCACACCCTCGCAGATGGTCGTGAGCTGTTCGCCGAGGTGTCGTTCCGGGTCGGTGAGGGCGCCAAGGTCGCGCTGGTCGGGCCGAACGGCGCCGGGAAGACGACGCTGCTGAAGATGGTCGCCGGCGACCTGCCGGTGCGCACCGGCACGATCGCCCGGGCCGGCGGGCTGGGCGTGATGCGCCAGTTCATCGGCATGATC
The DNA here is from genome assembly GCF_000716715.1 of Dactylosporangium aurantiacum. Lineage (GTDB taxonomy): Bacteria > Actinomycetota > Actinomycetes > Mycobacteriales > Micromonosporaceae > Dactylosporangium > Dactylosporangium aurantiacum. The sequence goes on along the minus strand of NZ_JNYJ01000004.1, from coordinate 214,144 downwards.
GGTGATGACCGCACCCTGTACGACCTGGCGCTGCAGCTCGCCCCGGGGCAGCTGCGGGCGGCCGGCGAGCGGCTGCACGCCGCGGAGGTCGCGATGCACGCCGAGGGCACCGAGAAGGCGCAGCTGCGCTACGCGAACGCGCTGGCCGCGTGGGGCGAGGCCGGCGGGTACGACGCCGAGGTCCTCTTCGACACGGTGAGCGTCGCCGCGCTGGGCAAGCCGTGGGACGAGACCCGCGACCGGCCGGTGCGGACCCTGTCCGGCGGGCAGCAGAAACGGTTCGCGCTGGAGCTGCTGCTGCGCGGCGACGACGAGGTGCTGCTGCTCGACGAGCCCGACAACTTCCTGGACGTACCGGGCAAACGCTGGCTGGAGGACCGGCTGCGCGAGTCGGCGAAGTCGGTGCTGTACGTGTCGCACGACCGTGAGCTGCTCGCCAGATCCGCGGACCGGGTCGTGGCGGTGGAGGGCGGCTCGGCGTGGGTGCACCCGGGCGGCTTCGCGTCCTGGCACGAGGCCCGCGTCGCCCGGCACGAGCGCCTCGACGAGCAGCGCCGCCGCTGGGACGAGGAGCACCAGAAGCTCAAGGACCTGGTGCTCATGTACAAGACGAAGTCCGCGTACAACGACGGGCTCGCGTCGCGGTACCAGGCGGCGCAGACCCGGCTGAAGAAGTTCGAGGAGGCCGGCCCGCCGCCGACCCCGCCGAAGGACCAGGACATCCGGATGCGGCTGGCCGGCGGGCGCACCGGCAAGCGCGCCGTCGTGGCCGAGCAGCTGGAGCTGGACAATCTGACGTTCCCGTTCGACCTGGAGATCTGGTACGGCGACCGGGTCGCGGTCCTCGGCGGCAACGGCACCGGCAAGTCGCACTTCCTGCGGCTGCTCGCCCGGGGCGGCACCGACCCGGACCCGACGCAGACCCCGATCGGGGTGCAGATCGCGCCGGTCGCGCACGGCGGGTCGGTCCGGCTCGGCGCGCGGGTGCGGCCCGGGCACTTCTCGCAGACGCACGACCGGCCGGAGCTGCTCGACAAGACCCTGGTGGAGATCCTGTGGCGCGGCGACGACTGGCGCAGCGGGCTGCCGCGGCCGCAGGCGATGCCGGCGCTGTCCCGCTACGAGCTGGCCGCCCAGGCCGACCAGCGCTTCGGCACCCTGTCCGGCGGCCAGCAGGCCAGGTTCCTGGTGCTGCTGCTGGAGCTGTCCGGGGCGACGCTGCTGCTGCTCGACGAGCCGACGGACAACCTGGACCTGGCCAGCGCGGAGGCGCTCGAGGAAGGGCTGCGCACGTTCGACGGCACGGTGATCGCGGTGACGCACGACCGCTGGTTCAGCCGCTCGTTCGACCGGTTCGTGCTGTTCCGCGCCGACGGCGAGGTGGTGGAGGTACCGGAGCCGGTGTGGGAGGGGCGCGGCTGACGGACGCCCTGTCCGTGGCGGTGCGTCACCACGTGCTCACATGGCCCCGTGGATCCCTCTGTTGTGCTCACCGTCGGCGCGTCCGACTCGTCCGGTGGTTCCGGAATCCAGGCTGACCTGCGCACCCTCGCCGCGATGCGGATGCACGGCGCGTCGGTCGTGACGGCGGTGGTGTCGCGCAACACGCGTGGCACCACCGACGTGTACCCGCAGCCGACGACGGTGGTGTCGGGGCAGCTCGGCAGCGTCCTGGACGACCTGCCGGTGGCCGCGGTCAAGACGGGCATGTTCCCGAACCCGGACACGGCGATCGCGGTCGCCGCCCGGGCCCGCTCCGGCGCCCTGCCGAACCTCGTCGTCGACCCGGTCCTCACCACCGGTGGCGACCCCCGGGCGGCCGGCGCGTCCCGCCGGGGGCTCGCCGCGGCCCTGGAGCGGCTCCTGCCGCACGCGCTGGTCGCGACGCCCAACCGGGAGGAGGCGTCGCTGCTGGTCGGCTGGGAGGTCGTCACGCCGGACGACATGGCGAAGGCGGCGGCGCAGCTGGCGGCGGGCGGTCCGCGGTACGTGGTGGTCACCGGTGGCGACTTCGTCGCCGCGGGCGACGCGATCGACGTGCTCTGGGCCGACGGCGCCGCCAGGCTGCTGCACAGCCCACGGGTCAGCAGCCGCAACACCGACGGCAGCGGCGCCACGTTCGCGACCGCGGTCGCCGCCCGGCTCACGCTCGGCGACGACCCGGCCGAGGCGGTCGCCTGGTCGAAGGGGTTCGTCGGGCGGGCGATCAGCGACGCCGCCGACTGGCGCATCGGCGCCGGCACCGGCCCCATCGACCAGTTCGGCTGGTCGGCCCTCACCCTGCGGTAGTCGCCCCCGCGGCAGGCATGATGCAGGTATGGATGAGAAGACGCTGCTGCACCAGATCTCCGCGCTCGTGGACGACGAGCACAAACTCCGCACGCAGCTGCAGGCCGGCAAGATCACCGAGCAGGAGGAGCACGACCGGCTCGGCGACATCGAGGCGCAGCTCGACCAGCTGTGGGATCTGCTGCGCCGCCGCCGGGCGGCGAAGCTGCAGGGCGTCTCACCCGACGAGGTCCAGCCGCACACCCTCGACGAGGTCGAGCGCTACCTGCAGTAAGAGGTCGAGCGTTACCTGCATCAGCGGCCCCGCCGCCGCAGGTGACTAGTCGACCCGCAGCCGGTAGCCGCGCTTCACCACCGTCTGCACGAACGCGGGACCGCCGAGCGCGGCCCGCAGCCGGGCCACGGCCATCTCGACCGCGTGCTCGTCGGCGCCGCGGGGCAGCTCACGCAGCAGCGCCGCCCGGGACAGGACCCGTCCGGGCGACGCTGCGAGCGCCCGCAGCACCGCCATCGGGCCGGGGGCGAGGGGCTTGAGCGTGCCGTCGATGATCGCGGCGTGGCCCCGCAGCGTCACCGCGGCGCCCGCCACGTGCAGCGTGGGGGCCCGCTTCGGCAGCTCGTCGACGAGGATGCGCACGAGCGCGCCCAGCCGGGCCCGCTGCGGCGCCGCGACGGGCACGCCGAGGCGTTTCAGCGGCGCGGCGGTCACCGGGCCCACGCAGGCGGCCAGGACGTCGGTCCGCAGGGCCTCCAGCACGTCCGGCGCCTCCGAGCCGGCGACCCGCAGCAGCGAGCTGACCGCCGGCGCCGACGTGAACGTCACCGAGTCGACGAGCCGGGAGCAGATCAGGTCGACGAGCCGCCGCAGGGGCGCCGGGTCGACGGGCGGGGCCCACCGGTACACCGGGATCTCCACGACGATCGCGCCGGCGTCGCGCAGCGCGGTGGTGAACTCCGGGTGCGGCTCGCCGTGCAGCTGCAGCGCGATCCGCCGGCCGGCGATGCCGCCCGGGAACCCGCCGCCGAGCAGGTAGTCGAGGACCTCGTCGCAGCTCTCCGTGTCCGGCGACCAGGCCTCGATCATGCCGGCGGCGCGGACCGCGCCCTTCGCCTTCGGACCGCGGGCGATCAGGTACGCGTCGCTGAGCCGGGACCGCAGCGCCTCGCCGAGCCCCCACCCCTCGGCCGCCTCGATCCAGCCGCGCAGGCCGATGCCGGTCGTCGCGATCACGATCTCCGGCGGGATGTCGACGCACGACACGGTCGCGGCCTTGAGCTCGGTGTCGTCGGCGACCGGCACGATCCGCAGCGCCGGGGCCAGCACGACCCGGGCGCCACGGCGCTCCAGGAGCGCGCTGAGCTCGTCACGGCGCCGGTCGGCGGTCACCGCCACGGTGAACCCGGCCAGGGGCAGATCCTCGCCGGACGCCGGGCGGGCCTCCAACGTACTACTCGCACTCACGACGACACCTCCGCTGCGCTCCGGCGTCGCCGCGAGCCAAGACTGAGCCCATGGTTCACGGCCACTCCGCTGCGCTCCGGGCCGCTCACGACGACACCTCCGCTGCGCTCCGGCGTCGCCGCGAGCCAAGACTGAGCCCATGGTTCACGGCCACTCGGCTGCGCTCCGGGCCGCTCACGACGACACCTCCGCTGCGCTCCGGCGCCGCCGTGAGCCAAGACTGAGCCCATGGTGAGCGGCCACTCCGCTACGCTCCGGGCCGCTCACGTGACCACCTCGGCCGCCGAAGCCGCGGGCGTGGCGACCTCCACCAGGCCGTCGCGCACGCGCACCGGGTACACCGGCACCCGCACCCCGGGCTGGTCCAGGCACTCGCCGCTGCGCAGGTCGAACGCCTGCTTGTGCATCGGCGACGCGACCGTCGGCACGTCGCCGCGGCTGCCGACGATGCCGCGCGACAGCACCGCCGCGCCGCTGATCGGGTCGAGGTTGCCGATGGCGTGCACCTCGCCGCCGTAGACCCGGAACAGTGCCACCTGCGCCCCGTCGACCAGGGCGGCGACGCCGCGCTCCGGCTCCAGGCGGGGGTACGGGCAGACCACGGTCCACTTCATGAGCGCACTCCAAGGACGACGGGAACGGGCTGTCCACGTTCGGAAGCGAAGGAGATGGTCGGGTCCGGGGTGTCCGGCGCGTTGACGAACGACACGAAGCGGGCCAGGCGCTCCGGGTCGTTGATCGTCGCCTGCCACTCGTCGACGTAGGAGCCGACGTGGTGGGCCATCATGGCGTCGAGCTCCTCGGCGATGCCCAGGGAGTCCTCGACGATCACGGCCCGCAGGTAGTCCAGGCCGCCCTCGAGCCCTTCGATCCACGCCGAGGTGCGCTGCAGCCGGTCCGCGGTGCGGATGTAGAACATCAGGAACCGGTCGACGAGCCTGATCAGCTCCTCGGTGGACAGGTCGCCGGCGAGCAGGTCGGCGTGGCGGGGCCGGAAGCCGCCGTTGCCGCCGACGTACAGGTTCCAGCCGTTGTCGGTGGCGATGATGCCGAAGTCCTTGCCCTTCGCCTCGGCGCACTCGCGGGCGCAGCCCGACACCGCCGACTTGAGCTTGTGCGGCGCGCGCAGTCCCCGGTACCGCAGCTCCAGCTCGACGGCGAGCCCGACGGAGTCCTGCACGCCGTAGCGGCACCAGGTGGACCCGACGCACGACTTCACCGTGCGCAGCGCCTTGCCGTACGCGTGCCCGGACTCGAACCCGGCCGCGACGAGGCGGTGCCAGATGGCCGGCAGCTGCTCGACCCGGGCGCCGAGCAGGTCGATGCGCTGCCCGCCGGTGATCTTCGTGTAGAGGTTGAAGTCGCGGGCGACCTCGCCGATGACGATCAGCTTGTCGGGCGTGATCTCGCCGCCGGGGATGCGCGGGACCACCGAGTAGGTGCCGTTGCGCTGGATGTTGGCCAGGAAGTGGTCGTTGGTGTCCTGCAGCGCGGCCTGCTCGCCGTCGAGCACGTAGTCGTTGTGCAGGGAGGCGAGGATCGAGGCGACGGTCGGCTTGCAGATGTCGCAGCCGCGGCCCGTGCCGTGCTCGGCGACCAGCTGCGAGAACGTGCGGATGCCGCGGACCCGGATGATGTCGAACAGCTCCGCCCGCGACTGGCTGAAGTGCTCGCACAGCGCCTTGCTGGCCACCACGCCGCCCTCGGCGAGCAACTGCTTGAGCAGCGGCACGCACGAGCCGCAGCTGGTGCCGGCGCGGGTGCAGGCCTTCAGCGCGGCCACGTCGGTGCAGCCCTGCTCGTGGATCGCGGTGGTGATCTGGCCCTTGGTGACGGCGTTGCAGGAGCAGATCTGGGCGTCCTCGGACAGCGCGGCGCGGGGCGCGTCGCCGGCCAGCAGCGCCAGGGGGCTCGCCGGCAGCGGGCCGCCGACGCTGGCCCGCAGCGCCGGGTAGGCGCTGGCGTCGCCGACGAGGATGCCGCCGAGCAGGGTCTGCGCGTCGTCGGAGAGGACCAGCTTCGCGTACGTGCCGCTGGCCGGGTCGAGGTAGACGACGTCGAGCAGGTCGGTGCGCAGCGCGTCGCCGAAGCTGGCGACGTCGACGCCGAGCAGCTTCAGCTTCGTGGACGTGTCCGCGCCCGGGAACGACGCGTCGCCGCCGAGCAGCCGGTCCGCGACGACCTCCGCCATCGCGTACCCGGGCGCCACCAGGCCGTAGCAGCGGCCGTCGATCTCGGCGCACTCGCCGATCGCGTACACCGCCGGGTCGTCGGTGCGGCAGCCGGCGTCGACGACCACCCCGCCGCGCGCCCCCGTGGTCAGCCCCATGGTGCGGGCCAGCTCGTCGCGCGGTCGGATGCCGGCGGCCACCACGACGATGTCGGCCGGGATGTGCGCGCCGTCGGACAGGGTCAGCGCCAGGGTCGCGTTGACGGACTGGCTCTGGCGGATCGCGGTCGTCGCGGCGCCGAGGTGCACCCGGACGCCGAGGTCCTCGACGTACTTGCGCAGGACCGCGCCGCCGGCCTCGTCGACCTGCACCGGCATCAGCCGCGGCGCGAACTCGATCACGTGCGTGCGCAGGCCGAGCAGGCGCAGCGCGTTGGCCGCCTCCAGGCCGAGCAGGCCGCCGCCGATGACCGCGCCGACCTCCCTGCCCCGCGCGTGGGCCCGGATCGCCTCCAGGTCGTCCAGGGTGCGGTAGACGAACACGCCGGGCTGGTCGACGCCGCTGATCGGCGGCACGAACGCCGACGAGCCGGTGGCCAGGACGAGGGCGTCGTACTCGTACATGCCGTGGGCGGTGGTGACCTTCCGCGCCGCCCGGTCGATCGCCAGGGCCGGCTCGCCGAGGTGCAGGTCGACCCCGTCGGGCACGTCGTAGGTCAGCTCCTGCGCGGTCGCGCCGTCGAAGAACGCCGACAGCCGCACCCGGTCGTACGCCGGGCGGCTCTCCTCCGCCAGGACCGTGATCTCCCAGCGGCCTTCGGTGTCGCGGGCGCGCAGCGCCTCCAGGAACCGGTGCCCCACCATGCCGTGGCCGACGACGACGACCTTCACCGCGCACCATCCATATCGACGGCGGCCGTTGCGACCGGTGGTGCCTGCGGGTGACGCGGGCATGGCGGCACGGTTTCGGCGTTGTTACCGGCGGCGGCCGGCGGGACGCCGGGGCGCGAGCTGGGGATGGCGACCGCTTCGGACATGGCCAAAAGGCTGCCGCCGAGCGGTTTCGCTCCAGGGTCCCGAATGTTTCGCGCCTGCTAAGAGCGCCTCACACGACCACTGAGCAGGAAGTTACCGCCACGGGGCCCAACGGCGTCGACGGCGGTCGATCGATCTGGGCGGTCGCGGACGTGCCAGATCCTCCCACGGTAGGGTTCGACGATCTGCTCGCGGGGGTAGATACAAACGGACCCCGATATGAGGAGGAACCAGATGCGCTCGACCGCCAAGGTCACCATCGTGGCCATAACGGCGCTGGGCATCGGACTCGCCGGCTGCAGCGACGGCTCCGGCACCCCGGGCGCCGCCAGCAGCGGCACGACCTCGGCCGGCGCCTCGCCGGCGACCTCGGCCGGCGCCTCGTCCGGTGCGCCCGGCGGCACGACCGGGACCGGTGCCGCGGCGCCCTGCCTGGTCGGCACCTGGAAGGCCACCGGCCTGTCCGGCAAGCTCAGCGGCCCCGTCACGGGCTCCTTCACCGGTGGCGGCGGCACCACGCTGACCATCGACGCGGCCGGCAAGACCCAGGTCGACTTCACCCCGATGCAGCCGGTGACCTTCGCGTTCACCGTCTCCGGCGGCGACGTCAAGGGCAGCTTCAGCTACGGCGGCAAGGTCAACGGCACCATCAAGACCGCCACCGCCGCGACCGGCACCTGGGAGCCGGCCGGCACCGTCGACTTCAGCACCCTGACCGTCACGGTCGACCTGACCAGCCCCGCGGCGGTCCGGGTCGCCGACAAGTCCTCGATCGCCGACTTCGCCGGCACCGGCACCGCCGACACCGGCGGCGCGGTCGACGCCCAGCCCGTGCTGAAGAAGAGCAGCTACGACTGCTCCGGCGGCACCACCCTCAAGCTCGGCCCGCCGCAGGGCGGCCCGGACACCGGCACCTGGACCTTCACCAAGGCGTAACGGCACGCCCGCTCCCCGTCGCGCGGCGGTTCTCACAACCGGGGAACCGCCGCGGTGGGGGAAACGTTGCGGCGAGGACAAGTTGCGGTGCGCGCGACCGAAACGTGGCGCACCTAGCTTTCAGCACCATGACTCTCGCCGTGGAAACCACCGAGCCGGGCGCGCAGCCCCCGCGCCCCCGCCGCGGCCGCTGGATCACCGACTGGCGGCCGGAAGATCGCACCTTCTGGGAGGACGGCGGCGCGAAGATCGCCCGCCGCAACCTCATCGTCTCCATCCTGTCGGAGCACATCGGCTTCTCCATCTGGAGCCTCTGGTCGGTCTTCGTGTTGTTCCTCGGCCCGAAGTACGGCTTCGACCCGGCGCAGAAGTTCCTGCTCACCAGCGCGCCCACGCTCGTCGGCGCGGTGCTGCGCCTGCCGTACACCTTCGCCGTGGCCACCTTCGGCGGGCGCAACTGGACCATCTTCAGCGCCCTGATGCTGCTGGTGCCGAGCATCCTCGCCGGCATCGTGCTCGAACCCGGCGTCTCCTTCACCACCCTGCTGATCGTGGCCTCGGTCGCCGGCGTCGGCGGCGGCAACTTCGCCTCCTCGATGGCCAACATCAACGCCTTCTACCCGCAGCGGCTCAAGGGCTGGGCCCTGGGCATCAACGCCGGCGGCGGCAACATCGGCGTCCCCGCCGTGCAGCTCGTCGGCCTGCTCGTCCTGGCCACCGCCGGCGCCGCGCACCCGCGCCTGATCATCCTGATCTACCTGCCGCTGATCGTCATCGCGGCGACCCTCGCCGCCATCTACATGGACAACCTGACGCACGCCTCCAACGACCGGCGCGCCATGCGCGACGTCGTCAAGGACCGGCACGCCTGGATCATGTCGCTGCTGTACATCGGCACGTTCGGCTCGTTCATCGGCTTCGGCTTCGCGTTCGGCCAGGTGCTGCTGGTGCAGTTCAAGTCCGACTTCGACACCCCGGTCAAGGCGGCCTACCTCACGTTCCTCGGCCCGCTGCTCGGCTCGCTCATCCGCCCCGTCGGCGGCGCCCTCGCCGACCGGTTCGGGGGGGCCAGGATCACCTTCTGGAACTTCGTCGGCATGGCCCTCGGCGCCACCCTGGTGCTCACCGCGTCCCGGCAGCACTCCCTGCCGCTGTTCCTCACCGGCTTCATCGCCCTGTTCATCTTCAGCGGCATCGGCAACGGCTCGACGTACAAGATGATCCCGGCGATCTTCCGGGCGAAGTACCCCACGGACGAGAACCAGGCCCGGCGGCTCGCCACGGCGCTCATCGGCGTCGCCGGGGCGATCGGCGCGGCCGGCGGCGTCCTGGTCAACCTCGCCTTCCGGCAGTCGTTCCTGGCGTACAAGACCGGCGACGGCGCCTACATCGCCTTCCTCGCCTTCTACGCCGTCTGCTTCGCCGTCACCTGGTTCGTGTACCTGCGCAAGTCACCCGCTCGGCTGGAGGGGGTCTGAGGAGGCCGTTTTGACCGCACAACAGCGGCCCGGTATCGTGGACCGCTGTTGTGCGATGACAAGGCGTCCCCACTGTTCGGGTACGCTAGGTGGTCGTGCGCCCCTTAGCGCCGCCATGAGAGCGCACCCCAGAACCGACGACGTGGAAGACAAGGTAGACCTGTGGGTACGTACAGCCCGAAGCCGGGTGAAATCGAGCGCGTGTGGCACGTGATCGACGCGTCGGACGTCGTGCTCGGCCGCCTGGCCACGCACGCCGCCACGCTGCTGCGCGGTAAGCACAAGCCGACGTTCGCCCCGCACGTGGACACCGGCGACTTCGTCATCGTGATCAACGCCGGCAAGGTGGCGCTGACCGGCAACAAGCGGCAGTCCAAGGTCGCCTACCGTCACTCGGGTCACCCGGGCGGTCTCAAGGCGGTCGGCTACGAGGAGCTGCTGACCAAGAACCCGGAGCGGGCGATCGAGCTGGCCGTCAAGGGCATGCTGCCGCACAACCGCCTCGGTGCCCGGCAGATCCGGAAGCTGAAGGTCTACGCGGGCGCCGAGCACCCGCACGCCGCCCAGCTGCCCCAGCCGTTCGAGATCAAGCAGATCGCGCAGTGAGCGCGGACGAAGGACTGAGCGTGACCGACGAGATCATCGACGTGGCGGCAGAGCCGGCCGACGTCGCCACCGTTGTCGAGACCCCCGCGCCCGTCACCGCGACGGCGTCGGCCCCGACTCGTTCCCGCCGCGCCGGCCAGCCGATCCAGACCGTTGGCCGCCGCAAGGAGGCCATCGTCCGGGTCCGCCTGGTGCCCGGCACCGGCAAGTTCCTGCTCAACGGCCGCGAGCTGGAGAACTACTTCCCCAGCAAGGTGCACCAGCAGTCCGTCAAGGAGCCGCTGGTCATCGTCGAGAAGCTCGAGCAGTTCGACGTCTTCGCCAACCTGCGTGGCGGCGGCACCACCGGCCAGGCCGGCGGCCTGCGCCTCGCGATCGCCCGGGCCCTCGTCGAGAACGACCCCGACGACCGCGCCGCGCTGAAGAAGGCCGGCTTCCTCACCCGGGACGCCCGTGCCACCGAGCGCAAGAAGTACGGTCTGAAGAAGGCCCGCAAGGCCCCGCAGTACTCGAAGCGCTAACCAAGCTTCTCGGCCGGGTGCACCCTGGAGGTGTACCCGGCCGATTTGCGTTCGCGGCCGTACAGCTCAACGGAGGTATCGCAGTGGGGCGACTCTTCGGCACCGACGGCGTGCGTGGACGCGCCAACGCCGACCTGACTCCCGAGCTGGCCATGGCCGTGGCCATCGCCGCCGCGCAGGCGCTGTTCGAGCGCGACCACTCGCACGCGCCCCTCGCCGTGGTCGGCCGCGACCCGCGGGCCAGCGGCGAGATGCTGGAGGCGGCCGTCGTCGCCGGGCTCACCAGCGCCGGCGCCAACGTGGTGCGGGTCGGCGTGCTGCCCACCCCGGCGGTGGCGTACCTCACCGGCGTGCTGTCCGCCGACATCGGCGTGATGCTGTCCGCCTCGCACAACCCGATGCCCGACAACGGGATCAAGCTCTTCGCCGCCGGCGGTCACAAGATCCCCGACGACGTCGAGGACGAGATCGAGCGGCTCATCACCGAGGGCACCAAGCACCGGCCCACCGGCGCCGGCGTCGGCCGCGTCACCGACCTCGCCGACGGCGAGGACCGCTACGTGCGGCACCTGCTCACGTCGCTGCCCGCCCCGCTCGTCGAGCTGACCGTCGTCGTCGACTGCGCCAACGGCGCCGCGTCGTCCGCCGCGCCCGAGGCGTACCGCCGGGCCGGCGCGCACGTCATCGCGATCAACGCCGACCCCGACGGCCTCAACATCAACGAGGACTGCGGCTCCAACCACCTCGAGCAGCTGCGCGCCGCCGTCGTCGAGCACGGCGCCGACCTCGGCATCGCCCACGACGGCGACGCCGACCGCTGCCTCGCCGTCACCGCCGACGGCACCGAGGTCGACGGCGACCAGATCATGGCCGTGCTCGCCCTCGCGATGCGCGACGCCGGGCAGCTCACCGACGACACCCTCGTCGCCACCGTGATGAGCAACCTCGGGCTGAAGATCGCCATGGCCGACGCCGGCATCCGCCTGCTCGAGACCCGCGTCGGCGACCGGTACGTCCTGGAGGAGCTGCGCGCTAAGGGTCTCGCCCTCGGCGGCGAGCAGAGCGGCCACATCGTGATGCCCGCGTTCGCGACCACCGGCGACGGCGTCCTCACCGCCCTGCACCTCATGGGCCGTATGACCGGCACCGGCCGCAGCCTCGCCGACCTCGCCTCCGTCGTGCACCGGCTGCCGCAGGTGCTGATCAACGTGCCCGTCGGCGACCGCGCCGCGGCGGCCAAGGCAGCCCAGGTCCTCGACGCCGCCAAGCAGGTCGAGGCCGAGCTCGGCGGCACCGGCCGGGTCCTGCTGCGCCCCTCCGGCACCGAGCAGCTCGTCCGGGTCATGGTCGAGGCCGCCACCCTGGAGATCGCCCGCGAGGCCGCCGAGCGCATCGCCGGCATCGTCCGCACGGTGTCGCCTACCCGGTAGTAACGTGCGGCGCATGACTGACGCCCGCACCGTTCTCGTCACCGGCGCCTCCCGCGGCATCGGCAAGGCGACCGCCGTCGCCTTCGCCGCGCAGGGCTGCAACGTCGTGCTCACCTCCCGCGACCAGGACGCCCTCGACGCCGTCGCGGAGGAGATCCGCGCCGCCCACCCGTCCGCCGGGGTGCTCGCGCACGCCGCCCACGCCGCCGAACCCGACCAGGCCGGCGCGGCCGTCGACGCCGCCATGTCCCGCTTCGGCGCGATCGACGTCCTGGTCAACAACGCCGGCACCAACCCGTACTTCGGCCCGCTGATGGACATCGACCCGGTCCGCGCCGAGAAGACCGCCCGCCTCAACCAGTTCGGCCCCGTCCTGTGGAGCCAGCTGGCGTGGAAGGCGTCGATGTCGGCCCGCGGCGGCGCGATCGTCAACGTCGCCTCCGTCGGCGGCCTGCTCACCGAGCCCGGCATCGGCTACTACAACGCCACCAAGGCCGCCGTCATCCACCTCACCCGCCAGCTCGCCGCCGAGCTCGCCCCCACGGTCCGCGTCAACGGCGTCGCCCCCGGCATCGTGCGCACCAAGCTCGCCCGCGGCCTGTGGGAGAACAACGAGCAGTACCTCAGCGACCACCTGCCGCTCGGCCGCATCGGCGAACCCGACGACATCGCCGACGTGATCACGTTCCTCGGCGGGCCCGCGTCCCGGTGGATGACCGGCCAGACCCTCGTCATCGACGGCGGTGCGCAGATCCGCTCCTCCCTCGCCTGATCGCCCTCCGGCGGGTATGACAGGGTTACCCGTGTGAGCCGGATCGCAGCAGGGAGCCGACCGTGAGAGCCGCATGGCGGGTGGCGCAGGTCCGCGCCGCCGAAGAAGCGCTGATGAAGACGCTGCCGGGCGGTGCGCTCATGCAGCGTGCCGCCGCCGGTCTCGCCAGGCGCTGCGCGCAGAGCCTGCCCAGGGTGTACGGCAGCCGCGTGCTGCTGCTCGTCGGTCCCGGCAACAACGGCGGCGACGCCCTCTACGCCGGTGCCATGCTCGCCCGCCGCGGCGCCCACGTCGAGGCGCTGCTGATGGACCCCGAGCGGGTCCATCGCAGTGCCGCGGCCGCCCTGCTCGCCGCCGGCGGCGGCGTGACCAGGACCGTCCCGGCCCGCGTCGACCTCGTCGTCGACGGCATCCTCGGCATCGGCGGCCGGGGCGGGCTGCGCGAGCCGGCCGCGAGCCGGGTCGCCGAGGTCTCCGGCGCGCTGCGCGGCGCCCCGGTGATCGCGGTCGACGTGCCCTCCGGCGTCGACGCCGACACCGGCGCCGTCACCGGCATGGCCGTGCGCGCCGACGTCACCGTCACGTTCGGCGCGCTGAAGCCCGGCCTGCTCGTCGGCGCCGGCGCCGTCCACAGCGGCCTCGTCGAGCTGGTCGACATCGGTCTGGAGCCGCACCTCGACGGCGACCCCGCCTGCTACGTGCCCGACGTCGGCGACGTCGCCGCCTGGTGGCCGCGGCCCGCCGCCAACGACAACAAGTACTCGCGGGGCGTCGTCGGCGTCGCCACCGGCTCCGCGCAGTACCCGGGCGCCGCCGTGCTGTCCGTCGCCGGCGCGCTCGCCGGCCCGGCCGGGCTGGTGCGCTACGCGGGCGCGGCCGCCGACGCCGTGCGCTTCCACCACCCGCCGGTCATCGCCGCCGACCGGGTCGCCGACGCCGGCCGGGTCCAGGCCTGGACCTGCGGCAGCGGCCTGGGCACCGACGATCGCGCGTACGCCGAGCTGCGTACCGTCCTCGGCGCGCCCGTCCCCGCCTGCCTCGACGCCGGCGCCCTGACGCTGCTCGTCGACGCGCGGATGGCCGACTGGCTGCGCGACCGGGACGCCCCGACGGTCGTCACCCCCCACGACGGGGAGTTCCAGCGGCTCGCCGGCGGCGCCCCCGGCGAGGACCGGGTCGCCGCGGCCGTGCACCTCGCCGAGCGGATGGACTCCGTCGTGCTGCTCAAGGGCGACCGGACGATCGTCGCCACACCCGACGGCCGGGTGTTCGTCAACCCGACCGGGACCGCGGCCCTCGCCACCGGCGGCACCGGCGACGTCCTCGCCGGGCTGCTCGGCTCGCTGCTCGCCGCGGGCCTGCCGGCGGAGCACGCCGCGGTCGCCGCCGCGTTCGTGCACGGTCTCGCCGGCCGGCTCGCCGCCGAACGCGGCCCGGTCACCGCCGCAGACGTCGCCACCCACCTCCCCGAGGCCATCGGGACCCTGCGCCGCTGACCCGGGACCGGGTACCGGGCCGCCCCCGGGGGCACCGCTTACCCTTAGACCCATGTGGCAGGCTCAGGTCCGGATCGACCTCGACGCGATCCGGCACAACGTGGCGACCCTGCGCGGGCTGCTGCGGTCGGGGACCGCCCTGATGAGCGTCGTCAAGGCCGACGCGTACGGGCACGGCCTGCTCCCCGTGGCCACCGCCGCCGTGCGGGCCGGCGCCACCTGGCTCGGCACCGCCACCCTGGAGGAGGCACTCGCCCTGCGCGAGCACGGCATCACCACCAGGATCCTGTCGTGGCTGCACAGCCCGGGCCGACCGCTGCACGAGGCGGTCGCCGCCGGCGTCGACCTGTCCGCGGCGTCGCCGGCCGCCCTCGCCGAGATCGCGCGGGCCGCCCGGCAGACCCGCCGGCCCGCCGCGGTACACCTGAAGATCGACACCGGGATGTCCCGCAACGGCGCCACCCGCGCCGACTGGCCGGCGCTGCTGACCGCGGCGGCGAAGGCCCAGGCCGACGGCGACGTCGAGATCGCCGCGGTGTGGAGCCACTTCGCCTGCGCCGACGAGCCCGGCCACCCGTCGATCCTGCGCCAGCAGCTCGCGTTCGACGACGCGCTCGACGAGGCCGCCCGGCTCGGCGTCGAGCCGCCGCTGCGGCACCTGGCCAACTCCGCCGCCACCCTCACCCTGCCGGAGAGCCACTTCGACCTGGTCCGGGCCGGCCTGGCCACCTACGGCCTGTCGCCGATCCCGGGCGCCGCCCCGGACCTGCGCCCCGCGATGAGCGTCCACGCGAAGGTCGCCCTGGTGAAGGCGGTCCAGGCCGGCGAGGGCGTCTCCTACGGGCACACGTACAAGGTCCTCAAGGACACCACCCTGGCGCTGGTCCCGGTCGGTTACGCCGACGGCGTGCCCCGCTCCGCGAGCAGCCGCGGCCTCGTCGAGATCGGTGGCAAGGTCCGCCGCGTGGTCGGCCGGGTCTGCATGGACCAGATCGTCGTCGACTGCGACGGCGACGACGTGCGCCCCGGCGACGAGGCCGTGCTGTTCGGCGCCGGCAGCCGCGGCGAGCCGACCGCCGACGACTGGGCGGCCGCCGCCGACACCATCAGCTACGAGATCGTCGCGCGCATGGGCAGCAACCGCACGCCCAAGGTCTACGTGGGGGAGGACGCATGACGGGCACCGACGTGGAGGTCAAGGGCAACCGCCGGCGCACGGTCGGCATCATCGGCGCGATCCTCGGCGTGGCCGCCGCCGGTGTCGCCGCCGGTGTCGCCACCGAGCGCTACATCGTCAACCGGTCGAAGCGCGGCGACGACGTCTACGCCGACGAGGAGTTCGGCGTCTGGGACTTCGACGAGGAGCTCACCGTCACCACCGACGACGGTGTCGACCTGCACGTCGAGATCGTCGACGGCCCCGACGGCGAGCCCGGCAAGCAGCAGCCCACGCTGGTGTTCGTGCACGGGTTCTGCCTCGACATGGGCACGTTCCACTTCCAGCGCAAGGCGCTGCAGGGCAAGCACCGCATGGTCTTCTACGACCAGCCCGGCCACGGCCGCTCCGGCCGGCTGCGCAAGGGCGAATACACCCTCGACGCGCTCGGCGCCGGCCTGCGCTCGGTCCTGCAGGCGACCGCCCCGACCGGCCCCGTCATCCTCATCGGCCACTCCATGGGCGGCATGACGATCATGGCGCTCGCCGAGCAGGTCCCCGAGCTGTTCGAGTCCCGCGTCCAGGCGGTCGTGCTCATCTCGACCTCCGCCGGCAAGCTCGACCAGGTCAACTTCGGCCTGCCCGACGTCGTGGCGAAGTTCCGCCGCCCGCTGCTGCCGGTCGTCGGCATCGCCGGGCCGATCAGCTCCGGCGTCGTCGACCGGGCCCGCCGCGCCTCCACCGACCTCGCGTGGCTGCTCACCCGGCGGTACGGGTTCGGCACCGCCCGCCCCAGCCCGGCACTGGTCTCCTACGTCGAGAAGATGAACACCACCACCTCGACCGACGTCATCGCCCGGTACCTGCGGACCCTCTACACGCACGCCCGGCTGCTCGTCCTCGGGCCGCTGCGCCGCGTGCCGGTGCTGCTGATCTGCGGCGACCGGGACGTGCTCACGCCGCTCACCCACACCCGCGAGATCGCCGCCGTGCTGCCGGAGGCGGAGCTCGTCGTCATCGACGACGGCGGCCACGTCGTCATGCTCGAGCACGCCGACGAGGTCAACGAGGCGATCGAGGGGTTCCTCAAACGGGTCGCCGCGTCGTGAGCGGCCAGCGCAGCGGCTCGGGCCGTGAACGATTGGGTCAGGTTGGCTCGCGGCGGCGCCGGAGCGCAGCGGAGGTGACGGCGTGAGCCGCACCCCGCCGACCGTCACCCTGCCGACCGCCGCGGACACGCACGCCTTCGGCCGCCGGCTCGCCCCGATCCTGCGCGCCGGCGACCTCGTCCTGCTCACCGGCCCGCTCGGCGCCGGCAAGACCGCCCTCGCCCAGGGCATCGGCGCCGGCCTGCGGGTGCAGGGCGCGGTGACCTCACCGACGTTCGTGATCGCCCGCGTCCACCGGCCCGCCACCACCGGCGGCGTCGCCATGGTCCACGTCGACGCGTACCGCCTCGGCGACGTCAAGGACCCCCTCGGCGAGATCGACGCCCTCGACCTCGACGCCACCCTCGAGGAGTCGGTGACGCTGGTCGAATGGGGCGAGGGCCTCGTCGAGCGGCTCGCCGAGGACCACCTCGAGCTGCGCCTGACCCGCCACGACGACGACACCCGCACCGTCGCCGTCGTGCCGCACGGCCCCGGCTGGCCGTCGCGGCTACGCGGGCTGCAGGACCTCCCACACGTCGACTGACGTGCCCTCGTCGTCGGTGCAGCGGGCCAGCAGGTGCCGGCCCTCGTGGCAGAACGCGGTCCGGATCTGCCGCGCCGGCGACAGGTCCGCGCGGAACACCTCCGACTCGGTCTCGACGTCCCGGACCCGGATCGAACCGTCCTGCACGGCGGCACGCAACCGCCCGTCCGGCGTCGACATCTCCGTCGCGAACGCGTCCGCGCGGCTCGAGCCGGCGTAACCGGCGAACCGCCGGGTCAGGTCCTCGCCGACGATCCGGTCGAGACGCTCACCGGTCGCCAGGTCCCACACGGTCGCCACGTCCCGGCGGTACCGCCCGACGCTCGCCGCGCCCTCACCGGTGGCGACGAGCCGCCACTCACCCTCGTTGACCAGCACCGCGTCGGGGCGGTGGTGATCGGAGAAGCTGCTGGTCATGCGCCCCGACAGCACGTCCCACACGCAGAAGTGGCCCTCGGCGTCCCAGGTGACCAGCGCCAGCTGCTGATTCGGGCCGAGCGCGACCTGCCCGTGCTGCGGGCGGCCGGCGCCGCGCCCCGGGCGCAGCTCCGTGACGAGGGCGCCGCTGTCGATCGACCGGACCTTCACGTACTCCCCGGTGCGGGAGCACTCCACCAGCATCCGCCGGTCCGGCATCAGCAGCCAGTCGCCGCTGACCCGCAGATGGTGGCGTTTCGCCAGCTGGAACCGCTCCATCACCGGCGACAGTCGCACGTGCGCGGCGGCCATCCCGGACACGACCATGCCGCCCGGCGGCACCCGGTGCTCCAGCAGCACCCCGTCGGCGCGGCCCGCGGTCAGGTCGTACACCCGGTCGTCGGCGGTGCGCACCTGGGCCAGCGGCGCGCCCTGCGGGTACTGCTCACCCTCCTTCACCAGCCAGCGGACCAGCCGCCCCCGCCCGCCCGGCACCGTCCACGCCAGCGGCTCCACCCGCCACGGCGCCGGGTCCGCCGGCAGCGCACGCCCCTCGCGGCCACCGGCCAGCCGGGCGGCCCCCCGCAGCACCGCCAGCTCCGGCTCCGCCGGCCGGACCAGCGGCCGGCCCAGACCCTGCCGCAGCGCCGGCCCGACGCTCGGCAGGTGCGCGCTGCCACCGACCAGCAGGACCGCCGCGACGTCCGCCGGCACGATCCCGGCCCGCGCGATCACCGCCCGGCAGCTGGCCACCAGCCACCGGTTCGCCGGCTCCGTCAGCTGATCCAGCTGGTCCCGGCCGATCGTGTACGGCGGGACCCCCGGCTCGACCTGGTCCGTCGCCTCCTGCGCCTGGCTCAGCTGGTGCTTGAGCCGGCGCACGATGTCCAGCGCGTGGAACCCGGCCCGCACACTCACGTCGCCGCCGGCCGTGAACGCCGGCTCCACCCACTGCGCCAGCCGCGCCCGCAGGTCCGCGGCGAGCACCACGTCCAGGTCCCGGCCGTGCCCGGAGCTCTCCTGGCTCACCGGCACCGGCACCCCGTGCTGCAGCTGCGTCAGCGTCGCGCTCCAGGTCGCACCCAGGTCGCAGACCAGCAGGTAGCCACCGTCCGGGACCTCCAGCGCCGCCACCGGATCCGCGACCGCCGCCACCGGGTCGTGGACCAGCTCGACATCGGGGAACCCGGCGACCGCCGCCGCCGACACCAGCGTCTCGCGCCGCGGGTCGTGCGTGCGGTACGCCGCCGGCACCGTCACCACCAACCGCCCGATCCCGCCGTGCTGCCGCCGGGCCTCGGCCGCGACCGCGTCGAGCGCGGCCGCGACCAGCTCCGCACCGTTGACCAGCTGGTCACCGAGCCACACCGGCGCGTTCGCGTCGACCGCCCGGCGCGCCCCGTCGACGTAATGCCGGGGACGCTCGTCACGCATCCGCTCCGCCGCGCCGCCGACCGACAGCCGGGGGCGGCCCGGCGCCGGGTCGAGGCTCGCACCGCCGGGCCAGCGGGTCCCCCCGCCGACCGGCTCACGAACCAGATGCAGCTGATCGTGCACGACCACGGCGGCGGACATGGCCCAGGAACCCAGGTCCACGACGAGCACAGGCTCAGTCATCGGTCTCTCCTGACGCGAAACCCGCGTAGATGTCGGCCGATGCTAGGCCCGGCTCGTTGCGAATCGGTTAACTGATCGTGGTTGTGACCGCGGACATGCGTCACGCGGCGGTCGGTAGAGTTGGCGCCGTGCTGGTGATGGTGGTGGACTCCTCGACGCCCGCGGTGACGGCCGCGCTCGTCCACGTCGCCGACGACACGGACGACCCGCAGGTCACCGTCGTCGCCGAACGGGTCACCGTCGACGGCCGCGCCCACGGCGAGCTGCTCGCCCCGCAGATCCAGCAGGCCCTCGCCGACGGCGGCGTGGCCCCCGGCGACCTGGCCGCCGTCGTCGCCGGCACCGGCCCCGGCCCGTTCACCGGCCTGCGGGCCGGCATGGTCACCGCCGCCGCCCTCGGCCACGCCCTCGACATCCCCGTCTACGGCGTCTGCTCCCTCGACGGCATCGGCCACGGCCGGCCCGGGCGGCTGCTCGTCGCCACCGACGCCCGCCGCAAGGAGATCTACTGGGCGGTGTACGACGACGGCGCCCGCATCGATGGACCGGCCGTCGACAAACCCGCCGACGTCGCCGCCAGGGTCCACGCGAGCGCCGCCGCCGGCGACGGCGCCGACCGCTACGCCGACGTCCTCGGCCTGCCCGTCGTGCCGCCGCTGTACCCGTCCGCGCGCGCCCTCGCCGAGCTCGCCGCCGACCGGGTCCGCGCGAAGGCCCCCGGCGAGACCCTCACCCCCCGCTACCTGCGCCGCCCCGACGCGGTCGCGCCCGGCACCCGCAAACCGGCGCTGCCGTGACCGTCGAGCTGGCCGAGCTGCGCTGGTTCCACATCGAGGCGCTGCTCCCGATCGAGGACGAGCTGTTCGGCGAGGAGCGCTGGTCCGCCGGCATGTTCTGGAACGAGCTCGCCGGCGGCCACCACTACCTCGTCGCCCTCGACGGCGACGGCGACGACGTCCTCGGCTACGCCGGGCTCGCCCTCGCCCCGCCCGACGAGGCCTGGATCCAGAACATCGGCGTGCGCAAGGACGCCCAGCGGCGCGGCATCGGCCGGCGCCTGCTGGAGGCCCTCCTCGCCGAGGCGCGGCGGCACGGCACCCGCCAGGTGCTGCTCGAGGTCGCCGTCGACAACCTGCCCGCCCAGCGGCTCTACGCCGGCTACGGCTTCGAAGGCGTCGGCGTCCGCAAGGGGTACTACCAGCCGAGCAACACGGATGCACTGGTGATGATGCGTGAGAACTGAACCCCTCGTCCTGGGCATCGAGACGTCCTGCGACGAGACCGGCGTCGGCATCGTGCGCGGGCACACCCTGCTCGCCGACGAGGTCGCCTCCAGCGTCGAGGAGCACGCCCGCTTCGGCGGCGTCGTGCCCGAGGTCGCCAGCCGCGCCCACTTCGAGGCGATGGTCCCGACCGTCCAGCGGGCCCTCGACACCGCCGGGATCACCCTCGCCGACGTCGACGCGATCGCCGTCACCGCCGGGCCCGGCCTCGCCGGCGCGCTGCTCGTCGGGGTCGCCGCCGCCAAGGCGTACGCCCTCGCCGCCGGCAAGCCGATCTACGGCGTCAACCACCTCGCGGCGCACGTCGCCGTCGACACCCTCGAACACGGCCCGCTGCCGGAGCCCGCGATCGCCCTGCTCGTCTCCGGCGGCCACTCGTCCCTGCTCCAGGTCGACGACCTGGCCGGCCGCGTCGAACCGCTCGGCGCCACCATCGACGACGCCGCCGGCGAGGCGTTCGACAAGGTCGCCCGGCTGCTCGGGCTGCCGTTCCCGGGCGGGCCGCCGATCGACCGGGCCGCCCGCGACGGGCAGGTCGCCATCCCGTTCCCGCGCGGGCTCACCGCCGCCCGGGACCTCGTCGAGCACCGGTTCGACTTCTCGTTCTCCGGGCTGAAGACCGCCGTGGCCCGGTGGGTCGAGGCCCGGCAGCGCGCCGGCGAGCCCGTCCCCGTCAACGACGTCGCCGCCAGCTTCCAGGAGGCGGTCTGCGACGTCCTGACGAACAAGGCCGTCGACGCGTGCCTCGAACGCGGCGTGCGGACCCTCGTCATCGGCGGCGGCGTCGCCGCCAACTCCCGCATCCGCGCCCTGGCCCAGGAACGCTGCGACCGGCACGGCATCACGCTGCGCGTCCCGCGGCCCAAGCTGTGCACCGACAACGGCGCCATGGTCGCCGCCCTCGGCGCCCACCTCGTCGCCGCCGGCGCCGCACCCGGCCGGCTCGCACTGCCCACCGACTCGGCCATGCCGGTCACCCTCGTCACGGCGGGACAGCGATGAGCGTGGCATGACCGGCCCGCAGCGGAGCGAGGAGCTGGTCATCATGGGCGCAGTTCGACGGTCAGGGCGGCGCCGGAGCGTAGCGGAGGGGACGGTATGACCGGCCCGCAGCGGAGCGAGGAGCTGGGCATCATGGGCGCAGTGGTTCGGTCAGGGCGGCGCCGGAGCGCAGCGGAGGGGACGGTATGACCGGCCCGCAGCGGAGCGAGGAGCTGGTCGTCATGGGCGCAGTGGTTCGGTCAGGGCGGCGCCGGAGCGTAGCGGAGGGGACGGTATGACCGGCCCGCAGCGGAGCGAGGAGCTGGTCATCATGGGCGCAGTTCGACGGTCAGGGCGGCGCCGGAGCGCAGCGGAGGGGACGACATGACCGGGATGGGAGTAGAGTCCAGCGCCGTGATCGTGCGCATGTGGGAGGTCCGGGCCCACCCGGAGGCGTTCGACGAGCTGCTGTCCTGGGTCTGCGAGGCGATGCTGCCCAAGGTCGAGGTCCACCCGATGCACATCTCCAGCGAGGTGTTCTCCTCCACCGACCACCGGCTCGTGGTCATCGCCAAGTGGCGGGGCAGCACCCCCGAGGAGTTCGCCGACCCGCCGTCGCACCTCGTCTCCCGCCGCCCGCAGGCCTGGGACTTCACCCAGGTCGATCGCTGATGACGGCCAGGTGCCCCACCCAGCTCGACCGCTGACCGGCGGCCGGGAAATGTAAGGCGCCGACCGGGGTCGCCGGGTTACCGTCGGCGGGCCATGAAACGGTTACCGCTGCCCGAGCCCGGTGAACCCGACAGCAGGTCCGCCGCCCGCTATCTGCTGTGGATCCTGCGCAACCAGCTCCCGACGATCCTCGCCGGCATCGTGCTGGGCATCGTGTGGATGGTCAGCCAGGCGCTCGTGCCCGCCGCGGTCGGCGCCGGCGTCGACGCCCTCACCAGCCACGACCGCACCGCCCTGCTCGGCGCCGGCGGCGCGCTGCTCGGCCTCGGCACCGTCACCGCGGTCAGCGGCATCATGCGGCACCGCTTCGCCGTCACCAACTTCCTGGACGCCGGCTTCCGCACCATGCAGGTCACCGCCCGGCACGCGACCCGCCTCGGCGCGACCCTGCCGAAGAAGGTCGCCACCGGCGAGGTCGTCAGCATCGGCACCACCGACTTCGACCACATCGGCTACTCGATGGACGTCAGCGCCCGGGCCAGCGGCGCCGTCGTCGCGATCGTCGTCGTCGCGGTGCTGCTGCTCGACGTGTCCGTGCCCCTCGGCCTCGTCGTCGTCATCGGCGTGCCGCTGCTCGTCACCGTCGTCGGCCTGCTCCTCAAACCCCTCCACCAGCGCCGCCGGGCCCAGCGCGAGCTGGCCGGCGCCCTCACCGGCCGCGCCGCCGACATCGTCTCCGGCCTGCGGATCCTGCGCGGCGTCGGCGGCGAGGACGTCATGTCCGCCCGGTACCGGGCCGAGTCCCAGCAGGTCCGCGCCGCCGGGGTACGGGTCGCCAAGGTCGAGAGCCTCCTCGAAGGCGCGCAGATCCTGCTGCCCGGTCTCTTCGTCGCCCTCGTCACCTGGCTCGGCGCCCGGTTCGCCGTCGCCGGCAGGATCACCCCCGGCGAGCTGGTCGCCTTCTACGCCTACGCCGCGTTCCTCGTCGGCCCGCTGCGGACCCTCACCGAGTTCGCCGAGAAGCTGACCCGCGGCCTGGTCGCCGCCGGCCGCGTGGTGAGCCTGCTGCGGGTCGAGCCCGAGTTCCACGACCCCGCCGCACCCGCCCCCGTCATCGGCGGCGACCTCGACGACCCCGGCTCCGGCTTCGCCGCCGCCGAGGGCCGGCTCACCGCCATCGCCGCCACCCGGCCCGAGGACGCCGCCGCCATCGCCGACCGCATCGGCCTGCTCGACCCGGCGTCGGAGGCGCGGCTGGTCGGCGTACCGTTGCGGCGACACACGACCGACGAGGTCCGGGCACACATCGTCGTCGCCGACAACGACGACCGCCTCTTCCGTGGGCGCCTGCAGGACGAGCTCGGCACCCGGCCCGCCGCCGTGCTCGCCGCGCTCGACGCCGCCGCGGCGCGGGACATCGTCGACGCCCTGCCCGCCGGCCTCGACACGGAGATCGCCGAACGCGGCCGCGACTTCTCCGGCGGCCAGCAGCAGCGGCTCCGCCTCGCCCGCGTCCTCGCCCTCGACCCGCCCGTGCTCGTCCTCGTCGAGCCGACCAGCGCCGTCGACACCCACACCGAGGCCCTCATCGCCCGCAACCTGCCCGCCGCGCGCGCCGGCCGCACCACCGTCGTGTGCACCACCAGCCCGCTGCTGCTCGACCGGGCCGACACCGTCGCGTTCGTCGACGCCACCGGCCGGGTCGCCGCCACCGGCACCCACCGCGAGCTGCTCGCCACCTGCCCCGCCTACGCCGCGACCGTCACCAGGGAGGAGGACAGCTGATGCCGCTGCCCGTCGCGACCGGCGCCGAGGTCCGCGCCCACCTGCGCCGCCTGGTGAAGGTCCACCCGCGGATGCTCGCCCTCGTGGTGACCCTGCACGTCAGCGCCGCCGTCGCCGGCCTCGTCACCCCACGCCTGCTCGGCGACCTGGTCGAGCAGACCTCCGCCGGCACCACCACCTGGACCGTCGACCGCATCGCGCTGACCATCACCGGCTTCGTCGTGGTCGTGTCGGTGCTGGTCCGCTACGCCCGGCTCGCCTCCGCCCGCCTCGGCGAGCAGGTCCTCGCGACCCTGCGCGAGGAGTTCGTCGACCGGGTCCTCGCCGTGCCACCGTCCACCGTGGAGCGGGCCGGCACCGGCGACCTGCTCACCCGCGCCTCCCGCGACGTCGAGGGCACCTCCGACACCGTGCGCTTCGCGCTGCCCGAGGTCGTCGTCGGCGTCCTGCAGGTCGTGCTCACCGTCGGCGCTGTCGCCCTGGTCTCGCCGCTGCTGCTCCTGCCGGCCCTCGTCGCTGTGCCCGTGCTGTGGTGCAGCTCCCGCTGGTACTTCCGCCGCGCCCCCGCCGGCTACCTCGCCGCCAGCGCCTCCTTCGCCCAGCTCACCGACGGCCTCGCCGAGACCGTCGAGGGCGCCCGGACCGTCGACGTGCTGCGCCTGCGCCGGCGGCGGGTCCAGCGCACCCAGGAGCACCTGCACGACCTGTACGGCACCAACATGTACACGCTGGGACTGCGCACCGTCTGGTTCCCGCTCACCGAGTTCGGCTACGTCCTGCCCGGCGCCGTCACCCTGGTCGCGGGCGGCTGGTTCGTCGCCGCCGGGTGGACCACGGTCGGCCAGGTCACCGCCGCCGTCCTGTACTTCCTCGCCCTCATCGACCCGCTGGACCGGGTGCTGTCCTGGTTCGACCACCTGCAGATCGGCATCGCGTCGTTCGCCCGCATCGTCGGCATCCGGTCGGTACCCGTCCCCGCCCCCGCTCCTGGTCGTGCGGCCGGCCCGGCCGACGAGCGGATCGTCGCGCGCGGGGTGCGGTATGCGTACGTCGACGGCCGCGACGTCCTGCACGGCATCGACCTGGAGATCCGGCCCGGCGAACGCCTCGCCGTCGTCGGCCCCTCCGGCGCCGGCAAGTCCACCCTCGGCCGGCTCCTCGCCGGCATCCACGCCCCCGGCGCCGGGACCGTCACCGTCGGCGGCGTGCCGCTGGCCGACCTGCCCCTGTCGCAGCTGCGCCGGCACGTCGCCCTGGTCACCCAGGAGCACCACGTCTTCCTCGGCACCGTCCGCGACAACCTGGTCCTCGCCCACCCGTCCGCCGGCACCGAGGAGCTGCGCCGCGCTCTCGCCACCGTCGACGCCCTCGACTGGGTCGACGCCCTGCCCGACGGCCTCGACACCACCCTCGGCGAGCCGCCGCTGTCCCCGGCGCAGGCGCAGCAGCTCGCCCTGGCCCGGCTCGTCCTCGCCGACCCGCACACCCTGGTCCTGGACGAGGCGACGTCCCTCATCGACCCGCGCGCCGCCCGCCACCTGGAGCGCTCCCTGGCCGGTGCGCTGCACGGTCGTACCGTGATCGCCATCGCGCACCGGCTCTTCTCGGCGCACGACGCCGACCGGGTCGCGGTCGTGGAGGACGGCCGGATCACCGAGCTCGGCAGCCACGACGAGCTGGTCGCCGCCGACGGCGCCTACGCCGCGCTGTGGCGCTCCTGGCACGGCACGGACCGCCGGCCCACCGCCGACGCCGCCGGTCTCTGACCTATTGCCGCCCGTCTCTGACCTTCGCCGCCCGTCTCTGACCTTCGTCGGCGTTTTTTGAGCTTCGCCGGCGTTTTTTGAGCTTCGCCGGCGTTTTTTGAGCTTCGCCGGCGTTTTTTGAGCTTCGCCGGCGTTTTTTGAGCTTCGTCGGCGTTCTTGAGCTTCGCCGGCGGGCGCTGCGCTTTGCGGGCAGACGCTGCGCGATGCGTAGGATGAGTGCCGGCGAAGCCGTGGCGCTACTTTCGGTGATTGCCTCGATGGGCGATTAGGACGCGTGGTGTAAGGTGCTCGTGAAGCAGCGCGCCGTCACCGGGCTCGGACGTGTGTGTGGTGCTGCGTCGCCTCGATGACGCGCTGGCGGTCGCCGTCGGAGGCGCGTATCGGTCAGCGGGCCGCGATGTCGGCGAGGACGGCGCCCGTCACCTGGACCAGGTCGTCGGGGGCGAGCTCGATCTGCAGGCCGCGGCGGCCGCCCGAGACGTACATCGTGGACAGTGCCGAGGCGGAGGCGTCGATGACGATCGGCAGGCGGGAGCGCTGGCCGACGGGGGAGATGCCGCCGGTCACGTAGCCGGTGGCGCGTTCGGCGGCGGCGGGCTCGGCCATCGTGGCGCGTTTGCCGCCCACGGCGGCGGCCAGGGCCTTGAGGTCCAGGGACGCGGAGACGGGCACGACACCGACCGTGAGCTGGCCGTCGATGGTGGTGACGAGGGTCTTGAACAGCCGGGCCGGGTCGACGCCGAGGGCCGCGGCGGCCGCCTCGCCGTACGAGCCGGCTCTGGGGTCGACCTCGTAGGTGTGTGGGGTGAACGCGATCTTCTGCCGCGTCAACAGTGCGGTCGCCGGAGTGCCCTTGCTCGCCACTGGCCCACAATAGCGAGATGCAGATCGGTGCCGTCCAGATGTACCTGGGCTATGGGCACATCTTCCTGGGCGCCACGAGCGGCCGTGACATGTCCGTCTTCGACGGTGACGGGCCGGTCACGGCGACCGACCGGCACGTGCGGGTCGCGGCGCGGCCGCAGGTCGGGCTGGTCAGGGTGCGGCTGTGGCAGGGGGCCGGGCCGCGGGTCGGCCGGCTGGTGTTCGACGGGGTGCTCGACCTGCCCGATGCCAGGTTCTGTGTGGAGGAGGCGACGGGGCTGTCGCGGTTCGTGACGAAGGTCAGCTCGGTGGAGCCGCGGGTGCTCGTCGCCGTCGACGACCCGGGGCACGCGTCGCGGATCGACGTGGTGCTGGAGCCGGAGTTCGTGCCGCGCAGCGCGCAGGTGTGGACGTCGGGCGACCCGCCGTTCCCGAAGCTGACGGTCGCGCCGACCGCGCCGCGGCACCGGGCCGACGTGTTCGCCGACGCCCTGGCCGGCCACGACTTCCCGCGCCGGCGGCTGGCGGCGGCGCTGACGGTGATGGGGGAGGAGCGGCGGGTCCGCGGCTCGGAGCAGATCGTCGCGTTCTTCATCAACGACGTCGTGGAGTGGCTGCGCTGGCTGCACGAGCGGGTCACGTGGGACATGTGCCGCGAGTCGGGGCGGATGCTCGCGGACCAGCTCGGCCGCCGGCCGCCGGAGGAGCTGGCCGACGACGTGCTCATCGACCTGCAGCGCCGGCTGGGTCAGCAGCTGTACTGAGGCCCGCGCCGGTGACCCGGTCCAGCAGCAGCACGGCGGGCGCGCCGGCGACCCGGGTCAGCGCGATCACCGCGGCCCGGGTCCCGGACAGGCGCAGTGACCTGCGCAGCTCCTCCACGTCCAGCGCCGAGCCGCGTTTCAGGATCGTGAGCGAGCCGACGTCCAGCGACCGCAGCGCGCCCCGCAGCCGCTTGACCGCCACCGGCAGCTGGTCGAGCACCTGATAGCAGCGTCCGTACGGGCTGGGCACCGCCGACGCGGTGTGCACGTACGCGATGGTCGGGTCGGCGAGGGTGCCGTCGACGGTCGCGGCGAACTCGGCCACGAGATGCGACCGGACCACCGCCCCGTCCGGGTCATAGACGAAATTTCCGACAGGTCCGACAGGAGCGGACGCCAGGCCGGTGCCCGTCAGCGACACGACCTCGGCACCCTGGAACAGGGTCGCCCGGCGCGGCGCGGTCGCGAGGGGACCGCACCACGCGGCCGCCTCCACCACGTCGCCGTCGACCGAGACCCACTCGCCCTCGGCGCCGGGCGGCAGCAGCGCGTGGTCGATCCCGGGCGCCAGTTTCAGCACCGTCATCGGTACCCGGGCCGCCAACCCGACGACGAAGTCCCACGGCGGCGAATAGGCCCGCGGGTCGAACACCCGCCGGCCGCCGGACGTGCGCCGGGCCGGGTCGCAGAACACGGCGTCGACCTCGTCCAGCGCGACGTCGGTCGCGTCGCGGGTCTCCACGTGGACCCGGTCGGCCAGACCGAGCGCGCGCACGTTCGCGTCCGCCGCCGCGGCCGCTTCGGCGGACGCGTCGACCGCGTGGACGCGCAGGCCGGCCCGGGCGAACGCGACGGTGTCGGCGCCGATGCCGCAGCCCAGGTCGGCGACGTGGGTGGCGCCTGCGGCGGCGAGCCGGGCCGCCCGCCGGGCCGCGACCGGACCCCGGGTGGCCTGCTCCAGCCCGGCGCGGGTGAAGTGCATCACCGCCGCGTCGGCGCCGAACTTGGCCGCCGCCTTGCGCCGCAGCGCCACCTGCGTCAGCGCCGCCGCGGCGAGGTCCGGCGGGAAGCCGGCCGCCCGCAGCGCCGACGCGGCCGCGAGCGGGTCCCCGTCGGGCAGGGCCGCCGCGGCCTGGAGCGCCTGTTCGAGCATGCGTTATGAGATCCCTAGGATGCCGTTGGCCTTGCCGAGACTCTTCTTGACCTTGAAGGTATAGCTGTCGCCGGCGTTCGACGAGCCCCGCACCAGCCAGTAGTCGCCCTTGTCCTCCTTGGGCTGGCTCTCCGTCCAGTTCGGCGGGGCCTTCTTGCCGCCGTAGGAGCCGGCGATGGAGTTGCTGGAGTAGGTCGCCATGCGCTGCGTGTTGCCGTTGTACCAGGCGTTGATGAAGTTGTTGACGTAGCTGGACGGGTCGGACGGGTACTCGGTCTTCTCGATCACGACGTCCGTGACGGCCTGCGGCTTGCCGAGGTTGTGCTCGTCGAGGGTGACCTGGAGCTGGTCGCCGTGGTCGTTGCGCAGGACGCAGTCGGAGCCGTCCTTCTTCACGTACTTCCAGTTGGCGTCGGCGCCCTTCTCGATGTACTGGAAGTTCGACACGGCGCCGCCGGCGGCCAGCTGCTTGATGCGGCCGGAGTCGTTCCTGGTCCACGCGGAGACCACCGCCTGGCAGTAGCCCTTGGCATCGCCCGGGTAGGTGGGCCCGGCCGGGCTCTTGTCCGCCGACGACGGCTCAGCGGTGGCGGACGGGTTGGCTGGCTGGCCACTGCCGCCCGGGCCCTCGCCGAACGCGGCGGAGTCGGTCGGGCCGGTGCTGGCGGCGGCCTCGGGCGTGGCGCCGCCGTCCTTCTTGCCGCAGGCGGCCACGGACCCCACGGTGAGAATGGCGACGATCAACGCGCCGAACAGCCTCTTCATACCGCCGAGGGTAGATCTCGCGGAGGTGTCCGGCCGCTGTGCGTCGCGTAGCCGACGGCGGGTGATTTCGTGGCGTGTTTGGCACTCTCCTTGACGGAGTGCTAGCCAGCGACATAACCTCCGATTAGCACTCTCGTGTCGAGGGTGCCAGCCAACCGGCTGGAGCCGGCACCCGCGACGACGGCTTCACCGGGCACTCGATAGCGTAAGAATCAATACCCCAGGAGGGTATGCCCGTGACTACCGCGACGAAGGTTGCGATCAAGCCGCTCGAGGACCGCATCCTGGTCCAGGCCAACGAGGCTGAGACGACCACCGCCTCGGGCATCGTCATCCCGGACACCGCCAAGGAGAAGCCCCAGGAGGGCACCGTCCAGGCTGTGGGCCCCGGTCGTGTCGACGACAAGGGCAACCGGGTCCCGATCGACGTCAAGGTCGGCGACACCGTCATCTACTCGAAGTACGGCGGCACCGAGGTCAAGTACGGCGGCCAGGAGTACCTCGTGCTCTCCGCCCGTGACGTCCTCGCGGTCATCGAGAAGTGACCCAGACCAAGTAGAGCAGTGGCCACCGCCCCGGACCCGTGCGCGTAGCGCTGGCAGCCGGGGCGGTGTCGCTTTGAAGGGACATCACACGCATGGCGAAGATCCTGAGCTTCTCCGACGAGGCGCGCCACCTGCTGGAGCACGGCGTCAACCACCTGGCCGACACGGTCAAGGTCACCCTCGGCCCGCGCGGCCGCAACGTCGTGCTGGACAAGAAGTTCGGTGCACCGACCATCACCAACGACGGCGTGACGATCGCGAAAGAGATCGAGCTCGCCAACCCCTATGAGAACCTCGGCGCCCAGCTGGTCAAAGAGGTCGCGACCAAGACCAACGACGTCGCCGGCGACGGCACCACCACCGCCACGGTGCTGGCCCAGGCGCTGGTCAAGGAGGGTCTGCGCAACGTGACCGCCGGCACCAACCCGGCGGGCATCAAGCGCGGCATCGACCAGGCGGCCGCGGCCGTCGTCAAGGCGCTCAAGGACAAGGCGACCCCGGTCGCCAGCCACACCGAGATCGCCCAGGTCGCCACCATCTCCGCGCAGGACGCCACCATCGGCGACCTGATCGCCTCCGCCATGGAGCGGGTCGGCCGCGACGGCGTCATCACGGTCGAGGAGGGCTCCACCCTCACGACCGAGCTCGAGGTCACCGAGGGCATGCAGTTCGACAAGGGCTACATCTCCCCGCACTTCGTGACCGACGCGGAGTCGCAGGAGGCGGTGCTCGAGGACGCCTACGTCCTGGTCACCACCCAGAAGATCGCCGCCATCGAGGAGCTGCTGCCGCTGCTGGAGCAGATCGTCAAGGACAACAAGCCGCTGCTGATCATCGCCGAGGACGTCGAGGGCCAGGCCCTGTCGACCCTGGTGGTCAACGCCATCCGCAAGACCTTCAAGGTCGTCGCGGTCAAGGCCCCCGGCTTCGGCGACCGCCGCAAGGCGATGCTCCAGGACATCTCGATCCTCACCGGCGCCGAGCTGGTCGCGCCCGAGCTCGGCTACAAGCTCGAGGCGGTCGGCACCGAGGTCCTCGGCAAGGCCCGGCGGGTCGTCGTGGGCAAGGAGCTCACCACGATCGTCGACGGCGCCGGCGATCAGAGCGAGGTCACCGCGCGGGTCGAGCAGCTGCGCAAGGAGATCGAGGCCTCCGACTCCGACTGGGACAAGGAGAAGCTCAACGAGCGGGTCGCGAAGCTCGCCGGTGGCGTGGCGGTCATCAAGGCCGGCGCCGCCACCGAGGTCGAGATGAAGGAGCGCAAGCACCGCATCGAGGACGCGATCTCCGCGACCAAGGCGGCGGTCCAGGAGGGCATCGTCCCCGGCGGCGGCGCCGCCCTGGTCCAGGTGCTCCAGGTCCTCGACGGTGACCTCGGCCTGACCGGCGACGAGAAGGTCGGCGTCTCGATCGTGCGCAAGGCGCTCGCCGAGCCGCTGCGCTGGATCGCGCAGAACGCCGGCTTCGACGGCTACGTCGTGGTCGGCAAGGTCTCCGCCCTCGACTTCGGCCACGGCCTCGACGCCGCCACCGGCGAATACGTCGACCTGGTCAAGTCCGGCATCGTCGACCCGGTGAAGGTGACCCACAGCGCGGTCTCCAACGCCGCGTCGATCGCGGGTCTGCTGCTCACGACCGAGAGCCTGGTCGTGGACAAGCCGGCCGCCCCGGAGCCCGCCGCCGCCGGCGGCCACGGCCACGGGCACGGCCACGGCCACTCGCACGGCCCCGGCTTCTGAGCCGATGCGGGGCCCGGTGCACGCACCGGGCCCCGCACTGTATTAGGGAATGCTTACCGCCCTTGGTGGGCGTTGCCCCGCGGCGCAGACTGGAGCCGTGCAGACTCCCAGGTTCGCGGCGTTCGCCGGGCTGGCCGCCGCCGCGGTGGCCCTCGGCGTCGCCGAAGTCGTCGCGATCCTCACCGGCGCGACCACCTCCCCGCTGGTGTCCGTCGGCGGGGTCGTGATCGACGCGGTGCCGGCGTCCGTCAAGGACTTCGCCGTCGCCGTGTTCTACACCTACGACAAGCTCGCCCTGCAGGTCGGCACGCTGCTGATCCTCGCCGTGTTCGCGGCCGGCGTCGGGATCCTCGCCACCCGCCGGATGGTGTACGGGTACGCCGGCATCGGGCTCTTCGCGCTCGTCGGCGCCGCCGCCGCGCTGACCCGCCACGACGCGCCCTGGTACGCGTTCGTGCCGACCCTCGTGGGAGCGGCCGCCGGCGCCGGGGTGCTGCGCTGGCTGCTCGTCCGGCCGCCGGTGCAGACCATCGACGAGCGCCGCGTCTTCCTGCGGGCCGCCGGCGGCACCCTCGCCGCCGCGTTCGTCGCCGGCCTCACCGCCCGCTGGTGGGCGACCCGCCGCGGCGTGCAGGCCGACCGGGCCGCCGTGCGGATCCCCGCCGTGCCCGACACGGCCGCGCCGCTGCCCCCGCAGGCCGACGCCGGCCTGCCCGACCTCGCCCCGTTCGTGACGCCGAACAAGGACTTCTACCTCATCGACACGACTCTCGTCGTGCCGCAGGTGTCACCCGACGACTGGACGCTGCGCATCCACGGCCGGGTCGAGAAGCCGCTCACCCTCAACTTCAAGGAGCTCCTCGCGCGGCCCATGATCGAGCGGTACGTGACGCTCGCGTGCGTCTCCAACGACGTCGGCGGCGGGCTGATCGGCAACGCGAAATGGCAGGGCGTGCGGATCGCCGACCTGCTCGACGAGGTCCGCCCGAAGGCCGGCGCCGACCAGGTGGTCAGCCGGTCCGTCGACGGGTTCACCGCCGGCACCCCGACCGCGCTGCTGCGCGACGGCCGGGACGCGATGCTCGCCATCGCGATGAACGGCGAGCCGCTGCCGATCGAGCACGGATTTCCGGTTCGTATGGTGGTGCCGGGCCTGTACGGATATGTGTCGGCCACGAAATGGCTCGCCGAACTGGAACTGACGTCGTTCGCCGATTTCGACGCGTACTGGATCAAACGCGGCTGGGCGCGGGAAGGACCGATCAAGACGCAGTCGCGGATCGACACCCCGCGCGACGGCGGCAACCCCGCCGCGGGGCCGGTCACGATCGCCGGGGTCGCATGGGCGCAGCACCGCGGGATCTCCAAGGTCGAGGTCCGCGTCGACGGCGGGCCCTGGCAGGAGGCGACGCTCGCCGCGGTGCCGTCGATCGACACGTGGCGGCAGTGGACGCTGCGGTGGACGGCGACCCCCGGCCGGCACCGGCTCACCGTGCGCGCCACCGACAACGGCGGGGACACGCAGACAGAAGCCGTGGCGCCGCCGGATCCCGACGGCGCCACCGGATGGCACTCGGTGCAGGTGGACGTGCGCTGACCGGCCCGCGGGCCGGTCCGGCACGAGCTACCTGGCTGCGGGGCGGGCGCGGTCCGTGCCCGCCCGCCGGCGCTGGGCCGGCACGTTCGGCGCCGGGTGGGTACGCACCGTGCGCAGCGGGACCAGCGGCGGCGTCGGACGCAGCCCCAGCTTCGCCTCGAGGCGCGACACGTCGACGGTGCTGCGACCGCGGTCGGCGCAGTCCTCCCAGCCGACGGCCAGCAGCCGCAGGCGCTCGCCCTCGCTGAAGCCGCCCCACACGCCGTAAGGCTCGCGGGTCGCCAGCGCCTGCGCCGCGCACTGCGCCCGCACCGGGCACGCGCGGCACACGTTCTTCGCCGCGGCCTCACGGCGGCCGCGTGACGCGCCCCGCTCGCCGTCCGGGTGGAAGAACTGCGCGCTGTCCCTGCCGCGGCACAGACCCAGGCGCTGCCAGTCCCACACGTCCGCGATCGGGCCGGGCAGTCGAGTCACATTCGTCATTCGCCCCTCCTTCCTAGCTTGCGGGCTGGAATTCGCGGGTCGCACAATCCATGTACAACGCGCGAGACCGCCGCAGGTAACGGGATGTCGCCGGTCAATTTCTCGTAGGCCAATCGCGGCGAAACCACGTCTAGATCTCGCCATTTCGTGTTTCTCTCTTTGAGAGAGAGGAGCACGACGGTGCGTACGATTTTGGTGTGTGTGCGAACACAGGTCGCGGCACAGACGGTCGCCGCGGCCGCGGCCAGGCTCGGGGTGGCACACGCGGTGCGGACCGCCGTCACGATGGTCGAGGCGCTGGCCCGGCTCAGTGAGCAGCCCGCGGACCTGGTGCTGGCCGACCCGACCCTCGCCCGGCCGGACAGCGCGGAGTTCTCCCGGCGGGTCCTGGCGGTGTCGCCGGCCTCGACGGTGGTGTTCTTCGGCACGGAGGAGCCGCGCGCGGCGGCCGCCGCCATCGCCGCCGGCGCCAGGGCGGTCATCCGGGTCGACACGGCGGACCCGGTGACCACGCTCGCGAAGGCGGTGCTGCTGGTGCTGAGCCAGGTCGGCCGCGGCAACGGCGAGCCCGTCCTGCCCGCCCGGGTCGGCACGCCCGCCCAGCCGGCCGCCGGCGTCATCCCGGCGGGCCGGGGGCTGTCCGCCGCGGCGCGGACCGCCGTGGGGATGCCCAACGCGCGCGTCGCGGGCGCCGGGGTGCCGCAGCAGCGCGGCGACGTGCCCGGCGAGCCGCCACGGCGGCGCGTCGAGCTGACCGAGCGCGAGCTGCAGGTGCTGCGCGGCATGGCTGACGGCAAGAGCAACGCCGAGATCGGCCGGGAGCTCTTCGTCTCGGAGGACACCGTCAAGACGCACGCTCGCCGGCTGTTCCGCAAGCTGGGAGCACGCGACCGGGCACACGCCGTCGCGGCGGCATTCCGTGCCGGACTGGTGAGCTAGCGTCGCGGGCCATGCCGCGTCGGTACCCCGCGCGCGGCAAACCTAAACGAGGGCAGCCGGCGGCTCAGCCGTCGTTGTCGTCCGTCGCACTCGCCAGTGCGTCGTGGACCCCGTCAGCGTAACCCCGCGCGTACTCCCACGTGACGTAATGGTCCGGATCGGGGTCGAACGCCGGCTCGTGCACCCGCGGCCGGCCCGACGTGAGCAGGTGCTTCAGGTTGCCCCGCAGCAGGTCCCAGTCGAAATAGTGTGGCTCGTGGCAGTCCTCGCACTCGATGACGAGCCCACGGACGCCGATCGCCGTGAGCAGCGCCTGGTAGATCTCGAGGTCGGCAAGGTCCTCGAGAACGTCCTGGCGCTCGGCGGCGGTCAACGGGTCGTCGGCGCCGCTGTCGTCGAGCTCGGCCGAGGGATCGGCCGGGTCACCGGCGAACGGGTCGATGGGCTCTTCGTGCACGCCTCAACGGTAGCCCCAATAGCCGCGCGTGTGGGGCTCGGCGTGCAGAGCGCCGCCCGGCGCCACCCCCGGGCGGCCGGGGGTCCGGGCGGGGTGGAGTAACCCAGGGCACGTCCGGCTATGGCGGAGGGGTGCGCCGCCAGGTCGGAAGTACGATGAGACGCACCCGCCGGACGATCGAGAGCTGGGATGCGCTTCATGGATTACACGCAGCGACCTGACGTGCTGCCGTTGGGCCTGACCTTCGACGACGTGCTGCTGCTGCCGGGCGAGTCCGACGTCGTGCCCAGCGCCGTCGACACCTCCAGCCGCGTCACCCGCAACATCACCCTGCGGATCCCGCTGGTGTCCAGCGCGATGGACACGGTGACCGAGGCGCGCATGGCGATCGCCATGGCCCGCCAGGGCGGCATCGGCACGCTGCACCGCAACCTGTCGATCGAGGACCAGGCGCAGCAGGTCGACCTGGTGAAGCGGTCCGAGGCCGGGATGGTCACCAACCCGGTGACCTGCTCACCCGACGACACCCTCGGCGAGGTCGACAAGCTCTGCGGGCGGTTCCGCATCTCCGGCGTCCCGGTCGTCGACGCCGCCGGCCAGCTCGTCGGCATCGTCACCAACCGCGACATGCGGTTCGTCTCCGACCCGGCCACGCCCGTCCGCGAGATCATGACCGTCGCGCCGCTCTACACCGCGCCCGTCGGGGTCAGCAAGGAAGAGGCCCGCGCGCTGCTGCAGAAGCACAAGGTCGAGAAGCTGCCGATCGTCGACAGCGCCGGCCGGCTGCGCGGCCTCATCACGGTCAAGGACTTCTCCAAGAGCGAGAAGTTCCCGCACGCCACGAAGGACGACGCGGGCCGGCTGCGGGTCGCCGCCGCCGTCGGGGTCGGCGACGACGCCTACAAGCGCGCCCGCACCCTCATCGACGCCGGCCTCGACATCGTCATGGTCGACACCGCGCACGGGCACAACCGGCAGGTCGTCGAGATGGTCGCCCGGCTCAAGAAGGAGACCACCGTCGACGTGGTCGGCGGCAACGTGGCCACCTACGCCGGCGCCAGGGCGCTGGCCGAGGCGGGCGCCGACGCGGTCAAGGTCGGCGTAGGGCCCGGCTCCATCTGCACCACCCGCGTCGTCGCCGGCGTCGGCGTGCCGCAGATCACCGCGATCATGGAGGCGTCCCGCGCCTGCGCCCCGCTCGGCGTGCCGGTCATCGGCGACGGCGGCATGCAGTACTCCGGCGACATCGCCAAGGCGATCGTGGCCGGCGCCAGCACCGTGATGCTCGGCAGCCTCCTCGCCGGCTGCGAGGAGAGCCCCGGCGACCTGATCTTCATCAACGGCAAGCAGTTCAAGTCCTACCGGGGGATGGGCTCGCTCGGCGCGATGCAGTCCCGCGGGCAGGCCAGGTCGTACTCGAAGGACCGCTACTTCCAGGACGACGTCCTGTCCGACGACAAGCTGGTGCCCGAGGGCATCGAGGGGCAGGTCCCCTTCCGCGGCCCCCTCGCCGCGGTCGCCCACCAGCTCGTGGGCGGTCTGCGCTCCGGCATGGGCTTCGTCGGCGCCGCCACCGTCGCCGAGATGCACGAGCGGGGCCAGCTCATCCGGATCACCGCGGCCGGGCTCAAGGAGAGCCACCCGCACGACATCCAGATGACCGTCGAGGCACCCAACTACCACTCGCGGTAGCACACCCCCAGCAGGCCCAACACAAGCAAGGGCAGGAGCCGAAATGCGTGACGTGGTCGAGATCGGGCTGAGCAAGAGCGCCCGGCGTGGCTACCACCTGGACGACATCGCCATCGTCCCGACACGGCGCACCCGTGACGTCGACGACGTGTCGACCAACTGGCAGCTCGACGCGTACCCGTTCAAGATCCCGTGCGTGGCGCACCCCTCCGACGCCATCATGAGCCCGGCGACCGCCGTCGAGCTCGGCCGGCTCGGCGGGCTCGGGGTGCTCAACGTCGAGGGCCTCTGGACGCGCTACGCCGACCCGTCCAAGATCCTCGAGGAGCTGTCCGGCCTCGACGACGACTCGCACGCCACCAAGCGCCTCCAGGAGGTGTACGCCGAGCCGATCAAACCGGAGCTCATCGGCGAGCGGGTCAAGGAGATCCGCGACGGCGGGGTCACCGTCGCCGTGCGCGTCTCGCCGCAGCACACCCTGGCCCTGGCCCCGGTGATCCTCGACGCCGGTGTGGACCTGCTGGTCATCCAGGGCACCCTCGTCTCCGCCGAGCACGTCTCGACGACCGACGAGCCGCTGAACCTCAAGGAGTTCATCGCCGACCTGGACCTGCCGGTCATCGTCGGCGGCTGCACCAACTACCAGACGGCGCTGCACCTGATGCGCACCGGCGCGGCCGGCGTCATCGTCGGCATCGGCGCCGACGAGTGGTCCACGACCGACCGGGTCCTCGGCATCCGGGTGCCGATGGCCACCGCGATCGCCGACGCCGCCGACGCCCGGCGCGACTACCTCGACGAGACCGGCGGCCGGTACGTCCACATCATCGCCGACGGCAACCTGCAGACGTCCGGCGACATCGCCAAGGCCCTCGGCTGCGGCGCCGACGCCGTCATGGTCGGCGAGCCGCTGTCGCGCAGCGAGTCGGCCCCGGCCGGCGGCGCCTGGTGGCACTCCGCCGCCAGCCACCCGAAGCTGCCCCGCGGCTCGTTCGGCGCCGCGGAGGAGTCCCTGGGCTCCCTCGACAAGGTCCTGTACGGCCCCTCCGAGGACCCCGACGGTGTGCTCAACCTATTCGGCGGCCTGCGGCGCGCGATGGCCAAGTGCGGCTACCGCGACCTGAAGGAGTTCCAGAAGGTCGGCCTGGTCCTCGACCGCTGACCGTGCCTTGCCGCGACGGCCCGGACCGACCATCGGTCCGGGCCGTTTCACGTGCGGCGGCCTCCCGCGCTACCGGCGCGTCCCACTGCGGGCGCTCCGCCGGCGGGGCGCCCCGCTGTGCCGGGCCGTCGGCGATGCCGGGCACTCCGCGTGCCGGCACTCCGCGTGCCTGGCCGTCGGCGGTGCCTGGCCGTCGGCGGTGCCTGGCGGTCAGCGGTGCCTGGCGGTCAGCGGTGCTGCGCGGTCAGCGGTGCTGCGCGGTCAGCGGTGCTGCGCGGTCAGCGGTGCTGCGCGGCCAGCGGTGCCGGGCGCTCCGCGTGCCGGCGGGGCGTTCGTGTGCCGGAGCGGTGCGCGCGGCCGGTTCGTTCGCTCCACCCGGAGGCATCGCGGTCCACGGCGCCCGGTCGGCGGCGCCGGGCGGTGCGGAGGGCTGGCCGGGGCGGTGCCGGGTCAGC
This sequence comes from Dactylosporangium aurantiacum, assembly GCF_000716715.1. Taxonomy (GTDB): domain Bacteria; phylum Actinomycetota; class Actinomycetes; order Mycobacteriales; family Micromonosporaceae; genus Dactylosporangium; species Dactylosporangium aurantiacum. The sequence continues at coordinate 175,962 of NZ_JNYJ01000004.1, read as the reverse complement.
GGGGGAGGGCCTGCTGGAGCTCGGCGCGCAGCGCGGGGGTCAGCATCTCACCGGCCTGCTTCGCCAGGCGGGCCATCTCGTAGCCGACGACGCCGATGTCGGCCTCGCGGCCGGCGAGGGTGGCGAGGATCGAGCCGTCGCGGATCGTCATGACCAGGAAGAAGCCCTGGCCCATCTCGACCACGGTCTGCTTGACCTCGTCGCCGTCGAAGATGCGGGCGGCCCCGCTGGTGACGCTGACCAGCCCCGACGTCACGGCGGCCAGCTGGTCGGCGCTGTCGCGGGGCAGATGGTCGGAGACCGCGACCAGCAGGCCGTCGGACGACACCACCACCGCGTGCGCGATGCCCGGCACCCGTTCGGTGAAGGCGTTGATCAACCAGCTCAGGTCCCGTGCTTGTTGGCTCAGGGTCACGCCGTGCTCCCTCGATGATCGTTGATCGGCACCGTGGGTACCTCATCTTCATTCGCGGCCCGGTGCACGCCACTGTAGAACCGGGTGAGCATGCTGCTGACGCTCGCGGGGTCCGGCTCGGTGTGCGACGACACCATGATCGGTTGCGTCGCTTCCGGCACGCCCCCCTGCCCGGTGTCCCCCGGCAACTGTGCCAGCGGCACCCGGATCGGCAGGCCGCTGGCGCTGGTGCCCGCGGTCACCGGGGTGCGCTGGGCCGGGACCGCCGGTGCGGCCGAGGCGGGCGCGTCGCCCGCGCCGGCCTTCGACCACCAGCGGGTGCCCTTCGCCGGCGGTGCGGCGTTGCCCCGCGCCGCCGCGCCGATGATGTCCTCGGCCCGGCTGGGCCCACGCCGCGCCGGCGTCCCGGCGGGGCCGCCGTTCGACGACCGCTGCGCCGGCGGCCCGGAAGCGGGCGCGGCAGGCGCGCCGGCCGGAACCCCCGAGACAGGAACCCCGGCACCCGACACTGGCACCCCCGACACGGGCGCCCCGGACACCGGCACCCCAGCGCCGGCGGCACCGGGGACCCCAGCGCCGGCAGCGCCGGGCCCGCCGGAAGCGCCGGCGACACCCGGGACGGCGGTGCCGGCGCCGTTGGTGGCGCCCGGACCAGCCGCCACGGGCACACCCGACACGGGCACGCCGCGCATCGGTCCACCGGACACGGGCATGCCTGACACCGGTACACCTGACACGGGCACAGCGGAGACGGGCGCCCCGGACACGGGACCGCCCGACACCGGCGCCCCGGACACGGGCACCCCGGTCACCGGAGCCCCGGACACCGGCATGCCGGGCACGGGCACGGGCACGGGCACGGGCACGGGCGGCTGGGTGTCGCCGGAAACGTCCTGACCCGCAAAGCCGTTGCCGTTGGCGGCCACCGCGTCGGAGCCGGCCTGCGCGGACGAGGCGACCGGCCAGGTCATCGTGGCCGCCGGCACCGAGGGCAGCGGCGGCGCCGCGACCGCCGGCACGTCCTCCTCGACGGGGGCGCCCGGCCGGCCGGGCAGCGCGGGCAGCACCGCCGTCGGCGCGTCCTCGGCCGAGATCACCGCGGGGCCGGGGCGGGCGTCGGCCTCGGCGGTGATCGGCAGGCGGGACATGCCGGCGACCCGGTTGCCGCTGCCGTGGTAGAGCCCGGCGCCCTCGGGCGGGGCCGCGAGCAGCCGCGCCGGCAGGGTCACGTACGCGGTGACGCCCTCGTCGCTGGCGTCGAGCCGGACCTGGACACCGTGCCGTGCGGCGAGGTGGCCGACCACGACGAGGCCCATCCGCTCGGACGCGGCCACGTCGATGGCGATCGGGGCGGAGACGCGGTCGTTGGCGTCGACGAGGCCGGACTCGGTCATGCCGAGGCCGCGGTCCTCGATGACGATCGTGGCTTCCTTGGTCTGCTTCGAGGGCCAGCCGGAGACGGTGACGACCGTGTCCGGCGGCGAGAACGTCGTGGCGTTCTCCAGCAGCTCGGCGAGCAGGTGGACGATGTCGGAGACGGCGTGCCCGACCACGAACACGTCGGTGGCGACGTCGTGGCGGATGCGCGCGTACTGCTCGATCTCCGCCATCGCGGCGAGCGTCACCGCGGACAGCGACACCGGCTGCGCCCACCGCCGGGTCGCCTCGCTGCCGGCGAGGACGAGGAGGTTCTCGTCGTTGCGCCGCATGCGGGTGGCGAGGTGGTCGAGGCGGAACAGGTTCGCCAGCTGGTCAGGGTCGGTCTCGGCGGACTCCAGCTGGTCGAGCAGCTGCAGCTGGCGCTCGACGAGGGTCTGCGAGCGGCGGGCCAGGTTGACGAACATCGAGTTGACGTTGCGCCGCATGACGGCCTGCTCGACGGCGAGGCTGACCGCGCTGCGGTGCACGGCGGTGAACGCGTCGGCGACCTCACCGATCTCGTCGGTGGATCTGACCCTGGTGGTGGTGTCGACGGTGACCGTCTCGCCCCGGGGCAGCGTCCGCAGCCGCTGGATGGCCTCGGGGAGGCGGTGCTGCGCCACGTCGAGCGCCTGGGCCCGCAGCTGCCGCAGCGAGCGCGCCATCGACCGGCCGATGAGCCAGGACAGCAGCAGCGCGACGAGCATGACCAGCACGATCGCCGAGGTGGCCAGGATGGCGTCGGTGCGCTGCGCGGCGCTGCGGTTGGCGGCGCCCTCGATCGCGTCCTCGAGCAGCTCCTGCTCGATGGTGCGGATGTAGTCCAGCTCGCTGGTGCTGGCCAGCCACCACTCCTCGGGGGTCACGCCGACGGCGGCACCCTGGGCGCGGGAGATGACCTGCTGCTGGAGCCGGGCGACGGTGCCGACGGCGGTCTGGCGCAGGTTGCGGTCGTACAGGGCGAGGTGCCGCGGGCTGGCGGAGCCGCGGAACCGCTCGACGGCCGCGACGTGGCGGGCCTGGATCTCGGAGAACGTCGCGAAGTCGTCGGGGGCGAACTTGCCCGCGCTCGCGGCCGCGAAGATCCGCCCGCGCAGCTGGTCCTTGAGCTCCTTGGCCTGGGCGAGGTCCATCAGCGAGGAGACCTCGTCGACGGACTGCGAGTCACCGCCGATGTCGGGCCGGTCGGGCACCAGGTCGAAGAGGTGCTGGATGGTGGAGGAGTACTGGTCGAAGACCGCCTCCTCGCGCAGCCACCGCTGTTTCACGCCCTCGCGGACCAGGTACAGGTCCTGGAAGTCGGCGCTGACCCGGTTCTGCGACTGGTTGAAGATCGGGTTGGTCAGCAGCGGGCGGGCGGCCTTGGAGAACGCGGCCAGGGCCGCGTCCGTGGCGGCGTAGTTGGCCGACAGTTCCTGATTGCTCGAAGTCGATCCACTCGTCGCCGGGACGGTGGTCGACTTGGCGAGAACTCCGGCCGTTCGGTCCCTTTCCAGCTGCAAATAGTGGATGAGGTTGGTCAATTGGCGACCGACCTTGACCCCTTGGGCGAATTGGTCGAGCTTGGAGGCGTCCTGCACGGAGGCGTTGATCTGGACGCCGGCGATGACGAGGAAGGCGACCGCGGGCAGCACGAGGACGGCGGCGAGCTTCGTGGGCACGCGCCAGTCGCGGACGCGCAACAGCGACGCGCTGCGTCGCTGCGGCTCCCCTGGCCTGCGCCGCCGGTGGCTGTTCACCTTCATGACGACGGCAGGAGCCCTCGATGAAGGTGGCGAAGCGAAGGTCTGCACCCCTCACACCTTTCGCATGCGTCATCGCGCCGCCTCAGCAGCGTGCGAGCCTTATCAAACCAGGGTTGTGACATCTGTCCAACCACGGCATTGTGGTGCAGGTCACATTAGCTGAAGCACGACCCTTGAGGCTGAGACGGGGGTTGAAACGCATCGACCAGACAGGAAGGATACGGCCGTCCGACCTGCCGCGCGTCCCGAGGAGTCCACTGCCGTGCCCACCCTAGGCCGCCGGCCCGCTGTGGCGGTGTCCGCCGTGGTCGCGGCGCTGCTCCTCCTGACCGCCTGCACGAGCAAGGGCAACCCGGCGCCGAAGGTCCCGGCGACGCTCACCGTCGGGCTGCTCGTCTCCACGACCGGCCCCAACGCCGCGATCGGCCAGCAGGCGCAGCTCGGCGCCAAGCTCGCCGTCGAGATGGTCAACAACGACGTCAAGGATCTGCTGATCAACCTGCCGCTGAGCGCGGGCGCCGGGCTGCGCAACGGCGCGAAGCTCAACCTCGCCGTCGGCAACACCGACAGCGCGCCGGAGAAGGTCGAGAAGGAGGCCTCGCGCCTCGTCGCCGAGGGCGCCGTCGGGCTGGTCCTCGCCGACACCCTCGACGTCGCCGCGCCCGCCGGCCGGGAGACCGACACCATCGGCGTGGCCCTGGTCGACGCGCTGAGCACCGCCGACACGTTCGTCGAGCTCAACCGGTCGGCGCACTTCCGGATCCAGCCGAGCGACCGGCAGATGGTCTCCACCGCGCTCGCGCTGCTCTACCGGCAGCGCGGCACGGAGAACCAGATCCGCCGGATCATCACCGCGTCGGGCAAGGCCAGCGGCGCGACCGGCGACGAGATCGGCAGCGTGCGGGCCTCGATCGAGGACCTCGGCCGCGCCGCCGGGTACGAGACCGGCGGCGCCAAGGAGCAGATCACCCTGGCCGCCGACGGCGCCGGCGACAGCGGCTTCGTCGAGAAGGGCGACGCCGTCCTCGCGGTCGTGACCAACCCGCAGGAGGCCGCCGCGGCCGCGGAGCTCGCCGGCCGGCTCAAGGGCAAGGCGCCGGTCGTCGCGCTCGGCCCCGGCGTCGGCGCGCTCGACGCGATCAAGGGCAACAACCAGGTCCTGCGGGCCAGCGGCTGGTCCGGCGAGTTCGCCGGGCGCAACCCGGTCGCCAGGATCGTCGGCGGCATGTTCGAGCAGGCGTTCAAGACCAAGATGACCGACGTGGCGGCGGCCGCGTTCACCGCGACGATGCTGCTGGCCCTGGCGATGAACTCGGTCACCGAGCTGACCGCGCCGGTGATCCGCAACGCGGTGCAGCAGCTGTCGCTGCCGGCGACCCAGATCGTCATGCCGTGGAACGGGATCCGGTTCGACGGCGGCGGCTACAACCAGCTCGCCGCGGGCGTCGTGGAGCAGCACGTGCCCAACGGGTACCAGGTGATCCACCCGGTCGAGCTGGCCGCGACGCCGACGCTCAGTCTGTAGGGCCGCCGGCGAGCAGCCGGCGCAGCTCGTCGGGGCGCTGGTAGAGGCCGTTGAGGTCGAGCACCTCGCCGTCGGGCGCGACCAGGCGGCGGGCGACCAGCGGGTGCTCGCGCCGCCAGTCCTTGCGCAGCAGGGTGTACTCGACCAGCACCGACAGCAGCACGACACCCATCCACGGCGGCGGGGGCTGATCCTCGCCGCCGCCGGCCGGCTCGCCGCGGCGGGCCCGCTCGACGTCGACCGGGCGGCGCAGCAGCGTGCCGGCGAGCTCGTCGCGGTCGTCGGGGTCGCGGCCGAGGACCGTGCGCACCGCCTCGACGTACTCGCGGGCCTGCCGCTCGACCTCATGGGCGTACACCTCGGTGGGCAGCTCGCCGAAGCGGGTCCAGGCGCCGTCGCCGGCGATGACCTCGGCCGCGAGGGCCTGCTCCTCCTCGGCGGTCAGGTCGTCGAGGGACACCGCGTCGGCGGCCAGGCCGGGCTTCGGCACCCCGCCCAGGGCCCGCAGCTCGGCGGCGAGCCCGGGGTGCCGCCGCGGCACCTCGTCGAGCAGCGCGTCGCCGTGCACCGCGGGCGCGCCCCAGCGGGCCAGCCGCAGCCGCCAGCCCGCGTGCAGGTCCGCGATCCGCACCGGGACGGTGCCGCCGCCGGGCCCGGCGCCGTCGCCGTCCCCCGTGGCGGTGATCAGGTGGCGGCCCTCGGCCTCGGCGAACGCGGCGAACGCCGTGTCGATCGTGGCCGCCCGCAGCAGCGCCGCGGCGGCGTCCTCCACGCCGGACAGCCCGCCGCCGCCCGCGGCGATCGCGGCGGCGTCACGGACCTGCTCGACCGTCACGTGCAGCGGCTCGGTCGCCGCCAGCAGTTTCGCGCCGGCCGCCTCCCGCGCGGTCCCCGGCGGCCCGGCGTCGGCCGCCGTCCGGGCGGCGAGCAGGCCACGGACCAGGTCCACGTGGCGGGTGTCCGGCAGCGCCAGCTCGTGCGCCAGCACGATGCGCAGGTGGTCGGCGGGCAGCCCCCACACCAGCGGCAGGCCGACGCGCAGCACGCCGCCGGTGTACTGGACGGTGCCGGCGCCGGTGAGTGCGACCGCCGCGGGCGGTGGCGCGTCGGCGTACTTGGCCGCCTCGATGACCAGGGAGTGCAGGGCCGCGTGCCGGGCGGCGCTCACGGTGGCGGGACCCGGGCCGCCGGCGCGGGCCGGGCCGGCACCGCGCAGCAGCCGGCGACCACGCCAGGCGGGCAGGCCGCCGGGAAGTCTCGCCATGCGCCTCAGTGTGCCGTACCCGCGACCGGTGTCCGGGGAGGCGCTCCGCGCGGACTGACGCCCGCCGATACGAACTGGGTACTTCCCAGTAACTTACCGGTGAGTCACCATGAGGCGTGCGATATGACGTGGTGGTCATCGGTTCGGGCTTCGGCGGCAGCGTGACCGCGCTCCGCCTGGCCGAGAAGGGCTACTCGGTCGCGGTCCTGGAGGCCGGCCGGCGCTTCGCCGACGACGAGTTCCCCAAGACGTCGTGGGACGCCAGGCGCTTCCTGTGGGCCCCCGCCCTGCGCTGCTTCGGCATCCAGCGGCTGACCCTGCTGCGCAACGTGCTGGTGCTGTCCGGCTCCGGCGTCGGCGGCGGGTCGCTGATCTACGCCAACACCCTCTACCGGCCGCTCGAGCAGTTCTACGACGACCCGCAGTGGCGCGGCATCACCGACTGGCGCGCCGAGCTGGCCCCCTTCTACGACCAGGCCGAACGCATGCTCGGCGTCAGCGTCTACCACCGCATGACCCGCGCCGACGTGGCGGTCAAGGCCGTCGCGGAGAAGATGGGCGTCGGCGACACGTTCCACCAGACCCCCGTCGGCGTCTACTTCGGCCGGCCCGGCGTCGACCCGTACTTCGGCGGCGCCGGACCGCTGCGGCACGGCTGCGAGCACTGCGGCGCGTGCATGACCGGCTGCCGGGTCGGCGCGAAGAACACCCTGGTCAAGAACTACCTGCACCTGGCCGAGCGGCTCGGCGCCGAGGTGCACCAGCTGACCACGGTGGTGTCGGTACGACCGGAGGACGGCGGCTACCGCGTCGACACCCGCGGCACGGGCCGCCGGCGGGACCGCCGCACGTTCCACGCCGCCCAGGTCGTGTTCGCCGCCGGTGCGCTCGGCACCCAGAACCTGCTGCTGCGCATGCGCGCCGACGGGCACCTGCCCGGCCTGTCGGCGAAGGTCGGCACGCTCACCCGCACCAACTCCGAGTCGGTCGTCGGCGCCCGCTCGCTACGCAAGGACGTCGACTTCACCGACGGCGTGGCGATCACCAGCTCGTTCCACCCCGACGCGCACACCCACATCGAGCCGGTCCGCTACGGCCCCGGCTCCAACGCCATGGGCCTGCTGCAGACGGTGCTCACCGACGGCGGCCCGTGGCGGCCGCTGCGCTGGTTCGGCGCGTTCTTCCGGCACCCGATCAAGCACACCCGGGTGCTGTCGGTGCGGCGCTGGTCGCACAAGACGGTGATCGCGCTGGTCATGCAGTCGCTGGACAACTCCCTCAACGTCCGGCTGCGCCGCGGCTGGACCGGCCGGCGCAAGCTCACCACGTCGCAGGGGCACGGCGAGCCGAACCCGACCTGGATCCCGGCCGGCAACCAGGCCGTCCGCCTGCTCGCCGAGGAGATCGGCGGGATGCCCGGCGGCAGCTGGTCGGAGGTCTTCAACATCCCGATCACCGCCCACATCCTGGGCGGCGCGCCGATCGCCGACTCGCCGGAGCGCGGGGTCGTGGACCCGTACCACCGCGTCTACGGCCACCCCGGCCTGCACGTCGTGGACGGCGCGGCGGTGAGCGCCAACCTGGGCGTCAACCCGTCGCTGACCATCACCGCCCAGGCGGAGCGGGCCATGTCCATGTGGCCCAACCTCGGCGAGCCCGACCCGCGCCCGCCGCTCGGCGCCGCCTACCAGCCGGTGGCCCCGGTGCCACCGGTCAACCCCGCGGTGCCGGCCGGCGCACCCGCCGCGCTGCGGCTCACCCCCGTACCCCCGCCGCGAACGCGCGAGGAGGCGCCCTGAGGCGCAGGTCACGTCGGGGCGCCGACTAGGCTCGGGGCATGACCACGCCGCCGCCGGTTCTCGTCGTCGACTTCGGTGCCCAGTACGCGCAGCTCATCGCCCGCCGGGTGCGCGAGGCGCACGTCTACTCCGAGATCGTCCCGCACTCGATGCCGGTGGCGCAGATGCTCGCGAAGCGCCCCGCCGCGATCATCCTGTCCGGCGGTCCCTCGTCCGTGTACGAGGAGGGCGCCCCCCAGGTCGACGCGGAGCTGTTCGGCGCCGGCGTGCCGGTCTTCGGCATCTGCTACGGCTTCCAGGCGATGGCGGTCGCGCTGCGCGGCGAGGCGAGCCACACGGGGCTGCGCGAGTTCGGCGGCACCCCGCTGAGCATCGCCGCGGACGGTGGCGTGCTGCTGCGCGGCCTGCCCGACGCGCAGTCGGTGTGGATGAGTCACGGCGACTGCGTCACCGCCGCCCCGGAGGGCTTCACGGTCACCGCCGGCTCGCCGGCCGCGCCGGTCGCCGCGTTCGAGGACGTCTCCCGCCGCCTCGCCGGGGTCCAGTTCCACCCCGAGGTCGCGCACACCCCGCACGGCCAGGAGGTGCTGCGCCGGTTCCTCTACGACATCGCCGGCATCGAGCCCACCTGGACGTCCAACAACATCATCGAGGAGCAGGTCGAGGCGATCCGGGCCCGTGTGGGCACCAAGCGCGTGCTGTGCGCGCTGTCCGGCGGCGTCGACTCCGCCGTCGCCGCGGCGCTCGTGCACAAGGCCGTCGGCGACCAGCTGACCTGCGTCTTCGTCGACCATGGCCTGCTGCGCGCCGGCGAGGCCGAGCAGGTCGAGAAGGACTACGTCGCCGCGACCGGCATCACGCTGAAGGTCGTCGACGCCTCCGAGCGCTTCCTCGGCGCCCTCGCCGGCGTCACCGACCCGGAGCAGAAGCGCAAGATCGTCGGCCGGGAGTTCATCCGCGTCTTCGAGCAGGCCGCCCGCGAGCTGGAGGCCGAGGAGCACGTCGAGTTCCTCGTGCAGGGCACGCTCTACCCCGACGTGGTCGAGTCCGGCGGCGGCACCGGCACCGCCAACATCAAGTCCCACCACAACGTCGGCGGGCTCCCCGAGGACCTGCAGTTCTCGCTGGTCGAGCCGCTGCGCACGCTCTTCAAGGACGAGGTGCGGGCGATCGGCGCCGCCCTCGGCCTGCCCGAGGAGATCGTCATGCGGCACCCGTTCCCCGGCCCGGGCCTGTCGATCCGGATCATCGGCGCGGTCGACGAGGAGCGCCTCGCCATCCTGCGCGCCGCCGACCTGATCGCCCGCGAGGAGCTGACCGCCGCCGGCCTGGACCGCTCGGTCTGGCAGTTCCCGGTCGTGCTGCTCGCCGACGTGCGCAGCGTCGGCGTCCAGGGCGACGGCCGCACCTACGGTCACCCGATCGTGCTGCGCCCCGTCTCCAGCGACGACGCGATGACCGCCGACTGGTCCCGGCTGCCGCACGAGCTGATCGCCAAGATTTCCACCCGGATAACGAACGAGGTCCGGGAGGTCAACCGCGTGGTCGTGGACGTTACGTCCAAGCCGCCGGGCACCATTGAATGGGAATGAATCACCCTTCACGGGGGCGTCGCCCTTGCCACCGGCCGGAATTGCCGGACAATTTATCGACGTGACTCCTGCGTTACAGCCGCTGCGGCGCATCGCGGCCTACTGCGTCATCGCCGACTCCGACGAGTTCCTCCTGGTCCGGGCCTCGGCGAAGTCCGGCACGCCTGGGGTCTGGTCGCTGCCCGGCGGCGCCGTGGACCACGGTGAGAACCCGGTGGACACCGTCGTGCGGGAGACCGCCGCGGAGACCGGCCTGTCCGTGGCCGTGCTCCGCCTGCGCGACGTCCTGGCCGACATGCGGGCGCTGCCGGACCGCGGCCTGACGATCCACACCGACCGGCTCATCTACGAGGTGTCGGTGCGCGGCGGCGCGCTGCGCGACCGGGTCGGCCAGCCGACGGACCTGGCCCGCTGGGTCACCCGCGAGGAGGCGGAGCAGCTGCCGCTGCGCCGGTTCACCGCCGACGCGCTCGGCCTGCGCGAGGCCGCCGTCGACCTGCGCCCCGACGGCGTGCCCGAGGTGCCGTCCTTCTACGCCGTGCCCGGCCCGGACGGGCTGCACCGCGCCCAGCGCTTCGCGGCGTACGCGGTCTGCACCGACCGGCGCAACCGGGTCCTGCTGACCCGCATCTCCGAGGGGTACCCCGGCGGCGGCTCCTGGCACCTGCCGGGCGGGGGCACCGACTTCGGCGAGCAGCCCGGGGTCGCCCTGATCCGCGAGCTGGCCGAGGAGACCGGGCAGGACGGCCGCATCGTCGAGCTGCTCGGCGTCGCCTCGCACCGCGACGCGGCCCAGCTCGGCCCGGAGGGGTACCCGATCGACTGGCACGGCGTCCGCGCGTTCTACCGGGTCCACGTGGCCCGCTCCAGCCGCCCCGTGATCCACGACGTCGGCGGCTCGACCGCGGAGGCCCGCTGGTTCGACCCCGACGAGCTCGACGAACTGGCATTGACGGAGGTCACCGAGGAGGCGCTGCGCGGGGTAGGCCTACGCTGAGATCATGACCGCATCCCGGATGATCTCCGTCTACGGCCGCCGCCCCGGCGGCACCGACGACATCGGGGGGCCGGTCCGCCACGGCGAGAGCCCCACGACCGCGCTGGTCCGGCACTTCGTCGAGCAGGCGGACCTGTCCGTCGTCGTGCTGTCGGTGCTGGACGTGCACGCCGTCGTCACGCCCGACCTGCACGAGGACCGGGTGATCTTCGAGGTCGCCCCGGCGCCCGGCGCGGCGGTCGGCGACTTCACCGAGCGCGCGGACCCCAACGGTCTGCCGACCGGGCAGCGGTTCGCCGCGTACGGCTTCGTCACCGACCCCGACGAGCGGGTCCTGCTCACCCGGATCGCCACCGGCTATCCCGGCGCCGGCAAGTGGCACCTGCCGGGCGGCGGCACCGACCCCGGCGAGCAGCCCGCCGACGCGCTGCTGCGGGAGCTGTTCGAGGAGACCGGCCAGCGCGGCGAGGTCACCGAGCTGCTCGGCGTCACCCACCGGCGCAACCCCGGCGTCGTCGGCCCCGAGGGCTACCCGATGAACTGGCACGCGGTGCGCGCCCTCTACCGCGTCCTGGTCCCCGAGCCGGGTACACCCACAGTGACCGAGGCGGCCGGCGGCTCGACCGCGGCGGCGGCCTGGTTCACCCGGGCGGAGCTGTCCGGCCTCCAGGTCACCGAGGTCGTCCAGTGGGCCGCCTCACTCCCGCGGCGGGGAAGTGATCGTCATCGTTAAGATAAATTGTAGGTAAATTTAGGACTACGCTGAGTAGTCCGGTGTCACCCCTGGAAGAGCATGTTTCTAGGCTGGTTCCTATCTGAGCCATCGCCAAGCGCGACACGATATGCGATGGTGTAGATCGCGAGGCACTCTCGCGAAGACGGACTAGTCGGGGCAAAACGCCCTGGAATGCGACCGTAGGAACCCCGTTCCTGCATGGAGGATCAGTGCCGAGAGCACCTTGGCAGCGACGACGCACCACGGACAGCCCGCGCCCCGGTGGTGGCAGGCAGTGGGCAGGGCGGCTGCGACGCAGCGGTTCGCTCGCCCGTCAGGTGCTCTTCGCCGGGCGGGTCGGCCGTCGCGGTGACGGCAACGTCGCCGGCGCCACCTCGCTGCTCATGCCCGCGCCGGACGAGACCGACACCCGCCAGGGCCGCGTCCGGCTGCCCCGGCTCCGTATGCGCCGCCGTGACGGACTGTCACGAGACGTCGTGGCCGTCGCGCCGGTCAGCCCGGCCGTGCCGCCGGTCACCACCGCCCCCGACGACGCCCCCGGCTTCAGCATCCCGCTGCTGCCCGGCGAGCGTACCCTCGCCCGGCGCATCCGCTTCGCCCTCGTCAACGCCTGCACGATCAGCAGCCTGCTGCTCGGCCTGTCCGCGATCTTCGTCGCCGTCAACCACGGCGACGTGCGGATCGCGGCCACGCTGCTCATCGCCTGCGTCGTCTTCGACGGCCTCGACGGTTTCCTGGCCCGCCGCCTCGGCGTCGCCAGCCCGTTCGGCGCGCAGATGGACTCCCTGGCCGACATGTGCTCCTTCGGCCTGGCCGCCCCGGTCGTCGTCTACGCGTGGCTCAACGGCTCCGCCCCGGCCGCCGTCCTGATGCCGGCCTGCGCCCTGGTCGCCGCCTGCGCCGCGATCCGCCTGGCCCGCTTCAACGTCTCCCCGAAGGACGGCCGCTTCTTCTGCGGCGTGCCGACCACGATGTGCGCGGCGGTGCTGGCCCTGGCCACCCTCATCGCCCCGGAGATGCCCCCGGCCCTGCGCGTCGCCGGCGTGGCCGTCCTGGGCCTGGCGATGGTGTCCAGCTTCCCCTACGCGAAGCTCGCCCGCCTCGCCAAGCTCCCGCCGTGGCTCTTCGCCCTGCCGGTGGTGGGCGCCCTGGTCGACTTCCGCCTGACGTTCGTCGCGGTGGTGCTCGCGTACCTGGTGAGCGGCCCGATCCTCTGGCTCCGCCAGCGCCGCCACGTCACCGCCTGACCTGCGCCTCCGCTCCACCAGCGCCCCGCACCGGTCCGCCCGGCCGCGGGGCGCTGCCGTGTCCGGCGCGTCCCCGCACCGGGGGAGCGTTCACGCGGGCGACGGCCCCGGGCCGGAAAAGCGCCGGCAGGACCGGGGCACGGCCGCGAACGGCCGGCGCCCGGTCCTGCCGGAGGTGCACCGCGTCAGAGCCAGGTGGCGATGACCGTCGCGCCGCCCACGACACGGTCGCCGGGGGCGACCGCCGGGGTGGCCTTGTCGGCCGGGAGGTACACGTCGGTGCGGGAGCCGAACCGGATCAGGCCGAACCGCTCGCCCTTGGCCAGCAGGGAGCCGACCGGGGCGCGCTGCACGATGCGCCGGGCGATCAGGCCGGTGCGCTGGACGACGGCGACCGGGCCGTGGGCGGTCTCCAGCAGGGTGTACGCCGCGACGTTGTGCTCCGCCTCGGGCTTCATCGCGGCGGCGTAGCCGCCGTCCTCGACGAAGTAGTCGACGACCTTGCCGGCGACGGGGGCGCGGTTGACGTGCACGTCCAGGACGGACAGGAAGACGGCGATGCGGAGGAACTCCATGTCGCCGAAGCGCTTGTCGTGCAGGCGCTCGACGCCGAGGACCTTGCCGTCGCTGGCGGCGACGACGGCGCTGCTGTCCTCGGGGACGTCGCGCTGCGGGTCGCGGAAGAACGCGGCGACCGGGGCGGCGGCGAGCGCCGGGACCAGCCACAGCTTCGACTTCGGGCGGGCGGCCTTGGCCAGGGCGGCCAGGCCGAGGGCGATGCCGGCGGCGGCGACGCCGTTGGAGTCGATGTGCATGCCCCGGGTGAGGGGGACGCTCGACGGGCGCAGGGCCGGCAGCAGGTTGCTCGCCGCGGCGTGGTGGGCCGGGGTGTGCCGCAGCCGGTGCACGCGGACCGGGGGCACGTTGCGCAGGACGAGGTCGCTGCCGACGCCGTACAGGGCGGCCTGGCGCTCGACCTCGTCGGCGGCGCCGTTGGGCAGGCGGGTCGCCGGGACCACGACGGTGAGGACGCCGCCGGCGTTGACCAGCTTGGTGAGGTCGGCGAGGACCGCCCGGGCGTCGTCGGCGCTGCCGGCCAGCGGCTCGGCGAGGATGACCACGTCGGCCGGCTCGGCGTCGGCGAGCGACTCGACGACGCGGGTCCGGTCGGTCACCCAGCGGCCCTGCCGCTCGACGTGCTCCCGCAGCGCCGCGGCCGCCCCGAACCGACCGCCGCCGGCACCGGTGGCACCGCTTGCGGCGGTCGCGACGACGGTCAGCCGGTCCTCGGGCAGCAGCGCGTCGATCGCGGCCGCGAGCGTGGCGGAGCCGGCCGGCGCGCCGACCAGGAGGCCGGTCTTGGGCCCGCCGTGACGGGCGAGCTCGGTGGCGAGGACCCGGGCGGCGCGGTCACCGATCTGGATCGGGCGGCGGGAGACGCCGGACGCGCCGCCAACGGGGAACTGGGTCATGTCTGGGGAGCTCCTCAAGCAACGAGACGAGACGAGACGACAAGGCAAGGGCCGGCGGGGGAGCACGCCCCCGCCGGCCCAGCATATTCCGTGTCTAGTCGACGTCGTCCGGGTCGTGCGACGACGGTACCGACGACGCCGGCACCGAACTGGACGGCTTGTCGGATTTGTCCGAGCGCAGCGCCCCCAGCAGCCCCAGCAGCCCGAAGACGATCAGGCCGATGGCGACGATCCAGCCGGCGTTGAGATGGACGTTGACCGCCTGGTTGAACAGCCACACCACCACGATGCCGAGAAAGATCAGGCCGAATGTGAGGGAGAGGCCGTCGGTGCGGTGCGGCTTCATCGGGTCACCTCCAGGTTGCCCCAGCGAACGTCGAGGTCAAGGCGGAGCTCGCCACCGCCGACGCCGTCGGCCCCGTTGTCGGTGAACTCGTTGGTCTGGTTGAACCCGCCGCACGGGCGGCCGAAGACGCGGCAGTCGCCGCCCTCGACCCGGACGTCGACGGTGGCGTCCACGTTCGGCGGCAGGATGATGCGGATGTTGCCGGCCAGGTCGACGCGGAAGCTGACGTCGACGTCCTCGCCGGTGAAGTCGACCCGCGACAGGTCGGCGTTGATGTCGCCGATGTCGGTGCGGTACTCGTGGTCCAGCTCGGCCGCGGTGGACGGGCTGATGCTGATGTTCTCGATGTGCCGCTGCCGGTCGCCGTTGTCGGCCCGCGAGGCGGTCGCGATCGCCAGGGCGATGCTCAGCACGACGCCGAGCAGGATCATCAGCCTGGCCCGGCCGAACCACGCGCCGACGATCAGGCCGAGCGCGACGATCGCCAGGGGCACCGCGAAGTAGGTGCTGACCAGGAAGTCCTGGCTGGTCACCTCGAGCGCGGCGAGCACGCCCAGCGACAGGCAGATCAGCGAGAAGATCACCCGGCCGAGTCGCGAGCGCACCTTGGGCGGCTTCGGGGGCCTCGGCGGTGTCGGTGCGAGTCCCGGGTACGGCGCCCCCGGCGCGCCCGGCGGCGGGAACCCCAGCGACGCCGCGTAGGGGCTGCGCCCGCCGAAGGGCCCGTGCGGCGCGAACGGCGGCCGGTAGCCGACCGGCGCGAGGGGCGGCAGGGGCGGCAGCGGCGGTGCCGGCGGCACGACGGTCGGCGCGGGTGCCGGGGGCACCACGGGCCGGGTCGCGGTCGTCTGCTGCTGCAGCCACGCCGGGTGTACCGCCGGAGCCCCGGCAGCCGCGGGCTGCGCCTGGAACGGCGGGACGGACGGCGGGAACGGTGCCGTGGGCGCGGGGGCCGGCGGCGGCACGAACGGCCCGGGCGGCGTCCCCGGCGGTGTGCCGCCCTGCGGCTCGCCCAGCGGGGCCGGCGGCAGGTTGCCCTGGCCGCGCACGAGCAGCGCGACCACGCCGATGACCACGGCGAGGCCGACCGCGGCGGCGCCGACGTTGCGCGACATCACCAGCAGGAACGCCACCACCGCGCCGACGCCGATCACGATCGCCAGGGGCGCCGACGTCGTCGACCTGCCCCGGCCGAGCAGCGCCTCGAGCGGGGAGCCGGTGTCGCCCTCCGCCGGCAGCAGGAGCCAGCCCAGCAGGTACGCGACGATGCTGACCCCGCCGGCGAGCGTGAGCACGGCGAAGATGACCCGCCACAGCGTCGGGTCGGTGTTCGTGGCCCGCCCGATCGCGGCGCAGACGCCGGCGACGTACCGGCCCTGTAGCGGCCGCACCAGGTTGCCGCGGTTGAAGCCGCTGCCGAACGGCGTGCCGAACGGGTTGTTGCCGCCCGGAGGGGGCCCGAACGGCCCGTCGCCCGGCGGCGTGCCGGGGGGGCCGGGTGGGAACCCGCCGGGCGGCGTGCCACCGGGTGGCGTGGCGCCCGGCGGCGTGGGGCCGGGCGGGACGGACCCCGGCGGGGGCACGGCGCCCGCGGGGGACGTGAAGCCCTCGTCGGCCGGTGGCGTGGAGACGGGCTCGCCCCGCTCGACCTTGGTCAGGTCGACCTCGGGCCGCTCCGCGGCGGCGACCAGCGGGTAGGTGGGGGCCTCGCCGGCGGGCGTCTCGTCCGCCTGATCCGCGCTGACGGGAGCGGCGCTGACGGGAGAGGCGCTGACGGGAGCGGCGCTGACGGGAGCGGCGCTGACGGGGGCCGCGCTGACGGGGGCCGCGCTGACGTGGGCGGCGCTCACCGGGGCGCCGCTGACCGGGGCCGGGTCGGCGGGCGCGGCGCTGGCGGGCTCCGCGCTGACCGGGGCGGCGCTGACGGGAGCGGCGGGGGGCGCGCTCACCGGGTCGGGCCGTGCGGTGCCCGCGGCGGGCTCGCCGTCGGGCAGGTAGTCGGCCTCGTAGCGGGGCGCCGCCGGCTCGTCGGCGGCAGGCGGGTTCGTCATGCCACTGATCGTCGCCGACGCGGAGCCCTGGCCGCCTCAGGCATCGACCCTGACACCACCCTGATTTGCCGGTTCCAGGGTCGCTCGGAGTGGTCCCGGCGTCGGTCCGCGTGTGACGATTTGCTGGACGCCGCACGGCCACCCCGCCCACCACGAGCCGAAACGAGCCCGATGAGCAGCCCAGTCCCCGTCCGCCGCCTCTACCGCGAGCCCGCGGACCGGGTCGTGGCGGGGGTCGCCGCCGGCATCGCCGCGCACCTCGGCGCCTCCGTGGTGCTGGTGCGGGTGGCGTTCGTGGCGCTCGCCGCGTTCAACGGGCTCGGCGCGCTGCTCTACGCCGCGTTCTGGGCGGTGCTGCCGATGCCGCCGCACGTGCGCTCCAGCCGCCGCAACGTCAACCAGCTGTTCTCGTTCCTGGCGCTCGGCGTCGGGATGGTGCTGCTGGTGCTGATGGTGAAGCCGACCGGCGGGCTGCAGGCGGTGATCGGCTGGCTGGCCGCGGTCATCGCGCTCGGCGCCGGCATCATCTGGCACCAGGCGGACCCGAAGCGCCGCGAGCGCTGGTCGGCGACCGTGCCGGGGATGCCGTGGCTCGGCGCCGTCATGGACAACAACCGCAAGTCCTACCTGGTGCGGTTCATCGGCGGCGGGCTGCTCGTCGTGATCGGCATCATCGGCGCGTTCGTCGCCGGCGTGCCGATCAGCGGCGCCACCCTCGCCTCGATCGGCTACGGCCTGGGCTTCGCCGCCGTCGCGCTCGCCGGCGTCGGGCTCGCCCTCGCCCCGCTGCTGTACCGGATGTTCACGCAGCTCAGCACCGAGCGCGAGGCACGGGTGCGCGAGCAGGAGCGGGCCGAGCTGGCCGCCATGGTCCACGACCAGGTGCTGCACACCCTCGCCCTGATCCAGCGCAACGCCGGCGACGTCAAGGAGGTCCAGCGCCTCGCCCGCGGCCAGGAGCGGACCCTGCGCAACTGGCTGTACAAGCCGACCGCGTCGCCGACGGAGAAGTTCAGCGCGGCGCTGGAGGAGGCGTCGGCCGAGGTCGAGGACACGTTCGCGATCGCGGTCGAGACGGTCGTCGTCGGCGACGTTGACGTCGACGAGCGGGTCGCGGCGATCGTCGCCGCCGCCCGGGAGGCCCTGGTCAACGCGGCCAAGCACGCCAAGGTCGAGACCGTGTCGCTCTACGCGGAGGTCGAGCCGGACTGCGTGAGCGTGTTCGTGCGCGACCGCGGGGTCGGCTTCGAGCTCACCGCCGTGGAGTCCGACCGGCACGGGGTCCGCGGCTCGATCCTGGCCCGCATGCAGCGGCACGGGGGCAAGGCGGAGATCCGCAGCACACCGGGCGACGGCACCGAGGTGCGGTTGAGCCTGCCCATCGATACGGAGAAATGATGACTGACGAGACGCAGCGCCTGCGGGTGTTCCTGGTCGACGACCACGCCATGTTCCGGGCGGGGGTCCGCGCCGAGCTCGGTGTGCACGTCGACGTGATCGGCGAGGCCAGCGGGGTCGCCGAGGCGGTCCAGAAGATCACCGCGCTGGAGCCCGACGTGGTCCTGCTGGACGTGCACATGCCCGACGGCGGCGGCCGGGCCGTGCTCGACGCGATGCGCCGCACCCGGCCGCAGGTGCGGTTCCTGGCGCTGTCGGTCTCCGACGCCGCCGAGGACGTCATCGGGCTGATCAGGGCCGGCGCCCGCGGGTACGTCACCAAGACCATCTCGCCGGACGAGCTCGCCGACGCGATCCGCCGGGTCGCCGACGGCGACGCCGTGTTCAGCCCCCGGCTCGCCGGGTTCGTGCTCGACGCGTTCGCCGCCCGCCCCGACGCGCCGGTCGCCGACCCGGAGCTGGACCAGCTGACCAACCGGGAGCGGGAGGTGCTGCGGCTGCTGGCGCGGGGGTACGCGTACAAGGAGATCGCCAAGGAGCTCTACATCTCCATCAAGACGGTCGAGACGCACGTGTCCAACGTGCTGCGCAAACTGCAGATGTCCAATCGATATGAGTTGTCGCGCTGGGCGGCGGATCGCCGTCTGGTTTGATTTTTTCCCCGGTTTATCCGGACAAACTGGTGTGACTGGTGTGACTGGAGTGACGCCCGAGGTGACAGGAGGGGTCTCGGACCGCTAGAAACGAGCGTCCCCCTGATTCTCTTCAAAGGTGGTCCAGTCACCGTGTCACGCCTCTCCCGTCTGGCCGGTCTGGCCGCAGCGGTGTTCGTCGGGGGTGCCGTCGCGCTCAGTGGAGCCGGCGCCGCCCATGCCGACACCGTCACCGGCACTCAGGTCTACCTCGATGACCCCAAGAGCGCGATCAAGGTCATCAACTCGAAGGACACCAAGGACAACCCGAACGGCAACGAGACCGGCGCCCCGCGTCTCGGACTCAAGGTCGCCGGCGCGTCCGAGCCCGTCCTCGCGTACTGCATCGACTTCGCGCGCGACATCACCGACCCCGCCTATGTCGAGGCGGCGTGGTCGAGCAACAAGAACTCCTCGCCCACCGAGGCCGAGCTCGGCCAGGTGCAGTGGGTGCTGACCCACGCGTACCCGACCGTGAGCGCCGACGCGCTGCTGCAGGCGGCCAAGGGCACCAAGCCGGCGGGGATCGACGCCGAGCTGCTCAAGAAGCTGGTCTACGCCGGCACCCAGAGCGCCATCTGGACGATCACTGACGGCAACCTGTTCGCACTGCGCGACACCAACGACGGCTTCAACACCGGCAACACGCTGGAGCAGTACAAGGTGATCGTCGCCGTGAGCGAGTACCTCGTGAAGGCGTCGAAGAGCCCGGCCGCCGACCCGCAGCCGAAGCTGGAGATCAACCCGAACACCCTGACCGGCGAGGCCGGCAAGAAGATCGGGCCGTTCACCGTCGTCTCCGGCGGTGGCAACGCCGCGCTGACCGCCGTCGGCGGCAAGCTCGTCGACGCGGACGGCAAGGACGTCACGTCCCTGCCCAACGGCGGCAAGTTCTACGTCGTCGCCGACGCGGCGGGCACCGTCACGATCCAGGCCAAGGGCAGCGGCTCCGTGCCGATCGGCCGGATGTTCATCACCGCCAAGAAGCCGAACGACACCCAGAAGCTGATCCTCGCGGGCGTCGCCGGCACCCAGCTCGAGGCGCAGGCCACGGTCACCGTGACCCCGCCCGTGCCGCACCTGCCGGTCACCGGCGTAAAGCTCACCGGCGCGATCACCGCGGGTGTGCTGCTCGTCGCGGGCGGCGTGGCGCTGCTGCTGATGGTCCGTCGCCGGCGGGTCCGCTTCACCGCGTAACGCTGTTCGTGCTGAGGGCGGCCGCTCCGGGTTCCGGGGCGGCCGCCTCTTTGCGCGGTGCCGCCTCAGACCGTGTGGAACACGGAGAACGCCTCCGCCAGACTGCCGTCGGGCAGGCCGCCCGCGCTCGCCGTGGCCGCCAGGCGCTGGCGCATCAGGCCGTCGAGGTCCTCCAGGTGGGACGTCTGCGACACGTGCGCCCGCAGCGCCTTGAGCTTGCGTTCGTACGTCGCGGTGATGTCGACCAGGTGGTCGGGGTCGGGGCCGCCGGAGTACCAGATCTCGCGGACGGTCCACTCGGGCAGGCCCAGCTCGGTGAACGTGAACGGGTTGCGGGCGTCCGGGTACACCGCGCACGTCGTGGCCTCGCCGGTGGCCAGGTGGTCCGGGTGGCTCGGCCCGGCGATGCGGTCCCAGCGGCGCAGCGGCGAGTTGGTCAGCACCCGGTCGGGGCGGAACCTGCGGATCGCCGCGGTGATGTCGCGGCGCAGCTCGATGGACGCGGTGAGCACCCCGTCGCGGTACCCGTCCAGGAACTCGACGTGGTTGACCCCGACGACCGACGCCGCCGCGCGCTGCTCCGCCTCCCGCAGCGCGGGCATCAGCATCCGCGGGGTGTCGTCGAAGCCGCCGGCGTCGCCGCGCGTCACCAGCAGGTAGCCGACCTCGATCCCGGCGTCGACCCAGCCGGCGACGGTGCCGGCGCTGCCGAAGTCGACGTCGTCGGGGTGGGCGAACACGCAGAGGACCCGCTGGACGTCCGGCAGCGGGGTGGCTGATCTCGGGAAGCTCATGCTTCCTGTGTACAGCCTCCGCGGGTGTACGGGCGCCGCCACCTCCCTGCCCGCACCCCGGCGCGCGCGACTTCCTCGGCGCGGCGCTGCCTGGCGCGTGGGCTCCTCGCGGGGGCGTGCCCGGCGGGACCCTACAGGGGGCCGCGGCCGGCGCGGAGGATGAGCAGGGCCAGCTGCGTGCCGTCGGCGCCGAGCTCGGCGGAGAAACGCTCGAGGATCTCCCGCTCGCGGGACAGCACTAGGCGGGTGCCGCCGGCGGCGACGCGGGTCGCGCCGACCTCGCGGGAGATCGCGGCGCGCTCCTTCCAGAGCGCTACCAGCGCCGCGTCGATCTCGTCGATCCGGTTGCGCAGACCGGCGATGTGCTCGTCGGCGGCGGGCTGCTGTTCCATGGTGATGGCGGCCATTCTCTCGTCCTTGTCAGCTCTGGCTCTGGTGCCCCGCCCCGGGAACGCGAACGCCCCGGGCTCGGGAGCCCGGGGCGTCGGTAGGTTCAGCGATCAGGCGCGACCCACGGCTGCCGGACTCCCGGAGCCGTAAAAAAAGTAGGGGCGCACCTGCTCGATCACGTCGTCGAGTATGGCACGGGATTCTCTGCGACGTGAAGGCCTCCGCCGCTTTTCTGTCACTCCCGCGCGGGCAAGGCTCGCGGAAGTGTCGGTGGGTCGGCATAGACTCGCCGGTGCGATGCATGCTCTCTTCGATCTTCCCCAGTCCGAGCCGGCCGGCGTGACCGCTCCCGCCCCGGCTCAGCCGTCCCGCCGCCGCGACCCGGAGACGCTGCTCGACGGGCTCAACGGTCCGCAGCGTGACGCCGTCACCCACGAGGGCGCGCCGCTGCTCATCGTGGCCGGCGCCGGCTCGGGCAAGACCAAGGTGCTGACCAGCCGGATCGCCTATCTGCTCGCGGCCCGCGGCGTGCACCCGGGCGAGATCATCGCGATCACGTTCACCAACAAGGCCGCCGGTGAGATGAAGGAGCGCGTCGCCAACCTCGTCGGCGGCCGCGCCCGGCTGATGTGGGTGTCGACGTTCCACTCGGCGTGCGTGCGCATCCTGCGCGCCGAGCACGACCACGCCGGCCTCAAGTCGACGTTCTCCATCTACGACGCCGACGACTCGCGCCGGCTCATGCAGCTGGTCATCCGCGAGCTGGACCTCGACCCGAAGCGCTATCCCGCCCGGGGCCTCGCCGCCCAGGTGTCCAACCTGAAGAACGAGCTGGTCGACCCCGAGACCTTCGCCGCCAAGGCGGTCGGTCCGGCGGAGCGGGCCCTCGCCGAGGCGTACACGCTCTACCAGCAGCGCCTCACCGAGGCCCACGCGCTGGACTTCGACGACCTGATCATGCGCGTCGTGCACCTGCTGCAGAGCCACCCCGAGGTCGCCGAGTCCTACCGCCGGCGTTTCCGCCACGTCCTGGTCGACGAGTACCAGGACACCAACCACGCGCAGTACATGCTGGTGAAGGAGCTCGTCGGCAGCACCGGCGAGCTGTGCGTGGTCGGCGACGCCGACCAGTCGATCTACGCGTTCCGCGGCGCCACGATCCGCAACATCCTGGAGTTCGAGCGCGACTATCCCGACGCCAGGACCATCCTGCTGGAGCAGAACTACCGCTCCACCCAGACGATCCTGTCCGCCGCCAACGCCGTCATCGGCCGCAACACCGAGCGCAAGCCCAAGCGCCTGTGGAGCGACCAGGGCGCCGGCGAGCAGATCGTCGGCTATGTCGCCGACACCGAGCACGCCGAGGCCGACTGGGTCGCCCGCGAGATCGACCGGCTGTCCGACAACGCCGGTGTCCGCCCCGCCGACGTCGCCGTCTTCTACCGCACGAATGCGCAGTCCCGCGTGTTCGAGGAGATGTTCATCCGGTTCGGCCTGCCGTACAAGGTCGTCGGCGGCGTCCGGTTCTACGAGCGCAAAGAGGTCCGCGACGCCCTCGCCTACCTGCGCGCCGTGGTCAACGACGACGACACCGTCAGCATCCGCCGCATCCTCAACACGCCCCGCCGCGGCATCGGCGAGCGGGCCGAGGCCTGCGTCGAGGCCCTCGCGTCCCGTGAGCGCATCTCCTTCGGCGCCGCCCTGCGCCGCGCCGCCGAGGCCCCCGGCATCTCCACCCGCGCCGTCAACGCGATCGGCGACTTCGTCGCCCTCCTCGACGAGCTGCGCACTCTCGCCGAGACCGCGCTGCCCGAGGAGGTCCTGGAGGCCGCCATCGAGCGCTCCGGCTACCTCAGCGAGCTGGAGGAGAGCACCGACCCGCAGGAGGTCGGCCGCGTGGAGAACCTGCAGGAGCTGGTCAGCGTCGCCCGGGAGTACACGGAACGCGCCGAGGCCACCATCGCCGTCGCCGCCGAGCAGGGCGACGCCACCGCGGCGCCGCCGCCGACCGTCGCCGGCTTCCTGGAGCAGGTGTCCCTCGTCGCCGACGCCGACCAGATCCCCACCGACGACCCCGACCACACCGGCGTCGTCACCCTCATGACCCTGCACACCGCCAAGGGCCTCGAGTTCCCCGTGGTCTTCCTCACGGGCCTGGAGGACAGTGTCTTCCCGCACCAGCGCTCGATGAGCGACCGCAAGGAGCTGGAGGAGGAGCGCCGCCTGGCGTATGTCGGCATCACCCGCGCCCGCCAGCGCCTCTACATCTCCCGCGCCGTCACCCGCTCCGCCTGGGGCCAGCCCGCCTACAACCCGCCGTCGCGCTTCCTGGAGGAGCTGCCGCCCGAGCTGGTCCGCTGGGAGCGCACCGACGCCGCGTACACCAGCTGGTCCGGTGGCGGCGGCGTCGGCGGTCGCGGCTCGGGCGGCGGCGGCCAGTCCCGCACCTCGTCCTTCGTCGGCGGCACCCCGAAGGCCGCCCAGCTCGCCGCCAAGCTCGGCCTCGACGCCTCGAAGCTGGCCACCGCCAGCGAGCTGTCCCGCAACGTGCCGTCCCTCAGCGTCGGCGACCGGGTCAACCACCAGCGCTACGGCCTCGGCCGGGTCCTCGCCGTCGAGGGCGCCGGCCCGCGCGCCCAGGCCCAGGTCGACTTCGGCGACCAGGTCATGTGGATCGTCCTGCGCCACGCCCCCCTCGACAAGCTCTGACCCCCGTCCCGGCCGCCGCCCAGCCGGGCCGCGCGGGCAACCCCACGGGACGCGGCTGATCCCTGCTGGACGGCCTACCTGGTCGGGCGGTGTGGCTGGTAGGGCGGTGTGGCTGGCCGAGCGGTGCTGGCCCTAGCCCGTGCGGCATTCTCCGGCCGGGTCCCGCTCGGCAGCCCCGTCGTCGGCCACGGTCGAGTCGCGCCGGTCAAGGCCAGACAGCCAGCCGTGATCTCGGGCTGGCGGTGATCTCGGGTCAGCGTGCGCCGTCCGACCGGCGAAGGACGATCCACCGGAACGGTGACCACCGGGATGGCGCGCGCATGCGCAGGAAGCTGCCGCGCGAAGCGCATGGCAGTGCGAGCGGCAGCGAGCATGGGGGTGCGGGGTGGGAACCCCCCGCCGAGACCCGCCGCGCCAGCGGTGGGGCAGCTGGAAACAGTGGGGCAGCTGGAAACAGTGGGGCAGCCAGCTCAGCGGTAGATGTCCTCGGTGTGCTTCTGGATGTCGACGCCGTGCTTGCGCATGAAGGCGAGCGGCTCGACCGGCCTGTCGTGCTCGCGGACCTCGAAGTGCAGGTGTGCGCCGAAGGAGTGGCCGGTGTTGCCGGTGAGGGCGATCGGGTCGCCGGCCTTCACCAGCTGGCCTTCCTTGCACAGGAGCTTGGAGGCGTGGCCGTACACGGTGACGATGCCGCCGCCGTGGTCGATCATGACGTTGTAGCCGTAGCCGCCGTTCCAGCGGCACAGGATGACCTTGCCGGCGGCGACGGCGTTGAAGGGGGTGCCCTGAGGGGCGCCGAGGTCGACGCCCGGGTGCAGGCGGCCCCAGCGTTCGCCGTAGAAGGACGTGAGGGTGTAGCGCTGCATCGGCAGGATCCACACGTCGGGGGCGGGCATGGTGACCGTCGACATGGCGCCGGTGCGGGAGCGGGCGGCGCGGTCGCCGGCGCCGGCGCGGGTGGTGATGTCGTCGAAGTTGCTGCTGGCCTCGAAGGACAGGTCGTTGTGCCGTTCGGGCAGGGCGGTGGAGACGCCGAGGGCGACGATGCCGGCGCCGACGACGGCGGTGGTGAACACGGCGGCGTACCTGGTGCGGGGCAGCCCGGCCCGGCGGCGGCCACGATAGGCGCGGGGTGGCTGCTGGGTCTCGTCCACGCGCCGCACCTCCCGTTTCCCACCGCGGCCCTGCGGGTCGCGGTGCCCTTGCCGAGTCGCGGCCGCCGGTGCGGTCCGCGCTGCCACTGCTGTCCGCGGCGGCGGCACATCGGTGTGTCGCCGGCACCGCGGTGTTCGAAGCGCCGCGACTGCCGTCGCGGTGTGGTGCGAATGCGAGATCCGCGGGAGTCGTTCCCGGTCCGCGAATGTCATATGCGTCGCGGCCGATTTGTGCCACGGTTTCCGAAGAGGGCGGCGGTTCCGAAACAACCGGAGACGCCGGTGCACAGCAAATGCCGAGCCGCTGGTCACCGTAGCCAATCCGTAATGCGCGCCACAAGCACCGACGGGCCGCCGGCGCAATGAGTGCCCGCGGGGTTGGTTGTGCGTAACCACGGGTGCGCAAGGTCGTTGCGGGCGGCCGATGCGGTACCTTCGGCCACAGGTGCGTGCCGCAACGGAGCGGCGCCCCAACGGGAAGGACCGTGAGGATGAGCGCGCGGACCCGCGTCGTCATCGCCAAGCCCGGCCTCGACGGGCACGACCGAGGCGTCAAGATCGTTGCCCGGGCACTCCGGGACGCAGGCATGGAGGTCATCTACACGGGCCTGCACCAGACGCCGGAGCAGATCGTGGAGACCGCCATCCAGGAGGACGCCGACGCGGTCGGCCTGTCCGTGCTGTCCGGGGCGCACATGACCCTGTTCCGGAAGGTCATCGAGCTGCTCGCCGCGCGCGGCGCCGAGGACATCTTGGTGTTCGGCGGGGGCATCATTCCCGACGACGACCTGCCGGAGCTGGAGCGGCTCGGGGTCAAGAAGATCTTCACGCCCGGGGCGACCACCGAGTCGATCGTGGAATGGGCGCGGGAGCACATCGCGCCGGCGCATGCGTAATTGACCCAGATGGATCAATAAGCGGAAAAGGGGGAGAGGCCGGACGCACCCCTCACACGTCCGGCCTCTCTATCGCACGATGCCCCGCCGCCACCCCTCGACCGACAGGGCATCGGCCGTTTTGGTGCCGGCCCTGCCCCCTCGGGGAAACCCGCGCGGGCGGGCCGACACTGCACTCAACGACGGTCCCCGGGCCGGGTTACGCGGCGGCGCTCGGGTCCCCCGAAAGGGTTCACGAAGGGGCCGGCGGGCACGTGAGCGCTGTGGAATCGGGCACACCGCGCACCCGCCAAGTCGCAGCCTGTTCCGGCCGGTTTAGGCTGCGAACGTTGAGCCGTCCTCGCGATGGGGCAGGCGGCACGGTTGACGGAACGGGACCACTGTGGACCTGTACGAGTACCAGGGGCGCGCCCTCTTCGCCAAGCACGGCTTGCCGGTGCTGGGCGGCGGCGTCGCGGAGACCCCTGAAGAGGCCCGGGCTATCGCCGAGGAGCTCGGCGGCCGGGTCGTCATCAAAGCCCAGGTGAAGGTCGGCGGCCGTGGCAAGGCCGGCGGTGTCAAGCTGGCGGAGGGCGCCGACGAGGCGACCAGCCACGCGACCAACATCCTCGGCATGGACATCAAGGGCCACACGGTCCACAAGGTCATGGTCACGACCACGGCCGACATCGCCGAGGAGTACTACTTCTCGTACCTGCTCGACCGGGCGAACCGCACGTTCCTGTGCATCGCCAGCGTCGCCGGCGGCATGGAGATCGAGACCGTCGCGCACGACGCGCCGGAGAAGGTGGCCAAGGTCGCCATCGACGCGGCCAAGGGCGTCGACGAGGCGACCGCGCGGGCGATCGTCGAGCAGGCGCAGTTCCCGGCCGACGTCGCCGAGCAGGTCGTGCAGATCGCGGTCAAGCTGTGGCAGGCGTTCATCGCCGAGGACGCCACGCTGGTCGAGGTCAACCCCCTCGCGAAGACGACCGACGGCACGGTGCTCTGCCTCGACGCCAAGGTGACCCTCGACGAGAACGCGGGCTTCCGCCACGCCGACCACGAGGAGCTCGAGGACAAGGCCGCCGCGGACCCGCTCGAGCAGGCGGCGAAGGCCAAGAACCTCAACTACGTGAAGCTCGACGGCAACGTCGGCATCATCGGCAACGGCGCGGGCCTGGTCATGTCGACGCTCGACGTGGTCGCGTACGCGGGCGAGGGCCTCGGCAGCAAGCCGGCCAACTTCCTGGACATCGGCGGTGGCGCCAGCGCCCAGGTGATGGCCGACGGCCTGGAGATCGTGCTCGGTGACCCGGACGTGAAGAGCGTCTTCGTCAACGTCTTCGGCGGCATCACCGCCTGCGACGCGGTCGCCAACGGCATCGTGCAGGCGCTGCAGCTGCTCAAGGACCGCGGCGAGACGGTCGCCAAGCCGCTCGTGGTGCGCCTCGACGGCAACAACGCCGAAGAGGGTCGCCGGATCCTCGACGACGCCGCCAACCCGCTGATCGAGCGGGTCGACACGATGGACGGTGCGGCCCGCCGCGCCGCCGAGCTCGCAGCGAGTGGGGTGTAACGACCATGGCGGTATGGCTGACGGAGAGCAGCAAGGTCATCGTCCAGGGCATGACCGGTGCCGAGGGCTCCAAGCACACCCGGCGGATGCTCGCCGCGGGCACGGACGTGGTCGGCGGGGTCAACCCGCGCAAGGCCGGCACGCAGGTCGACTTCGACGGCACGAAGCTGCCGGTGTTCGCCAGCGTCGCCGAGGCGATCGAGCAGACGGGCGCCGACACCACCGTCATCTTCGTCCCGCCGGCGGGCACGAAGTCGGCGGCGCTCGAAGCGATCGACGCGCAGATCCCCCTCGCCGTGGTCATCACCGAGGGCGTGCCGGTGCACGACACCGCGAACTTCTGGGCGCACCTGCAGTCCAGCGGCAGCAAGACCCGGATCATCGGGCCGAACTGCCCCGGCATCGCCAGCCCCGGCAAGTCCAACGCGGGCATCATCCCCGCCGACATCACCGGCCCCGGCAAGATCGGCCTGGTGAGCAAGTCGGGCACGCTCACGTACCAGATGATGTACGAGCTGCGCGACATCGGCTTCTCGACCTGCATCGGCATCGGTGGCGACCCCGTCATCGGCACCACGCACATCGACGCGCTCGCCGCGTTCGAGGCCGACCCGGAGACCGCGGCGATCGTCATGATCGGCGAGATCGGCGGCGACGCCGAGGAGCGCGCGGCCGACTTCATCAAGGCCAACGTGCGCAAGCCGGTCGTCGGCTACATCGCCGGCTTCACCGCCCCGCCCGGCAAGACCATGGGGCACGCCGGTGCGATCATCTCCGGCTCGGCGGGCACCGCCGAGGCGAAGAAGCTCGCCCTGGAGGCCGCCGGCGTCCGCGTCGGCAAGACCCCGACCGAGACCGCCAACCTGATGCGGGACCTCGTCAAGGCACTGTAAGTCAGCGAAGATTGGGGCGGCCGGGGTGAGTGACCGGCCGCCCTGTCTTTGACAGAGTTAAGAGCGATGTCCACCACCCCAGAGGAACCAGACGAGGGGGCGCAGACCCGGCTGGCCGAGCGGGAGACCGTCCGCCTGCCGATCCAGCGACGCTCCACGCGGGGCCGGCCTCCTGGCCGGCGCCCCGCCCGGCGTGCGCCGCTGCTGCTCGCCGCCACGGTGACCACGTTCTGGGCCGCGGTGGTGACGCTCGTGCCGACCATCGTCGTGGTCTGGCTGCTGCACGCCATGGACAGCTCCGGTGCCCCCGCCTGGCAGATCGTGCGGGTCGGCGCGGCCGGCTGGCTGCTCGCGCACTGGGTGCCGCTCTACACGGGGATCGGGCCGCTGTCCCTCGCCCCGCTCGGCCTGACCGCGGTCGCCGCCTGGCGCGTCTACCGTGCCGGCGTCCACACGGCCCGCGCCATCGGTGCCCGGGCCCGCCCCGCCGGTGGCGCCTGGACGCCGTGGCCGGCGGCCCGCGCGGCGGTGGGTGTCGCCGTCGTGTACGGCGTGCTCGGCGCCCTCACCGCGATCGTCGCGGAGCACCGCGGCGTGCTGGTCTCCGCGCCCGTCGCCGGCCTGACGTTCGCCGGGTTCGGCCTGGTAGCGGGGGGACTGGGCGCGTTCGTCGAGGCCCGCGGCATCGCCCGGCTCGCCGGCCGGCTGCCCGGGGTGCTGCGCGACGCGACCCGCACCGGCGCGGTCAGCGCGCTGCTCATCCTCGGCGCCGGCGCCGCCGTGGCCGGCATGGCGGTCGCCGTCAGCGGCGGCGACGCCGCCCAGATCATCGACGACTACCACACGGGCCTGGCGGGGCAGATCGGGCTCGTCGTGGTGTGCGGGTTCTACAGCCCGGACGTGGCGGTGTGGAGCGCCAGCTACGTGGTCGGGCCCGGGTTCGCGGTCGGCGCCGAGACGACGATCAGCGCGGCCGAGGTGTCGGTGGGCCGGCTGCCGGCGGTGCCGCTGCTGGCCGGGCTGCCCTCGACGCCGGCGACCGGGTGGGCGCCGCTGCTGCTCGGGCTGCCCCTCGCGGCGGCGCTGGTCGCCGGGTGGCTGCTGGCCCGCCGGTCGCTGCGCAACGACCCCGCGCGCGGCTGGCTGCCGCTGCTCGGCGCGGCCGCGCTCGCCGGCCCGGTGGCCGGTCTGCTGCTCGGGCTGGTGTCGGTCGCGGCGAGCGGCTCGATCGGCGGTGGCGGGCTGCAGCGGGTCGGGCCAAACGCCGGTGAGGTGGCGTTCGTGGCGATGCTCATGGTCACGATCGGCACGGTGCTGGCGACGGCGGCGACGAAGATCGCGCTACGGGTCCGCCAGGCGACGCCCTGAGCCCCTGACACATTGACGCCGCTGGCGCCGCTGGCGCCCGGGCCGTCGACCGGCGCACCGGACCGCACGTCGGCCCCGAGACGTTGCGGAACGCGTCCCCCGTCGGCCTGTGCCGCGCTCGTACCATATGAGCGAAACGCAAAAGGCCCGGCCGCTGCGAACAGCGAACCGGGCGTTTGCGTCGGGCCTGTCGCCCGGGCCGGTCTAGTAGACGAAGAAGCTGCTCGACCCGACCGCGAAGTAGAAGACCCAGATGGCGATCTCGATGACCACGCCGACGGCGCCGGTGATGATGCCGGCCAGGGCCATGCCGCCGTTGTTGGCGACGCCTTCCTTGACCTTCTGCTGGCCGAGGTAGCCGAGCACGATCGCCGCGGCACCGAGCAGGAAGCCGATGTAGCAGCAGGCGAGCGGGATCGACACGATGCCGAGGATCATCGAGACGAGACCCAGCGTGTTCTGCTGCTGCGGCTGGCCGTAACCGGGCTGCTGGAAGCCGGGGGTGCCGTAGCCGGCGGGCGGGTACGCGCCACCGGAGGTCGGGTAGCCGCCGCCCGAGGTGGGGTACGGGGTCCCGGACACCGGCGGCTGCTGCGCGTACGGGTCCTGGTACGCCGGCTGCTGCGGCTGCGCGTACGGGTCCTGGTACGCCGGCTGCTGCGGCTGGGCATAGGGGTCAGGCTGCTGCGGCTGCCCGTACTGCGGCTGCTGGCCGTACTGCGGCTGCTGGCCGTAGGGGTCCTGGTACGGCTGCTGCTGCCCGTACGGATCCTGGCCCTGTGGTGGGTAGCCCATTGCGGTGGCTCCTAAGGCTGGGGACGTCTGTCGAGAAGTGTTCGCATCAGGGTAGTCCCGAGGGGATACGGAACTTGGGCAGCGTACTGGTCAGGATCGAATCTTCGCAGTGGCGGAACGGTGGAACATCGGCAACTTGCGGCTTTCGGTGACATATGTCGCCCAGCCCGGCGCTGAGCAGGGCTGACCCGGTCGGTAGAGTTTCACGGTGACCGTTCGGCTTGTCGTGCTCGTGTCCGGTTCCGGCTCCAATCTGCAGGCGCTGCTCGACGCCGCCGCCGACCCGTCATACGGTGCCTCGGTCGTCGCCGTCGGGGCGGACCGGCCCGACATCGAGGGCCTGCGGCGGGCCGAGAAACACGGCATCCCCACGTTCGTGGCGTCGGTGCCGGCGTTCGCCACCCGCGACGAGTGGGACGCGTTCCTCACCGGGGCCTGCCAGCAGCACGCGCCCGACCTCATCGTCTCGGCCGGCTTCATGAAACTGGTCGGGCCGCGGTTCCTCGCCGCGTTCGAGGGCAGGTACATCAACACGCACAACGCGCTGCTCCCGGCGTTCCCAGGCATGCACGGGCCGCGCGACGCCCTCGCCTACGGGGTGAAGCTCGCCGGCGCCACGCTGCACTTCGTCGACAGCGGCGTCGACACCGGGGCGATCATCGCGCAGGTCGCGGTGCCCGTCCTCGACGACGACACCGAGGACACCCTCCTCGAGCGGATCAAGGTGGCCGAGCGCCGCCAGCTGGTCGACACCGTCGGCCGGATGGCCCGCGACGGCTGGACCGTCAACGAACGAAAGGTCAGGTTGGGTCGTGGCTAACCGCCGTCCCATCAGGCGCGCGCTCATCAGCGTCTACGACAAGACCGGGCTGGAGGACCTCGCGCGCGCCCTCGCCGGCGCCGGCGTCGAGCTCGTCTCCACCGGCTCGACAGCGGCCCGCATCGAGGCGGCCGGCCTGCCGGTCACCAAGGTCGAGCAGCTCACCGGGTTCCCCGAGACCCTGGACGGCAGGGTCAAGACCCTCCACCCGCGCGTGCACGCCGGCCTGCTGGCCGACCTGCGCCTCGAGACGCACGCCGCGCAGCTCGCCGAGCTGTCGATCGAGCCGTTCGAGCTGCTGGTGTCCAACCTGTACCCGTTCACCGAGACCGTCGCCTCCGGCGCCTCCGACGACGAGTGCGTCGAGCAGATCGACATCGGCGGGCCGGCGATGGTGCGGGCCGCGGCGAAGAACTTCCCCTCCGTCGCCGTGGTGACGTCACCCTCGTCGTACGGTGCGGTCGTGTCCGCCCTGTCCGAGGGCGGCTTCACGCTCGACGAGCGGCGCGCGCTGGCCGGTGTCGCCTTCGCGCACATCGCCGAGTACGACGTCGCCGTCGCCGAGTGGTTCGCCCGGGACACCGCGGACTTCGCCGGTACGGCGCTACGCAAGTCGGCGTCGCTGCGGTACGGGGAGAACCCGCACCAGAGCGCCGCGCTGTACGTGGACCCCGCCGCCGCCCCCGGCCTCGCCCAGGCGGAGCAGCTCGGCGGCAAGGAGATGTCGTACAACAACTACGTCGACGCCGACGCCGCCTGGCGCGCCGCGCACGACTTCACCGAGCCCTGCGTGGCGATCATCAAGCACGCCAACCCGTGCGGCATCGCCATCGGCGCCGACGTGGCCGAGGCCCACCGCAAGGCGCACGCCTGCGACCCGGTCAGCGCCTTCGGCGGGGTCATCGCCGTCAACGCGCCGGTGACCGTCGACCTGGCCAAGCAGATCAGCGAGATCTTCACCGAGGTCGTGGTGGCCCCGGCGTACGAGGAGGGCGCGGTCGCCGTCCTCACCGCCAAGAAGAACCTGCGGGTCCTGCGCGCCCCGGCCTGGGCCCCGGCGGCGGTCGAGTCCCGGCAGATCTCCGGCGGCGTGCTGGTCCAGGCCGCCGACCGTATCGACGCCCCCGGCGACGACCCGGCGAACTGGAAGCTGGTCACCGGCGAGGAGGCCTCGCCCGAGGTCAAGCGCGACCTCGCGTTCGCGTGGCGGGCCGTGCGCGCGGTCAAGTCCAACGCCATCCTGCTCGCCTCCGGCGGCGCGACCGTCGGCGTCGGCATGGGCCAGGTCAACCGGGTCGACTCGGTGCGCCTCGCGGTCTCCCGCGCCGGCGACCGGGCGGCGGGCTCGGTGGCCGCCTCCGACGCGTTCTTCCCGTTCGCCGACGGCCCGCAGGGGCTGATCGAGGCCGGCATCGCCGCGATCGTGCAGCCCGGCGGCTCCATCCGCGACGAGGAGGTCATCGAGGCGGCCCGCGCGGCCGGGGTGACGATGTACCTCACCGGCACGCGGCACTTCTACCACTAGGTGTTCCCGGGGGGCCCGGCGCGCGTCGCCGGGCCCTCAGGGCGTCGTGATCTTCGCCGGTACGGGTGCGCCGAAGTACATCGCCACCGCGTCGCTCACCGCGTGCGCGCCCTTGCCGAGGGTGCCGCTGGGGCCCTGCTCGTACATGGCGGCCACCACGTACCGCTCCCCGGCACCGGCGAACCCGACCGTGTGCGTGACCCACACCGTCCGGCCGTTGACCGGCTTCTGCGCCCAGCCGTCCTTGTTGCCCGGGGTCAGCCCGCTGCCGGCCGCCCAGACGCCCCAGCGCTGGTTGCCCGCCACCCCGCGCAGCGTCTTCACCAGGTACGCGCGGTCGGCCGGGTCGAGCTTGTCCAGCACGTACCCCATCAGCGCCTGCAGGTCCTCGGCGCTGCAACGCAGGTTCCGCCAGAACGTGTCGTAGCCGGCCACGACGCTCAGCCCGCTCATGCCGAACCTGCTCTTGAACCGCCCCAGCATGCCGGGCCCGTCGTACCGGTTCCACAGCGCGGTCGCCGCGTCGTTGTCCGAGTTGATCAGCGCCTTGTCCAGGTTGGCCCGGTCGGTGCCGTCGAGCGTGACCGCCTGCTGCCGGTGCCGCTCCAGCAGGTCGGCGGCGATGGCCAGCTTGATCGTCGACGCGGTCCAGGTGGTGGCGGTCGTGTTGCCCGCCTTCCAGACGGCGCCGGTCCTGCGGTCCCGGACCACGATGCCGAAGGTGCCGGGCTGCTGCTTGACGAACGCCGCCGCCCTGGCCTCGTTGCTTTGCTGTGGGCTGGCCGGTGTCGTGGGGCTTTTGGCCGGGGTCGGTTCGCTTGCCGGGGTTTGCGCGCCTGGGGCGGTCTGCTCGCTCGCCGCGGGTGGCGCACCCGCCGCGGTTCGCGCGGGTTTGTCGCTTCCGCAGGCGGCAAGCGTCGTGATGGTGAGGAGGGCGACAAGCCACCGCCGGACGGACACCCCCGAGACTGTAATGGCAGGATCCATCCCGTGACGGCAACGATGCTCGACGGCAAGGCCACCGCGGCCGCGATCAAGGACGAACTCCGCGAACGGGTCAAGGCCCTCGCGAACCGGGGCGTCGTCCCCGGCCTCGGCACCGTCCTGGTCGGCGACGACCCGGGCTCGCACGCGTACGTGGCCGGCAAGCACCGCGACTGCGCCGAGGTCGGCATCGCCTCGATCCGCCGCGACCTGCCCGCCACCGCCACCCAGGCCGAGGTCGAGGAGGCCGTGCGGTCGCTCAACGCCGACCCGGCCTGCACCGGGTACATCGTCCAGCTGCCCCTGCCCGCCGGCCTCGACGAGCAGCGGATCCTGGAGCTCGTCGACCCCGCCAAGGACGCCGACGGCCTGCACCCGACCAACCTCGGCCGCCTGGTCCTCGGCATCCCCGCGCCGCTGCCCTGCACCCCCGCCGGCATCGTCGAGCTGCTGCGCCGCTACGCCATCCCCACCAACGGCGCCACCGTCACCGCCATCGGCCGCGGCACCACCGCCGGCCGCCCGCTCGGCCTGATCTTCACCCGCAAGAGCGAGAACGCCACCGTCACCCTCTGCCACACCGGCACCCGCGACCTGGCCGCGCACACCCGTACCGCCGACATCGTCATCGTCGCCGCCGGCTCCGCCGGCCTGCTCACCCCCGACATGGTCAAGCCGGGCGCCACGGTCATCGACGTCGGCGTCACCCGCGTCGTCCAGCCGGACGGCAAGGCCCGCCTGGTCGGCGACGTGGCCCCCGAGGTGGCGGACGTCGCCGGCCACCTGGCCCCGATGCCCGGCGGCGTGGGCCCCATGACCCGCGCCATGCTCCTGGCCAACGTCGTCACCCTGGCCGAGCAGCAGGCTTCCTGACGGCTCGGCCCCCCGCGGCCGGCCCGGCGGTACGGGTGCGTCGGGGCGTGCGCGGCCTGATCGCTCGGCCCGCCTGACTCCTTGCCCGGCGCCGCCACCGTGGAGCGGACGAGGCCAGCGCCGCGCCGGACGCTCGCCACACCACCGAACCGGCTGACGGCCGGTGTCTGCGTCGCCCGCGTGACGTCCTGAGCCGCACGGCCGCGGCGGGCTTCTGCGGTTCTTCCGCGATGGCCGGCGCGGGCTGTCGGGGAGCCCGGCTGGCCCGCACCAAGGACCCGTGCCTGGCGGCGCGGGTGCTTGGCGGCGGCCGGGAGTTGCGGGCGGGGGATTCACCCTCCCTCGTGCGCGGGTCGTGCCCGCGCGAGTCTGTGCCGGCCCGTCCTGTGCCGGCCCGTCCTGTGCTGGCCCGTCCTGTGCTGGCCAGGGTCCGCGTCGTCCGTGTCGGCCGTGCCTGTGTCGCCTGTGCCCGCGCCGCCCTCGTGCCACCCCCGGGGTCTGTGCCAGCCTGGGCGCCCGGCGTCGCAGAGGCTTCACCGGCGGGCGAGGCCGCACGGTCGGGCGTCAGCCGCAGTGGTGCCCCCGCACATGCGCAGGCCCATCCCCGCAGAGCCCCCGTCGGCGGGCGCGGTCAGCACCGTTGGCGCCATCAACTGCGGCGGCGGTCTGTTGCCGCGCAGGACTTGCCTTCGCGCGGCCCCCGCACCGGTCGTAGCCGCTTCCGTGCAGGCCCACTCCCACGCATGCCCCGCCCCGCCGGAGACGAGAGCGGCGTCGGCGGGCTGCGGCTGGATGTCCGTCGGGTAATCGCGGACCCCGGTCAGATGACGCTTAAGCACTGCTGTCGCGCTGGTCCCGCCGGCGGGCGAGGTCAGCGCCGTTGGTGCCATCGACCGCAGCGGCGCCCCGCCTCCGTTCAGGCCGTATCCCGCACAGGCCCGCCGGCGAGCGAGATCAGCTTCGGTGATGCCATCAACTGCGGTCGTGGTCCGTCTCCGCGCCTGCCCTGCCCTCGCGCAGGCCCCGCCCCGTCGTGACGACCTTCCGCGCAGGCTCTGCCCCGGCGGCAGGCTCCCCGCTGTGGACAAGGGCGGCGGCGGAAGCGTGGGGGCGCGTCCGGCGGGCGGGTGTGGAACCGGTCAGGTGACGCTCAGGTACAGCTCCGTGGCCTTCTCGTCCCGGGTCGTCACGACGGCGTGGGTTGGGGTGGCGGCGACGGAGACCTCGGGGCAGCGGGTCGCGCAGGTGATGGTGCGGTCCTCGGTCGAGCCGCCGTCCGTGGTGCGGGCGCCGATCAGGCGGAGGCGGCCGTCGGGGGCGCGCCACAGCACATACGCCTTGTCGCCGGCGGTGGTGGCGGTCAGCGGCTGGTGACCGCCGAGGCCGGGCAGGCCCACGTCCCACTTCACGGCGCCGGTGCGGGCCTCGACGGCGGTGAGGTGGGCGCGTTCGGCGCTCGGCTCGGCATACAGGAGCAGGCCCTCGGCGGTGGGCACGGCCAGGGTGCCGGCGGCGTCGTGGCGGGTGCCGACGGTGCCGGTCTCGGCGTCCATGTAGACGGCGCGGCGGGGCGAGGCGCCGGTGACCGTGACGAAACCGGCGCCGGTCGCGTAGACGCGCAGCTCGCTGGGGCTGCGCTGGATGGCGTGCCAGGACCAGCGCTCCGCGCCGGTGGTGGCGGTCAGGCCGACGGCGACGTCGTCGACGCCCTGGGCGCGGCAGCGCAGGGCGACCGCGACGGTGTCGGCGGTCGTCGCCAGGTCGGTGACGTCGCAGGGGCCACCGTTGCGGGCGGGGGTCCAGCGCCACAGCAGCCGGCCGTCGGTGGTGTCGAGGCCGAGGACGTCGCCGGCGCCGATGCCCGCGCCCGACAGCACGGCGGTCCGGCCGGCGCCGTGGACCGAGGCCATCTTCCCGGCCGGGTGCCGCCCGGTGAACCGCACCTGCCCGCTGCCCGCGTCCAGCGCGGTGACCAGCACGCCGTCGTCGGTGCCGAAGACCACGACGACCGTGTCGCCGACGAGGCCGGCGGTCTGGGTCGGCAGGTCCGAGCGCAGATACCGCCACGCGATCGCGCCGCTGGCCAGCCACACGGCCCGCACCCCGTCCTCGGCCCGCACGATCGCCAGCCGGTCGTGGACCCCGACGAGCTGCACCCCGACATACGGCAGCGGCCAGGTCTGGTCGCCGCCGCCGGTGGGCGGATCGCCGGCGGTCGTGGCGTCGACGAAGCGCCCCTCGCGGGCGTAGTCGACCCCGAACCCGGCCACGAGCACGAGCACGACGGCGGTCGCGGCGACGGCCAGCCACGGCCGGGCCGAGCCGGGCAGCGGACCCGGCAGCGGGCCCGGCCCGCCGGCGAGCAGCAGCAGCCAGCCGAGCGTGACCGCGGCGGCGCCGGCGACGGTGACGGGGCCGCCGAGCCCGACCCCGGCGCTCGGCTCGACCAGCCTGGCGAGGCCGACGGCGACCAGGGTCGCGGCGAGCCCCGCCACGGCCGCGACGGCCGCGGTCAGCCGGTGCCGGCGCGGCTCGGCGCGCACGTATGCCACGCACAATCCGCTGATCAGCGGCCCGAGGAAGGCGATGCCGGCGATCGTCACGCCGTCGGGGTGCCGGCTGCCGGCCAGGGTCCAGGGCAGCGCGAGGCCGGCGACGACGGCGACGGTGCCGAGGGCGACGGCGGTCAGGCCGACCCCCCGGACGGCGGGCCATGTGGCGGAGCGGTTCACGAGGAACAGGATGCCGGGTACGTACGACAATTTCACGCGGCACCGATCGGGGCCCCCGGCTCTTGATCCGTTCGATGCAGTACGCTCGTACTGCTAAGCGAAGGCAAGCCGCGAGAGGAGCGCCCGGCCGATGGCGAAGATCAAGGTAAACAACCCTGTCGTCGAGCTCGACGGCGACGAGATGACCCGCATCATCTGGAAGCAGATCCGCGAGCAGCTGATCCTGCCGTACCTCGACGTCGACCTGAAGTACTACGACCTGTCGATCGAGTACCGGGACCAGACCGACGACCAGGTCACCGTCGACGCGGCCAACGCCATCAAGCAGTACGGCGTCGGCGTCAAGTGCGCGACGATCACCCCTGACGAGGCCCGGGTCGAGGAGTTCAAGCTCAAGAAGATGTGGCGGTCGCCGAACGGCACCATCCGCAACATCCTCGGCGGCGTCGTCTTCCGTGAGCCGATCATCATGGCCAACGTCCCGCGGCTCGTCCCGGGTTGGACCAAGCCGATCATCATCGGCCGTCACGCCCACGGCGACCAGTACAAGGCGTCGGACTTCGTCGTCCCCGGCCCCGGCAAGGTCACCGTGACCTACACCCCCGAGGACGGCAGCGCGCCGATCGAGTTCGAGGTCGCGAAGTTCTCCGGCGGCGGCGTCGCCATGGGCATGTACAACTTCGACGAGTCCATCCGTGACTTCGCCCGCGCGTCGCTGCGGTACGGCCTCGACCGCGGCTACCCGGTGTACCTCTCCACCAAGAACACGATCCTGAAGGCGTACGACGGCCGCTTCAAGGACCTCTTCGCCGAGGTGTTCGAGAACGAGTTCAAGGACGAGTTCGCCGCCGCCGGCATCACCTATGAGCACCGGCTCATCGACGACATGGTCGCCGCCGCGCTCAAGTGGGAGGGCGGGTTCGTCTGGGCCTGCAAGAACTACGACGGCGACGTGCAGTCCGACACCGTGGCCCAGGGCTTCGGCTCGCTCGGCCTCATGACCAGCGTCCTGATGACCCCGGACGGCAAGACCGTCGAGGCGGAGGCCGCCCACGGCACCGTCACGCGGCACTACCGCCAGTGGCAGAAGGGCGAGAAGACCTCGACCAACCCGATCGCCTCCATCTTCGCGTGGACGCGTGGCCTGGCCCACCGCGGCAAGGTCGACGGCACGCCCGAGGTCACCGCGTTCGCCGACACGCTCGAGCAGGTCTGCGTCGACACCGTCGAGGGCGGTCAGATGACCAAGGACCTCGCGCTGCTCATCTCGCGCGACGCCCCGTGGCTGACCACCGACGAGTTCATGAACGCGCTCGACCAGAACCTGGCCAAGCGCCTCGCGGCCTGATCGGGAGCTACCGCCAGAGGCCCCGCCGCACCGAGGTGTGGCGGGGCCTCACTCAGATGCCGTGCCCCCGGCGGTGCAGCGCGCCGAGCACGCTCTCCACCTTCACCACCCCGGTGACCGCGGCCAGCGCGATCGCCGCCCTCGGCTCGCGCCAGTTCGAGCGCATCGCCGCCTTGGTCCACAGCCACGCGTCGCGGCGGTTGCCCGAGGCGGCGGACCAGCAGGCGAGCTGGCCGTAGACGCGCCCCGCGCCGGTGCCGGAGCCGGCGATCTCCGGATGGCGGGTCATCATCCAGCGCAGCGACGCCATCTTGGTGGCGTACTCGTACGCGAACATCGACGTGCGCCCCCACAGCACGCGCACGAGCGGCTCGTCGACGTGGACGATCTCGCCGCGCTTGGCGGCGCGCAGCAGCAGGTCCCAGTCCTCGTTCTGGCTTCCCGGGGCGTCCTCGGCGACCAGGCCCATCTCGTCCTCGGCGAACACGAACCGGCGCACCAGGAACGTCGAGGAGTGCAGCATCGACATCCTGGAACGGACCAGGTCGTCGAGGCCGACCAGGGAGGCGCCGGCCAGCCGCGGGGTGAGCCGGTCGCCGAACTCGACCTCGATCGCCGCGGTGCAGAACTCCGCCTGCGGCCGCTGCTGCAGGGCGAGCACCTGGCGGCGCAGCTTGGTCGGCGTCCACGCGTCGTCGTCGTCGCAGAACGCGACCAGGTCCGT
The DNA here is from genome assembly GCF_000716715.1 of Dactylosporangium aurantiacum. Lineage (GTDB taxonomy): Bacteria > Actinomycetota > Actinomycetes > Mycobacteriales > Micromonosporaceae > Dactylosporangium > Dactylosporangium aurantiacum. The sequence goes on along the minus strand of NZ_JNYJ01000004.1, from coordinate 136,504 downwards.
GTCCAGGGCGACGATGCCGGTGTTGCGGGCCCCGGCGAGGCCGGGCTTGCGCAGGTTCGGCAGCACGTCGAGCGGGCGGTCGCCGCCGCGGCACAGGCTCACGTCGGGATCGTGCTGGTCGAACACCACGATCGTGCGCACGGGCCCCGGATAGTCCTGCGCCACGATCCCTTCCACCGCCCTGGCGAGCAGTTCCGGCCTGTTCCGCGTCGGTACGACCACACCCACGCTGGGCCAGTGCCCCGCGGTGTTCATCGGGCACCCCGGTAGCCGTACATGCCGAGCAGGGGAGCGGTGAGGGCGCTGACGACCCGCCGCTGCCGCCCCGGCAGGGCCGTGCGCCACGCGTCGTCGCGGCGCAGCGGGACCGGGCCGACGGTGAACCGCATCGGGTTGCCGGCCGCGCTGTGGCAGGGGCCGAGCTGGGCGGTGCCGCCGCGCAGGAAGTCCATCCCGGGCGCCGGCAGGCCGGAGAACCCGGCGATCTCGGACAGCACCTGCTCGGGGGAGTCCAGCAGCGACTCGTACCGCACCCGCATCACCGGCACACCGCACCGGTCCAGCACCGACAGCGCCATGTTGTGCGCGTTCCACAGCAGTGCCGAGCGGCTGGGCGAGTACCGCGTCATCTCCTCGGCGCCGTCGGTCTCCGGCCGCTGTACCTTCTTCGTCCAGGAATACGCGACCCCCCGGCTGTCCCGGACCACGTGCACCACCCGCAGGTCGATGCTCGGGGCGAAGCGCAGGCAGTACGCCAGCGCCGCGTGCTTCGACGAGTCGACGAGCACCTCGGCCCCCGACACGACCGCCGCCGCCTCGTAGAGCCGGGCGTACCAGTCGGCGTACTCCTCGACGAGCAGCCGGTGCGACGCGCTCATCCGCACGCTGGCCAGCCGGGGGATGTGCCGGGTCCGCTCGACCGCGTGCCGCAGCGCGAGCACCCGCCACACGTCGACGTGCTGCCACCCGCCGAACGCCTTCTCCCCGACCGCCTGCCAGAAGTCGCAGGCCGAGAAGTGTGCCCCGCAGGCGCAGCGCTCGTCACCGGCGACGTCGCGCTCCCACAGGTGGACGACCTCGCCGAGCGGGCACACGCCGGGCAGCTCGCCGAGCAGGCGCTCCAGCAGGGTGGTCCCGCTGCGCCCGAGCCCGCCGAGGAACAGAACGCGTACCAACCGTCCTCCTTGGTCGTTTTGGTAGATATGTCAGCTGTGCTGGCATCTGTTACCTCTAACGACAAATTACGGATGAACGATGCTGCACACCAGAGCACGCTGGCGCCGGGTCCCTCTCGGCGGCCTCGCCGTCGACCCATTGACCGAGGCTGAGGTCGTCGCCCACGTACGCTCGGCCCTCGCCCGCGGTGAGGGCGGCTGGATCGTCACCCCGAACGTCGACATCCTCCGCCACGTCTCCCGCGACCCGCAGCTGCGCGCCCAGCTCCGCGAGGCCGACCTCGTCGTCGCCGACGGCACGCCCCTGGTCTGGGCCGCCCGCCTCGCCGGCTGGAACCTCCCCGCCCGCGTCGCCGGCTCCGACCTGATCTGGTCGCTGTCGCGCGCCCTCGCCACCGACGGCCACGGCGTCTTCGTCCTCGGCGGCGCCCCCGCCGCCGACGGCCCCGACGGCGCCTACCGCGCCGCCGCCGTCCTCGCCGACACCTGCCCCGGCCTGCGCATCGCCGGCTCGCTGTGCCCGCCGTTCGGCTTCGACGCCGACCCCGCCCAGCTCGAGTCGGTCTGCGCCGCCGTCATCGACGCCCGGCCCGAGATGGTGTACGTCGGCATCGGCTTCCCCCGCCAGGAGCACCTCATCCGCCGCCTGCGCGCCGCCCTGCCCGCCACCTGGTTCCTCGGCTGCGGCGCCGCGGTCAACTTCGTCGCCGGCGACATCCGCCGCGCCAACCCCGCGATGCAGAAGGCCGGCCTGGAATGGCTGGACCGCCTCGCCCGCGAACCCCGCCGCCTCGCCCGCCGCTACCTGCGCGAGGACGCCCCGTTCGCCGCCGCGCTGCTGGCCCGGTCGCTGCACCACCGCCTCACCCACCGCCCGGCCCACCGGGCCTGACCACCGCCCGCGCTCCGGAGCAGCCGGGTCGACGAAGGATCCGCGGCCAGAGGCGGAGCGGAGCCGGCGAGGCGGCACGCGGTGGCGAGCGGGCGCCGACGAACGACAACGGCGGGGACCGCGGCCAAACGCGGCGAACCGCCGGTGCTCAGAGGGGGTGAGGGGCGGCGAGCGGCGGCGCCTGTGAGCCGGTCGAGGGTGCGGTGGAGGGCTGACGTCGGCCGACCCCGCCACCGCGTCTTTGCGGACGGCGGAAAGGTCAGGCGGCCGGGACCGGGTCGCCGGGGACGGTCCTGGGCAGCTCGGCGGTGCTCCAGCCGGGCAGCTGGGTGTCGTGCACCGGCTCGCCGCCGATGCGGCGGGTCGCCGGGTCGGGTGGGGGAGGCCGTGCCGGCAAGGACGGCGGCGAAGCAGCGTCAGCGAGCCGGCCGAGCGTGCACTGGACCAGTCGCCGCGCGGTGGAGGGCGGACGTCCGACGGCCGGACCCCCGTGCCCGCGTGGACGGCCGACGTCCTGAGGCCGGACCCGCCACCACGCCCCGTGGACGGCCGACGTCCTGAGGCCGGACCCGCCACCACGCCCCGTAGGCGGCGGACGTCGGACGGGCCGACCGCCGCCGCGCGATGAGCGGCTGACGTCGGCTGGGCCCGCCGCCACGCCCGCGCCCCGCGAACGTCGGGCGGCCCGGCCCGCAGCCGCGCGCCCCCGAGGGCGGGGAAGGTCAGGCGGCCGGGACCGGGTCGCCGAGGACGGTCTTGAGCAGCTCGGCGGCCCAGTCGAGCAGCTGGGTGTCACGCATGGGCTCGCCGCCGACGCGGCGGGTCGAGGGGCGGGGCAGGGAGACCGTGTCGGCGGCCGCCTTGTAGACCGACTCCGGGTAGAGCCGCTTCAGGCGCATCTGCTTCGAGTCGGCCAGCTGCAGCGGGCCGAAGCGGACGTGCTTGCCCTGCAAGGAGACGTCGGTCAGGCCGTAGGCGCGGGCGAGGAAGCGGAACCGGGCCACCGCCAGCAGGTTGGCGACCGGCAGCGGCGGCTCGCCGTAGCGGTCCTTCATCTCCGCGACGATCTCGTCGAGGGCCGCGTCGTCCTTGGCGCCGGCGATCTTGCGGTAGATCTCCAGGCGCAGCCGCTCGGCGGAGATGTACTCCAGCGGCAGGTGCGCGTCGACCGGCAGGTCGATCTTGACGTCGGGCTCCTCCTCCTCGGGGCGCTCGCCCTTGAACTGCTGGACCGCCTCGCCCACCATGCGCACGTACAGGTCGAAGCCGACCCCCTCGATGTGGCCCGACTGCTCGCCGCCGAGCAGGTTGCCGGCGCCACGGATCTCGAGGTCCTTCATCGCGACATACATGCCGGCGCCGAGCTCCGTGTGCTGCGCGATGGTGGCCAGCCGCTCGTGCGCGTGCTCGGTCAGCGGCTTGTCCGGCGGGTAGAGGAAGTAGGCATACGCCCGCTCGCGGCCGCGGCCGACCCGCCCCCGGATCTGGTGCAGCTGGGACAGGCCGAGCAGGTCGGCGCGCTCGACGATGAGGGTGTTGGCGTTGGGGATGTCGATGCCGCTCTCCACGATCGTGGTGCAGACCAGGACGTCGAACTCCTTCTCCCAGAAGCCCACCATGATCTTCTCGAGGGCGTCCTCGGTCATCTGCCCGTGGGCGACCGCGATGCGCGCCTCGGGCACCAGCTCGCGCAGCTTGCGCGCGGCGCGCTCGATCGAGTCGACCCGGTTGTGCAGGTAGAAGACCTGGCCGTCGCGCAGCAGCTCGCGGTGGATGGCGGCGGAGACCTGCTTGTCGTCCTGCGCGCCGACGAACGTGAGGACCGGGTGCCGCTCCTCCGGCGGGGTCGCGATCGTCGACATCTCCCGGATGCCGGTGATCGCCATCTCCAGTGTGCGGGGGATCGGGGTGGCGGACATGGTCAGCACGTCGACGGAGGCCCGCAGCTGCTTCAGGAACTCCTTGTGCTCGACGCCGAAGCGCTGCTCCTCGTCGACGATGACCAGGCCGAGCTGCTTGAACCGGGTCGCGGTCTGCAGCAGCCGGTGGGTGCCGATGACGATGTCGACGCTGCCGTCGCTGGCCTTCTCCAGGGTCAGCTTCGTCTCGGTCGGGGTCTGGAAGCGCGACAGCTGCCGCACCTCGACCGGGAACTGCGACACCCGCTCGGAGAACGTGTTGAAGTGCTGCTGCGCGAGCAGCGTCGTCGGCACGAGCACGGCGACCTGCTTGCCGTCCTGGACGGCCTTGAACGCGGCCCGCACCGCGATCTCGGTCTTGCCGTAGCCGACGTCGCCGCAGATCAGCCGGTCCATCGGGGTCGGCTTCTCCATGTCGCCCTTGACCTCTTCGATCGCGGCGAGCTGGTCGGGCGTCTCCTGATACGGGAACGCGTCCTCCAGCTCCCGCTGCCACGGCGTGTCGGGGCCGAACGCGTGGCCCTGCGAATTCTGCCGCACCGCATAGAGCTGGATGAGCTGCGCGGCGATCTCCCGGACCGCCTTGCGCGCCCGCGACTTGGCCTTCTGCCACTCGGAGCCGCCCATCTTGTGCAGGGTGGGCGTCTCCCCGCCGACATAGCGCGACAGCTGGTCGAGCTGGTCGGTCGGCACGAAGAGCCGGTCGCCGGGCTGGCCGCGCTTGGTCGGCGCATACTCCAGGACCAGATACTCCCGGTCGGCGCCGTTGACCGTGCGCTGCACCATCTCGATGTAGCGGCCGATGCCGTGCTGCTCGTGCACCACGTAGTCGCCGGTGCGCAGCTCCAGGGGGTCGATCTGGTTGCGCCGCCGGCTCGGCATCTTGCGCATGTCCTTGGTGGACGCGCCGCGGCCGCCGGAGATGTCGGTGCCGGTGATGATCGCCAGGCGGGCACCCTCGTCGAGGTAGCCGTTGCCGAGCGAGCCGGTGGTGACGGTGACCACACCGGGGTCGGGGACCTCGGCGATCCCGTCGACCAGGGTGACGCCCAGGCCGGCGTCGCGCAGCACCTCGACGGCCCGCTGCGCGGGACCGGAGCCCTCGAAGACGAGCACCAGCCGCCACCCGTCGCCGGCGAGCCGCTTCAGGTCGTCGACGACCCGCGCGGTCTCGCCGTGGTACAGCGGCGCGGGCTGCGCGGGCAGGGCGATCGAGATCGCGTCGTCGGAGACGGTGACCTCGACCTCCTCGCCGAGCCGCCACGGCTCGTCCGCCCCGGCCGGGGACGCGGCGATGGAGAACGCGCTCAGCGACCACCACGGCAGGCCCAGCGACGCGGCCGCCGCCCGCACCTCCGACAGGCTCTTGAACGCGGCCGCGCCCAGGTCGATCGGCGCCTTCCCGCCGACCGCGGCGGCCGCCCAGCTCGCCTCCAGGAACTCCTCGCTGGTGCGCACCAGGTCGTGCGCGCGGGTGCGGATCCGCTCCGGGTCGCACAGCAGCACGTGCGTGCCGGCCGGCATCGTGTGCAGCACCAGCTCCAGCGAGTCGGTGCCGCCGAGCAGCGCCGGCGCCAGCGACTCCATGCCCTCCACGGGAATGCCCCCGGCGAGCTTGTCCAGCAGCTCCGCCAGCTGCGGGTGGTCGGTGGACAGGGCCGCGGCCCGGGCCCGGACCTCGTCGGTGAGCAGCAGCTCCCGGCACGGCGGTGCCCACAGCCGGTCGACCTTCTCGATGGTGCGCTGGTCGGCGACGGCGAAGGAGCGGATCTCCTCCACCTCGTCACCCCAGAACTCCACCCGCAGCGGGTGCTCCTCGGTCGGCGGGAACACGTCGAGGATCCCGCCGCGGACCGCGAACTCGCCGCGCTTGGTGACCAGGTCGACCCGCCCGTAGGCCAGCTGCGCCAGCCGGGTCACGAGCGCGTCGAGGTCGGCGGAGCCGCCGGGGCGCAGCTCGATCGGCTCCAGGTCGCCGAGGCCCTTGAGCTGCGGCTGGAGCACCGAACGGACCGGGGCGACGACGACCCGCGGCAGGCCGGCCTCGGGCGTCGGGTGGGCCAGGCGGCGCAGCACGGCGAGGCGCCGCCCGACGGTGTCGGAGCGCGGCGAGAGCCGCTCGTGCGGCAGCGTCTCCCAGGCCGGGTAGACCACGACGTCGGCCGGGTCGAGCAGGCAGCCGAGCGCGGCGGCGAGGTCCTCGGCCTCCCGCCCGGTGGCGGTGACCGCCAGCACGGGCCGCTCGGCGGCGACGACGGCGGTGACGAAGGTGCGCAGCGCCGGCGGCGCGGTCAGGTCGACCTGGTCGCTGTGGCCGCCCCGGGCCAGGTCGCGGGCACGGGCGAGCGCGGGGTCGGTGAGCGCGGCGGAGGTGAGACCGGCGAGCCTTGGCATCGGTGCAACCCAATCTGCACGGCAAACAACCCCGCGCCCAACATGGGCGGGGGTGTATCGAGCAGTCCCAGCCTATCCCCGAGGTCCGACAAAATCACCGAGGGTGAGCGGACGCCTGAACTTGAGACCTGACTCACCGGATGCCCACGGTGCGTGGCCACAGCCGATACGATGCCGGTGAAAACGGACAGCGCCGTCCCAGCCGACTCGCCCGGAGGGATCCAGCATGTCTGCAGAGGCACCCGCGTCCAGCGACGCCGACGCGGCGCTGCGCGCCGACATCCGCCGTCTCGGTTCACTGCTCGGGCAGAGTCTCGTGCGCCAGGACGGCCAGCAGCTGCTCGACCTCGTCGAAGAGGTCCGCGCGCTGGTGCGCACCGACCCCGAGGCCGCCGCCGAGCGCCTGACCGGCCTCGACGTGGTCGCCGGCACCCAGCTGGCCAGGGCGTTCTCCACGTATTTCCACCTGGCCAACATCACCGAGCAGGTCCACCGGGCCCGTGAGCTGCGCCGCATCCGCGTGCGCGAGGGCGGCTGGCTGGAGCGGGCCGCGAAGCTGATCGCCGACCGCGGCGTCGGGGTGAAGGAGATCGGCTCGATCGCCTCGAAGCTCGCGGTGCGGCCGGTGTTCACCGCCCACCCGACCGAGGCGGCCCGCCGCTCGATCCTGACGAAGCTGCGCGCCGTCGGCGACGAGCTGGACGCCGAGGCGGTCGCGACCGCGCTGGACGGCTCGCTGGAGCCGGACAAGACCCGCACCGCCCGCACCGACCGCCGCCTCGCCGAGCTGCTGGACCTGCTGTGGCAGACCGACGAGCTGCGGCTGGAGCGGCCCGAGCCGAGCGACGAGGCCCGCAACGCGGTCTACTACCTCGCCGACCTGGCCGGCGGCGCCGCCCCGCAGGTGCTCGACGACCTGTACGACACGCTGAAGGACCTCGGGGTGCAGCTGCCCCCGACCGCCCGCCCGCTGAGCTTCGGCTCGTGGATCGGCGGCGACCGCGACGGCAACCCGTTCGTCACCCCGGCGGTCACCCGCGACGTCCTGCTCATCCAGCACGAGTACGGCATCCGCGCCGCCGAGGGCGTCATCGACGGCCTCATCGACGAGATCTCGGTCTCCAAGCGCCTGCGCGGGGTGTCGCTGGACCTGTCCGCGAGCCTCGCCGCCGACCTGGACAACCTGCCGGAGCTGCCGGCCCGCTACCGGCGGGTCAACCTGGAGGAGTCCTACCGGCTGAAGCTGCGCTGCATCCGGCTCAAGCTGCAGCACACCCGCACGCGCCTGGCCACCGGCACGCCGCACAAGCCGGGCCGCGACTACCTCGGCACCGGCGAGCTCATCGCCGACCTGGAGCTGATGCGCGCGTCGCTGGCCCGCAACGGCGGCCAGCTCGCCGCGACCGGCAAGCTCGCCTCGGCGATCCGGACCCTGTCCGCGTTCGGCCTGCAGCTGGCCACTCTCGACGTGCGCGAGCACGCCGACGCCCACCACGAGGTCCTCGCGCAGCTCTACCGGCGCGTCGGCGAGGTCGACTACGCGCACCTGGACCGCGACTCGCGCCGCCAGCTGCTGATCGACGAGCTCAACGGCCGCCGGCCCCTCGCCACCCGCGACACCGGGCTGACCGACACCGCGCGCAAGACGTTCGACGTCTTCGCCGCGATCCGCGAGGTGCAGGAGCGCTTCGGCCCCGAGGTCGTGGAGACCTACATCATCTCGATGACCCAGGGCATCGACGACGTGCTGGCCGCGGTCGTGCTGGCCCGCGAGTGGGGCCTGGTCGAGGTGAGCGCCGGCGCCGGGTTCGGCGGCGCGTCGATGGAGTCCGCCCGGGCCAGGATCGGGTTCGCGCCGCTGCTGGAGCAGGCCCGCGAGCTGGAGATGGCCGGCGAGATGCTGGACGACCTGCTGTCGATCCCGGTGTACCGCGCGATCGTGCGCGCCCGCGGCGACGTGCAGGAGGTCATGCTCGGCTACTCGGACTCCAACAAGGACGCGGGCATCACCACGTCCCAGTGGATGATCCACAAGGCGCAGCGGCAGCTGCGTGACGTCGCCGCCCGGCACGGCGTACGGCTGCGGCTCTTCCACGGCCGCGGCGGCACCGTCGGCCGCGGTGGCGGCCCGACCCACGAGGCGATCCTGGCCCAGCCGTGGGGCACCCTCGACGGCGCGATCAAGGTCACCGAGCAGGGCGAGGTCATCTCCGACAAGTACACGCTGCCGGCCCTGGCCCGGGAGAACCTCGAGCTGACGCTGGCCGCCGTGCTGCAGAGCGCCCTGCTGCACACCGAGCCCCGGCAGCCCGCCGAGGCCCTGGCCCGCTGGGACGCGGCGATGGAGACGGTGTCCTCGGCCGCGTTCGCCAACTACCGCGCCCTGGTCGAGAACCCGGACCTGCCCGCGTACTTCTGGGCGGCGACCCCGACGGAGCTGCTCGGCGCGCTCAACATCGGCTCCCGCCCGGCGAAGCGGCCGAACGCCGACGCCGGCCTCGGCGGCCTGCGGGCGATCCCGTGGGTGTTCGGCTGGACGCAGTCGCGGCAGATCGTGCCCGGCTGGTTCGGCGTGGGCAGCGGCCTGGAGGCCGCCCGGGTCGCCGGCCTCGGCGACGTGCTGCGCGAGATGCACGAGAAGTGGCACTTCTTCGGCACGTTCCTGTCCAACGTCGAGATGATGCTGGCCAAGACCGACCTGGAGATCGCGTCGCGGTACGTCGACACGCTGGTGCCGCAGCCGCTGAAGCCGATCTTCGACGTGATCCGCGCCGAGTACGAGAAGACCGTCACCGAGGTCCTCGCGATCACGGGCGAGTCGAGCCTGCTGGAGCGCCAGCCGGTGCTGGACCGCACGCTGGGCGTCCGCGACAGCTACCTGCAGCCGCTGCACCACCTGCAGGTGTCGCTCCTCGCGCAGTACCGGGCCAGCAAGGTCGCCGACACCGGCGTCTGGGGCGGTGGGCGCCGGTCGTCGCCGGACCCGGCGCTGGAGCGGGCGCTGCTGACCACGGTCAACGGCATCGCCGCCGGCATGCGCAACACCGGCTGAGCGGGCACCCGAGCACCCCGGCGGGAGGCCGCCGGGGTGCTCGCGCAACCCCGGCGGGAAACCGCCGGCGAAAACTGACAGACTGTCACGCGTGTCTGTGAACGGTTGGGTTGCCGACGGTTGGACGTTGCCGGACGAGGTGCTGCGGGACGCACCGACCTACACCCCCAGGCCGTCGGAGATCGCCGACCTGGAGCTGCTGCTGTCGGGTGCGTACCGGCCGCTGACGGGTTTCCTCGGCCCGGCCGACCTGACCTCGCTGCGGCGCAACGGCCGGCTCGCCGACGGCACCGCCTGGCCGGTGCCGGTGACCCTGGAGGTGCCGCAGGCCGTCCTGCGGCAGCTCGACGTCGCCGACCCCGGCAAGCGGGTGCTGATCCTCGCGGACCTGGAGGGCGCCCCGATCGCCGCGCTGGACACCACCGAGGTGTATCCGACGCGGGAGGGCTTCGGCGGCGCCGCCGGCCGGGTCAAGCGTCTCGGCGACGGCGGTCACGGGGCGTTCCGCCGCATGCGCCGCACCCCGGCGGAGGTGCGCGGCACCCTGCCGCAGGGCCGGGTCCTCGGCGTCATCGCCGACCGGCCGCTGCACCGCCCGCAGCTGGCGCAGATCGCGCGGGCCGCCCGGACCCTCGCCGCGCACCTGCTCGTGCTGGTGCCGGTCGGCGCGCCCGGCGCCGACGGCCTCGCCCCGGAGGCCCTGGTGCGCTGCGTGCTCGCCGCCCGCGACCGGATGCCACCGTGCACGATCGTGGCGCTGCCGCTGCCGGACCAGGGCGGTGACGACATCCGCGCCGCGATGCTGCGCACCCGGGTCGCCGCCGCGTACGGCGTCACCCACCTGCTCGCCTCCAGCGACTCGATGCTGTCCGGCGGCGGGCTGCGCGTCCTGGTGCCGCGGGAGCTGGCCTACGACGGCCGGGACGGGCAGTGGCGCTCCCTCGACGACATCCCGCCGAAGCACCGCCGGCTGCCGCTGACGCCCGCCGAGATCGAGGACCACCTCGACCGGGGCACGATCCTGCCGGAGTGGCACACGCCGCCGGCGGTCGCCCGCGAGCTGGCCCGGGCCCGGCCGCCGCGCCGGCAGCGGGGCCTGGTGGTGTTCTTCACCGGCCTGTCCGGCTCCGGCAAGTCGACGATGGCGACCGGGGTCGCCGACGCGCTGCAGGAGTCGGGGGAGCGCACCGTCACCCTGCTCGACGGCGACATCGTGCGCCGCCACCTGTCGGCGGGCCTGACGTTCTCCGCCGCCGACCGCGACACCAACATCAAGCGGATCGGCTGGGTCGCCGCCGAGGTCGGCCGCCACGGAGGGGTGGCGATCTGCTGCCCGATCGCGCCCTACCACGAGGCGCGGGCCGCGGCGCGGGAGTTCGCCCGTAACGCCGGCGCCGGTTTCGTGTTGGTCCATGTGTCGACGCCCCTCGCGGAGTGCGAGCGGCGCGACCGCAAGGGGCTCTACGCGAAGGCGCGGGCAGGCCTGATCAAGGGCATGACCGGCATCGACGACCCGTACGAGACGCCGACCGACGCCGAGCTGACGATCGACACGACGGACCTGTCCTACGGCGAGGCGGTCACGACCGTGCTGCGCTACCTGGGCAACAACGGCTGGCTCGACCCCCGCCCGATACCCTGAACGGATAAAGCGGGCACATCAGCCCATTACGCCTAGCGTCCCGCGAGCGTTAGCCCCTGGAGAACCTGACGCCGAAGGGGCCGCCGCTTCATGGACGCCAACCGCCAGCTTTCCGCCGATACCGATTCACCGGGCGTCGACCTGCTCGGCATGGCCCGGCGCCATTGGTGGCTCGTGCTCCTCATGGTCGGCGCGGGTCTGCTCGGCGCCGGGCAGTTCACCGGCATGCAGCAGAAGGTGTACGAGTCCGCGACGTCGGTCCTGGTCTCGCCGCTGGGCAACGGGCAGGACGCGAACTCCACCAACGGCCGCACCAAGGGCGACATCAACCTCGACAACGAGGCGCAGCTGGTCACCTCGACGACGGTCGCCACCGACGCCCGTGACCTGATGCGCGCCGCCGAGCTGCCCGACGAGCTGGCCCGCCACGTGCGGGTCGAGGTGCCGCCGAATACCACCTTCCTCGTCATCACCTACTCCTCCGGCGACGCCCGCACCGCCCAGGCCGGCTCGCACGCGTTCGCCGAGGCGTACCTGCGCAACCGCGAGGAGAGCGCGAAGGCCGAGGTCGCCGGGCGGATCGCGATCCTCAACGACAAGCTCAACCAGCTCAACGCGAGCCTGCTGCAGATCAACAACCGGCTCGCCAACCTGCGCCCGACCGACCCCAACCGGCCCAACCTGGAGAGCCAGCGCAGCACGGCGACCTCGCAGATCAACACCCTCGCCGGGCAGCTCAACCAGCTGCTCACCACCACCATCAGCGCCGGCAAGATCATCCGTGACGCGGACCTGCCGTCCCGCCCGGTGAAGCCCAACAAGCTGCTCAACCTGGCCAGCGGCGCCATGGTGGGCCTGCTGCTCGGCGTCGGCGCGGCCCTGCTGCGCGAGCGGCTCGACCAGCGCGTACGCCGCCCCTCCGACCTGCCCCGCCGGGTCGACGTCGCGGTCCTCGCCGCCGTGCCCGGCCGGGTCAAGCCGCGCCTCGACGACGTGTTCGCGCCGTTCGGCGCCGGCGGCCGCATCTTCAACCGGCTCCGCAACGAGGTCCTCGCCAGCATCCCCGCGCCGCACGGCGCCGACGCCCGGGTCGCCCTCGCCGGGCAGGTGGTCGTCGTCGCCGGGGCCAGCCGCGGCGCCGCGTCGACCGTCGTGGCGGCCAATCTCGCCGCCGCGTTCGCCCGTACCGGCGCCGAAACGGTCCTCGTCTGCGCGCACCTGCCCGACAGCCTCGTCGACACCGCCAGCGTCAACCGGATGCTCGGCGTGCGCTCGGTGCCCGGCCTCTCCGACGTGCTCGCCGGCCGGTTCTCGCTGAGCAGCGCCACCCAGCGGGCGCCCCGGCACCCGAACCTCAGCGTCGTCACCACCGGCGGCACCGCCAGCGCCGGCGGGCTGCTGCAGTCGCAGGCGCTCCGCGACACCCTTGCCACGCTTCGGGAACGCGCCGCGTACGTGGTCGTCGAGGCGCCCTCGACGGCGACCAGCGCCGACGCGCAGAGCCTGGCCAGCCTCGCCGACGCGGCGATCGTCGCGGTCGAGCTGCGGCGCACCCGCAACACCGAGGTCGCCGACGCGGCCGACCAGCTGCGCCGGGTCGGCACCCCGCTGCTCGGTGCGGTGGTGCTGCCGCGCCTGGCCGCCCCGCGCGGCGAGGAGCGCGACGGCCAGGAGCCGGTGACCGTCGCCGACGACATGACCACGGTGCTGGAGAAGCTGCCGCCGAAGGAGGCCGAGGAGCCGGCCGCGCCGAAGCGGATCCGCACCGCTGCCGTGCCCCCGGCCGCCGGCACCGCGGCGAAGGCCGCCGCCGGCACCGCGGCGAAGGCCGCCGCCGGCACCGCCGCGAAGGTCGCCCAGGCGCCGGCCGTGCCGAAGCGGCAGACCCGCACGATCTCGGTGACCCGCGTCAACGTCGACACCGCCGGTGAGAACGGCGCAGACAAGCGCCGATGAGTGAGCTTGCGAGCGAATCATGTAGCAGGTTCGGGGCACGCCGACGCCGGAGCGCAGCGGAGGTGGCGGCGTGAGTGAGCTTGCGAGCGAATCATGTAGCAGGTTCGGGGCAGGCCGGCGCCGGAGCGCAGCGGAGGTGGCGGCGTGACTGAGCTTGCGAGCGAATCATGTAGCAGGTTCGGGGCAGGCCGGCGCCGGAGCGCAGCGGAGGTGGCGGCGTGACCGTCCTTGCGGACCATCCGTCGCCGCAGGCGGCGGCGCCCGGTCCCGAACGGGCCAAGCGGCGGCACCGGCTGCCCGCCTGGCCCGTCACCGGCCTGCTCCTGCTGTTCCCGCTCTGGTGGGCGCTCGGCCTCGGCACCCTGATCTTCTTCCTGGTGGCGGTGCCGATGACCGTGTCGCTGGTGCGGCACCGCGCCTCCGGTCAGGTCGTGAAGCTGCCGCCCGGCTTCCTGCTGTGGCTGCTGTTCCTGGCCGTGGTCGGGCTGGGGCTGTTCAGCCTCGGCGCCGACCCGGCCGGCACCGTGCCCGGCACGGCGGCCAGCCGCCTGGTGTCCTTCGCGTTCCGCCTCGGTGGCTACCTCGCGATGACCGTGATCCTCGTGTACGCCGGCAACGTCGAGCACCGGCAGCTGCCGCAGCGGCGGTTCATCCGGCTGCTCGCCTGGCTGTTCGTGGTCACCGTCGCCGGCGGGCTGCTCGGCATGGCCGCGCCGCGCTTCGAGTTCACCGCGCCGCTGGAGCTGCTGCTGCCGCACCACCTGCGGGAGAACGGCTTCATCCAGTCGCTGGTGCACCCGACCGCCGCGCAGATCATGAACCTGCTCGGCGGGGAGACCCCGCGGCCCGGCGCGCCCTGGGGGTACACCAACACCTGGGGCAACAACGTCTGCCTGCTCATCGGCTGGCTGCTCGTGGCCGGCTGGGCGCTGGCGAAGCAGCGCTGGGCCAAGGTGCTCACCCTGGTGACGCTGCTGCTGGCGATGGCGCCGATCGTCTACTCGCTCAACCGCGGCCTGTGGATCGGGCTCGGGGTGATGGTGCTGTACGTGGCGGTGCGGCTCGCGCTGCGCGGCCGGTTCGGCGCGCTGTGCCTGGTCGGGGTCGCCGGGGTGGGCGTCGCCGTGGCCGTCGCCACCACGCCGCTCGGCGATGTCGTCACCGCCCGCCTGGAGGACGGCAAGTCCAACGGCGTGCGGATGTACACCACCGAGAAGGCCGTCGGCGGGATGGCCGAGTCGCCGCTGATCGGCTTCGGCTCCACCCGCAACACGATCGGCGGCCGCAACTCGATCGCGGTCGGCGAGAGCGACGACTGCGAGCGCTGCGGCAACTTCACCATCGGCGGCAACGGCCAGCTGTGGCAGCTGCTGTTCGCCCACGGGCTGCTCGGCACCGCCACCTACCTGGGGTTCTTCGCCGTGGGGCTGTGGCGGTTCCGGCGCGACGCGACCCCGGCCGGGCTGGCCGCCACCGCCGCGATCGTGTCCAGTTTCGCCGCGATGTTCTGGTACAACGCGCTCGTCACCCCGCTGGCGCTGACCTTCCTCGCGTACGCCGTCCTGTGGCGCAACCGTTTGGAGAGCCGATGAGCCCAGTGAAGACCGCACCGGCCATGCTGCGGGTCGACGACGAGCGGCTGCGCGCGCAGTACGTCGAGGAGGTCCTCGCCCTGCTGTACCCCGGGCAGGGCACCGCGAGGGTGGAGTTCCTGGTCGTGCCGAACACCCGCAAGCCGCGGCTGCTGGTGCCCGCCGACGACCGCCGGCTCGCCGCCGCCGCCGTGCGCCGCTACGCCGAGCCGCAGTCGCGGGTGGCGCGGCTCAAGCGCGACGCCGTCGTCGCCGCCCTGCGCAGCGGCGCGTCGTCGGTGCTGCTGCGCGACCGGATCGGCGTCACGACCGGTGCCGACACCATCGAGACCTACCTGCGTCGTGTACTGGCGACCGACGTGCGGCTCAGCGTCCACATCGGACCGGCGCGGGCCAACCGCAAGCCGGTGCTGCAGCTGCTCACCGCCGACGGCGCCACCGTGGCGTTCGCCAAGCTCGGCACGTCGGCGCTGACCAGGGCACTGGTCAAGGCCGAGGGCAACGCCCTCGCGGCGGTGTCGACCGCCGGGCTCAAGACGCTTCGGGTACCCGACGCGGTCCACATCGGACAGTGGGGCGAGCACGAGGTGCTCGTGCAGTCGGCGCTGCCGGTGTGGCGGCCCAGGGTCCCGCTGACCGCGCCGCGGCTGGCCAACGCGATGCGTGAGGTCGCCGCCTGCTGCGGTACCCGGCGCGGCCGGCTCGACGACAGCGGCTACTGGACCAGGCTGCGGGCCCGGCTCGACACGGTCGCCGAGCACCAGGAAGGCGGTGCGCTGCGGACCGCGGCCGAGCGCATCGCCCGCGCCGCCGGCGGCGTCCAGCTCACGTACGGCTCCTGGCACGGCGACTGGTCACCGTGGAACATGGCCGTCCTCGCCGACACGATCCTGGTCTGGGACTGGGAACGCTTCACCCCCGGCGTCCCGATCGGCTACGACGCGCTGCACCACGCGCTGCAGGTCGGCATCGGCCGGGAAGCGTCGGCCGCCCAGGCCGTCAACGACCTCATCGACGCCGCGCCCGAGCTGCTGCTGCCGTTCGGCGTGGTGCACCGCCAGGCGGTCGAGGTGACCACCCTGCTCTACCTCATCGACCTGGCCACCCGGTACGTCACCGACCGGCAGGCGGAGGCCGGCGCCCGGCTGGGCGTGCTCGGCAGCTGGCTGCTGCCCGTTCTCGTCGCGCGAGTGGAGGCGCTGTAACCATGCCCGTGCAGGTTCCCGACCCGGTGAAGCGGATCATCCACTTCGGATCCCGCAACTACGGCCAGCTGACCGCGAACCGGCGGATGCTGCCGCAGTTCCTCATCTGCGGCGGTCAGCGCTGCGGCACCACGTCGCTCTACCGCGCCCTCGCCGCGCATCCCGCCGTCATCAAGGCGGTGCTGCACAAGGGCGTGCACTACTTCGACGTGGGCTACCACCACGGGCTGCGCTGGTACCGCGGCCACTTCCCGCTGCAGCGGCGCGCGGCACGCATCCAGGACGAGCTCGGCGTGCCCGCGCAGACCTTCGAGTCCAGCCCGTACTACATGTACCACCCGCACGCCCTGGCCCGCATCGCCGCCGACCTGCCCGGCGTGAAGCTGGTCGTGCTGGTCCGCGACCCGGTCGAGCGGGCGTACTCCCAGCACGCGCACGAGGTCGCCCGCGGCTTCGAGACCGAGGTGGACTTCGGCCGGGCCCTCGCGTTGGAGCCGTCCCGCCTCGCCGGGCAGCGCGAGCTGCTGCTGGCCGACCCGACCGCGTACAGCTTCGCCCACCAGCACCACGCCTACCGGGCCCGCGGCGAGTACATCGAGTACATCGAACCGATGGCGGCGCTGCTCGGCCGCGACCGGGTGCACGTGGTGGACAGCACCGAGTTCTTCCTGCGCCCGGAGCCGGTGTACGACGCCGTCCTGGACTTCCTCGGCCTGCCCCGCACCGGGCAGTACCCGGCGTTCGAACGGCACAACGCGCGGCCCCGCAACCGCCTCGACGACTCGATCGCCTCGCAGCTCGCCGAGCACTACGCCCCGTACGACGAGCGCCTGGCCGCCTGGCTCGGCCGGCGCCCCTCCTGGCTGTCCACAGCGGACAGTCCGGCGTGACGGCGACGCTCGACACGCCCGCCGCCGGGACGGGACTGGAGTCGCGCAGCGGCATGCTGCGCGGCGCCGCCCGGGGCGGGCTGGCGAACCTCGCCGGCACCGTCTGCACCGGCGCCGCCGGGCTGGGCGTCACGTGGCTCGCCGCCCGCGCCCTGGATCCGCGCGGCGCGGGCGCGTTCTTCGCCGCCACGGCCGTGTTCGGCCTCGGCGTCACCGTCGCGAAGCTCGGCGTGCAGACGTCGCTGGTGTACTGGCCGGCCCGGATGCGCGCGACCGGCGACCTGTCCCGGCTGGGCGAGTGCCTGCGCGCCGCGCTCGCGCCCGTCGCCGTGGCCGCGCTGGTCATCGCCGGTGGCCTGTGGTTCGCCGCGGACCTGCTGCCCGGCCGCCCGGACCTGGTGCGGACCCTCGCGGTGTTCCTGCCGGCGGCCGCGGTCAGCGACGCGCTGCTCGCCGCGACCCGCGGCCTGCGCGCGATGCGCCCGACCGTGCTGCTCGACCGGGTCATGCGCCCTGCCGCGCAGCTGGTGCTGCTGGCCCTGGTGTGGGTGGCCGGCTGGGGCCCGGACGTCTTCGCCGCGCTGTGGGCGCTGCCGTACCTGCCCGCCGCGCTGTTCGCCGGGGTCGCGCTGACCCGCCTGCGCACCAGCCTCACGGCCGGTGCCGACGGCGAGCCGAGCGACTTCACCCCGCGGCGGTTCTGGGCGTTCACCGCGCCGCGCGCCGTGGCGAGCCTCGCCCAGATGGCGCTGCAACGCGTCGACGTGCTGCTCGTCGCCGCGCTCGCCGGCCTGGCCCCGGCCGCCATGTACGCCGTCGCCGGCCGGTTCGTCATCCTCGGCCAGTTCGTCAACCAGGGCGTCACCCAGTCGGTCCAGCCCCGCCTCGCCGAGCGGCTCGCCGTGCGCGACACCGCCGGCGCGAACCTGCTCTACCGCCAGGCGACCGCGTGGGTGGTGACCGCCTGCTGGCCGCTGTACCTGCTGATGTTCACCTACGCGCCGCAGTACCTCGACCTCTTCGGCGAGCACTACGAGGGCGGCGTGCCGATCGTGCGGCTGCTGTCGGCCACGATGATGGTGGCGACCGCGTGCGGGATGGTCGACGTGGTCCTGGCCATGGCCGGACGCACCTGGTGGAACCTCGCGAACGTCGGCCTGGCCCTGCTCACCATGCTGGTGCTCGACGCGGTGCTGATCCCCCGGCACGGCGCGGCCGGCGCCGCCGTCGGGCTGTGCGCCGCGGTGCTCGTCAACAACCTCGTCCCGCTCGTGCAGGTGGTGCGGGGGCTGGGGCTGCACCCGTTCGGCCGGGCCACGCTGCTGGCCGGCGGGCTCGCCGCGTCGTGTTTCGCCGTGCCGCAGCTGGCCGTGCTGCCGGTCGACGGGCTGTTTGTGCAATTCGCCGCCACGGGGGCGGGCGCGGTCGCGTACTGCTGCGCGGTCGTGCGTTTGAGGCAGGTTCTATTGCAGGGGGAACGATGAGAACTGACTACGCGGAGGTCTTCCAGTCGGACGCGGCGGTCGACAAGTACGAACGGGTGGTCTACGCGCCGGAGACCTACTCCACGGCGGTGAGCGACCGGCAGCGCGCGTTCCTGCGCCGCCTGGTCCGCCGCGAGTTCACCGCCCGCCGCCCCGTCCAGCACGACTTCGCGTGCGGCACCGGCCGGGCGATCAAGCTGTTGCACGGTGTCGTACGGGCGGCGCACGGCTACGACGTGTCGGCCCAGATGCTCGCGAAGGCCCAGGAGGCGGGCGTCTACGCGAAGCTGCACCAGGTCGCCGGCGACGGACCCGTCCCCGAGCCGGCCACCGTGGACGGGCCGGCGCTGGTGACCGTGTTCCGCCTGCTGCTCAACGCGCCGAAGGACGTCCGGGACCGGGCGATCGCGTTCGCCGCGAAGATCCTGCCCGAGGCCGAGTCGGGCCTGCTGGTCGTGGAGAACCACGGCAACCGCTCCTCGCTGCGGCACCTGCGGCACCGCTCCAACCGCGCCAACCAGTGGTTCGCCGAGCTGCACCACGCCGAGGTCGAGCAGCTGCTGGCGCGGCACGGCTTCGAGGTCGTGCAGCGGCGCGGCTTCGCGCTGTGCCCGGCCGGCGCGTACCGCCGCGAATGGCTGCGCCGGGTCGCCCGCCGCGCGGACGACCTCGCCGCCCGCAGCGCCCGCCTGTCCGGGGTGGCCACCGACGTGCTGTACGTGGCGCGGCGGATCCCCAAGTAGTCCCCATAGCGGAGGGATGTCCTCGCAGTGAAGCGGATCGGGCTCGTCATCGCCGTCGTGGTCGCCTGCCTGGCGGGCGCGACGGTGGTGACCCTCAGCGTGCTGTCCACGAAGGACACCCCGGCGCCCCGGCCGTCGCCGACCTCCGGGCCGGCGACGCCGGGCGCGCCACCGGCGATCGCGACCTCCGACGGGCCGTTCGCGGCCGGGCCGGTCGCGCCGCCGAAGCAGGGCTCGTACCTCGGCGCGTGGGTCCGCCCGGAGCACCTCACCGAGTCCGGCCGGCTCACCGCGATGAGCGCCTGGGAGAAATCCGTCGGGCGCAAGATGGCGATCGTCAACACGTACCGCCGCTTCGACGAGAACTTCTTCAACGCCTCCGACGAGCAGTTCGCCGCGCGCGGCACCACCCTCATGCTGTCGTGGGCCGGCGGCGACACCCGCCTGGTCACCATGGGCCGCTACGACGAGCTGATCCGCGAGCGGGCCCGGGAGCTCAAGGCGTTCGGCCGTCCGGTGTTGCTGCGCTACCGGTGGGAGATGGACCGGCCGAACCTGCGCGCCCAGATGTGGTCCGGTGAGGACTACGTCGCGGCGTGGCGGCACGTGCGGGGCATCTTCACCGCCGAGGGCGCCACCAACGCGTCCTGGGTGTGGTGCCCGACCGCGGAGGGCTTCCTCGGCGGCTACGCGGCACCGTTCTACCCCGGCGACGACCTGGTCGACTGGAACTGCGTCGACGTGTACGCGGGCTCCACGTACGACACGATCGGCGCGCTGATGCGCCCGTTCCTCGAGTTCTGCGCCCAGCACCCGGCGAAGCCGGTGATGGTCGGCGAGTTCGGCGTGGCCCGCGTGTGGGGCACCGGGCAGCGCGCCGCCTGGCTGCGCGACGCGTCGGCGACGTTCAAGGCCAACCCGCAGATCCGGGCCGTCATGTACTTCGAGTCCGACCCGACCGACAACAAGGGCCCCACGCAGCAGTTCCAGGTCTCCGACGACCCGGCGGTCCTCGGCGCCTTCCGCACCTCGATCGCGCAGGACCCGCACTACACGCCGATGACCGCCGCCAAGAGCGGCGCCAGGAACAGGAGGAAGTGACCATGTCCCGTGTGGGTGTGCTCGCGCTGGTCGCGGCCCTCGCGTGCGCGTCCCTGGCCGGCTGCCGGTCCGACCCGACCGTCGCGGCGTACCTCGGCGACGGCACCGTCACCATCGACGAGGTCGGCACCGTCGCCGCCGACCTGCCGGCCGGCCCGGCGCAGCGCGGCCAGGTCGCCGGCTACGTCCTCGGCTCCATGATCATCCGTGACGTCGGCCGGCGGCTCGTGGCGCGGCGCGCCCTCACCCTGTCCCAGGCGACCGCCGCCGACACCGTCGCCCAGTACTACGACCTGCCCGCCGACGCGCCCGTGGTGTCCCTCGTCACCGACACCCAGAACGTGCTGATCACCCTCGCCGGCGCCGTCACCCCCGTCGAGCCCGACCGCGACCAGCAGCGCGCCGCCTTCGAGGCGCTGTACTTCGCCACCGGCCGCCCCGTCTCGGAGCGCTACCAGTTCGAGCAGCTGCAGTACCTGCTCAACCGGGACAGCATCGGCCGGATGATCGCCTTGCGCCGGGTGCTCGACGAGGCCGTCGCCGCGTCCGGCATCACCGTCAACCCCCGCTACGCCGGCCTCACCTACGGCCTGCCGGTCGAGGTCCGGCTCGGCCAGGGCGGCGCCCTCGCGCGGGCCAGTATCCTGGTGCACCTGACCGTGGACGAGGTGCCAGCCGAGGAGGCCTGAGAACAAGTGCCGGGCAGCGTGGTCCTGCTGGTGACGTCACCCCGGCTCCCGGCCGGCGTGCTCACCGCCCAGGCGTGGGACGTCGTGCGTGCCCACCCGGTCCTCACCGCGGCCGACTCCGAGCAGGCCGACGCCCTGCGCGCGGCCGGCGCGAGCGTCACCGTCGTCGAGCCGGCCGTCACCGTCCTGCTCGACGCCCTGGCCGCGCACGGCACCGTCGTCTGGCTCGCCGCCCCCGACGGCGATGAGCAGCTGGCCCGTGAGCTGGGCCTGCGCCTGGCCCGCGAGCCCGGCCTGGCCACCCTGGAGCTGCTGTACGGCTCCTGGGACCCGCCCGGCGCGCGCGTCCTGGACGCCGTCACCGTCATGGACCGGCTCATGCACCCCGAGACCGGCGACGCCTGGAAACGCGCGCAGACCCATGCCAGCCTGGCGCCCTTCCTGCTCGAGGAGTCCTACGAGCTGTACGACGCCATCCGCGACAACGACCTCGACGCGGTCCGCGAGGAGCTCGGCGACGTCCTGCTGCAGGTCGTCCTGCACGCCCGCCTCGCCGAGGACACCCCTGACATCGCCAGCAGATTCACCCTCGACGACGTCGCCGGCGACCTGGTCGCCAAGCTCATCCGCCGCAACCCGCACGTCTTCGCCGGCGCCGAGGTCGGCGGCATCGACGACATCATCGCCAACTGGGAGCAGATCAAGCAGGCCGAGAAGTCCCGCGCCTCCGCCGTCGACGGCGTCGCCCTCTCCCAGCCCGCCCTCGCCCTCACCGCCAAGCTCCTGCACCGCGTCGCCCGCGCCGGCCTCACCGTCGACTTCACCCCCGCCGACCCGCTCGGCGCCGCCCTCTTCGCCCTGGTCGTCCAGGCCCACGAGCAGGGCAAGGACGCCGAGGCCGCCCTGCGCACCGCCGCCCTGTCCTACATGGACGCCGTCCGCCGCGCCGAGTAGGGATCCCGCACCGCCGCCGGCCTGCCGAGCCCGGCCGCGATGTCGAGCACCGGCCCGGCCGCCACGTAGTACCGCCCTTTGGTCTGCCCCCGCTGCTCCAGCAGTCCCCGGTCGAGCAGCATCCGCAGGTCCCGGGTCGCCTGGTCCGTCGTGAGCCCCTCGTCACGCTGGTACGAGGTGCGCCGCACCCGCCCACCCTCGGCCGCCGTGTAGAGCGCGGACGTCGTGCGGCCCGGCAGCCCGGAGGCCCTCCAGGCGCTCCCACAACGCAGGTAGTGGTAGCGGAACTCGGCCGAGTGAGTTGGACCTCTTGATCCCATGGGCGACCAGCTGCCGCCGCGGGTGGATCGTCGACGGGGTGCGCCGCGGCCACCTCGAGTCGCAGTGCCTCCCGCATTCGGACCAGGGCGTCCAGCACCCGCCGGTCGTCGGCCGCCAGCTCGGGCGTCGGGTAGAGCATGCCGAGATGTACATCGGCGACGCTTGGGATCACCGTCGCGTCGCCGGGGTGGTGGTGGCGGGGAGCGGGGTCGTGGGTGGTGCGGCGAGTGGAGGGGTGGCGGCGCGGCTCAGGCCGATCGCGAGGCCGGCGGCCACGGCGAGGACCCCGGCGAGCTGGCGCGGGTCCGGCGCGACCCGGTCCGTGACGGCGACCGTGGCCAGGGCGAACACCGGCACCAGGCCCACGAACACGCCGGCGCGTTCGATGCCGAGGTGGGCGACGCCGGTGTACCAGCAGACGAACGCGACCACGGTCAGCACCAGGCCGAGGAACGCCAGGGCGGCGGTCTCGCCGGAGGAGGGCAGGCGGGGGCGCTCGCCGCTGAACGGCAGGACGAGCAGCAGCAGGGGCACGGCCAGAGCGGTGCTCCAGGCCGACACGCGGACCGCGCCGAGGCGGGGCAGCAGCGGCGCGGCCAGCAGCGAGAACGCGGCCTCGCACAGCAGGACGCCGCAGGCGGCGGCGAGGCCGGGGGCGTCGATGCGCCCGCCGCCCTCGACGAGGACCGCGCCGAGCACCACGACCGCGGCCGCGAGCAGCAGGCGGGGGGAGGGCCGGCGGCGCTCCTGCAGCGGGCCGAGCAGCGCGAGCAGCAGCGGGCTGGCGCCGACGATGGTGCCGATGGCCGCCGGGTCGGCGTGGCGCAGGGCGTACATGAGCAGCACGTTGAAGCCGACCAGGCCGGTGGCGGCCACCCCGGCCAGGCGCAGCAGCTCGCGGCCCGTCGGGCGCAGCCACGTGGTGAGCAGGGCGAGCGCCGCCGCGGCCAGGGTGTAGCGCAGCGCCTGTCCGGTCAGCACCGGATAGTCCACCAGCGACCGGCTCACGGTGAAGGAGGAGCCGAGGATCGCGCAGGTCAGCACGCAGTACAACGTGTACAGCCGGTTCATGACGGTGAACTTACGATCGGCAGTGGTCCACGCTACAGTGCCACCGAGCCCCGCGTTTGGAGGTCCACTTTGTCGGTCTGGGAGGCGTTGGTCGAGCTTGACCGCACTCGGCCGCGGGTCGGCGACCAGCTGGTCGGTGCGCTGCGGGAGGCGATCACCCGCGGGCGGCTGGCGCCCGGGACGCGGCTGCCCTCGACCAGGGACCTCGCCGCCGACCTGGGGGTCTCGCGGGGACTGGTCGTGGGGGCGTACGAGCAGCTCACGGCCGAGGGGCGGCTGCTGACCCGGCGCGGCTCCGGCACGGTGGTCGCCGCGGTCGCGACGCCGGTCCCGCGCCGGCGCAGCGACCCGCCGGACCGCCCGGCGAGCGTCGCGCCGCTGCGCCCGGGCGTGCCGGACCTCGGGATGTTCCCGCGCACCGCGTGGCGGCGGGCGTACGAGACCGCGCTGACCAGCGCCCTGGACGCCGACTTCGACTACGGCGACGCGACCGGGGCGCCCCGGCTGCGCCGGGAGCTGTCGGGCTACCTCGGCCGGGTGCGCGCCGCGCTGGTACCCCCGGAAGGGCTGGTCGTGACCGCCGGCGTGACGCAGGGCCTGGCGCTGCTGGCGAGGGTGCTGCTGGAGCGCGACGTGCGGCGGGTCGCCCTGGAGGACCCGGGTCCGGCCGCGCTGCGCGAGCACCTCGGCCGGCTCGGGCTGGACGTCGTCCCGGTGCCGGTCGACGGCGACGGGCTCGACGTGCGGGCGCTCGGCCGCACCCGGTGCAGGGCGGTCGTGGTCACCCCGGCGCACCAGTTCCCGACCGGCGTGGTGCTCGCGCCGCAGCGGCGCACCGAGCTGATCGCCTGGGCGAGGAAGGTCGACGGGCTGGTCATCGAGGACGACTACGACGCCGAGCACCGCTACGACCGGGATCCCGTCGCCTGCCTGCAGGGCCTCGCGCCGGACCGGGTCGCCCTGGTCGGCTCGGTGAGCAAGGTCCTCGCCCCCGGGCTGCGGCTGGGCTGGCTGGCGGCGCCGCAGACCCTGCTGGACCGGGTGTGCGCGGCGAAGGCCGACGCCGACAACGGCGGCCCGGCGCTGCAGCAGCTGGCCTTCGCGGAGTTCCTCGCCGGCGGCGGCTACGACCGGCACCTGCGCCGGGCCCGGCGGCTGCACCGGGAGCGCCGCGACGCGGTCGTCGCCGCGCTGCGCCGGCACCTGCCGCGGGCCCGCGTCGGCGGCATCGCCGCCGGGCTGCACCTGGTGGTGGAGCTGCCGCCGGAGACCGATGACCGGGCCGTGGCGCAGCGCGCCGCCGAGTGCGGGCTCGGCCCCGTCGCGCTGTCGTCGCTGCGGGTCCGCAAGGGCCCGCCCGGGCTGGTGCTCGGCTACGCCGCGCACACACCGCACGAGCTCGCCAGAGCGGTCAGGACACTCGCCGGTCTCGTATAGGTTCGAACCCATGCCGCATGACTTCGTGCCTCTTGCCGAGCACATCGCCGACGCGCTGCTGGAGTCCGATCCGCGGCTCGCCGCGTCGGCCGGCGACCACCGCTTCGACGACCGGCTGCCCGACCTGTCCACCGAGGGCGTCGCCGCCGACGTCGACATGCTCCGCGACGCCTCCGCCGCGCTGTCCCAGGTGGACCTGGACCTGCTCGACCCGCAGGAGCAGGTCGACCACGCGGTGCTGCTGGCCCGGGTCGAGCGGATGCTGTTCGAGCGGACCGAGATCCGCGAGCACGAATGGAACCCGCTCGTGCACAACCCGGCGACGCTGCTCGACGCGCTGATCTCCCGGCCGTTCGCACCCGCGGAGGAGCGGCTCACCTCCCTCGCGGCGCGGCTGTCGGCGATCCCCGACGCGCTCGCCACGGCCCGCGAGACCCTGACCGACATGCCCCGGGTGCACGTGGAGACCGCGGCCGGGCAGTTCCAGGGCACCGCGCGGCTGGTCCGCGACGAGCTCGGCGAGCTGCTCAAGGAGGCGCCCGGGCTGGCCGAGGTGGTGCGTCCGCTGCAGGAACGCGCCGCGGCGCAGCTCGACGAGTTCGCCGCCTGGCTGCGCGGGCGGGTCGACACCGCCGAGCGGGACCCGCGGCTGGGCCGCCGGCTGTGGGAGGCCCGGCTGTGGCACACGCTGGACACCGAGCTCGGTGCGGCCGCGGTGCTGCGCCGCGCCGAGGACAACCTCGAGCGGGTGGGCGCGCAGCTGCGGGCCGCCGCGGCGCAGCTGACCGGCGGGCCGGAGACCGACGAGACGGTCCGCGCCGCGTTCGCCCTGGCCGCCGCCGACGTGCCGGACAACGACACGATCGTCGAGCAGGCGAAGGTGGCCCTGGAGGAGGCGACCGCGTTCGCCCGGGAGCACGACCTCGTCACCCTCGTGGACGACCCGCTGGTCATCATGGAGATGCCGGAGTTCGCCCGGGGCGTCGCCGTGGCCTACTGCGACCCGCCCGGCCTGCTGGAGACCGCCGAGCTGCCGACGTTCTTCTGCATCTCACCCACCCCGTCGGAGTGGTCCGCGGAGCGGGTCGCGTCGTTCTACCGCGAGTACAACACCCACATGCTGCGCGACCTGACCGTGCACGAGGCGACGCCCGGGCACTTCCTGCAGCTGGCGCACGCCCGGCGGTTCCGCGGCCGTACCCGGGCCCGGGCGATCGGCTGGTCCGGGCCGTTCGTGGAGGGCTGGGCGGTCTACGCCGAGGAGCTGATGGCCGAGCGCGGCTTCGGCGGCCTGCCGGTGCGCCTGCAGCAGCTCAAGATGCAGCTGCGGATGAGCATCAACGCGATCATCGACCAGCGGGTCCACTGCGACGGGATGACCGAGCAGGAGGCGATGGCGCTGATGATGGGCGCCGGCTTCCAGGAGGAGGGTGAGGCGGCCGGGAAGTGGCGCCGCGCGCTGCTGTCCTCGACCCAGCTGTCGACGTACTTCGTGGGCTACACCGAGGTGCGTGAGATAGCGGATGAACGGCCGGTGGACGTCACGCTGCGCGACTGGCACGACCAGATGCTCGCGCACGGCTCACCTCCGCCCCGCCACCTGCGAACCCTGCTCAACCTGTAGGTGCGACTCAGCAAGATCCGCCGAACCGATAGGCTCAGGGTGCCGCACCGTGGCGGCCGACCAATCTTTGTCTGCAAGGAGTGACAGTGGCCACGATTGAAGCAATCGGCGCGCGGGAGATCCTGGACTCGCGGGGCAACCCGACCGTCGAGGTCGAGGTCGTCCTCGACGACGGCACCCTGGCCCGCGCGGCCGTCCCGTCCGGTGCCTCGACCGGCGCCTTCGAGGCCAACGAGCTGCGCGACGGTGACGCGAAGCGCTACCTCGGCAAGGGCGTCGAGAAGGCGGTCGAGAACGTCAACGAGCGCATCGCCGAGGCCGTGCGCGGCTTCGACGCGACCGAGCAGCGCCTCATCGACCAGGCGATGCTCGACCTGGACGGCACGCCGGAGAAGTCCAACCTGGGCGCCAACGCGATCCTGGGCGTCTCGCTCGCGGTCGCCAAGGCGGCGGCGGACTCGGCCGGCCTGAGCCTGTTCAAGTACCTCGGCGGCCCCAACGCGCACCTGCTGCCGGTGCCGATGCTCAACATCCTCAACGGTGGCTCCCACGCCGACTCCAACGTCGACGTCCAGGAGTTCATGATCGCGCCGATCGGCGCGCCGACCTTCCGTGAGGCGCTGCGCACCGGCGCCGAGGTGTACCACTCGCTCAAGTCGGTCCTGAAGAAGAAGGGCCTGTCCACGGGCCTCGGCGACGAGGGCGGCTTCGCGCCCAACCTGCCGACCAACGCGGCCGCGCTCGACCTGATCGCCGAGGCCGTCGAGAAGGCCGGCTACTCGCTCGGCAGCGACGTCGTGCTCGCGCTCGACGTGGCGGCGACGGAGTTCTACTCCGACGGCGCCTACACCTTCGAGGGTGGCGGCAAGTCCTCCGCCGAGATGATCGCGTACTACACCCAGCTCGTCGACGCCTACCCGATCGTGTCCATCGAGGACCCGCTGTCGGAGGAGGACTGGGACGGCTGGAAGGCGATGACCGACGCGCTCGGCGGCCGGATCCAGATCGTCGGCGACGACCTGTTCGTCACCAACCCGCAGCGCATCGCCCGCGGCATCGCCACCGACACCGCCAACGCGGTGCTGGTGAAGGTCAACCAGATCGGCTCGCTCACCGAGACGCTCGACGCCGTCGACCTGGCGCACCGCGCCGGGTTCCGCACGATGATGAGCCACCGCTCCGGCGAGACCGAGGACACCACGATCGCCGACCTGGCGGTCGCGGTCGGCAGCGGCCAGATCAAGACCGGCGCCCCGGCCCGGTCCGAGCGGGTCGCCAAGTACAACCAGCTCCTGCGCATCGAGGACGAGCTCGACGACGCGGCGCGCTACGCCGGTCGGGGCGCGTTCCCGCGGTACCGTTAGTCCGGCTCCATGCCCGCGGCCCTCGACCCGGGGGCCGCGGGCGTGTGCCACAAGGGGGAGGCATGCAGCAGCGCACCAGGCCCGGCGGCCGCGGCGCGCCGACCAGGGGCTCGGGTCCCCGCGGCGTCCAGCGCGCCGGGGCCGGCGGAGCGGGACGGGCACCGGCCCGGCAGGCGGTCGCCCGGCGGGCGGTGTCCTCCGGCGGTGCCGCGCTGCGCACCCGCGCCCCGCAGCCCAGGCGGTTCACCAGCCGGGCCGTGGTCCTCGGCCTGGTGCTGCTGGTCCTGCTGCTGGCGTATGCGTATCCGGTGCGCGTCTACCTCGCCCAGCAGGCCGAGATCACCGCCCTGGAGCAGAGCCAGGAGCGGCAGACCGCCAAGATCGCCGAGATGGCGGCGCGGGCGGCGAAATGGGACGACAGGGAATACGTGATCAGTCAGGCCCGCCAGCGGCTGCACATGGTGCTGCCCGGCGAGAAGCCGTTCGTCGTGGTCGACCCGGCGCGCAGCCAGCAGGCCGACCCGGCCGCGATCCCGGGCGCCGAGAAGGCGTCGCGGCCCTGGTACGGCAAACTGTGGTCGAGCGTCGAGGCGGCGGACTGAGGATGACTTCCGAACACGGACAGACCGACTTCGAGCCGGCCACCGAGGAGGATCTCGCGGTCGTCGCCGCGCAGCTCGGGCGCACCCCGCGCGGCACCCGTGCCGTCGCCCACCGCTGCCCCTGCGGCCTGCCCGACGTCGTGGAGACGACGCCGAGGCTGCCCGACGGCACGCCGTTCCCGACGCTGTTCTACCTGACCTGCCCGCGGGCGGTGCACGAGTGCAGCCGGCTGGAGTCCGCCGGTCTCATGCGCGAGATGGGCGCCCGGCTCGCCGAGGACCCCGACCTGCGCAAGGCGTACGCGGCGGCGCACGAGGACTACCTGCGCCGGCGGGAGCAGGTCGGCCACGTCGAGGAGATCGACGGCGTCTCCGCCGGCGGCATGCCGACCCGGGTCAAGTGCCTGCACGTCCACCTCGGCCACGCCCTCGCGGTCGGCCCGGGCGTCAACCCGTTCGGCGACGAGACCCTCGCCAAGGCCGGCGAGTGGTGGGCCGCCGGCCCCTGCGTGCCGCCCCCGGACTGAGACCGGCGCGATCCGACCCGCCACGCGGCCCGCCGGATGAGCCCCGCCGGATGAGTCCCGTCGGATGAGTCCCGTCGGTTGCGGCCCGTCGCGGTGCGGCCCGTCGCGGTGCGGCGCCGTCAGATGCGGGTGACCACGGAGCGCAGGATCTCCCAGCCCTCGAGGTCGTCGGCGGTGCCGGTGTGCGGGCGGCGGAAGCGGCGCACCTCGACGGCGATGTCCGTCAGCGCCCACCGCAGCTGGTAGAGCATGATCGTCGACGGGCGGGGCAGCACGCCGGTGGCCGCGGCGTAGGCGGAGAAGATGGAGCCGTCGCCCGGCTCGATCAGCCACAGGTCGCGCTCCGGCGGCGAGATCAGGACGGTGTCCCAGTCGATGAGGCGCCAGCCGCCCGGGGTGAGCATCGTGTTGCCCGAGTGCGGCTCGCCGTGGGTGAGCACGGCCCGCACGGGCTCACCGTGGCTGTCCAGGACCAGCTCGTCGTAGCGGGCCAGCAGGCCGGCGAGAGCCTCGCGGTGCCCGGCGAGCAGCTCCGCGGCCGGTCGGGCGTAGGGGCCGCAGTCGGGGCCGGGCGCCTTCAGGGCCGCCTCGATCTCGCCGCGGCCCGGGACGGCGAAGTCGTCGACGCGGGCGTGCCGCTGCACGATCTCCGGCGCGGTGTGCAGCTGGATGATCATGTCGAGAGTGGCCTGGCGGTGGTCGGGGCCGCGGAACGCGTTCCAGTCGAAGCTCTGGCCGTCGACGAACGGGTACACGGTGACGGTGAACTCCCCGAGCACCGCGAGAGGCTGCCCCCGGCGGGTCGGCACCGGGGCCACCGCGAACGTGCGGCCGATGGCGTGCAGGTCCACCGCGACGCTCAGCGACGCCGTGAGCCGCCCGACGTCGGCGTCATGGTCGACGGTGACGAACCAGCGGTTGCCGCCGTCGTCGGTGACCTCCCAGTGGTGGCTGCCGAAGCCGACCGCCCGGTAGCCCAGCGCGGCGACCGCGAGGCCCCATTCGCGACGCAGAGCCTCCGCGAGCGCGTCTTCGGTGAGACCAGCGGGCGGCGTCAGCACGGTTCTGCACGTTACGGCAGCCCGGTCGCCTCCGCCGCCCGAGTGTTACAGAGCAGGACAGGAAGTTTTACTTACCGGGGGCCGGCGGTGCGGTCGCCGTGACGATCTGCGCACCCTTCGGCGCGACGAACGCCTGGGCGTCGACCTTCTCGCTGTACTTGCTGAGTTCCACGCCGATCGCCTTGTCGTCGGTGCCGACCCCCTTGAACCGGGTGAGCAGGCCGGACTCGGCGACGCAGACGTGGAACTCCTTGGCCGACACGTCGTTGGGGCCGGCGTTGGCGTCCTGGGGGATGCCGGTGACGTCGAGGCAGTCGCTCTGCTGGCCGGCGATCGTCGCGGTGTTCTCGGCGATCTTGACGCCGGGCACCACCGCCGCCGCCGTCATCAGGGCGAGCGCCATCTCGGTGTTGATGAAGCCGCCGCCGGCCACCGCGGAGAGGTACGCGGCCTGGTCGGCGGAGGACAGCTGGCCGGTCTGCACGGCGCTCTTCTGGCACACGACCTTCTGCCCGGTCTTGCCGTTGCAGACGAGCAGCGCGTCCTCGGTGAGGATGAAGCGGCCGTCCTTGCCGATGTAGGCGGCCTTCGGCGGCTGCTGCACCACGGTGGTGGCGGTGCCGTCGTCGGTCTTGTACTCGGCGGTGAAGGTGAGCTTCCCGGACTTGCCCAGCCGGTCGGCGAGGTCGGTGATGGCGGAGACGTTGTCGACGGTCTGCTTGACCTGGTTGATGAAGCCGCAGCCCAGCGCGCCGGCGCCGAGCGCGGACGCGAGCACGACGGTCAGGATTCTGGAGCCGGCACGATGCATGCCGCCCAATGTGGGGCCGCTCACCGCGGCGTGCAACGAACTGTCAGCAGGGCGACCCGTTGACGGTGCAGCTGACCGGTTCGGCCGCCTTGCCCTTCGCCTCGAAGCCCATCCGGATCGAGCCGCCGGGCTCCAGGTAGGTGTTCCACGACTGGGAGCGCAGGGTGAGCCGGTCCGCCTTGTGCTCCGCGGCGGCGCCCCAGGTCGAGGTCGGGTCCACCCCCGCCGGCAGCTGCAGCTGGACGATCCACCCCTGCAGCGGCTGGCTGCCGATGTTGGTCACCGTCACCTCGGCGTTGAAGCCGTCCTTCCACTTGCTGCGCACCGCGTAGCCGGCCTTCACGACGCCGGCGCCGCTGCGCACCGGCGCCGCGCTCGGCGTCACGAGCTGGGTCCGCTCCACGGTCACCACGCGGGTGGCGGGCTCGCGGGTCAGGAACAGGACGGACATGGTGCCCGCCACGACGGTCGCCGCAACGGCGGTGACGACAAGCACGCGCTCACGTGTCAGATGCCACATCCGCGCGCCACTACCCTGGCCGTCATGGAGGTAACCGTCCGGCGGGCCCGGACCGCAGACGTGCGGGGCATCCGGCGGCTGGTCGCCATGTACGTGGCGGACCGGCGGCTGCTGTCGAAGCCGATGGTGGCGCTGTACGAGGCCGTGCAGGAGTTCTGGGTCGCGGAGCGCGACGGCGTGATCGTCGGCTGCGGCGCGCTGCACGTGATGTGGGAGGACCTCGCCGAGGTCCGCACGGTCGCCGTCGACCCGATCATGCGCGGCCACAAGATCGGCCACCGGATCGTCGCGGAGCTGCTCACCGCGGCCCGCGAGATCGGCGTGCGGCGGGTGTTCGTGCTCACGTTCGAGACCCGGTTCTTCGCCTCGTTCGGCTTCGTGCCGATCGACGGCACCCCCGTCACCCACCAGGTCTACGAGGAGTTGCTGCGCTCCTACGACGAGGGCGTCGCGGAGTTCCTGGACCTGGAGCGGGTCAAGCCCAACACCCTCGGCAACCACCGGATGCTGCTGCATCTGTAGGTTGATCGCATGACCCGAGTGGCGGCCATCGACTGCGGCACCAACTCCGTCCGGCTGCTCATCGCCGACGCCGGCCCCGACGGCTCCCTCGTGGACGTCACCCGGCAGATGCGCATCGTGCGGCTCGGCGAGGGGGTCGACCGCACCGGCCGGCTGGCCGAGGCGGCGATCGAGCGCACCCGGGTCGCGCTGGTCGACTACGCCGCCGAGATCGCCGCGGCCGGCGTCGCGCGCGCCCGGATGGTGGCCACCAGCGCCAGCCGCGACGCGTCCAACGCCGAGGACTTCCGGGCCATGGTCACCGCCACTCTCGGCTTCGCCCCCGAGGTCGTCAGCGGCGACGAGGAGGCCCGGCTCACCTTCGCCGGCGCCGTGCAGGGCCTGCGGGCGCGGGCGCCGTTCCTGGTCTTCGACATCGGCGGCGGCTCGACCGAGTTCGTGGTGGGCTCCCAGGACGGGGTCGACGCCGCGATCAGCGTCGACATCGGCTGCGTCCGGCTCACCGAGCGGCACCTGCACGACCACCCGCCGACGCCGGCCCAGGTCGCGGCCGCCGAGCGGGACATCACCACCGAGGTCGACCGGGCCCTCGCCGCGGTCGACGCCGGCCGGGCCCGCACGCTCGTCGGCCTCGCCGGCTCGGTGACCACCGTCACCGCGCTCGCGCTCGGGCTGACCGAGTACGACGCCGGGCGCATCCACCGCGCCACCGTCTCCACCGCCGACGTGGCGAAGGTGACCGCGGACCTGCTCGCGGCCACGCCCGAGCAGCGGCTCGCCAACGCCGTCATGCACCCGGGGCGCGCCGACGTCATCGGGGCCGGCGCGCTGATCCTGCGCATCATCCTGGAGCGGTCCGGCGCCGAGGCGGTCGTCGCCTCCGAGGCGGACATTCTGGACGGTGTCGCGATGTCGTGTTTACGTCAGTCCTGATCGGCCGGTCTCAGCCGGTGCGGCGGACCTCGGCGCGGGACTGCTCGCGCGGCTCGGCGTCGTCGCGGGACCACCACCAGCCGTAGGTGAGCACGCCCTCCTGCGGCATGGTCATGATGATCTTCGCCGGCATCGGTCCCTCGTACGCGTTGAACACCCCGGGCTCGTGCTCGACAAATCGGGTCACGCCAGGCAATTCGAGGCAGGTGACGTGCAGTTCGAGCCGCCCGGCCTCACTTGCCGTGAGGATGGTGTGCTCAACGTGTTGCAGTCCCTTGCTGTCGCTGACCGCCTCGTAGTCGAGGGTGATCGCGTTGCCGCGCACCACCGAGGTCACCTTGATGCGGGCGACGAACGGTCCGGACTCCAGCCCGTCGCCACGTCCCCGGTAGACACCGGGCGCCGAGGCGAGGCGTTTCAACAGATCGGTCACGGCGCACACCGTAATACGCCGGCGCACCCGACTGTGTCCAGCAGGCGTCTGCGGTTATCGTGAGCCGTCGCCCGAGGGTCGGTGGGTCGCTTTTGCAAACTCGGGTCCACTTCGCCCGATAGGGTGATCTTTGCGGCATACCCCGGAAGGAAGCACATGTCAGATCAGTACCCGCCGCCCGGCGGCTACCCGCCGCCCGGTGGCGGCGACCCCTACGGGCAGCAGCCGCCGCAGTACGGCCAGCAGCCGCAGTACG
Source organism: Dactylosporangium aurantiacum (assembly GCF_000716715.1). Classification (GTDB taxonomy): domain Bacteria; phylum Actinomycetota; class Actinomycetes; order Mycobacteriales; family Micromonosporaceae; genus Dactylosporangium; species Dactylosporangium aurantiacum. The sequence continues at coordinate 103,334 of NZ_JNYJ01000004.1, read as the reverse complement.
GCCAGCAGCCGCAGTACGGTGGCGCACCGCAGTACGGGGACCAGCCGTTCAGCGGCGCCCCGCAGTACGGGGACCAGTCGCAGTTCGGTGGCGCTCCGCAGTACGGCCCGCCGCCCGGCGGCGCCCCGTTCGGCGCCCCGCCGCCCCCGCCGCGCCGCAGCAAGGCCGGCAAGATCATCCTGATCATCGTGGCGGTCATCGTGGCGCTGTGCCTGGTCTGCGGCGGCATCCTGTATGCGACCGGCAACAGCATCTTCGACTCGATCAAGAACAGCTCCACCAACGCCAAGGTCGGCGACTGCCTCGAGGGCGACACCATCGAGAGCGACGCCACCAAGGACGTGGACCTGAAGATCGTCAAGTGCGACGACGCCAAGGCCAAGTACAAGGTCGTGGGCGTCAAGGACGGTGTCGCGCGGGCCGACGCGCTCAAGAAGGAGACGACGGTCTGCGACGACTACATCGACGACGGCGCCGAGTCCGTGCTCTGGCAGGGCACCGACGTCACCGACGGCCAGGCCCTCTGCCTCGCCCCGGCCAAGTAGCCACCGCAACCCTCTCGTCCCGACGGGCGGTCCGCGACACGCGGGCCGCCCGTCCGGCATTCCGCGCTTGATAGTACTGCGCATTGCGTACTACTCTGCTTCACGTGGACACCACCCAGCTGCTCAAGGGGGTCCTCGACCTGGCCGTGCTCGCCGTCCTGCGGGACGAGGACGGGTACGGCTACGACATCCTGCGCCGGCTGCGCTCGGCCGGGCTCGACGAGGTCGGCGACGCCTCCGTCTACGGCACCCTGCGCCGGCTGTTCCAGGCCGGGATGCTCACCACCTACGTGGTCCCCAGCGAGTCGGGGCCGCACCGCAAGTACTACGCGCTCAACGCCGCCGGCCGCACCCAGCTCAACGCCTCCGGCAAGGTGTGGCGGGGGTTCGCCGCCACCATGGACCAGCTGATCGGGGAGGCGTCGTGACCGAGGGGACCGCCATCGAGATCGACTACTACTACGAGCGGGTCGCCGCGGCCCTCGCCGACCTGCCCGCCGAGGCCCGCGACGAGCTGCTGGAGGACCTGCCGGCGCACTTCGCCGAGGTGATCGCCGAGCAGGGCGGGCCCCTCGTCGACCGGCTCGGCCCGCCGGCGACCTACGCCGCCGAGCTGCGCGCCGCCGCCGGCCTCGACACCGGCCCGGGCCGCGCCGCCGACCGCGCCCCCATCGTCGCGGCCTACGACCGGTTCGTCGCCGCCCTGCCGGGCCTCGACGAGCGCGCCGGCCGGCTCATCGGCTACCCGCGGGCGACGCAGTTCCTGCGGCTGCTGCGCCCCGCGTGGTGGATCGCCCGCGCGGTGGCGGTCGTCGTGCTGATCTTCGCCGTCGACATCGTGCCGGCGGACCGCTTCGACGACCCCATCGGCTGGCTGCTGCTCGCCGTCGCGATCGTCGTGTCGATCCGCGTCGGCGCCACCGGCGGGCCCCGGGTGCCCCGCTGGGTCGGGTTCGCCGGCACCGCGGTCGCCATTGTCGGGCTGCTGTTCGTCGTCGCCAACGCGCCGGGCATCCTGCGCGGCTACGACGACCCGCAGGGTTATTACCAGACCGGCGGCGGCCCGTTCGACGGCGTGACCAACGTCTTCCCCGTCGACGAGCACGGCCGGCAGCTCGACCACGTCACGCTGTACGACCAGAACGGCAACGCGATCCAGGTCGGCGACTACTGGCGGTGCACCGGCGGCGAGGGCGGCCGGCCGGCGAGCTACCCGCTGTGCCTCGGCACCGCCTACCCGACGCCGTCGACCGCCGCCCCGGAGCCGACCGGCAGCGCGTCCCCGTCCGGGTCGCCGGCACCGTCGGTCTCTGCGCCGGTGTCCCCGTCCGTCTCCCCGTCCGTCTCCGCATCGGTGGGCGCGTCGCCGTCCCGCTAGCGTTGGGGGCGTGACCGACGCGCTGGACCGCCTCGACGCCGAGATCGCCGGCTGCCGGCGCTGCCCCCGGCTGGTCGCCTGGCGCGAGCAGGTCGCCGCGACGAAGCGGGCCGCGTTCCGCGACGAGGAGTACTGGGGCCGCCCCGTCCCCGGCTTCGGCGCCCACGACGCCCGCATCGGCATCCTCGGCCTGGCCCCGGCGGCGCACGGCGGGAACCGGACCGGTCGCATCTTCACCGGCGACCGGTCCGGTGACGTGCTGTTCGCCGCCATGCACCGGGCCGGCCTGGCCAACCAGCCGACCAGCACGAGCCGCGACGACGGCCTCGCCATCACCGCGACCCGCATCTTCGCCGCCGTGCGCTGCGCGCCGCCGGACAACAAGCCGACCCCCGCCGAGCGCGACACCTGCGCGCCCTACCTGCACCGCGAGCTCGCCCTCATCCGCCCTGACCTGCGGGTCGTGATCGCGCTCGGCGGGTTCGCGTGGGCCGCGTTCTGGCCCGCGCTGCGCGCCGTCTACGGTGTAGCACCGGCGCGGAAGGTACCGTTCGGCCACGGCACGCTGTGGCAGGCCGACGGCGCCCCCGCGTTGCTCGGTTGTTACCACGTGAGCCAGCAGAACACCTTTACCGGCAGGCTCACGCCAGGAATGCTGGACGAGGTTTTCACCCGTGCGAAGGCCCTCGCCGGGATCGGATGACACTGACCGACGGGGATGTCATGGACCGCACCTTCAACCGCTGGTTGCCGGTGCTCGCCGTGATCGGGATGCTCGGGGTCGCCGCCGTCGCCGCCGCCACCTCCTCACCGGAGATCAGCAAGCTGCCGGTGCCGCCGCTGGACCCCAGCCCGCCGGCGCCGTCCCCGCTGCCGACCCGCACCGTGGCCGCGTCGCTGCCGCCGGAGGCCGCCCCCGACCAGGCGTCGTCGTACGCGCTGCCTGACTGGGTGACCTACACCGCCGGGATCCTGTGCGTGCTGGTGATCGTCGCCGCCGCCGGCGTGCTGGTCTGGTCGCTGCTGCGCAACGGGGACCCGAAGCGCAAGGCGCGGCTGTTCGTCGAGCCGAAGCAGCCGGCCCCGATGACCGACGACGGCGGCGCCGCGGTGATCGCCGCGGTCGACGCCGGCATCGTCGAGCTGTCCGACACCGACACCGACCCGCGCCGCGCCGTCATCGCCTGCTGGGTCCGCCTGGAGCGGGCCGCCGCGGCCGCCGGCACGCCACGGGAGACCGGCGACAGCCCGACCGACCTCGTCACCCGGCTCCTGTCCGGCCACCAGATCAGCCGGCCCACCCTGGAAGGGCTGGCGCACGTCTACCGCGAGGCCCGCTACGCGACCCACCCCGTCGACGACCGGACCCGCCGGGGCGCCATCGAGGCCCTGCGGCAGCTGCGGGCCGAGCTCGCGCTGCGCGGGGTGCAGGGAGGTGCCGTGCATGGCGCGTAACCCCGACGAGATGGTCAGCCTCGAGGAGCTCTTCGACGCCGGCCGCACCGCCGTCGCCGCCGACCCGCGCCCCGTGCGCCGCCCGTCGCGGCCGTACGACACCCGGTGGTGGATCCGCCGGCTGTTCATCGCGCTCGCGCTCACCACCGTCGGGTGGGGGCTGCTGTACGTGTTCGGCCTGACGGTGTCCTACCCCCTCGTCTTCCTCGGCATCCTCGCCGTCGCGGTGATCCAGGAGGCGCTGCGGCAGGTGCGCGCCGACGAGCTGCCGGTCGCCGTCACCGGCCGGGGCCTGACCCCGGTCCGGCCGCCGACCCTGGCGAAGAAGAAGGCCCTGGCCAGGACCCGGCGCACCGGGGAGGTCCTGGACGGGGTGCCGGTCCTCGACGGCCTGCGGCTCGCCGTGGGCCGGTGGGAGGACCGCCTGGTGTGGGGCGAGCGCGACGCCAAGCGGTTCGGCGCGCTCGTCGTGCCCCGCATCGCCGACCTGGTGGACACCAGGCTGCGGCAGCGGCACGGGATCACCCTGGCGGGCTCGCCGAGACAGGCCAGAGCACTACTGGGCGACGAGCTGTGGACGCTGCTGCACCAGCCGCCGACGCGCGTGCCGAGCCCGGCCGTCGTAGCATCGATCGTCGCGAAGGTGGAGGAGCTATGAAGACGCTCGCACCGGCCGAGGTTGGCCGGATCGCCAAGGTGGTCCTGGACCAGGTCGGCACGGTGGTCGTCGGCAAGCGCGACTCCCTGGAGCTGGTCCTGGCCGGGATCCTCGCCGGCGGGCACGTGCTGCTGGAGGACCTGCCGGGCCTGGCCAAGACGCTGACCGCGCGCTCGTTCGCGCAGACGCTCGGCATCGGGTTCCGCCGGCTGCAGTTCACCCCGGACCTGCTGCCCGCCGACGTCACCGGCTCGTTCCTGTACGACCAGCGCTCGCACGAGTTCACGTTCCGGGCCGGGCCGGTCTTCACGAACCTGCTGCTCGCCGACGAGATCAACCGCACCCCGCCGAAGACGCAGTCGGCGCTGCTGGAGGCGATGCAGGAGCGGCAGGTCTCCGTCGAGGGCGCCACCTACCGGCTCGACCCGCCGTTCCACGTCCTCGCCACCGCCAACCCGATCGAGTACGAGGGCACCTACCCGCTGCCCGAGGCCCAGCTCGACCGGTTCCTGCTCCGCGTGTCGTTCGGCTACCCGGAGGCCGACGAGGAGTGGGAGGTGCTGCGCCGCCGGATGAGCCGCCGCCAGGAGGACGCGGTCATCGAGCCGGTCGTCGACGCAGAGACCCTCCTGGCCATGCAGGGCGCATTGGAGGACGTCAGCGTCGAGGACTCGATCGGGCGGTACATCGTCTCGCTGACCGCGGCGACCCGCGCCCACCCGCAGGTCCTCGTCGGCGCCTCGCCCCGCGGCTCGCTCGCGCTGCTGCTGCTGGCCCGCGCCGCCGCCGCCCTCAGCGGCCGCGACTACGTCATCCCCGAGGACGTGAAGGCGGTCGCGGTGCCGGCGCTCGCACACCGCATCACGCTGCTGCCGGAGATGTGGCTCAAGCGGATCGACCCCCGGGCCGTGGTGGGCGAGGTGCTCGCGCAGACCCCGGCCCCGGCCAGCGGCGCGCTGCCCACCTACGGCGGAAGGCGTGGCTGAGCGGCGCACGCACGCGCGCGCCTTCGAACCGACCCGGGCGCTCGGCCGGGCCGTGCTCGTCGCCGCGGTGCTCGTCATCGCCGCCGTCCTCACCGGCCGGTTCGACCTGGTGGTGCTCGCCACCCCGTTCGCCCTCGGCACCGCCCTGTCGCTGGTGCGCCGCCCCGGCCGCGCGCCGACGGTGGAGGTCACCACCGCCGAGCCGTTCGTGGTCGAGGGCGCCGACCTCGACGTGAACGTCGGCGTCGGCAACCCCAACCCGGGCCGCTTCGACCTCGTCGTGGTCCGCCTCGCCGTGCCGCGCTGGGTCCGCCTGGAGCACAGCGACCGCCCGTACGCCGTCGGCGTCGACCCCGGCACCATCGCCGGCGTCGACCTGCACGGCAGGGTGCTGCGCTGGGGCCGCCACCCGCTCGGGCCGGTCACCGCGCACGCCTTCGCCGCCGACGGCCTGCTCATCAGCCGCCCCGTGCAGGCGCCCGCGCTGCCGGTCAAGGCGTACCCGGCGATCGAGCACTTCGACGCCGACGAGGCCATGCCCCGCGCCGCCGGCCACGTCGGCGGCCACCGCTCCCGCCGCCCCGGCGAGGGCGGCGAGCTCGCCGGCGTGCGCCGCTTCGGCTCCGGCGACCGGCTGCGCCGCATCGACTGGCGCGTCTCCCTGCGCACCCGCGAGCTGCACGTGGTCAGCACCCTGTCCGACCGCGACGCCGAGGTCGTCGTCCTGCTCGACGCGCTGCACGAGGCGGGCCGCTCCGGCGGCATCGACGGCCGCGCCTCCGTGCTGGACACCACCGTCCGCGCCGCCGCCGGCATCGCCGAGCACTACCTGCGCCGCGGTGACCGGGTCGCCCTGCTGCAGTACGGCGGCCAGATCCGCCAGCTGCGCCCCGCCAGCGGCCGCCGGCACTACATGACGACCCTGGAGTGGCTGCTCGACATCACTCCCGCCCAGGTCGCCGACGAGCCGCCGCCCTCGGTCTTCGGCCCGCACATGGTCCAGCACAACGCGCTCGTGATGGTCCTGACCCCGCTGCTCGACCCGCGCTCCGCCGCGATGCTGGCCAACCTCGCCCGCGCCGGCCGCTTCGTGGTCGCCGTCGACACCCTCACCTCGGCCGCCGACCCGCTGCGCGGCACCGGCCCCTGGGGCGCCGTCGCCCACCGCCTCTGGTCCCTGGAACGCGACAGCGTCATCGGCCAGCTCCGCGAGCACGGCGTCCCGGTCGTCCCGTGGGGCGGCGCCGGCAGCCTCGACGAGGTCCTGCGCGGTGTGACCCGCGTCGCCCTCTCCCGGACGGTCACCAAATGATCGAGGAGCTGCAGGACTTCCTGCTCACCCGCCTCGGCCGGGTCAAGGACATGCTGGAGCGCGCCGCCGCCGGCCCCCTGCTCGTCCGCTTCATGCTGTTCCTGCTCACCCTGGTCGCGGCCCTGGTGGCCTTCCCGCCCGACGTGATCCTGCGCCCGGCCGCCGTCGTGTTCACCGCGGTGCTGGCCGCGCTCCCGGCCGTCTTCCCGCGCACCCGCCTGGTCGGCCTGGCGATCCTGCTCTGCGCCTTCGGCTGGCTGCTGGGCAGCTACTTCTACGACCAGGTCGTCACCATCCCGCGCGTCATCGCCCTGGCCACGGCCCTGTACCTGGTCCACTCCCTCGCCGCGCTGGCCGCCGCCCTGCCCTACGACGCCATCGTCTCGCCCGGCGTCATCCTCGCCTGGCTCCTGCGCGCCACCGCCATCGTGAGCGCCAGCGCCATCGTCAGCGTCCTGATCCTGGCCGTCGTCAAGCTCGTCATCGGCCCGGTGTTCCTGGCCGCCTCCCTGGTCGGCCTGCTCGCCGCCGCCGGCCTCGCCTGGATCGTCACCCGCAAGTCCACCTGACCCCAAGCCCAATCGCGCAACCCGGGGAGAGGCGCCCAAGACGGCTCCGCCGAAGTCCAGCCCCCGTGGAAGCCCGGCCGCGACGTAGCTAGGAAGCGCAGCGCCCGATCTCGCCAGTCGGTGCAGGTTGGAAGTGCGACCGGAGGGAGCACGGGGGCCTCGGGTGGGAACCCCCGCCGCCGCGCCGCAGGCGCGGCAGCCAGTACAGCGCGGGCGCCAGAACAGTGAGCGCCGTTACAACCCTGGTAACGGTCGTTACATGTCTGTGGCCTGACTGAAGATGCGCGGGTTTCGTCGTTAGCGTTGAACCGTGGCTCCCAAGCGAATCCTGATCGTCGGTGCCGGCCATGTCGGGCTGTACGCCGCGTTGCGCATGTCCAAGAAGCTGCACCGGCACGAGGCCGAGGTGACGGTCGTCGACCCGCAGCCGCACATGACCTACCAGCCGTTCCTGCCGGAGTCGGCGGCCGGCAACATCTCCCCGCGGCACACGGTCGTGCCGCTGCGGCGCGAGCTGAAGCGCTGCCACGTGCTCTCCGGTGAGGTCACCCGGATCGAGCACGCCCGCAAGGTGGCCATCGTCCAGCCGATCGTCGGGCCGGCCCGCGAGGTGCCGTACGACCACATCGTCGTGGCGCCGGGGTCGGTGTCGCGGACGCTGCCGATCCCGGGGCTGCGCGAGCACGCGGTCGGGTTCAAGACCATCGGCGAGGCGATCTTCCTGCGCAACAGCGTCCTGGACCGGTTGGACGTGGCGGCGACCACGTCGGACCCGGCGACCCGGCGGCGCGCGCTGACCTTCGTGTTCGTCGGCGGCGGGTACGCCGGCATCGAGGCCCTCGCGGAGATGGAGGACATGGTCCGCGGGGCGCTGCGCTACTACCCCGAGATCCCGCAGTCGGACGTGCGGTTCGTCCTCGTCGAGGCGGCCCAGCGGATCCTGCCCGAGGTGGGGCCGGAGATGGGCGCCTACACGGTGGTGCAGCTGACCCGCCGGGCGATCGACATCCGGCTCGGCACGCGGCTGGAGTCGTGCGTCGACGGGATCGTGAAGCTGTCCGACGGCGACGAGTTCCCGGCCGACACGATCGTGTGGACGGCGGGCGTGAAGCCGCACCCGATGCTGGAGGACACGGACCTGCCGCGCACGCCGCGCGGCGCGGTCACCTGCCTGCCGACGCTGCAGGTCGTGGACGAGGACGGGGCCGTGGTCGAGGGCGCGTGGAGCGCCGGTGACTGCGCGGCCGTGCCGGACCTCACGTCGAGCGTGCCGGGTGCGCTGTGCTCGCCGAGCGCGCAGCACGCGGTGCGCCAGGCGGCGAAGCTGGCCGACAACATCACCGCGGTCGTGCGGGGGCGCCGGCCGGTGGACTACAAGCACAAGCACGTCGGCTCGGTCGCCGGCCTCGGCCTGTACAAGGGTGTCGCGCACGTCTACGGGGTGAAGGTGCGCGGCCTGCCCGCCTGGTTCATGCACCGGTCGTACCACCTGAGCCGGATCCCCACGCTCAACCGCAAGATCAGGGTCCTGGTGGACTGGACGCTGCAGCTGGTGCTGCGCCGCGAGGTCGTCGCGCTCGGGTCGCTGCACGAGCCGCGCGAGCCGTTCCTCACCGTGGCCCCGCCGATCCCGCTGCCGACGAACGCGAACACCAAGGCCGGGCAGCCGACGAAGAGGGTCGCCGCGTAACGGCTCAGGGCGCCCGCCACACCCAGACGTCCTCCACCCGCTCGCCGGGGCCGAGCAGCCCGTCCATGGTCTGCCTGAGCGCCCCGGCCTGCGGGTGGCGCACGTCCAGCACGAAGGCGGCCGCCCGCCAGTAGGCGATGTCCTTGTGCAGCGTCTGGCGGTCCTTGTCGGTGACCGTCGCGGCGGCGCCGGACCTCGCGACCCGTTGCAGCAGCTGCGACGTCGGGCGGGGGTAGACGCCGACGGCCGCGGCGCCGTCCTTGCCGTACGGCCCGATGAACCAGCCCTGCGGCGTGGCGATCCGCGCGCCGGTCGCCGCGGCCCAGCGCATCGCGTCGGGGTCCCGCGGGTCCGGCAGCGGCACCGGCACGACCACGCCGTCCTCGGGCGCGTACACCCGCCAGAAGCCGTCGGTGAAGAACGCCGGCACGGGCGCCCGGTCGACCACCGGCAGGGGCGCCGGGGCGAGCGGTACGAGCGCGGCGACCACGGCGACCGGCACGAGCAGCCGCAGCGTCTCGGTCTGCGTGATCGCCGCGTCGACGACCCGCGCCAGGATCACGGCCAGCAACGGGATCGCGGCCAGGGCGAAGCGGGTGGGCAGCGCCGACTCGATCACCGGCAGCCCCGACAGCAGCGAGAACGGGCCCCGCTGCGCGGTCGCCTCGGCGTCCACGACCACGAACGGGCCGAGGGCGAGCAGGAACAGCACCACCGCGGTGACCGCCGACGCGACGACGGCCGGGCGCCGCCACATCCACACGGTCGCCCCGAGCACGACCAGCAGCAGCGGCGCGCCGAAGAACGTCGTGTACTCGGCGGGCCCGCTGACCAGCCGCGCGGCGCCGTCGTCACCGGCCAGCGACAGCGGCGAGATGGCGGTGAAGCCGTACAGGTCGGCGGAGAAGTACGACGGCAGGAAGACCCCGCCGTCGGCGCTCTGCGGGCCGTGGAACTGCAGCCACAGCGGGTAGGCCAGCAGCACCGCGGCCAGCCCGGCGGCGAGGCCGAGCCCGAGCACGAACGGCGCGGCGACCCGCGGCGAGGGCCGGGCGTGCGCGACGAACACCACCGTGAACAGGGCCAGGGTCACCGCGGTGAGGAACAGCACCTCCTCGCCGACGAAGAACTGGGCCGCGACCAGGGCGCCGAGCAGCAGCCCGGTCCGGACGGTGCGCGGGCCGGCCGCCGTCTGGTGGGCGAGGCGGACCACGCACCAGACGATCGGCGGCACCAGCCAGGCCGCGGTCATGTGCAGGTGCGCGTTGGACTGCGACACCATGCCGGGCGCGAACGCGGCGAACGCGCCGCCGATCAGCGCGCCGGCCCGGTGCACGCCGAGGGTCCTGGCGAACAGCAGGTACCACCCGGTCCCGGTCGCGGCGAGGTTGCCGGCGACCAGCACGCTGAACGTCACCGGCGCGCCGAACGCCAGGGTGACCGGCGCCAGCAGCAGCCCCATGCCGATCAGCGAGGCGTTGCTCAGCAGGTTGACCCCCTCGGGCGCGTTGAGCATGCCGGTCACGAGGGAGAAGTCGCCGCGGTACGCTCGGGTGGCGTAGGCCAGGAACCACTCGTCGAGCGCCTGGTCACTGGGGTTGAGGGCGAGTGCCCGCCCGGCCGGGCCGGGCCACAGCCGGTGCGTCAGCAGCGCGGCGGCGAGGGCGAAGAGCAGCCCGGCGGCGGCGTCGACGGGCCAGCGCCGGCGCACCTGCATCGGCAGACCTTCGTTTGTCAAGGTCTCCGGCGGCGCCATCTCAACCTCGTCGGTCAGTGGGGTGCTGCTCACCCGGATGACAGTAACGGCGGTCCCCTTGTCGGTGTTGAGGGTTCGTCGGACGGGCTACCGTGAGACGCGTTTCCACGCCCGGGTGGTGGAACGGCAGACACGGCCGCCTTAAAAGCGGCTGCCGCGAGGCGTGCGGGTTCGAACCCCGCCCCGGGCACCCATGCTTTCGCCGTGCGTTCATGTTCCCTTCGTGGTCATCGTGCGGCTCGATGCTCGAGGCTCGCGGGAAAACCTCCTGTCCTCCCGCGAAGGGCCTGCCACGTTGCGCACCCAGTTCCGAGCGCTCGTCGCGGTGGCGACCGCGCTCGCCGCCACCGCCGCCGGATCCGCACCCGCGGTGGCGGCGGACGCCGCCACCATCCGTATCAACGAGGTCGAGTCCAGCGGCGGCACGCCCGGCGACTGGATCGAGCTGGTCAACACCGGCGCCGCCGCCGTGGACGTGTCCGGCTGGGTGGTCAAGGACAACGACGACACCCACGTCCTCACGATCGCGGCCGGCACGACCGTCGCGCCCGGCGGCTTCCTCGCCCTCGACGTCGATCCCGTGTTCGGCCTGGGCGGCGCCGACTCCGCCCGCCTCTTCGCCGCCGACGGGGTGACGCTGCTGGACTCGTACACCTGGACCGCCCACGCGAGCGTGACGTACGGCCGCTGCCCGGACGGCACCGGGCAGTTCGCCACCACGACCGTGGCCACGAAGGGCGCGGCCAACACCTGCGCGCCGGGTCAGCCGCCGGCCACGCCCTGGCCGGGCGGCACCGCCGTCACCGTCGCCGACCGCCCCGGCGAGCTGGGCGGCAACCTGAGCGGCCTGGCCTACCAGGGCGACTCCGTGCTGTGGGCGGTGAAGAACGGCCCCGGCACCCTGTACCGGCTGACCTGGGACGGCACGGTGTGGACGCCGGCGTCCGCGACGGCGCTGCACTACGCGGACGGCACCGGCGACGTGGACGCCGAAGGGGTCGTGTGGCGGCCCGACGGCATCTACGTGTCGACCGAGCGGGACAACGCCGCGAGCGGCGTCAGCCGGCTCACGATCGAGCGGTACGACGGCGTCAGCGGCACCGCGACCGCCGAGTGGAACCTCACCGCGGACCTGCCGCCGGTCGGCGCGAACAGCGGCCTGGAAGCGATCACCTGGGTGCCGGACGCGTTCCTGACCGGGCGGGGCTTCACCGACCAGCGCACCGGCGCCGCCTACGACCCCGCCGCCTACCCCGGGCACGGCGACGGGCTCTTCCTCGTCGGGCTGGAGGCCGGCGGCACCGTCCACGCCTACGCGCTGGCGGCCGGCGGCGCCACCCGGGTCGCGTCGTTCGGCAGCGGGTTCAGCTCGGTGATGGACCTGGAGTTCGAGCCGGAGACCGGGCACCTGTGGGCGGTCTGCGACGACGGCTGCGCCGGGCGGGTCGCCACCCTCGACGTGACCGGCGGCGCGTTCGCCGTCAGCGACGTGTACGAACGCCCCGCCGGCATGCCGAACCTCAACAACGAGGGCTTCGCGATCGCGCCGCAGTCCGCGTGCGTCGCCGGCCGCAAGCCGGTCTTCTGGTCCGACGACAGCGACACCGACGGGCACGCCCTGCGCGGCGGCACGATCACCTGCACGGACCTGGACGCCGACGCCGACGGCATCGCCGACGACGTCGACCCGCGGCCGGGCGACCCGGGCAACGACACGTTCGCCGCCGGTGCCGTCGCCGGGCGGATCACCGGTCGCGGCGACCGGAGCGTGGCGGTGTCGGCAGGGCCCGGCGGTGCCGTCCGGTTCGACGTCGGCGCCGGTACGACGCCCGCCCAGCTCCAGCTCGCCGGCAGCACCGCGACGATCACGCTGGGTCAGGGCGCGTACCTGGTCAGCGGCGCGGTGGCGCTGTCGACCCTCACGGGCGAGCCGGCCGTCGTCACGGTGGCGCCGCGCTCGGTGCCGGTCACGTTCGGCGTCCCGGCCGGCGGCTCGCTGGCGTTCACCGCGGCGCTGACCGGCATCCGGCACACCGGCGCGGTCACGGTCGAGGCGGCCGGACTGCTGTGCGCCGCCGTGGACACCGTCGTGGTCGGCACCACCGGCAACGACCGCCTCACCGGCACCGCCGGCAGCGACCTCGTCGTCGGCCGGGGCGGCAACGACGTCGTCACCGGCGGCGGCGGCGCCGACTGCGTCGTGACCGGCCCCGGCAACGACGTGATCACCACCGCGGGCGGCGACGACCGGATCGACGCCGGCGGCGGCAACAACGTCGTCGACGCGGGCGCCGGCGCCGACACGGTGACGGCCGCCTCCGGCAACGACGTGATCACCACCGGGGCGGGCGACGACCGCGTCGAGGCCGGCAACGGCAACAACACCGTCACCGCAGGCGACGGCGCCGACGTCATCGGCACCGGCGGCGGCAACGACACCATCGACTGCGGTGCCGGCGCCGACTCCGCCTCGCCGGGCCGCGGCAACGACACGAACACCGGCGGGCGCTGCGAGTCGTTCGGCCGGTAGACCCCTCGTGACGGGGCCGGGCGGGCGCGTCCGGCCCCGGCAAGACTGAGATCCAGTTGACCGGGGTATGGGGGGTACGCTGGTCGTACACATGAATGCGACGCCCTTGGAGGCTGATCGTGCAGAGTTCGAACCCGGTGCTCAACCGCCTTGGCCAGGCGGCGCGACAGGAGCGGTCGCAGGTGCAGCCGCCGAGTTTCGGCGCGCCGGCCGGTTACGGGTATCCGCAGTCGGGCTACGGGGTTCCCCAGCCCCCGGCCGCCACCCGCGCGATGACGATCGACGACGTCGTCGTGCGCACCGTCGCCCTGCTCGCGGTCACCGGCATCTTCGGTGCCGGGGCCTGGATCCTGCTGCCGGACGTCGGCGGCATCACCGCGATCGCGGCCATCGGCTCGATCATCGCGGGCCTGGTCCTCGGCCTGGTCATCTCCTTCGGGCAGATCACCAACCCGGCCCTCATCGTCCCCTACGCGGCCCTGCAGGGCGTCGCGCTCGGCCTGGTCAGCCGGTGGTATGAGCACGCCTTCAGCGGCATCGTCATCCAGGCGGTCATCGGCACGTTCGGCATCTTCGCGATCATGGCCGTGCTCTACAAGCTGCAGATCCTGCGGGCCACGCCCCGGTTCACGAAGATGGTCATCGGCGCGCTCATCGGCGTCGTCGTGCTGAGCCTGGCCAACTACCTGTTCTACCTGTTCGGCGTGAACCTCGGCCTGCGCGACTACGGCACCGACGGCAAGGTCGGCTGGGTGCCGATCGTCTTCAGCCTGGTGATCATCGTCGTGGCGGCCCTGACGTTCGTCCTCGACTTCGACGCGGTCGAGCAGGGCGTGCGGTTCGGCCTGCCGGAGAAGTACTCGTGGTACTGCTCGTTCGGCATCCTGGTCGGGCTGATCTTCCTGTACTACGAGATCCTGCGCATGCTCAGCTACCTGCGCCGCTGATGGCGCCCGGCGACCCGCTCACCGAGACGGTGGGCAGGCTGGCCGGGCAGGTCGGACACTGGACGCCGTCCCGATGGGCGGCGTCCGGTGCGTCCGGGGTCCCGCGCGGCGATGTGGTGCACGACCTGGTGCAGTGGCTCGCGGACCGCTGCGCCGACGCGGAGGGCCGCCCGCGCCGGCCGGTGCCCCGGCTGGACAACGACCTGGTGCTGCCGGACCAGCTGCGGGTGGTGGCGGCGGACCTGGCACGGTTCGGCGGCCCCGCCGTGATCGACGAGGCCGCCGCGAAGGTGCGGGCCGTGCGCGGGCAGCTCTGACGCCTGCGCTCACCGTGAGGCCGCAGTGCGCCGCGCCCGGCCGGTGTGACGGTAACCCGGACGGCCGCCCGCCGGCTACGGCTACGACAGCCGCTCGATGACCATGGCCATGCCCTGGCCGCCGCCGACGCACATGGTCTCCAGGCCGATCGACTTGTCGTGCCAGCTCAGCGAGTTGATCAGGGTGCCGGTGATGCGGGCGCCGGTCATGCCGAACGGGTGCCCGACGGCGATCGCCCCGCCGTTGACGTTGAGCTTCTCGATCGGGATGCCCAGCTGCCGGTACGACGGGATGACCTGCGCGGCGAACGCCTCGTTGATCTCGACCAGGTCGACGTCGTCGATGCTCATCCCGGCCCGCTTGAGCGCGCTGCGGGAGGCCTCGACCGGGCCGATGCCCATGATCTCCGGCGACATGGCGGTGACGCCCGTCGACACGATCCGGGCCAGGGGCGTGATGCCCAGCTCGCGGGCCTTGACGTCGCTCATGATCACGACCGCGGCGGCGCCGTCGTTGAGCGGGCAGCAGTTGCCGGCGGTGATGCGGCCGTCGGGGCGGAACACCGGCTTGAGCCCGGCCACGCCCTCCAGGGTCACGCCGGGGCGGGGGCCGTCGTCGGTGGTGACGACCGTGCCGTCGGGCGTGGTCACCGGCGTGATCTCGCGCGCCCAGAAGCCGTTCTTGATCGCTTCCTCGGCGAGGTTCTGCGACCGCACGCCGAACTCGTCCATGTCGGCGCGGGTGACGCCCTCGATCTCGGCGAGGTTCTCGGCGGTCTGGCCCATGGCGATGTAGATGTCGGGCAGGGCGCCGTCCTCGCGCGGGTCGTGCCACGGGTCGGCGCCGCCCTCGGCGCGCTTGGTGGTGCGCGCGTAGGCGTCGGCGAAGGCCGGATTCTGCCACGGGCCACCGACGGCCGCCTGGGCCTCGGCCGGCAGGGCGTCGGAGTTGCCGCGGGCGTAGCGGGACACGCACTCGACGCCGGCGGAGATGAACACGTCACCCTCGCCGGCCTTGATCGCGTGGAACGCCATCCGGGTGGTCTGCAGCGACGAGGCGCAGTAGCGGGTGGTGGTGGCGCCCGGCAGGTGGTCGAAGCCGAGCAGGGTGCTGACCACGCGGGCCATGTTGAAGCCCTGCTCACCGCCCGGCAGGCCGCATCCGAGGTAGAGGTCTTCGATGTCGCGCGGGTCGAGCTCGGGCACCTTGGCCAGCGCGGCGCGCACGATGGTCGCGGCGAGGTCGTCGGGGCGGAGGTCGCGCAGCGATCCCTTGGCGGCACGGCCGATCGGGGACCGGGCGGTGGCGACGATGACAGCTTCCGGCATACGACCCACGTTACTGCACGGTAATCTGGCCGGGCGAGCAGCTGTGATAAATCTGCAGTCTTAGTGCAGGAACCCTCGGACGGCGGCCGCCTCCTCGACGGCGGGCAGCAGCGCGTGCGCCCACACCCGGTACCCGTCGGCGGAGGGGTGGAAGCCGTCGTGGCACAGCGTGCCCGCGTCGGCCCGGAACACCGCGCCGGTGCGCGCGGCCAGGTCGACGACGACCGCGCCGGCCGCACCCGCCGCCGCGGCCTGCCGGCGGGCCATGCCCCGGCTGCGCCAGCCGAGCAGTTGCCGCAGCGGCGGCGCGAACGCCCGCAGCGCCCCGAAGTCGGGGCAGGTGCCGACGACGACCGGGATGCCGGCGCCGTGCAGCCGGCGGCAGGCGTCGCCGAGGTGCTCCGCGGCGTCGGCGCCCCGGCCGACGTGCGTCACGTCGTTGGTGCCGACCAGGACGACCGCCACGTCCGGCACCGGGCCGACGAGGGCCCGGGCCACCTGGGTGGCGAGGTCGGCGGAGCGGGACCCGGCCACCGCCACGCTGGACAGCTCGACCCGCCGGCCCGTGGCACCCTCGGCCAGCAGCGCCGCCAGCTGCCCGCCGACCGTGTCGGCGACCCGGTCGACGCCGACCCCGAGCGCGGTCGCGTCGCCGAGCAGCACCAGCCGCATCGGCGGCTTGCCGGCCGCGCCGACCGACGAGCGCATGGCCAGCCGCATGTCGGGCTTCGCGTAGGACCTGGACCGCGCCGCCACCGCCTGCGCCGCGAGAACCGCCGCGCCGCCGACCGTGCCGGCGATCACGGTGACCGTAGCCATCCGCGCCAGCCGCTTGATCGTGATCATGCCGACTCCATCGTGATCATGTGGACTCCCGTGCCACGGGCTGGGAGGGCTCGCGGGCCGCCTGCTGCGGCAGCCGGTGCCAGACCCGGTGGCGCAGCTGCGCCCAGCGACCCGCCGGACCGCGCTCCCGGCCGGCGACCTGCGCCGCGCTGACCTCGGTGCCCGGGCGCTGCGCCGCCTCGGCGGCGGCCCGTGGCAGCGACCGCACGCCCTCGCCGGCCCCGAGGTCCGTGGCCAGCGGGGTGGCCACCTCGGGCTCGGTCAGGGCCGCGACCACCGTCGGCAGCACGGCCTGCGCGGCGGCAAGATACCCGGCGCCGGACGGGTGGAACCGGTCGAAGCTGAACATCCGGTCGGGCTCGGCGTAGAACAGCTCGCCGAGCAGGTCGCCCAGCGACACCGTGCGGCCGCCGGCCTCGACCACCGCGATCGTCTGCGCCATGGCCAGCTGCCGGCTCCAGTGCCGGGCCAGCCAGCGCAACGGCGGCTGGATCGGGCGGATCGTGCCCAGGTCGGGGCAGGTGCCGACGACGACCTGGATGCCCGCGGCGCGCAGCCGGCGCACCGCCTCGACCAGGTGCCGCACCGCGAGCGGCACGCTGACGCGGTGCGTGACGTCGTTGCCGCCGATGCAGATCACCGCGACGTCGGGCCGGTGCCGGAGCGCCACGTCGACCTGTGGCGACAGGCCCCGCGACTCGCAGCCGACGACGGCGAGGCACCGCATCCACACCGGGCGCCGCCGCTGCTCGGCGAGGCCGGCGGCGACCGCCGCGGCGAAGGTCTCACTGGGCAGCTCGGCGCCGTAGCCGGCGGCGGAGGAGTCGCCGAGCACCACCAGGCGGATGGGCTCACCGTCGAAGTGCGCGCCGTAGGTGCCGTCGGCGCGTGGGGGAGGGCTCACGACCTGGGGAATGACCCTGCGGGCCAGCAGCGCCTGCCCGATGACCACCCCGTAGAACAGTGCGCTCGCCCCCGCGATGCCACCGCCGCCGACCGCGGCCGCCGTGGCGATCCGCCGCACCTGTGCCGACCGAAGCTTCAACGCCCCCATTGCCCTTCCCCGCCTCCCGCCCTCGCAGCGAACTCCGAGGCTAACCTCCACGCTGCAAGTATCCGCCCCTCTCGGTAAAGATCCCGATCGTCCTCATCCCGACCGATCCGCCGGGCCGGATCGCCGCCGGGCGGTGGCCGGCGCGGACGGGGTGGTCCTCTCCCGTTGCCCGGCGGTGCCGGGCGGCCAAACCTGCGGCCGTCGTCAGTCCCGCCACCTGCGCCCGGACGGCGTCCGGCACCGCGGACGGACCGCCGGCCCGGTCCGCCGGCACGGCCCGGCCCCCGTCGAGATCCATGCGTCATTCTTACCGCGCGCTGTTCGTGACAGACACCGTTACATTCATAGCCAGACGAGAGAGGGCGGCGATCATGGCGGACAGCGCGCTGCGACGGCGGATGGCATGGACGGCCCTGCTGCGGGTGTTCAAGCCGGGCACCCCGGGGCTCGGCCAGCGGCTGGGCGCCATCCCGCGGATGATCAAGGCGACCCTCAAGGGCGAGTACGACGGCGGCACCCGCCTGGCGCTGCTCGCCGCCGCGGGGGTCTACATCGTGTCCCCGATCGACGCGGTGCCGGAGCTGTTCCTGCTGGTCCTCGGCGTGGTGGACGACCTCGCCATGGCCACCTACTTCGCCGGCGCGCTGCTGGACGAGCTGGAGCGCTTCCTGGAGTGGGAGAAGCAGCGCGACAACGTGATTCCCGGGCACGTCGTCAAGTAGCCGATTCCCGCGCTATAGGCTGGCCCTGTGCGCTACTACGACAACGTCGTCGAACTGGTGGGCAACACGCCCCTCGTCCGCCTCCGCAACGTGACGGACGGGATCTCCGCCACCGTCCTGGCCAAGGTCGAGTACCTCAACCCCGGTGGCAGCGTGAAGGACCGCATCGCGCTGCGCATGGTCGAGGAGGCCGAGAAGGCCGGCCTGCTCAAGCCCGGCGGCACGATCGTCGAGCCGACCAGCGGCAACACCGGGGTCGGTCTCGCGCTCGTCGCCCAGCTGCGCGGGTACAAGTGCGTCTTCGTCTGCCCCGACAAGGTCAGCGAGGACAAGCAGAACGTGCTGCGGGCCTACGGCGCCGAGGTCGTCGTGTGCCCGACCGCGGTCGCGCCGGAGGACCCCCGCTCCTACTACAACGTCTCCGACCGGCTGGCCCGGGAGATCCCCGGCGCCTGGAAGCCGGACCAGTACGCCAACCCGGCCAACCCGCGCTCCCACTACGAGACCACCGGCCCCGAGGTCTGGGAGCAGACCGACGGCCGGGTCACGCACTTCGTGGCGGGCGTCGGCACCGGCGGCACGATCTCCGGCGTCGGCCGCTACCTCAAGGAGGTCTCCGGCGGAGCGGTCCGCATCGTCGGCGCCGACCCGGAGGGCTCCGTCTACTCCGGCGGCACCGGCCGGCCGTACCTGGTCGAGGGCGTGGGCGAGGACTTCTGGCCCACCACGTACGACCGCGACATCTGCGACGAGATCGTCGAGGTCTCCGACAAGGAGTCCTTCGAGCTGACCCGCCGGCTCGCGCGCGAGGAGGGCCTGCTCGTCGGCGGCTCCTGCGGCATGGCCGTCGCCGCCGCGTTGAAGGTGGCCCGCCAGGCCGGCCCCGACGACGTCGTGGTGGTCCTGCTGCCCGACGGCGGCCGCGGCTACCTGAGCAAGATCTTCAACGACGGCTGGATGGCCCGGTACGGGTTCCTGCGCACCGCCGCCGAGCTGCCCACCGTCGCCGACGTCCTGGTCGGCAAGGACGGCCGGATGCCGCAGATGGTGCACGTCCACCCCAACGAGACGGTCCGCGACGCCATCGACTACATGCGCGAGTACGGCGTCTCCCAGCTGCCCGTGCTCAAGGCCGAGCCGCCGGTCGTGACCGGCGAGGTCGCCGGCTCGATCTACGAGCGCGACCTGCTCGACGCGCTGTTCACCGGCCAGGCCCACCTGCACGACATCGTGGAGCGGCACATGGGCGACCCGCTGCCGATGATCGGCGGCGGTCAGCCGGTGAGCGAGGCCGTGGCCCTGCTGGAGAAGGCCGACGCCGCGGTCGTGCTCATCGACGGCAAGCCGGCCGGCGTCATCACCAGGCAGGACCTGCTGGCCCACCTCAGCTGAGGCGACCGCCCGCGGGCAGGAGGCCTCCTGCCCGCGGGCGGCGCTCTTCGCCCGGTCTCTTCGCCCCGCGGACGGCTCTTGCCGCCCGCGGGCGGCTACTGCAGCGGCTCGGGGACGGCCACGACGTCGACCAGAGCCGCCTTGCGCAGCACGGTGATCTGCAGGCGCCGGCCGATGGCCGGGCCGAGCATGAGGCGCTGGACGTCCTGGACGCCGAGGATCGGGCGGCCGCCGGCGGTGAGCATGACGTCGCCGACGTAGAGGCCGGCCTGCCCGGCGGGGCTGCCCGGGACCACCTCGACCAGCCGCAGGCCCTTGCGCTGCCCGGTGCGCTCCGCGACGGGCTGGGCGAGCGTGACGGGGGTGCCCGCGACGCCGAGCCAGGCCCGGCGGACCTTCCCGGTCGACATGAGCTCCGACATGATCAGGCGGGTGGTGCCGTTCACCGGCACGGCCAGGCCCAGCCCGATCCCGGCGACGGCGGTGTTGATGCCGACCACCTTGCCGGTCGAGTCGGCCAGCGCGCCGCCGGAGTTGCCGGGGTTGAGCGCGGCGTCGGTCTGCACCACGTCGTCGATGAGCCGCACGTGCCGGCCGTCGCGGACCGGCAGCGACCGGCCCAGCGCGCTGACGACGCCGGCGGTGACCGAGCCGGCCAGACCGAGCGGGCTGCCGACGGCCACCACCAGCTGGCCGATGCGCAGCTCGTCGGCGTTGCCGAGGGTCGCCGGCGGCACCCCCGCCTCGTGGATGCGCAGCACCGCCAGGTCGGCCAGAGGGTCGGCGCCGACGACGTCGAAGCGGCCGGCGGTGCCGTTGGTGAACTCGGCGGTCCCGCCGTCGGCGCCGGCGACGACGTGGGCGCTGGTCAGCACGAAGCCGTCGGCGGTGTAGACGACGCCCGAGCCGGCGCCCTCACCGCGGCTGCTGCGCACCGTCAGGCTGGCCACGCTCGGCAGGACGGTCGCCGCCACCCCCGAGACGACCCGGCTGTACGCGTCGAGCGCGTCCGTTTCTGGGTCCATGCAGCGGCCAACGCCGCGCCCGCGGCATCCATGCCCGATTATGCCGACAGCGATACCGCGGGCAGCTCGAACCAGCGCAGGGCCTCGAAGTTGGCGGAGACGACACCGTCGGGCTGCTCCTGCTGCTCGACCGCGGCGACGATGCGGGCCGCCTCGGCCAGGTAGCCGGCCAGGGCCGACTCCGGGGCCCGCTCGTGCCGCGACGGCCAGCGCAGCTCGCCGTCGGCGTCGTAGCGCAGCTCCGACAGGCGCAGCGGCGGCTCGACCAGCCCGTCGCGGTGCTTCCAGAGTCCGGTGTACGGGTCGAAGCGGTACTGCGGCAGCAACGCCCAGCCGTGGGTGGCCACGAAGTGCACCGCGTCGACGATGTAGCGCAGCACCGCGTCGGAGATGAAGTAGTTGAAGCTGACCCGCACCCAGCCCGGCTTGATGCCCTCGCAGCCGGCGATGATCTCCTGCTCGAAGCGCTGGGAGCGCTCGATGTCGATGCCGAGGAGGCGGTGGCCGTACGGCCCGGCGCACGAGCAGCCGCCGCGCGCCTGGATCCCGAACAGGTCGTTGAGCAGCGACACGACGAAGTTGTGGTGCAGGTACCGGCCGCGCGGACGCTTCACCACGAAGGACACGATGGACAGCCGGGACGCGTCGAGGTTGCCGAGGATCTCGATGTTGGGGTTGGTCTTCCACGAGGTGATCGCCTCGCGCAGGAAGCCCTCCTCGAGCTCGCGGATGGTGTCGGTGCCGACCGCCTGCTTGAGCTGGAACACCAGGCCGGCCCGGATCGACTCGACGATCGCCGGCGTGCCGCCCTCCTCGCGGTGCGCGGCGTCGCTGATGTAGTGGTGGTCGGTCGGGTTGACGTAGTCGACCGTGCCGCCGCCGGGGACCGTGGGCACCCGGTTGCGCAGCACCTCGCGCCGCACGACGAGGACCCCGGGCGTGCCGGGCCCGCCGACGAACTTGTGCGGCGAGATGAAGACCGCGTCCTTGTACTGGCCGGGCCCCGGGCCGTACATGGCCACGTCGACGTACGGCGCGGCGGCGGCGAAGTCCCAGAAGGACAGCGCGCCGTGCTCGTGCAGCAGCGCCGAGATCGCGTGCGTGTCGCTCACGATCCCGGTGACGTTGGAGGCCGCGGAGAACGACCCGATCTTCAGCGGCCGGTCGGCGTACCGTGCCAGCTCCGCCCGCAGGTGCGCCAGGTCGATGTGACCGTTGTGATCCTCCGGGATGACGACGACGTCCGCGATGGACTCCCGCCACGGCAGCTCGTTGGAGTGGTGCTCGAACGGCCCGATGAACACGACCGGGCGGTCGGCGGGCGGGATGTGGGCCGACAGGTCGTACCGGTCGTCGAGCCCGGCCGGCACCCGCAGGCCCAGGATGTGCACCATCTTGTCGATCGCGGCGGTCGAGCCGGACCCGGTGAAGATGACCACGGTCCCGTCGTCGCCGCCGACGGCGTCGTTGACGATCTGCCGGGCGTCCTCCCGCAGCCGGGTCGTCTGCAGCCCGGTGCCGGAGGACTCGGTGTGGGTGTTCGCGTACCGCGGCAGGACCTCGTCACGGATGAACCGCTCGATGAAGTCCAGGGCCCGCCCTGACGCCGTGTAGTCGGCGTACGTGACGCGGCGCGCGCCGTAGGGCCCCCACATCACCTGGTCGTCACCGATGACGGCATCGCGGATCCGCTGCAGCAGAGGGCTCTCCATGGGCGCCATTATCCGCGCCGCCACTTTCGGGTGGTCACACCGGAATCGCACATGCTGTCCGCTCCGGCGCACGCCCCGATTGTTTAACGTTTCGTCCGGAGGTTCTCAGGGGGCCTCGAAGAGTTTGGGGGTAGGGAAGTTGGTCAGTGTCGACCAGTCCGAGCCAACAGACGTCGTCGATCGTCTGCTGTGGCGGGACGCCACGCAGATCCTGAGCCGGCACAGTGCGTCGGACGGTGACGGTCAGTGCATCTGGTGCGGGCGGGAGTGGCCGTGCGCGCCGCGCCGGCTCGCCGAGAACGCGGAGGCCGCCTCGCGGCGCCCGTGGAACGAGGCATGGACCGCCCGGCACGACCTGTACAGCCTGCGGACGATGCCCGACTGGCGGATCGACCTCGGCGCCCCGCAGCGGTCCCGGGGCGGCTGGCACCGCGCCGGCGGCAACCGGGGAACCTTTCTCTGACACGATCGTTGATCTCAGCGGTGACCTCGGTGCGCCCGCCAGGCCCCATGGTCACCGCGACACAAAGACCCGCCCGGACACGGTTGTCGGCATGCCTCCGCCGACTCCGAACGCCTCCGGCCAGGCGTCCTCCCCAGGGATCGGGCGGGTCTACCCGGCAGGCGAGGGCACACGTTTCGTGGTTCCCCCGCATATATCGCGATGGTGTGCCCTCGCCTGCCAAAACCCCTGGCGCGGTTACTCGGCCAGGAACGAGAACGCGGTCAGCGGTGTGTGGACGTTCACGGTGCCGTTGGGGCCCTGGACCTTGACCGGGCACACGCCGGAGAAGACGCCGGTGCCGAGGCCGGCCGCGTCGTCGGCGAGGCCGGTGGTCGGCGTCTTGACCGTGATCGAGGTGGCGGCGGCGTTGAGCACGAAGTTGGTGCCCGCCACGCCGCAGAAGGTCACGCCCGTGGCGCCGGTGAACGTGCCGGTGAGGGTGACCGTGGTGGCAGCGTTGATCTTGCCCGAGGTCGGATTCATGGTGGTTACCGCCGGGACCGCGACCACGCTGGTGCCGATGTCCGCCGCGGCGAAGGTCTTGGTGACGCCGTTGTGCGTAATGGCGAGGTTGGCACCGGACATGCCGGCGGCGGTTTTGCCGGTGAACCAGTTGCCGTTCTCGGTGTTCGACGGCGCTGTGGTGAGCAGGGTGCCGTCGGTCTTCTTGTACACCTTGATCTCGGTGAGCGGCTTGCCGCCCAGGGTCGCGGTGAGCTGGCCGGCCTGCCCGGTGAAGGCGAAGCCGCTGTCGGCCTTGACCCTGATGACCTGGCCGCCGGACGCCGCGAACTGCTGGATCTGGTCGACGGACGGCAGCTCGCTGCTCAGGTCGGTGATCACCGGCGTGGTGCTGTCGAGCGCCGGCGGGGTGACGAAGATCAGGCCCGACAGGGTCTTGGTGAGCGTGCCGACGCCGTTGGTGAAGTTGATCGCGATGGTCTCCGACGCCACGCCGGAGGTCGGCGCGCAGCCACCGGGATCGGGCGTCTTGACCGCGATGCTGGTGGTGCCGGTCACGATGTAGAAGTCGAGGCCCTGGCAGTCCGCGTCGGCGCCGAGGTCGACGCTGGCCACGGAGGCCTCGTCGAGCGTCGCGCCGGTCAGGCCGACGACGTTGATGATGACGACCTGCTTCGCCGTGTCCGCGGCGACCTTGCCGCCCACCGGGGACGCGATGGTGATCGACGTGGCGGCCGGCGCGGCGTGGGCCGCCATCGGCATACCGACCAGGGTTGCCGCGCTGAGCAGCGCGGCCGCGGCGGTGCCCGTGCCCGCGAAGGTGGCCAGGCGGGAGCCTCGCCAGGAATGGACGAGCGACATCAGGTGGATCCTTTCGGAGCTGTACGGCGAACCCTTCCCCGGCCGGCCGCACGATCTCGGGTTTGACGACGCCACGCTACCGGAAAGTTACATGGAGTCACCGAAATACATTCACATCGGGTCGCGACCCGTGCCGGCGCCGCCGGCGGCCCGAGAATGCCGAAAGTGAGTCACGCTCAGCATCCGTGCTGCTACGTTGCGTGAGATTGGGCGTACGAACGGTCCGTTGGTGATCGCGCGCCCTCATTCGCACATGCCGTGGTGACCACCGGAGGAGACCACATGCATTTCAGATCCCTGACCCGCTCCAACCTCGTCCGCGCGGGGGCGGTGCTGGGCGTCGCGGCCGCCGCGGTGCTGACGACCGCGACCTCGGCCTCCGCCGCCGTCGCGCTGACCATCAGCCCGGCCACCGGCCCGGCGAACTCGGCCAACGGTCCGACCGTCACGATCAACACGACGACCGCCGTGTTCAGCGGGACGCCGGCGGTCAGCTTCCAGCTCGCCGGCACGGCCGCTCCGGCGTCGCCGCAGACGGTGGCCCAGCCGCCGTCCGCGTTGAACGCGTGCTGGCCCACCTACCCCAGCGCCGTCACGCCGACCACCGCCACCGCCGCCGGCGTCGTGAACTCGACGAACGTGCAGGTCTTCTCGCCGACGAAGCTGTACGTGAAGGTGCCGAGCCTGCCGACCATCGGCACGCCGCCCACCAAGTACAACGTCTGCGTGTACTCCGGCACCGACCCGTGGGTGTCGAACGCGAACCCCGGCAGTGTGCTGCTCGCCAACCTCAACAGCGGTTACTCGGTCTCGGTGGCGGCCACGATCACCTCCGTCACCCCGGTGAGCGGCCCGGCCAGGGGTGGAACGCCGATTGTCGTCACCGGCACCGGCCTCACCGGCGCCACGGTCATGCTCGGCGGCGTCGCGATGACCCCGACGATCGCCTCCGACGGCCTCAGCTTCACCGCGGTCACCCCGCCCCACGCGGCCGACGGCCAGCCGGTGGCCCTGTCGGTCACCACCGCCGGCGGCACGGTCACCAGGCAGAACGCCTTCACGTACTCCAACGGCATCACGGTCTCGCCGAACACCATGCCCAAGTCGCAGGCGGGCACCGGGCGGACCATCGAGGTCACGGGCGTCGGGTTCTCCTCGCTCAACCCGCAGAACACCGCCGGCGGCACCACGCCGGACACGCTCGGTGCGCACGTGTTCCTCAGCCGCGGCCCGTACGACAGCACCACCGTCGCCGGCCACAAGGCCAACCCGCAGGTGTCGGAGTGCGCCGACGTGATGGTCCTCAACGACGGCCTGCTCATCTGCAAAATCGGCATGGTGCCCTACACCCGCACCACGAGTGACGCCACGGTCACCGGCACCACGCTCGTGTCGCCCACCGCGAACTTCACCTCGGCCGATGTCGGCCTGGCCGTCACGGCCGGCACCGCGACCGTCCCGGCGCCCGGCGTCCTGGCCGCGAACACCGTCATCGCGAGCGTCACCAGCCCGACGACCGCCGTGCTGAACAACGCGGCAACCACCGACGGCCTGCTGGTGGGCGCGACCCTGGCCGGCTCGCGGACCATCGCGTCGGCGACCACCTCGACCAGCGGCGGCGTCACCACGCTCACCGCGAACACCGGCACCGGCCTGTTCACCAGCGCCGACATCGGCCGCATGGTGAACAACACCGGCGTCTACATCACGTCGATCACCGACACCGACACCGCGATCCTGTCCGGCCCGCTCGCCACCGACCTCAGCGCGGCGAACGCGGTCCTCAAGAACGTCCTTCCGGACGGCGCGTACACGGTCACCGTCGTCAACGACGGCCGCCTCAACGCCGTCGTCAACAACCCCAGCTACAACCAGTCCGTCATCTCCAGTGGCTCGACGTTCACCGTCGGCGACTACGTGACGACCAGCTGACCCTTCCGGCAGCGCCGCGGCCCGGGAACCAGCCAGGTTCCCGGGCCGCGCCGCGCGGACCGGCGGTTGCTGTCAGGAGCGGGCCTTTCGCAGCGCGGCGAGCAGCAGCTGGGTCAGCGCCGCGGACCGGTCCGCGGCCTCCGGGAACCGGGCTCCCGGCTCCAGCGGGAACAGGTGCGCCGGGCCATCGCCCGCTGACCGCGCGGCCGGGACCGTTGCGAGTGCGGAGCACGGGAACAGGCGCACGAGCTGCCTGTCCCGCAGCAGCGACATGATCGTGGTCTCGTGGCCGAGCCCGAACGCGATGCCGCACCCGATGGCCGACAGGACGAGGTCGCGGATCAGCAGCGCGTCCGGCTCGTCCTCGGATCGGTCCAGGTGTTCACCGATCGAGTCGACGGCAATCCGGAGGCCGGGCACGTCGACGACGTCGTGGACGCCTTCCTCGATCAGACCCCAGAACGCGTCGTCGCGGGAGTAGTGGGCGAGCAGGCCGTCGGTGACCTGGTAGACCCGTTGCTCGTGGCCGGGACGCCCGGCGAGCAGGTGGTCCGACAGCTCCGCACTCCGGCTGCCGGTCGTCGCCAGGTACGCGGCGACGCCGCGGCGGACGCTGCCCCGCCGGCCCAGGTCCTCGAGGGTGCTGTTCCTGCGCAGCGCCGCGTGGACCAGGTCGCACTTGGTGATCGCGACCAGGACGTCCGTGCCGTCGACCGTGTGTGTGAGGCGGCTGCCGAGGTCGTGTTCGGCGCGTCTGCGCTCGGACCGGACAATGGTCGAGTCGACGACGGCGGTGGTGCCGGGGCGAAGACTTCCGTCGAGGGTGTCGCTGGTCCCGTCCTTCAGCACCGGGTCCAGCGCATCGAGGGCGAGCGCCGGGTCGATCGCCCAGATCAGCGTGTTGTACCCACGAAACACCTTGGATTCGTGTCGGCCCGCCGCGAACAGCTCCCCCGGCAGATCGTCGAATCCGTTCCAGGTCTGCACGCCTCGGCTGCCGGTGCGGATCACATAGGGCTGGCGACGGTCCAGCCCCCAGTGTTCGGCACGTCGAGCACCGTCGACGACCATCCTGCGGATGCATTCGCGGATCGCGTCGAGCGCGTCCGGTAGAAGCTCATGCAGTATCCGTACGGGCCAGTTGTCCTCGGTACTGGTCGGTGGGATGGGTCGGCCTTCGCGGAGGGTCCCGTTGTACTCCTCATAGCGGCGGGTCAACGAGTGGCGCTCGATCGGGCTCGGCTGGAACCGCTGCAGCGACCGCGCGTCGGTGCGGGGAAAGATGTTCTCGGTGTTGGCCAGGTGCTGGCTCAGCATCCGGACGAGCAGGTAGGTCTTGCCGCTGGCCGGTGCGCCCACGACCGCGGTCATGTTCCAGCGGTCGATCCGGTGCCGGCCGGACAGCGGCGTGTGCGGGAAGATGTGACCGTTGCCGCAGAGCCGGTAGGTGTCCTCGACCTCGGACTCCACGAACGCCGGCAGTCTCGAGACCGCCGACGGAAAGCCTGTGCCTGGTGCGGTGACCCGCCACGCGAACTGTCCGGAGCGGTCCTGCGGTCCGACCTCCAGCAGGAAGCACGGCGGTGCGTCGAATCGCCTGGTCTGAGGATCCCGGCGGCCCGGAGCGTCCAGTGTGGCCTGGCAGATCGGGCAGGTGTCGCCCAACGGTGCCTGGGTCTGCGGGGCGGCCGGCTGGCTCTGCGGCTGGCTCTGCGGCTGGCTTTGCGGCTGGCTTTGCGGCTGGCTTTGCGGCTGGCCGGCGGCGGGCTGAGCGTGCGCCACGTTGCGGCCGAGGGCGACCATGCCACCGTTGTCCAGCGCGCCGCGTTGGGGGCGCGGCCAGCCGCGGGCGTGCAGCCGCCGGTCCACATGGCGAAACAGCGTGTCGAGGTCCAGCAGCTCCGGTCCCTGGGGAACGCCCTCCTGCAGTGCCGCGATCAGTTCGCCGGTGAAGGCCGTGTACCGCTGATCCGGCGGGGCGAGTGCCTTCCTGGTTCGCGCGGTCGCGGTCAGCGTGCAGGTCCCGAAGATGTCCAGGCCGTCGGGCGTCGCCCCCTCGGCGCCCATCCACTGGCCGAGCGCGCGGCCGCTGTAGCAGCAGTCGAGGATGACGACCTTCCGCCGGGCGCTCGTCGCGTCGAGGAACTCGTCGCGGACCCATTTGTAGGGGATCGAGTCGCGCTTGGGGCGCTCCTGGTCCGCGGAGCCGAGGGCCAGGTACAGCTCCTGCTCGTCGCGTGCGTCGATCAGGCCGTGGCCGGCGAAGTAGAACAGCAGCGTGTCGGTCGCCTTCGCGGCCTGCTCATGCAGCACGTCCAGCACCTCGCGGGTGCTCTCCGGCTCGGGCAGCACCACGCAATTGCCGTCCGGCAGGCCCCAGCGGCCGGCGTCGACGAGCAAGTCGCGCAGCGCCTCGAGGTTGTGCCGAACGGGGCCGAGGTTACCCAGCCGCGGGTATCGCGAGACCCCGACGAGCACCGCACGGGAACCGGCAGGGTCCGGCAGCACTGCTGTCATGCCCGATGTAGCCTCCAGCCGGTGGCAGTCGCCAACCGCAACCAGCCGATCACCCACCGATGATCACCGGAATCCATCGACCAGGCAATCCATCACCTCTGATCGGGCGACACATCGTCGTTCTCTGCACCACCCCTGGTGCCCGTCGTCACGGTTCGAGCGCGGTGAGTCAGCTCTGCCTCAGCTTGGCCTGCCAGGCGGCGAAACGGTCTCATCGTCAGGGCATTACGGTCGGACGTGATGTATGGGATCGTCTGGCGCGTACACGTTCTTGCAAAGCATGAGGCCGGTGCGCGACGTGTATTTGGGCGTGTGGTCGCTGCCCTCGGCCTGCCCGCCAAGGAACGATCCGTCGAGCGTTCCTGGAAGATTCCCGAACAGTACGTCATCGAGTTCGCGACACCACTCAACGTCGCGACGCCCCCCGAGGCTGTATTCCAGGTGATGCTCTGCGTTCAGCAAGTCGGATCAGGCTGGAGCGTGCTGGGTCCCCACGGCTATGACGACGGCAGTTGGGAGTTCGAAATGGTCTGCGCCGTGAACGCCAGTGGCAGGTTCCGTGTGCCGGGCGTTGCGTGGGCCCACGTGAGCCTTGAAATTCGGCGCGAGGCCGAAGCCTGAGCGGTGCCCGCCGCGTGCCCGATACGGCAGATCGCCGAAGCGTGGGTCAGGCGGGCAGCGAGCCGACGCCGATCGGGCAGGTCATGCCGTTGGGGCCGTGGTTGCAGTAGCCGTACGGGTTCTTCACGTCCGACAGGTACTGCTAGCGCTAATACAATCCCCGGCGTCATATTAGATCCGGGGAGGCAGATGTGACACAGGATGTACCGGTGATCTCGTACGCGCGGATCAGCAGCGACGGTGAGCGCGACGAGCACGGAGTAAGTGACCAGCACCGAGTAAACCGTCGAACGGCTCAGCGATTGGGTCTCAGGGTCGTTGCCGAATTGACCGACAACGACCGGTCCGCCAGCAAGGCTGGCGTGGTCCGCGAGTCGTTCGAGGCGATGCTCAAAGCTCTGGAGAGCGGCCGGCTACCGGATGGTACGGCGGTCTGTGGCGTCGTTGTACTCAATGAGGACCGCCTGGCCCGCCGGGCGGGGGACTACGAACGCTTCGTCGAGTCGCTGACTGCCGAGGACGGACGGGTGTTCGCCGATGAGCGCGGGCGAAAGGACCTCTACGCCGAGGACGTTGAAGGCTTGGGCCTGGTCGGTGTCGCGTTTTCGAGGATCGAAGCACGCAAGGTCCGCAGGCGGATGAAGCGGTTCCACCGCGCACGTGCGGAGGACGGTAAACCGGCGGGCGGCACCAGGCCGTTCGGCTGGGCCGAGGACCGCCTGTCGCTCGATCCGATCGAGGCGCCGCTCCTGGCAAAGGCGGCCAAGGACTTCGCGGCCGGCCGTTCGCTCAACTCGATCATCCGCGAGTGGCAGCGCGACGGTGTACGAACTTCGCTCGGTAACGAGTGGTCCAGCCGTTCGCTCCGGGTCACACTCGCCAACGCGCGCATCTGTGGATGGCGAAGCCTGCACGGCGAGATCGTCACCGACGACGAGGGCCAGCCGATCGTCGGCAAGTGGGAACCAATCGTGGATCCGGCCACCTGGCAGGCGATCGATGCGATTGTGCGTATGCGAAAGGGCCGGAGTGTCGGCCCGGACGGGCAGCCCGGCAACGTGCTTGCCGTCGACTTCAGTGAGCATCGCTACTTGCTGAGCGGCATCGTCCGCTGCGGCAAGGCGAAGGCCGACGGCTCGCCGTGCAACGGACCCCTGCGCGCACGGCGCTTCCGTGGCAACGAGGAGATGTTCCACTACGTCTGTCAGCCCAAGAGCCAGGGCGGGTGCGCCGGCATCTGCCGTCACGGCCCGAAGACCGACGAGTATGTCTCGGAAATGGTGCTGGCGAAGCTTGAGGAGCGCGAAATGCAGGCTCCGCGTACCGAGGCATGGGGTGGCTCGGAAGAGCTGGAAACGGTGCAAGGCCAGCTTGACGACCTCGGCCGCGAATGGCGCTCCGGTGGTATCTCCAATGAGTTCTTCTTCGCCAACGTCCGGCAACTGGAAGGCCGGATGACGCAGCTTCGCGCCGAGCAGGGACGCCACGCGGCTGCGGCGAAGCGGAGGGTGGTCGGCGTCGAGAGCATCCGCCGACGGTGGTACCTCGCCGAGGCGGACGGAGGCCTAGACATCTCGCAGAAGCGGGCGTACATCCGGGAAGCGCTGCACGCTGTCCTGGTGCTTCCCGCTGGTCGCGGTCGCGCAGCCTACGACCCGAACCTTCTCCAGCCCTTTTGGCGCAACGAGTGACGTCGTTACCGTTCGTCACATTTGTGATCCGTGGCACGCCGCCCCGAGATGCCGTCCGACGCTAGCGGTTAGTAGCGGACGCCAACGGACAACGGCAGGCAACGATGCGAGATCACGCTGTGTGAGATCGGCGGTTTAAGGCACTAAGGCACTGAACGGCTGTCGGGTGCGAGCTACCGTCGATTGCGGGAGCGGCGAGACCGCGCCTGGCCCTGTAACTCAAACAATTGCGCAGCGACCTGGTTCACCGGAATCGGCCACCATTTCATGACGACTGCGCCCGAAGAGCGACCGACTTCGGGCAGGAGCAGTAACCAGGCTCGCCTCACTGGCCACACAAGCTTCTTCCTCGCTTGTCTCTTTGAGCGTCCCAGCTTGCGGACGCTGGCCCTGCGCGTCCCCGCTCCCTCCACCACGAGGAGGGAGTCCTTACGTCCGAGCCGATCAGCCCGCGGGAGTGGGGGCGGCAACAAGCCGCCGCCTCACCCAAGTGGTCAGAAGCGAAGTGGCAACGGATCAGCGCCATCCTCGGCGTCGAGCTCGTCGAAGCCGAGGCGCATGAGGACCAGGGCGACCACACGCCGCCCACCGACCCCGGATGGGCGGTGGCCGCGTGACAAACCCGATCGACCTTCCGGACGACCTTCGGGCGGTTGTCATGCGAGCCTCCATGCCGGACTACACCGAGTGGCAGCGCCAGATGCGCGCCATCGGAGGCTGTTCGAACCCGATCCGCCTCATCGGCCGCCGAGTCGTCAGCGACGCGGCAACGGGCAAGGTCATCGACGTTTTCGACACGTCCGCGCTGATGCCCGGCTATCTGTTGAAGGGGTGCGGCAACCGCCGCGCATCACGCTGCCCGGCGTGCTCGAAGGTCTACCAGTCGGACACGTACCAGTTGGTCCGGGCCGGATTGGCGGGCGGCAAAGATGTGCCCGCTTCGGTGAGTGAACATCCGCTGGTGTTCGTCACACTCACGGCCCCGTCGTTCGGCCCCGTACATGCTCGTCATCGGCAGACCGGGCGTGACGGCCTACCTCGCCGCTGTCGAGTGCGCCGCGAGTCCGAGCCGTGTCCGCACGGCCTGTCGACCAGTTGCCTGAGGCGGCATCAGGAGGACGACGAGGCGGTCGGGCAGCCGCTCTGCCCGGAGTGCTACGACTACGTCGGAGCGGTCCTCTGGAATGCGCATGCGGGGCAGCTTTGGCACGCCTTCGCCGTCTACCTGGACCGGCACGTCGCCGCGGCGGTCGGCATCTCCCGCAAGGCTCTACGCCAAGAGGCGAAGCGCTCCTACGTGAAGGTCGCGGAATACCAAGCGCGCGGCCTTGTCCACTTTCACGCCGTCGTGAGGATCGACGGCCCCGACGGACCGACGAGCCCGCCCCCGCTCTGGGCGACCACGGGACTGCTGGAGGACGCCGTGCTCTCGGCCGCCAAAACGGTCTCGGTGACGGCTCCTGGTCCGGATGGTGACCGGACGATGAGGTTCGGCGCACAGATCGATGTGCAGCACATTGTGCTCGATGACGCCGTGCAGTCGCAGGGCCTCAGTCAGCGACACGTGGCCGGCTATGTCGCGAAGTATGCGACCAAGGCCGCCGAAGTGGCGGGTGCTGTCGATCGACGGGTCCGCCGATTGTCCAACTTGGATAATGCCGACGTGACACCGCACGCCCGCAGGATGATCGCGACCTGTCTGGAGTTGGCGGAACTCCCTGAGTACCGCGACACCACGCTGGTCAACTGGGCACACATGCTCGGTTATCGCGGGCACTGCACGACCAAGAGCGCGGCGTATTCCACGACGCTCTCGAAGCTACGCGGCGATCGAGCCGAGCATCAGGCCGCCAAGCACCGAGAAGCACTCGGGTTGCCGGCCATCGACCCCACCAAAGTCGTCATCGACGCCGAATGGCGATTCGTCATGGCCGGCCTACAGCGGGGCGAGGCAGCAATCGTTGCTGCTCTGCGGCCCCGGCAGCATGCAGCTACGTAAACGTCCCGAGTGTTGTCTGAGCCTGGTTCAGAGTTTCTTCACTGAGTCAAGGCGCCGCTGACGCGACGCACCGCGGCGCCATGGGGTCGCTCCGCGACCTGCGCTTACGCCTCCGGCGACGCGCAGGCAAGCCCCGGCGCCCGCACCGGCATCAGCGACGTCAGGATCAACCCACAGAAACGACGAAACCCCAGCCGCCGGCGAAACCGAGGACCAGGGCGCGAAGGTCTACAGGCGGAGCAACTGAAGGTGTGAGCGGAACTTGCGGTGCGGCAACACCCTCCCCGCCGCCATTTTCTCTTACGTGTTTGCCCAGCTCGTCAAGGTCGTTCGTCCAGTGGGGCGCTCCACCTTGAAGAGCTGGGCAAACACGAGAACCTGGCACCGGCGAGGGCGCCGCCGCCGTGAGGGGCTCGCCTCAAAGCAGCAGCCAGCCAGGAGGTCCGCGTGGCGCTGACACGTACGTGTCAAGATACGAGAAGACCCAGTCAGAGCTGCCACACTAAACGTCACACCTGCTTGAGCCGCGCTGCACGTTTGCAGCTACTCAAGACTCGGCATTCTGCGGCAGACTGGAGTCTGGTATGGCTACAGCATGGCTTATCGACTGCGTTCGTCGCGCGGCCTCCTCAATTTCCGCAATCAGACGCGACTTAGGGTACTTTGATCGATGGGTAGCACCTGGCACCAGTGCCGAATGAAGTATTCGAAGGTCACTTACCATCATCGATCGGAGAGCATCTGCACCACCCGTCAGATACTCAGCATAAATTTCCTCGGAATTTCGCGCGGGAGGGCGCGGAATGCCAATAAATCGTTCGCCTAATTCATTCCCTAGAACGCGTACAAAGCGCTCCTCATTCGGTGTCAGGAATACGCAGATGTGCCGAGTATGAGTATGCGCGGGATTAGCAAGTTTGGCGAGGATCGTAGCGATCATGCTTTCTCGCGCCCTAATGGTCCGCAACTCGGAATCTAGGCGCTGTCTACGCACTTCGACCACGTCGTTCGAATCCTGTTGACCAATGGAGGAGAGGTTGGCGATTTCGCGCTCAATCGCGTGTACGGATTCAGAGGTGGCAGAACTGCGATTCAAAAGCACCACCTCCAAGCGGGCTGCGGACTCGATGCCGATTGGCGAAGGACCGGCGTGTCGCCTTTCGGTCTGGCCAATTGCATCGGTCTCTGCCAGGGTTTCTTGACTGACAATGGCATTTAGCTCGGATTGTGCATACAGCAGGAAGCTCCTGGTGGGAAGCGCTATAAAGTCAACGCCAGCGAAGTCCAGTGCTTCCTGGACGAGTTCGGGCAGTGCGCCAATCTGCTTGTTCTGAACCTTGCTGAACCAGTCGTCTTTGCCGTCGCGAGTAACAAGCACGAGTGGAATCTGGCGCTTCTTAACCTCAAGTAGGCTTTGATACCAGACTAGGTAGTCGCCGCAGGGATCGGCCTTGCTGGAGTCCTGAAAACCTGGTGGTCGGTTGTCCTTGATTCGAGCCTCAGCCTCCGAACGGGCTGCTTCCTGCTCATCTGGCGGTAACGGATCACCGACAAGGCCCTTCAGCAGCTCTTGCAGTTCCCCTAGGACAGGGTCCTCTCTTATGAAGCGTTCCGATACACCGTGCCGCGCCTGGAGGGATCCAATGCGCTGCGTTAGCGACGTGAACATCGTATCCACTGACGACAACAGGGACTTCAGGATTTCCTCGTCGAGGACAACACGATTTGCGAATTGCTTGATCTGGCCAATAAGTTCTTCTTCGTGTCGCTTCCGAAAACTCCCGATTGCCTTTATTGCGTCTTTGTAGGCGTCGGCATGTGTGGCAATTACAGACGCGCGATTACGGTGAAATTCAAGCGCGACCTGATGCGGAACCCAGAGTCGACTCCCCAGAGCGCGCAGTGCCGATAGCAGTTCACCTCGCGCACCCTTGGTGTATCGGTACGCATCCAGCAGAACATTAGTGTCAACAACGACCATGCCGGTCTTGAGTGCGTTGCTCGTCCTCTCCCGAGTTGGCGGAATGAAGGGTAGGAACGCATCGCTAAAATTGGCCATCATTTTCCTTTACGAAGGCAACGACACCAGCATTCCACAAGATCGCGATTGTCGAAACCGAGTATCTGCGCGTCGAACGACTCGTTATGTCGGCGACTATCTCGGGTACAAGTGGTTTGATGGCGACAGCTGGACGACGCCCTAACGGCCGCCACTCGTCGAGCATCGACGGATCCGCGCTGCACAGCTCGCCGAGATCACCAACAGGTGACATCGGCGGGGATGTCGTCCACGAACCGAGTCACGTTCGTCAGTGTGACACCGACCCTAACCCGAATTGGCCCTACAGCAGGCAGGCGTGCCAGCAGGCGCCGGTAGCGGCACGACTGCCGACACCGTTATGCCTCACGGCTGCCTTCCCTCATCGACATCGATCAGGCCCTCGCCGCGGTCTGCGTCGCCATGATCCGCGGTCATGTGCTCTGCAAGCTCAGTCCTAAGTCGCTCCTTTGCCTCATTTGCAGCCACTTCGCGAGCCTTGTACTTGTTCCAGACGCGTTTCCCGGCAACCACGCCCACCGCCAAAACCGAGGTGCACGCTGCGATTATCGCGGCGCCTTTGAACAGTAGTCTTGGAGCTGCTTTCGCCACAGCGCCCGCTTCAATAGTCTCAATCAAGTTGTCGACACCGCCCAGATGCTTTGCTGCTGTCACAATGTCTTGGTACTTGCCTAGATTTCCCATATTTGCTCCGGGTAGGGGGTAGAACTGGCTAAGGCGGCCAGATAGCTTGACGACGATGGCACCGCGGAACGCGTCACCCTTAGCGTCATGACCATCTAGGGTGGTGTGCCGGGTACCGGTCATGCCAGCGGACCGAGCCTACGATGCAATCCGCCACTTGTCTGTCCCAGGGCGGCGGCCAGACGCCGCTCGGCCCAACCAACTTCGACAGGGGATGGAGTCCCCTCAAATCCGTGCTGCCACGCGGCCGACGACAACGATGACAGCAACCGCCGCACAACGACGATCGCGACCGGTACCAACGGAACTCCCGGCTGGCGCGCTAAGCCATTACACCGTTGAGTCGGTCGCGCCTCTTTACCTGCGGCTCGCCGCCGACGCGTACAGCAGCGGAGTACAGCAACCGACCGGACCGCATCGACCTCAGCCAGGCCATCAGCCGTTAAAGCGCAACGGGATCGACAGCACCGAACCTCATCGCCGGGAATCCCTCGTTCGCGGGTTAATGCCCGCCGTGTCTGGCATGGATGGGAAAGAACCAGGGGCCGATCTTGCTTGCGAACCCCTGCGGTAGCGACGAAGCCACCGGTAGCCAACGTGTGACCGGCGCGGCGCGACCGGGCGCTCGGGGGTGCTGCGCCCGCCCGCTTCGGCTGGCGCCTACGCGGGCGGCAAACCTCCGGCGCCCGCACCGCCGCGCAGATGCCGCATCACCAGGCCGTGCGGAACTTGCGGTGCGGCAATACGCTCCCCGTCGCCATTTTCTCTGACGTGATGGCCCAGCTCGTCAAGGTCGTTCGTCCAGTGGGGCGCTCCACCTTGACGAGCTGGGCCATCACGAGAACCCGGCACCGGTGAGGGCACCGCCGCAGTGGGAGGCTGGCCGCCCGGTTGCGGCGCCGACGCGATGGACGCTCGTGGCTCGCCCTGCTGGCGGCGCAAGCGCCGGCATCGGGCGGCCACGGCGCTGGACACGGCGGCGACGGGAACGGTGGCAAGCAGGTCAGGGTGTAGCTCGCAGCGGTTCCTCAGGTCAGCACGGCCACTGCCCGGAGTGCGGCAGTAGCCGAACTCATCGGGAGGATCAGTTCGGTACCCAGGACGGGCTCGGACAAGTGCCACGGTCGTACCGTCGGTACCTCAAGCTTCGCCATTTCGATGTACTCGTGGGTGCCGTCCATGTACGCCGTCTTGAAGACGAACAGCTCGACGGTCGGGTCGTCAGTCTTGATCACGACTGGTTCGGAGCGGTGGAGGTCATCGCCGACCTCGGTGTAGGCCGTGCACGCGGCACGCGAGCACCAATCGGGGTGATACTCAGCGATCATCGTCGCTCCCTGCTGCGATAGGGACGTGGAACTGCCGTCACCCGCCGACGCCGTGCCTGCGGCTCATCGCCGTAACGGTTGGTGAGCGGGCGCTTATCGACAGCTTCGCGACCTGGAGCGGGCGTTGAGAACCGTTGCGGCGTCCGTCGATGTCCGTGGCTGTCCGCGCTCGACGGACGCTCAGCTCGTCAGCTCGCGCTGGGTAGGCCGGAAGGCAAGGCAGGCGTCACGAAGCTCTTGCGCCTCGGGTACGCCACTGCGTTCCACGCCAGCCAAGACCTCGGCGGCACGCCACCAGTTCGACGGGACGATCCGGCCCGAGGTGACCGCTGACAGGGCTTCGGCACTGGCCTCATCCGGTCGTTCGGCGGCCAGCAGCGCGAGGGCCAGGTCCAGCCGGGCTGAGGCGACGCGGCGGGGCCGAGGCACGCCGCCGGGCTCGGACAGCAGTTCGCCGATCGCGAAGCGGGCGAACTCCTCGGCGGCTGGATCTCCAACCCACGCCAGCGTGGTGGCGGTGTAGGAGATGGCCTTGGCCGGGTCGTACCGGTAATGGTGCTCCGGATGCTCAGGTGTGGGGAGGTTGCTCACGAGCCGTGCCACACGTTCCAGCGCGTCTCGGGTCTCTGCTGCCTTCCCCATCCTGGCCGACGCCCGCCCTTCCTGAGCGGTCGCCTGGATCAGCGCCGATCCGCCCGCCGGCGCCATAGCCTGCGCCCGCTTCGACAGGGCAAGCGCCTCGGGATACCGGCCATCGGTCAGCACGTCCCATGCCCGGGTTTCCAGGCACCAGGCGCGAATCTCGTCGTGTCCGGCGTGCGCCGCCATCTGATCGGCCGTGGTCAGCCACGCCTCGGCGGCGTTGCGCTGCCGGAGGTCGATGTGCAGCGTCGCGGCCAGCAGGGCGAGCCACCCACCCACA
The DNA here is from genome assembly GCF_000716715.1 of Dactylosporangium aurantiacum. Taxonomy (GTDB): domain Bacteria; phylum Actinomycetota; class Actinomycetes; order Mycobacteriales; family Micromonosporaceae; genus Dactylosporangium; species Dactylosporangium aurantiacum. The sequence continues at coordinate 65,530 of NZ_JNYJ01000004.1, read as the reverse complement.
GCGAGCAGCCGGCGCTGACCGTCGATCGTCATCTTGACGTCGATCAGCCCATTGACGTAGCTCAGATGCCGCCGGACCTGAGGTAAAAGCTCCTCCGGTGGCGTGGCGGCGTAGCTCATCGCCATCCGGTCGGCCGCCTCCTCCAGGCGGCTCAGCGTCGCGTCGCTGACGTCGCTTGCCTCGATCCGCCGGACCAGCTCGATCGCTTCCAGCTCCGCATCGGTTGGCGTGTCGTTCATCGCTGGCGGCGCTGCGACCGCCGCGGTCTCGACGAGCGCGACCAGCGCTCCGCCTGCTTCGAGCGCCTCGTCAAGTCGCTTGGCGACTTCGACGGTGGGTGCGGCGCGCCCCGTGGCGAGGTCATGCACGTAGGTCTTGCCCTGGTACACCCGGGCGGCGAGCGCACGGTACGACAGGCTCCGCGCCTCCAGCAGCGCCCGCAGCAGATCGCCGAAGCGTGGGTCGACCTCGTTTCGTGCCATCGGAGTTCCCGTCCCTCGTATGACACCGCGGATCGAGCGTAGCCCACCTCAAACGCCTCGGGATGCGACCGCGACCGGCCATCTCGTGGAGCGGCCGGTCGCGGTTGGGGTCAGGAGGTCAGGCGGGCAGCGAGCCGACGCCGATCGGGCAGGTCATGCCGTTGGGGCCGTGGTTGCAGTAGCCGTTGGGGTTTTTGTCGCTTGAAAGGTACTGCTGGTGGTAGTCCTCGGCGTAGTAGAACGGGCCGGCGGCGGCGATCTCCGTGGTGATCTCGCCCTTGCCGGCGGCGCGGACGACCGGGGCGAACGCCTCGCGGGAGGCGGCGGCCGCGGCGGCCTGGGCCGGGGTGGTGGTGTAGATCGCCGAGCGGTACTGGGTGCCGACGTCGTTGCCCTGGCGCATGCCCTGCGTCGGGTCGTGGTTCTCCCAGAACGCCTTCAGCAGGGTCTCGTAGGAGACCTTCGCCGGGTCGTAGACGACCTGGACGGCCTCGGTGTGGCCGGTCCTGCCGGAGCAGGTCTCCTCATACGTCGGGTTGGTGGTGAATCCGCCCTGGTAGCCGACGGCGGTGGAGTGGACGCCGGGGATGCGCCAGAAGATGCGCTCCGCGCCCCAGAAACAGCCCATGCCGAAGTACGCGACCTCCAGGCCGGCCGGCCAGGGCCCGCGCAGCGGGGTGCCGAGCACGGTGTGGGTCGCGGCGACCGGCATCTCGGTGTCGCGGCCGGGCAGGGCGGTCTCGGCGGTGGGCAGGTCGAGCGGCTTGCGGGACCACGGGAACACGATCAGCTCCTAACGAACGTGAGGTCTCCAGTGTCCCTCGCGCCGTGGCGAGCCGCCTTACCGAGACATTACGGCCGTCGAGTGCTCAGGTCCGCCGGGTCGGCGCCGATTGCGCCGGGGTACCCGATGGATTGGAAACAGATGCCCCGCTCCGCGCGGCTGCTGAGGATCATGGCGGTCCTGGTACTGGTGAACACCGGCGCGTTCGGTGTGCAGCTGGTCGCCGGGTCGCGCTGGCCCGAGCCGGTCGACCACCTGCTGAGCCCGTTCGTCGCCGCGCTCGCCGCGCTGCTGTGCGGGCAGGCGCTGCACGCGTCGGCGCAGCCATGGGTGCGGCGGTTCTGGCGCCAGTCGGCGTGGGGCATGTGGTGCATCGCCGCCGCCCTCGTCCTGCGGTTCGCGCAGGTCCTGACCGGCGCCGGGCAGCTGGTGCCGCCGCTGACCGCGCTGCAGAGCGTCGGGGCCGCCCTGCTGAGCTGGGCGGTGCTGCGCATCCCGCTGGGGCTGCGCACCCGGGCCGAGCGGGTCGCCCTCGCGCTGGACCTGTGCACCCTGCTGGTCGCGGCGACGGTCCTGCTGTGGCACTGCTTCGGCACGACGGCCCTGGTGGCGTTCACCGGGGGAGCGCACTCGACCGCCGGCTCCAACGTCGGCCCGATCATGGGCGCGGCGCTGGTGGCGGTGTTCCTCGGGGCGAAGGCGGCGCTGGCCGGGTCCGAGCGGCTGTCCCGCCGCACCCTGTCGTGGCGGGCCGTCGCCGCCCTCATCGGCGGGATGGGCTCGGCCGTCAGCGTGCTGCTGACCACCCGGCCCGACGTCGACGCCCAGACGCTGCTGTTCCCCCTCGCGTCCTTCACCACCGGGCTCAGCGCCGCCTTCCACCTGAAGGACGGCGCGGCCGGCACCCGGCCGGCGGGCCGGCGCCGGCGGTACAGCGTGCTGCCGTACCTCGCGGTGGCCGGCGTCGACGCGCTGCTGGTGTACACGGCGGTCGCCGACACCGCCGACCGGCTGCTGGTCGTGGCCGCCGCCGTCGTGCTCACCGGGCTGGTCGTGGTGCGCCAGCTCATCGCGTTCGGCGAGAACGACGCCCTGCTCACCCGCCTCGGCCGGCAGGAGCGGCAGCTGCGCCACGACGCGACCCACGACGCGCTCACCGGCCTGGCGAACCGGGCCCTGTTCAACGAGCGCGTCGAGGCGGCGCTGCGCGACCCGGCCGGGCGGCAGCGGGTCAGTGTCGCGCTGGTCGACCTCGACGACTTCAAGTCCGTCAACGACACGCTCGGCCACGCCGTCGGCGACGGCCTGCTGGTCGCGGTCGCCGGCCGGATGCGGGCCAACGTCCGCGCCGGCGACACCGTGGCCCGGCTCGGCGGCGACGAGTTCGCGATCCTGTTCCAGGACTGCGACGGCGACGCCGTCGACGGCGCGCTGGCCCGCATCGCCGAGGCGGTGCAGATCCCGGTCGAGGTCGAGGGGCACCTGCTGGTGGCCAGGGCCAGCTTCGGGGTCGTCTCGGCGGGCGGCGCCGACCTGGAGGGCGACCTGCTGCGCCGTGCCGACATCGCCATGTACCAGGCGAAGGCGCTCGGCGAGGGCGGCTTCCAGCGGTATCGGCCGGGTATGGAGGCGCGGGCCAACCAGCGGGTACGGCTCGCCGCCGAGCTCGCCGCCGCGGTCGACGAGGAGCAGTTCGTGGTGCACTACCAGCCGGTCGTGACCCTGCCCGACGGCCGGCTCACCGGTGCGGAGGCCCTGGTGCGCTGGCAGCACCCGGTCCGCGGGCTGCTCGGCCCCGGCGAGTTCGTGTCCGCCGCCGAGGAGACCGGGCTGATCGTCCCGCTCGGCCGGTACGTGCTGCGCGAGGCCACCCGCGAGGCCGCCGGGTGGGACGGCGGGCGGACCGTGGCGGTCAACGTCTCCGCGCGGCAGCTGCAGCGCGAGGACTTCCCCGCCGACGTCGCCGCGGCGCTGCGTGACAGCGGCCTGCCGGCGCACCGGCTCACGGTCGAGATCACCGAGTCGACCGCGGTCGGCGGCGGCGCTACCCAGGACACGCTGCGGGAGCTGCGGGCGCTCGGCGTCCGCATCGCGCTGGACGACTTCGGCACCGGGCAGTCGACGCTGAGCCTGCTGGCCAGCTGTCCGGTGGACCAGATCAAGCTGGACCGCTCGTTCGTGCCCGGACCGGGCCCCGACGCGATCGCGGGCGCGGTGCTGCAGCTGGCGCGGGCCCTGGGGATCGAGGCGGTCGCCGAGGGCGTCGAGACGGCGCACCAGGCGCGGCGGCTGCACGAGCTGGGGTACACCCTCGCGCAGGGCTACCACTTCGGGCGGCCCGAGCCCGCCGCCGGGACGCGGATCCGGCGGGCCGTGACCGGGCTCACCTCGTCCCGCACTATGGTCGGTCCATGACGCACGGCTTCGAGACCCTTGCCATCCACGCCGGCCAGGAGCCGGACCCCGCCACCGGTGCGGTGGTCCCGCCGATCTTCCAGACCAGCACGTACGCGCAGGACGCGGTGGGCCACCCCCGACGCGGCTACGAGTACAGCAGGACCACCAACCCGACCCGGGACGCGCTGCAGGAGTGCCTCGCCGCGATCGAGGGCGGCCGCCGGGCGCTCGCGTTCGCCTCCGGCCTGGCCGCCGAGGACACGCTGCTGCGCACGGTGTGCCGGCCGGGCGACCACGTGGTCATCCCCGACGACGCCTACGGCGGCACGTACCGGCTGTTCGCGAAGGTCGCCGAGCGGTGGGGGCTGGAGTTCACGCCGGCCTCGATCCACAGCGTCGACGCGGTCCGCGCGGCGATCACGGACCGCACGAAGCTCGTGTGGCTGGAGACGCCGACCAACCCGCTGCTCGGCATCGCCGACATCGCCGCGCTCGCGCAGGTCGCGCACGACCGGGGCGCGCTGCTGGTGGTCGACAACACGTTCGCGTCGCCCTACCTGCAGCAGCCGCTGCATCTGGGCGCCGACGTGGTGGTGCACTCCACGACGAAGTACATCGGCGGGCACTCCGACGTCGTCGGCGGCGCGCTGGTGGCCGACGACGAGGAGTTGCTGGGGCGGCTCGCGTTCCACCAGAACGCGATGGGCGCGGTCTGCGGGCCGTTCGACGCGTGGCTGACGATGCGCGGCATCAAGACGCTCGGCGTGCGCATGGACCGGCACTGCGACAACGCCGAGAAGGTCGTCGAGTTCCTCTCCCGGAACAAGGCGGTGCGCCAGGTGCTGTACCCGGGGCTGCCCGAGCACCACGGGCACGAGATCGCCGCCAAGCAGATGCGCCGCTTCGGCGGCATGGTGAGCTTCCGGGCCGCCGGCGGCGAGGAGGCCGCCGTGGAGATCTGCAACCGGGCGAAGCTGTTCGTGCTCGGCGAGTCCCTCGGCGGCGTGGAGTCGCTGATCGAGCACCCGGGCCGGATGACCCACGCCAGCGCCGCCGGCTCGCCGCTGGAGGTGCCGGGCGACCTGGTCCGGCTGTCCGTCGGCATCGAGACGATCGACGACCTCCTCGCCGATCTGGAGCAGGCCCTCGCTCGTTGAGACACTGAGCACCAGCCATCGACGGCCGGAAAGGTGTTTCAGATGCTGCACCGCTCCACCACCTGGGTCGGCGCCACCGCGCGGGAGATCGCCCGCGCGGTGCGCCGTGGTGACACGTCCGCCACGGAGGTCGTCGCCGACCACCTCGACTCCATCCGCGCGTACGACCGGGTCGTCGGCGCGTTCCGGCAGGTGCGCGCCGGGGAGGCGATCGCCGAGGCGGAGATCGTCGACGACCAGCCGGAGCTGCGCAACCTGCCGCTCGCCGGGGTGCCGATCGCGGTGAAGGAGAACGTCGCGGTCACCGGCCTGCCGACGTGGCACGGCTCGGCGGCCGCCCGCGGGCCGGTCGCCGACCACGACCACGAGGTGGTCCGGCGGCTGCGCGGGGCGGGCGCCATCGTCGTGGGCGTGACGAAGATGCCGGAGCTGGGCATCTGGGCGCTCACCGACGACGCTGACGGGATCACCCGCAACCCGTGGCGCACCGACCGGACCCCCGGCGGCTCCTCCGGCGGGTCCGCCGCCGCGGTCGCCGCCGGGCTGGTGCCGATCGCGCACGGCAACGACGGGCTCGGCTCGATCCGGATCCCGGCCGCGTGCTGCGGGCTCGTCGGGATCAAGCCCGGCCGGGGCGTGGTGCCCGCCGGGATCGGCACGAACGACTGGCACGGCCTCGCCGAGAACGGCATCCTCGCCACCACCGTCGGCGACGCGTCGCTGGGCTTCGCCGTGCTCGCCGGCCGGGCCCCGGAGCCGCTGCGGGCACCCGGCAAGCTGCGGATCGCGGTGTCGCCGCGCAGCCCGGCCGCCGGCGTGTTCCCCGACGCCGGAGCGCGCAAGGGGCTCAGCGACGCCGGGCGGCTGCTGCTCGGCCTCGGCCACGACGCCGTGCGGGCCGACCCCACGTACCCGCCGGTGCTCGCCGCCAAGGTCCTCGCCACCTGGTTCGCCGGCACCCACGCCGACGCCGAAGGCCTCGACGCGGCCCGGCTGCAGCGGCGCACCCGCCGCCACGCGGCCCTCGGCGAGCGGGCCCTGCGCCGCGGCCTGGTCAGGGCCGCCGACCGCGACGAGTGGCGGGAGCGCTGCCACAACTGGTTCCTCCGCGGCGGCTTCGACGTCCTCGTCACCCCGGCGCTGGCCGGCCCGCCGCCGCGCGCCGAGCGCTGGTCGGCGCGCTCCTGGTCGGCGAACATGCTGGTCAACGCCCGGTACGCGCCCTACAGCGCACCCTGGAACTTCGCCGGGTTCCCCGCGGTCGTGATCCCGGTCGGCGTGCGCGCCGACGGCCTGCCGGCCGCCGTCCAGCTGGTCGGTCCGCCGGGCGCCGAGCTGCTGCTGCTCGCCCTCGCCGGGCAGGTCGAGCAGGCCGCGCCGTGGCGCCGGCACGCGCCCGGCTGGCCGCGCATGGCCGCCCGGCGGTGACGGTGCGGCAGGCAGGAAGGCAGGCAGGAAGACAGGCAGAGCGACAGGCAGGGCGGCCGGCAGGGCAGCAGCCCGGACGGCAGGCACAGCGGCCGGCAGGGCGGCAGGTCAGGGCCATCTCGAGCTGGGCGACGGCGGCGATGCTGGCCGTCGCCGCGGCCGCCCTCGCCCAGCTCTGCGTGGCGTTCGTGCCGCTCGCCGACATCTGGGCCGCGCACCGGCCGGGCGGCGACGCGAGCGCCGTCGCGGGTGCGGTGCGCCTCGGCGCGTGGGCCGTGCTCGCCGCCGCGGTGCTCACCGCGTGGGCGGTCTTCGCCGGGTGGGCCCGCCGGGCCCGGTCCAACCTGGCGGCGTTCGGCATCCGGACGACGTCCGCCGTGCCGTTGCGCGACGTCGCCGTCGGCAGCGTCGGCCGGGCCCCGGCGCTGCGCCGCAGGATGACGGTGCTGACCTGGCTGTGGTGGGTGAGCCTGCTGGTCACCCTGGCCGCGGCCGTCCTCGGCGCGCTCGCCGGCCTGGACAACCTGCGCGAGATCGCCGACGTGCGGGACCGGGTCGCCGCCGGTGGGACCGTCGACGGGGCGCTGGTGTCGCACCTGTTCGGCCGGCAGCTGCTGCTGCGCCTGCCGGCGGCGGTGCTCGGCGTCGTCGCGGCCGTGTCCGCGCTGGTGCTGATCGCCAGGGTGACCAGCGCGCAGTACGGCCGGGTCGCCCGCATCCGGGGCGCCGCGGTGCCCCGGGCGACCCTGCGGGCGCTGCGCGGCACGGATGACGACTGGACGGTGGTGCTGCCGCTGGCGGCGGGTGGCACGATCAGGGAATGACGGATGTCCCCTTTGAGCTCGTGTCGCTCGCTGACATCGAAGCGGCACGTGACCTGCTGTCCGGCGTGATCCGCCGGACGCCGGTCGAGCCCAGCCGGCCCCTCACCGCGAAGCTCGGCGGCCCCGCCTGGCTCAAGTGTGAGAACCTGCAGCGCGCCGGGTCGTTCAAGGTCCGCGGCGCGTACGTGCGGATCGCCCGCCTCAGCGCCGAGGAGCGGCGCCGGGGCGTGGTCGCGGCCAGCGCCGGCAACCACGCGCAGGGGGTCGCCCTCGCCGCCGGCCTGCTCGGCACCACCAGCACCGTCTTCATGCCGGTCGGCGCGCCGCTGCCCAAGATCGCCGCGACGAAGAACTACGGCGCCGCGGTCCAGTTCGCCGGTACGTCCGTCGACGAGGCCCTCGAGGCCGCGCACGAGTTCGCCGAGCGGACCGGGGCGGTGCTGATCCACCCCTTCGACCACCCCGACATCATCGCCGGGCAGGGCACCCTCGGCCTGGAGCTGGTCGAGCAGCTGCCCGACGTGCGGACCATCGTCACCGGCATCGGCGGCGGCGGCCTCATCTCCGGCCTCGCCGCCGCGGTCAAGGCGGTGCGCCCGGAGGTGCGCATCGTCGGGGTCCAGGCGGCCGGTGCCGCCGCGTTCCCGGAGTCGTTGCGCGCGGGGCGCCCGGTCCGGCTCGCCGCGCTGGGCACGATCGCCGACGGCATCGCCGTCGGCCGCCCCGGCGACCTCACGTTCTCCCACGTCAGCAAGCTCGTCGACGAGGTCGTCACGGTCACCGACGAGGACATCTCCCGGGCGCTGCTGATGCTGCTCGAGCGCGGCAAGACCGTCGTCGAGCCGGCCGGCAGCGTCGGCGTCGCGGCGCTGCTGGCCGGCGCCGTCACGGTCGAGACGCCCGCCGCGGCGGTCCTGTCCGGCGGCAACATCGACCCGATGCTCATGCTGCGGGTGATCGAGCACGGCCTCGCCGCGGCCGGCCGCTACCTGGCCTTCACCGTGCGCTGCGGCGACCGGCCCGGCCACCTGGCGAAGATCCTCACGCAGATCGCCGAGCACGGCGCCAACGTCGTCGACGTCGCGCACCGCCGCCAGGACCCCCGCCTGCAGCTCGGCGAGGTGGAGATCCACCTGTCGGTGGAGACCCGCGGCTCGGAACACTCCGACCGGCTGGTCACCGCGCTCCGTTCGGCTGGGTACACGGTGACGTTCGGCGCGTAGAAGATCGATGTGATCTTCGACCGCCTCGCGCACCGCTCCGCCCGCCGCCACACGCTCGCCACCTTCGAGGCGTTCCGCGACGGTGGCGGCCGCGCCACCACCACCACCGGATCCGTGGTGCTCGTGGTGTCCTCGCTGCTGCTGTACGCGCTGATCCTGGCCCTGTTCGGCGCCGGTGTCTGGCTGTGCACGGTCTCGGTGCCCGGGGCGGTCGCCGGGCTCTGCCTGATCGCGCTCGCGGTCCTGCTGCGCCCCCGCACCGGCCGGGTGCCCAGGTACGCGACCGAGGTGACCGAGGCGGCGGCGCCGCAGCTGCACGGGCTGGTCCGTGAGGCGGCGGCGGTGCTCGGCGCGCCGGTCCCGCGCGTGTACGTCGAGGGCGACGAGTTCGGCGCGGCGGCCGGTGTGGTGGGCCTGCGCCGCCGTCCGGTGCTGGTGCTGGGGCTGCCGCTGTGGAACGCGTTGCCGCGGCAGTCACGCGCGGCGCTGCTGGGCCACGAGCTCGGTCACTTCGTCAACGGCGACCCGCGCCGGGGGCTGCTGGTCCAGCCGTCGCTGACGACCCTCGCCGAGCTCGACGCCCTGCTGCTGCCCGAGCCCACCCGGGACACCGGCGGCGGGAGCGACGCGTTCCTGGTCAACTGGGTCGCCGTGCCGATCCTCAACGTGGTGAAGGCCGTGCTGCGCGCCCTGCTGTGGGGGCCGCGCACCGCCCTCGCCGTGCTGGCGCTGCGGGAGGGTCAGCGCGCCGAGTACCGCGCCGATCTGGTCGCGGCGCGGCTGGCGGGCCGGGCGGCCACCGTCGACCTGCTCGACGTGATCGTCGTGCGGGACAGCCTGATGATGCTGATCAAGCGGGACGCCCGCGCCGGGCGGCCGGTCGCCGAGTGGCCGGAGACCACCCGGCAGCTGCTCGCGGAGCTCCGGCCGCAGCTGGCCGCGCGGCGGGAGGCGGCGACGGAGCGCGACACCGCGCTGTTCGCCACCCATCCGCCGGCGGGGCTGCGGGCGCGGCTGGTCGAGGCGACCGCGGGCGGGTCGGCGGCCCTGGTGCTCGACGCGGCGCGCAACGAGCGGATCGACGCCGAGCTGGCCAAGCACAGCGCCGGCTCGGCGCGGACCCTCAGGGCGTTGTGAGGCCGCGCCCCGGACGGGGGCGCGGCCGCAAATCCGGTGGCCCTCCGCGGGCGGGGGCCGGCGAAGGGGCTCAGCCCGCGAACGGCTCGAAGGCGATGACCTTCACCTTGATCTCGGCGCCGCTCGGGGCGGTGTACTTCACCTGGTCACCCTTGCCCGCGCCGAGGATGGCCTTGCCGAGCGCGGACTCGGGGCTGTAAACGGTGAGATCCGTCGTCGCCGCGATCTCCCGGGAGCCCAGCAGGAACGTCTCGGTGTCGTCCTCGTCGTCGTCGAACTGGATCGTCACGACGGTGCCGGGCGCGACCTTGTTGCTCGTCGGCGCCTCGCCGACGACCGCCTTGCGCAGGAACTCCTTCAGGTACAGGATGCGGCCCTCGGCCTTGCCCTGCTCCTCGCGGGCGGCGTGGTAGCCGCCGTTCTCGCGCAGGTCGCCCTCTTCGCGGCGTGCGTTGATCTCCGCGGCAAGCGCTGGCCGGTTGGCGATGTGCTCGTCCAGCTCGGCCTGCAGCCGGTCATATGCTTCCTGCGACAGCCAGACTGTCCCCTGGTCGCCGTCGGTGGTCGACACTGAAGATCTCCTCACGGGCACGCTCGGTCAAACCACCAAAGTACCAGTGAGCCGCATCACGACCGCCATGGAAAATGCGGGTGGTCAGCGGGTGCGGCGCGGGCCGCACGCCGGGACCTCCACGGTGACGGGCCGGTCGCTGGTGGCCAGGCGGTAGGTGACCAGCGTCTCCGCGCCCGCCGGCACGTCCACCTCGGCCAGGCCGACCTCCTCGCCACTGGCCGAACGGGCCCGCACCCGGCAGGTCGCCTCCTTCGCGGCGTCCTTGCGGACCACGAAGTCGACCGTGATGCCGTCGTCGCTGATCGCGTAGAACCGCTGCACCTGCGGCTCGTACTCCTGCGGCCCGTACTGCTGGAAGAGCTTCACCGCGACGAGCACCCCGGCGACCGCGGCGAGCGCGGCGACGAGCGCGACCAGCCAGGTGCGGCGGGGCCGGGGCTCCCGGCGGCGGCCGTATCGGCCGGGCGGGTATTTGGCTGTGGCGTGCGTCTCGGTCACGGGAAGACGGTCCTCGTCGTTTCGTCGGAGGTACCGACCACAATAGGGTCGTAACCCGGGGCGCCCCCGCAGCGGGGTTGACGATCACCTTGAGGAGAGCTCGTGAGCGAGCAACTGCGATTGATGGCGGTGCACGCGCATCCCGACGACGAGTCGAGCAAGGGCGCTGCCGCGATGGCGCGCTATGCCGCCGAGGGCGTCGAGGTGCTGGTCGTCACGTGCACCGGCGGCGAGCGGGGCAGCGTGCTCAACCCGAAGCTGGACCGGCCGGAGGTCTGGGAGAACATCGCGACCATCCGCCGCGCCGAGATGGACCGGGCCCGGGAGATCCTGGGCGTCCAGCAGGCATGGCTCGGCTTCGTCGACTCCGGCTTCCCGGAGGGCGACCCGCTGCCGCCGCTGCCCGAGGGCTGCTTCGGCCTGATGGACCCGCAGGAGGCGGCCGCGCCGCTGGTCAAGCTGATCCGCTCGTTCCGCCCGCACGTGATCACCACCTATGACGAGGAGGGTGGCTACCCGCACCCCGACCACGTCATGACGCACAAGGTGAGCATGGTGGCGTTCGACGCGGCCGGCGACCCGGACCGCTACCCCGACCAGGGCGAGCCGTGGCAGCCGCTGAAGCTCTACTACAACATGGGCTGGTCCAAGGCCCGCATGTTCGCCCTGCACGAGGCGATGATCGAGGCGACCGGCGAGTCGCCGTACACGGAGTGGCTGCAGCGGTGGGAGGAGCGCGACGACAAGGGCGACCGGGTCACCACCCGGGTGCCGTGCGGCGAGTTCTTCGAGGCCCGCGACGACGCGCTGCGCGCGCACGCCACCCAGGTCGACCCGGACGGCTTCTGGTTCGCGGTCCCGCTCAACATCCAGCAGAAGATCTGGCCCACCGAGGACTACGAGCTGGTGAAGTCGCACGTCGACACCCGCACGCCGGAAGACGATCTTTTCGCGGGCGTAAGGTAGACAGATGCAAGCCCTGCAGTTCCTCGCCGAGAACAACTTCGGGGACACCCGCTCGGGCGGTTTGGCCGGCCCGATGGGGCTGCTCATCATCGTGCTGCTCGCCATCGCGACGGTGTTGCTGATCCGCAACATGACCGCGCGGATCCGCCGCCTGCCCGCCGAGTTCCCGGATCCCGACAAACCCGCCACCTCGGTCGACGAGGTCGACCACGGCGGCGGGCCGCAGCCAGAATCGCGGCACTGACCACTGTTGTGCCTTTCTTCCGTGCTTTAGCCTTCACGGGGTGCGCGTTCCTTTCCCAGGACGCGTCTCCCTGTGGGGCAGGGAAGGGGGGCAAATGGTGGTCACCCCGTTCGTCCGGATATCCGCTCACGCTCCGCAGGCGGTCAACCGCTTAGCGTCATTGTCGTTCATCGATTCGGCGCATCGATGAGACCCGTTCCGGCGCGGCTCACCGCCGCGGTCGTGTCCGCCGCTGCCGTCAGCGTGGCCGTCGCCGTGGCGCTCGCCGCCGGGATCCCGACCGCCGCGTACACCGCCGGCGCCTCGCCCGGCGTCCTCGCCGCGGTCGCGGCCGGCTTCGGCGTCGTGGTCCTCGCCCAGCTCGCCCGCCTGCGGGTGCGCGCCGGCGCCGGGCACGCCACCCTCGCCTGGGGCGAGGCGGCGATGGTCGTGCTGTGCGTCAACCTGCCGGCCGCGACGATCCCGCTCGTGGTCGCCGCCGGCGTCGGCGTGTCGCACAGCGTCCTGCGCCTCGTGGACGCCCGCGCCGGGCGCCTCCGCAGCCACCGTGACCTGCTCTACAGCGTCTCCGCCCTCACCGTCGCCGGCAGCCTGGCCACCGCGACCACCGTGCTCGTCCAGCCGGTCCACGGCGCGCCGCTCACCGAGCGCGGCGTGGTCGCGCTGTGCGCCGGCGCGCTGGTGTACTGCGTGGTCGCGATCGGCCTGGTCGCCGCGCACGTCGCCACCTCCCGCGGCGGGAGGCCGGCCACCGTCGCCGTCGAGCTGCTGCGCGGCAAGCTCCTCATGGTCATCGGCAACATCGCGGTCGGCCTGGTCGTCGTCTGGGCCTGCCTCACCGACGCGCTGCTGCTGCTGGTCCTGCCGCCCGTGCTGTGGCTGCTGCAACAGGTGTACGCCAGCCGCCTCGGCGACCGGGAGGACCGCCGCACCTGGCACGAGTTCGCCGAGGCGACCCGCGACCTCAACCGGCTCGACGTGCGCGGCACCGCCGAGGCCGGCGTGGAGGGCGCCCGGCGCCTCTTCGGCGTCACCGGCGCCCGGGTCGTCCTCGCCGACGGCACCGCCTTCGGCGCCGCGGACCCCGGCACCCCGCTCACGCACACCCTCGCCGTCGGCCCGGTGGCCGTCGGCGAGCTGCAGCTGACGGGCCTCGGCCGGCTGCGCGCCCGCAACCAGCGGATGCTCGACGCCTTCGGCGACGCCCTCGCCGCCGCGCTGCACGACGCGGTCACCCAGGACGAGCTGCGCACGATGAGCGAGCGCACCACGTACGACGCGATCCACGACCCGCTGACCGGGCTGTTCAACCGCGCGGCGCTGCTGTCGCGGGGCAACGTCATGCTGCGCCGCCGGGGCCCCGACGACCCCGTCGCCCTGCTGCTGCTGGACGTCAACGACTTCAAAGAGGTCAACAACGCCCTCGGCCACGCCGCCGGCGACGAGGTGCTGCGCGTCATCGCCGGCCGGGTCGCCGAGGCCGGCAACACCGGTGACCTGCTCGCCCGCCTCGGCGGCGACGAGTTCGCGCTGCTCATCACCGACCTCGACACCGGCGGCGCCGACCTGGCCCTCGCCGCCGCCGTCGAGCGTGCCCGCAAGCTCGGCGCGCAGGTCGGCGTGCCGATGTGCGTCGACGGGGTGCTGCTGTCCAAGGAGCCGTCCATCGGCGTGGTGGTCGCCGCCGCCGGCGAGGTCGACCTCACCGAGCTGCTGCGCCGCGCCGACATCGCCATGTACCAGGCCAAGCACGCCATCCAGCCGGTCGCCTGGTACGACGCGGCCCGCGACGACGCGAGCACCGACCGCCTCGCCCTGCTCGCCGAGCTGCGCGAGGCGCTGCAGGCCGAGGAGCAGCTCACCGTCGAGCTGCAGCCCGCCGTGTCCCTCGCGCCCGGCGCCCAGCAGATCACCGGCGTCGAGGCCCTCGTGCGCTGGAAGCACCCGCGGCGCGGGCTGCTCGCCCCCGGCCAGTTCCTGCCGGTCGTGGAGGCCAGCGAGCTGATGGGCCCGCTGACGAAGTGGGTGCTGGACCGCGCCATCGGCCTGGCCTCCGGCTGGCGCCGGGCCGGGCTGGCCGTGCCCGTGTCGGTGAACATCTCCGCCCGCAGCCTGCTGGAGCGGCAGCTGCCCGAGGCGATCGGCGACCTGCTCGCCCGGCACCGCCTGCCCGCCGAGCTGCTCGTACTGGAGATCACCGAGACCGTCATGCTGTCCAAGTCGCCGGTCATCGACGACGTCCTCGCCAGGATCCGCCGCCTCGGCGTCCAGCTCGCCGTCGACGACTTCGGCACCGGGTTCTCGTCGTTCACGGTGCTCACGCGGCTGCCCGTACAAGAGGTGAAGATCGATCGGGAGTTCGTCGCGCAGATGATCGACTCGCCCAAGGCCGAGGCGATCGTGCGGGCCACCGTGGAGCTCGGGCTCCGGCTCAAGCTGCGCGTCGTCGCGGAGGGCGTGGAGAACCCCGACCAGCGCGCCGCCCTGGCCGCCCTGGGCTGCACGGCCGCGCAGGGCTTCCTGTTCCACCCGCCGCTCGCCGCGGACCGGCTCGCCGCCGTCCTGCGCGAACGCCGTCAGGTCCAGCGCCGCCACCTGCGCGCCGAGGGCGCCGGGTAACGGACAGCGCCGCCCGCCGCGGCGGTGCTAGGGTCGCCGCAGCATTCTGGACCGGGGGCGGGGATGAGCGTCATCGATGTGTCCGACCTGCGGCGGGTCTTCCGCACCCGCAGCGGGCTGTGCCGCACCGAGAAGGTCGTCGACGCCGTGCGCGGCATCTCCTTCCAGGTCGAGCGCGGCGAGCTGTTCGGCCTGCTCGGGCCCAACGGCGCCGGCAAGACCACGACGATCAAGATGCTCATCACGCTGCTGCTGCCGACCAGCGGCCGGATCGAGGTCCTCGGCCACGACGTCGAAGCCCGCCCCCGCGAGGTGCGCCGCCGCGTCGGCTCGGTCTCGCCAACGCGGCCCTGTCGCTACGGGTGCGCGAGGTCGCGGTCCTGTCCAACCTGGTCGTCGGCGTCCTGCTGGTCTTCGCCGGCGTCAACGTCCCGCTGTCCGACCTGCCCGGCTGGATGGCCGCGGTCGCGCGGTGGCTGCCGCTGACCCATGGCATCGCCGCGGCCCGCGAGGTCGCGGCCGGCGCCGGCCTGGCCTCGGTCCGCGACGACGTGCTCGCCGAGGCGGCCCTCGGCACCCTGTACGTGGTGATCGGCCTGGGCCTGCTCGCCTGGTTCGAGCGCGAGAGCCGCCGCAAGGCCACGCTCGATGTCGCCTGACGGGGCGTTTTTCGCTGCCCTGATAGTGGAATGGAACATTCCGTTCTGGTATGCTGATCGTAGTCACCGAGTTGAGGAGTACGCGATGAGCTCGAACACCTGGACCGTCCTGGACGAGTCGCACGCGGCGCTGCGGGCGGTGCTCGCCGACCTGCGCCCGGCCGACCTGCTGCTGCCCACGCCGTGCGAGCGGTGGAACGTCACCCAGGTCCTGCAGCACGCCGCCGGCGACCAGCTCGGGTTCGCCGCGACGATCACCGGCGAGGGCTGGCCGTCGTTCGACCCGTTCGCGCCGTCGGGCGAGCTGGACGGCGACCTCGACGCGTTCGTGGCGTTCGTCGAGGGCACCATGCGGGCGTCCGCCGCGGCCTGGGCGACCATCCCCGCCGACGCCACCGAGGCGCCGACGCCGCTGCCGCAGGGCAAGCTGGCCGGCTGGATCGGCGCAGGGGCGTGCGGGCTCGACGCGGCCGTGCACGCCTGGGACGTCGCCGTCGCCACGGGCCGGCCGTCGCCGCTGTCCGACGACCTCGCCGCGCGGCTGCTGCCCGTCGCCCGGGAGATCGTCGAGCCGCTGCGGGCGTACGGTGCCTACGCCGCCGCGCTGCCGGCCGCCGGTGGCCCGGCCGTGACCCTGCTGCGTTACCTGGGCCGCGCCGCCTGACCCCTCGGCCTGCGTGGCGCGCCGACCGTGGGTGACGGTTCCGGTACCGTCGGCGGCATGCGCGGGGAGCGGACGGCCGTCGCCGTCGTCGTGGTCGCTGCGGCCGCGGTCGCGGCGTTCGTGGTCCTCGACCGGTACGAGGGCTCGGCCCGGTTCGCGGACCTGCCCGGCGACGCCGACGTCCGGCTCGTCGGCAGGTTCACCCCGCGCCAGGTCGACCGGATCGCCGCCCTGCCGCAGGCCGCCGCCGTCGAGTGCGGCACCACCCTGTACGGCGTCACCGCCGTCACCTCCCGCGGGGTGCTCAGCGGCGCCACGGTCCTGACCGCCGCCGCCCGGCCGGGACTGCGCTGGTCGCAGGTGCGGTCGGGGACGTACCCGGCGACGGACGCCCAGCTGCTGATCGACGAGCGGACCGCGGCCGCCCACGACGTCCGCCCCGGCGAACGGGTCACCCTGCTGCTCGGCCCGGCCGTGGTCAACGCCACGGTCGTCGGCATCGCCGCCCGCCCCTCCGACCACGCCATCGGCACCCGCGACGCGGTGTTCCTCCTGCCCTCGGGCGCGGTGGCGGCGCTGTCCGGGGGCGCGTCGTGCGACTCGGTGACCGTGGAGCTGCGCCGCCGCCGCGACGCGAGCACCTTCAGCCGGGCCGCCGAGGACCTGCTGGACCCGCCACCCGCGGTGATCTACGACGAGTCCCTGAAAGGCCACGTCTGAGCTGGACCGGCTCGTCGACGGCCGCTGCTCAGCCGTCCTGGCCGGCGGTGGTCGGCAGGAACCGGGCCGCCCAGGTCGCTCGGGCTCGGACGGCGGGGTCCGGGTCCGCGGTCAGTTCCATGATGATGTGCCGGGCGCGTGCCGGGTCCTCCGCCATGACGTCCCAGATCTCGGCGGCCAGCCCGTCCTGGTCGTCGCCGAGGTCGCGGGCCGCCGCGTGGAGCAGGACCGGCAGCGCCTCGACCCCGGCGATCCCGGCCACCGCGACGGCGATGATGTCGCGGCCGAAGAAGTCGCCGGCGTCGAGGTACCGGTCGAGGTGGGCGCGCAGCGCCGGCAGCGCCGCCCGGTCCTGGCTGTCGCCGAGGGCGAGCGCGATCTCGTACGCCTCGGTGCCGTCGCTGTCCTCGTCCGGATCATCGATCGACCGGACGAGATTCTCCACCTCGCGGGGCGCATCCGGCGTCACAGGGCGCCGGTCCAGGTCAGGGACAGCCCGGTGGCGGCACGGGTGGCCCGGATCTCCATCATGTCGCCCAGGATGACGGCGCGGTCGGTGACGACCGGGGTGTCGTCGAGGGAGTACGTGACCCGGTCGCTGACGAACACCGGGGTGCCGGGCGGGGTACGCAGGTGGGCGGCGACGGTCTCGTCGAGCACGTCGGGGCGGATCGTCTCGGTGGCCCGGGCGACCGAGACGCCCGCGTCGGCGAGCGCCGCGTACAGCGACTCGGCGGCGAAGTCGACCGTGCGCAGCCGGCTGCCGAAGGGCTTGCGCACCCACGACACCTGGTGCACGGCGGGGCGGCCGGCGAACTCGCGGACCCGCTCCAGGCGCAGCGCCGGCGTGCCCAGCTGGGCCGCGACCGCGGACGGCGGGCGGCGCAGCGTCCGGTCCAGGACCGTGGTGCGCACCTCGTGGCCCTGCTCGCGCAGGTCGTCGGCGAGGCTGCGCAGGGACCCGAGCCGGTACGCCAGGTGCGGCGGCGACACGTACGTGCCCTTGCCGGCCTGCTGCACGATCAGCCCCTCGTCGCTGAGGTGCCGCAGGGCCTGCCGGAGCGTCATCAGGGTCACGCCGTAGCTGTGGCTGAGGTCCCGTTGCGCGGGCAGGGCGTCGCCGGGCGCGTAGTGGCCGGTGCGGATCTTCTCGGCCAGGTCGGCGGCGATGCTGCGGTACCGCGGCTCGGGGTTGATCGGCTCACCCTTCGTCTATGGCCTGCCGGATCGACCGGAGGTAGCCCCCGAGCTCGGCCGGCGAGGCGCCGTCGAGCACCCGGCGCATGATCGCGGCGCCGATGACGACACCGTCGGCGAGCTGGGCGGCCTGCGCGGCCTGCGCCGGGGTGGAGATGCCGAATCCTAGCAAGACCGGCAGGTCGCAGCGGTCGGTGAGCCGCCGCGCCAGGTCGGCGGCGGACGCGGCGAGGGTCTCGCGTTCGCCGGTGGTGCCCATGACGGTGACCGCGTAGACGAAGCCGCGGCTGCGCCGGGCGATCTCGTCGAGGCGCTCGTCGGGGGTGGCGGGGGAGGCCAGCAGCACCAGGTCGATGTCCTGCTGCTCGGCCTCGGCGCACTCCTCGAGCGGCAGGTCGGGCACGATCAGCCCGTCGAAGCCGGCGTCGCGCAGGGTCGCGCAGAACGCGGCGGCGCCGTCGCGGACGACGAGGTTGGCATACGTACTGGCGACGAGCGGCACGGTGCCGGCGACCTCCGACACGCGGGTCAGGATGCCGCGCAGGGTGGCGCCCCGGCTCAGCGCCGCGTGCGTGGCCTCCTGGATGGTGGCGCCGTCGAGCGTCGGGTCGGAGAACGGCAGGCCGATCTCGATCGCGTCGGCGCCCGCGTCGATGAGGGCCCGCAGGTGCTCGGTCCAGTCGCCGACGGCGCCGCCGGTGAGGTACGGCATGACGACCTTGTGGTCGGTGGGCAGCTTCACAGCAGCTCCTTCAGGGCCGAGATGTCCTTGTCGCCGCGGCCGGAGAGGGTCAGCAGCACGGTCGAGCCGGCGGGCAGGGTGCCGTCGCCGGCGGCGCGGATCACCCATGCGACGGCGTGCGCGGACTCGAGCGCGGCGACGATGCCCTCGGTGCGGGCGAGCCGCACGACCGCGTCGAGCACCTCGGCGTCGTCGACCGTCACGTACCGGGCCCGGCCCAGGTCGCGCAGGTGGACGTGCTCGGGGCCGATGCCGGGATAGTCGAGGCCGGCCGCGATCGAGTGGGCCTCCAGGACCTGCCCGTCGTCGTCCTGCAGGAACATCGAGCGCACCCCGTGCAGCACCCCGAGGGTGCCGCGGGTGGCGCCGGCCCCGCCTTCGGCCTCGACGCCGACCAGCTTGGCGGTGGTGTCGACGAACCCGGCGAACGTGCCGGCCGCGTTGGACC
This sequence comes from Dactylosporangium aurantiacum, assembly GCF_000716715.1. Classification (GTDB taxonomy): domain Bacteria; phylum Actinomycetota; class Actinomycetes; order Mycobacteriales; family Micromonosporaceae; genus Dactylosporangium; species Dactylosporangium aurantiacum. Next base: position 46,767 of record NZ_JNYJ01000004.1, on the reverse strand, counting down.
CGCCGCCGACGCACGCGACGACGTAGTCGGGGACCGCGGCCGGCAGGGCGGTGGCGCACTGGCGGCGGGCCTCGTCACCGATGACCCGCTGGAACTCGCGCACCATCCACGGGTAGGGCATCGGGCCGAGCACGGAGCCCATGCAGTAGTAGCTGTCCTCGGTGGCGCCGACCCAGTGCCGCATCGCCTCGCTGGTGGCGTCCTTCAACGTGCGGGCGCCGGTGCGCACCGGCACGACCTCGGCGCCGAGCATCCGCATCCGGAACACGTTGAGCGCCTGCCGCTCGATGTCCCGCTCGCCCATGAACACGGTCGCCGCCAGCCCGAACATCGCCGCCGCGGTCGCGGTCGCCACCCCGTGCTGCCCGGCGCCGGTCTCCGCGATCAGCCGCCGGTGCCCCATCCTCGTGGCGAGCAGTGCCTGGCCGATCACGTTGTTGATCTTGTGGGAACCGGTGTGCGTCAGGTCCTCGCGCTTGAGCAGCACCGTCACGCCCAGCTCGGCGGAGAGCCGCACCGCCGGCGTCAGGGGCGTCGGCCGGCCGACGTGCGTGGCGAGCAGGCCGGCCAGCTGGTTGCGGAACGCGGGGTCGGCCCACGCTGCCCGGAACGCCTCCTCGACCCGCCGGCAGGCGCCGATCAGCGACTCGGGCACGTAGCGCCCGCCGTACTCCCCGAACCTGCCCAGCGGCCCCGGATCGTCCATCAGCCGCACCCGCGCCGGCGAGCGGTGCGGGCGGATCAGCAGATCACCCATGGTGTCCTCGCCTCCAGAGTTCTAGAACTGTCGTGACTGTTCTAGAACAGTGGCAGACTCGGGCGGGGATGTAAAGCCGGTTCGGTCACATCGCCGGAAGGGCGCTCGTCAGTACCGGTGAAGGACGCGAACGCATGAAGGAGACAACTTCCATGAGCGACGGTTTCGGTCAGATCGTCTACCCGGTCAAGGACATCGCCCAGGCCAAGACGCTGTTCACCACGCTGCTCGGGGTCGAGCCCTACATGGACTCGCCCTACTACGTGGGCTTCCGCGTCGGTGGCCAGGAGATCGGGCTCGACCCCAACGGCGAGCGCAAGGGCATGACGGGACCGGTCGCGTACACCGCCGTGAAGGACATCAAGGCCGGCCTGCAGGCCCTCGTCGACGCGGGCGCCACCGCGCACACCGACCCGCAGGACGTCGGCGGCGGCCGCCTCATCGCCACCGTGAAGGACGAGTCGGGCAACATCCTCGGCCTGCTCCAGGACGCCTGAGGCCGGGCGGGACCGCGCCGGTCGCCGCCCGGGCCGTCCACCGTGGACGGTCCGGGCGGACGGGGCGGCGGGCGCCCGCCACATGGCGTACTGTCCTGCGTCGATCGGACACGACCGACGCGGGGGAGACCATGGACGCATCGACGGTGCACGTGCCGCCCAAGGTGGCGGCGCTCGCCGCGCGGCAGCAGCTCGGCATGCCTGTCGCCGGGCACAAGGGCACGCACCCGGTGGTGGAGTGCCTCACCGGCCTGGTCATCGCCGGAGTGATCTTCGGCGTCGCCGCCGGCGTCTACTGGGTCGGCCAGTACATCATGGTGAAGCCGCTCGCCATGCTGTTCCTGATCCTCGTGCTGGCCGGTCTGGCCGCCACCGGGTACGCGTTCTACCTGCTGTTCCGGCCGTACGTCGTGGTGTACCACTTCGAGCACGGCCTGGTGTGGACCCGCAACCGCCGCACCGAGGCCGCCCAGTTCTCGTGGGTCGACGAGATGTACGTCACCCGCAAGGACGCGAAGGCCACCGCCGCGGGCCTGGTCACGCTCGACGGCCGGGAGCTGGACATCACCGGGGCCGACAAGGCGGACTACACGGCGTTCGTCGACCGCCTCGAAGCGGTGCTGGTCGCCCGCCGGCGGCTCGTGCGGACCGAGCGCCGCAGGCCCACCGGCCGCGGCGCCGCGGGCATCGGCCTCAGCGACCGCGCCCTCGCGGTCATGGCGGTGATCGGCGGCGGCGCCCTCGTCGCGGCCATCGCCGTGCCGCTGTCGAAGGTGGGCCTGCCCGGCCCGGTGGCGGCCATCATCGGCTTCCTCGTCATCGGCATCGGCATCGGCCTGATCGGCGCCCGCGTCGACGGCCGGATCGCCGTGATCGGCGGGATCTTCGCGGCCGTCGCCGGCATCGTCGCGATGGTCACCGTCGCCCGCGCGGTGCCCTCCGTGAACAAGTACGTCACCGCGACCGTGGTCCTCGCCGTCGAGATGGGCATCGTGTCGGTCGTCGTCGGGCTGTACCAGCGCCTGCCCGCCCTGCCGCCCACCCGCGCCCGCAAGAAGCTGGCCGCCCGGCACGGCTGGGAGTTCCTGCCCGCGCTCGCCGTGGCGGTCCCGGGTCCGGTGAGCGCCCAGCGGCTCATCGGCGTCCAGGAGGGCGCGCCGTCGATGCAGCTGCACGACGTGCTCAGGGGCACCGTCAACGGCGTGCCGGTGCTCGTCGGCGACCGCCAGCGGCGCAGACCCCGGCGCAGCGACCCGGTGCAGACCGTGTGGATGGTGCCGCTGCCCGCCCCGGTGCCGTACTTCCCCCACACCGCCCTCACCCCGCCCGGCCAGGGCCAGGGCGACGCCCTCGCCGATGACCTGCTGCGGGCGTTCGCCGACCAGGCGGCGGGCCGCCCCTTCGGCATCACCCCGCCGTGGTGGATGGAGGGCTCCTTCCTGCTGTGCGAGGGGCCGGGCGACCCGGAGACGATCGCCTCCTGGGTGAACGCCCTCACCAGGATCGTCGCGCAGATGCCGTGGGACACCGTCCGCGCGAGGATCGCCGGCAGCCCGTCCGCCTGAGGCCGCCCGCCGCCGCGTGAGAGGGTGGAGGTATGGCCAACCGTCTTGCCGGCGCCACCTCGCCGTACCTGCAGCAGCACAAGGACAACCCGGTCGACTGGTGGCAGTGGTCGCCGGAGGCGTTCGAGGAGGCGCGGCGGCGGGACGTGCCGGTGCTCATCTCGGTCGGTTACGCGGCGTGCCACTGGTGCCATGTCATGGCGCACGAGTCCTTCGAGCACGAGGGCGTCGCCGCGCTCGTCAACGAGCTGACGGTGCCGGTGAAGGTGGACCGGGAGGAGCGGCCCGACGTCGACGCGGTGTACATGACCGCGACGCAGACCATGACGGGGCAGGGCGGCTGGCCGATGACGGTGTTCGCCACGCCGGACGGCGAGCCGTTCTTCTGCGGCACGTACTTCCCGCGCGACGCCTTCCAGCGGCTGGTCACGGCGGTGTCGGACGCGTGGCGCAACCAGCGCGACGCGGTGCTCAAGCAGAGCGCCGCGGTGGTGGGCGCGATCCGGCAGGTGGCCGAGAAGCCGCCGGCCAACCCGATGCACGAGGGTGTCCTCGACGCCGCCGCGCGGAGCCTGGTGAAGGTGTTCGACAAGGAGCACGGCGGGTTCGGCGGGGCGCCCAAGTTCCCGCCGCACATGAACCTGCTGTTCCTGCTGCGGCACTACCAGCGCACCCATGACGACGAGGTGCTCGACATCGTGCGGCTCACCTGCGAGCGGATGGCCCGCGGCGGCATGTACGACCAGCTCGCCGGCGGGTTCGCGCGGTACGCGGTGGACGGCACGTGGACGGTGCCGCACTTCGAGAAGATGCTCTACGACAACGCGTTGCTGCTGCGGGTGTACGTGCACCTCGACCGCATCGCGGGTGGCGGCACCGCGCGGCGGGTCGCCGGGGAGGTCGCCGACTTCCTGCGGCGGGAGATGCACGACGGGCACGGGTTCATCTCGGCGCTGGACGCGGACACCGACGGGGTCGAGGGCCTGACCTACGTGTGGACGCCGGCGCAGGTCGACGAGGTCCTCGGCGAGATCGACGGCGCCTGGGCCCGCTACCTGCTGGAGGTGACCGCGCAGGGCACGTTCGAGCACGGCGCCTCGGTGCTGCAGCTGCCCGAGGACCCGCTGAACGTGCAGCGGTGGCTGGACATCCGGCGGCGGCTGAAGGAGGCGCGCGACCGGCGCCCCCAGCCCGGTCGCGACGGCAAGATCGTCGCGGCGTGGAACGGGCTGGCGATCACCGCCCTCATCGAGTTCGGCCAGGTGTACGGCGACCCGCAGGCCGTCCGGCTCGCCGTCGACACGGCCCGCTACCTGGCCGGCACGCACATCGTCGACGGCCGGCTGCGGCGGGTGTCCCGCGACGGTGTCGCCGGCGCGCCCGCCGGTGTGCTGGAGGACTACGGCGCCGTCGCCGAGGCGTTCTGCGCGGTGCACCAGGCGACCGGTGACGGGGAGTGGCTGACCCTCGCGGGGCAGCTGCTGGACGTCGCGCTGGCCCGGTTCGCCGACCCGGCCGGCGGGTTCTTCGACACCGCCGACGACGCGGAGCGGCTGGTCAGCCGGCCCGCCGACGTGACCGACAACGCCACCCCGTCGGGGCTGTCGGCGATCGCCGCGGCGCTGGTCGCGTACTCGGCGCTGACCGCGGACACCGCCCGGCGCGAGGCGGCGGAGCAGGCCCTCGCCACGGTCGCCATGGTCGCGGCGACGCACGGCCGGTTCACCGGCTACGCGTGCGCCGTCGGCGAGGCGCTGCTGTCCGGCCCGTACGAGATCGCCATCGCCACCGAGGACCCGGCCGACCCGCTCGTCACCGCCGCCTGGTGGCACGCCCCGCCGGGGGCCGTCGTCGTCGCCGGCCCGCCCGGCGCGCCGGGGGTGCCGCTGCTGGAGGGCCGGGTCTACCGCGACGGGCGGCCCACCGCGTACATCTGCCGGAACTTCGTGTGCGACGCGCCGGTGACCGCGCTCGAGGACCTCGTCGCCGGCCTCGGCTGACCGGCCCGCCTTCTCCTCAGGTCTCTGCCGGGTTTCTCCCCAGGGCGAACACGCCCGCCCTTGGCATGCCCTTGTAACGGTGTAATCGTGTAATCAGAGTTGCACGAGCAAGGGAGTAAGCGAATGCGACGAGGAGAATGGGGGCGCGGCGGCGGCCCACGCAGCGAGCCGCCGCCCGCCACCGACGCGCCCGCCTGGATCGGCGGGGCGCTGCCCGAGGCGTGGTTCACCGGACCCGCCGAGATCACCATCGACCGTGACGAGATCACCATCGTCGGCCGGCTCAGCGAGCCGGCGCTGCCCGAGGACGCGACCGACGCCGACCGCGCCGCCGCCGAGCAGGGCCGCATCGCCGGGTTCCGGGAGACCACCCGCGACCAGCGCATCGGCATCGCCCAGCAGCTGGAGCGGCGCTACCTGCGCAAGGTGGCGTGGGGCGTCCAGGTCGGCGAGACCCGGAAGCTGTTCACCACGTTCTCCGCGCCGGTGATGACCCGCCTGCGGCAGCGCGAGCGGCAGGTCCTGGACACTCTCGTCGACTCCGGCGTGGCCCGGTCCCGCTCGGAGGCCCTGGCCTGGTGCGTCGCCCTGGTCGGGCAGCACGCCGAGTCGTGGCTGGCCGAGCTGCGCCAGGCCATGACCCAGGTCGACGAACTGCGCAAACAGGGCCCCACGGGATGAACCGCGGCGGCCCCGGCCGCCCGGCGGTGTGATCCGCGCCCGGCCGCGGCGCCCCGGACCAGGGGTGCCGCGGCCGGAAAAGCTAGGCTCACCAGCCTATGGACTCGCGAACCGGACTCCCCGTCGTGGGCATGGTGGGCGGCGGCCAGCTGGCCCGCATGACCCACCAGGCCGCCATCGCCCTCGGCCAGTCGCTGCGGGTGCTCGCCGTCTCCCCCGACGACGGGGCCGCGCTCGTCGCGGCCGACGTGGTGATCGGCCGGCACGACGACATCGACGCGGTCCGGGAGTTCGCCAAGGGCTGCGACGTGGTCACCTTCGACCACGAGCACGTGCCCGGCGACCTCATCCGCGCCCTGGCCGCCGAGGGTGTCACCCTGCTGCCCGGTGCCGACGCGCTGCGGTACGCGCAGAACAAGCGCGAGATGCGCACCCACCTGGCGGGGCTGGGCTTCCCCGTGCCCCGGTGGACCGCCGGCGACCTGCGGTCCTTCGGCGACGAGGTCGGCTGGCCGATCATCGTGAAGACCGCGACCGGCGGCTATGACGGCCGCGGCGTCTTCGTCGCCCACTCCGTCGCCGACGTGCCGCCGGGCGTCGAGGTCATCGGCGAGGAGCTGGTCGCGCTGAAGCGGGAGCTCGCCGCCGTGGTGGCCAGGTCACCGCTGGGGCAGGTCGCCGCGTACCCGGTGGTGGAGACCGTGCAGAAGGACGGTATCTGCGTCGAGGTCCTCGCGCCCGCGCCCGGCCTCGACGAGGACCTCGCCGTGCAGGCGCAGCGCCTCGCCATCGACGTCGCCACCCGCCTCGGCGTGGTCGGCGTGCTCGCCGTGGAGCTGTTCGAGACCACCGACGGCCGGCTCCTGGTCAACGAGCTGGCGATGCGCCCGCACAACTCCGCGCACTGGACCATCGAAGGGGCCAGGACGTCGCAGTTCGAGCAGCACCTGCGGGCCGTGCTCGACTACCCGATGGGCGACACCCGGCTCACCGCCCCCGCCGTCGTGATGGCCAACGTGCTCGGCGGCGCCCCCGGCGGCATGTCGATCGACGAGCGGCTGCACCACCTCTTCGCCGAGGAGCCCGGCGCCAAGGTCCACCTGTACGGCAAGCAGGTCCGCCCCGGCCGCAAGATCGGCCACGTGACAGTCCTCGGCGATGACCTGGAAGACTGCCGCCGGCGCGCCGCCCGGGCCGCCCGCATCCTCGAAGAAGGGTATGAGCATTGACCGACGTCGGCATCATCATGGGCAGCGACTCGGACTGGCCGGTCATGCGCCTGGCCGCCGAGGCGCTCGGCGAGTTCGGCATCGCGCATGAGGTGCGCGTCGTGTCCGCGCACCGCACGCCGCAGCTGATGCTCGACTACGCCGGCGGGGCCGCGGCCCGCGGGCTGAAGGTCATCATCGCCGGCGCGGGCGGTGCGGCGCACCTGCCGGGCATGGTCGCCTCCGCCACGGTGCTGCCGGTCATCGGGGTGCCGGTGCCGCTGAAGTACCTCGACGGCATGGACTCGCTCATGTCGATCGTGCAGATGCCGGCCGGCATCCCGGTGGCCACCATGGCGATCGGCGGCGCCCGCAACGCCGGCCTGATGGCCGCCCGCATCCTCGCCGTCGCCGACCCGGCGCTGCAGGCGAAGATCAGCGACTTCCAGGAGTCGCTGCGCACGATGGTGGCGGAGAAGGACGCCGCCCTCTCCGCCACGGTCGGTCAGTAGGCCGGCACCGGCGGGTTGAGGCGCTTCGACGCGTCGACGAGGTCCGTGTTCGCGGCGCGGACCCGGGCGGTGTCGACCTTCTGCACCCGCCGGTCGTAGGTGAGCAGCCCGTTGCACTCGCCCTCGACGTCGGTGAGCTCGGTGTACACGGACGCCGACATGCCCCTGGTCGTCATGAGCCGCCGCGCGTCGCGGAGCATGCCGGTGAGCCGGTCGTTGAGCTGCGCGGCGCTGGACAGCTGCTCGTAGGCGAAGTACTGCCCGTTCGGGCTGTGCTCGTGCCCGGGCGTGCGCAGGCCGGTCCCGCCGAACTCGCCGAGCACCGACACGCGGGTCGCCGACGGCGGCGGCGCGTCCGGACCGGGGTAGACGTGCCAGTCGATGATGTCGCCGGTGCCGGGGTCGCCCTTGGAGGCGCAGCAGTTGTAGCCGCTGTGCGGGTCGATCAGGCGGGTCGGGTCGTAGCCCTTGAGGTCCGTGGTGATCCGCCGGGTGCCGGCGAGGCTCCACTCGCCCCAGCCCTCGTTGAACGGCACGTACGTGACGACCGCCGGGGAGAACCGGTGCTCGTCGATGATCTCGCGGGCCTCCGTCTCCAGCTGCGCGATCTGCGCGGGCGTGCGGTTCGCGTCGAACGCCTGGGTCGACGGGATGTCCTGCCACACCAGCAGGCCGAGCCGGTCGGCGTGGTAGTACCAGCGCGCGGGCTCGACCTTGAGGTGCTTGCGGACCATGTTGAACCCGAGGTCCTTCTGCCTGCGCAGGTCCGAGGCGAGCGCGGCGTCGGTGGGCGCGGTGTAGAGCCCGTCGGGCCAGTAGCCCTGGTCGAGCGTCCCGGTCTGGAACACGAACTCGCCGTTGAGGGTCGGGCGCAGCACGCCGTCGACGAGCTTCTTGCCGATCTCCCGCATGCCGAAGTAGCTGACGACCCGGTCCACGGTGGCGCCGGCGGCGTCGCGCAGCGAGACCCGCAGGTCGTACAGGAACGGGTCGTCGGGCGACCAGCGCCGCGCGCCGGGCACCGGCACGGTGAACTCGCTGAACCCGCCGGTGGCGCGGCCGACCACGGTCGAGCCGTCGAGCGCCTCGGCGAGCACGGTGTGCCCGGTGACGTCGCCCCGGGTGAAGACCCGCACCCGGGCGGTGTCGCCGGCGAGGTCGGCGGAGATGTCGACGGAGTAGATCGACGACACCGGGGTCGGCTCCAGCCAGACCGTCTGCCAGATCCCTGACGTCGGGGTGTAGAAGATGCCGCCGGGGTGGTTGGTCTGCTTGCCGATCGGCTGCTGCTCGCCCCGGCCGTCGGTCGGGTCGTAGACGCGAACCACGATCTCGTTGACCCCGCCGTCGAGCTGCGGGGTGACGTCGACCTCGAACCGGTCGTAGCCGCCCCGGTGGGTGGTGACCCGCACGCCGTTCACCCAGACGGTGGCCTCGTAGTCGACCGCGCCGAAGTGCAGCTGGACCCGGCGGCCGCTCCAGCCGGCCGGCACGGTGAACGTGCGCCGGTAGAACATCAGGTCGCGGTCGTCGTCGCGCATGATGCCCGACAGCGCCGACTCGACGGGGAACGGCACCAGGATCCGCTCGGGCAGTGTCCGGCCCAGCGGCGGCGCGGCGGTGCGGTCGACGTTGCCGGCGGCGTCGGTGGCGGGGTTGAGGAACTCCCACTCGCCGTTGAGCGACTGCCACTCCGGCCGGGTCATCTGCGGCCGGGGGTACTCCGGCAACGGGTTCGTGGTGGGCACCTGGCCGGTCCACGGGGTCGTCAGCGGCGGGGTCTTCGGCACGACGGCGGCCGGTGCGGCGGCGGGCGTGGCGGCCGCGACCAGGGCGCCGCCGGCGAGCGTGAGCACGGCGAGGGTACGGGCGAGGAGGTGGCGCATCGGCCTCCTTCCAGCGGGCGGAGTGCCGTCTACGCTAATCCGACAAAGTACCCATTGTGTTCGAAACAGTGGAAGCGGCCAGGATCCGGCCGCCGCCGGCACAGTCACCCGGCGTGCACCGCGTCGAAGTACGCCGCCGCGGCGGTGACCTGGGTGGCCGGGTCGAGGTCCAAAGTGTGCTCGCTGCGGAAGCCGACCCGGCACGCCACCTCGTGGGCGACCGCGTACCGCCAGCCGGCGTCACCCTGGCACGACCGTCCATAGTGGACGAAGTCGGCCAGGCCGGGCGCGCCGTGGGTGTGCCACTCGTAGGCCAAGCGGGCCGCGTCGACGGCGCGGCTGCCGACGCCGAGGTTCTCCAGGTCGACCAGGCCGGTGATCCTGCCGCCGTCGGTGAGCACGTTGCCGAGGTTGAGGTCGAGGTGGACGTAGTCGTGCGCGGGCGGCGGCGGTGCCTGCGCCGCCGCCCAGGCGCGCACCCGTGCGCACAGCGCCCTGGCGGCCGGGCCGACGGCGGCGGCGTTGGCCCAGTAGCCGGCCAGGTCGTCGCGGACCACGGCGGTGACCCAGACGTTGTGGTCGCTGCGGTGTGCGCCGGGCGGGGCGTCGCGCATCCGGTCGAGCAATGTGAGCAGTTCGGCGAGCAGGGCAGGGCCGGGCGTGGCGGGCCGTCCGGGCAGCCGCGGCTGCAGCCAGGCGTAGCCGCCGCCGGGCATCGGCGCGTGCGCGAGGACCGGCGCTGCGGGGATGCCACGGCCGCGCAGCACCGGGACCTGCGCGGCCACGTACGGCAGCTTCTCGGGCAGGTCCTCGTCCAGCCCCCACTTCGCCACGACGGGCTCGCCGTCCCGGCGCGCGAAGAAGGCGCGGCGCTGCCCGTGCCGGGCCGGCACCGGCCGGGCGTCGTCCAGCCGCACGCCCAGCGCCGCCGCGATGTCGTGGACACCGGCCATCGTCAGCTCCCGCCGGCGGTGAGCCGGCGGCGCCACAGGGCGCGGAGGCGGTCGAGGCCGGCGGGTGCCGGAAGGTCGCGGTGGATGCGGATCTCGCGGCACAGCAGCAGGCCGAGGTTGACGGTGAACGCGTCCCGCAGCTCCGCCCGGTCGGTCTCGGCCAGCACCGCGGCGGCGAGGGCCGGGCTGGCCGCGGCGCCGGTGACGAACAGGACGGCCCAGTCGTAGCCGGGCAGGCGCGGGCCGGACAGCTCCCAGTCGACGAGGACGGCGGCGCCGTCGTGCAGCAGGATGTTGGTCGGGATCGGGTCGCCGTGCGCGAACGCGCGGGCCGGGCCGAGCCGGTCGGCGAGCCGGTGCAGCGCGTCGCGCTCCCCGTCGCTGAGCAGCCCGTTGGCGTGCTCGGCCGCGATCGTCGCGGACGGATCCGGTGCCGGGTCCCCGTCCAGCGCGGACCAGGCGGTGCCGCCGGGCGGGGACCAGGCGGCCACGGCGCGCACAGCGGCGCGGACGGCGGCGACCGTGGCCGGTGGGAGGTCCGCGTCCAGGTGCCGCCGGTCGTGCAGGCGCACGCCGGGCAGCCGGGCATAGACGGTGGTGCGCTCGTCAGCGTACCGCACCCGCGGCGCCACGAACCCGGGCGGGCGTTCGGCGAACGCGGCGCAGGTGGCCAGCTCCCGCGCCCGGCAACGCACCCAGTAGGGCTCGTCGGTGGTGATCGTCTTGACGACGACGGGCTCACCGGCGTCCGTGGTCCCGGCGTGCACCACCGACTTGCCCGTGCGGTGCAGCAGCTCGCCGAGGCGCACGCCGTCAGGGACGCCGGACATGGACGTCCTCGTCGCACCCGTCCTGCGGCAGGCCGGTCACCGCCGCGATCAGGGCGACCGTCTCGTCCACGGTGGACTCCTGGGCGACGACCCGCTCACCGGCGAAGCCGAGCAGGTCGAGGCGCCGGTACCAGCCGCGCATGTCCTCGGCCGTGAACTCGTCGCGCTGCGGGCGGCCCCCGTGCCGGCGCACGGTCTCGTCGAAGTCGACGTCGAGGTAGAAGCACCAGCTGCCGCCGCGGTGCGCCCGCCACAGGCCGGCCAGCATCGGGGCGTAGTGGCCCGTGAACAGGATGCCTTCCAGGATCACGTGGTACCGGTGATCGAGGGCGAACCTGACGACCTGCGCGATCAGGTCGGGGGCGAGCCCGCCGGGCAGGTCCCGCTCGCGCAGCACGACCCGGCGCAGGTGGTCCTGCTCGACGAGCGCGCAGCCGCGGCCGTGCCCGAGCCGCAGCCGCCGGGCCACGGTGCTCTTGCCGGAGCCGGAGTTGCCCCGCACGACGATCAGCCTGGTGTCCGGATGCCCCGTCGGCGCGTCGTTCGGCATGCCCGTCATCGTCCCAGCACCGGCGGGCGGCCCGGAGCACCCGCCGGCCCTTCGGCGCAGCGTCGGACCGGACACGGATCGGGCGGGGTGTAGCGTGGCCACGGAAGGTCCGGCCGCAGCCCCACCCCCTGGCGCCGAGCCCACCGACGAAAGGTGGGTGCGGTGACGACGTCCCTCGGCCTGTTGAGCACCTATCCGCCGACCCAGTGCGGCGTCGGTGCCTTCGCCGCCGCGCTCAGCGCCGCCCTGTCCGCCGCGGCGGGCGTCGACGCGGTCGGCGTCGTGCGGGTCGTCGACTCGCCCACCTTCACCGACCGGCCCGAGGTCGTCGCGCACCTGCGGGCCGGCGCCGCGGGCTCCGCCGAGGTCGCGGCGAGCGCGCTGGACCGCCACGGCGTCGTGATCGTCAACCATGAGTTCGGCATCTTCGACGGTACCGACGGCGACGGCGTCCTCGACGTGCTGCACCGGCTCCGGTCGCCCATGATCACCGTCCTGCACGCCGTGCCGCGCACGCCCGCCCCGCACCGCCGGTGGATCCTCGAGACCGTGGCGTCGCTGGCCGCGGCCGTGGTCGTCACCACCGAGCCGGCCCGGACGCGGCTGCTCGGCACGTACGCGGTCGACCCGGCGAAGGTCCACGTCATCCCGCGCGGCGCCCTGGCCCAGCCGGCGATCCGCACCGTCAGCGCCTCCGGCGATCCCATGGTCCTCACCTGGGGCCTGCTGCGCCCCGGCATGGGCGTGGAGTGGGCGATCGCCGGCATGCGCGAGGTCAGGAACCTCTCCCCGCGCCCCCGGTACGTGATCTCCGGCCAGACCCACCCAAAGGTCCTCGCCGAGGAGGGCGAGACGTACCGGCTCGGCCTGTACCAGAAGGTCCGCGCGTTCGGCGTGGCGGACCTGGTCAGGTTCGAGCGCTCCTACGCCGAGCCGGCGGCCCTGGCCCGCCTGGTCGGCCGCGCCGACGTGGTGCTGCTGCCCTACGACACCACCGACCAGGTCGCCTCGGGCGTGCTGCACGAGGCGGTGGCCGCCGGCAAGCCGGTCATCGCCACCCCGTTCCCGCACGCCGCGGACCTGCTCGGCACCGGTGCCGGCCTGCTCGTGCCGCACCGCGCCGCCGCCGCCGTCGGCGCCGCCCTCAAGCGCCTGCTCACCGACGCCGACCTGGTCGCCGGCATGCGCGCCGAGGCCCTGCGCCGCACCGCCGGCACCACCTGGGACGCGGTCGCCGCACGGTACGTCGCCCTCGCCGCGTCGCTGCAGGACGCCAGCTCCAGAGCCTGATCCGTGAGCAGTCCCGCCGTGGCGAGCAACGCCCCGCCCCGCTCGGCGACGAGGGTGTCCAGCCCGTCGGAGCCGCGTCTCCAGAACACCGGCTCTCCGTTCGTCGCGGTCATGACGACACCGGGCCGCGGAAGGTTGAGCGCCCCGACGAAAAACCTGTCGCACCCGTCGGGTAAGGTGAATCCACCGACGCGGGGTGGAGCAGCTCGGTAGCTCGCTGGGCTCATAACCCAGAGGTCGCAGGTTCAAATCCTGTCCCCGCTACGACCTTGGCGGCCCCTGCTTCGCGGCGGGGGCCGCTTGCCGTTGAGGTCTCCGCCGCCTTCGCGCTCGCTTCGCTCGCTCCCCGGTGGGGGAGCTTCGCTCCACCCACACCCCCTCAACCGCGTCGGTGGTTCCTGTGGTCGTCAGAGTGCTGGTGGAGGGTTGGCCTGGGTGCCGTCGAGCTGCGCTCATCCGGGGCTGGTCCATCGGAGCCTCCGGGCGTGGCTCGTTTCGGCACCTGGCTCGTCTCGGCCCTGGCCCGTCTCGGCGGTGATCGCCTCGGTCGCGGCTGGCGGGTGCCTGGGGTGGGGGCGGGTGCGGGAGGATGAGCGGCATGGCTGAGTCGCGGCATGTCAGCGTGTACGTCGGGCGGTCCGTTGCGGAGGTCTACGCGTACGCGGCGGATCCGCGGAACCTGCCGGCGTGGGCGCCAGGGTTGCTGAAGTCGGTGGAGAACGTCGACGGGCAGTGGGTCGCCGAGTCGGACATGGGGCGGATCCTGCTGGAGTGGGCGCCCGAGAATCCGTACGGGGTGCTCGACCATCACGTGACGGTGCCGTCGGGGGAGAGGTTCTACAACCCGATGCGGGTCACGGCGCTCGGGGACGGCAGTGAGGTGGTGTTCAGCGTGCGGCGGCAGGTGGGGATGACCGACGCGGAGTTCGACCGGGACTGCGCCGCGGTGCAGGCGGACCTGGACGCGCTGCGGGACATCCTCGAGCGGCGCTAGGCCCTCAGTCGACCCTGGACCGGCTCGACCTCGGCCTCGCGGTCGTGGACCTGCCCGACCCGGCTCGGTGACGCGCTCGCGGCCCGGACCGACCTGGCTCGTCCTGCGCGCCACCGCCGCCTACCCGCGCCCGGCTACGGGGTCCACACCACGTTCGGGTTGACCTGCCCGGTCCAGTTGAAGATCGCCATGTTGTCCCACTGGTTGCCGGTGCCGTTGATGTTCGCCGGGTCCCAGCCGTTGCCGGGCACCGCGTACCACGTCGGCTCCCAGTAGAAGACGCCGATCGCCCCGGCGTTGCGGGCGGTGTTCTGCACGTGGGTGAAGTTGGTCGCCTGCCCGGACCAGGTCGCCGGGTAGCCGGAGCAGGGCGCCGAGCCGTTCACCGAGTTCGGTTCGCTGTCGGCGTTGGCGGCGGTGAACGGGTACGCGGTCTCCGCCAGCACGACCGGCTTGCCGTAGCGGGACCTGGTGTCGCCGATCACGTAGTACAGGTTGGCCAGGTCCCCGTGCCACATGCAGTAGTAGGACAGCCCGGTGATGTCCCAGGTGACACCCTTGGCCCTGATGCCGTCGTAGAACCAGCGGGCGTGCTCGACGTTGTCGGCGTTCGCCGTGTGGATGATGACCTTCGTGCCGCTGTTGCAGGCCTTCACCGCGTTGTAGCCGGCCTTGAGCAGCAGGCTCAGATTGGTGAAGTCGTTGTTGACGACCTTGCCGTCGTTCCACAGCATGCCGACGTTGATCTCGTTGCCGATCTGCACGCTGTCCGGCGTGGTGCCCTGGTTCCTGAGCGCGGTGCACACCTGGTACGTGTAGTTGTAGACGTCGGACTGCAGCGTGCCGATGGTGTGGCCGGCCCAGGCGGCCGGCTTGTACTGCTTGCCGGGGTCGGCCCAGGTGTCGGAGTAGTGGAAGTCGACCATCAGGGCGAGCCCCTTGGACTTCACCTTCTGCGCGTCGAGCAGCACCTTCGCCAGGTTGTTGTAGCCGCTGGCGGGGTTGTTCCAGATGCGCAGCCGCGCGTAGTTGACACCGGCCGACTTGAGGATGTCGAGCGGGTCGGCCTGGGCGCCGGCCGCGTTGTAGTACCGGGCGCCCAGGTCGACGCTGCGCCGCAGGGACGAGACGTCCGCGCCGCGCATGGTGAGAGTGGTGGCCGCGCCGGCGGGCGCGGCCGGGATCAGCGCTGGGGCGGCGGCGCCCAGCAGGAGCACGCCCAGCAGGGCGGCAAGGCGGGGACTTCGGCGCACAGGAACTCCTTCGGGGTGTGGTTCCAGGGGGCGACATCGAGCCTGATGCGACGACCGGCGATGCACAAGGAGTCGGTATTGTTGCCACTCATTCCTATGTACAGAAATGACCGGCAACACGCTGGAAATCCTGTGATGTGAGCGCTCATCAGAACCTTGACCTCATAAATCGTGGCTGATGGCGTCCGTCGTCGCCGGTCACCGGCATGCGATACTCCGGGTGACTTGACGCCGGTGTTCTTTCCTTCCACGAGATGCGCGTTTACTATCAGACGGGCATCGATGGACATTGCCCCTGCGGACCTACGTTTCGCGCCTGCCGGCCACGTGCTCGTCGACGGCCATGACTTTGTGCTCGACCTGCACTCCAGCGGTGCGGTGCGGCTGCACGACGCCGTTTCCGGCCGCCGTTTCCTGGACGTGTTCACATGCTTCTCCTGGGCGGCGCTGGGGGGAATCCGCGGGCCCTTACCGGTGACCCGCAGTTCATGGCGCGGCTGGTCACGGGCGCGGTCACCAAGCCCTCCAACCCCGATGTCTGCACCGCCGAATACGCGCGTTTCGTGCTCACCTTCGCCCGGGTCTTCGGCGATCCGGCGCTGCCGCACCCGTTCTTCGTGACGGCGGTGCGCGCGCGGTGGAGAATGCGCTGAAGGCGGCCTTCGACTGGAAGTTTCAACGGCTGCGGGCGGCCGGGGCGGACCGTCCCGCCGCCGAGCCGATCCAGGGCGAGGGTGGCGACGACCACCTCGACGCGCTGTCCTGCATCAACCTGCTGGACGTCGAGTGGGACAGTTTCGAGGCGTACCTGGCCGGCATGTCCAGCGGCAAGCGGCACAACATCCTGTCCGGCGCAGCGAGCGCGCCGGCGTGACGGTCGAGGTCCGCCGCGGCGGCGCCGACGTGGCGCCGTGGTGCATCGGCTTCGACTACGCGGCGATGGCCGCGCCGCCGGCGCTGGGCGGGGCGGTCCGGCACTGGCTCGGCGAGATCGACCGGCACGCCGGCGCGGAGCCGGCCGGGGCCCGCCTGCCGCAGCCGCCACCGGTCCAGCCGCCGGCGCGTCCGCCGGCCGGCGACGTCCGCGCGGGCACCGGCGTCGACCGGGCCGCCGCCGAACGCTTCACGGCGACGGCTGCTGCCGGCCCCGGTGCGAGGCAGGCGGTCAGCCGGCGAGGAGCTGGCGGGCCATGACGATGCGCTGGACCTGGTTGGTGCCCTCGTAGATCTGGGTGATCTTCGCGTCGCGCATCATGCGCTCCAGGGGGAAGTCCTTCGTGTAGCCGTAGCCGCCCAGCAGCTGGACCGCGTCGGTGGTGATCTGCATGGCGGCGTCGGAGGCGAAGCACTTCGCGGCCGCGCCGAAGTACGTGAGGTCCTTGTCGCCGCGCTCGGACCGGCCGGCGGCGGCGTAGGTGAGCTGGCGGGCGGCCTCGAGCTTCATGCCCATGTCGGCGAGCATGAACTGGATGCCCTGGAAGTCGGCGATCGCCTTGCCGAACTGCTTGCGTTCCTGCACGTAGCCGAGGGCGAAGTCCAGCGCGCCCTGGGCGATGCCGACGGCCTGCGCGGCGATCGTGACCCGGGTGTGGTCCAGGGTCTGCATGGCGGTGGCGAAGCCGGTGCCCGGCTCGCCGATCATGCGGTCCGCGGGGATTCGGACGTTGTCGAGGTACACCTCGCGGGTCGGGGAGCCCTTGATGCCGAGCTTCTTCTCCGGCGCGCCGAAGCTGACCCCGGGGTCGGACTTCTCGACCACGAAGGCGGAGATGCCGCGGGAGCGGGCGGCGGGGTCGGTGACGGCGAAGACGGTGTAGTACTCGCTGACGCCCGCGTTGGTGATCCACCGCTTGACGCCGTTGAGGACGTAGGCGTCGCCGTCGAGCACCGCCCTGGTCTTCATGCCGGCGGCGTCGCTGCCGGCGTCGGGCTCGGACAGGCAGTAGGAGAACATGGCCTCGCCGGAGGCGACCTGGGGCAGGTAGCGCCGCTTCAGCGCGTCGGAGCCGGCCAGCAGCAGCGGCATGGTGCCGAGCTTGTTGACGGCGGGGATCAGCGACGAGGCGGCGCAGGCGCGGGCGACCTCCTCGATGACGATCGCGGTCGCGAGGGCGTCGGCGCCGGCGCCGCCGTACTCCGCCGGGATGTGCGGGGCGTGGAAGTCGGCGGCACGCAGCGCGTCGTAGGAGGCCTGGGGGAACTCGCCGAGCTCGTCGGCCGCGGCGGCGTTCGGCGCCACCTTGCCGTCACAGACCGCACGCACCGCCTCACGGATCGCGGTGTGCTCCTCCGGCAGCTCGTACACATCGAACACGGCACGCCCCTCGTCCGAAAAAATCTCACCCTGAACTGCCGTTCAGGCGCCTCCGAGTGTGAGCATACCGACGAGTAACCCAGGAGCCGAAGGCGCGGTCGCCGACGAGGGACTACTCTCGCCGGAGCAACGTCGGCAAGACACAGCCCTATACGCCACAAATGTCCGCGATGCGGGTATTTGAGGAAACGGGAACAGAGCGGAGACACAGGCGTGACCATCGCGTACCCGAGCACCCCACCCGTAGCGGTCGCGCCCTCCGGCGCCCCGCGTCCACGGCTCACCTTCCTCGGCACCGGCTATCTTGGCGCGACCTACGCCATCTGCTTCGCCGAGCTGGGCTATGAGGTGCTCGGCTTCGACGTCGACGAGGCGAAGATCGCCAAGCTGGCCGGCGGCGACGTGCCGATCCACGAGCCCGGCCTCGACGAGCTGCTCCGCAAGAACCTGTCGGCCGGCCGGCTGCGCTTCACCACCTCCTGGGAGGAGGTCGCCGAGTTCGGCGACGTCCACTTCATCTGCGTCGGCACCCCGCAGCGCGCCGACGGGATGGCCGCCGATCTCTCCCACGTGGAGAGCGCCGTCACCAACCTCGCGCCGCTGCTCAAGCGCAAGGCGCTGATCGCCGGCAAGTCGACCGTCCCGGTCGGCACCGCCGAGTGGATCGAGCAGCTCGTGCGCCGCCACACCCCCGCCGAGCTGGGTGTCGAGGTCGCGTGGAGCCCCGAGTTCCTGCAGGAGGGCGTCGCCGTCGAGGACGTGCTGCGCCCCAACCGGATCATCTTCGGCGTGAAGAGCGAGTGGGCCACCGCCATGCTCTACGCCGCCCACAAGGGCGTGTTCGACCTGGCGCTCACCGAGGACCGCGAGGTCCCCGTCGTGGTCACCGACTTCGCCACCGCCGAGCTGGTCAAGGTCGCCGCCAACGCGTTCCTCGCCACCAAGATCTCGTTCATCAACGCGATGGCCGAGGTCTGCGAGGCGGCCGGCGCCGATGTGACGCAGCTCGCCCGCTCGATCGGCTACGACGCCCGCATCGGCAACAAGTTCCTGCGCGCCGGCGTCGGCTTCGGCGGCGGCTGCCTGCCCAAGGACATCCGCGCGTTCCAGGCCCGGGCCCAGGAGCTGGGCGTCGGCGAGGCGCTGCGCTTCCTGCACGAGGTCGACCTGATCAACCAGCGCCGCCGGCAGAAGATCGTGCAGCTGTCCGCGGAGCTGCTCGGCCGCGGCTACGGCCCGGCCGGCCCGGACCTGGCCGGCACCCGGATCACCGTGCTCGGCGCCACGTTCAAGCCCAACTCCGACGACGTGCGCGACTCGCCGGCCCTGTCGGTGGTGCGCAAGCTGGCCCGCTCCGGCGCCGACGTCACCGTGTACGACCCGGAGGGCATGGACAACGCCCGCAACGACGTCGCCGACGTGACCTACGCCAAGACCCTCACCGACGCCGTCTCCGGCGCCGACCTGGTCTGCGTGCTGACGGAGTGGGAGGAGTTCCGCAACGCGGATCCCAACACGCTCAGCGACCTCGTCGCCGGCAAGCGGGTCATCGACGGGCGGAACTGTCTGGACCAGGCCGTGTGGGTCGCGGCGGGCTGGGAGTACCGCGGCATGGGCAAGCCGGCCGTCGCTTAAGCGACGGAATCTCCCGAACGGGCGCTTCGCTTTCGCGACACGTCGAAACAAGGCATTCTTCCCAGTAGGGCGTGAACAGCCGGGGGTGGCCGCGAGCGCGGTCACCCCCGGCTGCGGCCCGTGGGGAGGAGTCGCGTGGAGACGTATCCGTGCCCGGCGTGTGGTGGTCCGGCCAGTGAGGCCACCGGCTGCCGTGACTGCGGCCGCCCGCACGACCCCGACGCCGCCGCGCTCGCCCTGTTCCAGCGCACCGTCGCGGCGCTGGAGCAGAAGAAGCGCGACCTGACGGACAACAGCCAGAAGCTGCGCCGCCAGCTCGCGCACGCCTCCGCGCAGCGCGACTCCCTGCGGCGCAAGGTCCGCCAGTCCCTCGACCAGGAGCAGGCCGGCCGCGGCCGGCGACCGAGGCTCGGCCGCGCCGCGAAGATCGAGAGCACCCCGCCGGCGGCGCGGCAGGCGCCGCAGCGCCGCACCCCCGAGCCGCAGGTGTACTCGCCCCGGGCGCCCCAGCAGCCGGACGCGGCGCTGGCCGAGCCCGCGCGCGACCGCCGGCCGGTGATCGCGCCGCTGCGGGCAAGGACCGCGGCGCTGCCGCAGATGCGCCGCCCGCCCGGCGGCGGGCCGCACCCCCCGGTCGACGAGCCCGAGGCGACCACCTCCAGCATGCAGGCGTCGGTCCTCGCGCTCGGCGGCCTGCTCCTCGCCGGCGCCGCGATCGTGCTCACCACCGACGCGTTCGGCACGATCGGCACCGTCGGGCGGGTGGTGCTGCTCGCCCTGATCACGGCCGGCGCCCTGGCGCTGCCGCTGATGCTGGTCCGCCGCGGCCTCACCGCCACCGCCGAGACCGTCGCCTCGGTCGCGCTGCTGCTCGTCCTGCTCGACGGCTACGTCCTGCGCTCCGAGGGGCTGCTCGGCGTCGACCGGCTCGAGACCACGACCTACATGGGCGTGGTGTGCGCCGCCACCGCCGGCATCGCGGCCGTGTACAGCATGCAGAGCCACCTCATCGCCTCGCGGTACGCGACGCTGCTGGCCCTGCAGCCGGTCCTGCCGCTGCTCGCCTACGACATCATCCGCGGCCCCGCCGGCTGGTCGCTCGCCCTGTCCGGCGTCGCCCTCATCGACCTCGGCTTCGGCGTCGCCCTCGGCCAGTCCGTCCGCCGCCGCCTGGAGCAGCGGGAGCCGGAGCGGGACCAGGCCACCGCCGACGGGCCGCCGTCCGCCGAGCACGCGCACACCGTGCAGACCGACCGGTTCGCCGACACCCTCATGCGCGACGCGGCCTGGGTGCTGTTCGCGCTCACGTTCGGCGCGGCCCTGCTGTGCGCCACCGCCGCCCTCGCCACCACCGAGGCCCTCGGCGAGACCGTCCGCGCCGCCGGCGTCACCCTCGTCGCCGCCGCGATCGGCGTCGCCGGCTCGCTGTCGTGGCGGCGCGGCGCCGTGCCCGACATCGCCGCCGGCATCGCCACGGCCGCCGTCATCGCCGCGTTCGCCAGGGTCGGCGCCGTCGCGTTCCCCGGCTCCACGCTGCTGTTCCTGGCCCTCGCCGTGGCGCTCGCCGCGGCCGGGGTGCCGCTGCTGCCCGGCGACGCCCGCCGCGGCCCCCGCTACGCGGTCTCCGTCGCGACCGCGGCCACCACCCTGCTGCTGCTGGTCACCGCCCTGCCCGCGCTCGCCGCCCCGCTCGACGCGGCATGGCCGGTGTGGCGGGCCGACCTTTCCGCGTACCGCACGGACGTCGACGCGGCCGTCGGGCCCGACGGCTGGCAGTCCGTCCTCGCGGTGCTGCTGCTGACCGCCGCGGGTGTCCTCATGCTCAGCGGGCGCACCGAGCCGGTCGACGTGCCGCTCGGCGCCGGCGCCCGCCTCGGTGCCGCGTTCGGCCGGCGGTCCACGGTGCAGCACCGGCCGCCCACCCCGCCGCCCGGCCTGTGGCCCGGGCCGCTGGGCGGCGCGGAGAGCGGTCCGCGGACCGGCGTCTGGGACGAGCCGCGGCCCGAGTCGCCGCCGCCCGCCGCCCGGCCGGCCGCGGTCGGCACCGGCGTCCGGCGCGACGGCAGCTTCGTCACCGTCCCGCCGCCGGAGCGCTTCCGCCTCGACGTCGTCGTCATCGGCGCCGCCCTGCTGCTGCTCGTCGCGCCCGTCGCGTTCGGCCTGAGCTGGCTGATGATCCCCGCCCTCGCGGTCTCCGGCGCGGTCGCCGCCGGCGCCCTGGCCATGCGGGTCCCCGAGGCGCACACCGCCTGGGTCTGCCTGGGCGCCGCCCTCGTCCTCGGCCTGTACGCGGCCGCCGCCAGCCTCGCCCGGCCGTCCGCGACCGCGCTGACCCTGCTCGTGATCGCCGTGGCCGGCGCCGCCATCGCGCTGCTGCCCCGGCCGCACCGCGCCGACGCGGAGGGCGACTTCGTCACCCGCAGGGTGGCCGACGCGGCGGCCGGCGGCGCCCTGTTCGCGCTGCCCGGCGCCGCCGCGGCCGGCGCCGCGATCCTCTTCGGCGACCTGCCCGGCGGTGCCACCGTCGTGCTCGTGATGAGCTTCCTCGCGCTCGCGGTGACCCTCGGCTACGCCGCCATCACCCAGGTCGCCCGGGGTGCGCAGAGCCCGCCGCTGCTGATCGGCGCGACCGCCGGCACCGTCGCGGTCGCCGTCGCCGTGCTGCGCGCGGACGGCGCCACCACCATCGACCTGGTGATCGGCCTGCTGATGCTGATCGCCGCGCTGATGCTGTGGGCCGCGCCGCGGATGGACGACCGGCAGACGTTCGGCGCCGACTTCACCGGCGCCGACGCCGCGGCCGCCGCCGTGACGATCGCCGGGATCGGCGCCGTGGCCCGGGCCGTGTCGCTGGCGTCCGACGGCATCGAGGTGGTGACCCTCGCCCTGCTCGTCTTCGCCGTCGCGGTCGCCGCCCGCAGCCTCCCCGACGAGTGGCGCCGCGGGCCGGTCGCCGGCGCCACCACCGTGGGCGTCTGCACCGGCCTGTACGCGGGCACCATGTCCGTCATCGGCGCCGTCGGCGTCATCCGGGCCGCCGACCCGCCGTGGCGGGCCGCCCTGGACGACCGCTGGCTCGCCAACGCGCAGCAGCTCGCCACGTACGGCTGGCAGGTGCCGATCGCGCTGCTGCTGCTCGCCGGGGCGGCCGCGATCGCGCTGCCCCAGCCGTACGGCGACGACACCGCCTCCGCCGCGGCCGCCCTCGCCGCCGTCGGCGCGCCCGTCGGCCTCGGCCTCGGCTGGCAGTCCCCGATGGTCGTCGGGTGGATCGCCGCGACCGGCATCGGCATGTGGGCCGCCACCGCGAAGAGCTGGCGGGCCGCGTACACCAGGCTCGGCGCGGGCCTCGTCGCCGGCACGTTCGCCGCCGGGGCCGGCCTCGTGCGGCCCGGCGCGACCGCCGGCACCCTGGTCGCGCTCGCGGTCAGCGGCGTGTGCGTCGCCGGGTTCGCCCGGGCCACCGCGATCCGCCGGGGCAACCCGTTCGACGGCCCGCTCACGTTCGTCGGCGGGACCGGGGTCGCCGCCGCCCTGTTCGCGTTCGCCGGTGCCGCCGCCGCGGCCGCCGGCGGCCTGCACCCGGGGCAGGTCAGCACCGTGCTCATCGCCGCGCTGGCGACCAGCGCGGTCGGCCTGGCCGCCGCCGCGACCGGCGCGCAGCAGGCACCGGGATACCTGCCGTACGTGACGGTCGGCGTCGCCGGCGGCGCCACCACCACGGCCGTCGTCGCGCTGTTCGTCCACCGTGACGGCGCGGCCGTGTACGCGGCCGCCGCGGCGCTGCTCGGGGTCCTCGCCGAGCTGCTGCGGGTCACCTGGCAGCCGAGCGTCGAGTGGGTCCCGGCGGCCAGGTTCCGCCCCGACAACGCGGGCCCGCCCACGGGCCGGTGGCGGCAGGTCCGGGCGCCCCGCGGCTACACCCTCGGGGTCGCCGCCGCGGCCGGGCTGCCCGCCCTCATCGTCGTGATCTTCGTGGCGCCGTCGGTGTACGCGGCGCTCGTCGGCCCGTACAAGTGGATCCAGCAGCCGTGGACGGGCACCGCGGCGACCGCGTCCGACCTCGGCGCCCTCGGCCGCTACGCGGGTGACGGCACGCAGGTGCTGGCCGCCGCGCTGCTCACCATCGCCGGTGCGCTCATGGCGGTCGGTCTCGGCGGCTCCGCACAGGCGGTGGCCGGCCGCGCCGTCGCGATCGTCGTGCCCAGCGCCGCGCTGACCATGCTCATCGCCCCGGCGGCGCTGCACGCCCCGTGGCCGTGGCAGCCGACGGCGGCGCTGCTGGTCGCCACGATCGCCGGGCTCGGCCTGGCCCTCACCGTCCCACCGGAGGCCGACAGCTCCGACGGGCGGATGCTCATCAACGCCCGCCGGCTCGTCTTCGCCATCGCGGTGCTGGCCGCCGGCGCCGGCGGGGCGGGCAGCCTCGCCACGAAGCAGCAGACCCTGACCTGGCTCGCCGGCTCGGTCGTCGTCGGCGCCGTCGCCGGCATCTGGGGGCGCACCCCCAACGGCCGCATGCTCGGCTGGCACGTCGCCGCGTCGACCGCGCAGGGCTTCGCCCTCGCCGCCGGTCTCGCCGCCGGCCTGCAGCTGCGGCAGTGCGCGTTCCCGCTGCTGATCGTCGCGACGATGCTGCTGGTGCTCGGCGCCGCGCTGCCGCGCCTGCGGCCCAGCAACAGCATCAACCGCGAGGCGATGACGGTCGAGGCGGCCGGATACGCCGGCGCGGTCGTCGCCGTGCTGCTCACCCTCGGCTCGGCCGCGCACACCGCGGCCGCCCTCACCGCCCTCGGCGCGGTCCTCGGCCTGTCCGCCGCCCGCAAGGGCCGCAGCGGCCAGCAGCGGGTCATCCTCATCATCGCCGCGTCCGTCGCCGAGCTGATCGCGATCTGGCTGCTGCTCATCACGGTCAAGGTCGCCGTGATCGAGGCGTACACGCTGCCCTTCGCGGTGCTCGCGCTCATCACCGGCCTGCTGGAGATCCGCCGCCGCCCGGAGCTGGGCAGCTGGCTCGCCTACGGCCCGGCGCTGGTGGCCGGCTTCGCGCCGAGCCTCGCCCTCGCGGTCGCCAGCGAGAACTCCCCGGAGCTGCGCCGCGTGCTGCTGATCCTCGCCGGGGTGGTGACCGTGGCGATCGGCGCCGTGCGCCAGCAGAAGGCCCCGGTCGCGGTCGGCTCCGCCGTCACGATCATCGCGACGGTCAACGAGCTGCTGCGCATCGGCCTGCCGGTCTGGATGCTCCTGCTGCTCTTCGGCGGCACCGGTCTGCTGCTCATCGCCCTCGGCGCCACCTACGAGCAGCGCCAGCGCCTCGACCGCCTGCGCGGCGTGTACCGGGGCATGCGCTGACACTCCGCGTAACATCGATAGACGTGGTTGCGGAGTTGGTGCACGACGAGGACGGCTTCACCTACACGGTGCACGTGGCGGGCTGCGGCGAGATGCGCCGCACCGGCCGGCTGCGGGCCTGGCGCGAGGAGGACGAGGGCCTGCTCGCGCTGCTGACGGTGGCCGGCTCGGACCTCGACGACCAGGCCGGGGTCGTCGCCGACCAGGTGCGGTTGCGGTTCGTCGGCGAGCGGGTCGACGTCGTCGCGTACGAGCCGGGCTGGTGGGGCGCCGGGTTCAGCTACCTGCGCGCGGTCGGCGGGACCCGGTGGGAGCCGATGGATCCGCAGGTGCTGCGCGACCGGATCGGTCCCGGCTTCGTCATCGACGACGAGGAGGACACCGCGCCCGGCTGGGGCGGGCCGTGAGCGCGCGGGTCGGGGCGCCGCCGCTCGGCGGTTGTGTCAACAGTTGACAGAACCCTGGACGTGGAGGATCGTCGATGGAACCGGATGGCGGTCCGGGCCACACTTCCCCGTCCCTCGGGAGGGCATCGTGTCCCCGCGCCTGCTCGCCGTGCCCGCGCTCGTCCTGGCCGCCGTGGTGTTCCTCCCCGCGCCCGCCGGCGCCGCCACCACGATCTGCAACCGCTACTGCGACGGCCGCGACGCCGCGCTCGCCCCGTCGGACCGGCAGCCCGTCTCCAGCACCCTGTACGGGCGGCGCTTCACCGTGCACGTCAACGACACCGACGCCATGGCCTGGGCGAGCCTCGACAACGGCAAGGCGGGCGACGAGGTGTGGCTGGACCGCTCCTTCGACGGCGGCCGCACCTGGCCCGACAGCCGCATCGGCGCGGCCACCGTCGTCGCCGGCGCCGCGAGCCGGCGCACCGCCCAGTTCAACGTCGACCACTGGGCCGCCAACGGCGTCGGGGCGCTGCGCGCCTGCGGCAAGGCCGGCGACCGGCCCGAGATCACCTGCACCGCGTGGACCCGCACCACCTGGAACGCGTGGGACCGGCGCACCGCGGCGGCCACCGCCCTGATGATGCAGTACAACCTCGGCACCGGCCTGTTCGGCAACAACGACTGGTGGACCAGCGCCAACGCGCTCACCGCGATCATCGACAACAGCCGCCGCTCCGGGATGGGCAGCTACCGCTACGCCATCGCCAACACGTACGACAAGCAGGTCAACGCCAGGCTCGGCGAGTTCCGCAACGAGTACCTCGACGACACCGGCTGGTGGGCTCTGGCCTGGGTGGCCGCCTACGACGCCACCGGCGACGGCCGCTACCTGGCCACGGCCCGGGCCGGCGCCGAGCACATGTACGCCTACTGGGACACCACCCGCTGCGGCGGCGGCGTGTGGTGGCGGACCGACCGGCAGCAGAAGAACGCCATCGAGAACAGCCTCTACATCCAGCTCAACGCGGCGCTGTCGCTGCGCCTCCCGGGCGACACCGTCTACCGCGGGCGGGCCCGGGCGGCGTGGACCTGGTTCCAGGGCACCGGCATGCTCAACGGGTCCGACCTCGTCAACGACGGCATCAGCCTCAGTACCTGCCGCAACAACGGCGCGGTCACCTGGACGTACAACCAGGGCGCGCTGATCAACGCGCTGGTCCAGCTCAACCGGCTCACCGGCGACGCGGCCGCCCTCGCGACCGCGCGGCGCATCGGTGACGCGCTCGTCGGCAGCGCCTACCTGTCGCCCGGCGGCATCCTGCGCGAACCCAACGAGAGCGGCACCTGCGCCGGCGACGGCGTGTCGTTCAAGGGCGCCGCGGTGCGCGGACTCGGCGTGCTCGACACGGCGACCGGCGGCGCGTACTCCGGCTACCTGCAGCGCAACGCCGACAGCGCGTACCTGAACGACCGCGACACGATCGACGCCTACGGCAGCCACTGGGCCGGGCCACGGACCGCCACGAACCACAGCTGCCAGCACAGCGCACTGGATCTGCTCAACGCCGCTCCGTAGTTGTCCGCTCCGGCGGTGAACCGATCGGCGGGCCGGATCCGATGATGAGGTGTGAGACCACCACCTGAGGACGCCGACCTGCTCGCCCTGGCCGCCGCCGGCGACCGGGCCGCGTTCGAGGCGTTCTACCGCCGGCACGCCGTCTGGCTGACGTTGCGGCTGCGACACCGGTGTGCCGACGAGTCCCTGGTCGACGACGTCGTCCAGGAGACGTTCCTGGAGCTGTGGCACGGCGGCGCCGCGCGCTACCGCGCCGAGGGCGACGTCGCCGGCTGGCTGTGGCGCATCGGCTCCCGCCGGCTCATCGACGCGCTGCGCCGGCACGGCGCCCGCCACCGGCTCGGCCGGCTCCTCGCCCGGCTGCGCGGGCGCGACGAGCCCTCCGCCGAGGAGCAGGTGCTGCACGGCGTCGAGCACGGCGACCTCGCCGGCGCGCTGGCCCGCCTCTCCCCGGAGCTGCGGGCCGTCGTGCAGGCCACGGTCCTGGACGGGCTCACCACCGCCGAGGCCGCGGTGCTGCTCGGCATCCCGCCCGGCACGGTCAAGACGCGGGCGATGCGGGCCCGCCGGCAGCTACGGCAGGAGCTGGCATGAGCGGCCTGGAGCGCAGTTCAGGGTGGATCTCGGGCGGGCGCCGGGGCGTAGCGGAGGTGACGGCATGAGCGGCCTGGAGCGGAGCGGAGGGCTGCGAATCATGGGTTCAGGGTGGATCTCAGGCCGGCGCCGGAGCGCAGCGGAGGTGACGGCATGAGACAGCGACGCACCGGCACCTGGCACCTCCAGGACGACGACCTGCGCGCCTACGCCGGCGGTGACCTCACCGGGCCGCTGCTGTGGTCGGCGGAGGCGCACCTCGACGCCTGCGCCGGCTGCCGCGACCGGCTCACCGCCACCGCCGACCCGGCGCTGGCCGAGTCCGGCTGGGCACGCCTCGACGCGGCCCTCGACGCGCCCGTCCCCGGCCCGGTCGAGCGGCTCCTGCTGCTGCTCGGCGTGCCCGACCACACCGCCCGGCTGCTCGCCGCGACCCACGCGCTGCGCCTGTCGTGGCTCGCCGCGATCACTCTCACGCTCGCCATGACCGCGACGATCGCCCGGCTGGCCGACCCGATGGTGTTCCTCGCGGCGGCGCCACTGCTGCCGCTGCTCGGCGTCGCGGTGTCGTTCGGGCCCGGCCTCGACCCCACCTACGAGATGGCCCTCGTCGCGCCGATCCAGTCCTTCCGGCTGCTTCTGCTGCGCTGCGTCGCGGTCGTCGCCACCACCACCGCGCTGTGCGCGGTGGCCAGCCTGGCCCTGCCCGACGTCGGGTTCCGGGCCGCCGGCTGGTTCCTGCCGTCGCTCGCGCTGACCGTGCTCACGCTGCTGCTCGCCCCGAGGTTCGGCACCGTCGCCGCGGCCTGCGCCGTCGGCGCCGGTTGGGCCGGCCTCGTCGCCGCCCTCGCCGGCGCCCTGTTCACCGCCGCCGGCCAGGCCGGCGTCGCCGTCGCCGTGCTCGTCACCGCCGCGGTCCTCGCCCGGCGGGCGGCCGCGTTCGACACGACCCGGCTGTTCCCGCGCACCACCCCCAGGAGGTTCCGATGAGCATCGACGCCGCCGCGCCGCGCCGGCCGCACGGCACCGACGTCGCCGTGCGCGCCGACGGCCTGACCCTGCGCTACGGGCGCAAGACCGCCCTCGACGGCGTCACCCTCGCCCTCGGCACCGGCGTCACCGGGCTGCTCGGCCCCAACGGCGCCGGCAAGACCACGCTGCTGCGGATCCTCGCCACGGCCCTCGCGCCCGACGCCGGCTCGCTGCGCGTCCTCGGCCACGACCCGCTGACCGGGCCCGGCCGGCTCGCCGTCCGCCGGCGCCTCGGGTACCTGCCCCAGGACCCCGGCTTCCACCCGGGCTTCACCGCGTTCGAGTTCGTCGACTACGTCGCGATCCTGAAGGAGCTCACCCACCGCGGCGACCGCCACGCCGAGGTCCGCCGGGTCCTGTCCGCCGTCGGCCTCGACGACCAGCGCCGCACCCGCATCCGGGCGCTGTCCGGCGGCATGCGGCAGCGGGTCGCGCTCGCCGCCGCCCTCATCGGCGACCCCGACCTGCTCGTCCTCGACGAGCCGACCGTCGGCCTCGACCCGCAGCAGCGGATGCGCTTCCGCGAGCTGTTCGCCGACCTCGGCGAGGACCGGGCCGTGCTGCTGTCCACCCACCAGACCGAGGACGTCATGTCGCTGTGCCGCCAGGTCGTCGTCATCGACCGCGGCGCGGTGCGCTTCAGCGGCACCCCGGCCGAGCTCGCCGGCCTCGCCGACGGCCGGGTCTGGACCAGCGACGCCCGCGAGCCCGGCGCCCTCGCCTCCTGGCGCACCGGCACCGGCCTGCACCGCCACGTCGGCGACCCACCGCCCGGCGCCCAGCTGCTGCCACCCAGCATCGAGGACGGTTACCTCATGCTCGTCGACCTCTCCGCCTCCGCCGTGGACGGTTCCTCGTGACGGCCGCCGTCGCCGCCGCCCCCGCCACGCCGGCGGCCGGCCATGTGTCGCGCCGCCGGGCGATGCTGGCCCTCGCCCGGGTCGAGGCGGTGCGGTTCCTGCGCCACCCGCTGACGATCGCGGCGCTGCTGCTGTTCGTCGCCCCGTGGGTGTATGACCTGGCCACCGGCACCACCGACCGCTACCCGGTGCTGCACGACAAGGCCGTCGGCATGCAGATCGCCGGCATCTTCGTGCTCGGCGGCGGCGCCCTGGTCGTGGCCAACCTCAACGCGCTGCGCGCCCACCGCCACCACACCGACGCGCTCTACTCGGTCCTCGTCCTGCCCGGCCCGTGGCGCACCGGGGCGTTCCTGCTCGCGCCCCTGCCGTACGCGGCCGTCGTCACCGCCATCGTCACCGCCCGCATCGGCGCCCTCGCGCTGCTCCCCGGCGCCGCCGGCCGCCCCGACCCGGCCGAGCTGGTCACGATCCCCGCGCTCGTGCTGCTCTTCGCCGCCGCCGGGGTCCTGCTCGCCGGGCTGGTGCGCTCCGCCGTCGTCGCGCCGCTGGCGA
Source organism: Dactylosporangium aurantiacum (assembly GCF_000716715.1). Classification (GTDB taxonomy): domain Bacteria; phylum Actinomycetota; class Actinomycetes; order Mycobacteriales; family Micromonosporaceae; genus Dactylosporangium; species Dactylosporangium aurantiacum. The sequence goes on along the minus strand of NZ_JNYJ01000004.1, from coordinate 17,484 downwards.
TGTTCACGTTCGCCGTCGCCGCGTTCGTCGCCCTCGTCGCCGCCGCCAGGGGCAACACGGTCCTGCGGCTGCTGCTGCCGGTGATGTTCGCCGACCTGCCGTTCGCGCTGCCCGCCGAGGTCGTCGCCCGCCCGTCGCTGCGGCACCTCGCGTACCTGGCCGGCCTCACCGCCCTGGTCGCAGTCGCCGCCGTCGCCCGCTCGGGGGCCCGCGGCCGCCGCGTGGTCACCGCCGCGGTCCTCGCCGCGCTGCTCACCGCCGGCGCCGGCGCCGCCCAGTTCCGCACCGATCCCGCCCTGCGCCGCGCCGCCGTCACCGCCACCGACAACCCCGCCGCCCTGCAGACCTGCCACCGCCGCGGCGACGTCACCTACTGCCCGTTCGACGACTTCACCGCCTGGGTCACCGGCTGGGACACCGTGGTGCGGGGCGTCCGCCGCGCCTTCCCCGCCGCGGCCGTCACCGGCCCGCCGCTCACCGTCCGCCAGCGCGTCTGGGCCCACGACTACCCGATCGGCAGCGCCGTCACCAGCGACGCCGCCGACGAGGCCGCCCGCGACGAGGCCTGGGCGCGCGCCGCGGCCGCCGCCGGCACCCCCGCCGCCGTCCCCGTCGGCACCACCTGGGGCGACAACGACGCCGAGGCCACCTTCGCCGCCGCCGTCGCCCTGCGCCTCATGACCGGCAGCCCGTTCGTCCCCGGCGGCACCGTCTGCGGCGCCCGCGGCGCCCTGCTCGTCTGGCTGGTCGGCCAGGCCACCCCGGCCACCGCCAAGGGCCTGCGCCACCTCGACGAGGCGAGCTCCGGCGCCCTCGTCTTCGCCGACCCCATGACCTTCCTGGGCCTGGCGGTCCCGGACCGCGACGCCGCCCCGGCCCTCGCCGCACTGCGCCGCCCGGCCGCGGAGATCGCCGCCCTGGTCGCGGCCGACTGGTCGCAGCTGACCGACCCGGCGACCCCGGCGGACCGCTTCGCCACCCTGCTCGGCGTGCCCATCGCCTCCGAACCCCCACTCGAGGAGCGCCACACATGCGCCACCTGACCCGCTCACCCGGTGCCTGGGCGCCACCGGCCGCCGGTGAACCACCCGCCGCCTGGGCGCCGCCGGGTGCTCGTGGCGCGTCCAGCGCTTCCGCGGCGGCGCCCGGCGCACTCGTGGCCTGCGCACGGGCGTCCGGCGTGTTGGGTGCGTTCGATGTGTTCGGGTCGGCGCTGGGTACGTCCCGGGCGTTCGTGTCGGCGTCCGGGGCGTCCGGGGCGTCCGGGGCGTCCGGGGCGTCCGGGTCATCCGGGGCATCCCGGGCCTCCGGGGTGTCCGGGGCATTCGTGTCGGCGTCCGGCCGGACGGGGACCGCATGACCCGGCTCGCGTTCGGGGCGCCGTCGACCCGGCGGACCCCGCTGCTCGGCGCCCTGGCGTTCGTGGTGCCGACGCTGCGGTCGACCCGCACGACCCCGCTGCTCGGCGCGCTGGCGGTGGGCCTCGCGATCGTCGCGGTGCCGGCCGCGACGACGGTGACCCTCAGCCCCGACAACCTGGCCGTCCTGCTCCGCCTCGGCGCGGCGTGCGCCGCCGTCGGCCTGGTGTTCCTGTTCGACGACCCCGCGAAGCCGACCACCGCGACCGCCCCGGCTCCTGCCTGGCGCGGCCTGGCGCTGCGTGCCCTCGCCGCCACCGCGGCCGCCGCCCTCTGGTGGACCGCGGCCGTCATCGTCACCGTGACGGGCGCCGAGGCGGGCAACGCCGACAACCTCCCGCTGCGGGGGCTGGCCCTGGAGGCCGCGACGTTCGCCGCCCTCGCCGTCACCGCCGCCGTCGTCGCGTGGCGGTTCACTCCCCGCGGCGTCGTCAGCCCTGCCGCGGCCCCGGCCGTGCTGGCCGCCGTCGCCGCCCTGGCCTTCGTCCCGCGCGCCGCGGCCGTGTTCGTCCCGGTGGCCAGCCCGGGGTGGGACGCCGCTCACCTCCGCCTGGGGTTCCTGCTCGCAGCCTGCCTGGCCGCCGCCATCATCGCCGCGACCCTGCCCCCAACCGTGCGCCGCCCGCCCCCGCGCCGCTCGCGTTGACGCCGCCGGCCCTCGCGCCGCTGACGCCGCCGGCTCCCCGCGCCGCTGACGCCGCCGGCTCCCCGCGCCGCTGACGCCGCCGGCTCCCCGCGCCGCTAGCGTTGGCATCGCTGGCCCCGCGCCGCTCGCGTTGACGCCGTTCGGCTCTGCGGCCCGGGGCGTCAGCGTCGCCAGGTCCCACGCCACCCGACCGGTGACCTCGCCGACAGCATTGGTCTCGACCGTCCCAGGAACCTGATCGGCGTTGCCTGTCCCGCCGACTCGAATACAGACGCCGAGGGCGCCAACTCCACGGCGCAACCGTCAACCAGCGTCGAACCTCCGTCACCCTCACACCGGCGTGACGTGGCCGGCACCCACCTCCCAGCGCTGGTCGAAGCCGACATTCCGCGCGAAGTACCCGTCGTGCGTGATCATCACCAGGGTGCCGTGGTACGCCCGCAGCGCCTCCTCGACCACGTCGATCGCTTCGAAGTCGAGGTAGTTGGTGGGTTCGTCGAGGAAGAGGATCCCGGCGCCGGTGTTGACGATGACGGCGAGCAACAGGCGGCGCAGCTCGCCGGCGCTGAGGTCGCGCAGGCGGCGGTCCCACTCGTCCGGGCCGAACAGGTGGGCGGTGAGCAGGGCCTCGGCGTCGTCGACGTACACCGGAACCCTCGAACGGAAGTACGCCAGCACCGTGCGGTCATCGCCGCGCAGGTCGTCGTGGGTCTGGGGGAGGACCGCGACGTCGTGGGTGGTGGTGACCGTCCCCGCGTCGGGCGGGAGCTGGCCGGACAGGACCCGCAGCAGCGTGGTCTTGCCCGCGCCGTTGGGGCCGGTGACCAGGATGCGGCCGTGGACGTCCAGGTCGACGTCGTCGAGGAGGCGGCGGGCGCCGAGCTTCACGGTGAGGCCGCGGGCGGTCATGACCGAGGCGTCGCCGGCCGGCGGGAACGCCAGGGTCAGCGGGGGACGGGTCTCGGGCTCGGCGATCCAGCGGGCCGACGTCAGCTGCCGGGTCAGCCGCCGCTCGCGGGCCTTCGCCTTCTTGGCGACCTTCTTCGCGTACCGGCGCAGGCGGTCGGAGCCGAGGCCCGAGCGTACCGACTCCTCGACGCCACGGGCCTGGTCCTTCGTGGTGGCGATGTCGGCCTCCAGCCGCCGCCGGAACTTCTCCTGCGCCTCGTGGTCGAGCAGGAGCTTCTGCCAGCGGCGGGTCTTCTCGGTGCGGTAGTCGGTGTAGCCGCCCTCGTACCACTGCGGCCGCGTGTGGATGCCGTCGAGCTCGACGATGCGCGTCACGGTCCGGTCCAGGAACGCCCGGTCGTGCGTGACGACGAGGACCGCGCCGCGGAACGCCGCGAGGAACTCCCCGAGCCACGCGGTGCCGGCGGCGTCGAGGTGGTTCGTCGGCTCGTCGAGGATGAGCACGTCAGGGGTCGACAGCAGGACCCGCGCGAGCATCAGCCGGGCCTGCTCGCCGCCGCTCACGTCGCCGAGCGGCAGGTCGTCGGGCAGGTGCGCGATGTCGAGCCGGTCACGGACCTCGGCCCGGCGCTGCGGCGCCGTCCAGCCTTCCAGGGCCGTCCAGCGGTCCTGGATCCGCCCGTACTCGTCGAGCACCGTGAGATCGTCGGCGAGCCGGGCCTCCAGCTCGCGCATCCGCCGGGCCAGGCGTTCGACCTCGCCGTCGGCCAGGAACTCCAGCACCGTGTGCCGCGGATCCGGCACCTGCTGCGCGAAGTACCCGATCCGGCGCCCCGGCGCGAGGCGGACGTGCCCGCTCGTCGGCCGCTCGGCGCCGGTCAGCACCCGCAGCAGCGTGGTCTTGCCGGCGCCGTTGGGCCCGACGAGCCCCAGCCGGTCACCGGCGTTCAGGATGAGATCGACGCCTTCGAACAGCAGCTCGGCGTCGTAATGCTTGGACAGGGAGACAGCGCGTAGCACGGAAGCCTCGCAGCGGGTGTGAGCGCGGACGGGAACAAGGCCCGGCCGGTTGTCCGGTCAGGCGGGTTCGACACGTCCCTCGAATCACACGCCGACCATCATCCCGTGTCACCGCGGTGCGCTTCCACCGATTTTTGCGCCTGTACGACCAAAGGGCCGCCACCAGCGAGGTGACGGCCCTTCATGTGCGCTGGTCGGGTCAGCCGCGGTCGCGCGGCGGCGCGGCCCAGGGCGATGTCGGCGGCTCGTCGTCGCCACCGCGCCCGTCGCCGGCGCCCCGTTCGGCGTCTCGGGCACCGGTCGGTTCGCCGGTGTGCTCGGTGGTGTGGCCGGTGGTGTGGCCGGCGGTGTGGCCGGCGGTGTGGCCGGCGGCGCGTTCGGCGGCCAGCCGGTCGAGCTCCGCCTGGGCGGTGGCCCGCCGCTCCGCCTCGCCGCGGGCGAACGCCGCCCGGCGCTCCGCCTGCTCGGCGGCGCTGGGCGCGCCGAGCCTGGTCGTCGCGTCCGGGTCGATGGGCCCGATCCGGGTCGTCGCCTGCTGGTCGGCCGGCTCCTCGATGGGGTCGGTGGCCCGCATCGGCATGAACCGGGTCGCCGGAACTTCCGCGTCGCCGCCGACGGCCGGGTGCTCGCCGGTCTCGCTCGGCGCCGCGTGGCGGGGCCGCGACGGCACCGGAGCCTGCCGCCCGGGGTGGAAGGCCTCGGTCTCCTCCTCCCGCACCCCGCGCCGCCCGGTGTTGAACCCGTCGAACGACGGCCCGGCCAGGATCGACGTCTCCCGCACCACCTCGGACCGCGCCGCGCGCGACGGCAACGGCCCACCGGCCCCGGCCGCCGGCTCGGCGATCGGCTCCGTGGCAGCCTCGCTCATGGCGGGCCGCCCGTACCTGGTCTGCGGCACGTCCGACGCGGGCGCCGCGGAACCGGGGTGTAGCGGGCCGCTGGTGCCCCCACCGTACGGCGCGGGCGGCGACGTCGGCTGTGTCAGCGGCCGGGTCGGCAGCTCCCCGCCACCCTGCTCGGAGCCCGCCCCGGCCAGCCCGGCCGGCGCCCCGGACCACGGCGTGACCGCCGGCGGCGCCGAGTGCGGCGCAGGCGGGGCGGACTGTGGCGAAGGCGGGGCGGACTGTGGCGAAGGCGGCGCGGGCGGCGCCGAGTGTGGCGCGGGTGGCTCGGGTGGCGCGGAGTGTGGCGCGGGCGGGGCGGAGTGTGGCGCGGGCGGGGCAGAGCGTGCCGCGGGCGGGGCGGAGTGTGCCGCGGGCGGCGCCGAGTGCGGGGCCGGTGGCGCGGACTGTGGTGCCGGCGGCGCCGACTGCGGCGCGAACGGCGGTGCGGACGCGGGACCGGACGCGGGACCGCCGGCCTGCGGTGCCGGCGGCGCGGAGGCGGGCCCGGCGAACTGCGGCGCGGCCGCGGGCGGCGTGAACGGCGACGCCGGCGGTGCGGACGCGGGACCGGACGCGGGCCCGGTGAACTGCGGTGCCGCCGGCGGGAACGGCGACGCGGGCGGTGCCGGCGGCGCCGACGCGGGACCGGACCCGGGCGCCGCGAACTGCGGTGCTGCCGGCGCCGGCGTGGGCTGGCCGGGCTGCGGTGCCGGCGGTGCGGATGCGGGACGGGCCGCCCCGGGCGGAGCGAACGGCGGCGCCTGCCCACCCCCGGCCGGCCGGAACTGCGAACCCGGCGCCCCACCGGGCGGGAACGGCCCGGGCGGCGTAGCGGGAGCCTGCGGCGCGGCGGCAGGGGGCGGCGGACCACCCCGCCCACCGAGTGACGGCGGGAACGGCCCAGGCGGCGACGCCGGCGCGGCCGGAGCGGCGGCGGCACCGGAAGCGCCCGGGGCCGGCTGCCCGGCCGGCGACTGCGCGGCGGGCGCCTGCGCGGCGGGCACCTGCCCGAACGAGGCGGCGGAGGACTGTGCGGCAGGCGACTGCCCAAACGGCTGCCCGGCCTGCGACTGCCCAAACGGCTGCCCGGCCTGCGGCTGCCCACTCGGCGACTGCCCGAACGGCTGCGCGGCCGGCGGCTGGGCGGCCGGCGGGTGCGTGGCGGGCCGGTGCGCGGCGGGCGGCTGCCCGTACGGCGCGGCCGAGGGCTGCCCCGCGGGCGGCTGCGCGGCCGGCGGCTGGGTGACCGGCGGCTGGGCGGCGGTCGAGTCGGGCGTCAGCCACGCCGGCGAGCCGGAGGCGCTGGCGGGTGCCGACACCGGAGCCGGGCCACCCTGCCGACCAGGACCAGCACCAGGACCGGCACCAGGACGACCGGCCGCGGGTGGCTGCACGCCGAACCCGGCACCGGGCGCCGACCCGGGCCCGGCCGGCGGCGCGGAAGACACCGGCGGCGGGGCGGAGACCGGCGCCGCATACGACGGCGGCCCCGAAGCGACGGGCGGCGCGGAGGACACCGGCGCCGCATACGACGGCGGCCCGGACGCGACCGGAGGAGCCGACGAGACCGGCGGCGGAGCCGACACCGGCTTCGCGAACGACGGCGGCGCAGAGGACACCGGCGGGGCGGAGGACATCGGCGGGGCGGAGGACACCGGCGGGGCGGAGACCGGCGGGTGGCCGGCGGCTGACCGGGACTGCGGCGACATCGACACCGGCTGCGTGGCGTCGGTCGGCAGGCCCTGGCCGTACCCGGCGCCGGAGCCGTACGGCGGCAGCACCGACGTGGAGCCGGCACCGCCGTACGGCGGAAGGACCGACGTCGCGCCCGCCGGTGCGGGGAACTCGGTGGTCGGCGGGGCGTGGCCGGGGCGGGGTGCGACCTGCGGCGGCGCCGTCGGGCCCTGGCCCAGCGGGAACTCGTGCGGGTCGAGCGGCTCGCCGCCGGCGACGACCACCGGGGCGGCGGCGGGCCAGGCGCGCCAGCGCTTGACGCTCGCGGCGGCGACCAGCAGGGCCAGGCCGAGCACGGCGGTGGTGCCGTTCACGATGGGCAGCTGCAGGTTGATGGTGAGGCCGGCCAGCTTGTAGTCGGCGGGCAGGCCGTCGAGGGCGCCGAGCGGGTCGATGAAGAGGCTCACGTAGAGGCCCAGCAGCGCCAGGCCGGCCACGATCGGGCCGACCGGGGAGATGCGCAGGGTGGCGATGAGGCCGATGATGAGGCCGGCGCCCAGGAGGTAGGCGGCGGGCGCGATGAGGTCGACGCTGTCGAAGGCGCCCCGCTGGACCCATTTGGCCACCGTTTCGGTGGACTTCTGCTGGCCGAGGGCGATCAGCAGCCACGCGATCGGGGCGATCAGCATCCCCGCGATCAGGCTTCCCACGTGTCGCATGGTTCGCACCGTACCGTCTGTGTCATGCAGGAGCACACTGGCCGACCGACCGCGTATTCGCGGGTCACGCTGAGCCGGATCATGACCGCGGTGGACGTCAACCTGTACGGCACGGTCCACGGCGGCGTGATCATGAAGTTCATCGATGACGTGGCGGGTGCGGCCGCGGCGCGGCACACCGGTGGCACCGCGGTCACGGCGGCGATCGACGAGATCCTGTTCCTGGAGCCGCTGCGGGTCGGCGATCTGGTGCACGCGTACGCGCAGGTGAACTGGACCGGTTCGACGTCCATGGAGGTCGGGGTCCGGCTGGTCGCGCAGCGCTGGGACGAGGTCGCGGACCCGGTCGTCGTGGCGACCGCGTATCTGGTGTTCGTCGCGGTCGACGCCGACGGCAAGCCCCGGCGGGTGCCGCCGGTCGTGCCCGACTCGCCGGAGAACGAGGGCCGCTGGCGGGAGGCCGAGATCCGCCGCGAGCACCGCCTGTCCCGCCGCGACGCGATCCAGCGCCACCGCCAGCGGTAACCGCCGCGAGCACCGCCTGTCCCGCCGCGACGCGATCCAGCGCCACCGCCAGCGGTAACCGCCGCGAGGACATCGGGAACACGGCACGGACGTCCGGACAAGAAGAGGTGTGGACCCGGAAGGCAACCTCTTGATCGCGGACGGCTTCACGGCCCTCTACGACCGGCACGCGCGGACGCTGTACCGCTACTGCGCCCGCCGCGTCGGACCGGACCTGGCCGAGGACGTCGTCGCGCAGACGTTCCTCGTCGCGTACGAGCGCCGCCACACCTTCGCGCAGGACCAGCCGCCGCTGCCGTGGCTGTTCGGCATCGCCACGAACGTGCTCAACCGGCACCGCCGCGACGAGGTGCGCGGCTACCGCGCCCTGGCCAGGACGGGCACCGACCCGCTGCTGGCGCCGGCGACGCAGGAGAGCCACGCGACTCGCGCCGAGGAGCGCACCGACGCGCACCGCCGTTCGCGCACGGTCGCCGGGGTGCTGGCGGACCTGCCGCGGCGGCAGCGGGACGTGCTGCTGCTGTTCGCGGTCGCCGAGCTGTCGTACGCGGAGATCGCCGAGGCCCTGGACCTGCCGGTCGGCACGGTCCAGTCGGCGCTGCACCGGGCCCGCACCAAGATGCGCAAGGCACTGGAGGACGAGGACCGATGAGCGACGATGATCTCACCGCGGTGCGCGAGTTCCGCGCCGCACTGGACGAGCCCCGCGACGGCGCCCTCGCCGGGGGCCGCTGGCGGCTCGCCCGCACGGAGGCGCCGCACCGGCCCCGGCCGCGCAGGACGTGGCTGCTGGCCGGTGCGGGCGCGGCCCTGTCGGTCGCCGTCGTGATCGCCGGTGCGGCGGCGGTACACCCGACGGCCGCACCGAAGCGGCCGGACGCGATGGTGCCGGGGCAGAGCGCGGCACCGGCCAGCACGCCGGCCGCCGGCGACCTGCCGGTCACCCATGGCACGAAGGCGCCGATGCACCCGCAGGTCACCGGGCAGGCCGGCGGCACCCACGCGGCCGCGGTCGAGGCGCTGACCCGGCTGGCCGCGCTGCAGACCGGCGGCCCGGCGCAGGTCGGCGCGGGTGAGGCGCTGTACGTGAAGACGTACAACCTGCGCGACGGCGACGACGGGTCGGTCCACGAGGTCTGGCTCGACCCGCAGACCGGCGTGGCGCTGCGCATCCGGCGCTCCGACGGCACGCTGCGGACCGTCGACCACAGCCTGACGGCGCAGGAGGTCGCCGAGGAGACGGCGCGGGCCGCGGGTACGCCGCCCGGGCTGGACAACATGAACGGCGCCTACGTGGCCGCGTTCCCCGCCGGTGCCGGCCGGGCGCACGAGCTGTCGGCGTCGTGGCGGGAGTGGTCGCGGCAGGCGTACCCGGGCCGGGACACCGAAGGCATGGTGTGGAAGCAGCTGCACGAGGTGCTGCACTACGTCGAGCCGCGCCTCGACGCGCGGCAGCGGGCCGCGCTGCTCCTCGCGATGGCGGACCTGCCGGCGGTCACGGCCACCACCGCGTCGATCGCCGGCCGGCAGTACGACGTGGTGTGCCTGGCCAGGACCGGGCAGTCCACCGACTGCTCGCTCTTCGACCCGGCGACGGGCCGGTTCGTCGGGGACGCCTACCCCGCCGCCGACATGGTGGTGAAGGCGGACACCTTCTCCTTCGTCGACACCGGTGTGCAGCCGCGCCCGGCGCCCGGCACCGAGCCGGGGATCCTGGAGACGAAGGGCGCTACCGGTTCAGCCACCACACCGAAGCGTTGAGCGCGGTCGCGAAGGTCACCCACGCCCAATAGGGCAGCAGCAGTACCGCCGCCGGACGGGACTGCCGCCAGAACAGCGCGACGGTCACGCCGATCAGTGCCCACAGGGCGACGATGTCGGCCAGCGCCAGGCCGCGCAGGCCCGCCCCGAAGAACAGCGGCGTCCATATGGCGTTGAGCACCAGTTGGACGGCGTAGACGGTGAGGGCGGTGTTCCATCCGGAGCGCCGCCACACCAGCCAGCCGGAGACGGCGATGCAGCAGTACAGGACGGTCCAGACCGGCCCGAACAGCCACGACGGCGGCGCCCACGACGGCTGGGCCAGGGCGTTGTACTCGCTGGCGGTCCCGGCGACGCCGAGCCCGCCGATCAGGGCCGCGGCAGCGGCGGCGGCACCGAACCCGGCCAGTCCGATCCACTGCGGGCGGTGGTGGTGCGGCAACGACAGCGTCATACCCGCATCGATTACCCGCGACGGCCACACGGAAACCCGCCGCCGGATGTCGCCGGCCCACACTGAGCGATCGTTCGGGCGTACAGGAAGATGGTCGGATGGCGAAGGAGCTGTGGCGACCCCCGGCAGACGTCCGCGACCGCACCCGTATCGGTGCCTTCCTGCGGTGGCTGTCCAGCGAGCGGGGGCTGGAGTTCGACGGGTACCAGGACCTGTGGCAGTGGTCGGTCGACCAGCCGGCCGTGTTCTGGCAGGCGATCTGGGACCACTTCGAGGTCGTCGCGCACGAGCCGCCGGCCGCGGCGCTGCCCGACGCGCGGATGCCCGGCGCCGAGTGGTTCCCCGGTGCCCGCCTCAACTACGCCGAGCACGTGCTGCGGATGCCCGGCGTCGCCGACGGCGAGCCGGTCGTGCTGGCGTACTCGCAGACCCGCGAGCCGGTCACGCTCACCGCCGCCGAGCTGCGCGAGCAGGTCCGCCGGGCGCAGGCGACGCTGCGGCGACTCGGGGTCACGCGGGGTGACCGGGTCGCGGCGTACGCGCCCAACATTCCCGAGACGTTCGTGCTCATGCTCGCCACCGCCGCCCTCGGCGCGGTCTTCTCCAGCTGCGCGCCCGAGTTCGGCACCCGCTCGGTGGTCGACCGGTGGCAGCAGATCGAGCCGAAGGTGCTGGTGGCCGTCGACGGGTACCGCTACGGCGACAAGGCCGTCGACCGGCGCCCCGAGGTCGCGGCGATCCGGGCGGCGCTGCCGTCGCTGGAGGCGTTCGTCGAGATCCCGTACCTGCACGGGGCCGGCGAGGTGTGGGACCGGACCGACGAGCCGCTGACGTTCGCGCCGGTACCGTTCGACCACCCGCTGTACGTGCTGTACTCGTCCGGCACGACGGGCCTGCCGAAGCCGATCGTGCACGGGCACGGCGGCATCCTGCTCGAGCACCTGAAGATGCTGGCGCTGCACCACGACCTCGGCCCCGGCGACCGGTTCTTCTGGTTCACCACCACCGGCTGGATGATGTGGAACTACCTGGTGTCCGGCCCGGCGGTCGGCGCCGCGGTCGTCCTCGTCGACGGCAACCCGGCGCACCCGGACCTGGGCTGGCTGTGGCGGGTCGCGGCGGAGTCCGGGACCACCTACTTCGGCACGTCGGCGCCGTTCCTGCTGTCCTGCCGCAAGGCCGGTGTCGTGCCGAAGGACCTCGCCGACCTGTCGGCGCTGCGCGGGGTGGGCTCCACCGGCGCGCCGCTGCCGCCGGAGGGTTTCGAGTGGGTGTACGAGGCGGTCTCCGACCGGGTGCTGCTGGCCTCCGCGTCGGGCGGGACCGACGTGTGCACGGCGTTCGTCGGCGGGGTGCCGCTGCTGCCGGTCCGCGCCGGGGAGATCGCCTGCCGGGCCCTGGGCGCGCGGGTCGAGGCGTACGCGGCCGACGGCACCCCGGTCGTCGGTGAGCTCGGCGAGCTGGTCATCACCGCGCCGATGCCGAGCATGCCGGTCGGCTTCTGGGGCGACACCGACGGCTCCCGGTACGCCGACGCGTACTTCGGCACGTATCCGGGCGTGTGGCGGCACGGCGACTGGATCACCATCGACGAGACCGGCGCCTGCGTGATCACCGGCCGCTCCGACGCGACCCTCAACCGGGGCGGCGTGCGGCTCGGGACCAGCGAGTTCTACTCCGTCGTGGAGGCCCTCGACGAGGTGGTCGACTCGGTGGTCGTCCACCTCGAGGACCCGGCGGGCGGCGCGGGCGAGCTGCTGCTCTTCGTGGTGCTGCGGCCGGAGCTGACGCTCGACGACGCGCTGCGCGCCCGGATCGCGCGGGAGCTGCGCACGGCGCTGTCCCCGCGGCACGTGCCCGACCAGGTGTTCCAGGTCGACGCGGTGCCGCGGACGCTGTCGGGCAAGAAGCTGGAGGTGCCGGTGAAGCGGATCCTCACCGGCACGCCCGTGGACCGGGCCGCTGCGAAGGGCGCCCTGGCCAACCCGGAGTCGTTGCGGTACTTCGAGGCGGTCCGGCTGGCTAGACAGTAGGGCCGACGGTGAGCCCGACCTGCTCGGAGCCGGCCCGTGCGGGCAGCTTCGACAGGTCGGTGTGCACGCTGAGCACCACGCTGGCGCCGGCCGACAGCGGCGCGAGCAGCCAGTCCAGCGGGTACGGGTACACGTCGGCGTCGATGAGCACCCGGCCGCCGGTGATGCCGAGGTCGGCGGCGCGGGCCCGGGCGCGGGCCAGCAGGGCGGCGTGGTCGTCGAGCGAGCCGTCGGTCGCCACCAGCGCGCCGGTGTCCGCGGTCACCGGGGCGCCGGGGAAATGGTCGCCGTGCTGGCGGGCCGAGACGACGTAGTCGGCCCAGCCGGCCGGGACCTCGCGCAGCGGCATGCCCATCGGCGTCAGCCCGAGCACGAACCGGTCCGCGGGCCCGACCGGCACGCCCGCCTCGACCGCCGGCAGCGACGCGAACTCGACGTCGGTGCCGGCCGCGCTCGGCTCGCCGTACGCGACGGTGACCCCCGCCGACCAGGCGCCGAGCAGCACGGCCGCGGTCTGCCAGTGCGGCGGCAGCCAGACGCCGGCGGTGTCGCCGGGGCCCAGCCCGCAGCCGTCGACGAGCAGGTTGGCCGTCTTGGCGACCCAGTTGCCGAGCGTCGCGCCGGACAGCTCGGTCCGCTCGCCGGTGGCGTCGTCGTAGAAGGTCAGCAGCGGAAGTGACGGGTCGCCGCCGACAATTCCCGCAAAGAGTGAAGGAACTGTATTTCCCCTATGTCCGGAAAATCCTCCCATAGCATCTCCAATCGGGCGTAGCGCTGTGGTGTGTGCGATGGGGGTATGGGCAATGCGACGATACCGTCGGCTCAAACTGGTCGTCGTCGGTGGCGTCGCCGTCGCGCTGCTCAGCACCGGCGGTGCCACGGCCGACCCGCGGATCCCGTTCCTGCCGCCGCCGGAGAACCTCACCGAGCCGATCCAGTGGGCCAACCCCGCGGCGAAGGTGCCCGGCGGCACCGGCGTCACGCCGCAGGTGACCCGGATCGCGCTGGGCAGCTTCGACCGGCCCGCCGACGGCGTGGCCGCCCAGCGGGGCGTCCCGTCCGGCGTCGGCCCCGCCGAGCGTTACCGGCGCGCCCCGAAGGCCCGCACCCTCACGATCACCCGCCAGCCCACCGCGCCGTTCAGCGCCGTCGGCGTCACGTGGCGGGAGACCGGCCGGATCGGCACCGTCACGGTCGCCGTGCGCCACCACGTGCCCGGCGGCGACTGGAGCGCCTGGCGCACGGCCGACACCGGCGAAGCCGACCGCGACCTCGCACCCGGCGGCGGGCAGCGGCGCGGCGGCGCCGACCTCGTCTGGACCGGCCGGGCCGACGGCGTGCAGCTGGCCGTCACCACCACCGGCGGGCCCGCGCCGCACGACATCGCCGCCGACCTCATCGACCCCACCGACGCCCCCGGCGACACCGCACCGACCCCGCCGGCCACCGTCACGGAGAGCCAGCCCGTCGGGCTGCGGCCCTTCATGCCGGCCATCCTGCGCCGTGCCGCCTGGGGAGCCAACGAGCAGCAGATGAACTGGCGGCCGCAGTACGCCCAGTACGTGAAGGCCGTCGCGCTGCACCACACCGCCACCGGCAACGACTACCGCCCGGAGGACGTGCCGAAGATCCTCCGCTCGATCTACCAGTACCAGACGGTCAGCCGCGGCTGGGGCGACATCGGCTACAACGTGCTCGTCGACCGCTTCGGCCGGCTCTGGGAGGGCCGCTCCGGAGGGCTGTCCCGGCCCGTCGTCGGCGCCCAGGCGGGCGGGTTCAACACCGGCACCGCGGGCGTGGCGATGATCGGCGACTTCCGCACCGTGAACGTGCCGCAGGTCGTCCAGGAGGCCACCGCGCAGTACACCGCGTGGAAACTTTCACTGCAGCAGGCGATCGACCCGCGCGGCACCGTCAGCCTCACCGGGGGCGGGTCGACGTCGCGGTACCCGGCCGGCACCACCGTCACGGTGCCCCGCGTCTTCCCGCACCAGCAGACCAACCCGACCGAGTGCCCCGGCGCCAAGGGCCTCGCCGCGCTGCCCTGGGTCCGCGAGCGGGCCGCCGCGCTGCTCGGCGACCTGGTGAAACCCGAGGTCGTGCGCACCCTGCTGGCCGTGTACCGGCCGACCGACGGCACCGTGCGCCTGCAGGGCGTGCCCGAACCGGTCTTCACCAGCGGCCCGAACGAGATCCCGGTCGCCGCCGACTACAACGGCGACGGCAAGGCCGACGTGGCGACCTGGTCACCGACGACCGGCAACTGGAGCATGCTGCTGACCGGCGAGGGCCGCCGCACCGTCCAGTGGGGCCTGCCCGGCGACGTGCCCGCCCCCGCCGACTTCACCGGCGACGGCACCGCTGAGCTGGCCGTCTTCCGGCCGGCGACCGGGGTCTGGTACATCAAGGGCGTCGGCGAGGTGCAGCTCGGCGTGCCCGGCGACGTGCCCGTCCCCGCCGACTACACCGGCGACGGCCGGGCCGAGGCCGCCATCTGGCGCCCGTCGACCGGCCTGTGGGCGATCTACGCGCTGCGCGAGTTCAAGGTCGGCGCGCCCGGCCAGCTCGCCGCCCCCGCCGACTATGACGGCAACGGCACCGTCGACGCGGCGACCTGGTCCCCGGCCACCCAGCAGTTCACCATCGACGGCCAGCCCGCGATCCGGTTCGGCGCCGGCGGTTCCACGGCACGTCCCGTCGTCGCCCAGTACGACGGCGACGGCCGGGCCGACCCGGCGGTGTTCCGCGACGGCCGGTACGACATCCGGGGCGCGGGCGGTTACGACGTCGGCGCACAGGGCGACATCCCGATGCCGCTGAGCTGAATCCTCGGTTTCCTCGATCGCGAGTCGCGTCGTGGACATCGATCACCCGGGGATCGGGCGTAGGCTTTGCCTGACGTATCGAGTCCGTGAGTGATCGAGTCCGCGAGTGTTCGAAGGAGACGCCAAGTGACCCCCGGCCGTCCGCCCCGCGTGCTAGTCGACGCCACGAGTGTCCCAGCCGACCGAGGCGGTGTTGGGCGTTATGTCGACGGGCTGCTCGGCGCCTTGGCCGCGCTCGACGCGGACCTCGCCGTGGTCTGTCAGCGCACCGACGCCGAGCGTTACGGACGGTTACTGTCCGGAGCCCGGATCATGGCCGCGCCGGCCGCCGCCGCGCACCGCCCGGCCCGCCTCGCCTGGGAGCAGACCGGCCTGCCGATGCTCGCCCAGCAGGTGGGTGCCCAGGTGCTGCACTCGCCGTTCTACACGTGCCCGCTGCGCGCCGGCTGCCCGGTGACCGTCACCGTCCACGACGCCACCTTCTTCACCGAGCCGGAGCACTACGACAAGTCCCGCCGCACCTTCTTCCGCTCGGCGATCAAGACGTCGCTGCGCCGCGCCAGCCGGGTGATCGTGCCCAGCAAGGCGACCCGTGACGAGCTGATCCGCCTGCTGGACGCCGACCCGACCCGCATCGACGTCGCCTACCACGGCGTCGACTCCGACGCCTTCCACGCCCCGAGCGAGGACGAGAAGGCCCGCGTGCGGGCCCGGCTGGGGCTCGGCACGACCGAGTACATCGCCTTCCTCGGCGCCAAGGAGCCCCGCAAGAACGTGCCCAGCCTCATCCGCGGCTGGATCTCCGCCGTCCGCGACCGGCCGGACCCGCCGGCGCTCGTCATCGCCGGCGGCCAGGGCCACGACGACGAGATCGACGGCGCGCTCAGCGAGGTCCCCAGCCACCTGCGGCTGCTGCGCCCCGGCTACCTGCGCTACGCGGACCTGCCCGGGTTCCTCGGCGGTGCCGTCGTCGCGGCGTACCCGTCCTTCGGCGAGGGCTTCGGCCTGCCCATCCTGGAGGCCATGGCCTGCGGCGCGCCCGTGCTCACCACGCCGCGCCTGTCGCTGCCCGAGGTCGGCGGCGACGCCGTCGCCTACACCGGCCCCGGCACCGACGAGATCGCCCGCGACCTGGCCGCGCTGCTCGACGACAACGAGCGCCGCACCGCCCTGGCCAAGGCCGGCGCCGCCCGCGCCAAGGAGTTCACCTGGGAGTCCAGCGCGGAGGTGCACCTCGCCGCCTGGGCCAGAGCGGCCGGCCCGCGCATGTGATCGCCCGGTGTCACCTTCTGAAATCCCATCAGGCGATTTTGGTAATGGACATGACACCACCGAGTTGCTGGAATGCGTCCTCGCCTGGGCATGATGAAGCTGTGTTCTACGCGGTCATCCCAGCAGGAGGCAGTGGCACGCGGCTCTGGCCGTTGTCGCGAGCCGGTCATCCGAAGTTTCTCCACGCGCTCACCGGCACGCCGTTGTCGCTGCTCCAGGCGACGTACGGGCGCCTGAGCGACCTCGCGACGCCGGAGTCGACGTTCGTGGTCACCGGCGTGGCGCACGCGGCGGCAGTGGCCCGGCAGCTCCCCGGCCTCCCCGAGGGCAACATCCTCGTCGAGCCGACCCCGCGCGACTCGTGCGCCGCCATCGGCCTCGCCGCGGCGATCATCGCTCGGCGCGACCCGCACGCCGTCATGGGCGCCTTCGCCGCCGACCAGCTGGTCCGCGACGTGCCGGCGTTCACCGAGGTGCTGCGCGAGGCCATCCGCGGCGCCGAGGACGGCCTGCTCATGACCATCGGCATCACCCCGACCCACCCCGAGACCGGCTACGGCTACCTCCACGTGGGCGAGCCGACCGGCTCCGGCGAGATCTGCAAGGTCGCGTCGTTCGAGGAGAAGCCCGCGCTGCCCCTCGCCCAGGCGTATGTCGAGTCCGGCGAGTACCTGTGGAACGCCGGCATGTTCGTCTGGCGGGTCGACGTCTTCCTCGACGAGCTCGCCCGCCAGCAGCCGTCCCTGCACGACGGCCTCATCCGCATCGCCGAGTCCTGGGACACCCCCGACCGCGAAGAGGTCCTCGCCGAGATCTGGCCCGACCTGACCAAGATCTCCGTCGACTTCGGCGTCATGGAGGGCGCCGGCGTCGCCGGCCTCGTCGGCACCGTCCCCGGCCAGTTCGGCTGGAACGACGTCGGCGACTTCCACACCCTCGGCGAGCTCCTCGAGACCGACACCGCGGGCAACGTGGTCGTCAACCTCGACCCGACCGCCCAGACCGGCGTGCTCATGCAGGACGCCGAACGCGTCGTGGTCGTCCCGCAGACCGGCCGGCTCGTCGCCGTGGTCGGTGTCAGCGACCTGATCGTCGTCGACACCCCCGACGCGCTGCTGGTCTGCCCCCGCTCCCGCGCCCAGGACGTGAAGAAGCTCGTGGACAGCCTGAAGGAGCGCGGCTCGGTCGAGCTCCTCTGACCGTCGCGGAGAGGGACACCACGCGACCCGGTCGGTCGCTGGGGCGATGGAGCCTGTTGCGTTTTCGGTGGTGGGGTTGGGTTGCTGAATGAGGGGGCGGCGCGAAGCGCCGTCCCCTCATTCAGGTGCTGGTGGTGAGGGTGTG